>DASYBU010000001.1:0-111181 GCA_036500605.1 Burkholderiaceae bacterium
ATTTCGATCATGTCGCCGTACACGCCGTTGGCAGCGTTGTAGCCGTAGTTGCCCTTGCCGGCCAACACCGCGTTCACCACCACGCTAGGCTCGTCGCCGGCGTTGGAAACGATGATGCGCATCGGCTCTTCAACCGCGCGAAGAATCAGCTTGATGCCGGCTTCTTGATCGGGGTTGTCGCCCTTGATGACACCAGCCGCTTGCTTGGCGCGCAGCAGAGCCACGCCGCCGCCGGCCACGATGCCTTCTTCAACCGCAGCGCGCGTGGCGTGCAGTGCGTCTTCGACGCGGGCCTTCTTCTCCTTCATTTCCACTTCGGTCGCAGCACCGACCTTGATCAGTGCAACACCGCCGGCCAGCTTGGCCACGCGTTCCTGCAGCTTTTCACGGTCGTAGTCGGACGTGGCTTCTTCGATCTGGATGCGCACTTGCTTGACGCGTGCTTCGATGTCGCCCGCAGCGCCCATGCCGTCGATGATCGTGGTGTTTTCCTTGCCCACTTCAACGCGCTTGGCTTGGCCCAGGTCGGCCAGCGTGACCTTCTCGAGCGTCAGGCCGACTTCTTCGGCGATGACTTTGCCGCCGGTCAGGATGGCGATGTCTTCGAGCATGGCCTTGCGGCGGTCGCCGAAGCCAGGAGCCTTCACGGCCACGACCTTCAGGATGCCGCGGATGGTGTTCACGACCAGCGTAGCCAGGGCTTCGCCTTCGACTTCTTCAGCAATGATCAGCAGCGGACGGCCGGCCTTGGCGACTTGCTCGAGGGTAGGCAGCAGGTCACGGATGTTGCTGATCTTCTTGTCGAACAGCAGCACGTACGGGTTGTCCAGCAACGCGGCTTGCTTTTCCGGGTTGTTGATGAAGTAAGGCGACAGGTAGCCGCGGTCGAACTGCATGCCTTCGACGACGTCGAGTTCGTTGTCGAGCGACTTGCCGTCTTCAACGGTGATGACGCCTTCCTTGCCGACCTTGTCCATCGCGTCGGCGATGATCTTGCCGACTTCTTCGTCGCTGTTGGCCGAGATAGTGCCGACTTGCGCGATTTCCTTGCTGGTGGTGGTGGCCTTCGAAGCCTTCTTCAGCTCGGCGACCAGGGCGGAGACCGCCTTGTCGATGCCGCGCTTCAGATCCATCGGGTTCATGCCGGCGGCCACGTACTTCATGCCTTCGCGAACGATGGCTTGGGCCAGCACGGTGGCGGTGGTGGTGCCGTCACCGGCGTTGTCGCTGGTCTTGGAAGCAACTTCCTTGACCATCTGCGCGCCCATGTTCTGAAGCTTGTCCTTCAGTTCGATTTCCTTGGCGACGGACACGCCGTCCTTGGTCACCGTGGGGGCGCCGAACGAGCGCTCGAGCACCACGTTGCGGCCCTTCGGGCCCAGGGTCACCTTGACCGCGTTGGCCAGGATGTTCACGCCTTCGACCATGCGGGCACGGGCCTCGCCGCCAAAGATCACGTCTTTTGCTGCCATGTTTTCTTCTCCGAATTCTTGAATGGATTACTTGGCGACGACAGCGAAGAGGTCTTCTTCGCGCATCACGAGGAGTTCGTCGCCATCGACCTTGACCGACTGGCCGCTGTACTTGCCGAACAGCACGCGGTCGCCCACGGCCACGTTCAAGGTGATGAATTCACCCTTGTCATTGCGCTTGCCGGGGCCGACAGCCAGGACTTCGCCTTGGTCAGGCTTCTCAGCGGCGGCGTCAGGGATGACGATGCCGGAGGCGGTCTTGGTTTCTTGTTCCAGACGCTTGACGATCACGCGATCGTGCAAAGGACGCAGCTTCATTGGATCTCCTTGAGAGGGTTTTCTCAGTGCTTGAATCAGCAAAGCCAGCACAGCGCTGGCTTGCATCAGGGATTCCAGTCAGGACCCAGAGGGACCGTTTGGGACCATTAGCACTCAAGGTGGTTGAGTGCTAGCAAGAGGATTATAGGGGCGGGCGGTGACGTTTCAAGAGGGGGGTGTCGGCGGTTTGAGCGCCGCGCCGCTTCTTCTACCGAAGCTCGGCCGGCAAGGCATTCGCATGCGCGATGTCCGCAAACAGCTTCGCCGACGGCCGCGGCGTGCGCTTGAAGTCGTTCTCGTAGTCGACCGCCACCAGGCCGAAGCGCGCATTGAAGCCCTCGGACCACTCGAAATTGTCGAACAGCGACCAGTGGATGTAGGAGCGCACATCGACGCCGCCGCGCTCCCGCGCCAGCCAGACCTCGCGCACGTGCTCGCGCAGGAATTTCTGCCGTGCGACATCGTTGTTAGCGCCGTCGGCCGTGCCGTTCTCCAGCACGAAGATCGGCTTGCCGTAGCGCTGCCTGGCCTGCGTGAGGATCAGGTAGAAGCCATGCGGATAGCTGGCCCAGCCGACATCGTTGACGGGCTCGTTCGTCGCCTCTGGGTCGTGCAGCAGGATCTGCGGCGTGCCCGGGTGGAACAGGTCTGATTTGATGTAGGTGCGGCTGTAGTAATTGATGCCGACATAGTCCTCGGTGCCTTTCAGGCCTTCGATGGGCATGTCGATGTCAGTATTCGTGAGCGTCATGCGCCCGGTCTCGATCGCGTCGAGAAAGTCCCAGTTCCAGGCCTGGTCGATCGTCTTGGCGGTCAGCCGATCAAGCGGCGCCCAGTTGCGCAGGGGCTCGAAGGACAGCGTGTTCTCGGTGATGCCGACGTTGGCCACCGTCTTGCGTTCGGCGGCCACGCGGTGCAGCGTCTGGTAAGCGATCAGGTGGGCGTTCAGCAGCGCCTTCACGACCGGAGCCGCTTCTTCAACCCCGGCACGTCGCTCCAGCGGGGGGTACGTGCCTTCGATATAGCCGCTGTAGAGATAGACCATCGGCTCGTTGAGCGTGCACCACTGGGTCACGTCGGGGATGAAGTTGTCGGCCACCGCCTCCACATAGCGCTGCCATTGCACAAGTGCGTCCTCGCGCTCCCAGCCTTTGCGGCCCGTCGAGTCGGCCTCGAAGAACCAGGCCGGCGAGACGTAGTGGAACAGCGTGACGAAAGGCGTGATGCCGCGCGACTTCATCTCGTGGATCAAGGCCTTGTAGTACGCGATGCCGGCCGGGTCTGGCGCACTCATGCCGGCGCGCGGGAACAAGCGCGCCCATTCGATCGAAAAGCGAAAGGCGTTGAGCCCCATGTCTTGCGCCATCGCGAGATCGGCCGCGTAGCGGGTCTCGAAGCCGGCCTTCTCGTGGCGCACCTTGTCCGACCATTTGCCGAGATCGTGGATATGGCCCGGCAGCGAGACGCCGGCCGTGGGCCCGGTGCCGAAGCGGCGCTGGCGAAACGCGTCTTCCTCAAAGGCCGTCCAGTCGCTGGCTTGCTGGCTCTCGGCCTGCTGGCCGGCGATCGCCACGCCCCAATAGAAGCCCTTGGGAAAGCGCAGCGGGCCGGGCTGTGTGTCGCTGGCATCCGGCGTGACCAGCATCGGGCTCCTGTTCGCGCCGAGCTGGCTTGCAAGACCAAGCGCTGCGATCACGATCAACAGCAGAGTCAGTAGAACGTATTTGCGCATCGAAGCGGCACCAGGGGCTGAAGAGAAGAAATCAACGCCCTGACTTCAGCGCCTCGCTGATGATCTTCGCACGAGCTTGCTGCCATCAACAAAGTGACGCGGCGGCGCTGCGGCGCAGTGCGGTTGACGCGACTTGCTCAAACTCAAGAAGGTGCGCATGCAGGCTTTCAGGCGGCAAGAAGATGCGCTTGTCCGGGGAGGCACCAGAAGAGCGCCGCACATAATCATTTTTGAACGGGCGTGGCCTCGTTCCCAGGCCGCTCAATCCGTATCCGCTGTCCCTTTCGCATGCAAGAGTCGCAGTCCATTCGCAGTGAGGTCCTCCGGCGCGTAGGCCATCGAGAAAGCTTGTCCGCTGCAACGTCCTGGATCGGTATTGCGATGCAGGTCGTCATGCTGAAGGGCTACACGCCGGACCACTACCTGCTGATGTGGGTTGGCGTGATGCTCGTCCTGGAGGTCTGCGAGGGCATGCTGGCTGCCCATGTGAAGCGGCTCAGTCCTGACCCCGACCGCGCTGAACCGGTTCTGCGCGCGCTGATCATCACCCTCTTCGTGTTCGGCAGTTGCTGGGGTTTCTCGTGCTGGCTGCCGGGGCTGCGTCAGAACAATGTGCAGTTCGTCGGCAACCTCTGTGTCGTGGTCGTGATCGGCGTGTTTTCGGTCCACAACCTCAACCTGAATTGGCGCGCGCTCGCCGCCTTCTGCATCGGCCTGATCTGGCCCACACTGTTGATGTGCCTGGGCGAGATGGACAACATTTCAATCAGCGCCAGCCTCGGGAGTTTTGCGGCCTTCGGCATGACGCAGTTCTACGGCGTCGGAAGCCGTAACGTCGAGATGCAGCAGATCCGGCAGATGTTCCAGGTCGAGGAACTGGCCGACCACCTGCGTCACAAGAACGAGGAGCTTGAGCGTGCCTTCAGCAGAATCATCACGCTGGCGGAACAAGACCCGCTGACGGCCTGCCTCAACCGCCGCGCCCTGACCGAAAGGTTCGCGGCCCAGGGCGGGCGCCGCGCCGAGGACTCGGCGGGCGCGGCCATCATCATGATCGACGCCGACCACTTCAAGAAGATCAACGACGGCTTCGGGCACGAGGCCGGCGACCAGGTGCTGATCGCTTTGAGTGCTTGCGTGCAATCGATGCTGCGCAGCTCGGATCTGCTCGGCCGCTGGGGCGGTGAAGAATTTGTCTGCGTGATCACCAATGTGGACGAATCGGCCGCGCTGGAGTTGGCCGAGCGCGTGCGGGCCGCCGTGGCCGAACTGAGCGTCGAGGCCGAGCCGGAACCGCTGCGGGTCACGGTCTCGGTCGGCGCCGCGCTCATGTTCGCGGGCGAGGCGTTTGACGATGCCGTCCGGCGCGCCGATCAGGCGCTGTACCAAGCCAAGGCGGCGGGGCGCAACCGGGTCTGCTTCTCGCAGCCGACCGCCAAGGCGGCGTGAGAACGCCGGGAGAGCCCTCAAAGAACAATAGCCCGACACGGGCAAGTCCTTTCAAGGCGCCGTATCGTGGCGGCCCGAGCCAGAACGACGGCTCCGCAGGCCCTCATGAACACCGCAGCAAGCTTTCCACCGCTCTCCATTCTTGACCTCGTGCCCGTGCAGATGGGTTCGACGCCGGGCGAAGCCTTGCGCTTGAGCCTGGAGTTAGCTCAGCAAGCCGAGAAGCTTGGCTACACGCGCTACTGGGTGGCCGAGCATCACAACATGACGGGCATCGCCAGCGCGGCGACATCGGTCGTGATCGGCTTCCTGGCGCAGGGAACCTCGAGCATCCGCATCGGCGCGGGCGGCATCATGCTGCCCAACCATTCGCCACTGGTGATTGCCGAACAGTTCGGCACCTTGGCCGCGCTGTACCCGGGCCGCATCGACCTGGGCCTGGGCCGAGCGCCGGGCACCGATCAGACCACCGTGCGCGCGCTGCGCCGCGACCCGCGCGCAGCCGAGACCTTCCCCGACGATGTGCAGGAACTGCAAGCGCTGTTCGCGCCCGCGCAACCGGGCCAGGCTGTGCAAGCCGTGCCCGGAGCGGGCCTGGACGTGCCGCTGTGGATCCTGGGATCGAGCCATTACGGCGCGCATCTGGCGGCGGCGCTGGGCCTGCCCTATGCCTTTGCCTCGCACTTCGCGCCTGATGCGCTGGGCGATGCCTTGAAGCTCTACCGCTCGTTGTTCAAGCCTTCCGCGCAACTGGCCAAGCCGCATGCGATGGTCGGCGTCAACATCATCGTGGCGGATACCGACGCCGAGGCCAGGCGCCTGTTCACCTCGCACCAGCAATCGTTCGTCAACCTGCGCCGCGGCCGGCCGGGCCTGCAACAGCCGCCGATCGACGATATCGAGACCTACTGGTCGCCTGCGGAGAAAGCGATGGCGCAGAACGCGCTGGCGTGCTCCGTTGTCGGGTCAGCCGAGACGGTGCGCGAAGGGCTGAAGCGCTTTGTCGAGGTCACGCAGGCCGACGAGCTGATGGTGGTTTCGGCGATCTTCGACCCGGCCGCGCGGCGACGTTCGTATCAGCTGCTGGCCGAACTGGCCGGTCTCACTTCGCGCTGAGTTCAGGCTCGGCGAGCTTGAGCAACTGCTGACGCAAGGCTTTGCGCTCGGCGCTGTTTGTCGCGCGAAATGCCAGCAGCGCGAGTTCCATGAAGGCCTTCTCGGCCGGGCTGGGCGGCGCGTCCTGGCGCTCTTCGTCCAACCAGCCCGCGGCCTTGCCCGCATGGCTCTCGATCTGCCGCGCCAGCTTGTCGCTGATCGGCCGCGAGGACTTGATCTGGCTCCACATGCTCGGCGAGATCTCGAGGGTCGCCGCAAAGGCCTGCTCCAAGCCCTTGGGCGGCGTGCCGGCGGCCAGCGCGTGTTCGGCGTAACTCTGGAACAGCGCGAGCACGCTGCTTCTTCGGATGAGGGTGAGGTTGCTCACGGTTCGTGGAATTTGCACAACAGGTATGACGCGCATTCTCGCAGCCGCTTGACGATTCCGTAAAGACTATTTACAGTCCGCCCATCGTTTCAAACACCGCTCGAAAGAGCCGTTACTTTTTACCGAGGCTTATCGTGAAAACCCGTCACCCCATCGCCCACCACCGACCCCTGCAAGGGCTGGTTGCGTGCGTGCGTGTCGGTGCGGGTCTGCCGCAAAGTCTTGTTGAGATGTCGCGCCGAGACGAGGACCGAATTCATCCGGGAGAGGGAAGCAGCAGCGCATAGCCGCCCGCCCTCCAAGCTCTGTACGCAGAGGCCCGGATTCCGACATGGATCCGGGCCTTTTGCTTTTGTTCTTGAAATTTGTTTTTTGTTGGCTTCACTTCGGCTGTGTCCTTGCACTCCGTTGCCGCACGCATGGTGTTGGCGGCACGGGATGTGCGCGGCAAGTTCATAGCTAAGTTCGAGCTTCGTGCAGCGAGACACCACATCCGACGGGATGCTCGCGTTTGGGCACAGCCGAAGTGAAGTCGCTCTTCAATAGAAAAAGGAACTCCCGTTGAGCTCACGCCCCGGGAGTGGAAATCGGCCGCAACGATTGGGCGGCGCCGGAACCCGTGACCGGCAAACATTTCATCTCGTTCGCTCAGTTGGATTCAGAGCGCCGGCCTACGAAGCCGGAGGTCGCAGGTTCGAGCCCTGCCATCGAGACCAGGAATTGCACAGCAATGCCCGCAAGAAAGGAGGGCCGTCATGCATGAAGAACGACAACAACAAATCGAAGACTCACGTCGCCATGTGCTGCAGCTCGACATTCAGGGCACGCCGCAGGCCTGGATCACGACCGAACAAGCGGCCGTGCATCAAGCTACGCGGGCGGTCGCCTGGGTGGATGGCGACGGCCCCTTGCGCACCTTGCGCGGCGGCTGGAACGCCGTCACCGGTCGGCAATCGCTGATCGAGGTCTACCCGATCATGGCGCTCAACGGCGCCGCGAGGCTGAATCTCTTCGACGTGGCGCCGGCCTTCAGCCGCGGCAAGCTCTTCAAGCGCGACCGCTTCACCTGCGCCTATTGCGGCCAGTGCTTCAAGGAGCGCGAACTGCAATGCGAGCACATCGTGCCCGAGTCGCGCGGCGGCGCCTGGAGCTGGATGAATCTGGTCTCGGCCTGCGCGTCCTGCAATGGCAGAAAGGCGGCCCGCACGCCAGAAGAAGCGCGCATGCCCTTGCTATATCTGCCCTATGTGCCGAACCGCTTCGAGGACTTCCTGCTCGCGGGCCGGAACATCCGGGCCGACGTGCATGAATGGTTGTCGGCGCGTTTGCCGAAGGGATCGCGGCTGAGCTGAGTTCAGGGCTCACGCAGCCCGCAGGCTGTTCATCACCAGGCTCGTGATCAGCGCATGCGCGGCGTCGAAGTCGGTCTGCGCCAGTTGGGGCTTGCCCATCACCATCGCGAACTGGGGTGCGAGGTCGGCATAGGCCTGTGTCGAAGACCAGATCACGAACATCAGGTGCGTGAAGTCGACCCTCGCGATCAGCCCCTGCTTGGCCCAGCGCTCGAAGGTGCGCACATTGGCGCGCAGGTGCGGCAGCACGGTCTTGGCGAGCTTGTCGGCATAGCGCGGCGCGCCGGCCAGCACTTCGCGTGTGAAGACGATGGAGCCGCTGGGCCGCTCGCGCGAGAAGCGCAGCTTGGCGCGGATGTAGTTGCCGATCGCCGTTTCGGGCTCATGCTGCTTGGCCAGCGTTTCCATGCTTTGCAACCAGGTTTCGAGCACGCTGTCGAGCACGGCGGCGTAAAGCTCTTCCTTGCCCGCGTAGTAGTAAAGCATGTTCTGGCGGCTGATGCCCAGCGCCGTGGCGATGCCGTCGAGCGACACGCCCTCGAAGCCGAAGCGCGCGAACTGGCCTTCGGCCTCCGCGAGGATCAGCGCCTGCTTTTGCAGTGTCGCCGTGCGCGGCTTCCGGGCCGCGGGTTTCACCATCATTGTCTCCATGCCCCATTGTGCGCAGCAAGACGGTCACGCGTCTCCGAAAGCCACAGTGGGGTTTTTACTGGCTGGTAAAAGTTTTACTGAAGAGTAAACATTGGCCTGATGCCCTGAATGGAGTCGTGATGATGGACGTTCAATCGAATCCGGCGAATCAAGCCGAAGGTCTGGAGCACAGCTGGCTGCCCTACACGTCTAACCGCTATTTCCGTGAACACACGAAATTGCTGGTCGGCGCCGAGGGCGCGTACTACACGATGTCGAACGGGCAGAAGCTGTTCGACTGCCTCTCGGGCCTGTGGTGCTGCCCGCTGGGCCATGCGCAGCCGCGCATCGTCGAGGCGCTGACGAAGCAGGCGCAGACGCTGGACTACGCCACCGCCTTCCAGTTCGCCAACCCGCAAGCGCTCAAGCTGGCCGGGCGCATTGCTGCAATGGCGCCCGAAGGCATGGAGCGCGTGTTCTTCACCAACTCGGGTTCTGAGTCGATCGACACCGCGATGAAGATCGCCTATGGCTACCAGCGGCTGCGCGGGCAGGGCGCTCGCACCCGGTTCATCGGCCGCGAGCGTGGTTATCACGGCGTCGGTTTCGGCGGCATGTCGGTCGGCGGCATGGTGGCCAACCGCAAGATGTTCGGGCCGCTGATGCTGAACGGCATCGATCACCTGCCCCACACCTACGACCGCTCGCACATGGCCTTCACGCGCGGCCAGCCGGACTGGGGCGGCCACCTGGCCGATGAGCTGGAACGCATCGTCGCCTTGCATGACGCCTCGACGATCGCCGCCGTGATCGTCGAACCGATGGCCGGCTCGACGGGCGTGCTGGTGCCGCCGGTTGGCTATCTGCAGAAGCTGCGCGAGATCTGTACGCGGCACGGCATCCTGTTGATCTTCGATGAGGTGATCACCGGCTTCGGCCGTGTCGGCGCCAATTTCGGGGCGCAGCGCTTTGGCGTCACGCCCGACATGATCACCTTTGCCAAGGGCATCACCAACGGCATCGTGCCGATGGGCGGCGTGATCGTCTCCGAGCAGATCTTCAACACCTTCATGGGCACCGATGCGCCGCAGCATGCGGTCGAGTTCCTGCATGGCTACACCTACTCCGGCCACCCGCTGGCCGCGGCCGTCGGCCATGCAGCGCTCGATCTGCTGGTCGGCGATGGCCTGATCGAACGCGCGAAGGCGCTGGAGCCGGTGCTGGCCGATGTGGTGCACGGGCTCAAGGACGAAACCGGCGTGCTCGATGTGCGCAATATCGGCATGGCCGCCGGCATCGACCTGGAGCCGCTGCCGGGCCAACCCGGTGTACGCGCGATGAAGGTCTTCGAGCATGGGCTCGACGAAGGCCTGCTCCTGCGCTTCACCGGCGACACCATCGCGATGGGCCCGCCTTTCATCTCGACGGTCGACGAGTTGCACGCGATGGGCGACGCCCTGCGCCGTGCGATCCGCCGCGCCTTCAACTGACCCCCAGCCGCCGCCAGGAGCTCGCCTTGGACAAGTCCGCTTCCCCTTCCGCACAAGCCTGCGGCATCCACGCCGCTCGGCTCAATCTTGCCGACTACGCCAAAAACTTTGGCGATGCCCACCCGCCGCTGACGCGCGCCCAGGCGCTGATCGAAGCCGAGCGCTGCTACTACTGCTTCGACGCCCCCTGCATCACGGCGTGTCCGACCGGTATCGACATCCCGAGCTTCATCCAGCGCATCGCGCAGGAGAACAACCGCGGCGCAGCGCGTGCCATCCTGGAAGCCAATCCGCTCGGCGGCATGTGCGCGCGAGTCTGCCCAACCGAGGTGCTGTGCGAGCAGGCCTGCGTGCGCAACACGAACGAGGACAAGCCGGTCGAGATCGGCAGCCTGCAACGCTACGCGACCGACGCGCATTTCGCGGCACCGGGCGCACCGCTGTTCACCCGGGCGCCGGCCAGCGGCTTGCGCGTGGCGGTCGTGGGTGCCGGGCCGGCGGGCCTTGCTTGCGCGCATGGCCTGGCGCGCCGAGGGCACGACGTGGTGCTGATTGATGCGCGGCCCAAGCTCGGCGGCCTGAATGAATACGGCTTGGCGACCTACAAGACCGCCGGCAACTTCGCGGAGCAGGAAATCGACTGGCTGCTCTCGATCGGCGGCATCGAGACGCGCTTGAATCAGCAGTTAGGCCGCGACGTCACGCTTGACCAGTTGCTGGTTGATTTCGACGCCGTGTTCCTCGGCATGGGGCTGGCCGGCGTCAACGCACTGGGCATCGGCGAGCCTGAGCTGACCGGCCTGCGCGCCGCCGTTGATTTCATCGCCGAGCTGCGCCAGGCCGATCCCGCGCAGGTGCCGATCGGCCGTCGCGTGGTGGTCATCGGCGGCGGCATGACCGCCGTTGATGCCGCCGTGCAATCGCGTTTGCTCGGTGCGGAAGAGGTGACGATGGTCTACCGCCGTGGCCCCGAAAGCATGGCCGCTTCCGAGGTCGAGGTGCGCTGGGCGCAGGAGAACGGCGTCACCGTGCGCCACTGGGCCGCGCCGAAAGAAGTGCGGGGTGAAGCGGGCTCGGTGACCGGCATGCGCTTCGCGGCCACGGAGATGGTGGACGGCAAGCTCGTGGAGACCGGCGAGGAATTCACGCTCGCCGCCGACATGGTGCTCAAGGCGATCGGCCAGACCTTTGTCAACGAGCCCGCTGCCGGCGCGGTCACGCTGCAAGGCGGCCGCATCGCCACCGACGAAGACGGGCGAACGAACCATCCGCGCGTCTGGGCCGGCGGCGATTGCCGCCACGGCGGGCGCGATCTGACCGTCGAAGCCGTCGAGCATGGCAAGCGCGCCGCCGTTTCCATCGACGCCGCACTTCGCGATGCCGGCTCCGCCGCGGCACGCCTCACGCAGGAGACTCAACGTGGCTGATCTCACCAGCAACTTCGTGGGCATCAAGAGCCCGAATCCTTTCTGGCTCGCCTCCGCGCCACCGACCGACAAGGAGATCAACGTCACGCGCGCTTTCGAGGCGGGTTGGGGCGGTGTGGTCTGGAAGACGCTGGGCGAAGACCCACCGGTGGTCAACGTCAACGGGCCGCGCTACGCCACGCTGATGTCACAGGACCGCCGCGTGATCGGCCTGAACAATATCGAACTGATCACCGACCGGCCGCTGCGCACCAATCTCGAGGAGATCAAACGCGTCAAGCGCGCCTGGCCCGATCGCGCGATGGTCGTCTCGCTGATGGTGCCCGTCGACGAAGCCGCATGGAAGCGCATCCTGCCGATGGTCGAGGATGTGGGCGCCGACGGTATCGAGCTGAACTTCGGCTGCCCGCACGGCATGAGCGAGCGCGGCATGGGCTCGGCTGTGGGCCAGGTGCCCGAGTACATCCAGCGCATCGCCGAATGGTGCAAGCACTACTCGAAGCTGCCGACGATCGTGAAGCTCACGCCCAACATCACCGACGTGCGCTTCCCGACGCGCGCGGCCAAGGCCGGTGGCGCCGATGCGGTCAGCCTGATCAACACGATCAATTCGATCATGGGTGTGGATCTCGACAAGCTCACGATGCTGCCCAGCACGGACGGCTGGGGCTCGCATGGCGGCTATTGCGGTCCGGCGGTCAAGCCGATCGCACTGAACATGGTGGCCGAGATCGCGCGCGACCCGCTCACCGCCGGGATGCCGATCTCGGGCATCGGCGGCATCACCACCTGGCGCGACGCCGCCGAATTCATCGCGCTGGGCGCCGGCAATGTGCAGGTGTGCACCGCCGCGATGGTCTATGGCTTCAAGATCGTGCAGGACATGTGCGACGGCCTCTCCAACTTCCTCGACTCGCAAGGCATGCGCTCGATTGAAGAGTTATGCGGCCGTGCCGTGCCGAGCGTCAAGAACTGGAACGCGCTGAACCTCAACCATGTGGAGAAGGCCGTCATCAACCAGGACAGCTGCATCCAGTGCGGGCGTTGCCACGTGGTTTGCGAAGACACCTCGCACCAGGCGATCACGGCGATGAAGGACGGCAAGCGCCATTTCGAGGTCAAGGACGAGGAATGCGTGGGCTGCAATCTCTGTGTCTCGATCTGCCCCGTGCCCGACACGATCACGATGCGGGCGCTGAAAGCCGGCGAGATCGACAAGCGCACGGGCAAGCCGGTGAGTGCCGAGTACGCCAACTGGACCACGCATCCGAACAACCCGGGCGCCGTTTGCGCCACGTCGACCGGCACGGCATAAGTCTTGCGTTCCATGCGTTCGCGTTTCCCTCAATGGGCTGAAGCACAGGGCTGCGGTCTGATGGGTGATCACGGGGAAATCACAGCGAACTCACCTCAGGAGGCGTGAATGACTGCAACGACGAGCGACCAACTCTCCAACGCGGACCTGCTGCCCACGCGGCTGGAGCAGCGCACCTGGCGCTGGTACCACTTTGCCGCGCTGTGGGTCGGCATGGTGATGTGTATCCCGGCGTACACGCTGGCGGCTGGCCTGATCGAGACGGGCATGTCCTGGTCGCAGGCGGTGCTGACCGTCTTCCTCGGCAACTTCATCGTGCTGATCCCGATGCTCTTGATCGGCAACGCGGGCTCCAAGTACGGCATCCCGTATGCGGTGCTGGCGCGGGCCTCTTTCGGCACGCGCGGCGCGCGTCTGCCGGCCTTGCTGCGGGCCCTGGTCGCCTGCGGCTGGTACGGCATCCAGACCTGGTTCGGCGGCATGATGATTTACACGCTGATCGGCGCCCTGCTCGGCCATCCGCTTGATGCCGACAAGCTGCCCGGTCTCGGCATCACGCTCGGCCAGCTCGTCTGCTTCCTCGCCTTCTGGGCGATGCAGTTCTATTTCATCGTGCACGGCATCGAGTCGATCCGCAAGCTTGAAACCTACACCGCGCCGATCAAGATCGTGATCTGCTTCGTGCTGCTGGGCTGGGCCTGGCAACGTGCGGGCGGCTTCGGGCCGATCCTCGATCAGCCTTCGCAGTTCGTCGAAGGCGGCAAGAAGGCAGGGCAGTTCTCGGCCGTGTTCTGGCCCTCGCTGACCGCGATGGTCGGTTTCTGGGCGACGTTGGCGCTGAACATTCCTGACTTCACGCGCTTTGCCAAATCGCAGAAGGACCAACTCGTCGGCCAGGCCATCGGCCTGCCCGCGCCGATGGGCCTGCTCGCGGCGCTGGCGGTGATCGTGACCTCGGCCACCGTGGTGATCTACGGCAAGGCGATCTGGGACCCGGTCGATCTGGCCAGCCGCATGACCGGCGCGGCCGTGCTGGTGGCGCTGATCGTGCTGCTGATCGACACGGTGAGCGTGAACCTCGCCGCCAATCTGGTCGGCCCGGCGTATGACTTCTCGGCGCTGGCGCCCAAGCAGATTTCCTATCGCACCGGCGGCTACATCACCGCCGGCATTGCGCTGGCGATGATGCCGTGGAAGATCCTCGAATCGACTCAGGGCTATATCTTCACCTGGCTGATCGGCTACTCCGCCTTGCTGGGGCCGGTGGCCGGCATCCTGATCGTCGACTACTACCTGATCCGCCGCACCGAACTCGATGTGAACGAGCTCTACCGCGAAGGCGGCCGCTACAGCTACGGCTCGGGCTGGAACTGGGCCGCCATCGTCGCCTTCGTGCTGGGCGTGCTGCCCAATCTGCCGGGTTTCCTGAACGCGGCGCTACCCGCGCAGTTCAGCGGAGTGGCGGAACCGTTCAAGGTGGTCTATACCTATGCTTGGTTCGTCGGCGTGGCGGTGGCGGCTGTCGTCTACCGCGTGGCGATGGGCTCGCGCGGCGCGCCGGTGCCTGCCGCGAGTTCCTGAAGATTTGAGGAGTTGGATGTGAGTACCTCCCTGCTGATCCGTGGCGCGACCGTGGTCAACGCCGACTGCGAAACCTTTGCCGATGTGCTGTGCGTGGACGGCCGTATCGCGGCCGTGGGCGAGGCCGCGGCACGCGAGGCGCCGGCCGGCTGCCAGACGATCGACGGCACGGGCCAATACCTGCTGCCCGGCGGCATCGATCCGCACACGCACATGCAGCTGCCCTTCATGGGCACGGTGACGATGGATGACTTCTTCACCGGCACCGCGGCGGGGCTGGCGGGCGGCACCACGAGCATCATCGACTTCGTGATCCCGAACCCGCAACAGCCGCTGATGGACGCTTACCGGCAATGGCGCGGCTGGGCCGAGAAGTCGGCCTCCGATCATGGCTTCCACGTGGCGGTGACCTGGTGGGACGACAGCGTCCACAAGGACATGGGCCTGCTGGTCGAGCAGGAGGGCGTCAACAGCTTCAAGCACTTCATGGCCTACAAGAACGCCATCATGTGCGATGACGAAACGCTGGTGCACAGCTTCCGTCGAGCCTTGGAGTTAGGCGCGATGCCGACCGTGCATGCCGAGAACGGCGAGCTCGTCTATCTGTTGCAGCAGGAAACCCTGGCGGCCGGCATCAGCGGGCCCGAAGGCCATCCGCTCTCTCGCCCGCCCGCAGTTGAGGCCGAGGCCGCGAATCGCGCGATCGCGATTGCCGAAGTCCTCGGCGTGCCAATTTACGTGGTGCATGTGTCGAGCAAGGAATCGGCCGACGCCATCGCGCGCGCGCGAAGCCGGGGCCAGCGCGTCTACGGCGAGGTGCTGGCCGGGCATCTGGTGATCGACGACTCGGTCTACCGCTCGCCCGATTTCGCTTTCGCGGCCGGCCATGTGATGAGCCCGCCGTTCCGCGCCAAGGGGCATCAGGAGGCGCTGTGGCATGGCTTGCAATCGGGCAATCTGCACACGACGGCGACCGATCACTGCACCTTCTGCGCGGAGCAAAAGGCTGCGGGCCTGAGCAATTTCACCAAGATCCCGAACGGTTGCGGCGGCATCGAGGAACGCATGGCCGTGATCTGGGATGAAGGCGTCAACACGGGCCGGCTCACACGCAGCGAGTTCGTCGCCATCACCTCGGCCAATTGCGCCAAGTTGTTCAACCTCTACCCACGCAAGGGCGTGATCGCCGCGGGCGCCGATGCCGACCTGGTGCTGTGGGATCCGCAAGGCAGCAAGACCTTCAGCGCGAAGACGCAGCACTCGAAGGGCGACTTCAACATCTTCGAAGGCCGCACGGTGCGCGGCATCCCGAGCCACACGATCAGCCAGGGCCGCGTTGTCTACAGCGCCGGCGACTTGCGCGCCGAAGTGGGCGCGGGCCGCTACGTGAAGCGGCCGCCCTTCGGCGCCAGCTTCGAAGCCGGGGCGAAGCGCGCGCAACATCTGGCACCCACGGCGGTGGCGCGCTGATCATTGAAATGGAACACGAATATCCGGAACGCAGAGGACGCAGAGGGACGCAGAGCGCGCAGAGTATTGACCATGAAACTCTCTGTGTTCTCTGCGTCCCTTTGCGCTCTCTGCGTTCCGGAAACTAATGCGTTCCGGAAACTCTTGCGTCACCTCTGACGCGATCGGACAACTGACATGACAAGCAATCTTCGGATCAATGGCGAGCGCCTCTGGGACTCGCTGATGGAACTGGCCAAGATCGGCGCCACGCCCAAGGGCGGTGTCTGCCGCCTGACGCTGACCGATCTCGACAAGCAGGGCCGCGACCTCGTCACGCGCTGGGCGCGCGAGGCGGGCATGACGGTCACGATCGACAGAATAGGCAACGGCTTCATGCGACGCCCCGGCCGCAACAACAGCCTGCCGCCGATCATGACGGGCAGCCACATCGACACGCAGCCGACCGGCGGCAAGTTCGATGGCAACTACGGCGTGCTGGCCGGCATCGAGGTGGTTCGCACGCTCAACGATCATGGCATCGAGACCGAAGCGCCGATCGAGGTCGCGTTCTGGACCAATGAAGAGGGCTCGCGCTTCGTGCCCGTGATGATGGGCTCGGGCGTGTTCGCGAAGGCCTTCACGCTTGAGCACGCTTATGCGGCCACCGACACCGAAGGCCTCAGCGTGCGCGGCGAGCTCGAACGCATCGGCTATGTGGGCGAGCAGGAGCCGGGCGATCACCCGATCGGCGCCTACTTCGAGACGCATATCGAGCAGGGCCCGGTGCTCGAAGACAACGACGTCAC
This sequence comes from Burkholderiaceae bacterium, assembly GCA_036500605.1. Taxonomy (GTDB): domain Bacteria; phylum Pseudomonadota; class Gammaproteobacteria; order Burkholderiales; family Burkholderiaceae_C; genus JAFALK01. The sequence goes on from DASYBU010000001.1 coordinate 16,508, forward strand.
CATCGGCGTGGTGCAGGGCGTGCTCGGCATCCGCTGGTTCGATTGCACGATCACCGGCATGGAAGCCCACGCCGGCCCGACGCCGATGGCGCTGCGCAAGGACGCGATGTTTGCGGCCACGCGCATCATGCAAGACGTGGTTGAAGCCGCGCACCGCCATCCGCCGCATGGCCGCGGCACGGTCGGCATGGTGCAGGTGTTCCCGAACAGCCGCAATGTGATTCCCGGCCGCGTGAAGTTCAGCATCGACCTGCGCAATGCGACGGACGCGCTGGTCGACCAGATGGCGGACGAGGTCAAGGCCTTCGCCGCCAAGGTCGGTCAGGAGCATGGCGTGGACGTGAAGATCGAGATGGTCTCCAGCTACTCGGCCATCGGCTTCCACGGCGACTGCATCGACGCGGTCGCGCGCGCAGCGAATGCGCTCGGCTATTCGAATATGCCAGCGGTATCGGGCGCCGGACATGACGCCGTCTACATGGCCAAACTGGCGCCCAGCGGCATGATCTTCATCCCCTGCAAGGATGGCATCAGCCACAACGAGATCGAGGACGCCAAGCCCGAGCACATCACCGCGGGCTGCAATGTGCTGCTGCACGCGATGCTGGAGCGGGCCGGCGTGATCTAGCTGAAAGACGCCTCGCGCTGAGGCGCAGGCTTCAGCGGCCCGACGCGCGCAGGCCGGCGACAACGGCCGAGACGAGGATGGCGATCGGCATGGCCGCCATCCACGCCTGGGCTTCGCGCTTCAACACGGTCAGCTTGTCCTGGCGAGTGGCAACGACGGAACGGTGCGTGCCGAATGTTTGGCTGTGGCTGTATTTCATCGTGATCTCCTGGTTTCAAGGTGCTGGGATTCGATGGAGCCATCGTCGATCAGCTTTGACTTCACGTAAAGCGATTCTTATTGCTGCTTGAGTGCAAAATACTTGCATTCAAACGCCGAGGAGCGCTTTGTGGACATCACGCTCGCCCGCACTTTTCTCGACATCGTGGCCGCCGGCAGCTTTGTCCGCGCCGCCGAGAACCTGCACGTCACGCAGACCGCGGTGAGCGCGCGCGTGCGTACGCTGGAGGAACTGCTCGGCGCCAAGCTCTTCGTGCGCAACAAGGCCGGCGCCACGCTGACGCCGGCCGGCGAGCAGTTCACGCGGCACGCTTCGATGCTGGTGCAGGTGTGGGAACGCGCTCGCAACCAGGTGGCCGTGCCCGCGGGCCGCCAGTACGTGCTGACGATGGGTTGCGAGCAGAGCCTGTGGGATCCGCTGCTGCTGGATTGGCTGCTGTGGATGCGCGCCTCCGCACCGCAGCTGGCGCTGCGCACCGAGGTCGGCGCGCCGGCCGAGCTGATGGAGCGCGTGGCTTCGGGCATGCTCGACGTGGCCGTGGTCTATGCACCGCAGCAGCGCCCGGGCCTGCGGATCGAGCTGCTGATCGAGGAGAAGCTGGTGCTGGTCACGACGCGCAAGCGGGGCCAGAAGCTCGACCCTCAGGATTACGTCTACGTGGACTGGGGCCCCGAGTTCGCGGCGCAGCACAGCCTCGCCTATCCGCAGCTCGGCCATGCGGGCGTGAGCGCCGGCCTCGGGCCGCTGGGCCGCGAGTACGTGCTGGCAGCGGGCGGCTCGGCCTACTTCCGGTACGCCGTGGTGCGGCATCACATCGAGAGCGGCCGCCTGCACCTGGTGCGCGGCGCGCCGGAGTTTTCCTATCCGGCCTATGCCGTGTTTGCCGAGGGTGCCGACATGACGGTGGTGGCGCCGGCCCTGGAGGGCCTGCGCCAGGCGACCGCTTCGCCGCGCGCCCGCTAGCGCCGGCCGTCCGCGGGCCGGGTACCATGCGCGGCACAAGAACCCCCAGCACCATGTACGCCAAATTCTTCGGCCTGCAACACGAGCCGTTCTCGATCGCGCCCGACCCGCACTATCTGTTCATGAGCGAACGCCACCGCGAGGCGCTGGCGCATCTGCTTTACGGCCTGCGCGGCGGCGGCGGCTTTGTGCTGCTAACGGGTGAAATCGGCGCAGGCAAGACCACCGTCTGCCGCTGCTTCCTCGAGCAGATCCCGGCCGGCTGCAATGTGGCCTACATCTTCAACCCCAAGCTGACGGTGACCGAGCTCCTGCAGACCGTCTGCGAGGAGTTCCATATCGAGGCGCCGGCCGGCCAGTCGGTCAAGCAATATGTCGACGCGATCAACGCGCACCTGCTCAAGACCCACGCCCAGGGCCAGAGCAATGTGCTGATCATCGACGAGGCGCAGAACCTCTCGGCCGATGTGCTGGAACAGCTGCGCCTGCTGACGAACCTCGAAACCCATGAGCGCAAGCTCCTGCAGATCGTGCTGATCGGCCAGCCCGAGCTGCGCGACATGCTGGCGCGGCCCGAGCTGGAGCAACTGGCGCAACGCGTGATTGCGCGCTTCCATCTGGAGGCGCTGTCGGTCGAAGAGACACAACAGTATGTGCAGCATCGGCTCAACGTGGCCGGCCGCACTGGCCCCGCGCCCTTCGACGCCAAGGCCTGCCGCGTGATCCATGCGCTGACGCGTGGCGTGCCGCGCCGCATCAACCTCCTGTGCGACCGCGCGCTGCTCGGCGCCTATGCGCAAGGCCAGGCGCAAGTAACGCCGGCCATCCTCAAGAAGGCGGCGGCCGAGGTGTTCGCGGTGGCGCCGGAGCGCGGCGGCATGTCGTGGGGCTGGCCGCTCGGCGTTGCGGTGCTGCTTGGCGCGGTAGGCGTGGCCTTCTGGTTCAGTCTGCCCAAGTCCAAGCCACCGGCGCCGCTCCCGGTCGCCGCCGTTGCAACGAAACCCGTGGCCGCTTCGCAGCCGGCGTCCGTGCCGAAGATCGAGCCGACGGCCGACCTGCTTTCGGAAGGCGCGGACGAAGCCTTGGCGCTGCACGAGTTGGCCAGCGCCTGGCACCTTCAATCGGCGGCCTCCTGCGCCGAGCTGGAGTCGCAAGGCGTGCAATGTTTCAGGAGCGATGGCGGGCTGGCCCTGCTGCGCTTCCTCGACCGGCCGGCGCTGCTGGTGCTCGGCGACGGCAAATCGCTACCCACGTACGCCGTGCTGACCGGCCTCGATGGCCAGACGGCCACGCTGCGCCTCGGCGAAAGCCGCCAGCGCGTGAACCTGACCGCGCTCGGCCAGCGCTGGCGCGGCGAGTTCATCACGCTGTGGCGCGTGCCGCCCTCGTATCAAGCGCCGCTGACTGCGGGCCCCGCCGCTGATTGGCTCGGCGCCCAATTGGCCAAGGTCTATGGTCAACCCGCGCCGCAGGAACCGCAGCACATCGATACCGCACTGCAACGCCGCGTGGCGGCCTTCCAGCGCGCGCAAGGGCTGCGCGCCGACGGTATCGCCGGCCCGGTCACGCTGATGCAGCTGGGCCGCGCGGCCGGAGCCGACGAGCCGCGGCTCAAGACGGAATAGAGAAGATCAAAGAAGAGCGCCATGTCCTACATCCTTGATGCCCTCAAGCGCGCCGAGTCCGAGCGCGATCGCGGTGCCGTGCCCACACTGAATACACCGTTACCTGCACGGGCTGCTGCGTCCCGCAACGGGCGCCCGCTGCTCTACGCCATGATCGGCGGCGCGGTGCTGCTGCTCGTATTGGCCGCCCTGGTCTCGCGCTGGCTGTTCTCGTCCCCGTCGCCGCAACCCGCTGAGCCGGTCGCGGCCGCGCCGCCGGTGGTGCAAGCCAAGCCGGCGCCTGTGCTGCCATCCCTGTCGCCTGCCGGCGCGCTTGCCCCAGCGCCCGCCGCGCCTGCGCTGCAAAGCCAACCGCTGGTGCCGGCGGCACGCGCGCTGCCTGAGCCGACGCCGACGCCTGCGCCTGTGACGGCGCCCATCGCGAAACCCGTCGCGGCCCCGATCGTCGCGCTCAACGAACTGCCCGAAGCGCTGCGCCGCGAGCTGCCGCCGCTGAAGGCCGGCGGCGCAATGGTCTCCGACATCCCGGCCAACCGCATGCTGATCATCAACGGCCAACTGCTGCATGAAGGCGAGGCCGTGGCGCCCGGGCTCGTGCTCGAGAACATCGGCCTGCGCACCGCCTTGCTGTCGTACAAGGGCCAGCGCTTCACCATCAACTACTGAGCGAGCCTGTCAGTCATGACCCAGCCCCGCAGCTACCGCTACTACGACCTCATCATGGCCGCCTTCGTGTGCGTGCTGCTGTGCTCGAACCTGATCGGCGCGGCCAAGGCGGCGCAGGTGAGCTTGCCGGTGCTGGGGCAGGTCACCTTTGGCGCGGACCTGCTGTTCTTCCCGCTGTCCTATATCTTTGGCGACATCCTGACCGAGGTCTACGGCTACGGGCGCGACCGCCGCGTGGTCTGGGCCGGCTTCACGGCGCTGGCCTTCGCGGCCTTCATGGCCTTCGTGGTCGTGCATCTGCCGCCCGCGCACAACGAGTTCATGGATGTCTACCAAGGCCATATCGAGGCCGTGTTCGGCAACACCTGGCGCATCGTGGCGGGCTCGATGATCGCCTTCTGCTGCGGCAGCTTTGCCAACAGCTTCGTGATGGCCAAGCTCAAGGTCCACATGGAAGGGCGCCATCTGTGGGTGCGCTTCATCGGCTCGACCGTGGTGGGCCAGTTCGTGGACACCAGCCTGTTCTTCATCATCGCGTTCTGGGGCATCTGGCCGCAGGAGCAGCTGATCGCGGTGACGATCACGCAGTACCTGTTCAAGACCGGCTGGGAAGCGCTGATGACGCCGGTGACCTACAAGGTCTGCGCCTTCCTCAAGAAGGCCGAGGGCGTGGACTATTACGACCGCGACACGAACTTCAATCCCTTCCGCCTGAAGGTGTAGCCGGCGACTCAATCCAGCTTGAAGTCAACACGCGCCGGCGGCTCAGCCTGCGGCCGCGCGAACAGAAAGCCCTGGCACAGCTCAGTGCCCATCGATTGCAGGCTTTGCAGATCGACACGCCGCTCCAGCCCCTCGGCAATGACGGTGGCACCGCTGCTGCGGCCCATCTCGAGGATGCTGCGCACAAACACCTGCTTGAGCGGATCGTCGGCAATGCCGTCCACGAAGTAACGGTCTATCTTGACGAAGTCAGGCCGCAGCACGAGCCAGCGCTTGAGCCCGGCAAAGCCCTCGCCGAGATCGTCCAGCGCAATGGCAAAGCCCATCGCACGCAAAGCCTTGACGACGGTCGTCAGTGTGACCGGGTCGAGCACGGCGCGGGTTTCGGTCAGCTCCACCACCAGGCGCGACGCGGGCAGCTTGTGGCGCGCGATCTCGGTGGCCACCAGATCGAGCCGATGTTCGGCGGCCACCAGCGTGTCGGCGCTGACGTTGATGAACAGGCGACCCGGCAGGCCGAGTTCGGCAAAGCGGCGCACGATCTTGCGCACGATGACGCGCTCAAGCGGGATCAGCCGGCCCAGCTCGGCCGCCGCTTCAAACAAGGCCAGCGGCGAGCCGAATCCCGAGCGCTGCGGCGGGCGCGTCAACGCCTCGTAGCCGAAGATGCTGAGGTCGGCGTTGACCGCATTGCCGACATTTCCAACGATAGGCTGGAAGTGGATCTCGAAATCCTGTTCAAGAATCAGCCGGTCCAGCTCGGCAGCGATCCGCGCCGAGTCGGGCTTCTGCACACAGGGCAAGGGCGTCACCAGTTGCAGCGGTGCTGCCGCGCGACGTCGGCGCGCAGCCGGCACGACTTTGGCGGTGCCAGCGGGAGCGATCTCAGTCTTCATAGAGGCAAGGCTCCTTCGGCTCGGCGCGCACCACACGGTTGCGGCCGCCGCGCTTGGCGACGTAGAGCGCTTCGTCCGCGCGCTTGTAGGCCGCATCAAAGCTGCCGCCTTCCGAGACGCGGCTGACGCCGAAGCTGGCCGTTATGGCACTGCGGTCCGGCAGGTGGAAGGGGTGGGCCATGATGGCGCGGCGCAGCGTGTCGCCCAGCGTCATCGCGGTTTCGATGGACGCGTCCGGCAGCAGCACGGTGAACTCTTCGCCACCCACGCGGCCGATATGGGCCTGCACCGGAACCATCGCCTTGAGGCAGGCCACCACGCCGCAGATCACCTGATCGCCTACGGGATGGCCGAACTGGTCGTTGACGCGCTTGAAGTGGTCGATGTCCAGCACGATCAGCGCCAGGCCGCGGTTGCGCAGCAGGCGCTCGGAGCGCTCGATGATGGCGGCGCGGTTGAGCACGCCGGTCAGCGAATCATGCGTGGCGCGGAATTCGAGTTCCTGCGCAAGCTCGTGCAAGCGCTGGTTGAGCTGGTTCATCTCGAACTCTTCGCGGTCGCTGCGGCGGACCAGTCGACGCGTCTCGCGCAGCAGCCGCTCGTAGGCGACGATCAGCCCGCCCAGCGCCTGGCGATGCGTGGCCGGGCTGGCTTCCGGGGCGTCAAGCGCGTCGCGGGCTGCGCCTAAAGCGCGCAGCTCGACGTCGAACAGATCTTCGGTTTGCGACATGCCCGGCTCAGCTCGTCTTCACGGCGTGATTGACGAAGTCGATGGCCGGGAAGTCGTCGGCGAGCTCCTGGCCGAATTCGAGGATGGTCTCGTCTTCTTCGTCGTGGAACCAGTTCAGCACGACGCGGTTGCCGGCTTCAACGGCATCGTTGAGCGCGTCGATCATGTTGAACAGCATCTTGGTGCTGGAGCTGTTGAAGTAGGCCAGCGCGATGTCGACCGTGATGGTCTGGCTGGTCTTGCCCTGGCAGGTGGCCAGGTAGGCGCGCAGCTGCTTGATGATCTCGCCATAGAAGGCGGCAGCGTTCTCGGGGTAGGACTCGCCGCGCAGACTCAGGCGGTGCGTGTCGAACTTGAAGTCGACATCGGGCGTGCTGGGGGTCGGGGCAATGTAGAGGTTTTGCATGGCTTCTCTTTTCTTCTTCTCTTCTTAGATGGCGGCCTTGAGATAAAACACGGCGGTGTCTTCCACGCCGTCCAGGGCCTGGAAGTCGAATTCAAGCGGCTCGCGGGCGTCGCGCGCCATCGTCAGGAAGCCCAGGCCGGCGCCCTTGCTCTCCTCGGGGCTCTCGGCGCGCAGGCCCTGCTTGTAGGCCTGCTTGATTTCGTCGAGCGTCATGCGGCGCAGTGGCTCGAGCGTCTCGCGCAGGTCTTCGGCACGATGGCTCTTGATCGGGTTGGCGCACAGCAGCAGGTACTGGCCGTCGAGCTCGGTGATGCAGACGCAGCCGTGGCGCAGCTCGTGTTCGCTCAGGGAGGGCGTTAGCGTGTCAGCCGAGTAGTGGATGACGTTCTGGCTCATCTCCACAAAGGTCGAGAACAGCTTGCGGCGCGTCGGGCCGGCCACGCCGCTCACTTCAAGCTGCAGCTTCACGGCCTCGGCCATCGCCGCGACGATGTTCTGCGAGAAGTAGCCGACGTAATAGAAGATCACCCGATGCTGGCGGGCCAGATCGAAGAACTGTCCGTATTCATGGACGATGGGTGGGGTGGATGCGGACAAGGCGGAGGTACGGCTGGGCTGATTCATAGGTCAAAAATCACTTGGCAATAACTGGAACTAGACACGGAAACAGAAAAAAGTCAGATCGTCTCGGCGGTGATGCGGCCCTTGCCAGGCCTGCAGTTCCGCCGACATGGCGCGGTTGAGCTCGGCGGCCGGACGATCGCGGTATTCCAGGATCAGCTCACGCACGCGGCGCTTGCCGAAGGCGATGGCCTTGGGGCCGCCGATCTGGTCGATGAGGCCGTCGGTCGTGACGAACACCAGGCAGCCGGGCTGCAGCACGAGGTCCTGCTCGGACCAGGCGAAATCGAATTCGGTGTCGACGTAGCCGACGCCCTTGCGGTCGCCGTCGATCATCTCCACGCCGGCCTCGCCGGGCTGCAGCACGAACAAGGCCGTCTTGGCGCCAGCAAAACGCAGGCGGCGGCTCGCCTGGTCAAACCAGAAGCAGGCGGCGTCCATGCCGTCGTCGGAGGCGGCCAGTTGTTCCTGCGTGTTGACCTGCCCGAGCATCTGCTTGATGCCCTGGTTGACTGCGGCGAGCAAGCGACCCGGGTGATGGCAGCCATGCTGTTCGATGGCCTTGCTCAGCGTGATCGAAGCGATCAGCGTCATGAAAGCACCGGGCACGCCGTGACCCGTGCAGTCGGCCACCGTGGCGAACCAGCCTTCAGGCAGGGCGCTGAACTGATAGAAGTCGCCGCCCACCACGTCGCGCGGTTCCCAGACCAGATCGGCGTCCTGACGCGTTTGAAGCAGCGCCTCGCGCGAGGTGCGCAACATCGAACGCTGGATCACGCTCGCGTATTCGATGCTGTGCATGATCTGGCGGTTGCGCGCCTCCTGCATCTCGGCAATCACGCGCATCAGTTGCAGGCCCTGGCCCACGCCCGAGAACTTGCCGCCGCGCGTGACGATGAAGCCGTCGGACAGCGCGCGCTCGCCGAAAGCGACGGTGCGGAAGGTCAGCGCCTCGATGTCGAGCGAGGCTTCAACGATCAACGGCTCCTTGTCCATGAAAGCGATGCAGCTCTTGCGGTCGTACAGCTCCTTGTGAAAGGGCTTGCTCATCTGCGAGAGAAAGATGTTCCGGTTGATCAGGCCGATCGGCTGGCCGTCTTCCACGACCGGCAGGCTCGGCAGATCGCGGTGCCGGGCGAAGATCTCCATCGCATGTTCGTTGGTGTTCTCCATCGTCAGCGATGGCACCTCGACGCTCAGATCGCCGGCGCAGGGCTGACGGAAGCGCGGTCGGAAGTCCTGGAGATAGGCGGTCGATTCAAGCATGACAGGCGTTTGAAATTTGTGCTGATGCTAGGAAGCGCGTGTCTCGGCTCTGTGACAAGACGTGTCATTTACAGAGCCGGCCGCATAAAGAACCCTGTGACGTGATCAATGCCGCAGACGATCCGCGTCGCCGAGGCGACAGCGTGGCTGATCGTCCACGCTGCACGGAATGCCTGAATGGTCCAGGTCCCGTGAGAGCGCTGTATTTGTCTGTATATTCCGGTCCAAGGCACGTACACCAAGCACACAGGAGCTCTTGATGACCGCATCCTTTTCCCGCCGCCTGGCCGCGCTGACGCTGGTGGCTTTCGGCCTGGCCGCGTTGCAGACCGCACAGGCTGCCGACCTGACCGTCTCGGCCGCCGCCAGCCTGACCAACGCCTTCCGCGAGCTGGGCACAACTTATGAAGCGCAGCATCCCGGCACCAAGGTGTTGCTGAACTTTGCAGCTTCGGATGCGCTCCTCGCACAAATCGCCAAGGGCGCGCCGGTCGACGTGTTCGCCTCCGCCGATCTGGAGACGATGGACAAGGCCGAGGCGCAGAAGCTGATGGCGCCGGGCACGCGCCAGGTCTTCGTGCATAACGCTCTGGTTGTGGTGACACCGTCCGAAGGCGCGCTGCCGCTCAAGGCCCTGACTGACTTGCAGAAGCCCGAGGTCAAGCGCATCGCACTCGGCAAGCCCGAAGGTGTGCCGGCCGGCCGCTATGCCCAGACCGCCCTGCAGGCCGCGCAGCTGTGGACCGTTGTCGAAGCCAAGGCCGTCTACGCCGCCAATGTGCGCCAGGCGCTCGACTACGTGGCGCGCGGCGAGGTCGAAGCGGGCTTCGTCTACGCCACCGATGCGGCGGCTCAGAAGGACAAGGTCCGCATCGCGTTTGAAGTGCCGACGACCACGCCGATCAGCTACCCGATCGCCGCCGTGGCCGGTGGGCCTAACCCGCAGGATGCACGGCAGTTCATCGCGCTCGCGTTGTCACCGGAAGGCCAGGCGATCCTGGCCAAGTACGGCTTCAAGAAATAGCAGTGGAAAGCGCGTGGATTCCGCTGGCGCTTTCGCTCAAGGTCGCGAGCTGGGCCACGCTGATTGATCTGCTGCTGGGCGTGGGCACGGCCTACGCGCTGGCGCGCTGGCGCTTTCCGGGCCGCGCGCTGCTCGATGCGGTGCTGACCTTGCCGATGGTGCTGCCGCCGACCGTGCTCGGCTACTACCTGCTGGTCGTGATCGGCAAGCGGGGTTGGCTCGGCGGCTGGCTTTATGAGCACCTCGGCATCAACCTGATCTTCACATGGCAGGGCGCGGTGATCGCGGCGAGCGTGGTGGCTTTTCCCTTGGTGCTCAAGGCCGCTCGCACGGCGCTCGAAGGCGTCGACCCGCGGCTGGAAAACGCCGCGCGCGTGCTGGGCCAGACCGAGGCGGGCGTGTTTTTCCGCGTCAGCCTGCCGCTGGCCTGGCCCGGCATCCTGGCCGGCACCTTGCTCGCGTTCGCGCGAGCACTCGGCGAGTTTGGCGCCACGCTGATGGTGGCCGGCAGCATCCCGGGCCGCACGCAAACGCTGTCGATCGCGGTCTACGAGGCCGTGCAAGCCGGGCAGGACGATGTGGCGAACACGCTGGTCGTGATCATCTCGATCACCTGCATCGTCGTGCTGCTGGCGGCCGGCAGGCTGGGGCGGCAGGCATGAGTTTCGACGTCCGCATCCGCAAGCGCCTGGGCGCGTTCCAGCTCGATGTGAGTTTTGAGAGCAGCGCGCGCAGCACGGTGATCTACGGCGCCTCTGGCGCGGGCAAGAGCCTCACGCTGCAAGCCATCGCCGGTCTCTTGCGGCCCGATGAAGGGCATGTGCGCGTCGACGGACTGACGCTGTATGACAGCGGCACCCATGCGTACTTGCCGGCCCGTGAACGCGGCCTGGGCTATCTGTTTCAGGACTACGCGCTGTTCCCGCACCTGACCGTGCGCGAGAACATCGCCTTCGGCCTGCAGCGCGGTTGGTTCAACCCGAACCGGAAGCTGAGCCACGATCCGGCCGTCGAGCATTGGCTTCAATTGCTGGAACTCGACCGCGTGGCCGAGCAGCGACCGACCGAACTCTCGGGCGGCCAACGCCAGCGCACCGCCCTGGCTCGCGCCTTGGTCAACAAGCCGCGCGCCTTGCTGCTCGACGAGCCGTTCTCCGCGCTCGACCCGGCTTTGCGAGCGCGCCTGCGCGACGAGCTGCAAGCGCTGTTGGCGCGCGTCGATGTGCCGCTGCTGATGGTCTCGCACGATCCTGAAGACCTTGAGCGCTTTGGTGGTCAGCATTTCCGCATGGAATCTGGGTGTATATACAGCTGTGTATAAATACAGTACATTGCAGCCATGCCTGCCAAGGAAGCTGCAATGTCGAACCTCTCCCACCTGTCTTGCGCTGTACCCACCCGCGGTGAAACCAACCGCCGCCCCAAGCTGCTGAGCCAATTGAAAGACCCGCAGGTCTGGGTCTGCGCCATCGCGGCTTTCACGCTGATCGGTCTGAGCACCGGCATGCTCGATCCGGCTGAGCCTGCGGCTCATGCGCAGATCATGGCCAGCGCGGGCAAGTGAGAAATCGTCGCGCGCTGATCGTGCTCTGAGTGGCTTCGGTCAGCGCAAGCTGCCTGCTGTCAGCGCAAGCCGGCATCGGCCTGTGGCCAGGCCTTGGCCGCAGCCACCCGCACCGGCGTGGCCTCACTCTGCCGGCCTTGCGCCTCCAGCGATTTGGCGAGCGCATTGAGCGCCCAGCCGCTTTGCGCACGCAAGGCCAGTTCGGCTCGCAGGCTTTGCTCCGCGGCCGTGTAGCGCTGGGCTTGCATCTGCATCTCCGCCAGCGCAAGGCGTGAGCCCGCGCCGAGGTAGGGCGGCTCCAGCCGATCCGCATCATCGGCCGCCGTGATGGCCAGCGCCTGCTGCGCCAAGGCCTCGGCCCACTGGTGACGGGCCAGCGCGATCTCGGCGCGCAGCCGCGCCTCGGAGGCTTGCGCAATCCCGCGCAGCGCCTTGTCAAACAGATCCTGCGTCGGATGCTTCTTGACGGTCTTCTGCACAGCCGGCATGACCAGTTCCAGCGCCGCCTGCGCTTCCTCCACGCGCCCCTTGCGGGCCAGGGCCGTGCCGCGCGCACTCTGGCTCATCAGCGTGGCCATCGCCGTGCCTTCCAGCGGCGGCTCCGCCAGCACCGCATCCCAGCGGGCCAGGCGCACCAAGGTGATCAGGGTCAGGCTGCGCTGGTAGTCCAGATATTCGTCGTGTCGATGCCCCGCCCGGTCAGCGATGCGGCGCGCGATCTCCAGCGCCATGTCGCCGCGGCCTTGCATCAAGGCGCCGTACCACTGGAAATGGCCGTTATGCCCGCGCCAATCCTTGGTCGGCTTGAAACCCTGAGCCTTGAGTTCGGCATCTTCAGCGTCGTCGGCCGCCAGCGCCAGCGTGTTGACCTGCGTGGCGTCGGCATAACGGCCTACCTGTACGTAGATGTGCGCCGGCATGTGCAGCAGGTGCGGCGAGCGCGGCGCCAATGTGCCGAGGCGATCGGAGGCCGCCACGGCGCGTGCCGCGTTGTGGACATCGTCGACCGTGTGGATCAGGTAGTGGTTCAGTCCCGTGTGGTCGGCGTGATGAACCAGCGCCGCCTCCAGGCGGTCCGCCAGGAAGCCGATATTGCCCATCGGCTTGCCCGTCACGCGGTCCCAGTTGTCGCCGGGCGTGGCGATCAGCTCGGCCTCGGCGTAGAAGGAGAGCAGGTCCGGATCGTCGGGGTATTGATCGATCAGCTTGCGCAGCGCCTTGGCGTAGGCCACGTCGAGAGGGTCGGCGGGCCTGTCACCGCCGCTGCCGGGCGTGCAGACGGCCGCGTTCTCCACGGCCGCGTCGCGGGCCTGCGGGCCTTCGGCATAGCGCAATTGCAAGGCGGCAATCACGCCCTGCTCGCGCGGCGTGGCGTTCGTCGCGCGGCTGGCGGCATAGGCGGCATAGCGCCGCGCTTCGGTCAGGTCGCCGCGCTCCGGGTCGTTGATATTGGGGCCCATCTGCCAGCTCACACCCCAGGCGCACATGGCGCAATCGGGGTCCCGGGCCAGCGCCGCCTTGAAGGCGCGGCGCGCCTCGGGGCCGTTGAAGGCGTAGGCTTGCTCCATGCCCTGCTCGAACAAGGCCTGGGCTTCGGGCGAACGGGTGGTGACCGCCATGCCGACATGGCCGAAGCCTTCGAGTCTCGGCGCGGTGGCGCTTGGATCAGCCGTTAGCGGCGCAACCCCGCAAGCCGTGGCCAAGGCCAGAACCGCCGCCGCGATGCCCGTCTTCCTGACGATCATGCTCACCCCTTGTTTGGGAGCGGACAATGCGCCGACAGGCTTGCATCGTCAAGCAGGTTTCTACTTGAGGCCGAGTGCCTTCCAGCCCTTCAGGCCCAGTTTCTCCAGCGTCGCCATATTGTTCTCGTAGATCGCGTCGGTGTCGGGCATCGTGTCCACGGCGCGCTCGATGCTGGACTCGCGCAGCAGGTGCAGCGTGGGGTAGGGCGCGCGGTTGCTGTAGTTGCTGATGTCGTCGGGTTCGGTGCCGTCGAACTGGTAAGCCGGGTGGAAGTTGGCGATCTGGAATTCGCCGTCGAGTTCGAGGTCTTCCACCAGCGCGTCGGCCGCACCAAGGAAATCGTTGAAGTCGAGGAAGTCCTGCAGCACCAACGGATGGATCAGCAGCGTGGTCTCGACCTCCTCCGGGTCGGCGCGGTTCAGGAACAGCAGCTCCTTGGCCAGCAGCTTCAGCAAGTCTTCGGGCGTCTCGACATCCGTCACCACATAGCGCAGACGTCGGTTGACATGGACGCTCTTGGCGAACGGGCAGAGGTTCAGGCCGATCACCGCTTTCTCGAGCCAGTCCTGCGTGTCCTGGCGGACGGCTTCAATGTCCTGCTCGTTCATCATCGCGGCGTGTTCAACCACTGCTCGGCCATGCGCACCCACATCGAGCCGCCCAGCGGGATCAGCTCGTCGTTGAAGTCATAGCTCGGGTTGTGCAGCATGCAGGGACCCATGCCGTGGCCGCCCTGGCGGTGCGAGCCGTCGCCATTGCCGATCAGGAAATAGCAGCCGGGCTTTTCGAGCAGGTAGTAGCTGAAGTCCTCGGCGCCCATCGTGGGCTCGAAGTTCTGCACGTTTTCTGCGCCGACCATGTCGGTCAGCACGGAGCGTGCGAACTCGGTCTCGGCCGGATGGTTGATCGTGGGCGGGTAGTTGCGGTGGAACTCGAACTCGCAGCTCAGGCCGAAGGTGGCGGCCACGCCGTCGGCCACTTCCTTCATGCGGCGCTCGATCAGGTCGAGCACCTCGAGCGTGAAGGTGCGCACCGTGCCTTCCATCACCACGCTGTCCGGCACGACATTGGTCGCTTCGCCCGCGTGGATCATGGTGACCGAGATGACGCCCGCGTCGATAGGGCGCTTGTTGCGCGTGATGATGGTCTGGAAGGCCTGCACCATCTGGCAGGCCGCCGGTACCGGGTCCAGGCCCAGATGCGGCATGGCCGCGTGCGAACCCTTGCCGCGCAACACGATCTTGAATTCATTGCTCGACGCGAACACAGGCCCGCTGGCCAGCGAGAACTGCCCGGCCGCCATGCCCGGCCAGTTGTGCGCGCCGAACATCGCCTCCATCGGGAACTTCTCGAACAGGCCGTCCTTGATCATCTCGCGTGCGCCGCCGCCGCCTTCTTCGGCCGGCTGGAACACCAGATAGACCGTGCCGTCGAAATTGCGGTGCTTGGCCAGGTGCTTGGCGGCCGCGAGCAGCATGGCCGTGTGGCCGTCGTGGCCGCAGGCGTGCATCTTGCCCGCATGTTTGCTGGCATGCGGGAAGTGGTTGTGCTCGGTCATCGGCAACGCATCGATGTCGGCGCGCAGGCCGACGGCGCGGTTCGAGCTGCCGTTCTTGACGATGCCCACCACGCCCGTCTTGCCGAGGCCGCGGTGGATCGGAATGCCCCAATCGGTGAGCGCCTGGGCGATCAGATCAGCGGTACGTTCTTCCTGAAAGCACAGCTCGGGGTGGGCGTGGATGTCGCGACGCAGGGTGGCGATGGCCGGTGCGTCGGCAAGGATGGAGTCGATCAGCTTCATGACGGCGGTTCTCTTGTGGAGTGCCGTCGAAGTTTACGCTCGGCCTTCAGTGTTTGATCTTGCCGTCCCCGGTCAGCATCGAGAGTTCGACAAAGCTCGATGCCGCATGGCGCGTCGGGCTGAAATGCATGGGGAAGCCGCCCGGGTTGAAGTTCTGCAAGCCCTCAAGCGCCGTCACGAAGCCCTCGCGGCTGGCCTTGCCCGTGCGCCGCAGGCCTTCAACAAAAACCTTGGCGGCCAGATAGCCTTCCATGCTGATGTAGCTCGCGCGGTCGATGCCGGCCTTCTGCAAGGCGGCCTGGTATTCAGCCACGATGCCGGTGGCGGCGCCAAAGGGATAGGGCATGACCTGGCTCACCACCACGCCGGCCGCATCCTTGCCCAGTTCATCCAGCAGGGCCTGCGTGCCGACAAAGGAGACGTTGTAGAACACGCCGCCATAACCGGCCTTTCGAGCGGCACGGATGAAGGCCGCGCAGCTCTTGTAGACGCTGACCAGGACGATCGCTTCGGGCGCATCGTTCATGAGGTTGGCCACCGCCCTGTTCACGTCGACCGAAGCGCGTTCGACGGAGTAGACCGCGGTCGGCTCCAGCCCTTTGGAAGCCAGCGCAAGCCTCACGCCCTCCAGGCCCGCGTTGCCATAGCTGTCGTTCTGGCGGAACACGCCGATACGGTTCAGGCCCAGCTGCGTGAGCTGCTTGACGATCATGCCGGTCTCTTCGTAGTACGAGGCGCGCACATGGAAGACCCAGCGGCTCATCGGCTCGCGCAGCGCTTGGGCGCCGGTCATCGGGGCAAACAGCGGAATCTTGGCCTGGCTCACCAACGGCAGGGCAGCCAGCGAGGTGGGTGTGCCCACATAGCCGAACAGCGCGAACGCATCATCGTCGATGAAGGCCTGGGTGTTGGCCTTGCAACGGTCGGGGTCGTAGGCGTCGTCGACGGTCTTGAGCTCGATCTGCAGGCCGTTGACGCCGCCGGCCGCGTTGACCGCGTCAAAGCAGAGCCGGGCGCCAAGGCGCATTTGCAGGCCGAGCTGCGCAGTCGGGCCGGTCAGCGGGACCGATTGACCCAGCAGGATGCGGCGACGGTCCTGTGCATGGCTCAGTGATGGGAACAGAGACGCCGAAATGGCGGCCACTGAAGAATTCAGAACTTGGCGACGTCGCACAGGGGACTCCTTCAAGACAGCAGGGAGAACGAAATCAGGGACAGTGCCGGATTCTCTGGGGACGCGCGAAGCCGACCTTTGTTCCAGATCGAGAACAGATGTGGGGCAAAGTGCGAAGGCCGAAAACGAACAACGCCCTCCGAAGAGGGCGTTGCCATGTCAGTCGCTCAGCGAGTGATCAATGCTTGACGTGGCCGTCGCCCGTGAGCATCGACAGCTCGACGAAGCTCGAGGCTGTGTGGCGCGCCGGACCGAAATGCATCATGAAGCCGCCGGGGTTGTAGGTCTGCATGGTTTCGAGCGCAGCCACCAGCCCGTCGCGGTTGGGTCGCCCCGCGCGGCGCAGGCCTTCGACGAAGACCTTGGCGGCCAGATAGCCTTCCATGCTGTTGTAGTCAGCGCGTGCGACACCGGCTTTCTGCAAGGCCGCTTGATACTCGGCCACGACACCGGTAGCGGTGCCGAAGGGATAGGGCATGACCTGGCTCACCACCACGCCGAGCGCATCCTTGCCCAGCTCATCGAGCAACGCTTGCGTGCCGACGAAGGAGACGTTGTAGAACACGCCGCCATAACCGGCCTTTCGAGCGGCACGGATGAAAGCGGCGCAGCTCTTGTAGGCGCTGATCATGATGATGGCCTCGGGCATGGTCGGGACCAGGTCCTTGACCGCCTTGGCGACATCCTGCGAATTGCGTTCCACGGTGGACACGGCCAGGGGCTCCAGGCCGAGTGGCTTCATCGCGAGCTGTACGCCGTCGAGGCCGGCCTTGCCGTAGCTGTCGTTCTGGCGGAACACCGCGATGCGGTTGAGGCCCAGCTGTGTGAGCTGCTTGACGATCAGTCCGGTCTCTTCGTAATACGAGGCGCGCACATGGAAGACCCAGCGGCTCATCGGCTCGCGCAGCGCCTGCGCGCCGGTCAGCGGCGCGAACAGCGGGATCTTGGCCTGGTTGACCAGCGGCAGCGCCGCCAGCGTGGTGGGCGTGCCCACATAGCCGAACAGGGCGAACACATCCTCGTCGATCAGCGCTTGCGTATTGGCCTTGCAGCGATCGGGCTCGTAGCCGTCGTCCAGCGTCTTGAGGTCGATCATCAGGCCGTTGACGCCGCCGGCGGCATTGACAGCATCAAAGCAGAGCTTGGCACCAAGGCGCATCTGCAGACCCAGCTGCGCGGCCGGGCCGGTCAGTGCGGCCGACTGGCCGAGTACGATGCGACGGCGTTCCTGCGCTTGCCCCAAAGTGGGCAGGAGGGTGGTCGAAACTGCGGCGAGAGAAGAGGTAAGGACTTGGCGGCGGCGCACGCGGGGTCTCCGTCAAAATGAAAGGTTAGGGACAATACCGGGAATTCCCAGATTGTGCGTCGGTGGCGGGGCTCAGGTTCGATCCCCGAATGCCCGTGATGCCTTCAGCACACGCGTCCTTATGGAATAGTTCACGCATGGATCCTCTTGTTACCCGTAGCAACTTGCGCATCGTCAACGGCGCCTGTCCGCACGACTGCCCGGACACCTGTGCACTGAAGATCACCGTCGAGAACGAAAAGGTGGTGAAAGTGCAGGGCCGCGCCGAGCATCCGAGCACGCATGGTGCGCTGTGCACCAAGGTGTCGCGCTATGCCGAACGCACGTATCACCCCGAGCGCTTGCTGCATCCGCTGAAGCGGGTCAGCGCGAAGACGGAGCCGCCGCGTTTCGAGCGCATCAGTTGGGAAGCCGCTTTGGCGGAGATCGCACAGCGCTTGCGGGCGATCGAGGACCCGCAGGCGATCCAGCCCTACAGCTATGCCGGCACGATGGGCCAGTTGCAGGGCGAGGGCATGGCCGCGCGCTTCTTCAACCGCCTGGGCGCTTCGCTGCTCGATCGCACGATCTGCGCTTCGGCTGGCGGCGCGGGCTTGACCGCCACTTATGGCCACAAGCTCGGCATGCACTTGCGCTTCTATGCCGAGAGCCGGCTGATCCTGATCTGGGGCAGCAACTCGATTGCCTCGAACCTGCATTTCTGGACCTACGCCAACCAGGCCAAGCGCGCCGGCGCCAAGCTGATCTGTATCGACCCACGCAAGACCGAGACGGCGGACAAATGCCACCAGCACATCGCCTTGATGCCCGGCACCGACGGCGCGCTGGCACTCGGGATGATGCATGAGCTGATCACGCAAGGCTGGCTCGATGACGACTACATAACGCGTCATGTCGACGGCTTCGAGGAGCTGCGCGAAAGGGCGCTGCAATGGCCGCCCGAGCGCGCGGCCGAGGTCTGCGGCATCACCGCCGACGAAGTGCGCGGCCTGGCCCGCGACTATGCGCAGACCCAGCCCGCTGCGATCCGCCTCAACTACGGCATGCAGCGCGCGCGCGGCGGCGGCAATGCGGTGCGCCTGATTGCGCTGCTGCCCTGCCTGACCGGCGCCTGGCGCCATCGCGCGGGCGGTTTGCTGTTGTCGAGTTCAGGCTGGTTCGCGCCTTTCAAGAATCCAAAGCTGGAGCGAGCCGACCTGCGCAAGGGAGCGGCGCGCACGATCAATATGAGCACGATCGGCGACGATCTGCTGCGCGAATCCTCGGCCGAATTCGGGCCGAAGATCGAGGCCCTGATCGTCTACAACAGCAACCCGGTGGCAGTGGCGCCCGAGTCGCCCAAGGTCGTGCGCGGCTTCCAGCGCGCCGACCTGTTTACCGTGGTGCTTGAACACTTCATGACCGACACGGCCGATCTCGCCGACATCGTGCTGCCGGCCACCACGCAGCTCGAACACCTGGACGTGCACACGGCCTACGGCCACACCGATGTGCTGATCAACGAGCGTGCGATCGCGCCGCTCGGCGAGGCCAAGCCCAACACGCAGATCTTCCGCGAGCTGGCAGCCGCGATGGGTTTTGACGATGCGGCCTTCCAGGACAGCGATGAAGACATGGCACGTCAGGCCTTCACGGCCGACATCGAGTTCGACGCCTTGCGCGAGCAGGGCTGGCAGAGCCTGCCGATGGCCGAGGCGCCGTTTGCCGAAGGCGGCTTCGCGACGCCGAGCGGCAAGGCCGATGCGCGCGGCGCCGACTATCAGGCCAACTATGAGAGTCGCGCGTCCAGCCCGGAGCTCGCGGCAAAGTACCCGCTCGCGATGATCTCGCCGCCGGCGCGCAACTTCCTCAATTCCAGCTTCGTCAATGTGAAGAGCCTGCGCGACATCGAGGGCGAGCCTCTGGTGGAGATCCACGCCGACGATGCCGCTGCGCGTGGCCTGCAGGACGGCGCCTTCGTGCGCGTCTTCAATGACCGCGGCAGCTACCGTTGCCGCGTCAGCGTGAGCGGGCGGGCCCGCCCTGGCGTGGTCAACGGCCTCGGCGTTTGGTGGCGCAAGCTCGGCGTCGACGGCAGCAACGTCAACGAGCTCACGCATCAGCGCCTGACCGATCTGGGCCGAGCGCCGAGCTTCTACGACTGCCTGGTTGAGGTGGCTCCCGCTTGAGGCGATTCCTGCTGGCCTTGCTGACGCTCTGCCTGAGCGGTTGCGCCGACCTCTCGTACCTGGGGCAATCGGTGGGCGGCCATCTGCGCCTGATGAGCGCGGCGCGGCCTGTCGATGAGTGGCTGGCCGACGATGCGACCTCGCCTGCCCTGCGCGCACGCCTGCAACTGAGCCAGCGCATGCGTGACTATGCGATCACCGAGCTGCACCTGCCCGACAACCGCAGCTATCGCAGCTACGCCGATCTGCACCGCAGCGCGGCCGTGTGGAACGTGGTGGCCGCACCCGAGCTGAGCCTGTCGCCCAAGACATGGTGCTTTCCGATCATGGGCTGCGTGTCCTATCGCGGTTATTTTGATCAGGCCGCGGCCAAGCAACTCGGCGATCAGTTGAAAGCTGAAGGCTGGGAGGTGGTGGTGTATCCGGTGCCCGCGTATTCAACACTGGGCTGGACCGCCGATCCACTGCTCAACACCTTCGTCGGCTATCCCGAAGGCACTCTGGCCGGCATGATCTTTCATGAGCTCGCGCACCAGGTGGCCTACGCAGCCGACGACACGGCGTTCAATGAGTCCTTCGCCACGGCCGTCCAGGAGATGGGGGCCGACGCCTGGTTGCAAAGCCAGGGCAGCGAACAGGCGCGTGAGGCCTATCGGGTCGATCAAGCGCGCCGTGCCCAGTTCGCGGCGTTGACGCATGACTATCAAGCTCGACTGACAGCGCTCTATGCGGGCCAGCAGAGCGATGCCGACAAGCGCGCTGCCAAGGCGAAACTGATGAGCGAGTTGCGCGCCGACTACGGGCGGCTCAAGGCCGAGTCATGGCAGGGCTACGCCGGCTACGACAACTGGTTCGCCCAGGCCAACAACGCCAGTTTGGCGATCCTGGCGTCTTATTCCGACGGTGTGCCGGACTTCAAGACACTGTTCGAGCGCGAGGGCCGCGACTGGCCCCGCTTCTACGCCGAAGTGAAGCGTCTGGCGGCCCTGCCCAAGGCGCAGCGCCACGCCGAACTCACTTCAGAGATTCGATGAGGTCGATGTAGAGCTGCTGGGCTTCTTCCTGCGAAGTGCCCTTCAGCGTGGCCCAGGCATCGAACTTGGCGCGCGCGACGAAGTCGGTCATGCCGGGGCGGTCGCCTTCAGCGTCACCGGCGCTGGCCTGCTTGTAGAGCGCGTAGATGCGCAGCAGCGTCATGTTGTCGGGCTTTTCCGGCAACTGCTTGGACTCGGCCACGGCGGCGTCGAAGTTTTCCTTGAGGCTCATGAAGATGTCTCCCGTATGTAGCGATAGCTAACCATCATACTGGGCTGACAAGGCGAAAAGATGATCGCGGGATGTCGGTTCCAGCCAAGGCAGCAGGACGCTCATGGTCTGCAGCGCGCCGCGCATCAGCGCTACGCCGGCCGCTTCCTCTTCCAGCGCGTGGCGCGGATCGCGCACGTATTCAAAACTCAACCAGTAGTTGAGCAGCAGCACCATCGTGGTGGCTGCCGAGCCCGCCTCGCGCGCTTCCATCGGCTTGAGCGCATCGCCATGCTGCAAGCCTGCCAGCAGCAGGCTCATCGACTGGCCCTTGGCGTTGACCAGCGCCTGCAGGCGCCGCTCGAGTTCGCGATTCTTGGCCAGCAGGTCGTTCAAGTTGCGGTAGAGAAAGCGCTGCTGCCAGATGCGCTCGAACAGCATGTGGATGAAGAGCCAGGCTTGCTCGACATCGCGCACCTCGGCGGCGGCGGCCAGCAGCGGCAGCAGCCCGGCCTCGAAGCGCTCGAACAGCGCCAAGGTGAGTGCGTCCTTGCTGGGGAAGTGGTAGTGCAGATTGCCGGGGCTCATGCCCAGCTCGGCCGCGATCGCGTTGGTCGAGACATTGGGCTCGCCGAAACGATTGAACATCGTCAGCGCGGCTTCGAGGATGCGTTCCTTGGCTTTGGGCTTGGCCATGATGGGTCAGTATCCCTCGCCAAGCGCGGTGCACGGCGGCTCCCTACAATCCGCGCCCATGCAAAACCCCCAGCCCAGTAATCCACCGGCGATTTCCTTCCAGAACGTCTCCAAGACTTATCGCGGCGGCGCGGTGCGGGCCCTGGACGGCGTCTCCTTCGACATCCAGCCCGGCGAGTTCTTCGGCCTGCTCGGCCCCAACGGCGCCGGCAAGACCACCTTGATCAGCATCCTGGCCGGCCTGGCGCAAGCCAGCGGTGGCAACGTCGTGGTGCAGGGCCACGATGTGGTGAAGGACTACGCGGCCGCTCGGCGCGCTCTGGGCATCGTGCCGCAGGAACTGGTCTTCGATCCTTTCTTCAGCGTGCGCGAAGCGCTCAGGATCCAAAGCGGCTACTTCGGCGTGCACAACAACGACGCCTGGATCGACGAACTGCTGCTCAATCTGGGCCTGGCTGACAAGGCCAACGCGAACATGCGCCAGCTCTCGGGCGGCATGAAGCGCCGCGTGCTGGTGGCGCAGGCGCTGGTGCACCGCCCGCCGGTGATCGTGCTCGATGAGCCCACCGCCGGGGTCGACGTGGAGTTGCGCCAGACGCTGTGGCATTTCATCGCGCGCCTGAACCGCGAAGGCCATACGGTGCTGTTGACCACGCACTATCTCGAAGAAGCCGAAGCCTTGTGCGGCCGCATCGGCATGCTCAAGCAGGGCCGCATCGTGGCGCTGGACCGCACGTCGGAACTGCTGGCGGGCAAGGCCTCGACGATGTTGCGTTTCAAGACCGATGCTGAACTGCCTGTACATCTGCGCGATCAGGCCCGTGTGACCGGCCGCATCGCACAGATCAAGGCGCATGACGCGGCCGAAGTCGAAACCATTCTCGGCGCGCTGCGCCAGGCGAACGTGCCTGTTGAAGATCTGGAGATCGGCCGAGCTGATCTTGAAGATGTCTTTCTGGAAATCATGAACGAGGCCAAGCAATGAGCGCGATCCAACTTGCGGGAGCCCGCACCCTCTTCAACAAGGAAGTGCTGCGTTTCTGGAAGGTCAGCTTCCAGACCGTCGGCGCGCCGGTGCTCACCGCCGTGCTCTACCTGCTGGTCTTCGGCCACACGCTGCAGAACCATGTGAAGGTCTACGGCACGGTCGGCTACACCAGCTTCCTGATCCCCGGCCTGGTGATGATGAGCGTGTTGCAGAACGCCTTTGCCAACGCTTCATCGAGCCTCATCCAGAGCAAGATCACCGGCAATCTGGTGTTCCTGCTGGTCTCGCCGCTGTCGCACTGGGCCTGGTTCCTGGCCTACGTCGGCGCGAGCATCGTGCGTGGCCTGATGGTGGGCTGTGGCGTCGCCGTGGTGACCTTCTGGTTCGCGCCTCCGGGCCTGGACAACGTGCTGTGGATCGCCATCTTCGCCATCCTGGGCTCGGGCTTGATGGGTGCCCTGGGCCTGATCGCGGGCCTGTGGGCCGAGAAGTTCGACCAGATGGCCGCCTTCCAGAACTTCGTCATCATGCCGATGACTTTCCTGTCGGGCGTGTTCTATTCGGTCGGTTCGCTGCCTCCGCTGTGGCTGGCCGTTAGCCATGCGAACCCGTTCTTCTACATGATCGACGGTTTCCGCCACGGTTTCTTCGGCGTGAGCGACGTGTCGCCGTGGATCTCGCTGGGTGTCGTGGGGATCAGTTTTGTCGTCGTCTCGGGCATTGCGCTGGAATTGCTGCGGCGCGGGTACAAGATCCGGCACTGACATGCCCTTGACGGAATATTCCTTCGATGGAATAATTTCGTCAACATGTGGGAAGTTGAATACACAGACGAGCTGGGCTTGTGGTGGGCTGAGCTGACGGAGGCCGAGCAAGAGTCCATTGATGCTTCCGTGCGGCTGCTGGGGGCGAAAGGCCCGAACCTCGGCTTCCCGCACAGTTCAGAGATTGAAGGCTCGAAGCACGCCCACATGCGCGAGTTGCGCGTCCAGCATGCGGGGCGGCCGTACCGGATTCTTTATGCCTTCGATCCTCGCCGCAATGCGCTGCTGCTGATTGGCGGTGACAAGACGGGCGACAAGCGCTGGTATGAGGTGCATGTGCCAATAGCCGACAAGCTGTACGACACGCATCTCGAGATCTTGAGAAAGGAAGGGCCGAGCCATGGCTAAGAAATTCGGTGAATTGCGCGCCAAGATGTCGCCGGAGGCGCAGTCCCGTGCTGCTGCGCGCGCAGAGGCGCTGCTGGTCGAGATGCAGCTTCAGGAGCTGCGCAAGGCCCGCAACGTCACGCAGGTCGAGGTCGCCAAGGCGATGAGCGTTGAGCAGGCTGCGGTCTCCAAGCTGGAGCGTCGCGACGACATGTACGTCAGCACGCTGCGTGAATACGTCAGGGCGCTAGGTGGTGAATTGAAGCTGGTAGCTTCGTTTCCTGACGGCGATATCCAGGTCCACCCCTTCGAGATTGCGCATTGATTTTGGGCCGTTACGGCGCGGGTACAAGCCCCTCGCTCAGTCCTCGGTAGAATCCCTCCCATCATGGCCGACCCCACTCCCGCCGAAGTTCAGCAATACATCGCCTCTGGGCTGGTGTGCGAGACCCTGCAAGTCGAGGGCGACGGTCGGCATTTCTTCGCCACCATTGTTTCGGCGGAGTTTGAAGGCCTGTCCCGCGTGCGCCGCCATCAGCGTGTGTATGCGGCGCTGGGCGACCGCATGCGCGAGCAGATCCACGCGCTTTCGATGAAAACGTTGACACCGGCTGAACAGGCACTCCCTGCGACAGGCAGCCCGGCCGAGACCGCCCATCACCACTGAACACCACCCGCAGGCCTTGCGGGTGGCGGTCTGACGCCCACTCCAGGCGTTATCTGTCCACCGCAGCGCATGCAAGCCGCACAGGACGAACGATGATCACACTGGCGCTTTCCAAAGGACGCATCTTCGAGGAGACGCTGCCGCTCTTGCGCGCGGCCGGCATCGAAGTGCTCGAAGACCCCGAAACCTCGCGCAAGCTCATTCTGAGCACCAACAAGCCTGATGTGCGCGTGGTGCTTGTGCGGGCCAGCGACGTGCCCACGTATGTGCAGTACGGCGGCGCCGACCTCGGCGTGGCCGGCCGCGACGTACTGATCGAGCACGGCGTGCAAGGGCTTTATCAACCGCTGGACCTGAACATCGCACGCTGCCGCATGAGCGTGGCCGTTCGCAGCGACTTTGATTACGCCGCCGCCATCAAGCAGGGCTCGCGCCTGCGCGTGGCGACCAAGTACACGCAGATCGCGCGTCAGCATTTCGCCGACAAGGGCGTGCATGTGGACCTGATCAAGCTCTACGGCTCGATGGAACTGGCACCGCTGACCGGCCTGGCCGATGCCATCGTCGACCTGGTCTCCACCGGCGGCACCTTGCGGGCGAATCATCTGGTCGAGGTCGAGCAGATCATGGAGATCTCCTCGCGGCTGGTGGTCAACCAGGCCGCCCTGAAGCTCAAGCGTGAGCCGCTGCGCGCCTTGATCGAAGCCTTTGCGGGAGCGGTCAAGCCATGAAGCTGCGCCAACTCGACACCCGCAAGCCCGGTTTCGAAGCCGAGTTCCAGCGCGTGCTGCACTGGAGCGCCGAGACCGATGGCGCCATCGAGCAGCGCGTGGCCGAGATCATCCAGGCGGTGCGCGAGCGCGGTGATAACGCCGTGCTCGAGCTGACCACGCGCTTCGACCAGGTGCAGGCCGACAGCGTGGCCGCGCTGGAGCTGACGCGCGAAGAACTGAAGACCGCTTTCGACACGATTCCCGCCGCGCAACGCGAGGCGCTGCAAGCCGCCGCCGCGCGTGTTCGCAGCTATCACGAGCGCCAGCTCGAAGCCTGTGGCCGCAGCTGGAGCTACCGTGACGAAGACGGCACGCTGCTGGGCCAGAAGGTCACGCCGCTGGACCGCGTGGGCATCTACGTGCCCGGCGGCAAGGCCGCTTATCCGAGCAGCGTGCTGATGAACGCCATCCCCGCGCAAGTGGCCGGCGTGCCCGAGATCATCATGGTCGTGCCCACGCCGCGTGGCCAGAAGAATGCGCTGGTGCTGGCTGCGGCCTATGTGGCCGGCGTGCACCGCGCTTTCACCGTGGGCGGTGCGCAGGCGGTGGCCGCCCTGGCCTACGGCACGGTCACGATCCCCAAGGTCGACAAGATCACCGGCCCAGGCAATGCCTATGTGGCGAGCGCCAAGAAGCATGTGTTCGGGCAGGTCGGCATCGACATGATCGCCGGCCCCAGCGAGATCCTCGTGCTGGCCGATGGCACGACCGATCCCGATTGGGTCGCGATGGACCTGTTCAGCCAGGCCGAGCATGACGAGCTCGCGCAGAGCATCCTGCTGTGCCCGGACGCCGCTTATATCGAGCGAGTGCGCCAGAGCATCGAGCGCCTGCTGCCCGAGATGCCGCGCAAGGACGTGATCCTCGCCTCGCTGGAGGGCCGCGGCGCCCTGATCCTGACGCGCTCGATGGAAGAGGCGTGTGAGATCAGCAACCGCATCGCGCCCGAGCATCTGGAGATCAGCAGCGCCGAGCCCGAGCGTTGGGAGCCGCTGCTGCGCCACGCTGGCGCGATCTTCCTTGGCGCCTATACGAGCGAAAGCCTCGGCGACTACTGCGCCGGCCCCAACCATGTGCTGCCCACTTCAGGCACGGCGCGTTTTTCTTCGCCGCTGGGCGTCTACGACTTCCAGAAGCGCAGCAGCCTGATCGGCGTGAGCGAGGCCGGTGCGCAGAAGCTCGGGCCGATCGCGGCCGAACTGGCTTATGGCGAAGGCTTGCAGGCGCACGCCCGCGCCGCGGAAATGCGCCTTCATAAAAAAGGAGGCCAGGCATGAGCGCCCCGTTGTCAGATCGCATGACCCGTTACCTGCGCGCAGACGTACAAGGCATGCATGCGTATGCGGTCCAGCCGAGCGCCGGCCTGATCAAGCTCGATGCGATGGAGAACCCCTTCTCATTGCCGCCCGAGCTGCGTGCTGCACTGGGCGAACGTCTGGCCAACGTGGCATTGAACCGCTATCCGGCAGGTAGCGTCGAAGAACTGCGCAGCGCGCTGGCCGACTACGCGCAACTGCCTGAAGGCTGTTCGCTGATGCTGGGCAACGGTTCCGATGAACTGATCAGCCTGCTGACGCTGGCTGCCGACCTGCCCGGCAATGTGCTGATGGCGCCGCTGCCCGGTTTCGTGATGTACGAGATGAGCGCCAAGCTGCAAGGCTTGCAGTTTGTCGGAGTGCCATTGACGGTGGACTTCGAGCTCGATCGGGGCGCCATGCTGGCCGCAATCGACGAGCACCAACCCGCGATCATCTGGCTGGCCTACCCGAACAACCCGACCGCCAATCTGTGGGACGACGCGACGATCGACGCGATCATCGAAGCCGCGCCGGGCTTGGTCGTGATGGACGAGGCCTACCAGCCGTTCGCTTCGCGCGACTCGATGGCGCGGCTCAAGCGCCACCCGCATGTGCTCGTGATGCGCACGCTGAGCAAGTTCGGGCTGGCGGGTGTGCGCATCGGTTATTTGATGGGGCAGGCGGCGCTGATCGGCGAGATCGACAAGCTGCGCCCGCCCTACAACATCAGCGTGCTCAACGCCGAGGCGGCCTTGTTCGCGCTCGAACATGCCGACGAATACGCGCGCCAGGCCGAGCTGATCCGCTCCGAGCGTGAGCGGCTTGCACAGGCTCTTGCCGGCATCGATGGCGTGCGTGCCTATCCCAGCCAGGCCAATATGATCCTCGTGCGGGTGCCTGAGGCGGCGCGATGTTTCGCCGGCATGAAGTCGCGCGGCGTGCTGGTCAAGAACGTCTCGGGCCTGCATCCGCTGCTGGCCAACTGCCTGCGCCTCACGGTCGGCAGCGCGGAAGAAAACCAGGCCCTGCTCGCGGCCTTCAAGGAATCGCTATGAGTGAACACCTCGCACAGAGAATCGCCGAAGTCACCCGCAACACCAAGGAAACCCAGATCACCGTGCGCGTGAATCTGGACGGCACGGGTGTTGCCAAGCTCGACACCGGCATCGGCTTCTTCGACCACATGCTCGACCAGATCGCGCGCCACGGTCTGATTGACCTGGACGTCAGCGCCAAGGGCGATCTGCACATCGACGGCCACCACACGGTGGAAGATGTAGGCATCACCTTGGGCCTGGCGGTGGCCAAGGCGATCGGCGACAAGGTGGGCATCACGCGCTACGGCCACAGCTATGTGCCGCTCGATGAAGCGCTGTCGCGCGTGGTGGTCGATTTCTCCGGTCGCCCGGGCCTGGAGATGGACGTCAAGTTCACGGCCGGCGCGGTCGGCGCTTTTGATACGCAGCTGACCTACGAATTCTTCCAGGGCTTCGTCAACCATGCGCTGGTGACGCTGCATGTGGACAACCTCAAGGGCCACAACGCGCACCACCAGGCCGAGACCATGTTCAAGGCTTTCGGGCGCGCGCTGCGCATGGCCATGACGCTGGACCCGCGCAGCGCGGGCATGATTCCTTCCACCAAAGGATCGCTCTGATGCGAACTGTGGCGGTTGTCGACTACGGCATGGGCAATCTGCGCTCGGTCTCGCAGGCCGTGTTGCATGTGGCCGCCGGCAGCGATGCGCAGGTGCTGGTCACCTCGGATCCCGAGGTGGTGCGTGCCGCGGAGCGCGTGGTGCTGCCGGGACAGGGCGCGATGCGCGATTGCATGCGCGAGCTGGCCGACTCCGGGCTCAAGGAAGCCGTGCTGGAAGCCGCCGCCAGCAAGCCGCTGATGGGCGTGTGCGTGGGCATGCAGATGCTGCTCGATCACAGCGAGGAGCAGGACACGCCGGGCCTCGGCCTGATCCCGGGCCGCGTGAGGCGCTTCCGCCTTGAAGGCCAACTGCAAGGCGACGGCAGCCGCTTCAAGGTGCCGCAGATGGGCTGGAACCAGGTGCGCCAGGATCTGGTGCATCCGATGTGGGCCGGCGTGCCGGATGAGAGCTGGTACTACTTCGTGCACAGCTATTACACCGAACCGTCGGACCCGCACCACAGCGCCGGCTCCACGGACTACGGACAGCGCTTTACCTGCGCGGTGGCGCGGGATAACATTTTCGCCACTCAGTTCCATCCCGAAAAAAGTGCCGCGCTTGGGCTTGCCCTGTATCGCAACTTCCTGCATTGGAAGCCATGAGGCTCTCCACAGCCTCCAGAGCACTTCGTCCGATTTCTCTTACTCACTATCTTCTCGGCCATGCTGCTGATTCCCGCCATTGACCTGAAAGACGGCCATTGCGTGCGCCTTAAACAGGGCGAAATGAATGCCTCCACCATCTTCAGCGAGGATCCGGCCGCCATGGCGCGCCGCTGGGTCAACGCCGGAGCGAGGCGGCTCCACCTGGTCGACCTCAACGGCGCGTTCGCCGGCAAGCCGGTCAATGAGGCCGCCATCAAGGCGATCCTGCGCGAAGTCGGCGACGAGATCCCGGTGCAACTGGGTGGCGGCATCCGCGACCTGGACACCATCGAGCGCTATCTCGATGACGGCATCAGCTACATCATCATTGGCACGGCCGCGGTCAAGAGCCCGGGCTTCCTGAAGGACGCCTGCTCGGCCTTTGGCGGCCACATCATCGTGGGCCTCGACGCCAAGGACGGCAAGGTCGCGACCGATGGCTGGAGCAAGCTGACCGGCCACGAGGTGGTCGATCTCGCGCGCAAGTTCGAGGATTACGGCATCGAGGGTGTCATCTACACCGACATTGGCCGTGATGGCATGCTCACGGGCATCAATATCGACGCCACGGTCAAGCTCGCGCAGGCGCTGAGCATTCCGGTGATCGCCTCGGGCGGCCTGTCCAACATCGCCGACATCGAAGCGCTGTGCGCGGTCGAGCACGAAGGCGTGGAAGGCGTGATCTGCGGCCGCGCGATCTACACGGGCGATCTGGACTTCACCCAAGCGCAAAGCCGCGCCGACGAACTCGACGCGGCCTGAGTCGCCTGGCGCTCGGGAGACGGACGCTCAGCCGCGCTGGTGACGGCGGCGCATGGCCACCAGTCCCAAACCCAGCGCCAGCAGCGCGTAGGAAGCGGGCTCCGGCACGGCCGAGACGGACGTCACATACAACGCGCCGGAGAGCGAGTTGGTGGCGTTCGTGAAGGCGTTGACGCTGCCCACGGTACGGCCGGTGGATGCATTCGCCGAAGCCAAGGCGGCCACGAACGCCGAGTAGGCGGAATCCCCGGTGCCGCCGTTGGCGGCCACGAACGTCGAATCGTAGGAAGCGACGTTCGACAGGTCGACGGCGTACGAATAGGTGCCCGCCAGCGTGTCAGCCGAGGTGAACCGCAAGGCAGGTTGGGCGCCCGTCAGGCTGCAGCAATTGATGCCGAAGCCGCCGGCAAATTCAGAGCCGCTCGTGATCGATGCGGTCAGCAACTCGGTCGAGGTGTCGAGTGACATCGTGAACGTGGCGCCTGATGCGGCAGAGCCGAACGCGGACTTGGCCAGCCCCGTCATGTTGTAGATCGTGGCAAAGGCCGGTGCGGCACTCAACGTCGCGCCGGCAGCGGCGGCGATCAACAGCTTCTTCATCATCATGAAAATCTCCTGGTGGACGAGGGAAGAATCGCAAAGCCTCGACTGCCGGCCTTGTTTCTGAAAACAATCGTTTGTAGTTTCTGGCAACAAATCTGTGAATACAGGCTTGCCGCAGATCACGTTGTTTATCGTCCTACCCCCCTGAGTAAGGGGAGGGTCGGGCGCAGCCCCGACGGTTCAACGTGACGCGGGCACAAAAAAGCCTGGCCAGCTGGCCAGGCTTTGCCCAGTAACGCGCTGATTAAGCGGCGTTCTGTTGGCGACGGCGCCAAGCCAGCAGGCCCAGACCCAGGCCCATCAGGCCGTAGGTTGCGGGTTCCGGCACGGGCGACGGGATCACGTTGCCGGCGAGGTTGGCCGTGCCGCTGGTCCAGGCGGTGACGCTGGCGATCGAGGCACCCGTGTTGATGTTCGTCACGGTGTTCATGCCCGACAGCAGCGCTGCGAAGGCGCTGTCAGCGGTGCCGCCGTTGGCTGCCAGGAAGCCGGCGTCATACGACGCCAAGTTCGACAGGTCGACCGTGTAGCTGTAGGTGCCAGCGGGATTGCTGGACGACGTGAACATCAAGGCTGGCTGCGAGCCGATCAGGCTGCAGCAGTTGATGCCGAAACCGCCGGCGAAAGTGGCGGTCGAGGTCACCGAAGCGGTCAGCATCTTCGTGGAGTCGTCGATCGACATCGTGAAAGCGGCCGAGCTGTTGCCGAAGAGGGCGCGAGCGGTACCGGTGTAGTCGTAGGTCGACGCGGATGCCGGCATGGCGGCGATCATGGCGGCGGCTGCGGTGGTGGCCAGAATCAAAGTTTTCTTCATCTCAAATCTCCTTGTGTACTGATAAAACGCTGTCGGGACAGACGCACTGCAGTGCTTGTTGCCCTGACTGCAGCGCGTTTGTAATTTTTGCGTTTGTTGCTGTAAACACCTAGAAATGAAGTTTGATGAGAGTTCCCACGGGAGACGTCGCCTCTTCAAGTGACGCCTACCTGTGGTGCGCTTGTCGCAGATTTGGCGATGCAAGCCATGACGGATGCGAGCTTCGCAGCGCCTTCGCGGCCGGCGCGCCGGTGGAAAATCGCGTGTGGCGGGTATATTCCCCAGCCGGACCCGACACCCTTCCCATGCTTGCAAAACGCATCATTCCTTGCCTCGACGTGACCGGCGGTCGCGTGGTCAAAGGCATCAATTTCACCGAGCTGCGCGACGCGGGCGACCCGGTGGAAATCGCCGCCCGCTACAACGAGCAGGGCGCTGACGAGCTCACCTTCCTTGACATCACCGCCACCAGCGATGGGCGCGACCTGATCCTGCCGATCATCGAAGCGGTCGCCGCGCAGGTCTTCATCCCGCTGACGGTGGGCGGCGGCGTGCGCGCGGTGGCCGATGTGCGGCGCCTGCTCAATGCGGGCGCAGACAAGGTCAGCTTCAACTCAGCGGCCGTGGCCGACCCGGAACTGATCCGGGCCGCCTCCGACAAATACGGCTCGCAGGCGATCGTCGTCGCCATTGATGCAAAGCGCCGCGCTGACGGCCAGGGTTGGGACGTCTACACCCACGGTGGCCGCAAGAACGTGGGCCTGGACGCGATCGAATGGGCCCGCAAGATGGCTGAACTCGGCGCCGGCGAGATCCTGCTGACCAGCATGGACCGCGACGGCACCAAAAGCGGCTTCGACCTTGCCTTGACCCGCGCCGTGAGCGACGCCGTCAGCGTGCCCGTGATCGCTTCGGGCGGCGTGGGCTCGCTCGACGATCTCGCCGATGGCGTGCAGATCGGCGGCGCCGATGCCGTGCTGGCGGCGAGCATCTTCCACTACGGCGAGCACACCGTGGCCGAGGCCAAGGCACTGATGGCCGCGCGCGGCATTCCCATCCGTCAATGAGCGAGGTCCGCATCATTGGCGGGCAGTGGAAGCGCTCCAAGCTGCCCGTGGCCGACAAGCCCGGCCTGCGCCCCACGCCTGACCGCGTGCGCGAGACGCTGTTCAACTGGCTGGGCCAGGATCTGGAAGGCTGGCGCGTGCTCGACGCCTTCGCGGGCAGCGGCGCGCTGGGCTTCGAGGCCGGTTCGCGTCAGGCCACCATGGTCTTGCTGCTCGAGCGCGATGCGCAACTGGCCAAGAGCCTCGCCCAGACCAAGTTGCGGCTGAAGGCCGAGAACCTGCGCGTCGAATGCACCGACGCGATGGGCTGGATGGCGCGCAGCGCGCCGGATTGTTTCGAGCTGGTCTTGCTGGACCCGCCCTTTGGCAGCGATCTGTTCGAGGCGGCCTTGCAGGCGGCGGCGCGGCTTGTCGTGCCCGCTGGTTTTGTCTATCTGGAATCGGACCGTGCGGTGGAGCCCGTGGCCGGCCTCAGCCCTTGGCGCAGTGGGCGTGCTGGCGCTGTGCATTACGCGCTTTTCCAGCGCCAGGGATAATTGCGGAATGACCGCCTCCATCGTCCCGCCGGTTGCCATCTATCCCGGCACCTTCGATCCCATGACCCTGGGCCACGAGGATCTCGTGCGCCGCGCGGCCGGCCTGTTCGGCAAGGTGATCGTGGCTGTGGCCGCGGGTCATCACAAGCGCACCATGTTCACGCTGGCTGAACGGCTCGAGACGGGCCGTCAGCTCTTCCGGGAACTGCCCAATGTGGAGGTGATGGCCTTCGAGGGCTTGCTGCGCAATTTCGTGGTCGAGAATGGCGGCCGCGTGGTGGTGCGCGGGCTGCGCGCGGTCAGCGATTTTGAATACGAGTTCCAGATGGCGGGCATGAACCGCAAGCTCATGCCCGACGTGGAGACGGTCTTTCTCACGCCGTCGGACCAATATCAGTACATCTCCAGCACCTTCGTGCGCGAGATCGCCACCTTGCAAGGCGATGTCTCGCAGTTCGTGTCGCCGCTGGTGCTTGAGCGTCTGCATGAACGCTTGAAGGCAGGCTGAGATGAAACACAACATCCGGAACGCAGAGGGTGCAGAGCAAGCGCAGAGATCGCAAAGCTTGAAGCCGCTACTTCTCTGCGGGCTCTGCGTCTCTTTGCGTCCTCTGCGTTCCGGAAACTCTGTATTCGTTTCATCGGCTTTGGCTGGCGCGTCTCGCTATGGAGAACTGACATGGCGCTGATGATCACCGACGAATGCATCAACTGCGATGTCTGCGAGCCCGAGTGCCCGAACGAGGCGATCTCGATGGGGCCGGAGTTCTACCAGATCGCGCCCGACAAGTGCACCGAATGCGTCGGCCACTTCGATGAGCCGCAATGCGTGCAGCTGTGTCCTGTGGCCTGCATCCCGGTCAATCCGGCGCATGTTGAGAATCGCGATACCTTGATGGCCAAATACCTGCGCCTGACGGCGGTCGCCGTCACGGCCGCTACGGCCGCTACGGCCGATAAGGCAGCGTCAGCAGGAAGCTGAGCCCCGCATTCCTCGGCTCGGCCGGCTCTTCCAGCACGACGCGCCCACCCATCTGGCGGCTCAGTGTTTCGACGATATGCAGGCCCAGACCCGAGCCGCCGCTGCCTCGCCGCGTGGTGAACAGAGGCTCGAACATGCGGGCGCGCACGGCAGCATCGGCACCGCGGCCGTTGTCGGCACAGCGCAGGCAGATCTGCTCACCGTCAAGCCAGAGCTTGAACTGGATGCGGCGCTCATCGATGCCCTCGAACGCATGCGTCAAGGCATTCATGATCAGGTTGGACACGATCTGCGAAACCATACCGGCCGCCAACCGCGTGCGCAGGCGCTCGGGCGCTTCCACCAACGCCTGGGCGTGTGCGGCGCGCAGCGCGGGCTGGTGCACGCGCACGATGCTGTGCAGGTACTCGCTCAGATCGATCAAGGTGTCGGCCATGCTGGCCTGATCGACGGCCAGGGTCTTGAAGCCGCCGATCAGCTCGGTGGCGCGCAGCAGGTTGTCGGTGACGAGCGTGCAGGCGCTGTTGATCTGCGCGGCCAGTTGCAGAAGCTCGTGGCGGCTGACCTTGGCGGCGTCCAGCTTGCTCAGGAACAGCTTGGCGGCATCCGCCGCACCCGATGCCGCCGTCACCGCAATGCCGATCGGCGTATTGATGTCGTGCGTGAGGCCCGGCACGAGCGCGCCGAGCGAGGCCAGTTTTTCCTGTTCGATCAGGCGCTGTGTTGCGTGGGCCAGGGCCTCTCGACAATCCGTCAGCTCGCGTTCCAGGTCCGGCCCGCGATCAGGCATCTGGATGACGCTCATAGATCCCTCGCACGGCGTCCAGATTGTTGAGCAGGAGGGCGACCAGGCTCGGGTCGAACTGAAGGCCCGATTGTTCCTTCACATAGTCGAGCGCCGAATCGAACTGCCAGGGCACCTTGTAGCAGCGGCCGCTGACCAGAGCATCCAGCACATCGGCCAGCGCCACGATGCGGCCGGCCACGTGGATCTGCTCGCCCGCCAGGCCGCGCGGATAGCCGCCGCCATCCCAGCGCTCATGGTGTTCGTGCGCAATGATGGCGCCGAGCTTCAAGATGCGCTTGTCCGATTTGTTCAGCAGCTCGTAGCCCACGCGGGCGTGCGTCTGCATGATGGCCCATTCCTCGGCGTCGAGCTTGCCCGGCTTGTTGAGCACGCGGTCCGGAATCGCGATCTTGCCCACATCGTGCAGCGGTGCGGCCTGGCGCATGAACTCCACATCGGCCGTGGGCAGGCCGACCTTCTCGGCCAGCAGCGCCGCGAGCTCGCCCACGCGCCGCACATGGGAGCCGGTTTCCTTGGAGCGGCGCTCCACGGCCTCGCCGATGATGTAGACGGTCGAGCGCTGCGTCTCCTGGATCTCTTCGCGCAGCAGCAGGCTCTCGTAGGTGATCGCCACATTGGCGCAAAAGATCTCGAGCAGTTCACGGGCGCTCGAGTCAACCGGCTCGGAGAACGTCATGTAGAGCAGGCTCTCGTTGCCGGTGCTTGAGCGGTAGTAGCCGACAAAGCGGTGGTCGTCGAAGATGTTCTGCTGCGCGTCGAGCGCGTGGTTCAACGCGTCCTTCACTTCCTGCGGCAGCGCGGCCAGTTCGTCGTCGACGAGCAGCGTCGCGTACTCGCTGGTGGCCGCCAGCACCTTGAGCCGGCCTTCGATGTGCGAGGCTGCGTAGGCGGCGATTCGGCTGGCGCAAAGGCCGCTCGCTTCCATGCCCAGCAGTTGCGCCACCTGCTCCAGCACGGTCGAGGCAAAGCGGCGCAGGTTCTGCGAGTCGTAGATCTTGGTGATCGCATCGATCGAGCGGCGCAGCGCCTGGCGCGACTGGTCGATGATCATGATGTCGCGGTACGAACGCAGCGCCGCGTAGAAGACCGTGATCAGCTTGCGCTTGGTGAGCTCGGTCTTCTCCTTGTAGTCGTTGATGTCGTACGTGCGGATCACGTGTTCTTCAGGCGCCTGCCCCGGCTGGCCGGTGCGCAGCACGATGCGTGAATGCGTGTTGCCGAGGTCTTCGCGGATGTATTTGGCCAGGTCGAGGCCTGCGTGCTCGGACTCCATCACCACGTCGAGCAGGATCAAGGCCACGTCGTTGCGGTTCTTGAGAATCTCGCGCGCCTCGGCGGCACTGTAGGCGTCGAGGAACAGCACGCGGCGCCCGGCAAACTCGAAGTCGGCCATCACGAGCTGCGTGACCTGATGCACCGCGATGTCGTCATCGACGATCATGACGATCCAAGGATCGAGCGTCTTGAGCGTGCTCGGGGGCACGTCACCGGGTTGATCGTCTTCGAAGATCAGATCCGTCATCTTGATGCCTGCTGATTCCGGAGCCAGAGTCTCCGTTTGGATCAGAGCCTAACGCCTAATTCAAGCGTGTAGCAAGCCCCGGAGCGCGGCGTGGGGAAAATGTTGCTGCCAGCGTCACTTTCAATTTCAGCGGCTGTTCAGGGTCAGGCAGTCGGCCATCAGCTGCGCGGCGTCGGGCATGCGCGGGCCGGGGCGGGCCAGCATGTCGCGCTGGTCGGCCGTGAACTTGCAGACATGCTGCTTGCTGATCGCCTCGATCTTGTTCCAGCCGGGCCGATCGGCCAGCCCCGCGGCATCGCTTTCGGCGATCAGGATCACCTGCGGGTTGGCGCGCACCACGAACTCGGGGCTGATCTTGGGAAAGGGGCCGAGCTTCTCGGGGATGATGTTGCGCGCGCCCAGGCGATCGAGCAGTTCGCCCATGTAAGAGGTCGACCCCGCCGCGTACGGGCCGCTGCCGATCTCGAAATAAACGCGCAGGCCCAGCGTGCGCGCCGGCATGCTTTGCGCCGCGGCGACCACGCGCTTCTCCAGCTGAGCCCAAAACTTGTCGACACCGGGAATGGCCAGCAGGTCGCCGAGCTTGTAGAGCACGCGACGGACGTCGATGTAGCTCTTGGCATCGAGCGTGACCACCGCCACGCCCAGCGCGCGCAGGCGGTCGCCCACGCGCGAGGACGGCGCGGCCAGCACCACATCGGGCTTGAGCGCCACGATGGCCTCGATGTTCACATCGTCAAGCCCGCCAAGCTTGGGCAGGGCGCGCACTTGCGCCGGGTAGTTCGAATAGTTGTCCACGCCGACGAGCCGTTTGCAGGCACCGAGCGCGCAGACTGATTCGGTCAGGGAGGGCAGCAGGCTGACCACGCGCTGCGGCGCGCTGCGCGCCTCGAACACGCGGCCGCTGTCGTCGGTGACGTGGATGCTTTCTGCGTGCGCGGGGGCGGCGAGGGCTAACAGCAGCAGGCAGAGCAGGCGCATGGGGAGGCTTGGGTCAGGCGAAGTCGAGACTGGACTGTAGCCGCCGCTCGGGCAAGGCTATGCAAGAGCTTCGAGAACGGCGCTCAGATCGCGCCCTGTGAAGCGCGGCTTCGGCCCCAGCGTTTCATGCGGCAGGCCCAGCCGGTTGACCCACAGCGTGGCGAAGCCGAACCAGGTGGCACCGAGCGCATCCCAGGCATTGCTGGAGACGAAGAGCACCTCTTCGCGTTGCACCGGGAAGCGCTCCAGCACCAGGGCATAGGCGGCCGGCATGGTCTTGTATTGGCGGATGCCGTCGATCGAGATCAGCGCATCGAGCAGCGATGTGAAACCCGCGCCCTCGACCACGGCCCCCAGCATCTCGGGATTGCCATTGGAGAGGATCGCGCAGGGCACGCCGCGCGCCTTCAGCGCCTCCAGCACGGCACGGTTCTCGGCATGCGGGCTCAGGCGCGCGTACTGGCCCATCAGCGCGGCCTCGTTGGCTTCGGATTCCGGCAGGCCGAGACGCTTGAGCGTGTACTGCAGGGACAGGCGCGTGAGTTCCCAGAAGCTGCGGTAGTGGCGGCTGCCGTTCTCGCCGTGCGGGTCGGAGAGGGAAATCAGCCGCGTGTACTCGATCTGCTTGTCGCGCCACAGCACCGAGATCTCGCCGCCATGCCCCGGATAGAGCGATTCGGCCAGCGCGCCGATGCTGTAGACATCGAACAGGGTGCCGTAGGCATCGAATACAACGACCTTGAAAGTCATATGGGGCTCTCCCGTGGCAGAAGGGCCTCAGTGTGGCGCAGCGTTCGCCGCCTTGGGCGGATGGGGCTTTTTGATCGGCTTGAACTTCTGGGCCGGCCGGACGTGCACGATCTGCGACTCACTCGGCTGTGAAGCCGCGGAAGCGCTCAGATTGGCGCCCCGGGCGTTGTCGCGGCGGGCCTGCGCCTCGTTGATTCGGCGTTGCTGTTCCATCGCGGTGGCTTGATCTGCGTCGGCGCTCGCGCGTTCACGCGCGGCGCTTTGCTCGGCGGCGGTGGGCTCCGAATAAGCAATCGAGCTGGCCGCCTTGTCGGGCGCGTCGGGGCAAGGGGAGTCGCGCAGATCGCGCCCTTGCGGGCCGCAGTGATAGACCTGAGCCGAACGGGGCTCCGCCGCGCTCGCGCTACCGTTGAAATTGAGCGTTAGCAAAACAATCAACGGCAGCGCGTACTTCATGGCTGAGGGTCCTGTTTGGTGAGCGGATCGGGTTTCGGTGGCTTGGGCCGCGGGGGCTTGGCGTGGATCTTCATCATCGCCTTGTCCAACTGGCCGCTCAGCATCTGCGGCACCGCGTCCATCGATTTGGCGATGCAATCTTCCACCAGTTGACGCTCCTCAATGGGCGGGCGGCGCAGCACATAGTCGGACACCTCGGCCTTGATGCCGGGGTGGCCGATGCCCAGGCGCAGGCGCCAGAAGTTGGCGCTGCCGAGTGCGCTCTGCATGTCCTTCAAGCCGTTGTGGCCGCCATTGCCGCCGCCTTGCTTGAACTTCATCTGGCCGGGCTCGATGTCGAGCTCGTCATGCGCGACCATGATCTCCTCGGGCGCGATCTTGAAGAAGCGCGCCAGCGCGGCCACCGACTTGCCGCTGAGGTTCATGTAGGTCATCGGTTGCAGCAACCAGACCGGACCGTCGGCTCCGGGCGCGTTGTTCACGCGGGCGACGAGGCCGAAGTAGTTGCTCTCGGCACGGATCTGCGCGTTCCAGCCGCGCGCCAGTGCTTCCACCCACCAGAAGCCCGCGTTGTGGCGGGTCTGCTCATATTCAGGGCCTGGATTGCCGAGGCCGACGAAGAGACGAATCATGGAAAGGGATTATCGGGTCACGAAATAAAAAGGGCGCTGCAACGCAGAGCCCAAATAAAAAGGGCCCTGCAACGCAGAGCCCTCTTGAAGCTGAAGCTTGGGGAAGAAGATTACTTCTTGCCCTTGCCCTTCTTCTTGTCTTCGACAACCGGAGCGGCTGCAACGATGACTTCTTCAGCAGCCGGAGCCACGGCGGTTGCCACGGCGGGGTTCGGCTTGCCGTGCACGATGGCCTTGACGCCGGCGGGCAGCTTCAGGTCATTGATGTGCAGCGAGTGACCGAGGGTCAGAGCCGACAGGTCGACTTCGATGAACTCGGGCAGTTGTTGCGCCAGGCAGCTGATCATCAGCTCGGTGATCACGTGGTTGACCGTGCACTTGTCGGTCTTGACGGCCGGCGATTCGGCTTCGCCGATGAAGTGCAGAGGGATCTTCTTGGTGATCTTGGTGGTGTTGTCAACGCGCTGGAAGTCCACGTGCAGCACTTGCGGCTTGTACGGGTGCATCTGGTAGTCGCGCAGCAGCACTTGCGAGGTAGCGCCGTTCAGTTCCATCTCGAGGATGGTGCTGTGGAAGGCTTCCTTCTTCATGGCGTGGAAGAGCGCGTTGTGGTCGACTTCGACCATCGCGGGCTCGCCGGCACCAAAAACAATACCAGGAACCTTGCCAGCGGTGCGCAGGCGGCGGCTCGCTCCGGTCCCCTGCAGCTTGCGCTCAAAAGCGGTGAATTTCATAGATAACTCCAAAGTTACCGGCACACCACCGTGGTGAACCGGGATGCAAGGCCCGCGACCAGGCTCTTGCGTTTTTGAAGCCGCGCCTTGCGGGCGTGGCTTCAGAAATTGTTGTTCTGTTCGCTAAACAGCGATGTGACCGACTCACCGTCAGAAATACGGCGGATCGTCTCGGCAAACAGGAAGGCGGCCGACAGCTGGCGGATCTTGCTGCAGGCCTTGGCCGCATCCGACAGCGGAATCGTGTTGGTGATCACCACCTCATCAAGCTGCGAACCGGCGATGCGCTCGATCGCGGGGCCCGACAGGATGGGGTGGGTGCAATAGGCGAACACGCTCTTGGCGCCGCGGCTCTTCAGCACTTCGGCGGCCTTCACCAGCGTGCCTGCCGTGTCGATCATGTCGTCCATGATCACGCAGTTGCGGCCGTCGATATCGCCGATCACATGCATCACTTCGGACACATTGGCGGCAGGACGGCGCTTGTCGATGATGGCGAGATCGCAGCCGAGCTGCTTGGCCAGTGCACGCGCACGAACCACGCCGCCGACATCGGGGCTGACCACGACCAGATCGGGATAGTTGCGGGCCTTCAGGTCCGACAGCAGCACGGGCGAAGCGTAGATGTTGTCGACGGGAATGTCGAAGAAGCCCTGGATCTGGTCAGCGTGCAGGTCCATCGTGAGCACGCGCTCGACGCCGACGGTTTCCAGCAGGTTGGCCACGACCTTGGCCGAGATCGGCACGCGCGTCGAGCGCGGGCGGCGGTCCTGGCGGGCATAGCCGTAGTAGGGGATCACGGCGGTGATGCGGCGAGCGCTGGCGCGCTTCAGGGCATCGACCATGATCAGCAGTTCCATCAGGTTCTCGTTGGTCGGCGCGCAGGTGGGCTGGACCACGAACACATCGCGTGCTCGAACGTTCTGCTGGATCTCGACGGTGACCTCGCCATCGGAGAAACGACCGACCACCGCCTTGCCGAGTTCGAGACCCAGAAGCGTGGCGATTTCCTGCGAGAGCACCGGGTTCGCGTTACCGGTGAAGAGGACGGTATTGAGCAGCACGGAGGCGATCCTTTAGAACAAAGACCCGCTGAGCACGGGTGCTTGCGGGTCTTCTCAAAACATTTGGCAGGGGAAGAAGGATTCGAACCTTCGCATGTCGGAATCAAAATCCGATGCCTTAACCAACTTGGCGACTCCCCTACACGGGACGTTGCTTCTGCAATATTCTTGCAAGCAACACCCCAAAACTTTAGCAGTCCTTCTCACCGTCATCCACCCAATCCTTGAGCGGATGCTGATCCAGACTGCGGCATATCTCGCCTTGCCATCCTGCCGATGCTTCGGTGTCCGCACTTGCGTTCACCGCATTTGCTTTCACATTCACACCTTGCAGCAATGTCGCCAAGGCTTGGCTCAATATGCTCTTCTCCCCGTTCACCCTCGCAAACACCGCACTGCCCGAGCCGGTCATCCGGCTGTTGCCGAAGGTTTTCTTCAGCAAGTTCAGCGCTTCAACAACCTCTTGCGAGGCCGCTTCCGCAGCGTTTTGCAAGTCATTCCGACCGAAGCTTCGACTGAGGCTGTTGCCAGCATTCAGTCCCAGGCTAAGCTCCAGACTTAACCCCGGATTCAGCCCCAAATCATTGGAAGCAGGAAAGCCCGCT
The DNA here is from genome assembly GCA_036500605.1 of Burkholderiaceae bacterium. Lineage (GTDB taxonomy): Bacteria > Pseudomonadota > Gammaproteobacteria > Burkholderiales > Burkholderiaceae_C > JAFALK01. Next base: position 57,512 of record DASYBU010000001.1, read on the forward strand.
ACTATAGCCAGAGATTCGCTCATTGCCAAGAGGGGGCTCGAAAAAATTTGCTGGGTCGAGATACTGACCGGCGGTTTGAGCACGGCGAACTGCATGGGCGGCAGCGTCACGGGGCGCAATTGCTCGCCGATGCCTTCCACCAAGGCGTTCTGTCCGCCGATGAAGAACGGCACGTCGGCGCCGAGCTTCAGACCTAACGCGAGAAGTCGACGGCGTGACAGGTTCAGGCCCCACAGCCGGTTCAGCGCGATCAGCGTGGACGCCGCATCGCTGGAGCCGCCGCCCATGCCCGCACCCGAGGGCAGGCGCTTGTCGATCAGGATGTCGGCGCCTTGCGTGCAGCCGGTTTCCTCTCGCAGCAGGCGCGCAGCGCGCAGGCACAGGTCATCTTCGGGCAGGCTGGCGCCGCGGTCGTGGCGGGCTAACTGCCCATCCGCACGGCGTTCAAAGTGCAACGTGTCGGCCCAGTCGATCAGCGTGAAGACCGATTGCAGCAGGTGATAGCCGTCCGCGCGCTTGCCCACCACATGCAGGAACAGATTGAGTTTGGCGGGGGCGGGGACGTCGTAGAGGGCGTTCATCGGTTCTTCTTCTTCTTATTTCTCGATTCGGGCGCGCAGCGTGACCGTCGGCGCGGCGGTTCTCGTGGCGACCAGCAGGCCGTCGGCAAAGCTGCTCAGGTTGATGCGCCAGCCCAGTTGCTCGAAGCCGCCTTCGATGGGCGCGCTCGCGGCTTGCGGCCAGGCGCGGCCCCGCATCCAATCGAACAGCGCGGCGACGGGGATCGGCTCGCCGAGCATTTCACGCGTCAGCGAATCGAGATCGTCGAACTCGCGCTCGCCATCGGGTGTGCGCAGCACGACTTGCGTCGGGCTCCAGCTGGCGCGCGCCACCAGGCTGCCCAGCGGCGTGCTCAGCTCCAGTTGCCCCGCCGCGGGCCCGCCCGCGAGCTCGAACGCTGCAGTGCCGCCCGTGCCCTTGCGGGTCGCGTCGCCGCTGACCTGCACGCTCAAACGGCCCGATAGGCGCAGATCGCCGTCGTGCGTAGCGGCTTCCTCATGCTTGAGGTTCGCGCAGCCGCTCACGCTCAGCAGCAGCGCCGCGATCAGAAGGCTCAACCTCACGGCTTGACCTTCAGCCGGCCGGTGGTCTCGCGGATGGACTCGTTGTCGGGCTCGCGCTTGAGCGCCTCGCGCCAGACGCGCAGCGCTTCATCGTGCTCGCCTTGGGCCCACAGCACTTCACCAAGATGTGCCGCGACCTCAGGATCGGGGAAATCGGCGTAAGCCTGACGCAGCAGCTTCTGCGCCTCGGCCAGATTGCCGCTGCGGAACTCGACCCAGCCCATGCTGTCGACCAGCGCCGGTTGCTTGGGCTCCAGCGCGAGGGCTTTGGCGATCAGCTCGCGCGCCTCGGGCAGGCGCACATTGCGATCGGCCAGTGAGTAGCCGAGCGCGTTGTAGGCGTTGTAGTAATCGGGCTTGAGCTCGATCGTGCGCTTGAGCAGCGTTTCCATTTCCTCGAAGCGGTTGAGCTTCTCGGCCAGCATGGCGCGCTCGTAGATCAGATCAACGTCCTTGGGCGCGCGCGCCTCGGCCTGGCTCAGTTGCTCGTAAGCGCCTTTCCAGTCGCGCGCTTCGCGCAGCAGCTGCGCCTGCGCGAGGCGCTTCATGCGGAACTGTTCGTCGCTCTCTTCAGGCAATGCGGCCAGCAAGGCTTTGGCCTCGCCGAGCTTGCCCTGGCGTTGCAAGAGCGTGGCGCGGCGCATTGCGAGAGCTACCGGGTCACGCGGCTTGTCGACCTTGTTCAGCCAGTCAGTCGCTTCCTTCAGATGCCCCTGGCGCTCGGCCGCGGCGGACAACATCAGCCAGGCTTGCTGGCGCGCATCGGTCGTGGCCTTGGCGATGGAGACATCGCCCTCAGCGTCCGCCTCCGCGCTTGCGTCTGCGTCCTTGGGCGCGGGTTTCTCGGCGGGCAGCAGCTTCAGGTACTCGCGCAGCGCCTGCTCGGCTTCCGCGGGGTGTTGCAGATCGAGCTCGACGCTGCCCAGCGCGAACCAGCTTTGTGCGTTGTCGGGCTTTTGCTTGGCGGCGGCGCGCAGTTGCACGCCGGCCTCGGCGATGCGCTGGCCGCGGGCCAGCGCGAGGCCGTAGGCGAAGCGCAGATTCGGCGATTCAGGCTGGCGCTGCAGGCGCTCGGTGATCAACGCTTCGGCCTCGGGCTTGACGGGCAGCAGCTCCAGCGCCAACTGCATGGTGTCTTCCAGTTGCGGTGCGGATTGGGCCAGCGCCTGGGTCAGTGCGAGCGCCTTGTCGTTCTCGCCCGCGGCGATGGCCAGGCGGGCTTGCACGTACAACGCAACGTCATGCGTGGGCGCCTGCTTGGCCTGCTCTTCAAGGAAGGGCGCCAAGGCCGCATAGACCGCCTTGCTGTCATTCGCGCGCTGGAACAGGCCCGGCAGCGAAGCCAGCGCGGCCACACGGTTGGCTTCGGGCGTGAGCGTGAGCAGGTCGCGCAGCGGCGCGGCAATGCCTTGCGGCCGGTTGAGCGCGGCCATCAGCTGGATCGTGGTCTGCTGCGCTTCGAGCGAGCTGGGCTTGGCCTCGCGCCAGGCTTGCGCCGTTTGCAGTGCCTGATCACCGGCCTGGGCCTTCAGCGCGATGCCGAGCACCTGCTTGAACAGTTCCTCATCGCGTGTGCGTCGCGCGGCGTCAAGCAGCACCTGGTAGGCCACGCCGGGCTGGCCGCTGGTGAGCTCGAGTTCGCCGACCAGCAGTTGGTAGAACAGCGGCGCATCCATGTTCGAGTTGGCGAGGGGCGCGGAGGCTGCAGCCTCGGGAGGCTCGGCAGCGACGGCTGGCGTGGGCGCTTGCGCCGGACTCTGGGCAAAAACGGGAAGCGCAGCCAGCAGTGCAAGTGATGCGGCACCGCGGCGGAAAAACTCGGACATGAACGCTCCTGGAGGGGAGCGAACATTCTGCCCCGATATCATGAAGGCATGCCTGAGTTACCTGAAGTCGAAGTCACCCGCTTGAGCTTTGCCCATGCCATCGAAGGCGCGACCGTCACCGATGTTCGCCTGGGGAAGCCGCTGCGCTGGCCGCTTGGCATTGAGCCTCGACAGTTGCACCGGGCCCGCGTGGGCGCGGCAACGCGGCGCGGTAAATATTTGTGGCTCCCGATTGCTGGAACTTCGGCGCAAGGCGGCTTGCTGCTGCATTTGGGCATGTCGGGCTCGCTGGCCTTCACGGCACACGCGGGCGCGGCCGGGGCGCATGACCATTTCGATCTGCAGACGGACCGGGGCCTCTTGCGCCTGACGGACCCGCGCCGCTTTGGCGCCGTGGTCTGGTCCGATGGCCTTGAGGTGAATCCGGCCGCCAAGCTGCTCGCCGGTCTGGGCCTGGAGCCTTTCGATCCGCGCTTCAATGGCGAGCATCTGCACGCCGGCCTTTCGGGCCGCAGCGTGGCGGTCAAGCTGGCCTTGCTGGCTGGCGATATCGTCGTCGGCGCCGGTAATATTTACGCCTGCGAGGCGCTGTTCCTGGCGGGCATCGACCCGCGCCTGCCGGCGGGCAAGCTTAGCCGCCCGCGCGCCGCAAAGCTGGCTGATGCGGTGCGCGGCGTGCTGGCGCAGGCCTTGCAAGCCGGTGGCACCACGCTGCGCGATTTCAAGGACGCCCACGGCGTGGCCGGCAGCTTCCAGATGCAGGCCAAGGTCTACGGCCGCGAAGGCGAGCCCTGCCTTGTTTGCGGCACGTCGATCAAGCGCATCACCCAGGGCCAACGCTCGACCTTCTTTTGCCCGACATGCCAGAAGCGCTGAATTTCTCCACAGTCCTGATCGCCTGGCAACGCCGCCACGGCCGGCACGAGCTGCCCTGGCAGAACACCCAGGATCCCTACCGCGTCTGGCTGTCCGAGATCATGTTGCAGCAGACGCAGGTCAGCACCGTGCTCGGCTACTACGCGCGCTTTCTTGAGCGCTGGCCCGATGTGGCAGCGCTGGCGGCGGCGACGCTTGATGAGGTGCTGGCGCAATGGCAGGGCCTCGGCTACTACAGCCGAGCGCGCAATCTGCATGCTTGTGCGCAGGCCGTGGTCAGCTTGCATAACGGTGCATTTCCACGCACAGCGGAGCAGTTGCAGACGCTGCCCGGCATCGGCCGCTCCACCGCCGCGGCCGTCGCCGCCTTCTGCTTCGGCGAACGGGTTGCGATCCTCGACGGCAACGTCAAGCGCGTGCTCGGCCGCGTGCTGGCGTTCAAGGGCGATCTCGCGAGCAGCGCCGAGGAAAAAAAGCTCTGGAACATCGCCACGGAGATGTTGCCGAGCCAGGGCATCGAGTCCTACACGCAGGGCCTGATGGACCTGGGCTCGAGCCTCTGCACCTCGCGCTCGCCCGATTGCGCGGCCTGCCCGGTCGAGGACATGTGCGCCGCGCGGCGCGAAGGCGATCCCACGCGCTATCCGATCAAGACCAAAAAACTCAAGCGCACGCGCCGCGAGAACTGGTGGTTGTGGCTCGAGCACGAGGGCCGCGTGCTGCTGCATCAGCGCCCGCACAAGGGCGTGTGGGCGGGCCTGTGGAGCTTGCCCATGTTTGACGACGAGGCGACCTTGCTGGCGGGTGCGGCCGGCGTGCCCTTGGAAGCGATGCCGCGAATCGAACATGCGCTCACGCATTTCGACTGGGTCCTGCACACGCGCCGAGCCGAAATCGGTGCAATGACTTTTGCTTCATCGGCCATTCCCGAAGGACAATGGGTGGCGCGCGAGGAACTGGCCGGTTACGCGCTGCCGGCCCCACTCAAGAAATTGATCAGCCCATGAAACCTGCCGTCAAGAACGCAGTTGAATCCGCCCTGGTTGCTGGTGCGGTCGGTATCACCTGCCTGTGGTTCCTGGTCCAGGCCGCCAATGTCGGTGCCGAGGATCTGGACACCGCCAAGGTCACCCTGCTGGCGCTCGGCCTGGGTGCCAGCGTCGCCGTGCATATCGTCTTCATGGCGCAAGCCGTGGTGCGTGATGGACGGCGTCTCCTGCCTTGGCTGGCTGCCCTGATCGTGGCGCTGCCCGTGGCCTCGGTCGTGCTGCTGGTGCTCCTCTACGAGAAGACTACGCCTGCGGCTGTGGAATGACGCTGAGCTCGCGGTGCCGCTTGAGCACCTGCCCGTGGCCGGCAAACTCGGCCGCCAGCGTTTCAACCAGATAGACCGAGCGGTGCTGGCCGCCGGTGCAGCCGATGGCCACGGTCAGGTAGCTGCGTTGGTCCATGGCGAAGCTCGGCAGCCAACGCCGCAGGAAGGCGCCGATCTGCGCCTGCATCTCCGCCACCTCGGGCTGCGCCTGCAGATAGTCGGCCACCGGCTTGTCGCGCCCGGTCAGCGGCCGCAGATTGCGGTCGTAATAGGGATTGGGCAGCACGCGCACGTCGAACACGAAGTCCGCATCGCTGGGCACACCATGCTTGAAGGCGAAGGACTCGAACACCAGCGTCAGGTGATTGCCGTCCACGGCCACCAGATCGCGTACCCAGGCACGCAGCTGCGCGGGGCGCAGCAGGCTGGTGTCGAGCACGGTACTCTGGTCGCGCAGCTCGGCCAGCAGCGCGCGCTCCAGCGCGATGGCGTCGAGCAGGGCGCGGTGAGCCTCGCTGGCGGCATCGTGGGTTTCGTCGGCGCCTTGTTCCTGGCGCAGCGGGTGCGGGCGGCGCGTTTCTGAGAAGCGGCGCGTCAGCGCTTCCGTGTTCGCGTCCAGAAACAGCGCGCGTACCGAGATGCCCTCGGAGCGCAATTGCTTGAGCAGCGGCAGCAGCAGCGGCAGTGATCCTGCCGAGCGCACGTCCACCGCAATCGCCACTCGGCGCGGCATCGCACGCTGGCGCTCCAGGCGCAGGAAATCCAGCAGCAACTCGGCCGGCAGGTTGTCCACGCAGTAGAGGCCTGCGTCTTCCATCGCGTGCATCGCCACCGATTTGCCGGCGCCGGACATGCCGGTGACGAGCACCACATCGCTCTTGATCTGTACTGCCTGGTTCATGATTTGCGGGTCGAGAGTGCGAGCATTTCTTGTGCGTGGGCGAGGCTGGTGCCGGAGAGGCGTTCACCGCCGAGCATGCGCGCGATTTCGGCCACGCGCGCTTCGCCGGTCACCGGATGAACATCGCTGCAAGTGGCGCCGCCGACCAGCGTCTTGCTGACCAGCAGATGCTGATCTGCGCAGGCAGCGACTTGCGGCAAGTGCGTCACGGCCAGCACCTGGCGTTCGCGGCCTAACTGCTTCATCAAGCGGCCGACCGTTTCGGCCACGGCGCCGCCAACGCCCGCGTCGATTTCGTCAAAGATCAGCGTGGCCACGCCCTCGCTGTCCTGCTGGCAGGTGGTGACCGCGATCGCCAGCGCGATGCGCGAGAGCTCGCCGCCCGAGGCCACCTTGGCCAGCGGGCGCGGCGTGCTGCCCGCATGGCCGGCGACCAGGAACTCGGCCGATTCCAGACCGAAGCTTTGCGGCTCGGCCTGCGCGTTGAGCGCGATCTCGAATTGCCCGCCCGCCATGCCCAGTTGCTGCATCGCCTGTGTCACGGCCGTGGCGAGCTTGGGCGCTGCGGTGCGGCGCGTCTTGCTGACCTTGGCCGCTTCTTGTGTGTAGGCCTTGTGAGCCGCAGCCAGCGTGGCTTGCAGGGTGGCCAGATCAGTTGCCGCGTCGAGGCGCTGAAGCTCCTGCTTCCACTGCGCCAGCAGCGCAGGCAGTTCCGTGGGCTGGCGCCGGTAGCGGCGCGCCAATGTCATCCACGCGGAAACTCGTTCGTCGAGCTCCTGCATGCGCGCCGGGTCCAGCTCGGTGCCGTTCAGGTAACGGCTTAGTTCATGGGCAGCATCCTGGATCTGGGCCTGGGCGCCGCGCAGCGATTCGATCGGCGAGTTCAACTCGGTATCGAAACCCTGCACGCTCTCCAGTCGATCCAGCGCCGAGGTGAGCTGCGTTTCGCAGTTCTGCTCGGCCTCGCTCAAGGCATCGAGCGCGCTGCGCACGCCGTCCATCAGCGCTTGACCGTGCGAGAGGCGCTGGTGCTCGGCATCGAGCTCGGCCCATTCGCCTTCCTGCGGCGCGAGCTTGCCCAATTCGGCGATTTGCCAGGCCAGGCGTTCGCGCTCGGTCTGGATCTCGCTGGAACGCGTTTCGGCGGCGCTCAAGCCGTCTTGTGCGGCGCGCCAGGCGGTGAAGGTCTGGCCCAGCGAACGGGTGTCGACGCCAGCGTAGGCATCGAGCAGCGCGCGCACGGAAGCGGGGCGCGTCAGGCCCTGCCAGGCATGCTGGCCGTGGATGTCGAGCAGATGGTCTGCCGCCTCGCGCAACTGAGCGATCGTGGCGGCGCTGCCGTTGATCCACGCGCGGCTCTTGCCCTGCGCGTCGATCACTCGGCGCAGCAGCAGGCTCTCTCCCGGCGCGAAGCCGGCTTCGTCGAGCCAGGCCGTTAGGGCGGCGGGCGTGTCGAACTCGGCCGTGACCTCGGCGCGTGCGGCTTTCTCGCGCACCACGCCGGCATCACCACGGCTGCCCAGCGCCAGCTGCAAGGCGTCAACAAGGATCGACTTGCCCGCGCCGGTTTCGCCCGTCAGCACGGCAAAGCCCGCGCCGAAGTCCAGCTCCAACTCAGGGACGATCACGAAATCTTTGAGAACAAGCCGCCGTAGCATCAGGACACACCTTCGTACCAGCGCAGCTTGCGGCGCAGCGTCGCGTAATAACTCCAACCCTTGGGATGCAGAAAGCAGACCTGATGCTGCGAACGGCGCACGGTGATGCGGTCGCCGTGCAGCAGGCTCGCCAGGCTCTGCATGTCGAAATTCACGCTCGCGTCGCGGCCGGCCACGATCTCGAGGCTGACTTCCATGTCGGGCAGCACGATCGGGCGATTGGACAGCGCATGCGAGGCAATCGGCACCAGCACCCAGCCCGCGATGCTCGGGTGCAGGATCGGGCCGCCGGCCGAGAGCGAGTAGGCGGTGGAGCCGGTCGGTGAGGCCACGATCACGCCGTCGGCGCGCATATTGGCCACGAAATCGCCGCCCGCGTCCACGCGCAGCTCGACCATGCCGGCCGTGGCGCCGCGGCTCACGACCACGTCATTGAGCGCCACGCCGCTGAAGATGTTTTCGCCATCGCGCCACACGGCACCGTCGAGCACGGCGCGCTGTTCGCGCTCATACTCACCGTCCAGGATCGGCGGCAGCGCCTCGCGGAAGCGTTCCAGCGAGATGTCGGTGATGAAACCGAGCCGCCCCTGGTTGATGCCCACTAACGGCGTGCCATAGCGGGCCATCTGGCGCGCAAAACCGAGCATGGTGCCGTCACCGCCCACCACGATGGCGATATCGCACTGCTTGCCCAGCTCATCATTGGGCAGCGCGTCGAATCGGGTGATACCCGTGCTTTGCGCGGTTTCCAGTTCAAGGGAAATATCCAATCCCTGACCGGCCACGAAGTCGGCAATCTCTTCGAGAATCGGACGCATGCCGTGGGCTTGATGCTTGCCCACGATCGCCGCATGTTTGAAGCGCTTGACCATGCGCAGAATTACACCACGCCCCGGGCTGATCGCCGGGCATCCTTAGAATCGGCCTCATGCTCGACGAGCGCTCCAAATCCCTGCTGAAAACCCTGGTCGAACGCTACATCGCGGACGGACAGCCCGTGGGTTCGCGCACGCTGTCCAAAGCCAGCGGCCTGGAGCTCAGCCCGGCGACCATCCGCAACGTGATGGCCGACCTCGAAGAACTCGGCCTGATCGCCAGCCCGCACACCAGCGCCGGGCGCATCCCGACCGCGCGCGGCTACCGGCTTTTCGTCGACACCATGCTGACCGCACAGCCGGCCATCATCACTGCCGAGAGCCGCCCGCTCGAGTTGCAGGGCGACCAGCCGCAACGCGTGATCACCAGCGCCGCGCACCTGCTGTCCAATCTGTCGAGCTTCGTCGGCGTGATCACGGCGCCCAAGAAGCCCAGCGTCTTCCACCACATCGAGTTCCTGCGCCTCGGCGAACGCCGCGTGCTGGTGATCATGGTGGCGCCCGATGGCGATGTGCAGAACCGCGTCGTCTTCACCGCGCAGGACCTGAGCCAGTCCGAATTGGCCGAGGCCAGCAACCGCCTCAACGCGCATTACGCGGGCCTGAGCCTGGAGGCGGTGCGCGAGAGGCTCAAGAGCGAGGTCGACAACCTGCGCTCCGAGATCGCCACGCTGATGAGTGCGGCCGTGCAGGTCGGCAGCGAAGCCGTCGGCCAGGAGCAGGACCGCGTCGTGATCAGCGGCGAGCGCAACCTGCTCACGGTGCAGGATTTCAGCCACGACATGGGTAGCCTGCGCCGCTTGTTCGATCTGTTCGAGCAGAAGACGCAGCTGATGCGTTTGCTTGATGTGTCGAGCCGCGCGGAAGGCGTGCGCATCTACATCGGCGGCGAGAGCCAGGTCGTGCCCTTCGAGGAACTGTCCGTCGTCTCCGCGCCTTATGAAGTTGACGGCCAGGTCGTGGGCACGCTCGGCGTGATCGGGCCGACCCGCATGGCCTACGATCGCATGATCCAGATCGTGGACATCACATCGCGGATGGTGAGCCAGGCGCTGTCGCAGAAGTAGGCACGAAAGCCCAGCCTACAATCGCGCGCTTCCCTGTGGTGCACAGAGGGCCGTTAGCTCAGTTGGTTAGAGCAGAGGACTCATAATCCTTTGGTCGCAGGTTCAAGTCCTGCACGGCCTACCAGTATTCATGCGGGTTTGCGGACGATTTCACGGCCGCCTCCTGCGTTCGAAAGAGGCTGTTCAGAACAGTTTCGGTGAGTGCTCAACTTCAGCGAGGTAGAGCGGGACGTTAGCGCTGGCCCAGCAGCGGCGAGCGGCCAATCTTTTCGGCCTTCGCAGGCCTGACCGGCAAGGGGTCGGAAAATTTGGCGGCTGCGATGGGTTCGTCCAGGGACGGAAGGCTCCATGTCTTCTGTAGCCGCAGGCTGTTCATCCCGTCGTTCCAGGCATGCAGCATGCGCTTGCCCGTTTCGTAGAACGAAGGGTGTTTCTGCGCCGCCTCGACGACCTGAGGCGTGACCTTCACGATGGCCTCGCAGATGCGCTCCACGCGTTCTCGCGTTTGCGCCGGCATCACGTTGCACCTCGTCTGCAGAAAGCGCTCCAGCGCTTTGCCGGGCATCCAGGTGCTTCGCCCGTCGATCGGCATGCCCGGCGGGTTCTTCGCGTAGTCGTCGTAGACCGTGATGGTCAACATGTCGTACACGGGCGCCAGCTCGATGTGGTCGCGCGAGCTGTAGAGCAGGGCGATGTTCTTGGTGTGGCAGTCGGCGTTGCGCAGCGCGTAGGTCAGCAGCAGCAGGTCGGCGAGGTGCGAGAGCGCCGCGTTTTGCTGCTCGGCTTGCGGCGTGACATCCTTGATGCGACCGACAACGCGCTCCCACGTCGACTCGTACTTCTGCTCCGGACGCAGCGTGAGCAAGCTGCACAAGTCCTCCATGCCCTTGCGCGTCGTGCCATCTGCTTCGAAGTCGAATCGATGGACCACCAGGGCTTGCCCGTCGTCGGAGACCTCGGTTGTCGCCGTCGGAAAGCCGGCCTGGCGCGACACCTCCATGCACAGGTGCTCATTGAGGGCCACGCCGGGGAGCCGTGCAGTCGTGCCTTTGATGATGAAGCGGTCGGTGGTCAGGGTGCCCTTGCCGTGCTCCAGTAGCGAGTTTGGCGAGAGGAACTTCGGCACGACGCCGGACACGCCGGATGCTGCATGCCCGCGAACCAACTCGACAAAAGCCTCCTCGGAGTTGTCGCCTCGAAGGATGCCGTCGAGCTCGAAGGGCATGGGCGCTTGTGTCGGGTCGGCACCGGGTGCGGCGACCTTGACCCGCCCGATGGCGTTTCGTCCAACGACGGACAGCAGGTTCAGAGGCGACGCGCCGACATGCGGACCGAGTTGCTCCTGAAGGATGGAGAGCAGGAAACCCTCGGGCAGGTTCATCCGGAACAGCGGATGCAATTCCGGATAGACGTAGGACTCCGTTCGCACGGGCATGAGCAGGGAGACGAACTGCTCAGGCGGTACGTCCGGGTGATACGTCATCACATGCCGAAAGCCGTCTGTCGACTCGAGCGTGGCGACAGGCTTGTCGTGGACGTAGACGTGCAGCTTCATCGATGCGTGCTCCGTCCCAAGGCATCGGCGCCACTCGGCTCCTGAGCCTGCCGCTGCCGTTCCGCCAGTGCGTCGTCAAGGGTGAAGCTGCTGCTCTTGGGAGTGAACGAAACCCCGTGGCCCAGGACCTCCAGCAGGCGGAGCAACTTGCGCGAGCCGAACTCCGCGACACCGCCGGTCTCAAAGCGGGCGAGCGTCGATTGGCCAAGCCCACAGAGGGTGGCGAGCTGCTTCTGGGTCATCCCGCGTTCCTGCCTCAAATGGGCTACAGCTCGACCTAGGGAATAAAGGCTGTCCATATGCTGTATGTGCTATTTCGGTGTTGACTTGAAGTCCTGCTGCGAAGGGGAAAAGGGCGCCTTGGTGTACTTAATTATAGCAAATAAGGCACTTTCTGTTCAATGCGGTGCTAAAGATTGATGCTGTATTTGCCATCGAAAGAGCAGTCGTACTCTCAATCGATATCTGTTCCACGCTTTCATTAACTCATGAATATAGCAAATACAGCACATGATACGGTGGCGCTGGACCTGAGTCATCGGACCGCGCTTGCGGAACTCAGAGCTTGTGTCGCGAGACTTGCGGACAAAGGAGGATGAGGCGCATGGCTCCAGCCGACTTCCCCTCATCGCCCCGACCGGCGCATCACCAGGATCATTCCGGCCAGCCCCCGGATGTGGTTAGGCGACAGACCGTTGGTGGCTGGGCAAGAACGGCTTGCCAAAGCCGCGTCTATCAGAGATATTCGTAATTCGCGAATTGCGAATATCGTCAATATCATGGAACTTAAACCCCAGGATCTGCTGGTGCTGCTCAAGGTTGCTGCTCATCCGTTGCAGCGCTGGACCTATGCCGCGCTGGGTGAAGCGCTCTCCATGAGTGCCTCTGAGACCCACGCTAGCGTGAGGCGCGCTGTGGCGTCCGGCCTGGCAGTGGCGCCGGCGCGCGGCGAGTGGTCGCCCGTGCTCCCGAGTCTGCTTGAATTCATGCTGCACGGCGTGCGCTATGTGTGGCCGTCCACGACCGGGCCGGTCAAGCGCGGCGTGCCGACGGCCTTCGGTGCCGAGCCCTTGGCCAGCAAGCTGACGGTCGCGCCAGGTGATGCGCCGGTATGGGCGCACCCGGCCGGCGGCGCCAAAGGTCCCACGCTCTCGCCGCTCTATCGGACCGCGCCCGAGGCCGCACTCGCCGACCCAACCCTGCATCGCCTTTTGGCCCTGCTGGACGCCTTGCGCACGGGCCGCGCGCGTGAGCGCTCGCTGGCGGCCAAGCTGATGGAGGCCGAGCTGAAGCAGTTCGCTTCGGTGGATGCCGGAGATACTGATGCGGGCCGATGACCCCAATCTGCCTTATCTCCGTCACATTGCCGAGGCGCTGGGCGAACTGCGTGAGCAACTCGTGTTTGTCGGAGGTGCCGTTGCCGGACTGCTGGTGACCGACCCTTTGGCCGACGCCGTTCGAGCCACCCGCGATGTGGATGCCGTGGTGAACGCCAACCGGGCCACGTTTCATCGCATCGAGAAAGAAGTGTCAGCGCGCGGATTTGCACGCGATATCAGCAGCGATGTCATTTGCCGCTGGGTGCACAAGGATTCAGGCGTGCTCTTCGACTTGATGCCCGTGCAGCCGGAGGTGCTTGGGTTTTCCAATCGCTGGTATCCGTATGCCATGCGAACCGCCGAGAGGGTGGGCTTGGGCAATGGCATCACGATCAGGCTGGTGAGTGCGGTGGCCTTCGTGGCGACCAAGCTGGAGGCCTTTGCCAGCCGGGGCCAGGGCGACTTCATGAGCAGCCACGATCTTGAGGACATACTGAATATTGTCGATGGACGCGAGGAACTGGCCCAAGAAGTTGCTGTGGCGCCCGCCGAACTCAGGCGAGCCGTCGCCACGGCCTTCGCCGCGTTGCTGGCAAACCAGAGCTTCGTCAATGTGTTGCCGGGCTTGATCGCCGAGCCTGAGCGCGCGGGTCTTGTCGTGGAACGACTGAGAGCTTTGAGCCAATGACTCTGCATCGGGAGTGCATGGACTGACGTCGAGCAGCTCAATTTTCCTTGGACCCATAATCCCGCTGTGGCGGACTCCAGTGGACCGAATTCATGGAGCTGCCTCCTCGAAAAAAACGACTGCAATGACTTCAAAGCCCAAGCCGGCCCCAGTTGCCGCGCCGACCATGGCGGCCCTGGCTGAACGGGCTGGGGTCAGCAAGATCACCGTCTCGCGCGCGTTGCGGGACAGCCCTCAGGTCACGCCCGATACCAAGGCCCTGGTGCGTCGCGTTGCCGAGGAAATGGGCTACCGCTTCAACCACAGCGCTCGCAATCTGCGTCTGCAGCGCAGCCACACGGTCGCCGTCGTGGTGGACATGCAGCCGAGCATCGAGCGGCCGATGTCGGAGCCGTTTCCGCTCTACCTGCTCGCCGGCATCGCCGAGGCGCTGACCAACCGTGGTTTCAGCGTCTTGCTCACGCCGATGGGCAGCTTGCGGGCGGGCTTGCCGCTGGCGGCGGATGGTTTGATCCTGCTTGGGCAGGGCCCGCACGACGAGGCCTTTCGCCAGGCGGCCGAGAGCGGCTTGCCGATGGTGGTGTGGGGCGCTGACGCGGGCAACACGCACGCGCTGGTCGTCGGCAGCGACAACTTCGCGGGCGGCCAGCAAGTGGCGGCGCATTTCGCGAGCCGGGGCTGCAAGCAGGCGCTCTTCATCGGTGATCTGGAGCATGCGGAAATCGAGCAGCGCTTCCTCGGCTTGCAGCAGGGCCTGAAGCCGGGCGTGACACTTGAGCACCTGGCGCCGGGCGCGTTCACCTTCAAGGCCGGCATGGACGTTCTGCACCAGCACCTGCCCAGCCTGAAACCGGGCAAGCATCCGCTGTGCATCTTCGCGGCCAATGACCTGCTCGCGATGGGCGCAGTCAGGGCGCTGCTGGATGCGGGATGGCAACTGCCGCAACAAGCGTGCGTGATTGGCTGCGACAACACGCCTTCGGGTGCGAGCTTTGCACCAGCCCTGTCGAGCCTGAGCCAGGATTGGCAGCGCGGCGGGCAGTTGCTGGCCGAGCTGGTGCTGGATCTGATCGAAGGCCGCCCGGCCGCCTCGGTCCACTTGCCGACCAGCCTGGTCGTGCGTGCGACTTGAACGCCTGACTCCCTGATTTCGCGGTTCTATACCACCTTGCATGACGCTTGGCTCTAGGGTTTTGCGCGATATGATATCGATGTCATTTGTCTTCAAATGAAGTGGAGAAAGCGGCGCAGACCGCCGATGATTCCCACGTAGTCCATAAATATTTGGAGACAAAACATGCCCAAGCGCTCAGATCGAAGCCTCGCGCTTCATCGTCCCCACCCCCTTTGCCTGGCCCTTGCCCTGGTCTTCGCGCATGGCGTGAGCGTGGCGCAAACCGCGCCCGCGCCCGCGCCGGCAGGCGCCGCGGCGGAGCCCGCGACGCCTGTGGACTCGCTCGAAACCGTGATCGTGACCGGCAATGCGGGTGGCGTGAAGAAGCTCAACGCCAGCTACTCGGTGACCAGCATCAGCGAAGAGCAGATCAAGCAGGCCAACCCCAAGAGCACGGCTGACTTGCTGAAGGTTTCGCCCGGCCTGTGGCCCGAATCGAGCGGCGGCCAGACTGGCGCCAACATCGAGATCGCCGGCATGCCTGGCGGCGGCGATGCGCCGTACTTCACCGTGCAGCTCAACGGCTCGCCGATCTACGGCACGCCGACGCTGTCCTTCTTCGAGGGCACCTCGGCCATCCGCCTGGATGACACGGTGCAGCGCGTTGAAATCGTCCAGGGCGGCCCCTCGGTCGTGTTCGGTGACGGCCAGATGGGCGCCACCGCCAACTTCATCCTGAAGACCGGCACCGAGAAGCCTTCGGGCAGCATGGGCCTGACGGTGGGCAGCGAGGGCTTGTACCGCGTCGACGGCTTCTACGGCTTCCAGGTCGCGCCCAACTGGTATGCCAGCATCGGCGGCTTCTATCGTGAATCGAACGGCGTGCGCAAGCCGCAGTTCAAGGCCGACGATGGCGGCCAGTTGACCGCGACCTTGGCGCATGACTGGGACAGCGGCTCGGTGACCTTCTACGCCCGCGCGCTCAACGACAAGAACCAGTTCATCACGCCGGTCCCGGTCATTCAGAACGGCACCGACAACTTCAGCGCCTACCCGGGCTTCAATCCGCTGACCTCGACCTACTACAGCCACGCGATCCAGCATGTGACGCTGCATGGTGTCGACGGCAACGGCACGGTCAACGCGAACCTCGCGAACGGCCGCGGCGCGAAGATGAATTTCCTGGGCTTCAATGTCGACCAGGACTTCGGCCAGGGCTGGAAGATGGAGGACAAGTTCCTCTACAACAGCGGGGACATGGACACCAACGCGCTGTTCTCCGGCAGCAATCCGCAGACCCTGAGCGCCTTGCTGAGCAGCAGCAATGTGCCTGCCGGCTCAGCCACGGCGACCTACGTCGGCGGCGGCGCGGTGGACCCCAATGCCAGCGTGATCACGCAGGGCTGGTGGTACATCCACAAGCACCTCACGAACCTCAACAACGACCTGCGCATCAGCAAGAACCTGTTCGTGGGCAACACCCTGACGGCGGGCGTTTACCTGTCGCACTACACGATGGATGACGTGTGGTCCCTCGGCAATAACATGCTGATGTCGAACACGCCCAATGCCCGGCCGATCACGGTGAGCTACCAACAGGGCGGCAGCACCTACGCGCTGACCGACTCGCAAGGCTTCCAGAACTACGGCGGCTTCAACGTCGCCCAGAACGGCACCGGCAACAACCGCGCGGTGTATCTGTCCGACAGCTGGAAGGTCGACAGCTGGCTGCTCGACGCCTCGGTGCGCCATGAGAAGGAGAAGATGTACAACAACGTCTGCAACTTCAAGTCGACCGGCGCGGGCGGCCTGGACAACGATCCGCTGACGCTGTACGACAACAACTTCAACATCTGCGACGGCACCTACACGCGCTACAACAACAACCAGAGCGTCACCTCGTGGACGATCGGCGCGAACTACGAGTTCAACAGCAACACCAGCGCCTATGTGCGTGCCAACAAGGGCGGCCACTTCAACGACTTCGACAACGGCGTGCGCGGCAGCAACCCCTCGGCGCCGCTGCAGACGATGAAGAACATCGAGGCCGGCTTCAAGTACCAGTCGAAGCTGTTCTATGCCGACGTGTCGATCTATCACAAGAAATTCAGCGGCCTGCAATACACGCCGAGCGACAGCTCGGGCGCGCCGCTGACCGATGCCAACGGCAACAACCTGACCAGCATCTACGGCTCCAGCGCCAAGGGCGTGAACATGCGCGCGGCCCTCACGCCGATGGAGAACCTGACGCTGACGCTGGTCGGCAACTACATGGACGGCCACTACACCAACATCAACCAATGCGTGCCCTACAGCAATGTGGTGAACGGCAATGGTTGCGCGCTGATCGACGGCAAGCAGTTGCAGCGTCAGCCGAAGGTGCACTTCGCGTTCACGCCGAGCTATCGCATGCCGACCTCGTTCGGTGATGTGACGGTGTTCGTGACCGACACCTACGTCGGCGCGCGCACGCAGGATCAGTCGGGCCTGCAGCAGCTGGGCAACTACAACATGATCGACTTCGGCGTGGTGGCCAATGTGCAGCACAACTGGCAGGTGCGCCTGCAGGGCACGAACCTGACCAACACGCTGGGCCTGACGGAAAGCAACTCGCGGATCTTCGGCTCTGCGGCGGGCACCAACGGCGTGATCCTGGCGCGTCCGCTGGAAGGACGTGAGGTCAATCTGCAGGTGAAGTACATGTTCTGAATCTGATCGCGGCCAAGCCGCCATCAACAAGCAAGGGCCTGGAGCGGGATGCCGCTCCAGGCCCTTTTCAGTGGCCCTATCCATTCGCCCTATCCGCTTGCCCTTTCCGTTGCCCTGTTTACTGCGAGGCTTACTTCGATCCGGAAGAGGTCGCGTTGAGACGCACGATGTATTTGCTGAGGACCACGTAGAGCAGCAGGATCGGGATGATGGAGATCACCGAGCCGGCCATCGTCAAGTTCCACGCGGCCGACTTCTCATACTGCTTCGCGGCGGCGTTCAAGCCCTGCGTCAGCATGTACTTGTCCACGCTCGAGATGTAGAGCAGCGGCTTCATGAACTCGTTCCAGACCGCCATGAAGGTGAAGATCGCCTGGGTGCACAAGGCCGGCACCGCCATCGGCAGCACGATGCGGACAAAGGTTTGCAGCGGGGTGCAGCCGTCGAGCTTGGCCGCTTCCTCGACCTCGGTCGGAAAGTTCACGAAGAACTGCCGCATCATGAACACCGAGCCGATGCTGACCACCGAGGTCAGCACCAGCGAGAGATGCGTGTCCGCCAGGCCGAGCCGCGCGACGATCAGGAAGGCCGGGATCATGGTCACCTGCGTCGGCACCATGATCACGATCATCAGCAACTGAAAGACGCTGTTGCGCCCCACAAAGCGCAGCCGCGCCAGCGCGTAGCCGGCCAGCGTGTTGGTGATCACGCCGACGATGGTGACCACCAGGGCCACGCTCATCGAGTTGAAAAACCAGATACTGAACGGGCCCGACAGGATTTGCCGGTAGGCATCGAGATTGAAGGCCGCGGGCAAGACCGTCTCGGCCAGCGCGATCTCGTGCATGGTCTTCAGCGAGGTCAGCACCGCCCACACGAAGGGCGCCAGCGTCAGCAGGCTGTAGCCGATCAGCAGGCCGTAGAGGCCGACGCGGGCCAGGCGCCGGCGCGTTGATGCTGATGGGCTTGACGGAGTCGTGCTCATGCGTTGAGCCCTTCCGACTTGACGAAGCGGCGCAGCAGCAGCGTGGCGGCCAGGATGATCACCGTCAGCACCACCGCCAGCGCGCAGGCCAGGCCCATCGTGTTGTAGGTGCGGAAGGCGAAGTGGTAGATCAGCAGCGTGAAGGTCAGCGTCGAGTTCTCGGGCCCGCCGTCGCCACCCGAAAGAATGAAGGCCTGGTCGAAGACCTGGAAGCAACCAATGATGCCCATCGTCAGCACATAAAAGATCAGCGGCATCAGCTGCGGCACGCTGATGTGCCAGTGGCGCCGGATCGGGCCGGCGCCATCCAGCGCCATCGCTTCGTACAGGCTGAGCGGAATCTCCTGCAGGCCGGCCAGAAAGACCACCATGAACTGCGGCGCGGTCGAGAACACGTTCATCAGCATGATGATGCTCAGCGCCCAGGTCGGATCCGACAGGAAGCGGATCGTGATGCCGAAGTGGGCTTGCAGATATTGCGTCACGAGGCCGTTGTTATTGAACAGCCACATGAAGATCATCGTCATCGCGGCTGAGGAGGTCAGCGTCGGCAGGAAGAACAGCGTGACGAAGGCGCGGCGCATCCGGATCTGCCCGTTGAGCAGACAGGCCAGCACCAGCGCCAGGCCGGTTTGCAGCGGCACGACGACGGCGACATAGCGCGCCGTGTTGCGGCAGGCCGCCCAGAACTTGTCGTCGTCCCACAGGTAGCCGAGGTTCTTCAGGCCCGCCCAGCTCGACTGGCCGGAGACGATGTCCATCTTGTGGAAGGCCGCGTAGAAGGCGAACAGCGCGGGCAGCAAGGTGAAGGCACTGACCAGGACCAGCGTGGGGGCGAGAAAGCTCCAGCCTGCGGCCGCATCCCGGTTGCGCTGCTCTCGGGAGAGGGCGCCGGCGTTCATCGTTGTCGCTCGATTTCGCGGTTGGCTGCGGCTTGCGCGCGGGCCAGGGCCTCATGCACGCTGATGGAGCCGTTCAGCGCCGCCTGGAACTGGTTGGCGAAATTGGATTCAATGGAAGGCAGGCTGGTGCCGCGCGACCAGACCGTGGCGTAGGGAACACCGGCGATGTGCGCGGCCAGCAGCGGATCCTGCGTGGCGGCAACCTGGGCTTGCACGCTGCGCCGCACCGGCAGCAGGCCGGCATAGCGCGACCAGTCGGCCGCCTGCGGGCCGGTCATGAAGCGCGCGAACTTGATGCCGCCCTCGGGGTTCCTCGCGTACTTCGGGATCGCGTAGCCGACGACGAAGGCCATCGTCTGCGGCCTGCCGTTGACCGTGGGCGCGGCGCGGGTGACGAACTTCGTGGCTGGGAAATCCTGTCGCAGCGAGGCCAGCACCCAAGGCCCTTCGATCATCATCACGGCCTTGCCGGCGCCAAACGCGGCACCCGGCGAATCGGCGCCGAGATCATCCTTGGGCGACAGCAGCGCGCCCGCGCGACGTCCGTCCACGAAGGCTTGCAGATACGACTCGACCGCCGGATTGCCGGTCAGCGTGGCATTGCCCTCGGCGTCGGTGATCTTCTGGCCATAGGCTTCCACGCTGGACAGGTGGCGGGCCAGATCGGCTTCAAACAGCATCGCGCCGACACCTCGCACGCCGCGGCTGCCCAAGCGTTTCTGCAGTGCCAGCGCGAAGGCCATCAGGCCGGCCTCGTCGCCGGGGATGTCGGCAAGGCGGTAGCCCGCGCGCGCCAGCAACTCGGTGTTGACGTAGAGCGCGAGCGTTGAGTAATCCTTCGGGATGCCGTAGAGCCGGTGATCGTCACCGCGAAAGGCATCGAGGAACTGCGGCGGGAAGTCCTGCGGCTGGTCGAGCGCCGCATCGAGCGGGAGCAGCACCTGGCTCTTGATCAGGAAGGGGGCTTCGGCCGAGTCGAGGTACATCACATCGGGCGTGAGCCGCGCGGCGAAACGCGAACGGATCACGTCCATGTACTTGTCGGTGATGATGACCTTCTTGACCTCGATGCCGGTGGCCTGCTTGAACGCGGCAATGGCGCGGTCCATGGCATTGGCCTCGGCGGGCAGCGAGGCCCAGACGGCCAGCGTGATCGATTCGGCCTGAGCCGTGGAAAGGCCGCAGGCGCACATGGCGCACAGCGCGCCAGCGATCCAGCGGTACGGCAGGCGAGGCATCAGCGATGAGGGGCTTGGACCGCGATGAAAACCGTGCTCCAGAGTTGCGCGGCGTTGGACTCGTCCGCCGTCTTGCTCTGCGGGCCGTAGGGCGCGACGACGAAGCGTTGGCCATCGTAGCGCCAGGACCAGAGCTCGCTGCTCGCGACCTCGCGCGTGGCATGGATGCATTGCCAGAGACGGCGCTCGGCGTCGAGCAGGCCGTCGCGTGTTGCCGCGTCGAGATCCTCGCGCTCCAGCTGGCGCGCCAGGCCCGCCGCCGCCATCGCGTGATGCCAGGACCAGACGACGGTGCCGTGATAGCGGTCGTTGGCGAACATGTCTCTTTGCGCAGCATCGCCGAAGACGGGGTTGGCCACCAGCATGCCGGCCTCCGTCATCAGTCCGGCGGGGAAGGGGCGCAACATCTGCGCCACCTCGCGTTGCAGCGTCGCCGGGTCGGGGCGGCCCAGCAGCAGGGCGAAGGCGAAGTCGGAATGCAGGATCGGCAAGGGCCGCCCGTGGGCGTCGAGGGCCAGGGCGGAGCTGACGAGTGTTTCGGTGGCGGCCAGATCCTGCATGGCGCTCTGGACGCGCGCTGGGGGCAGATTCAACTCCAGCGCATAGGCGCTCACGGCGACCTGCACGGCCGAATTTGAGCGGGCGAAGAGGAAGCAAGTCGGAGCTTCGCGCTGCCAGACGCGGGTCAGCGAGGCGAGATCGTCATGCGGGCCGATGGCATCGAGATGCGCGTCGAGCAAGCCCGAGTCAAGCAGCGCTTGCAAGGCCTCGAGCGCAGCCGGGACCAGCACGGCGTTGACGCTGTAAGAGAAGGTGCCGCCCGCCAAGCCTTCCTGGCTGTCGCGCCAGTCGCCCACGGCCTGCCCCGGCTCGATAGGGATCAGGTGGCGTGCGACAGGCTGTTGCCCAAAAGGCCGCGCCTTGTCGAGGACGAGGGCGGCGTTGCGCGCCACCAGCGCGCCGTAGGGGATGCCGCTGGGGCCAGTGCTGCTGATGCTGCTGGCGCCGGGCCGAGCGAGGAAATCCGCAGCCGCCTGCCGGTCGCCGGTTTCCAGCAGACAGCCGGCGAGCACCGGCAGCAGCATGAAGTCGTCGTCGACCATCTTGTAGTCGAGATCCACGGCGGGTGCATCGACGATCGGCAGGCCCGCGGCCAGGCGTTCGATCAGCGGAAACTCGCCGACGTTCTCTTCATGAGCGACGCGGCCCTGCGCATCGAGCCGGTCAAGCACCGACATCAGAGCCGCTTCGATGGCGGCAGGCTGCAGCACGGGCAGCAGCATGCGCAGAGACATCAGCGTGTCGCGGCCGAAGTAGGTCAGGAAGCGCCAGCCGCCGGCCAGGAACCGGTCTTCGAAGCTCAGGAATTCGAGCGCGCGCCGCGCCGCCGAGGCCGCCGGCGCGGCCTTGTCATTGAGCAGGTTCCGGGCCTCCAGCAGCCGCAGCGGCGTTTCGCCCGTGCAGGCGATCAGCTTCAGCACCAGTGGTCGGCCGGGCGGGGCGATGAGGTCCATGCCTTCGACATGGCCGTCGACGACTTGCATCTGCATCCAGTAGCCGGGCGCACCGTCGATGCGATCACGGGCCCAGGTCATCGTCGTGCCGTTCGCTGTCGACGTGATCGTGGGCTCGACGCAACCCGCAGGTGGCAGTCGGCCGTCATGCTGGTGATCGCGCAGCACGCGGATGCTGCCGACCAGCGCGCTCTTGATACGCAGCCTTGAGCAATCGGCCGCGACCTCGGCTTCAACGCCATGCAAGACCCGGCCCTGCGCATCGTTCAGTTGCTTCGCCTGCAAAGGCGCGCTCAGTTGCCAATTCACCGGCGCCGCGTCGAACCAGAGGGCCGCGCCACTGTTGCCCGCTGCGAAGGCGAACAGCAGGCGCGGGGCCGGCCCGTTCATGAGCACGAACTGCGCGCAGGTCTGGCCCTCGCGGAACATGACGTTGTTCGAGGGGCCATCCAGGACGCTGTACTGCATGAGGCTCCCTCTTACGTCTCAGGGTAGAGGCGCGCCAGCGCCACATAGGACGCGTTCGTCCAGCCGAAGCCGTCCTGCATCGCGTATTCACCGCGTGCGCTCGAGCCGTCCTTGACCACGTCGTATTTCTCGAACAGCTTGCCGGTGCTCAGGTAAGTGCTCTCGACCGTCTCCAGCCAGCGCAGTGCGATGGTGCGCGCCAGCTCGGTCTGTCCGTAGCGGCGCAGGCCTTGCACGGCCATCCATTGCAGTGGCGCCCAGCCGTTGGGCGCATCCCATTGATGGGGCGAAGTCTGTGCGGTCGTCATTAAGCCGAACGGTGTCAGGAGCGAACCCTGCACTGCGAGCGCGGTCGCATGGGCTTGCCGATCGTTGGCCAGGCCTAGAAAGAGCGGCGCCAGCGCGGCGGCGGTGAGCCGGTTCCACGATTTGTCGCCGGCCCAGTGCAGGTCGACATAGTGGCCGAGGTCCTCGTTCCAGAGATGGGTGTCGATCACTGTGCGGCGGCGTTCGGCACGCGCTTCAAAATCGGCCGCGCCCGCCTCGTCATGGATTTCACGCCGGCCTGCGGCAATCGCGCGCTCAAGGCCGAACATCAGGCTGTTGAGATCGATCGGCGCGATGGCCGTGGTCTCGATGGTTTCAAGCAGGCCCGGATCGGCACACCAGCGGCTGCTGAAATCCCAACCCGACTCGGCGCCGGCCCGCAGGTCTCGCCAGACCGCTTGCAGAGGGCGCGCGGTGGAGCGCTGCGCCGTGCGCACGTCTTCGCGATAGGACTCCTCGCGCGGCGTGTCGAGGTCGTCCCAATAGCGGTTGAGCAGCGAGCCATCGGCCAGTCGCACCACATGGCGATGCGCGTGGCCCGGCGCCAGCGCTTGCGCGCCTTCCATCCAGTAGTCGTATTCGCACTCGAGGTGCGAGAGGTACGGGGCGTAGCAAACGCTGCTCTCACCGGCCAGCAACTCGATCATCTTGAAGAAGAACGGCGGCTGCGAGCGGCTGATGAAATAGCTGCGGTTGCCGTTGGGCACATGGCCGTAGGTGCTGATCTGCTTCGCGAAGTTGTCGAGCATGCCCTGCGCAAGATCGCGCCGGCCGTCCTCGATCAGCCCGAGCATCGTGAAGTAGGAATCCCAGTAGTAGATCTCGCGAAAGCGTCCGCCCGGAACCACGTAGGGCTGGGGCAGCTCGATCAGGGAATCGGCCTCCGACCGCGCGCCGGCCGTCCGCGTGTGACGCACCAGTTGGGGCCAGAGCTCCGCGATATGCCGGCTCAAGGCGCTGCGCACCGACTCGTGCGCTTGCACGTCCGCCAGCACGGCCGCCTTGGCCACTGAAGGGAGCTCGAAATGCTCGGCCACGAAGTCGGCCAGCGAGAACTCGCTCTCGCCGCGTTGCGTGGCGTAGAGGGTGCGGAGCGCCTCCGGGGTCAGCGTCTTCGGTGTGGCGTCAACAAAGGTCTTGCGGTCGTCGAAGACCTTTTGCATCTGCACATCGACGAACAGCGCGCCATACAGCTGCGACGGCGAGCGCGAGAGTTCGCGCTTCACGGCGGCGAGTCTTTCGGGGGAGTTCGATTTCATGTCTGGAGAAGCGTGCAAGTGAGGGTTCAAGCCGCGAAACGATGATGGCTCATGCCCCGGCGGAAGAACCAGAGGATGGGGCCGAGCAGGGCCACGGGCACGAGCAGGAGGCCGAAGGCCGCGTGTCCGCCGAAGGCCATGAACATGCGGCCCGTGATGAAGGAGCCGCAGGTGCCGCCCAGCGCCGAGAAGATCACGATCAAGCCGGTCATGGCCGCGTGCCGCGACTTGGGCAGCGCACAGAGCATGGCCGAGTTGATCGCCGGATAGATGGGCGCCAGGAAAAGCCCGATCAGCGGAAAGTAGTAGGCCACAGGCGGGGCCGAGAACCAGTTCATCGCCGGGTCGGGCTGCAGGCCTTGCGACTGGGTCAGGGTCAGCACGATCAAGGCCGCCACCGCGATCACGCAGATGTTGACCATCGCGTACCAGCCGATCCGCGCGATCAGTACCGCGCTGCCGAGACGACCGAGCGCCGCCGACAGCGGCAGGATCACTGCGAGCCCCACGCTCATCGCCGACGGCATCTTGAGCACGTCCTTGTTGAAGGTGGGCAGCCAGGTGCCGGTGCCTTGCTCGATCAGCACGTAGAGGAAGGCCGTGCACAGAAAGACGATGACAAGCCCGGCGGTGAGCAAGCCGCCCATCGCGCCGAGGTCGGCGGCCAGCGTGGGTGTCGGGCCGGCGGGCCGGGCTTCGGTCTCGTCGAGCCGGCTCGCCAGCAGCAGCGCAAAGCTGAGCGCAACGAGAGCGGCTAGCACCCAATAGACCCGCAGCCATTCGAGCGAATGCGGCTCGCTGTCGGCGATGGCCTGGCTGAACAGCCAGTAGCCACCGAGCACGCCGAACATGAACATGCCTTCGAGCAGGTTGGTGAAGCTGGCATGCGCGCGCTCGCCACGGGTCATCAGCCCGACCATCGAATAGGCGGCCACCTTGACCAGCGCGAACGCGGTGCCGATCGTGACGAACAGCAGCTTGATCGCGAGGAAGCTGGCCAGCAAAGGCATCGCCGCGCAGCCAAGGCCCACCGCGAACAGCCCGATCAGCATCGCATTGCGCAGCCCCAGTCGCGGCAGCAGGGACGCCACCAGAAAGCTGACGACGGCGATCGGCAGATCCTTGTAGGCATCGAGCAGCGAGGCCTCAGCCTGCGTCGCGCCCATCGTCTGCGTGGACAGCAGGATGATCGAGCCCACGCTGTTGAGCAGGGCGCCGAAGACCATGTAGGTCAGGATCACCGCGCCCTTGATCAGACCCTGGGATGCGGTTGGGCTTTGAATCACTTGGCGGTTTCCAGGTAGGAGAGGGACAGGGTGCTCGTGAACCCTGCTGATGCATTGTGGCTGCGCAATGATATCGATGTCATTCGGGGTAAACCCGGCATGCCATTCGAACGCTCAGGCCTTCAGTGCGCGGCCCGCCGAGACGGCCATCACGATCGCAAACACCACCACCACGAGCAGCCCGAAGGTCAGCGATGACGCCTGCGCCAGCATCCCGATCAGCGGCGGTCCGGCCATCATGCCCAGATAGCCGAGCGACGACACCGCCGCGATGCCGTGGGCCGGGGACACGCCCGGAATCTGCGAGGCCGCACTGAACAGCACGGGCACCACGTTCGACAAGCCCAGGCCAACGAGGCCGAAGGCCACGAGCGCGACCATCGGCGAAGGCACGAACAAGGCGAGCGCCATGCCGAGTGCCGCCAGCGCGCCGCTGCCGCGCATCAGCGCCACGGGCGATACGTGCCCGCGGATCCAGTCGCCGCCGAAGCGGCCGGCCGCCATCGCCGCGCTGAAGCTGGCGTAGGCCATCGCAGCCATGCTGGCATCGCTGCCGCGATCCTGTTTCATGAAGAGCACGCTCCAGTCGTACATCGCGCCCTCGGTGATCAGGCCCATCGCGGCCAGCACGCCGATCAGCAGCAGCGGCCCGCGCGGCAGGCTCAGCGGCTGCTTCTCACCGGGGGCGGGGGTATCCATCTTCAGCATGGCAGCGGAGGCGATGACGATGAGGGGAGCACAAATACCCGCAGCCAGGAGCAGGTGTTGCTGGGTGGAGAGGCCGAGCGTGATCGCAAAGCTGCCCAAGCCCGCGCCCACCATGCCGCCCAGGCTGAACATGCCGTGAAAGCCGCTCATCAGCGGGCGCCCGGCCAGGCGCTCGATCTCGCTGGCCTCGGCATTGATCGACACGTCGAACAGGCTCGCACACGCGCCGAAGCCAAGCATCAGCAGGAGCAGTGCGGCGTACGACTCGAAGGCGATCAGGCCGCTGATGGACAGGCAGCACAAGAGGCCGGTGATCAGGGACACCAGTCGCGGCCCGTGCCGGCCGACGACGCGGCCGGCCTGCGCCAGTGCGGCCAGCGCCCCGACGCCGGCGGCCAGCATCGCGATCGCGAGCGATTGCTCGCCGAGGCCGTAATGCAGCTTGACCGTGGGCACGTGCACGCCCCAGCTGGCGAACAAGGCACCCGAAACAAAAAATTGCGAACGCAGCGCCACAGAGGCGCTGAAGAGTCGGGAAGGGGCGAGGGCGGGGTTGGTGGCTGTGGACATGGTCATTTCTTTGAGCCCGCGCATGCTAGCTGACCCGCTTTCCGGTGACTTCAATCATCGGGTTCCCACCTGCCTTGACGGGCCTTGGCCTCTGGCAACATCGGCCCGCCGGTTTTCTGCCGGCTCCGAACTCCAGCCCCGGGCTGGCGATTTGCTGCATCTGACGACAAAAGAGCGCCTGAAAAAAATCAAAGGCGCAGGAGACATGGATGAAGACGAAGAAGTTCGTGCTGGGCGCCGTGCTGATGGCGCTGGGCAGTGGTTACATGGCCGCGGCGCACGCGGCGGGCGACATCGTTGGCGTGTCCTGGTCCAACTTCCAGGAAGAGCGCTGGAAACGTGACGAGGCGGCCATCAAGGCCGCGATCGAGGCCGCGGGCGACCGCTACATCTCGGCCGACGCGCAGGGCTCCAACGAGAAGCAGCGCGCCGACATGGACGCGCTGATCACCAAGGGCGCCAAGGCGCTGATCGTGCTGGCGCAGGATGCCAGCGCGGTGCTGCCGGCCGTGCAGGCCGCGCGCCAATCGGGCGTGCCGGTGATCTCGTATGACCGGCTGATCCAGGATCCGAACGTGCTCTATGTGAGCTTCGATAACGTCGAGGTCGGACGCATCCAGGCACGCGGCATCATGGCCGTGAAGCCGCGCGGCAACTATGTCTTCATCAAGGGCGCGCCGACCGACTCGAACGCCGACTTCCTGCATGCCGGGCAGATGGAAGTGCTCAAGGGCGCCATCGCCACCGGCGCCATCAAGAACGTCGGTGAGCAGTACACCGACAACTGGTCGCCCGAAATCGCGCAGCGCAATATGGACCAGCTGCTGACCAGGAACGGCAACAAGGTCGATGCGGTCGTGGCCTCCAACGACGGCACGGCCGGCGGCGCGATTGCGGCGCTGCGTGCGCAGAACCTGGCGGGCATTCCGGTGTCGGGCCAGGATGCCGACATCGCCGCGCTCAACCGCGTGGCCCGGGGCGAGCAGACGCTGACGGTGTGGAAGGATTCGCACGCGCTGGGCCAGGCGGCCGGCAAGTACGCGGTGCTGATGGCGGAACACGTGAAGCCCTTGCAGATCCCGGGCACGGCGATCTGGAAGGATGGCGCGCAGAAGCTGCCGATCGCCACGATCTTCCTGAAGCCGATCGCGATCACGCGCGACAACCTGCAGGTGGTGATCAACGCGGGCTGGGCGACGAAGGCGCAGGTCTGCGCCGGGGTTCAACCCACCAGCGCGCCGGCTGCCTGCAAGTGATTCGGCATGCCGGGCTGAAGGCGTTTTTTCTTCAGCTCGGCTGCAGGACCGGCAAGCGCAGCATCTCGTCGATCTGGATCGGCGTGAGCGGGCGCGCCAGCAGATAGCCCTGGCCGATCGTGGCGCCGAGCTCCTTCAGCTGGCGCAGCTGCGCATAGGTCTCGATGCCTTCGGCCACCACATGCTTCTTGAGCGTGCGGCCGAGCGAGATCACCGTGCGCACGATCTCGAGGTTCTCTTCGCTGCGTTCCATGCCGATCACGAAGGAGCGGTCGATCTTGAGGCAGTCGAAGGGCAGGGTCGAGAGGTAGGCCAGCGAGGAGTAGCCGGTGCCGAAATCGTCGATGCCGAGCTTGACGCCCAAGGTGCGCAGTTCGGCGAGCGCGGCCAGCGCCTGCTCGCGATGTTCCATCAGCGTGCTCTCGGTGATCTCCAGCACCAGCAGCTCGCCGGGCACCTGGTACTGCCGCAGCGCGCCGCGCACATGCGGCACAAAGGCCGGCTGCGCCAGATCGCGGCCTGAGACGTTGACGTGCATGAGCAGTTCTTGCGCGCCGGGCATCGAGGCGCGCCACAGGCTCAACTGGCGCGTGGCTTCGTCGATGGCCCAGGCGGTCAGCGATTCGATGCAGCCGGTTTCTTCGGCGAGCGCGATGAACACAGTGGGGCTGATCGCGCCGCGTTGCGGATGAACCCAACGCGCGAGCGCTTCGAAGCCGGTCAGGCGATACGGTTCCAGTTCGAACAGCGGTTGATAGGCGAGCGAAAGCTGGCCCTCGCCGATCGCGCGGCGCAGATCGCTTTCAAGCTGCAGCTTCTGGCCGATCTGCTCGTGCAGGCTCGAATCGAACATGGCGAGGCGACCCTTGCCATCGGCCTTGGCCTTGTACATGGCGAGGTCGGCATCGCGCAGGATCTCGTCGGGTTCGCGATAGCCGGCGTCGCTGAAGGTCAGGCCCATGCTGGCCCCGGCCTGCACCTCGGTGCCGTTGATCAGCAGCGGCTCGCGCAGCGTGGCGAGCAGGCGTTCGCCCAGCGAAACGACGGTGGCGGCCGACACCTGGTCTTCGATCAGGATCGCGAACTCATCGCCACCGAGGCGCGCCAACAGGTCCTGCGGGCGCAGCTTGGCCAGCAGGCGCTGGCCCACGATCTTGAGCATCTGGTCGCCGGCCGGATGGCCGAGGCTGTCGTTGACCATCTTGAAGCGGTCGAGGTCCATGTACATCACGGCGAAGTGATGGTCGTGATCCAGGCGGCAGCGTTCGGCCGCGACCTGCAGCCGCTCGATGAAGCAGGTGCGGTTGGCGAGGTCCGTCAAACCGTCGTGATAGGCGATGTGCAGCAGTTGGCCCTCGGCCTGGCGGCGCTGGCTGATGTCGTGCAGCTGCAGGATCATGCCGGCGCCGTGGCCGGCTTCATCCTCGAAGGGCGCGCAGTGCAGCGAGACCCAGGTCTCGTCGCGGGCGCCGTCGTCGCGCAGCGCGCCGAGGCAGCGCAGTTCGGTGGAGAAGCTTTCGGTCGTTCCCGCGAGCAGCGCATCGATATGGCGTTGCAGCAGCGTGACATCGCCCGCATGCAGCAGGCGGCGCAGGTCCATGCCGAGCAGCGCCTCGGGCGGGCGGCCCATCAGCGCGCACAGCGCCTGGTTGGCTTGCAAGAGCTTGCCTTCGCGCGTGACCACGGCCATGCCGATCGCGGCGTGCGAGAAGGCCGCGTGGAAGCGTCGTTGCTGAGCCTGCGCTTCTTCTTCGGCGGCGGCCAGGCGAGCATCTTGTTGGGCTTGTTCGCGGGCCTGGTGCGCGAAGTGCGTGCGCAGCATCACCAGGCCGAGCCCCACGGTCAGCACCACGGCCGGCGCGACCCAGCGGCCGTACCAGAGTTCATTGAGTGCAAGCAGGCCGGCGACCAGGGCGGAGATCAGGTAGACCGCCCCGACCCAGGCGCTTTCATCGAACCAGTCGCGCAGGCGCATGCTCAGCTCGCGCTTCAGATAGAAGACGCGCAGCATCGGCAGCGTCTGCGCAGGGAAATACACGAGCGCCGAGATCACCAGGGAAATAAAGAGCACCGCGCCGTCGGGAAGGCCCGCGGCGGTGAGCCCGACTTGCGCGCCGAAATGCGCCAGGCCCGCCAGGCTCATGCCCACGGCACATGCGGCGGCCGTGCCGATGCGGCTGCTCCAGCGCGCGCTGCCTCGCATCGCGGCGAAGAAGCCCTCGGCCGTCGAGGCCAGCACCGCCGGTGCCACGCCGAACATCGCCAGCATCAGGAAGATCAGCACATCGCCCATCGCGATGGACAGGCGCGTGCGGGGGATTTCAATCGGGAAGGCGGCGGCCAGCAGCACGAGGGCCAGCCAGCCGCCAATCTGTGCCAGCTCGATCACCGGCATCTGCGCCAACTGCACGAAGGCCGTCAGCAGGGCGACTGCGCCGAGCACGCTCAAGCTCGTCCAGAAGCGCGTGGCCCGCACGTTGTAGTCGTGCAGGTGCAGTTCCTTGAACCGGGCGATCGCTTGCATGGCTGATGTCCGCTCTCTCAGCGCTTTTCGCCCTGGAGTGTCAGTTCGCGCATGACCAGACCTTCGCGCATCACGAGGCCTTCACGCATCACCAGGCCCTCGCGCATGACGAGCCCTTCACGCATCACCAAGCCCTCGCGCATCACGAGGCCTTCGCGCATGACCAGGCCCTCGCGCATCACGAGGCCGTCGCCCATCACCATGCCCTGGCCCATTTGCGCCTGGCTGAAGAACTGCGTGACGGGGTTGAACAGGCTGTCCGGGTCGCCGAGGATCTGCACGCCCTGCGTCAGCAGCGGGGTGGCGGTGATCCGCGTCTCATTGATCAGGCGGGGCGCCGAGGTGCTGGACCCTTTGGCGACGGTGGAGCGCAGCACCACGCTGCGGGTCCAGGTCAGGCGCGGATCCCAGATGGGCTGGAACTTGGTGAACAGCGTATCGCCGCTGGCCAGATAGCTGCCGCCAACGGTGACGAGGCGGCTCCATGCAAAGCTCTGGCCGGCCACGGCCGATTGCGGAGCGGGCAGCGTCATGCCGCGGGCGAGCAGGTTGTCGCCGGGCTTGATCGTGCCGGCCGCGATGGCGCTGCCGATGTCGGTGCGCAGCGCGCGGGCCAGGCGGACCGCGCCTTCGAGGTTGATCTCGCCCACGCCTTGCTCCAGCACATTGCTGCCGGAGGCGGGTTGCGCGGTGTACTGCAGGATGGCCTTCACGAGCGGCGGCGTCAGGCCCGGATTGGCTTGCAGCAGCAGGGCTGCGGCACCCGAGACCACCGGCGCGGCGACCGAGGTGCCGCTGAGCTGCATCAGCGTCTGCTGCGGAGCCTGCGAGGCGCCAGGCACCACGTCGAGCTGCGGATAGGTGCGGGCCAGATAGTTCCAGCCCATCGGCAGGCCGAGGATATCGGCGCCCAAAGCGCCAACCAGCGCATTGCCGGGAGCGGTCAGATCGGGCTTGAGCAGGTTGTCGGTCCAGGCGGCGCCGTCGACCGTGGTGCGGCCGCGCGTCGGGCCGCGTGAGCTGAAGTGGGCGACGGTGTCGTCGCTGCGGTAGACCGTGTCATGCAGATTGACGGCGCCGACCGTGATCACCGAAGGATCGTTGCCGGGCGAGCCGACCGTGCCGTAGGCTTCGAGGCCGTCGCTGGTGAGGCCGTCATTGCCGGCCGCGGCCACGACCACGATACCGGCGTTCACCGCACTGCGCGCGGCGCGGGCCAGCGGGTCGGTCAGGTAGGACTCGGTCGAATCTGAAGCCAGGCTCAGGTTCATCACGCGGATGTTGGTGGAGCCGGCGTGCTGGATCACCCATTCGATGCCGGCCAGCACATCGGCCACGGTGCCGTTGCCGTTGATGTCGAGCACGCGCACGTCGTAGATGTCGGCCTTGGGCGCGATGCCCGTGCTGTCCGGGTTCTGATACGCGCCATTGCCGGCTGCGATCGAGGCCACATGCGTGCCGTGACCGTAAGCGTCCGGCACCAGGATGCGCGGCTTGCTGATCTGCGCCACCAGGGCTTGCAGACTGCCGGCCTGCAGGCTCAGCACATTGCTGGTCGAGTCGACGATGCCGCCGATCCAGCCCGATTGATTGAAGAGCTGGCCGAGGCTGCTGAAGTCGATGACCTCATGCACGCGCGTGCCGGTGGGCAGACCCAGCAGGCCGGTGCTCGTGAAATTGCGGTGCTGATACGCGACGCCTGAATCAAGGATCGCGATACCGACGCCGCTGCCGTCGAGGCCGGAGACGAGCGCACGTGCCTCAACCGCGCCGCTGGCGCGTTCGAGCTGGCTGCTGCTGAACTTCACATCGCGGTTCGGCGAGATCGATTGCACATCGGCCAGGCCGGCCAGGTTGAGCAGCGCCGGGGCCGGCAGCATGATCGACATCGCATGCAGGGACGGGTATTGATAGCCGAGCGCGCCGCCCAGAGACAGCACGGTGGGCAGCAGGTTGGTCAATGCCAGCGGCTTGTTCGGATCGACGCTGACAATGACGTGAACCAGCAGGCCGCCCGTGGTGCTGCGCAGCCAGGCGACCGGATTCTTGGTGATCGGGAGGAGTGTGTTGCCGAGCAGCGGTTGCAGTTCGCTGGAGAGCTTGGCGATCGGACCCTTGGCTTGGACGGCTGGCGTTTGCGCATGCGCCGGAGTGCTGTGCAAGACCAGCGCGGTCAGGCACGACAAGGCCAGTAACGTCATGCCTGTACGGCGCCAGACCGTGCCTTGACGAGCACCGAAAGTGGCGGTTCGGGTGGCAGTTTTCCCTCGCATACATTGTCCTTGCTTTTTGCGGCCGGCCGTTGCGCGTTGATTGCGCACCAGCTCGTAAGGCCGCAATGTAGCGAGGGCAAACCCTTGGCGGGCGGGCCAAAAAGAGAATTGCGTGGGAGCCGGTACTTTTTAACTTCGGACCGTTGGTTAAGCCCCCCGCGTTTAAGGGAGGTCAATAACCGATAACAGACATTCGGCTAGCGCGTGCGCATTACTGCAAGGTAGCGGAAAGGCCGATCAATGCTGGTCAAACACCGTGTTGATGGCGATCTCGCCCATCAAGGTTTTGTGCACGGGGCACGCATCCGCGATGCGCAGAACCGAAGCCTGCTGCTCGCTGTCGAGCGCGCCGGTGACGTAGATATTGCGCAGCATTTGATAGACCGCGCCGACCCTCTGGTGCGTCACTTCGACGCGCAAGGCTTCGATCGTCCAACCCTTGCGCTTCAGGTAGAGCTGCAAGGTCAGCGTGGTGCACGCGGCGAGCGCTGCATCAAGCAGATCGTGAGCAGACGGAAGCCCCGTGCCGCCGACCTCGGGATCGAGGTCGCACTGCAGCGAGGCTTTGTCGAACTGGATGTCGCACGCGCTGGCGCCGCTGTCCGGGCGCCATGTTGCGGAAGGGGCCGAGTGTGATGAGGGCATCAATCAGCCGTTGCGCGCGACAGGTGCCGGAGCAACCGGGGGCGCGCGACGCACGACGGTGCGGCCGCCGGTCGTCACGAGGATCACCGCGTCACCGACGCCCACGGGCGCCTCGGCGCTCTGGCCCTGCACGATGGCGCGGCGTTCGCCGTTGCGCATCTGCACGATGATCTCCAGCGCGTTCTCACGCGTGGCGCTGCGTTCGATTGCATTGCCGATCACCGCGCCGGCCACCAAGCCGATCACGCTGCCGACGGCACCATCGCGATAACCGCCGACATTGCTGCCGGCCACGGCGCCGACGACGCCGCCGGCCATGCCGCCCGCGCCGGTCTGCTGGCCGTCAACGACCACCGGACGAACTGACAGCACCGTTGCATCCAGCACCTGGGACATGCGTTGGGTTTCATAAGGGCGCACGACGTCGGGATTCGCGGTGACGCAGCCCGACAGCAGGCTCACGCTGAGCAGGGCGGCGATGCCGGCTGTAGCGGTACTCGTAACAACTCGTTTCATATTCACTCCTTCTGGGCAGATAGCTGCCCAACGCCTGCCATCTTGCCTGGGTTTACCCCGGCCACAAGACTTTACTCGCAAGCGTCAGGAGTTGCTTGAGCACGGGCCGATCAGGCGCCCAGGTACACAGGCTTCGGCGCGGTCAGGCCCTGTTTGACTTGACGGGTGAGGTCGTCTCCGAGCACCTCTTCTGCGCCCGTTTCGAGTCCGTCGAAAGCGGCCGTCACGATGGCTTGGGGTGTGGACTTCGGCATGTCGATGCCATGCGTGAGATCGGTGTCGACAAAGCCCATGTGCAGGCCGGTGACCTGCGTGCCTTGCTCGCGCAACTCATTGCGCTGCGCGTTCGTCAGCGACCAGACCGCAGCCTTGGTGGTGGCGTAGATCGCCAGTTGCGGCGAGCTGATCCAACTGGCCACTGACAACACGTTGAGGATCGCACCGCCGCCGTTGGCGCGCAGGACCGGCGCGAAGGCCTGAACCAGGCGCATCGGGCCGAAGTAGTTGGCCTCGAAAGTGGCACGCGCGTTCGCTTCAGCGTCGGCGGCCAATGCGCCGCCCATCTGAGCGACGCCGGCGTTGTTGATCAGGACCGTCACGTCACCGCACTCGGCGGCGGCGCGCGCCACGGCGGCCGGGTCGGTCACATCGAGCTGGATAGGCACCACGCCGGGCAGCGTCACGCTGGCCGGATTGCGGGCGGCGGCGTAGACCTTGCGGGCACCGCGCGCGAGGGCTTCGCGAGCGAAGGCCAGACCAATGCCACGGTTGGCGCCGGTGATGAAGACGACGGCATTCTTGAGGTTCATGATGAGACTCCTGGAGGTTCGCCACAGCGGCGAGGTTCGGGAAAAGCAATATGACAATCGTCATATAAGCGAGCAAAAAATTTTGGTCTACGGAAGATCTTCGGGGTCGTGCTGCTTGACCAGGTTCTCGACGGCCGCCGCCAGCAGGGCGCGCCCCTCGGCGTTGTCCCCAAGCGTGCGCGCCAGTTGCAGACTGCCCATCAGCGTGGCCGCGAACACACCGGCCGCAGCGGGCCCGGCGTCGGGCGGCAGCACCGTGCCGACCGCATTGATCAGAGCCGTCACGCGCCCACGGGAGGCCTCGGCCACCAGATCCTGCTGGCGCGGCATTTCTGAAGCAAGCGCGGCTACCGGGCAGCCGCTTTCGACGTGTAGCAAGTGTTCTTCAGAGAGATAGGACGCCACCAGCGCACGCACGGGGCGCATGCCGCGAGCGCGCTTTGCGGCGATGCGCAAGGAGACACGCGTCGTGCTGTCATGCGATGCATGCTCGACGGCCTCGGCAATCATGGCGTCGCGCGAAGCGAAATGAGCATAGAAGCCGCCGTGAGTCAGGCCGGCTTCCTTCATGACCTCGGCCACGCCGACGCCCGCATAGCCATTGAGGCGCAGGGCACGCGCCGCCGCCTCGACGATGCGGTCGTGGCTTTGCTCCTTGCGGGTGCTGCGGGTGTTCATGCGCTGGCTTGAATTGATATGACGTTCGTAATATTAACGACCGCTGATCGAATGATCAAGCTGACAGAAGAAAAGCCCTCAGGCTCGCGGGGCTGCGAGAGCCGCAGGGGCGGCTTGCCTCAGCCGTGCAGACGGCTCGAGCGCGGCACGCTGGCCAGCAGGAACTCCATCTGGTCAGCCAGGATGCGGCGGCCGCGCAGAATCATGTCCTCGTGCAGGCTCGGTACATAAGGCATGTAGAGCAGGCTCATGTTGGCCTCTTCGGGCAGGCGGTTGCCCTTGCGGCCGTTGCAGCCGCGGCAGGCGGTGATGCAGTTCATCCAGCTGTCGAACCCGCCGCGCGAGGTCGGGATGATGTGCTCGCGGGTCAGGTCGTCACCGTAGTGGCTGTGGCCGCAATAGGCGCAGACATGGCGATCACGCGCAAAGAGCTTGGGATTGGAGAGCGCCGGGGCCTGCCGCCAAGCCCGCGTGGGCACCGCGCCGCGCACGGCAATGATGGGGTGGACCTCGATGCGCGATTGCAGGCCGGAATGGCGCTGCATGCCGCCACGCATGACGTGGCAGGGGTCGCCCAGGGTCCAGGCGATACCGTCGCTGGCGTAGATCACGGCAGCTTCCTTGCTCGTGATCCAGGCCTGCGGCCGGCCGGAAACATCCAGTTGAAGCACGTCCACGGCAAACCTCCAAGGCAGAGACTACCGTAAGAGTGCGTACTGACTCAAGCGGCGCCGGCTGAGACGGGCCGCTCCTTGTCTGGAGAGCACCACTTCGCCTCGCTGGAACGAGCGGGAACCGGCGGGTTCATCAAGCTGTCAATTTCAAGCAAAGCCAGGGCCGTTGCCGAAAAAGGACTTGGCATTGCCAAAAAATACTGCAAAATAGCACGACCGTTCGTTTTATTATTCGAACTTCGCCGAGCCCAGGAATCCCTCCCGCCGTGTCCGCCTTGCCCCGTCCCAGCAGCACCGTTCCGAAGGCCAGCGCCAAGTCCGGCGCCGTGGCGTCGCGGCCCGTGCGGTCGATGCAAAAAGGCCAGCAGACGCGCGCCGCCATTCTCGAAGCGGCCCTGGGCCTGGCGTCACACATGGGCCTGGAAGGCTTGTCCATCGGCGCTCTGGCCGACGTGACCAAGATGAGCAAGTCGGGCGTGTTCGCCCATTTCGGTTCACGCGAGGAATTGCAGATTGCCGTGGTGACCGAGTACCACGCCAAGTTCGAGGAAGAGGTCTTCTTCACCGCCATCCGCGAGCCGCGCGGCTTGCAGCGCCTGCGCGCCATGTTCGAGAACTGGGTGCGCCGCGTCTCGGTGGAAGTCGACTCCGGCTGCATCTACATCAGCGGCGCCGTCGAGTTCGATGATCGGCCCGGCCCGGTGCGCGATGCGCTGGTTGACATGGTCAAGGCCTGGCACGGCGCGTTGCACAAGGCGATGACGCTGTCGCGCGAAATGGGCCACCTGCGCGCCGACGCTGACCTGGAGCAGATTCTGTTTGAATTGCACGGCCTGATTCTTTCCTTGCACCATGATGCGCGCTTCATGCGTCGCCCTGGCGCGTTAGCCCGGGCCGGCGTGGGCTTCGACCGAACCATCCGCTTTTACGCGACCGAGACCGGGCTGAAGGTCCTCGAGCGCTCTTGATCTCTCAGCCAACACTATTTCTTCCATAACGAGGAGCACCAGACATGCCGCAATACAACCCGCCCCTGCGCGACATGCAGTTCGTGATGCACGAGGTGCTGAACGTCGCCGATGAGCTGCAGACGCTGCCGGCTCACAAGGACGTTGACGTTGACACGATCAATGCGGTGATTGAAGAAGCCGGCAAGTTCGCTTCCGAAGTGATCGCGCCGCTGAACCTTTCCGGCGACGCCGAAGGTTGCACGCTCGACAAGACCACGCACGAAGTGACCACGCCCAAGGGCTTCAAGGAAGCCTATGCCAAGTTCGTCGAAGGCGGCTGGCCGGCGCTGGGCTGCGATCCCGAGTACGGCGGCCAGGGCCTGCCGGTGGTGATCAACCAGGCCATGTACGAGATGCTGAACTCGGCCAACCAGGCCTGGACCATGTACCCGGGCCTCTCGCACGGCGCTTATGAAGCGCTGCACGCGCATGGCACCGATGAGCAGAAGAAGACCTACCTCGCCAAGCTGACCAGCGGCGAGTGGACGGGCTCCATGTGCCTGACCGAACCGCATTGCGGCACCGACCTGGGCCTGCTGCGCAGCAAGGCCGAGCCGCAGCCCGATGGCACCTACCTGATCACGGGCCAGAAGATCTTCATCTCGGCCGGCGAACACCAACTGGCGTCGAACATCATCCATCTGGTGCTGGCTCGCATCCCGGGCGCGCCTGAAGGTTCGAAGGGAATTTCGCTGTTCGCGGTGCCCAAGTACAACGTCAATGCCGATGGCTCGCTTGGCTCGCGCAACCCGGTCATCTGCACGGGCCTCGAGCACAAGATGGGCATCCA
This sequence comes from Burkholderiaceae bacterium, assembly GCA_036500605.1. GTDB lineage: Bacteria > Pseudomonadota > Gammaproteobacteria > Burkholderiales > Burkholderiaceae_C > JAFALK01. Next base: position 94,971 of record DASYBU010000001.1, read on the forward strand.
CGGCAACTCGACCTGCCAGATCAACCTGGACAGCGCCAAGGGCACGTTGGTGGGCCAGCCGAACAAGGGCCTGATGGCCATGTTCGTGATGATGAACGCCGCCCGCCTGGGCGTCGGCAACCAGTCACTGGGCCTGACCGAAGTCGCGTATCAAAACGCCGTGGCCTACGCCAAGGACCGCATCCAGATGCGCGCCCTGTCGGGCCCGAAGGCACCGGACAAGCCGGCCGATCCGATCATCGTGCACCCCGATGTGCGCAAGATGCTGCTGACCGCGCGTGCCTATGCCGAAGGCGGCCGCATGCTGACCACCTACGCCGCGCTGCAACTCGACAAGGCCCTCAGTTCGGCCGATGAAGAAGACCGCAGGACGGCCGATGCCGAAGTCGCACTGCTGACGCCGATCATCAAGGCCTTCATCACCGACAACGCCTGGATCGCGACCTCGCACTGCATGCAGGTGTTCGGCGGCCACGGCTACATCCACGAATCGGGCATGGAGCAATACGTGCGTGATGCGCGCATCAACATGATCTACGAAGGCACGAACACCGTGCAGTCGCTGGACCTGCTGGGCCGCAAGATCCTCTCCAACAACGGCGCCACGCTGAAGGCCTTCGGCAAGAAGATCGCCGCCTTTGTTGAAGAAGAGGGCACCAGCGAAGCGATGCAGGAGTTCATCAACCCGCTGGCCGACATCGGCGACAAGGTCACCAAGCTGACCACCGAGATCGGCATGAAGGCTTTCCAGAATCCTGATGAAGTCGGTGCTGCCGCCGTGGACTATCTGCGCGTGGTCGGCCACATGGTCTACGCTTACTTCTTCGCCCGCATGGCCAAGGTCGCGCTCGAGAAGAAGGACGCCGGCGACAAGTTCTACGTCGCCAAGCTGGCCACGGCGCGTTTCTACTTCGCCAAGCTGCTGCCCGAAACCGCCTCGCTGATCCGCACCGCCCGCGCCGGCCTGCCGTCGCTGATGGAGATGGACGAAGCGCTGTTCTGAGCCTGAAATGGCGCTGTCACGCAAGGCAGCGCCAATCAAATCAATCATCCCGGAAATCCTGGAGACAAGATGATGAAGAACGTACTCGTGGCGTTGGCCTTGGGCCTGGCTGCACAGATCGCCTCGGCTCAAGCCACGCCCGTCGGCCTCTGGAAGACCATCGATGACGACGGCAAGACCGAGAAATCGCTGGTCCGCATCACCGAAAACGGTGGTGTGCTGACCGGCAGCATCGAGAAGGTCTTTGATCCCTCCCGTCAGACCGCCGTCTGCGACAAGTGCGAAGACGACCGCAAGAACAAGCCCATCGTGGGCCTGCAGATCATCCGCAGCGTCAAGCAGGATGCCGATGACAAAGCCCTCTGGACGGGCGGCCAAGTGCTTGACCCCGAGAACGGCAAGACCTACAAGACCCGCTTGAAGCCCGTCGAAGGCGGCAAGAAGCTCGAGATGCGCGGCTACATCGGCTTCTTCTACAGAACCCAGGTCTGGGTGCGCGTCGAATAAATCGCGCAGCCCGGACATCACACAGACACTCAGTCAGCCATAACGGAGCCTCCTCATGAGTCGATTCCAAGTTCGCAAAGTCGCCGTGCTCGGCGCTGGCGTGATGGGCGCGCAGATCGCTGCGCACCTCGTCAACGTCAAGGTGCCGGTCGTCCTGTTTGACCTGCCGGCCAAGGAAGGCCCCAAGAACGGCATCGTCACCAAGGCCATCGAAGGCTTGAAGAAGCTCAAGCCCGCGCCTCTCGGCGTGCCCGAGAACGCCGCGCTGATCCAGCAGGCCAATTACGAAGAGCACCTCGAGCTGCTGAAGGATTGCGACCTGATCATCGAAGCCATCGCCGAGCGCATGGACTGGAAGCTCGATCTGTACACCAAGATCGCTCCGTTCGTGAAGCCGGGCGCGATCGTCGCCTCCAACACCTCGGGCCTGTCGATCACCAAGCTTTCCGAAGTGCTGCCGGAGTCGATCAAGCCGCGCTTCTGCGGCATCCACTTCTTCAACCCACCGCGCTACATGTACCTGGTGGAGCTGATCAACACGCCGACCACTGAAGCGAACGTGCTGGACCAACTCGAAGGCTTCGTGACCAGCGCCGTCGGCAAGGGTGTGGTGCGCGCGCATGACACGCCCAACTTCGTTGCCAACCGCGTCGGCGTGGCCGGCATGATGGCCACGATGATCGAAGCCGAGAAGTTCGGCCTCTCGGTCGACGTGGTCGATGACCTGACCGGCAAGAAGCTCGGCCGCGCTTCGAGCGGCACCTTCCGCACCGCCGACGTCGTGGGCCTGGACACCATGGCCCACGTCATGAAGACCATGCAGGACAACCTGCAGGCCGACCCGTTCTATTCGATGTACGCCACGCCGAAGGTGCTGGCCGGACTGATCGGAGCGGGCGCGCTGGGCCAGAAGGCCGGCGCCGGTTTCTACAAGAAGGTCGGCAAGGACATTCAGCGCCTGGACTTCGCCACCGGCCAATACGTTGCCGGCGGCGGCAAGGCCGACGAGATCGTCGCCCGCATGCTGAAGAAGCCTGCCGCCGATCGCATCAAGCTGCTGCGCGAATCGAGCAACCCGCAGGCGCAGTTCCTGTGGTCGATCCTGCGCGACAGCTTCCACTACGCGGCCGTGCACCTGAACACCGTGGCCGACACGGCCCGCGAAATCGACTTCGCGATGCGCTGGGGCTTCGGCAGCAGCCAAGGCCCGTTCGAGCTGTGGCAGCAAGCCGGCTGGAAGCAGGTCGCGGAATGGATCTCGGCCGACATCGCCGAGGGCAAGGCGCTCTCCAGCGCACCGCTGCCCGCCTGGGTGACCAGCGGCCCGGTGGCTGAAGCCGGTGGCGTGCACACGCCGCAAGGTTCGTGGAGCGCCGCCGAAGGCACGTTCAAGCCGCGCGCCAAGCTGCCGGTTTACGAGCGTCAGCCTTTCGGTGAATCGCTGTTCGGAGAAGGCGCGGCCGAGCCGCTGAAGTCGGGCACCGAAGAGTTCAAGAACGAAGAGATCCGTGTCTGGTCGCTCGACGGCGAAGTGCTGATCGCCTCGATCACCGCCAAGCTGCACCTGATCAGCCCGGCCGTGACCGAAGGCCTGACCCAGGCCATCGAGATCGCCGAAGCGAAGTACAAGGGCCTGGTGATCTGGTCGCCGGACGATGTGTTCTCGGCCGGCGCCAACCTCGAAGCGCTGATGCCCGTCTTCATGAAGTCGGGCTCCAAGGGCATCGCGCCTGAAGTGCTGAAGCTGCAGACCATGATGCTGCGCCTGCGCTACGCCAATGTGCCGGTCGTCGCCGCGATGCGCGGCCTGGCGCTGGGCGGCGGCTGCGAGCTGTCGGTCTATTGCGACCGCCGTGTCGCTCATATGGAGAGTTATGTCGGCCTGGTCGAAGTCGGCGTGGGCCTCGTGCCTGCGGGCGGTGGCCTGACCTACATCGCGCGCCGCGCGGCCGAGATGGCGGCTGCGGGCAATGCCAACGCCGACATCTTCGCCTTCCTGAAGGACGGTTTCACCTCGGCCGCCACGGCCAAGGTCGGCACCTCGGCACTCGAAGTCAAGAAGAACGGTTTCCTGATCGACGGTGACATCATCGTCCCGAACAAGGACGAGCTGCTCTTCGTGGCCAGCGCGCAAGCCAAGGCCATGGCCGATTCGGGCTACCGTCCGCCGCTCAAGGCCCTGATTCCCGTGGCCGGCCGTTCGGGCATCGCCACGATCAAGAGCCAACTGGTCAATATGCGCGACGGCGGCTTCATCAGCGCCTACGACTATCACATCGCCAGCCTGATCGCCGACGTCGTCTGCGGCGGCGAAGTGGAAGCCAACTCGCTGGTGAGCGAAGAGTATTTGATGTCGCTGGAGCGCAAGCATTTCTGCGCGCTGCTCGACAGCCCGAAGACGCAAGAGCGAATCATGGGCATGCTGCAAACCGGCAAGCCGGTGCGCAACTGAGCGGCCAACCAAGGATCACAGATCATGAGCAAGCAAGTTCAAGAAGCCTACATCTGCGCCGCCACCCGTCTGCCCATCGGGCGCTCGGGCCGCGGTTACTTCCGCAACACGCGTCCCGACGAAATGCTGATGCGCGCCATTCAGGCCGCGATGGCACAAGTGCCGGGTCTCGACCCGAAGGTGATTGAAGACGCCATCATCGGCTGCTCCTTCCCCGAAGGCGAGCAGGGCATGAACATCGCCCGCGTCGCGGCCGTGCTGTCGGGCCTGCCGAACACGGTCGGCGGCGTGACGGTGAACCGCTACTGCGCTTCGGGCATCACGGCCCTGGCGATGGCGGCAGACCGCATTCGCGTCGGCGAGTCCGAGGTGATGATCGCCGGTGGCGTCGAATCGATGAGCATGGTGCCGATGGGTGGCAACAAGGCGTCGATGCCGCCCGCCATCTTCGAGCGCGATGAGAACGTCGGCCTCGCCTACGGCATGGGCCTGACGGCCGAGAAGGTCGCGACGCAATGGAAGATCAGCCGTGAAGCGCAAGACGCGTTCGCGCTGGAGTCGCATCAGCGTGCCTTGAAGGCCGCGCAAGCCGGCTACTTCAAGGACGAGATCACGCCGTTTGAAGTGCTCGACCGCCAGCCCAACCTGGCCGATGGCTCGGTCAACGTCAAGAAGCGCATCGTCGACATCGACGAAGGCCCGCGTCCTGACACCTCGCTCGAAGGCCTGGCCAAGCTGCGCCCGGTGTTCGCGGCCAAGGGCAGCGTCACCGCCGGCAACAGCTCGCAAACTTCGGACGGTGCCGGCGCGCTGATCGTCGCTTCGGAGGCCGCCGTCAAGCGTTTCGGCCTGACCCCGCTGGCGCGTTTCGTCAGCTTCGCCGTGCGCGGCGTGCCGCCCGAGATCATGGGCATCGGCCCGATCGAGGCGATCCCCGCTGCGCTGGCGCTTGCGGGCATCAAGGCACAGGACCTGGATTGGGTCGAACTCAACGAAGCCTTTGCTGCGCAATCGCTGGCCGTGCTGAACGACCTCGACGGCAAGGGCATCGTGCTCGATCGTTCCAAGGTCAACCCGAACGGCGGCGCGATTGCGCTGGGCCATCCGCTGGGCGCGACCGGCGCGATCCGTGCGGCCTCGGTCATCCACGGCCTGCGTCGCACCGGCGGCAAGTACGGCATGGTGACGATGTGCGTGGGCGCCGGTCAAGGCGCCGCCGGCATCATCGAAAGACTTTGACCCACCCCCGTAGGCGCTGACGCGCCACCCCCTCAAGGGGGCGAGCCCGGTGGCCCGGCAAAGCCGGTTCCACGGGCTCTACTTGATCAATACCGAGGAGACGAGTGTGAGCATCAAGACTGCTGTCGTGAACGGCGTGGCCACGATCGAAATCGCCCGCCCCGAGAAGAAGAACGCGCTGACCAGCGCGATGTACTCGGAGATGGCCGACGCGCTGCGCGCCGCCCAGACCAACCCCGAAGTGCGCGCGGTGCTGATCCAGGGCCAGCCCGAGATCTTCACCTCAGGCAATGACCTCGAAGACTTCATGAACGCCCCGGCGCGCGACATGACCGCGCCCGTGTTCCAGTTCATGTTCGCGCTGCTCGATTGCGAGAAGCCGATCGTCGCGGCGGTCACCGGCGCGGCCATCGGCATCGGCACGACCATGCTGTTCCATTGCGACTTCGTCTTTGTTGCCGATGAATCGCGCCTGGCCATGCCTTTCGTGAGCTTGGGTCTTGTGCCCGAGTTCGCTTCAAGCCTGCTCGCGCCCGCGCTGATGGGCCCGCGTCTCGCGGCCGAGCATCTGCTGCTGGGCGATCCGTTCACGGGCGAGAAGGCCGTCGAGTACGGCATCGCCAACGCGGTGCTGCCGACGAGCGAAGTGCTCAAGCATGCGCGCCGCATCGCCGAACGCTTCAACGCGCTGCCGCCGAGCGGCGTTCGCGAAAGCAAGAAGCTGCTGCGCAAGGGCCATGCCGCGCAGATCCGCGAAGTGATCGAAGCCGAGGCCGCGATCTTCGGCGCTCGTCTGCGTGGACCCGAAGCTCAGGAAGCCTTCCAGGCCTTCTTCCAGAAGCGCAAGCCGGACTTCAGCAAGTTCAACTGAAAGCGCGTTGCTACGGCCTGGCCGGGAAGATGCCCTGCATGGCAATGCAGTAGCGCAGCCCCAGCATCGGATCGCGAATCGGGATGGGCTGGCTGCTGCCGCTGGTGCCGATCGAGACCGCCGAGGCGCTCATGTTCGTGTCCGGGCCCGAGCCGCTGTAGATGTTGGAGCGCGGCAGCCTGGCCATGGTGGCGCCTGAAGGGTTGTCGGTCGAGCCATTGGCGCTGCTCGCCATCAATTGAGCGCTGTGCGTGTGCGCCGGCATCTGCGCCGCGGTCAGCTGGATGGTCTCGTTGCCGCCGACTTGGCCTTGATCGATAGGCGACAAGCCCGGCCCCTGGCCTTGCCCGACAGGCACTCGCCCGCGCAGATCAGGCAGCGCAAAGTTCGTCGTGCCATTGCCGCCGTAGTAGGTGCCGAGCAAGGAGAACAGCGCGGTGTTCTGGTTGATGGGGAGCAGTTGCCCCTCGGCCGAGGCGTAACCCTGCGGGCAGAAGTTGAACGCCACGATGCAGATGGAACCCAGGATCGGCTCGGCCGAGCAGGTTGCGTGGGCAGCAGCACTGGTGCCGAGCAAGGCAGCGCAGGCGCCAACCTTCAACAGGAGACGGGACGATTTCATCGCTCATCCTTTCATGTGGGACAGACATGGGGAGCGTCGCGAAATTCGGCCGCCGCGACGCCTCGGCGGCAACTGGGACTCAGCGTCGCCGCGGGCGCAGCGCCAGCAGCACCAGACCCGTCAACACCAAAGGCAGCGTGCCGGGCGAGGGGACACCGTTGGTGGTGGCCGAACTGCGAATCTCGTCGATGCTCAGGAAGCCGTCGAGCGAGGCCGAATAGCTGTTGCCATCGTCGTCATACGCGCCGCCCAGTTGGGACTGCAGGGCGCTGAAGGTGGTGCTTTGGCCGGGTGCCAGCACAAAGGAGAACAGGTCGCTGGCGCTGACCGCTGCGCGGTTGTTTCCTGGGTTGAGGGTGTCGATGAGTTCGTCGCTGAAGAAGATCTCGTTGTTGAGCGCGTCGCTGACGCTGAGTTCCGAATGCGCGAACGCGTTGCTGCCCGAGGCGCTGGCATCGTTGACCGCCTTGGCGCGGAAGAAGATCGTGTAGGTGTCGGTGGCCGAACCATTGGCCAGCGTGAACAGATAGTCGGCAAACAGGCCCTGCGTCGTGGCATCGGAACCGGCGCGCGTGCCTGACATCGTGAACAGACCGCCCACGCCATCACCGGTCGCGGTCAGGGCGCCGCCTTGCGAGAGGGCCGATGGCGAGCCGCTGAATGAACCCTGGCTCAACACTCCGCCGTTGAGCGCGCTCGCGACGGCAGTCTGTGTTGCGCCGCCGGTCGGATCCCAGGAATTGACGGCGTCCACCGTGAACTTGCCCGTGATGGTCAGATCAAGCGGCACCGGATCGGCGAACACCAGACTGCTGGCGGCCCAAAGGGCCAAGGCACAGAAAGCCGAGTGACCTGATTTCATGCATGTCTCCCGTCGATGACAGCAGACTTACTGCACGCATAACTCGTACCTTCCCGGCTTCCGTCAACGCAGGCAAAGACTTAGCGATTCGAGGCAATAGACGACACGCAAGTGCTGTCAAATGCTTCGACAGCTCGCAAGTCCCTATTTAACTTGGTGTCGCGGGGCGGCGGTCGTGAGGCGCGCGATGGCGCTTTTCGACATTCAATTGAACGCGCCGCCGGCCTTGCGGTTCAATGCCGCCCGCCTGCGATCGCGTTGGTGAGCGCAGGCGAGCGGCGCAGCTGCATCCGCAGCGATGCGCCTTCGCCATTGCCGGCCAGCGACTGCTGGCGGGCCAAGGTCTGCACCGGGCATTGCCCGGTCGCCCGGTGGTGCAGGGCGCCCGCCAACTGGCCTTCGGCGCGGTCGTTCAGCTCATGGCTGAAGTCATCGCTGACCTGGCAGCCGTGCAGCGTCCGGCCGCTGCTGGCGATGCTGGCTCCGCCAGGCGTGAAACCGTCTGAATAGTCGCCAAAGCCCTTGGCGTTGACGCCTTGGAATTCGATCGGGAAGTACGAGTAGCCGCAGTTGTCCTGGGCCGTGAAGCCATAGGGCTTGCCGCAGGTCGTGCCGCCGATCTGGATCACGTCGACATCGACGCCGAGCAAGCCGTTGATCACCGCTTCGCTGGCCGAGCAGGTGTCGCCCTGTGTCAGCACATACACGCGGCTCAGGTTCAGCGTCGGCAAGGCCTGCGAACTCGTGCAGTTGCCGTTGCTGTCCAGATTGCACGAGCTCGAATAGAACGGCGTGTTCGTGTTCTCGGCCGTACGGCGGGCGTTGTAGTTCAGGCTGTCGAAATTGCGGCTGTTGATCTTCGTCGGTCCCGCGATCATGTAGGCCAGTTCGCTGGCGATGTAGAGATAGCCGCCGCCGTTGTAGCGCATGTCCAGCACCAGGTCCGTGATGCCCTGGGCCTTGAAATTCTGGATCGCGCTGATCAGCGGCGCCTCGGCCGGGGCCAGGTGGTTGTTGAAGATCAGGTGCCCGACGCGGCTGCCGTCATCGGCCGTCACGACTTCGCTCAGGAACACCGAAGCTTGCGTGTCCGTGCCGCTGTACATGCCGATGTAGGCGGTGCTGACGCCATCGGGCAAACGAAAAACGAAGCTGTGATATTCGCCCGCGGTGGCGGGAAACAGCGCCGAGTTGAGCGTGTCGACGCCGGCTGAATCGTTCGCGTCCGCGCTGACGCCGTCCGCACTGATGAGCTCATAGCCGCGGCTGATCTTGTAGGTCTGGGCCGTGCCGCCGGCGTCGATGTACGCCACGCGGATGTGCCGCGGTGCGGTCTGCGAACTCAGGTTCCAGTCCAGCCCATAACCGACATCCTGCCCGGAGCCGGCCAGGGCGTTCCAGTCGCTGGTGGACATCATGAAACTGAACTTGTCGCGCCGGGCACCGGTGCTGGTGAACTGTGGCGTCAGCAGCGCGTTGAAGTAGTTGTCCAGCGCGGTCGCCACGTTCGTGCCCGAGTACGCCGCGGCGCTGGCGTCGACCGTGGGCACCTCGGTGTTCCACAAGTACGCCTCGTCGAAGTACGAGCGCATCCATTGCTTCTCGATGCTGAGGCTGCCGCTGCGCGGTGACGGCGCCTGCGTGTTTTCAGGCGCGCAGCGCTGCGCATAGGTCGAGGAAGGTTGGAGCGGTGTGCTCGTGTTGACGGGAGGAGGCGGGCTCGAGCTGCCGCCGTCTGAACCACCACCGCCGCCACAGGCGGACAGCACTGCACCCAGAACGAGGGCGCTCGCGGCGCCCCGCTTGTGACATTCAAAGAACATGCAACCCTGATTGATCTTGTGATTTATCGCTTACGGTAGCACGCAAGCGACGGGTCGCACCACCGGGTTATTGCGCGGCGGCGATCTCGCGCGGCTTGCCGTGCATGTCGATCGCCACGTAGGTCAGGTTGGCCTCGGTCACTTTCACCACATGCGGATTCGCCGGGTTGCGCTCGGCGATCACCTCGACATGCACGGTCACCGAGGTGCGGCCCACGCGCGTCACCGTCGCGTAAAACGAGAGCAGGTCGCCGATCGAGACGGGCTGCTTGAAGATGAATTCGTTGACTGCCACGGTGGTGATGCGGCCGCGCGAGATGCGCGCCGGCAGCACCGAGCCGGCCAGGTCGACCTGCGCCATGATCCAGCCGCCGAACACATCGCCGTTGCCGTTGGCATCGGCCGGCATCGGCATGACCTTCATGACCAGTTCGCGCGTGGACTCGACGGAATGGGCCGGGGCGGGCGAGGGCTGGGACATTTGGGACATGATGTGGGGTTGGATGGCGTGTTGTTGCCTGCCATTGTCCCTAACTCCATCGCTCCATGCACCCTCAAGCCAGAATATCCCCGGGCATCGCGCCGGCCACGCCGGAAGTGGCGCACACGCGCAACGACTGGGTCACGATCCGCCGCCTGCTCGGCTATCTGTGGGACTACCGCGTGCGAGTGGGGCTCGCGCTCTCGTTCATGCTGGGCTCGCGCCTGGCCAATGTGGGCGTGCCGGTGCTCCTCAAGCACCTGATCGACGGGCTCGACCTGAAGCCGGGCTCGGCGCAAAGCATGCTCGTGGTGCCGGTGGGCTTGCTCGTGGCCTATGGGTTGCTGCGCCTGTCGACCTCGCTGTTCAGCGAAGCGCGCGAGCTGATCTTCGCGAAGGCGACCGAGGGCACCTCGCGTGCGATCTCGTTGCAGGTCTTCCGTCACTTGCATGACCTGAGCCTGCGCTTCCACCTCGAACGCCAGACCGGCGGCATGACGCGCGACATCGAGCGCGGCACGCGCGCCGTCAATTCGCTGATCTCCTACTCGCTCTACAACATCATCCCGACGCTGATCGAGATGACGCTGGTGCTGAGCTTGCTGGCCTTCAAGTTCGACGCCGTCTTCGCGCTGATCACGGCGGCGGCGCTGGTGGTCTACATCACCTTCTCCGTGACGGTGACCGAGTGGCGCACCAAGTTCCGCAAGCAGCTCAATGAGCTTGATTCGGTGGCGCACACCAAGGCGATCGATTCGCTGCTGAACTACGAGACCGTCAAGTATTTCAACAACGAGGACTTCGAGGCGAAGCGCTACGACGAGAGCCTCGAGAAGCTGCGCCGCGTGCAGCTCAAATCGCAGTCCACGCTGTCGATGCTCAACACCGGCCAGCAGTTGATCATCGCCACGGCTCTGGTGCTGATGCTGTGGCGTGCCACGGTCGGTGTGGTGGAGGGCCACATCAGCCTCGGCGATCTGGTGATGATCAATGCCTTCATGATCCAGCTGTACATCCCGCTGAACTTCCTCGGCGTGATCTACCGCGAGATCAAGCAGGGCCTGACCGACCTGGACAAGATGTTCGTGCTGCTGGAGCGTGAGCGCGAAGTGGCCGATGCGCCCGATGCGCGCGAATTGGAAGTGACGGGGCCGACCGTGCGCTTCGACGACGTGCACTTCGCCTACGACCCCGAGCGGCCGATCCTGCACGGCGTGAGCTTCGAGATTCCGGCTGGCAAGAAGGTCGCCGTGGTGGGCCCGAGCGGCTCAGGCAAGAGCACGCTGGCGCGGCTGCTCTACCGCTTCTATGACATTGACAGCGGCGCGATCCGCATCGACGGCCAGGATGTGCGCGCGGTGACGCAAGGCTCGCTGCGCCGCAATATCGGCATCGTGCCGCAGGACACGGTGCTGTTCAACGACACCGTGGCCTACAACATCGCCTACGGGCGGACCGGCGCCACGCAGGCCGAAGTGGAGGGCGCCGCCAGGGCCGCGCACATCCACGGCTTCATCTCGGCCACGCCCAAGGGCTACGACACGATGGTCGGCGAGCGCGGGCTCAAGCTTTCGGGCGGCGAGAAGCAGCGCGTGGCGATTGCGCGCACGCTCTTGAAGAACCCGTCGATCATGATTTTCGACGAAGCGACCTCGGCGCTCGACTCGCGCAACGAACGCGCCATCCAGGCCGAGCTGGAAGCGGCGGGCCGCAACAAGACCGTGCTCGTGATTGCGCACCGGCTTTCGACCGTGGTGGATGCGCATGAGATCCTGGTGCTGGAGGCCGGCCGCATCGTCGAACGCGGCCATCACGAGGATCTGCTGGCGCAGGAAGGCGTGTACGCGCGCATGTGGCGGATGCAGCAAAGTGGCGCTGAGAAACCGCCGGCCTTGCCCTAAACTGCCGCCGTGGAAACCAAATGGCTTGAAGATTTTGTGAGCCTGGCCGAGACGCGCAGCTTCTCGCGTTCAGCGCTGGTGCGGCATGTGACCCAGCCGGCGTTCTCGCGCCGCATCCAGGCGCTGGAAGCCTGGGCCGGCGTGGACCTGGTAGACCGCTCGTCCTACCCGACGCGGCTGACCGGCGCCGGCGAAACGCTGCGCGATCAGGCGGTGGAAATCCTGGGCAATCTGCAGGCCACGCGCAACATGCTGCGCAGCCACCAATCGGCCGGCGACGACATGATCGAGTTCGCGCTCCCGCATTCGCTCGCCTTCAGCTTCTTCCCGCATTGGCTGATGGGGCTGCGCCAGAGCTTCGGTGCGGTCAAGACGCGGCTCAATGCGCTCAATGTGCATGACGCGATGCTGCAGCTCAGCGAAGGCAATTGCGATCTGCTGGTGGTCTATCACCACGCCAGCCAGCCGCTGCAACTCGACCCCGGGCGCTACCAGATGGTCTCGCTCGGCACCGAGACGCTGTCGGCCTACGCCAAGGCCGATGCCGACGGCCAGCCGATGTTCCGGCTGCCTGGGCACGCGGGGCAGAAGATTCCTTTCCTGTCGTATGCCTCGGGCGCTTACCTGGGCCAGATGGTCGAGTTGATCGTCAAGGAAGCCGGCATGCCGCTGAACCTCGACGCCATCTACGAAACCGACATGGCCGAAGGGCTCAAGGCGATGGCCCTGGAAGGGCACGGCCTGGCCTTCCTGCCGGCCAGCTCGGTCAGCAAGGAGCTCAAGTCGCGCACCTTGGTGCAGGCCGCGCCGCGTGGCGAATTCGAGCTGTCGATGGACCTGCGTCTCTACCGCGAAAGGCCCGAAGCCTCGCGCCGCAACAAACCCGTGGCACTGGCGCTGTGGGACTTTTTAGCCGGATGATCCGGCATACATTGGGTTATGCAGCTGTTGCATGATCGGGAAAACCCGAGGCCGATACGGTGGACAGCCGTGGTCTGCTTCGATTTGTGACTCCAACTGAGGAAGGCTTATGAAGAAAGCACTGTTGATTCTTGCCCTGGCTGCTGCCGCGGGCGCCGTTCACGCCGAAGACACGCTCGCCAAGATCAAGGCGTCGGGCACCGTCACGATGGGGGTGCGCGACTCCTCCGGCGCGCTCTCCTATTCGGTGGGCGAAGGCAAGTACGAAGGTTTCCACGTCGATGTGTGCCGCCATGTGCTGGCCGACATCAAGAAGCAACTCGGCCTGGCCAAGCTCGACATCGTCTACCAGTCGGTGACCTCGCAAAACCGCCAGCCGCTGATCAAGAACGGCACGGTCGATATCGAGTGCGGTTCCACCACCAACAACACCGCGCGTGCGCAGGAAGTGGCTTTTGCCCACACCACCTACGTGACCAACGTTCGCATGGCCGTGCGCGCCAATTCGGGCATCACCTCGATCGCCCAGCTGAACGGCCGCAACGTGGCGACCACGACCGGCACCACCTCGGTCCAGACGCTGCGCAAGAACGAGCGCATGAAGGGCCTGGACTTCCATGAGGTCTACGGCAAGGACCACGCCGACAGCTTCCTGCTGCTCGAGCAAGGCCGCGCCGATGCCTTCGTGATGGACGACTACATCCTGGCCGGCAACATCGCCCACGCCAAGAACCCGGCTGACTTCAAGATCGTCGGCGAGGCCCTGTCCGTCGAGCCGATCGCCATCATGATCCGCAAGGACGACCCGGCTTTCAAGAAGGCCGTGGACGACAGCGTGGACGCGCTGATGAAGTCGGGCGAGATTGGCAAGATGCTTGCTAAGTACGGTCTGACCCCTGGCGCCGAAACCAAGGCCGCCTGGGCTTCACCGAACGACAAGCCAATGGAAAGCTACCAGCATTAAGCTCTCGCTTGCGTTGGCTTGAACTAGCGCAGTACTACGAGGCCGCACCCGAGTGTGCGGCCTCGCTACATTGAAGGAGGCCGCCAGTGTCGAATCTGGATTGGCAGGTTTTCTGTAAAGACAACCTGGAGCAGACGGTGGTTGCCGGCTGCCTGGGCAAAGACGGCAGCATCACCTATCTGGACATGCTGCTCGCCGCCTGGAAATGGACCCTGATGGTGTCCGTCAGCTCCTTGCTGCTGGCGCTCGTCGTGGGTTCGATGGTCGGCATCATGCGCACGCTTCCGGGGCGCCCGTGGCGCATCTTGGGTGAGGCCTGGACCGAGCTGTTCCGCAACATCCCGCTGTTGGTGCAGATCTTCCTCTGGTACTTCGTGCTGCCGGTGCTGATTCCGCCGCTGGCCAAACTGCCGCCGTTCTACCTGGTGGCGATGGCGCTGGGCTTCTTCACCTCGGCCCGCGTGTCCGAGCAGATCAAGGCCGGCATTGAAAGCCTGTCCAAGGGCCAGCGTTATGCCGGTCTGGCGATGGGCCTGACGCTGGGCCAGACCTACCGCTACGTGCTGCTGCCGATGGCGTTTCGCATCGTCATTCCGCCGCTGACCAGCGAGTCGATGAACATCGTCAAGAACTCGGCGGCGGCCTTTGCGGTGTCGATCCCCGAGCTGACCCAGTTCGCGATGCAGGGCCAGGAAGAAACCGCGCGTGGCGTTGAGCTCTATCTGGCCGTCACCGGCCTCTACGTGGTCTCGGCCTTGCTGATCAACTACATCGCCAAGTTCATTGAAAGACGCCTGCGTGTGCCGGGCATGATGGGGCATGGACGATGAGCGGACTCGACTTCAGTTTCATCACCTGGGACTTCATCCAGAACTACATACTGGGTGGTCTCCTGTTCACCTTCAAGGTGACCCTGATCGCCACCTTGCTGGGCACCGCGCTCGGCACGCTGCTGGCGCTGATGCGCCTGTCCAGCATCAAGGTGTTCAACTGGATTTCCATCCTCTACGTGGACACGCTGCGCGCCGTCCCGCTGGTGATGGTGATCCTGTGGTTCTATCTGCTGATCCCGCTGCTGATCGGTCATGCCATCGGCAAGGAACAGTCGATCATCATCACCTTCACGCTGTTCGAGGCGGCCTACTTCGCCGAGATCATGCGCGCCGGCATCCAGAGCGTGCCGGGCGGTCAGATCTACGCCGGCTATGCGATGGGCATGAGCTATCGCCAGACCATGCAATTGGTCGTGCTGCCGCAGGCCTTCCGCAACATGCTGCCGGTGCTGATGACGCAGATCATCGTGATGCTGCAGGACACGTCGCTGGCCTACGCGATCGGCGCCTATGACCTGCTCAAGGGCTTCCAGCTGGCCGGCCAGAACATGGGCCGCACGATTGAAGGCTACCTGCTCGCGGCGGTGGTTTACTTCGTGATCTGCTACTCCTTGTCTGCCATGGTCCGGGCCTTGCAAAAGCGTGTTGCCATCATCCGTTGATGAATGAATCAGTGAGTGCTGAAATGATTGATATCAAGAACGTTTCCAAGTGGTACGGCCCCTTCCAGGTGCTGACTGATTGCACGACCTCGATCGCCAAGGGTGACGTGGTTGTGGTCTGCGGGCCCTCGGGTTCGGGCAAGTCCACGCTGATCAAGACGGTCAACGCGCTGGAGCCTTTCCAGAAGGGCGACATCGTGGTGAACGGCACCTCGATCTCTGACCCCAAGACCGATCTGCCCAAGCTGCGCTCGAAGGTCGGCATGGTGTTCCAGCATTTCGAGCTGTTCCCGCACTTGTCGGTGACCGAGAACCTGACGCTCGCGCAGATCAAGGTGCTGGGCCGCAGCAAGGACGACGCCAAGGTGCGCGGCCTCAAGATGCTCGACCGCGTGGGCCTGATCGCGCAGAAGGACAAGTTCCCCGGCCAGCTCTCCGGCGGTCAGCAACAGCGCGTGGCGATCGCCCGCGCGCTGTCGATGGACCCGATCGTGATGCTGTTCGATGAACCCACTTCGGCGCTCGACCCGGAAATGGTCGGCGAAGTGCTCGACGTGATGGTCGCCCTGGCCCAGGAAGGCATGACCATGATGTGCGTGACGCATGAAATGGGTTTCGCCCGCAAGGTCAGCAAGCGCGTGATCTTCATGGACGCCGGGAAAATCATCGAAGACTGTTCGAGCACCGATTTCTTCGGCAAGCCCGAGGAACGTTCGCCGCGTGCCAAGGACTTCCTCGCGAAGATCCTGCAGCACTGAGCCTGGGCTCGTCGCCGCACTCGGTTCGGCGCTGGAAAACCTTCTGCGAAGAGCGGGCGAGCGAAGCCGGAGCGTCCCTGGCCCTAACTGCCTCTAACCCGCTTATGTCGGCAGTTAGGGCCAGGAACACTCCGGCTTCTTCCACCATTGGTGTTCTTCGGCGAGCCCTCACGCGGACGCCCGGCCTCTCAAAAAACCTCGGTGCGCAGCCAGCATGTTCCGGCCCGTATCCGCCGACATAAGCGGGTTCGGAGGTGGATACGGGCCGGGACGTGCTGGCGGTATAGCGCGCAGGTCGTGGCAAAGAATTCA
>DASYBU010000002.1:0-415130 GCA_036500605.1 Burkholderiaceae bacterium
CAGCACGTGGTGCAGCGCGCCGCCGACCAGCGCGAAACCCATCAGCGCCGCGGCCGCGAACATCAGTGCCAGCCTGATCGCGATCGAGTTCTTCATTCCTTGTCCTCGGCGCTGCGGTCCTCCAGAACATAGCCCATGCCGCGGATGGTGTGCAGCAGGTTCTGGCCGAAGGGTGCGTCGATTTTGGCGCGCAGGCGTTTGATGGCGACTTCGACCACGTTGGTGTTGCTGTCAAAGTTCATGTCCCACACCAGTTCGGCGATCACCGTCTTGGAGAGGATTTCGCCCTGCCGCCGCGCCAGCACCGCCAGCAGCGCGAACTCCTTGGCCGTCAGGTCGATGCGCTGGCCTTCGCGGATCGCCTTGCGGCCGAGCAGGTCGACGCGCAGGTCGCCGACGCGCAGCAGCGTCGATTCGTGGCTGCGGCCGCGCCGCGTCAGCGCCTGCAGCCGCGCCAGCAGCTCGAGGAAGGAGAAAGGCTTGACGAGGTAGTCGTCGGCACCGTCCTGCAGGCCGCGTACGCGGTCTTCGACGCCGTCGCGCGCGGTCAGCATGATGACCGGCGTGTTCTTGACGCTGCGCAGCGACTTGAGCACCGAGAAGCCGTCCAGCCCCGGCAGCATGACGTCCAGCACGATGACGTCGAAGTCGAAGTGCAGCGCCATGTGCTGGCCGTCGATGCCGTCGAAGGCCAGATCGACGGCACAGCCCTGCTCCGTCAGGCCCTGGTAGAGGTATTCGGCCGTCTTGCGCTCGTCTTCGACGATCAGGACCTTCATTCCGCCGCGGCTCCTGCCGGCGCGTCCAGCGCGGCACGGCGCTGCTGGCGCGCCGCCTTGCGGCGTACATACCAGTGGTGCGCGCGGTCGAGGTAGAGATAGATGACGGGCGTGGTGAAGAGCGTGAGCATCTGCGACAGGATCAGCCCGCCCACCATCGCGTAGCCGAGGGGGCGCCGGAGTTCGGAGCCGGCGCCGTGCCCGAGCATCAGCGGCAGGCCGCTGAGCAGCGCGCACATGGTGGTCATCATGATGGGACGGAAGCGCAGCAGGCAGGCCTCGAAGATGGCGTCGCGCGGCGACATCCCCCGGTCGCGCTCGGCATGGAGGGCGAAGTCGACCATCATGATCCCGTTCTTCTTGACGATGCCTATCAGCAGGATGATCCCGATCAGTGCAATCACCGTCAGATCGTACCCGCCCGCCATCAGGATCAGGAGCGCCCCGACGCCGGCCGAGGGCAGCGTGGACAGGATGGTCAGCGGGTGGATGTAGCTCTCGTAGAGCAGCCCCAGCACGATGTAGACCGAGACCAGCGCCGCGGCGATCAGGTAGGGCTGGGTGCGCAGCGAGTCGCCGAAGGCCTGGGCCGTGCCCTGGAAGGTGCCGCTGAGCGTGGCGGGAACGCCCATCTCGTTCTGCGCCGCGGTGATCGCGTCCACCGCCTGGCCGAGCGAAAAGCCCGGCTTGAGGTTGAAGGAGATCGTCACGCCGGGGAACTGGCCCTGGTGGTTGATCGCCAGGTAGCCCATCTTGCTGGTGTCGACCTTGACGAAGGTCGACAGCGGGATCTGCTGGCCGTTGATCGGCGAGGTGAGGTAGAGCTTGTCGAACAGCGCCGGATCCTTTTGCAGCGCCGGCGTGATCTCGAGCACTACGTTGTAGCTGTTGAGCTGCGTGAAGTACTGCGCCACCTGGCGCTGGCCGATGGCGTCGTAGATCGTGGCGTCGATCAGCGCCGGCGTGATGCCGTAGCTGGAGGCGCGCTCGCGGTCGATGGTCACCTTCGCGGTAGGCGCGGCATTCTGCTGGTCGGAGGTGACGTCGGTGAGCTCGTTCAGCGTGCGAAAGCGCTGCACCAGCCTGGGCGCCCACTCGTTGAGCTCGTCGAGATTGGAGTCGGTCACCGTGTACTGGTACTGCGTGCGCGACAACCGGCCGCCGACGTTGATGTCCTGCCCGGCCTGCATGTACAGCGTGATGCCGCCCACCTTGGCCAGTTGTGGGCGCAGCCGCGTGATCACCTGGTCGGCGGTCAGCGTGCGGCCCTGGTCGAGCGGCTTCAGGCCGATGAAGAAGTTGCCCGAGTTGAAGGTGCTGGCGCCCGCCTGCATGCCGAAGGTGCTGACGTCCGGGTCCTTGCGGATGATGTCGGCCAGCTGCAGCATGCGCCCGTGCATCACCTCGGAGGATGAATCCTGCCCCGCAGCGGCCGAACCGAAGATGAAGCCGGTGTCCTGCTGCGGGAAGAAGCCCTTGGGGATCACCACGAACAGCACCACCGTGGCCGTCACCGTGGCCAGGAAGGTCATCAGCGTGATGAAGGGATGGCGCAGCACGACCGTCAGCCCGCGCTTGTAGCCGTTCAGCATGGCGTCGAAGCCGCGCTCGAAGAGCTGGAACAGCTTGCCGTGCTGCTCGTGTTCCTTGCCGCCCTCGTGCGTCTTGAGGAAGCGCGCACACAGCATCGGCGTGAGCGTCAGCGAGATCAGCACCGACACCACGATGGTCAGCGTGACGGTGACGGCGAACTCGCGGAACAGCCGCCCGACGATGCCGCCCATCAGCAAGAGCGGAATGAATACGGCGATCAGCGACACCGAGATCGAGATGATGGTGAAGCCGATCTCGGAGGCGCCCTGCAGCGCCGCCTCCAGCGGCTTCATGCCGGCCTCGACGTGGCGGTAGATGTTCTCCAGCATCACGATCGCATCGTCGACGACGAAGCCGACCGCGATGGTCAGCGCCATCAGCGAGAGGTTGTCCAGGCTGTAGCCGAGCACGTACATGATGGCCGACGTGCCGAACAAAGCCAGCGGCACGGTCACGCTGGGGATGATCGTGGCGGCCACGTCGCGCAGGAACACGAAGATCACCATCACGACCAGGAAGATCGACAGCAGCAGCGTGAACTCCACGTCATGCACCGAGGCGCGGATGGTTTGCGTGCGGTCGATCAGCTTGTTGACCGTGACCGAGGGCGGCACCGAGGCCATCAGTTTGGGCAGCGCGGCCTCGATGCGATCGACCGTCTCGATCACGTTGGCGCCGGGCTCCTTCGTGATGGCCATCAGGATGGTGCGGCCATTGGTGATGCTGTTGCCCTTGGCGGCGCCGGCACCGGCATAACCCCAGGCGGCGACCTTGGTATTTTCCGGGCCATCGACGGCCACGCCGATATCGCGGATGCGGATCGGCGCGCCGTTCTTGTAGGCGATCACCACGTCGTTCCAGGGCTTGCCCTGGAGGATCTGGTCGTTCGTGTAGACGTTGAAGGCCTGCGTGGGGCCGTCGATCGTGCCCGTCGGCGCGCTGACCGTCGCGCTGGCGATCACGCCGCGCACGTCTTCGAGCGAGAGGCCCAGCGTCTTCAGCCGCGCCGGGTCGATCTGCACGCGCACGGCGGGCTTTTGCTGGCCGAAGATGTTGACCAGGCCCACGCCCTTGATGCGTGAGATCTGCTGCGCCAGCACGTTGTCCGCGTAGTCGTTCACCTGCGTGAGCGGCAGCACATCGGACTGCACCGCGAAGATCACCATCGACAGGTCGGCCGGGTTGATCTTGCGGAAGGACGGCGGGCTCGGCAGGTTCTTGGGCAACTGTCCGGTGGCCGCGTTGATGGCGGTC
Source organism: Burkholderiaceae bacterium (assembly GCA_036500605.1). Lineage (GTDB taxonomy): Bacteria > Pseudomonadota > Gammaproteobacteria > Burkholderiales > Burkholderiaceae_C > JAFALK01. The sequence continues at coordinate 3,627 of DASYBU010000002.1, forward strand.
TGCACGTCGAGTGCGGCGCCGTCGATTGCGCGGTCCAGGTCGAACTGCAGAGAGATCTGCGTCTGGCCCAGCGAGCTGACCGAGCTCATCTGCGTGAGGCCCGGGATCAGCGAGAACTGTCGCTCCAGCGGCTGCGCCACGTTCGCCGCCATCGTTTCAGGACTGGCGCCCGGCAATCGGCCGGTCACCTGGATGGTCGGGAAGTCGACCTGCGGCAGCGGCGCCACCGGCAGCAGCGGCCAGGCCGCCAGACCGATCAGCAGCACCGCCAGCCCCAGCAGCGTCGTGCCGATCGGGCGCTTGATGAAGGTTGCGGAGATGCTCACTGCGCGGCTCCCGATGCGGCCGCCGAGGTCGCCGTAGCTGCCGACGCTGACGAGGAAGCCATCGGCGCCTTGGCCGTTGCCGCCTTCGCGGGCTTGTCACTCACCTGCACCACACGAGCGCCCGGCATCAGGCGGTACTGGCCATCGGTCACCACGCGCTCGCCGGCCTTCAGGCCTTCGGTGATCTGCACGCGGTTGGCGTCCACCTCGTTCATCTTGACCGGCTGCGCACGCACCACGCCGTCGGCCTCGACCACGTAGACGAACAGGCCCTGCTGGCTCCGCTGCACGGCGGCGGAAGGCGCGGTCAGCGCGTCGTCCTGCACGCGCAGCACGAGCTTCGCGTCGACCTGCTGGCCGGGCCACAGCTTGTGTTGAGGATTCTTGAACTGGGCCTTCAGCAGCACGGTGCCGGTGGTCGTGTCGATCTGGTTGTTCAGCAGCACCAAGTCGCCATCGGCCAGGGCCTGATGCGTTTCTCGATCGATCGCCTGCACGGCGATCTTCTTGCCGGCGGCCTTCTTGTCCTTGGCGACTGCGACATTTGAAGCAGCGTTCACGGCGGCATTGATAGCCTGGAAGCTCGCCTCGGGCAGCGAGAACTGCACCATGATCGGATCGATCTGGTTGATGACCAGCAGGCCGCCCGGGTCGGCCGCGTGAACGATATTGCCGACGTCCACGAGTCGAGCGCCAACACGGCCGTCGATCGGCGCATTGATGCGCGTGAAGCTCAGTTGCACGCGTGCCGCGTTAAGCGCCGCGGCATCGTTGCGGACGGTGGCCTGCAGCTGGCGCACCAGCGCGCGCTGGGTGTCGAGCTGCTGCTGCGTGGCGGCTTCGTCCTTGACCAGACCGGTGTAGCGGGTCAGGTCGGCCTCAGCGTTGGCGAGCTGCGCTTCATCGCGAGCGCGTTGCGCTTCGGCTTGCTGCACTTGAGCGGCCAACACGCGGTCGTCGAGCTGCACCAGCAACTGGCCGGCGCGCACGTCCTGGCCTTCTTTGAAATGCACGCTGTCGAGCTGGCCGTCGATGCGGCTGTGCAGCGTCACGCTCTGCGCGGCCAGCACATTGCCGATACCGGTGATCGTGATGGGCAGCGCTTCCTGCTTGACGGTGGCGATCTGCACCGGCACGGCCTTGGCATCGGGCTTGGCGGCGGCCTTGGCGTCGTCCATGAAGACGTGGCGAACGGCCGGCACGGCGGCGGCCAGCACGATCAGGGCGGCGATGGCGATCAGCTTCTTGCGCTGGGGATTGGCGTTAGCGGCCGCGGAGGAGGAATTGTTGTTGGATGCTTGCATGGCCATCGATTCAGTTTGTCTTGGAAGTCTGAGCGGCATAACCGCCACCCAGAGCCTTGGTCAGGGCAACGCTAGCCGCCAGTTCGCGGCCCTGCACCTGCAGCAGCGTGCGTTCGGCCGTCAGTGACAGGGCCTGGGCATTGATGACCGACACATAGGTCGTCGTGCCCGCCTGGTATTGCTTGAGCAGCACGCGTTCCGATTCGCGCGCCGCCTTCAGAGCCTGGTCCTGCAACTCGCGCTCACGCGCCAGATCGCGCAGGGCGGCGAGGTTGTCTTCGACTTCCTGGAAGCTGCCGAGTACCACCTGGCGGTACGTGGCCACCTGCTGGTCGAAGGCGGCTTCGGCTTGCGCGTTCTGCGCCGAGCGGGCGCCGCCGTCAAAGATGGTGCCGGTCAACGCTGCACCAAGCGCCCACACACGCTGCGGTGCGCTGGCCCACAGGCCGAGCGCCGTGCCGCCGCCATTGGCGTTGAAGACCAGGTGCGGGAACCAGGCGGCGCGCGCCACGCCGATCTGCTCATTGGCGGCCTGCACGCGCGCTTCGGCAGCGGCGATGTCGGGCCGGCGCTCCAGCAGCTGCGAAGGCAGCAGCGGCGGCGTCACGGGCAGGTTCAGCGTCAGCGGAGCTGCGGCCAAGTGGAAATCGGCGGGCGCCTGGCCGAGCAACACGGCCAGCGCGTGCTCGCTCTGCTTGCGCGCCAGTTCCACGTCGACGGCTTGCGCCTGCGCTGCAGCCAGCGTGCTCTGCGCCAAAGCCACGTCAGCCTGCGTGGCCACGCCGGCGCGCAGTTGAGATTGCGTGATCTGCAGGGATTTCTTGTAGCCCGTGACCGTGCGGTTCAAGGCATCGATCAGGGCGTCGTCCACCCGCAGCTGCGCGAACAGATTGACCACGGCCGCCTGCACGCTCAAGCGCGCCGCGGCGAGATCAGCCGTGCTGGCGCGCGTGCCGGCATCGGCTGCCGCGACGCTGGAGCGCACGCGGCCCCAGAAGTCCGGTTCCCAGCTCGCTTGCAAAGTGCCCGAGCGGGTGTCGGTGGTTTGCGCGCCGCCCGTCGTGACCGCGCGTTGACGCGAAGCCTGGCCGCTCACACCCAGCGTGGGCCAGTAAGCGGCGGCCGCACCTTGAGCCAGCGCCTGGGCCTGGCGCAGTTGCGCTTCGGATTGCTTGAGCGTCTGGTTTGCGGCCAGGGCGCGCTGCACGAGCTCGTTCAACGCGGGATCGCCGTAGCCCTGCCACCAGGGCGACTGGTCATCGGCCACACCGGGCCGGGCCAGGCGCCAGGCGCCGTCTTCTTCAAAGGCTGCCGGCGCGGGCGTGCTGGGCCGCTCGTAATGCGGGGAAAGCGCGCAGCCGCCGAGCAGCAACGCCAAGGAGACCAGAGACAAGGAACGGTTCATGTGAGCACTCTAGAAAGCCAGCGCCAACGAGACGCTGTCCGCAAGCTGACAAAGTTGTCAGCACAATTTTTACTCGCGCCGTGCCGGCCTTCAGCCCGCACTGCCGAAGAAACCGGGACGCTCAAGCCTCCCGGGCTTTTTTGATGTCCAGCGCGACGTCGTAGAGCCCGTTCTTCGACACGCCGCTGATTTCAGCCGTCAGGGCCACAGCCTGCTTGAGCGGCAGCGCGTCGAGCAGCAGCTTCAGCACGCGCAGGCTTTCGGCCGGCAAGCCTTCGTCCTGCGAAGGCGCGACCGCATGCAGCACCAGCACGAACTCGCCGCGCTCGCGCAGCGCATCGGCGGCAAGCCAGGCCGGCAGTTCGGCGGCCGGCGCGGTGTGCACGGTCTCGAACTGCTTGGTCAACTCGCGGCAGACGGTCACGGTTTGCGCGGGGCAAACCTCGGCCATCACCTCGATCAAGGCCTGGATGCGGTGCGGCGCCTCGAAGATCACCTGGCTGCGCGGCTGGCCGGTCAAGGCTTGCAGCGCGGTGCGCCGTTCGGCCGACTTGGTCGGCAGGAAGCCGGCGAAAGCAAAACCGTCGGCCTGCACATCGCCGGCCACGCTGAGCGCGGTGACCGCGCTGCTCGCGCCCGGGATCGGCAAGACGCGCAAGCCCGCCGCGACGACTGCGGCCACCAAGACCGCGCCGGGGTCCGAGACGGCCGGCGTGCCCGCGTCGCTGATGTAGGCGACCCGTTCGCCGGCACGCAATCTTTCGATCAGGCTCGCGCTACCCTCGCGCTCGTTGTGCTGGTGCACCGCCACCAAAGGCTTGTGCAAGCCGATGTGCCGCAGGAGGCCCGCGCTCACGCGCGTGTCCTCGCAGGCCACGGCATCCACCAGGTTCAGCACATGGATGGCGCGCAGGCTCAGGTCGGCCAGATTGCCGATCGGCGTGGCCACCACATAAAGCGTGCCGGTGGGGTAGTGCTGGCCGCCGGCCGCAGCCGCGGCGGCCTGGGTCAGCAGCGAGGTGTCGATGTTCAAGAAAGATGCTCCCCTGACGTCACGTAAAAGACTGGGCGATGAAGCGGAAGACCGGGCGTTGGCCCATCTGCAGAAGCAGGGCCTGCGCCTGGTCGAGCGCAATTATCGGGTCGCCGCAGGCCCAAGCCGCCGGGCCGGTGAAGTCGACCTGATCCTGCGCGAACGCGACGGCACGCTGGTCTTCGTTGAAGTCCGCGCCCGCGCCAGTTCATCCTTCGGCGGCGCGGCAGCCAGCGTCACGCCGGCCAAGCAGCGGCGGCTGATCTACGCAGCGCAGCACTACCTGATGCGGATGAACACACCGCCGCCTTGCCGGTTTGATGTGGTGGCAGTAGAGGGCGCGGAGATCGAGTGGCTGAAGGGGGCGTTTGATGCGGGGTGACAGAAGGCAAATACGGGTTTGAACATGGATGAACAGGATGCACAGGATGAATACAAGAGGGAGCCAGGAACCTGTGTCTGGTATTTATCCTGTGCATCCTGTTCATCCATGTAAAACCCGGTTTTCTGTATTCCCAGTCGCCGCGGCCCAAAACACTTCCCCCGCCGCTCCGATCGCCGCCCGATCACGGTACAGCCGAATCTCCAGATCGATGTGCCACTCCTCGGGAGCACCCGCCGCCAGTCGCCCCATCGCCAGATCGTCCTCGATCAGCAAGCGCGGCAGCCAAGCCAGCCCTCGCCCGTCTAACGCCATCGTTCTGAGCACAGGCGCCAGGTGCGCCGTCATGACGTTCTGCACGTTGAAGCGTTCCAGCGCCACACCCTTCAGTTCGCGCAGAATGCGGCCCACGCCCGACTCATTGCTGTAGCCCAGCACCTGCACAGAAGGTTTCAAGGCATGCAGCGGATGACCTTGCGCATCAGGCGCCGAGACCGGGATCAACTGATCCGCGCCCACCACGAGGCTCGGATACGCCGCCTCCTCCAGCGGCCCTTGCACGCTCGCATGGCCGTGGCTCAGCAGAAACTGAACCTGGCTCTGCATCAGCAGCGCCTCGCATTTCTGCTGCACATCGGACACCAGTTGCACCGGCCCGAGCTCCGTGCGCGCCTCCATCGCCCGCAGCCAGCGCGGCATGAAGGTGAACGAGAGCGCATGGGTGGAAGCAAAGCGCAACGTCGTGGCGCTGGCCTCGGCGATCGCGCGCGCCTCGCCGGGCACGCGGGCGACCTGGGCTTGCAGATCCTGGGCGACCTTGCGGAACCAGTGGCCGGCCTCGGTCAGCCTCGCGGGTTGCGAGCTGCGGTCGAACAGATCCGCGCCCAGCCATTCCTCCAGCGCGCGCACGCGGCGGCTGAAGGCCGGCTGCGTCATGTGCCGCTCCTCGGCCGCGCGCGAGAAGTTGCCGCTGGCGGCCAGGGCCATGAAGTCATCGAGCCAGGACAGGTTCAAGCTCACGGTAAGTTCCCGGCATCAAAGAGTAGAAAAACAGCATTGGCAAAAGGGCGCCCCGGTGACGATCATTCCAACATCACCACGGAGACCACCCGCCATGAAGATCGTCGAAATTCGCGAAAAAACCCTGCCCATCAGCAGCCCGATCCGCAACGCCTACATCGACTTTAGCAAGATGACGCTGAGCCTCGTCGCCGTGGTCACCGACGTGATCCGCGACGGGAAGCCGGTGATCGGCTACGGCTTCAACTCCAACGGCCGCTATGGCCAGGGCATGCTGATGCGCGAACGCTTCATTCCGCGCATCCTCGAAGCCTCGCCCGAATCGCTGATCGACGACAGCGGCAAGAACCTCGACCCGCACAAGATCTGGAACACGATGTTCACCAACGAGAAGCCGGGCGGCCACGGTGAGCGCTCGGTCGCGATCGGCACGATCGACATGGCCGTGTGGGACGCCGTCGCCAAGATCGAAGGCAAGCCGCTGTTCCAGCTGCTGGCCGATCGCTACGGCAACGGCCAGGCCAATCGCAAGATCTTCGTCTACGCCGCCGGCGGTTACTACTACCCGGGCCAGGACCACGGCAAGCTCAAGGACGAAATGCGCAGCTACATCGACCGCGGCTACAACGTGGTCAAGAAGAAGATCGGCGGCGCGTCTCTGGACGAAGACCTGCGCCGCATCGACTCCATCCTCAGCGTGCTCGGCGACGGTCAGAAGCTCTGCGTCGATGCCAACGGCCGCTTCGACCTGGACACTGCAATTCAGTACGCCAAGGCGCTCTCGCAATACGACCTGTTCTGGTACGAGGAGCCGGGCGATCCGCTCGACTTCGAGCTGCAAGCCACGCTGCGCAACTACTACACGAACCCGATGGCCACGGGCGAAGACCTGTTCTCGATGCAGGATGCGCGCAACCTGATCCGCTACGGCGGCATGCGCCCCGACCGTGACTGGCTGCAGTTCGACTGCGCGCTCAGCTACGGCCTGGTCGAGTACCTGCGCACGCTGGACATGCTCAAGGAACACGGCTGGTCCGCCAGCCGCTGCATCCCGCACGGCGGGCACCAGATGTCGCTGAACATCGCGGCCGGCCTTGGCCTGGGCGGCAACGAGTCCTACCCCGATCTGTTCCAACCTTTCGGCGGCTTCCCCGACGGCGTGAAGGTGGTGGACGGCTTCGTCACGCTGCCCGAGCTGCCGGGTATCGGCTTTGAGGGCAAGGCGGATCTGTATCGGGAAATGAAGGCCTTGGCGGAGTAAGTGCCGCCGGAATCCTCAGTTAGCCTCAATTGGCTTTGAGGCCGTCAAACACCTTCAACACCGCCTCATCGCCCATCGAGCGTGCATCGGCCAGCTCGCCGCCACTGGTGGCGCTGGCCATCTCGCCGTTGTTCTTGAGCACGGCCACGGCCGGGATGCCCTTCTTGAGCGGCACGCCCATCTGCTCGGCCAGGTCGAGGTTCTTGGTGAAACGGCCCACATCGACCTTGAGCACCACGAAGCGCCGGTCCATCTGCCGGGCCAGGGGGCCGGACATGCGGTCGGACAGCGAACGGCAGTCCGGGCACCAGTTGGCGCCGAAGACGACCAGCACGTTCTTCTTCTGGGCGTGAGCCTGGGCCAGGGCCACGTTCAGCTCGGCGCGGGCGTCGGCCTGTTCGTTGTAAACGGGCTTGAGCGGGGGCGACGCGCCCGCGGAAGAAACACCGGCGGCATGGACCGCGGGCGCTGCAATCACGCAAGCGGCGAGGAAGATTTTGGCTAGGGCTTTCATGCCGCAAGTCTGCCATGGACAATAAGCCCCCATGAAGATACACAGCATCGAGATCCAGAAGATCAAGGCCGCCTCGGCCACGCACAGTGGCCAGGTCGTGTTCAAGATCGACGCCACGGTCGCGCCCAAGGAACCGCTGGAGGGCATCGAGCCCAGCTCCGTGCTCACCCTGAACGAAGCCACCGCCCGCGTGCTGATGGCCGCGCTGAAGTCGCAGCTCGCCGAGCTCGACACCAAGAAACCCAAGAGCCGCCACGGCCGCCACGGCTGAAGGTCCAAGATGGAATACCCGCAATACAACCCCAAGTCCGATTTCCTGCCGCTGTCCGACGATGAGCTGATGGCGCTTGACGAGCTCCTCAGCGACATCGACAGCGACGCCGTGATGAACATCGAGGCGCTCGACGGCTACCTGAGCGGCCTGCTGCTCACCCCGCTGCCGCTGGCCGACAAGCCCGGCGCCGAGTGGATCCCGCTGATCTGGGGCGGCGACGGCGAGGGCAACGCCCCGTTCGCCAGCGGCAAGCAGAAGAAGCGCGCCGTGCTGCTGATCCTGCGCCACCTGCAGTCGATCGCCATGCAGTGGGAGAAAAACCCGCAGGCCTGGGAGCCGATCCTCAGCATGGCCGACGACGGCGAGGACGAAGTGGCCGACGCGGAAGACTGGGCGGTGGGCTTCATGTGCGCCGTCGACCTCGCCACCGCCGCCTGGGCGCCGCTGTTCGCCGATGCCGATTCCGCCAGGCTGCTGGAACCCATCGTCCTGCTGGGTGCCGAGGAAGACGAGCTCGAAGAAGCTGACCGCGAACGGCTGGCCGATCCGGACGAGCGCGATGCGCTCAGCCGCGCGCTGCCGGACAGCGCGTTGGCGCTTTACGCCTTGCAGAAGGTGTAAGTACGACGTATATACTTTGTCGTTACCTCACACCCGGGAGCTGCAGGTGTCCAAAGAAGCCGTCTTCACCATGAAACTCGAATCTGATCTGCGCGATCAATTCATGGCCGAAGCCGCTGCCGCACACCAGCCGGCTTCCCAGGTCGTCCGCAACCTCATGCGAGATTTCATCGAGCAGCGCCGCCAGGCGCGCGAATACGACGATTTCCTGCGCAGCAAGGTCGAGACCGCGCGTGCCTCCGCACGCGCCGGCAAGGGCAGATCCAATGCAGTGGTTGAAGCCGAATTTGCAGCTCGACGCGCGAGAACCTCGGCCAAGAAATGAAGGTCTCCTGGACGCCCGAGGCAGAGCAGGATCGCCTCGACATCTGGGACTCGATTGCCGCCGACAAACCCAGTGCTGCGCTCAAGATGGATGAGCTGTTCAGCGATTGCGCCGCTCGCCTGAGCGCGCATCCGCTCATCGGGCGCCCGGGCCAAGTGCCAGGCACGCGCGAGCTGATCCCGCACAAGAGCTATCGCCTGGTCTACGAAGTCACCGAGGAAACCGTGTGGATCCTCGCGCTGGTGCGAACGGCCAGGCAGTGGCCGCCGCTCCAGCGGTAAGCAAAAAGCCTACTTCGCCGGCGCCGCATCCCCCAGCGTGCGCAGCCAGAAAGCCTCGAACTTGCGATGCAAATTCACCGGCTTAGCGGCACCGCCGAGCGCATGCACGCCGTCCGGATCGAGGTACAGATCGACCAGCGCATCCTTGCCTGACTCGATCAGCGCGCGGTAGACGTTGACCGTGTCCTGGTACAGCACGTTCGGGTCCTGCATGCCATGCACCAGCAGCAAGGGGCGCTTGAGGTTGCGGGCCAGCGGCAGCAGCGAGAACTTGCGCAGCGCGGGCTTGCTGCGGTCGACCTTGCCGATGGTGCGGCCGCTGTACCAGGAGTTGTAGTTCTCCCATTCCGTCGGGCCCGCACCGGCGATGCCGGCGGCGAACAGATCGGGCTTGGTGTAGAGCGTGTACTGCGTCTGGAAACCGCCGAAGCTCCAGCCGGTCAGGCCGACGCGATTCGTGTCCATGCCCAGATGCGCGACGGCGTAGTTCTTCGCGTCTTCCAGGTCGTCGGCCTGCGGCTTGCCGGGCTCTTCCCAGTTGGCATCGGAGAACTTGCGGCCGTAGTTGGAAAGGCCGCGTGGGTCGACCGTCAGCATCACGTAGCCATGCTTGGCCGCCATGTACATGGCAAACACATAGCCGGTCTGCTGGTAGCTGTCGACCTCGACGATATGGCGGTCATTGAGCGGGCCGCCGTAGACGTAGATCACGCCGGGGCGCTGGTCGGTGGCCTTCCAGCCGGGCGGCTTGAAGACATAGGCCTGCAGCGTGTCGCCGTGGCGGTTCTGGAAGCTGAAGCGCTCGGGATGCAGCACGTCGACCGCCGCCCAGCCCTTGCTGTCATGCGTTTGCTGCGTGATCGTCTTCTCGGCCCCGGCCTGCGTGCCCAGCCCGGCGTTGAGCAGCTTGAGCTCCGGACGTGCGGTCCAGTTGCCGGCATCGGCGGCCAGCAGGCGGCCGTCATGCGAAACCGTCGGCTCGCGGTAGTACTCGCCGGCCGCGCCGAGCGTCGTCATCGCGCCGCTGGCCATGTCCACGCGGTAGAGGTTCATCGCCGCGAAGTCTTCCTTGTTCGAGGCGACGAACATCGTCTTGCTGTCGGGCGTGAAACCGATGACCGTCGGCGCTTCAAAGTCGCCCTTGACCAGCTGACGCAGCGCGTGCGTTTCCACATCGATGGCGTAGGGCTGGCGGAAGCCCGCCTCGTCCAGCGCCAGCACGAGGCTCTTGCCATCGGGCGTGAACTGCGGGTCCATCACATTGACCACTTCATGGCCGACGTCGCCGCGGCGCTCCAGCACGACCTCGGGCTTGGCGGCTTCGTCGGCCTTGCCCAAGTAGACGCGCAGCAGCTCCTTCTCGCGCTCCCAGGTGGCGAAGGCGTAGTGGCTGCCGTCCTTCGTCCAGGCCGGCGCGCTCATCTCGAACCAGACATCGCCGCCGGCATTCGTGAAGACCGGTTCGGGCTGCCGGGTCGGCGCCTCGCCGCTCGTCGGCACATGGCGGATGTAGAGCGCCGTCGGACGCACGGTGCGCTTGTCGTCCGAAACCTCGCGGCCCACCTTTTTGGCCGTGGCCCAGCGGTCGCTGTAGTTCATGATCTCGACCTGGTGCTCGGGCGGATCGCCGGGCTTGCCGTCCTCGCCCACCTTCAAGGGCGCGCTGCCGACGACGGCCATCCAGCGGCCGTCCTCGCTGATCACGGTCGTATCGATCTTGTATTTCTTGTCGGCATCGTCGGGGTGGATCAGCTCACGGTTGATCACCTCCACGCCGCCGGCCTTGAACCCGGCGCGCAGCACGCGCTTGTCGTCGCTGAACACATAACCTTGATCGTCAGCGCTGTACGCGATGATCTTGAGCATGCGTTGCGTGGCCTGCAGCGGCTCGATGCGCGCGCTGCCGGCCTGCCAGCGGAACAGGCCGCCGCGGTACTGGAAGATCAGCTCGTCCTTCTGGTGCGCCCACACGGCCTGCACCACGCCGGGGTAGGTGTCGGTGGGCTTGATCGCGTTCTTCTTGCGCCATTTCCTGAGCTCGTCGCGCCACTCCCAGTCCTGCTTGGTAGCGGAACTGGCCGCGCTGGCGGGCGCCGCTGCGGCCACGGCTGACGCTGCGGATGCTGCAGAGGCTGCAGGCGCAGGCTTGCCCGCACGGCGCGCTTCGAGCGCGGCCATCGCCTGCTTCTCCTGCTCAGCATCGAGCTTGTCCGCGGCCTTCTGCGCTTCGTCGCGCTTGAGCTTCTCGGCGAATTCCTTCTTGACCTGTTCCAGGTCTTGCCTGTCCCACTGGTTCAGGTCCACCGTCTCGCCGCGCAGATAGGCTTGCTGGGCTTCCTCGCGGGCCTGGCGGTCGGCGGTTTCCTTGATCTTCTGCTGGCGCTTGGTCGCGAAGCGTTCCTGATCTTCGGGCGCGTCAAACGCGGCCATCACCGCGGGCGAGGTCAGGCGCTGGGCCTTGCCGGCCTGCGTGTCGTAGACGTACAGATCGGTGCCCGGCTCGCCGTACGGGTTCCAGCGGTAGGCCAGATAGCGGCCGCTGCGGCTGAACTCGATGTCCTTGGCCACCTCGCCGGCATAGGGCTTGGCTCGGTAGAGCTGTTCCAGCGTGGGCGGGGCCAGGCCTTCTGCGGCCTGTGCGAAAGCCGCACCGGCCAGGGCCAGAATCAGGCAGCTCGTGGCCACCGCTCGAGAGAACTTGTCCGACACGCTCATTGCTCCTCACACGCCCGGTTCGGGCGGCGCGATTCTAGAAGCCTGGCCCGGACACGCCATTGGTCATGCGTTTGTGCCGGCCCGCGCCAGCTCACGCCGGGCGCTTGATGCCAGAATCGCCACCATGATCGAGAAGTTGTTTGCCGCCGTCGTCCTGCTGATCTGCATCGGCATGGGCATCCACATGGCCCTGCCGCTGCGCTGGCGCGCGCGGCTGCTCGTGTGGGCGCGTGACCCACTGGGCCGCCATGCGCGCGCGCAAGCGGCCGCCCACACGCGCGACGCCATCCAGCGCGCACGCCGTCCGCCGAGCGGCCGTTGGAAGGGGAATGTCTACAAGCTCGGCAAACCCGGTGCGCGCGATGATCGCGATGACGGCAGCGACAAAGATAACGACGACGATCAGCGCACCCTGCACTGAAGCGCCGCGCGGCTACCGCCGCCCGTTCAAGCTGGCTTTTCGTTCTCGAGCCAACGTTCCAGCGCCTGTGCCATCAAGGCGTTGATGCCGCCTTCATGGCTTGCTGCGCGATCCCGCACGCGATTGAGGAGATCGGCCGGCAGGCGGCAAGCCACCGACACCAGCTTGTTCGTCGCTTCCTTGGCCGGCTTCTCGCGCTTGGCTGCGCTTTCAGCAGCCGCTTGTGCCGATCCTTGCGCAAAGCGCTTGGGAATGCTGGTCGACTTCATGCGCCCGTCAAGCTTCTTGGCCAGATGCTTTTCAAGGTCGGCCTTCTTCATGCTCATGCGATATTCCCCGGTGTTAGGCCGCCATTGTCCTCCCGCCGCCTGGCGGACTTGCAAGCGCTAACGTTCAGAGCAAGCGCACAGAGTTTTCCGAAGCCTCGATCAGCTTGGCCAGACGAGCGCTGCGCGTCTCGGCCCGCTTGGCACTGAGGATGCGCCAGATCATCTGATGGCGGTAGCCGGGTGGCTGCGCTTCGAAGAACTTCCACGCCTTCTTGTTCTTCTTGAACAGCGCGGCGTCTGCGGGCTCCAGATCGGCCCGCTTGGCCTGCTCGTAGGAGTAGGTCTTCGACTTCTCCTCGCGCCGATGCTCGAAGGCCGCGAGGCCCGCAGCCTGCATGCGCCCGCTCGCTTGCAGCGCCTTCATCTTCTCGATATTGATCGCGCTCCAGGTCGAGGTGGTCTTGCGCGGCGTGAAGCGGATCTTGTAGGTGTGCTCATCGATGCCCGTGCGCACACCATCGATCCAGCCGAAGCAAAGCGCTTCGTCCACGGATTCGGACCATGTCATGCAGGGACGCCCGGTGCCGACCTTGTGGAAGCCGACGATCAGTTCAGTTTCGGTGGCGCCATGTTGGGCGAGCCATTGGCCGAAGGCTGCGGCGGAAGCAAAAAAGGTGGGCTTCGCCGCGCTCATAGGTCCTTGGCGTAGACGATGAAGCCCAGATGCTTGGCCACCTTGTCGTAAAGCGTGCGGCCGGCCGCATTCGTCTCATGCGTCTGCCAGTAGACGCGCTTGATGCCGGCTGCTTGCGCTTCAGCGTACACGGCCTCAATCAAGGCGCGGCCCACACCGCGGCCTCGTGCTGCCTCGGAGGTGAACAGATCCTGCAGATAGCAGGTCAGCTCGATCCTCGTCGTGCTGCGGTGATACAGGAAATGAGTGAGGCCCACCATTTTCCCGTCGATCAGCGCGACCCAGGCAAAGACCGGTTCGTTCGGATCGAAGAAACGCTGCCAGGTCACGCTCGTGACTTCCTCAGGCAGTGCGGTCTCACCCGCTCGGCCATAGAAGGCGTTGTAGCCGTCCCAGAGCGGGCGCCAGGCTTCGAGGTCTGTGGGTTCAAGTGGGCGGACGGTAACAATGGAATCGGTCATGGGGAGAGTGAACCCTGCGATCGGTGACTGCACGGATCAGCCCTTGCCGGGCCGTTGAAGCATCGCCTTCATGTCCTCGAAGCCCACCGGCGCCGAGGTGTGCTCATGCACGATGCGCGGCATGTGGCCCGAGGTTTTCAGCCCCCAGCTGATGCGGTTCTGCATGGAGCGCAAGGCCTCGCCCGACGGCGCGATCGCCGCATACGTGACGATGGCGCTGAGGATCGAGAACTCCTTGCCGATCGACATCTTCACGTCCTCGAAGCTGACCTTGCAGCGCTCGGCACCGAGCGAAGTGAACCAGCCTTCCACCGCGCGTTGCCACGCCTCTGCGCCTTCGTAGGACCACACGCCCCAGGTGTCGAAGACGCGTACGCTGGGGTCGTACAAGCGGATAAAAGCCTCAGCGTCCTTGGCGAGCACGGCCGCCTTGTACAGCTCAAGAATTTGCCCTAGAGATTTCTCGATATCACTCACGGAGCGCTCCTTCGTTTCGCGGGTATGGCGGCGGCGCCCAATATAGAGCAACTAACATCCCGCCATGCCCGCCGAACGTTCGCCACCCGCCCACCACCTGCGCGACCTCGCCCGCCTGCGCCGCGTGCGTGACCGCATCGACCGCGACTACGCGCAGCCGCTCGACGTTGAGGCACTGGCCGCCGGCATCCACATGTCGTCCGGGCACCTGAGCCGCCAGTTCCGGCTGGCTTATGGCGAGTCGCCCTACTCCTACCTGATGACGCGCCGCATCGAACGCGCGATGGCCTTGCTGCGCCGTGGTGATCTCAGCGTCACCGAGGTCTGCTTCGAGGTCGGCTGCTCCTCGCTCGGCACTTTCAGCACGCGCTTCACCGAGTTGGTGGGCATGCCGCCCAGCGTCTACAAGCGCGACGCGGCGCAGGAAACCGCCGGCATGCCTTCCTGCGTGGCCAAGCAGGTGACCAAACCGATCAGGAATCAAGAAGCGCGAGACCGGGAGCCGCAAATAGACTGATTGCCATCGACAGCCCTTCTTCAATTTTCAAAGGAGACCCATCATGGACATCAGCATTCACTCGACCTTCCTCCCGCAGACCGACCCCGAGGCCTCGCTGGCCTTCTACCGCGACACGCTCGGCTTCGAGGTTCGCAACGACGTCGGCTACAACGGCCTGCGCTGGATCACGGTCGGCCCGGTTGGCCAGCCCGGCACCTCGATCGTGCTGGCGCCGGCCGGTTGCGCGCCCGGCGTGACCGACGACGAACGCCGCACCATCACCGAGATGATGGCCAAGGGCACCTACGCGATGCTGCTGCTGGCCACGCACGACCTCGCTGCCGTCTTCGAGAAGCTCCAAGCCAGCGACGCCGAGATCACGCAGGAGCCGACCGATCAGCCTTATGGCGTGCGCGATTGCGGCGTGCGGGATCCGGCGGGCAACATGATCCGGATTCAGCAACTGCGCTGAGCCTATTGGTTAGGGCTGGCCCCGCAACAGCGCCAGATAGTCGGGGCTCTGCGAAATCGTGTTGTGCCCGACGCCGGCCACCACGCTCATCGTTGCAACCTGCGGGCGGAAGCGCTTGAACAGCGCTTCCGTGCTCGCGCGCGGAATGACTTCGTCGTGCTCAGCCACGATCAACAGCGTGGGCGCCGTGATCCGCGGCGCGACCTTGCCCGAGTCGAACTTGTCGAGCAGCAGCCAGCGCACGGGGAAGTAGCGGAACTGCTGCGCGGCGAGTTCCTCGATGCTGTCGTAAGGCGTGACCAGCACAAGCCGAGCGACCGGCCGCAGGCCCGCCAGCTGGATGGCCACGCCGCTGCCCAGGCTGCGTCCGACCACGACGACATTCTTGTGCTCGGCCTGCACCTTGTCGAACAAGGCGACGGCGTCGGCCACCAGCGCCGTCTCGGTCGGCTTGCCCGTGCTGCCACCGTAGCCGCGGTAATGCATCAGGTAGAGCGCGCGCTTGGGGAAGGCGGCCGCAAGATCGGGCAGGCTGTAGGAGACATCTTCGGCGTTGCCGCCGAAATAGATCAACGCATCGGGGCCGGGAAGCGGGCGTGTTGTGACCCGCACTTCAGCGCCTTGCGCCGAGAGCGTGATTGTCGGCGCGGTGTCCTCGGCCGAACGCGGCTGCGGCAGGTAGATCATCGAGCGTTGGAAGGCGAACAGGGCGGCGCAGAGGGCGAGGTAGATCAGCAAGGCAATTGCGACAAGTGTGATCATCACGCGCGACATGGGCCAGGTTCCGCATCACGTGGAGGTTTCATGTCTTCGCGCTCAACTCGTTTCGGGTTCCACGCTCAACGCGAACGATGATGGTGTTGGCCGGCGTGACCGACCAGACGAGCCTCGTCCCTGGCTTCGCGTTCACCAGCGCGCGCACGTTGACGGGAACGATCGTCCGGCCTTTGCTTCCGATGAACGATTCGCTTACGGAATGCGCATGTTCTCTTCTTATTGCCATGTCGCAATCATCCACTCAGCGTCCACAGATCCGCCGGGCGAGCTTGCCGCCAAACAAGGCGACAGTCGTCCACTGAACACTCAACCCTCACACCGCCCCGCCGCCTCCAACACACTCGCCAAGCTCTGCTTGATCCGATCCAGCGCGCCGATCATGCTTTCCTCGGGCTGGCCGGGGCCCTGCAGTTTTTCAAGCTCCTGCAGCGCGAGCCGCAGCGGCGCGGCCACCTCATCGCGCAACTGCTGAGTCAACGCCTGCTTGCGATGCGCCTCCGCCAGGATCGCGTCGAACTCCTGCTGCCTTCGCTTGTGCATGTCCACGTAACGGATGAAATTCCTCACGCGCAGTTTCAGCACATCAGGGTCGATCGGCTTGGAGACGAAATCGACCGCGCCAAGATCGAGGCCGCGCAGGCGCGAGGCTTCGTCGGTCAGCGCGGTGACGAAGACGATCGGGATGGTCTCGCCGTTGGCCTGTTCGCGCAGGCGGCGCGCCACCTCGAAGCCGTCCATGCCGGGCATCATCACGTCGAGCAGCACGAGGTCCGGCGCCACGTCGCCGGCACAGACCTTGAGGGCCTTCTCGCCGCTGTCGGCCACGCGCACGCGGTAGTCCTCGCCGAAGATGCCGGCCATCAGGCGCAGGTTGTCGGGTGTGTCGTCGACCACGAGCAGCGTGGCTTTCTCGGGCGGCGGCAACGGAGGTGCCGCAGATTTGTCATCGGGAGCGGACGTGGCGAGCACGGGCACGCCACGACGCACGGCACCGACGATCTTGCTCTCCAGGCGCTGCAGGGTGTAGGGCTTGACCAGCAGGTCCGACACGCCGCTGGCCACGGCCTGCTCGACGAGGCTGCGCTCCACGTCGGCCAGCACCAGCACGACGGGGATATCCGACAGGCGCTCGTCGGCTCGCATCGCGCGCAGCATCTCAAGCCCGTCCATCTCCGGCATGTTCCATTCGGCCAGCACCAGGTCGGGCTTGCTCTGGCGCATCAGGCCGATGGCTTCGAGCCCGCTGGAGGCCATCTGCGTGCCGCCCACCGCGAGACCACGCAGCAGGCCTGCGGTCTGGTGGCGCAGGCTGGAGACGTGGTCCACCACCAGCAGCTTCAGCTCGGCGAGTTCACTTCCGTTCACAGAGATCCTTTCACAGATTCCAGGCGGGCGCGCTCGGTTTCAAGCTCCGCATCGCCATCCGCAAACTCGGCCGCAATCGCGCGAAAATCGTCCTGCAAGACCAGGAAGGCATCGACCACGTCCGGATCGAAATGCTTCTCCCGCCCCTCGGCAATGATGCTAGCGGCCTGCTCATGCGGCATCGCTTCCTTGTAGACGCGCCGGCTGATCAACGCGTCGTAGACATCGGCCACCGCCATCAAGCGCGCCGAGACCGGGATCGCATCGCCGGCCAGGCCTTCGGGGTAGCCGCTGCCATCCCATTTCTCCTGGTGCGAATAGGCGATCTCCTTGGCCAGCGCAAGAAACGGCACGGAGCGGCCGAGCCGCGCCTCGGCCTGCGCGATCGCGTCACGGCCCATCTTGGTGTGCCACTTCATGACCTCAAATTCTTCGGCCGTGAGACGACCCGGCTTGAGCAGGACGTGATCAGGAATGCCGACCTTGCCGATGTCATGCAACGGCGCCGATTTGTAGAGCAGCTCGATCATCTCGGGCGTCAGCACATCCACAAAGCGCGGATGCGCGCACAGCGCCTCGGCCAGCGCGCGCACATAGCGCTGCGTGCGCTGGATGTGATTGCCGGTCTCGTTGTCGCGCGTCTCGGCCAGCGAGGACATCATCAGGATCGTCGCGTCCTGCACCGCGCGCACCTCGTGCATGCGGCGCTCGACCTCCTGCTCCAGGAAGGTGCTCTTGTCGCGCAGGAAGTCGGCCGCGGCCTTGAGCTGCAGATGCGCCCTCACCCGCGCGCGCAGGATCGGGCCGTTGACCGGCTTGGTGATGTAGTCCACCGCACCGAGACCCAGGCCCATTTCCTCGTCGGCCTCCTCGCTCATCGCGGTCAGGAAGATGACCGGGATGTCGGCTGTGCGCGGATCGGCCTTGAGCTCGCGGCAGACCGCATAGCCGTCCATCTCGGGCATCATGATGTCGAGCAGGATCAGGTCGGGCGGCGTGTCCGACCGTGCGATCTTCAGGGCCCGAGCGCCGCTCGGTGCCACCTTGACCTGGTAGAGGTCCTGCAGCAGATCGTTCATCAGCGACAGGTTCTCCGGCGTGTCATCCACCACCAGCACCCGCTGTCGCACCACCATCAATGTGTCGGTGTCCATCAGTTCGGCTCCCCTTGCTTGTCCAGGCTGTTCAGCAAACTCAGCGCCTGCTCGAAATCAAAATTGCTGACCGCTGATTTCAGCGCATTGAAATGGCCCGATAGGGCCTGCGCCAACAGGCCCGCGTGGTCGACGAGGTGCTGCTCGGCCTGCGCATCGTCGTCGGCCAGCAAGGCCTTCAATTGCCGGATCACGGCTTCGGTTTCGGCCGGGCTGGCGTTGATCAATTGCGGCGCCTCTTCGGGCGGCACTGCCGCCTGAATGGCCGCGATGCGCGCCGTCAGCTCGGCCTCGAGCTCGCTCAGTTGGGCTTCGCGCACCTGCTGTCCGGCGCGCAGGCTCGCCTCCACGGCGGCCGCTTTCTGCTGCAAGCCGGCCGCCGCGATATTGCCGGCGAGGCCCTTGAGCGTGTGAGCCAGACGCTCGGCCGTCGGTGCATCGCCCGCCGCCAGCGCCGCGCGAATCTGCTGCCCCGATTGCGCCTGCCCCGCGACAAAGCCGCGCAGCATGCCCAGATAACGGTCCGCCTTGCCGAGCACGCGACGCAGGCCGGCCGCCATGTCCAGGCCCTCGATCCGCGCGGGCAGGCCCGTCTCCTTGGCAGGTGCCGCGACAGGGCTCGGCGGCACCGGCGCCTCACGGCGCCCCGGCGGGATCCAGCGCAGCAGCGCACGCCACAGCTCATCGGGCTCGACCGGCTTGCTGAGGAAATCGTTCATGCCCGCTTGCAGGCAGCGCTCGCGGTCCACGTCCATCGCGTTGGCGGTCATCGCCACGATGGGCAAGCCAGCTAACGCCGGCATTCGACGCAGCACCTGCGTGGCCTCGATGCCATCCATGACCGGCATCTGCATGTCCATCAGCACGATGTCGTAGGCGCGCTCCTGCGCCATGGCCACGGCCACCTCGCCGTCGGCAGCAGCATCGACCAACAAGCCCGCATCGACCAGCATCTCGGTGGCAATCTGGCGGTTGAGTTCGTTGTCTTCGGCCAGCAGCACTCGCGCCCCGCGCAAGCCTTCAAGCGCTTGCCGCGTGGGTTCCAGCGCGCCACTGCTGGCCGCGCCTTCACCAAACAGCCGCGCCAGCAGCGCTTGCAGGGCCGAGGCCGTGACGGGCTTGACCAGCACCTCGCGCACACCGGCGAGTTGAGCCTGCTCGACCACCTCCTCGCTGCCGTGCGCCGTGACGATCGCACGTTGCGGCATGGTGGCCAGGCCCAGGCCCGCGATGCGCCGCGCGGTCTCCACACCATCCATTTCCGGCATTTGCCAATCGAGCAGCACCGCATCAAAAGGCGCCGAGTGCGCCAGCAGACTCAACGCCTCCATGCCCGATTCGGCCTCGACCGATTCGATCTCCATCGAGCCCAGCAGGTCGGCCAGCACCGCGCGTGCGCTCGGGTTGTCGTCCACGACCAGGATGCGCCGGCCCTTCAGGTCGAGCGCGGGCGCAACCTCGGGCCGCACCCCGCCCTGCGCCAGGCCCAGCCGCGCCGTGAACCAGAAGCTCGAGCCCTGGCCCGACTCGCTCTCCACGCCCACCTCGCCGCCCATCAGTTCGGCCAACTTCTTGCAGATCGCCAGGCCCAGGCCCGTGCCGCCGTACTTGCGCGTGGTGGACGCATCGGCCTGGCTGAAGCTCTGGAACAGCAGGCCCTGCTGTTCGGGCGTCAGGCCGATGCCGGTGTCGCGCACTGCGAAGTGCAGCAGCACATCGCTCTCGCTGCGTTCGCGCACGCGCACCTGCACCTCGACCTCGCCCGTCGGCGTGAACTTGATCGCGTTGCTCGTGTAGTTGATCAGCACCTGGCTGAGCCGCAGCGCATCGCCGACGAGCCACTCGGGTACGTCGCGCGCCACATCGAACAGCAGCTCCAGGCCCTTGCTCTGCGCCTTCTCGGCGTTGAGGTTGGCCAGGTTCTCGAGCACGCTGTCGAGCCGGAACTCGCGCATCTCCACACCGAGCTTGCCGGCCTCGATCTTCGAGAAATCGAGGATGTCGTTGATGATGCCCAGCAGATGCTGGCCCGAGACGCGGATCTTGTCGAGGTAGTCGCGCTGGCGCGGCGTCAGGTCCGTCTTCAACGCCAGATGGCCCATGCCGATGATGGCGTTGAGCGGCGTGCGGATCTCGTGGCTCATATTGGCCAGGAAGTCCGATTTCATGCGCGCGGCGCTCTCGGCCATGTCCTTGGCCTTGCGCATCTGGCCTTCCGCGGCCTTGAGTTTTTCGATGTCGACGAGCCAGCCGAGCACGCCCTGCTCGCCCTCGAACTCGGTCTGCAGAAAGGTGGCCATCAAGTGGCGGCGCTCGCCGTGCGGGCCCCACATCTCGAGCTCGTAGTCGCGCACCACGCCGTCGGCATTGAGCCGGTCCATCAAGCGCTGCCGATCATCGGGATCGACGTAGAGCGCTTCCACCTCGCCGACATCCACGCGCACCAGCTCGCGGCTGCGCGGATTCGCAAAACGGAACACGCCGTTGACCGAGATCGCCACGCCGACCGGCGCGGTATCGAGGATGTGCTGGAGCCGGCTCGCCGCGAGCTTGGCCGCGGTCACATCGGTCAGCGTGATCACCAGCGAATCGACCGAGCCATCGGCCGCGTTGACGGCCGACACGCTCATGTCCGCACAACGCTGCTGCCCGCTGCGGTCGCGGTAGTTGATCTCGGTGCGCGAATGCTGCTCTTCGCCAAGGCGCACCTGGCGCAGCAAGGCGTCGATGCGCGGCTGCTCCTCCGGCACGAGTTCGGACAGCGAAGGCACATGCGCGAGCTCGTCGATCGAATAGCCGAGCATCGCGGCCAGCGCCGGGTTGATGCGCCGCTCCAGCGTCTCGGCATCGAGGCTGATGATGCCGACCGGCGCGAAGTCGAAGATCGCGTGGAAGAACTGCTCGCGCCGAGCCAGCTCCGCGCGGCTGCCTTCGAGCTCGGCCGTGCGGTGGGCCACCTGCTCTTCGAGCTTGAGCGTCGCGTCGCGCAGCATCTGGCGCATGTGCTCCTGCGTTTCGGCCAGTTGCACGACCTCGGTCCAGCGGCCCCGCGTCTGCACCGGCGTGTCGAGCTCCAGCGCACCGATGCGCCGGCTCTCTTCGCCGAGTTGCGCCAAAGGGGCGACGAACTGGCGCGCCATCCGCATCGCCAACGCGGCGCCGGCGCCCAAGGCCAGCAGCGCAATCGCCGCCAGACCGAGCAGATCGCCGGGTTTGCTGGGGATGAAATCGCTCTCCGGCGCCACCGCCACGAGCCAGACTTGATTGGCGCCGATCGCACTCGACTGAAACAGGCTGTACCAGGCCGAGCCGAGACTGCCCTGGCGCAGCAGATGCTGGGCCGGCGTGCCGAGCGAGCGCCACCGCGCCAGGCCGGTCGTGAACGGCTCCAGCCCCAGTTCATCGAGAGGTTTCAGCGCATTGGCGCGCAGATCGGGGTCGGTCATGAAGCGCGGATCGCGCGGCAAGGCGATCACACGGCCGGCGCGGTCGATCACGGCCGCCATGCCCGTCGAGCCTGCGGCCACATGCGTGGAGAAGCGCGAGAGGTCCATCAACCGCACGTCGTGGCTGATCACATAACGCTGTCCATCAGCGCCTTTCCACATCGCCGAGGCGGTCACGCCGGGCTCGCGCGTGGTGAAGAAGACATAAGGCTCGGTCCACGCCGACTTGCTCTCGTCGTTCAGCGCCATCGCGCCCTTGAACCAGGGCCGCGTGCGCGCGTCGTAGTCGAGCTCGCGCATCTCAACGTTGACGAGCTCGCGATTGCCGTTCCAGTGAAGCCAGTAGGTCTTGCGGCCCCAGTGCACGGGATCGCTGATGCGGTTGACCCAGCTGCCGTCCTCGTTGTGCAGCAAAAAAATCTCGCGACCGTTCTCATTGGCGATCTGCACCGAGCTGATCTCGGTGTTGTTGGCGATCACTGCGAAGAAGAAATCGTTGAAGCGCGGCAGGTCGTCAAGACTGAGCAGGCCGTAGCGCCCCCAGCTTTGGCTCGTGCGCAGCGTGGACTCCACGCTCTTGAGCAATTGCTGCACCCGCGCATCGAGCTCCGCCGTCACCTGCGCCATCTGCGCCCGCGCCAGCGCCTCCACCGAAGGCGCCACCAGCCAGCGCACGGCGCAATACGAGAACACCAGCAGAACCGCGGCCAGCAGCGCCGTGATGCGCAGCACCAGCGCTTTGCGCAAGGTGATGGGGCCGCGACGATTCAAGAAAGGGAACGACACAGCCACGATGTCCTCGCACCAGTGAGGCAGGCTGATGAGGCTATCACGGCGGCGGCGACTGTGCGCTGAACAATCGCGTTACTAATCGCGTGACTAATGGCGTTACTGTTACGAGTTCAACGAAGACAGCGATGGGGCGTATTTATCGTATACCTCCTGTACATCCTGTTCATCCATGTAGAAAACGAATTCGGGAATTGAACATGGATTAACAGGATGTACAGGATGTACAGGATGAATACCCGGGGCGGGTCACTCGACCAGGATGCCCCGGGCCTTCAAGGCCAGATGCAGCTTCTCGCCGACCGTGCTCTTGGTGAAGGGCTTGACGATGTAGCCGGTGGCGCCCAACTGCGCAGCGCGGACGATGTCTTCCTTGCGGCCCTCGGCCGTGACGAGCAGGACCGGGACGGTGCGCAGCGGATCGCTCTCGGGCTTGGCGCGCAAGGCCTCCAGAAGCTGGAAGCCGGTCATGACCGGCATGTTGACGTCGCTGAGCACGAAGTGCACGGGCTCGCCGGATTCGGAGGCCAGCTCCAGCGCGCGCAAGGCGACCCTGCCGTCCTCGGCCTCGACAATCTTCTTGAAGCCGAGCTCGCGCAGCAGGCCGGTGATGATCCGCCGCATGGTGGAGAAATCGTCCACCACCATCAGGGTGAAATCTTCGCGCTTGATCGTCGTGGCCATGTCACGCTCCGTGGAGAGGAGGCCATCCTAGCGCTGACAACCTAGCGTGAAACCTTGCTCAACCAGCCCTGCGTTGAAAGATGCACAGAAGCGGCGGGCAGGCCCTTGGGGCCGAACAGCATGTCCAGATCGCGCAATTCCATCTGGCCGCCGCTGCGCAGCACCACACCGTCCTCGCGAACGAACTGCGGCACGGCGAAGACCCGACTGCCCACCGCCTTGAGAATGTCACGCAGCTGCTGATTGGCCAGCACGGCGCTTTGCGGCTGCGCAAATTCGCAGGACCGCGCGGCAGGACCGGCCGGCAGGCTGCCTTCCGACCAGAAGCCCTCCCAGGCGTTGCCGGGGCTCTCGGCGCACCAGATGCGAGAGACCTTCTGCCAGGTCGAGATGCCGTCACCCTCGATGCCCACCAGGGCCGAGGGCACGACGTAGAAGGTGGTGTTGAGCTGGTCGCCCACAAAGCCCAGCGTGTCCTCGAAGCGGCGGCAGTAGGGGCAGTCGAGCGCCGAGAACATCAGCACGCGCCGGCCGCCGCCCTGTCCGTAGACGAGCTTGATCAACGCTTCATAGCGGATGCGCTGCATCACCTCCAGGCGCAGCGCAGCGGTCTCGTCGGGTGTCAGTGCACGTAAGCCGTCAGGCCCCAGCACTTGCGCGCCGCGCGCATCGAGCAGGAGCGTGCCTGCGTCATTGAAGTAGCCCAGTGCACGACCTTGTGAATCGCTCAGCGCATAGAGCTGGTTCACCAGTGTCGAGCTGGCGCGCGCCTGCGCCTCGCCGACCGGCAACTGCAGCCGTGCCTGCGCCAGATGCGTGAACAGGCGGTGCGAGGCGTCAGAGCTCGCATCCGCCCGGGCCGACGCCGCGCAGAGCAGCGCCAGACCCAGACCCAGACCCAGGCTCATCACCAGCGCGCGGCCGCGCTCCAAAAGACTCATGCGGACTCTCCGAAGGCATTCAAAGAGTCGGCATCTTGACGCATCGCCGCGAACGCCGCCGGCGAAGGGGCATGCTCAGAACTTCATGCGCAGCGTTACGAAGTACTGCCGCCCGCTTTCATGCCAATAGGCCGGGGCGTTCTCGCTGAGCTCGTAGGTGTGGCGCACCGGGTTCAGCAGGTTGTTGCCGTCGAAGTGGAGGCTCATGTCCGGCGTGATCTTGTAGCCGATCGAGGCCGACAAGCCGCCGTAGCCCTTGTAGTAGCGCAGGCCGTTGTACTGCGTGACCACGCCGCCCGAGGTGATCGGCACGTTGGTGCCGTTGTTGAAGTAGGCATACGAGTAGTCGCTGCGGTAGTTCCAGGCGACGCTGGCCGAGAGCTTGGCGTCCTCGTAGAAGCCGCGCAGGTTGTAGGTCCACTTTGAGGTGCCGAGCATGTCGACGCCGTCCTGGTCGTGCGAGTCGACGTAGGTGCCGTTGAGCCCCAAGCCGAAGCCGCCGGCGATCGGCATTTCAAGCGCGCCTTCGATCCCCTTCAGTTGCGCCTTCACGCCGATACGCGAGGAAACGAGATAGCTCGTGGTCTTGTTCTGCGAGATGTTGAAGTAGTCGATGGTTGAGGTGCCGGCCTTGACGTAGTTCTGCAGATACTCGCTGAACACGGCCAGCGAGGCGTAGGCACGCGGCGCGAAGTACCAGGCGACGCTGAGGTCGGCGTTGTTCGACAGGATCGGCTTGAGCTGCGGATTGCCGCTGGTGCCGGTGAGCAGCGTGTCGTTGAGCGAGACCGCGCCGGCCAGCTCGTTGTAGTTGGCGCGGCCCAGCGAGCGCGACAGGCCCAGGCGCGCGACCCAGTCCTTCGAGACATCCCAGCGCAGGTTCAGGCTAGGCAGCAGCGCCTTGTTGGTCGTGCTGACCAGGCGCGGCAGGTAGGTGCCGAGCTTGGAGCCGACGATGGCGCCGGGCACGCTGCAAGGCTGCGTGGCCACGCATTGCGCCAGCGCCTGGTAGGACAGCGAGTCGAGATCGGTCAGCACCGAACGCAGGCCCACATTGCCGCTGATCGCCTTGCCGTATTCGAACTCGCCCATCACGTAGGCGGCCTCGTTCTCCTCGGTCACGGCGTAGCCGCTGGTCAGCGAGCGGTTCAGCACCGGGTCCCAGTTCATGTATTGGGCGCCGAAGGCGCGCAGTTGATCGGGCGTGTAGCGGAACAGGTTGCGCGGGAAGTTGCCGTCGATGCCCGAGGCCCAATCGGCAGGCAGGCTGGCGCCCGGCGCGGGCAAGCTGCCGGCCGGGATGATGTTGGGGCCGACGAGCGAGCCGCCGGTGACCGGCGTGAAGGTCTGGCCCTGGTCCTGCGCGTCCCAGCGGCCGCCCAGCACGTCGTAGGTCCGCTTGTGCTTCGAGATTCGCAAGCCGGCCTTGAAGGCCGTGAAGAAGCCCTCGAGCTGGTAGTTGCCGTCAAGGTGCAGGTAGTTCTCCCTGTCGACCGAGTTGACCGAGGCCGCCGTGTTGCTCATCAGCACGAAGTTGGCCGGGTTGCTCATGTCGATCGGCTGGCCGGTCGTCGAGTCGGTCATGGCCCAGTCGGTCGCGTGGCTGCCGTTGATCTGGTAGCTCATGTTCGGGTTGATCAGGCCGAAGGTCAGCTGCGGTTGCGACTTGGTTTCGCCGCTGCCCTTGGTGGTGCCGATGCGCGTGGTGATCGTGAGCTTGTCGTTGGCCTTGAGCTTGGCGTCGAAGTCATAGAAGGAGGACAGCGACTTGGCGCCCTCGCGCAAGATCTGGTCGTACTCGAAGCCGATCACGCGCTGGCTGGCCGGCGCGTTGGCGGGCCGCACCAGCGAGGCTGCGGTGATCACATTGCCGTCGATCTTGGGGTTCTGGATCAGCCAGCCCGCGCCGACCAGCGTGGTCGGCAGCGAGAAGCCCGAGGTGTTGAGGTTGTCTGCCGTCAGCGTGGTGCGAAAGCCGCTCAGCGACAGGTCCCACATCTCGTTCGGCCGCCACTGCGCCACCACCGAAGCGCCCTTGCGCTTGCGCACGCCATCGAACATCGCGTCGTTGAGGCTGCCCGGCATGCGCAGGCCGGCCAGTGCCGCATTGCCCGAGGCCGCGGCCTGGGCTGCGGTGACCACGCCATAACTGAACACTTCCTCGCCATCGCGGCGCAGGTGGCGGTTCTCCATGTAAGCCTGCAGCAGCAGGCCGATCTTGCTGTCCTCGCTCTTCCACGCGGCCAGGCCCGAGATCTGCGGATCGGTCTTGGCCGGCAGGTCGGCATAGACGCCGCCCACCGCGAGCTCACCCGTGAAACCCTTGCGCAGGTCGAGCGGCTTGCGCAGCAGGATGTCGACGCTGCCGGCGATGCCGCCTTCGGTGATGTCGGCCTTCTGGGTCTTGTAGACCACGGCTTGGCCGATCAGTTGCGAGGGCAGCAACGAGAAGCCGACGCTGCGGCCGCTGGCGCCTTGATCGCCCACATGCCAGTCGCCCGATGAAAGCGCGTGGCCGTTCACGGTCACGAGGTTCAGGTTGGGACTGGTGCCGCGGATGGCCACACGCTCTGCCTCGTCCATCGCCAGCGCGCCGCCGAACTGCACGTTCACACCCGGCAGGCGCGAGAGCGCATCGGCGATGTTCTTGTCGGGCATCTTGCCCACGTCTTCGGCCGAGACCACGTCCACATTGCTGTCCGCGTTGCGCTTGGTGTCGATCGACTTCTCGATCGAGGCGCGGATGCCGGTGACGACGACCTGGTCAAGCTTGGCGGCTTCCTGTGCCTGGCTTGGGGCCTGAGCCTGGGCGCCCAGGCTGTAGCTCAGCAGGCAGAGCGCGGTGGCCCGCGCTACGACACGGTAATGGTGATGCATGAGGGTCCCCTTTTTTTCAAGTTGTTGCCGGTTCGTAAAGAACCGCGAGCATTGAACTACCGACGAAGCCAGCGCGCACATATCAATCCGCGTGTCAGCCATGACACCGAGTTATGTCGAATCTCGACGGGCATGGGCCGCACTGCAGTCGATGGCAACTTGAATTGCCATTTATCTGTGCTTGGCAAGTTTGATGGCCAATCTCTTGCGGTTTTTCTCATGGCAACTAAACTAGCCATATTGGCCAATCCGGTAACCATCATTGCCATGAACACGTTGCAGACCTTTGCTGGCATGCTGAAGACCGCCGCGCGCGGCCGGGGCATCAACTTTTCAGACCTGAGCGGCCGCGCCGGGGTCTCGCGCATGACGCTCCGAAAAGTGCTCAGCGGCGAGGAGGACTACCGCGTCTCCACGCTGCTGGCGCTGGCCGACAAGCTCGGGCTGGACGTGGTGCTGGTGCCCAAGGCCGCCGCGCGCGGGATTGCCGCGCCCACGGCGGAACGCGCGCTCGTGCCCAGCATCGTGGATGAGGTGCTCGAAGACACAGTCAACAACACCGGCACCATCGGCACCAGCAGCAGAAACAGCAGCAAGGCTCGCCGATGAAAGTCCGCGCGCTCGAACTCTTCCTCGGCAAGCTGCGGGCCGGCCTGCTGATCCAGTTCGAGGTGACCGACACCGAGCGCCTGACCCGCTTCGTCGCCGATCCTGCATTCATCGAACGGATGGCGCAGCCCGATGCGCCGGTGTTGTCGCTCGCCTATACGGTCGCCGATCCGGCGACGGTGGCGATGTTCTATCGCGATCAACTCGCGCCGCGCTTCAACGGCAAGCTCTCCGATCGCAACGGCTGGCTGCTGCCGCCGTTCTGGCAAAACCTGCTGCCCGAGGGCGTGTTCCGCGACCGCGTGGCCGAGATGCGCCCCTGCGATCCCAAGGACCACATGGAGATGCTGGCCGCATGCGGCCGCGGCCTGGCGGGCAACGTCTATGCCCGGCCGATCGAGCTCGACAAGGCCCAATTGAGCCGCCTGGTCACGCAGGACAACGACGCGCTGGAAGCCTCGGTTTTTGCCGAGCCGATGGCCGACGGCGAATCACTCTCGGGCGTGCAGCCCAAGCTGGCCTTGATGCGCGACGGCGATCGCTTCGTCGCCCGCACGCAGGACAAGAACCGCGACACCAACATCATCGGCAAGCTGCCGGTGGTCGGCCAGCCGCTGCTGCCCGAGCTGGAAGAGCTCTCGATGCGCCTGGCGCGCGCGGCCGGCGTGGACGTCTGCAATTTCTATCTGGCGCCGCTGTCGCAACTGGCCGTCGAGCACAGCTACGACCTCGGCACCGTGGACGCGCAGACGCTGTTCCTGGCCGTCGAGCGCTTCGACCGGATCAAGGTGCACGGCCGCCCGAGGCGCGTTCACTGGGAGGACTTTGCCCAGGTGCTGAGCGTGATGCCCGAGGACAAATACAGCCGCAGCTACGCCACGGTCGCGCGGCTGATGATGCGCGTGCCCTCGCTCGGCGAACCCGCCGTGCACGAGCTGCTGCGCCGCCTTGCCGTCAACGAGCTGCTCGGCAATGTGGACATGCACCTGAAGAACATGGGGCTGATCTATCACGACGGTTCCACACCCAGCTTCGCGCCGGCCTTCGACATCGTCGGCTACAGCGCCTACAACAAGCGCGAGGGGCACGCGTTGATGTTGCTGGACCGCGCACTCGAAGCGCCCAAGCCCAGAGCCATTGCCGGGCAAGCCCCGCCGCCCAAGCCTTCGCTCACGCCCGTCTTGCTGCGGCAGTTCTGCGCCCAAGTGGGCATCGCCGAGAAGACCGCCTCAACCGTGTTGCGCCGCTGCGCCGCGGCGGCCTTCAAGAGCTGGCCAGCCCTGATCGACAGCTCAAGCCTGACGAGCCGGCAGAAGGAGCGCCTGCTGGCGCACTTCAACGGGCACCGCTGGATCTCGCAGTTAGCGGCCCGCGCCTAGCGCTGCACCGCCATGTCGATGAAGGCGCGCAGCTTTGGCGCCAGCGAGGCGCGCCGCGGAAAGTACAGGAACAGGCCCTGCTCCTCGACGGCCGTCTCGGGCAGGATCCTGCACAGGCGGCCCGCTTCGAGATCGGCGCGCACCGCGGGCTCGAAGATGTAGGCGATACCAACGCTGGCCAGGGCCAGGTCCCGCGCGAAGGTGGAGTCGGTGATCGTCACGGTGCCCGAGGTCTTGAAGGCCACCGGGCGGCCGTCGTCGATCAAGTCCCAATCGTAGAGCGTGCCCGAGGCCAGGAAGCGGTAGCCGATGCAGTTGTGCGAGGAGATCTCGGCCATCGTCTTCGGCGTGCCGCGCGCGGCCAGGTAATCGGGCGCGGCCACCATGATGGCCTTGAGCGGCGGCGTCAGGCGCACGCTGACCATGTCCTGCTGCACCGCATCGCCCAGGCGGATGCCGGCATCAAAGCCGCCGGCGACGATGTCGACAAAGGCATCGTTGGCGTGGATCTCGACGGTCAGCCGCGGGTGCGCTTGCGCGAGCTTGTTCAGCAGCGGCGTCAGCGCGAGCGAAACCGCAATGCGCGGCGCGTTGATGCGCAGCACGCCGGTGATCTCGCCCCGATCGGCGCGCAGGCCTTCGGCGGCCTTGCCGATGTCGTCCAGCGCGGGCGCCACGCTGGCGATGAAGCGCGCGCCGGCCTCGGTCAGCGAGACGCTGCGCGTGGTGCGCGCGAACAGCGGCTCGCCCAGCCGGTCCTCGACGATCCGCACCGCATGGCTGACGGCTGAGGGACTCATGTCCAGGGCCGCCGCAGCGGCCGCGAAGCCGCGATGCGTGGCGACGCTGACCACGACCGGCAGGTGCAGAAGCCATTCACGGTCCATCGAGCGCCCTCCTTGATCCATGAGCTCATTCATGAGCAATATCGCATAACGCTTGAAATCAGCGCCACTTTATCCCGCCTCGTGGTTCTCAGACACTGAATTTGTCCTAACCCGCAAACCACACTGACAGGAGATTCATCATGAACAAGCATCAACAGCCGCAAACCTGGTTCATCACGGGCGCTTCTTCCGGCTTCGGCCGGGCCTTCGCCAGCCACGCACTGGCCCAGGGCCACAAGGTGGTGGCCACCGCCCGCAACACCGCCAAGCTGGCCGATCTGGCCGCCAGCGCGCCCGACCGCGTGCTGGTCCAGGCGCTCGACGTGACGGTCGCCGGCGATGCCGAGAAAGCGGTCGCCGCGGCCCTCGCCCGCTTCGGCCGCATCGACGTGCTGATCAACAACGCCGGCTATGGCGTCGTCGGTGCGCTCGAAGAAACACCGAGCGCCGAGCTGCGCGCCGTGATGGAGACCAACTTCTTCGGCACCGTCGCCGTGACGCAGGCCGTGCTGCCGCAGATGCGCGAGCAGGGCAGCGGCGCCATCGTCAACATCTCGAGCCTCGGCGGGCAGCTGTCCTTCGGCGGCTTCAGCGCCTACTCGGCTTCCAAGTTCGCGCTCGAAGGCATGTCCGAAGCGCTGGCGCAGGAGGTCGCGCCCTTCGGCATCAAGGTGCTGATCGTCGAGCCCGGCGCCTTCCGAACGGCCTTCGCGGCCGAAGCGTTGAAGAGCATGCCCGCCATCGCGGCCTACCAGGACTCGATCGGCGGCACGCGCAGCATGATGCAGGACATCCACGGCAAGCAGGAAGGTGATCCAGCCAAGGTGCCGGCCGCCGTCGAGAAGGCGCTGCGCGCCGATATCACACCGCTGCGCCTGCAGCTCGGCGCCGATTCGGTCAACTATGTGCGCGCGCATGCCGAGACGCTGTTGGCCGACCTTGCCGCCTGGGAAGCGGTGGGCCTCGACACCCGCGTTGATCACTGAGCCGTCGTCAACCAGAGCGAGGCAAGGCGCTGGCTACACTGGCGCCATGCCCTCGAGTCTCCTGCTCATCGCCTTGCTGATTGCCGCCGCGGCCTTCTTCTCGGTGGCCGAATTCTCACTGGCCTCCTCGCGGCGACTCAAGCTGCAGCAACTGGCCGATGAAGGCGAGAAGCGCGCCGGCCTCGTGCTCGCGGTGCAGGCCAGCCCCGGCTATTACTTCACCGTCGTGCAGATCGGCGTCAACGCGATTGCGATCCTCGGCGGCATCGTCGGCGAGGGCGCGCTGACGCCGCTGTTCAACGACTTGCTCAGCGGCCTGGTCGACCCCTCACGCGCCCGCGATCTGGCGCTCGGTCTGTCCTTCGGCAGCATCACGCTGGCCTTCATCCTGTTCTCCGACCTGCTGCCCAAGCGCCTGAGCTTGAACGAGCCCGAGCCGATGGCGCTGCGCGTGATCGGCCCGATGCTGATGCTCGTCGCCCTGCTCAAGCCGCTCGCCTGGGCCTTGAGCGGCCTGACCGAGCTGCTGATCCGCCTGATGGGCCGCCCGGCCGGACGTGATGAACGCGTCACGCACCACGACATCCTCGCGCTGACCGAAGCCGGCAAGCAGTCCGGCATGGTCGCAGCCGAGGAGCAGCAGCTGATCACGAACGTGTTCGAGCTCGACACCCGCACCGTCGAAAGCGTGATGACCGCGCGCGACAGCATCGTCTACTTCTCGCTCGACGAAGAAGAAGCCCAGCTGCGCGCCCGCATCAAGGAGACGCCGCACTCGACGTATCTGGTCTGTGACGGCGAGATCGACCGCGTCGTCGGCTATGTCGACGCGACCGACATGTTCCAGCGCGTGCTGCGCGGCGAGGCCGTCGACCTGCGCGCGCAAGGCCTCGTCAAGAAGGTGCTGATCGTGCCCGACCGGCTGACGCTGTCCGAAGTGCTGATGCAGTTCCGTCAGGCGCTTGAAGACTTCGCGGTGATCGTCAACGAATACAGCCTCGTGGTCGGCGTGATCACGCTCAACGACGTGATGAGCACCGTGATGGGCAGCCTCGTCGCCTCCAATGTCGAAGAGCAGATCGTGCGCCGCGATGATGGTTCCTTCCTCGCCGACGGCATCACGCCCGTGAACGATGTGAGTCGCGCGCTGCTGCTCGACGACTGGCCCTACGCAGGCCAGTACGACACCCTGGCCGGCTTCCTGATGGTGATGCTGCGCCGCATCCCGCGCCGCACCGACCAGGTCGAATGGGGTGGCTGGCGGTTTGAGGTCGTCGACGTGGACAGCCACCGGGTGGATCAGGTGCTGATCACGCGGGTGGTGAAGACGCCTTGAGTCGGGTACGTGTGGGTCGTTTCGGAATTTAAGTTTTTCAGCTCCTGAGAAGCTTGTAGCGGCAGTAATTTCGGAATTTAATGAATAGTTGACGAGATCAAGGCCATCATGGCATTATTTCGGAATTCAAGAAATTCCGTCACCAGGAATGCGGCAAAAGCCGCCAACCAGGAAATTCCGAAATGTCCTCCACGCCGCTCGCCGACCCTTTGCGCATCACCGCGCCCGCCGATCTCGGCCCCGTCATCCGGGCCCGACGCCGCGAGCAGTCGCTTCGCATCGACGATGCAGCGGCCCTGAGCGGCGTCTCTGTCGATCTGCTTTCCCGCCTGGAAAACGGCAAAGGCTCGGTGCGGTTCGACAAGCTGCTGACCGTACTGGACAGCCTGGGGCTGGCACTCGTCCTGGGCCCCAAAGATCATCATTCGATGCCATCAGCGGCTCGCTCAGAACGCCCGCCGCAGACATGACGACGACAGCCCCCACGACCCACGCGCTGACCCTCTGGGCCAACGGCCAGAAGGTCGCGACGCTGGGCCATGCGCCGCTGGAGGATCGTTGGTCGCTGGCGTACGACCCGAGCTGGGTCAGCGCGTCCGAGGCCTTCCCCTTGTCGCCCGCACTGCCCTTCGAGCCGGCAGCACAGGGCTACGTCGCTGGTGCAGTGAAACGCTTCATCGAGAACCTGCTGCCCGAAGGCCGCGCGCTCGACATCACGGCGACGACCTACCGCATCTCCAAGTCGAACATCTACGCCCTCATCAGCGCGCTGGGCACCGAGACCACGGGTGCATTCCGCTTCAGGCCCTCGAACGAAGTGCCGCCGGCCGTCGCCGCCAAACCGCCGCGCGAAGTGAGCCGCGAGGAACTGAACCGGCGGCTGGCCGAGCGCGATGCCCTGCCGCTCGCCGTCTGGGATGGCAAGGTCCGCATGTCGATCGCCGGCGTGCAAGACAAGCTGATGGTCTACCTCGACCGGCCGCTGCGCGACGGCGGGCGCTTGTTCCTCGTCGAGCCGCCGCTGGCTTCAACGCACATCCTCAAGCCCGAGCCTGATCGACAGACCACGCCGAATCTGGTCGTCAACGAACACTTCTGCATGTCCCTGGCCCGGCGCATGAAGCTGCCGGTGGCCGACGTCGACATCTACCGCACGCCGCGCCCGGTGCTGGTCGTCAGGCGGTTCGACCGCGCAGTGGTGCAAGGCGCCACCGAAGCTGCGGTGCAACGCCTGCACATCATCGATGCGTGCCAAGCCTCGGATCTGCCGGCCAGCTACAAGTACGAGCGCAATTTCGGCGGCGGAGAACAGGTTCGCGACATCCGCGAGGGCGTGAGCTTCGAGGTCCTGTTCGCCCGTGTCGAGCAGACAGTCAACAAGGCGGCGGCGCGCCTGACCTTGCTTCGGTGGGCCCTGTTCCAGTTCCTGATCGGCAACTCCGATGCGCATGGCAAGAACTTCTCCTTCTTCGTCCATCGCGAACGGCTGGAACCGGCACCGTGGTACGACCTCGTCAGCGTGGTTCAGTATCCGGCGATCGACCATGAATTGGCGATGGCCTGGGGCGACGCATTCAAGCTTGAGGAAGTCGGCGCGTTCCAGCTCGCCGATTTTGCGCAGCGTTGCGGGATCGACCGGCGCTTGCTCCAACGCGAAGCGACCCGGCTGGCCAAGCTCGCGATCGAACAGGCGCCGGTGCAGGCTGCGGTGGACGACTATGTGAACAAGCGAGAGCGAATGTTTGCCGCTCAGCTGCGCGATTTCGTGCTGGCACAGGCCGCGCGGCTGCCCAAACTCGCCGCGGAGGCGGTCCGCATCAAGGACGAGTTTCTGTAGCCGCCGGTGCGGTGCTTCCGGCCGACACAGCCGCGCCCTGCTTCTCGCGCAACTCGGCCTGCGCCTTCAGGGCCTTGTTCAAGTCGCTCACGATCGTGTCCAACATGCCTTCTCCGTAGCCGCGATAGACACGCAGGATGCGTCCGTCGGCGCCGATGATGGCCATGTGCGGGTAGCTGTCCACGCCGTAGTTATTGCGGCCGGTTTCCTCGGGGTCATAGGCGAAGTTGACGTTCAGCACGCCGCCGAGCGCCCGCTGCGCGGCCTTGAAAACTTTGCGCTCCTCGACGTTCACGGCAATCACCGCCAACTGATCCTTGCCGATCTTGGTCTGGATGTTGTTCAGGATCGGCAGCTCCTTGATGCAGTAAGGGCACCAGGTCGCCCAGAAGGACAGCACGATCACCTTGCCCGAGTAGGCGCTGAGCTTGACCACCTCGCCGTCAAGTGTCTTGCCGACCACATCAGGCGCGAGATCGCCGGGCTTGAGTTTGGGTTCGGCCGCGAGAGTCGGGCCGATGAGCAGCAGGCACAGGGCCAGTGCCGCGGCAAGACGTTGTTTGAACATGTTCTCGGCCTCCGGTTTTGAGAGCTTGAGTATCGCCATCGGTGGGCATCGGCGCCCCGGAAGAATTACCAATCGGGCGCTTGGTCTGCGCGCAAAGGCGCTGACTAGCGGGGAATGCGTTTCGCTCACCCATGAGTGTCGCTCCGACGCGGGACTGTTGCCCGCGGTCGCCGGCACGCATGATCGTCGGCCAGTCCTTCCACCCTCATTCTTGTGAGATCCAGATCGTGAAGAAAAATACCTTGAGGCTATCGGCCCTGCTCTCCGCGGCCTCCTTGCTCAGCATTGGATGCGGTGCCAGCATCGCCGCCGCCGATCCACTTGAGAACATCTGGCGGGGGGGCACGGGTATCGACGGTCCGGCCATGCAAGGCTGTACCGAGTTGAAGATCGGCATGGCGGGCTGGACGCCTGATTTCGTGGAAGCCCCCAATGCAGGAGGCCTTCGACGCGTCACACCGCGAGACTGTGCGAAGGTCAACACTGCCACGCCCGTCTTTGCATGGAGCCAACCGCCGGATCGGGACGTCACACAGAGTTGGATCTTTGTCTTGATGGACAGCAACGGCAAGACCTACACGCTCAACCCGACACATCCGCGGGTCATCCCCGGCCCCGGCCTCCCGAAACTAACGCCCGGCAAGTACAGCTGGTACGTCAGCTACAAGAACGCGAGCGGCTGGCGAACGAGCGCCACGCGACACTTTCAAGTGACGGACATCGTCTCGCTGCCTTCGGCGGCCGAAGTCCTTCAAGCAGCTGTCACGAAGCCGCATCCGCGGGTCCTGCCAGCAGGCGCAACCTTCACCGGCATCAAGAGCCTGATCGACAAGAACGAGCTGCAGCCCTCGTACCAGGGCCTGGTCAACCGTGCCAACGAAGCCTTGACGCAACCCTTGCCGAAGCTCACCGAGTTCGCGCCGCAAGACATCAAGAGCGTTGCAGCCTTGGCGGCCATCAATGCCGTCACGCACAAGGCTCAGGACGAGCGCTTCTATATCGAGGCCCTGGCCTATGTCGGTCGCTTCAACGGCGGCGACCGCAAGGACGACTACACCAAGGCAGCTGTCGCTCGGCTCACCGCGCTGGCGCAATGGGACCCCATCGGCATCAGCAGCGAAGAAAACCAGGATCAGGCGAATCGAGAGGTTTACCTGGCTCTGGCCGAAGGGCTGGATCTTGTGGGAGACCAGCTCACTTCAGTTCAAAAGGCGGCCGTGGTCAAGGCAATCAAGGCACGCGTGGCGCAAACCGTCGCCAAGTTCGGTAAAACAGATACGACCGTCGGAATGGACTCCTGGCCCTACGACTCGCACATGGTTGCGTCCACCGGCTTTCTAGTCGAAACCCTGCTGTATTCGGTCGACGCAGCCGGCGGCTCGCGCGACTTCCCTGAGGCCGCCACCTGGCTGGCCCAGGCCTATGAACTTTGGATCGCCAACCAGGACATCTGGGGCGGCGCCGACGGCGGTTGGGGCAACAGCACGACCTACGGCTGGTTCATGCTGGACAGCGTGCCCCGGCAAGTCGCCGCTCTGAAGCTGACGACGGGCTACGACCTGGCGCGATGGCAGCCCATCGCCAGGTTGGGCGACTACTTCATGGCCATGACCGCGCCCGTCAATGACCTGACGGCTGACGGCGCACCTCAGATCAACGGACCCCGCAGCCCCTTCGGCGACGGCGTAGATACGCTGAGCAACTACAGCAACTACGCCCTCGACGGCATCCGCATGCTGGCAGGCTTGACGCGCAGCCCCACGCAAGAATGGTACTGGCGCGTTCGGGCCAGCAACATCACGACAAAGTACCCGCTCCCAACCGCGCACTACATGCTGCTCGCGCTGAACGAGTCGCGGCCTGCCGCTACTGCGCCAGTCCAGAATTCATTCGTGTTTGAAGACGCCGGGGTCGTCGCGCTGCATTCGAGTACCCAGCTTCCGGAGCGGTCGAGCGTGTATTTCCGCTCCAGTTCGCTGGCTGCCTACAACCACTCGCACGCCGATAACAACGCCTTCACCTTCATCTCCAAAGGCAAGGATTTGCTGATCAGCGCAGGCTACTACGACTACTACGGCAGCCCCCATCACAAAGCCGTAACCCGGGCAACGCGGTTCAAAAATGCGCTAACCTTTGACGGCGGCATCGGGCAGGCGGAACCCGTCACATCGCCGACCGCTCCGGGCGAACCCTTCATATCAGCCCTGCAGCCGCGCGGTCGACTGGTCAATTACTACGAGACGAATGCCTCGTGGGCTTTCGCCACGGGCGATGGGGCGTTGGCCTACCAAGGAAGAAACCCCGATACAGGAAACTGGACCCCCTTGTTGAGCAACGCCGTGCGTACCGTTGCGTACAACCGGACGAAGGGCGTGCTGGTCGTGTACGACTGGGCCACCAGCGCTCAGGATCGCAACTGGGAATTGAACTTCCAGAGTCTGAACATGCCGACGCTCGGCAACACAGACGGCAGCGGCAACCCGAGCGGCAGAACGGTCAAGGTCACCAACGATGGCGCCTCGGCCTGCATCGACGTCTACGGCCTCAATGGCAGCATCACTCTCGCTTCCGGATTTCCTGTTCCGCCCGAAGGCAGTCCCAAGCCTGTCGATCAATATCGAGCCATCTACAAGGCCGGCGCAGCCAGCAAACAGTTGGCGGCGGTGACCGTGATTCGCGAGGATTGCAAGTCCATGTCCGTGGCCGTCAATTTCAGCGTGGCGGACGGAGACACCTTGCCGGCCATCGCTGTCGTCTTCCTGGATGGCGACCCGAAACCGCTCGCTCTCTACAGGAACACTGTGTCCGTGCCCCAGCAATGATCGGCAGCCGGGTCAAGTCGCCCGGCTCGTCAATAGGCGCGTCACGCACCTCGCGAACGCGCCTACTTCAACCCCAACCTGAACCGCTCCCGCAACCCCTCCAGCTCCGCATCACTCAGATGCAGCTCCTTCGCATTGAAGTCCCGCCCATCCGGCGTATGCATCAGCAGCGCCTGCGTCTCGTTGACCATCAAATCCTCGGCGTGCATGTCATAGCCTTGCGTGGCGAGGTAGTTGCGCCAGAGCGTGCGCTCGTGGTCGTTGAGCAGGCTGGTCCAGAAGAACCAGCAGTGCTCGCGGTAGGTCTTGTCGGTGAAGTAGCGGCCGTGGCTCAGCTCGTGGCTCATGACTGAAGCGCGGCGCAGCGGATCCACGCTTTCGTCGAGCTGGGTGCGCGGGTCATTGGGCTGCGTGGCGCTGAAGGTGACCAGCGCGCCGGGGTCGGCGCCGGTGAATTGGCCGACTGCTGTCTGGCTCAGCAGGCTGGCATCGAGCAGCTGCTGGCGCAGGCGCGTCTCGTTGGCGTTGAGCACGATGCCTTGCGAGAACGCGAGCGTGTAGAAGCGCGCCAGATCGGCGGCGGTGTAGTCGTGGCCGAAGTAGAAGGTGGCCGTGTCGTCGCCGGTCGATTTGATCAGCGCTTGCAGTTGCTCATCGTTCAGGACGGACACGCGGCTGCCGCCCTTTTTCTCGATCAGCGCGGCCACGCGGTTGAGTGCGAGGCCCTGCTGTTCGAGGCTCGGGAACTCGATCACGAGCACGGCTTCGTCGCCGCGCAGTCGGTGCACGAGCCAATCGTTGCGGGCCTGCTCGGCCAGCAGTTGCTCGGGCGAGAAGGCGGCGATCTCGGGCTCGGTCGCCGCTGGAGCCGCAGCCACGGCGGACCCGGCGACAGGCGCATGCATCTGCCGCCAGACCAGGGCCAGGGCCAGCATCAGCACGACGATCAGGCCCGCGCCGCCCAGCACCAGGCAGGCGGGCGGGACGCGCCTGCGTTGGGTCACGCTCTTTCGACTGACAAGAAAAAGCTCAGTTGCGCGAGGTCACGATGGTGACGCGGCGGTTCTCGGGCGCATCGACGCGGGCCTTGTTCATCGGCTCGCTGGAACCCTTGCCGATCGCCGACAGGCGCTCGGGCAGGATGCCGCCCTTGCCGGCCAGATAGTCGACGACGGCCTGCGCGCGATCCTGCGAGAGGCGCTGGTTCGCGTCGGCTTCACCGCGTGCATCGGCATGGCCTTCGACCTTGAAGCTGAAGCCGGCCAAGGTGTCCGATTGCAGCGCGCGGCCGAGCGTGTCGAGCAGGCCCTTGGCTTCCGGCGTCAGCTCGGTCGAGTTGGTCGTGAAGGTCACCAGCAGGCTGGCCTTGCCGGGGCCGGCCTTCTGCGCCGGTGCGCCGGGCTTGGCGACGCGGAAGCCGCGCGTGGCGCCGCTGGCCGCTTCGGGCGGTGCGATCGCCAGAGCGTCGATCAGGTTGGTCTCCGTCACCTGCGCGCCCTTGAGCACGGGGTTGTCCTTGCCGTCAGCGGGTTTGTCACCGGCAGCCTGCACGCTCATCGCGCTCAGCAACAGCAGTACCGGCAGCATTGTCTTGAAGGTCTTCATCATGATTCGTTCCTCTTGATCTGATCTGATCGTCAATCGCCAATCGTTGTCCACACACGTAATTCGTTATCAACGCGCATTTAAGCACTCAAAGCGCGGCCACCTTGGTGTCGCCCTTGCCCGTCTCGAGCTCGCGCGCCTCGAACAGGTAGTCGCCGCCGGCCTGGTAGCCGGGCGCCGCGCCGTACTGCGGCCGCTGCGGCAGTTCGCGCGCCACGCCGAAGCGCACGCGCTCGAACAGGTTGCCGCCGAGCTGCCAGCTGGAGACTTGCTTGATGTTGTTCATCAGCGTCCAGGCAAACAGCGAATGGCCGCCGCGGCCCGAGTCGAACACCGGCTCGTTGCCGCCCGAGGACATCACCACCGCCGTGCGTTTGGTCAGCACCACGTTCGGATCGACCTTGCCCGGCGTGCCGCGGATGCGCTCACCGGCCACCAGCGAACCCGAGTAGCAGCTGTCCGAAATCAGCGCGATCTGGTGCACGTCGACCTGGCCGATCAGGCGGCCGATGTCAGCGTTGGAGAGCCAGGTCTGCGCCTTGCCGGCATCGCTGTTGGACATGATCCAGTAGCCCTGGCCCGACGCATCGACCTGCGCGCCGTGGCCGGCGTAATAGATCATCACCGAGTCCTCCGGGCTCATCTCCAGAGCCAGGCGGTTGAGCGTGCTGATCACGGTTTCCTTGCTCGGGTTGTCGAGCACCAGGGTCTCGTAGCCGAGCTTGTCGGTCAGCACCTCGGCCAGCGCGTGCGCGTCGCCGACGGCGTTGGCCAGGCTCGGGATGCTGGCATCCTGGTACGCGCCTTCGCCGATCAGCACGGCCACCTTGCGATGGATCTCAGGCAGTGCTGCGGTCTTGACGCGGCGCGCGCTGAACAAGGGCGTCAGCGCCTGCGGTGCTGCGGCTACCTCGGCTTGCGGCGCCGGTGCAGTTGGAGCCGGCTTGGCGCCCGGCGCAACGGGCGTTGGCGTTGGCGTCGGTGCAGCCACCGAGATCGCCGCAATCCGCCGCGCCTCGCGCTTGAGCGTGTCTGTCACCAGGCAGGTGCCGGTCATGGCCTCCTTGAGGTTCTTGCACGGCGACACATCGGCCAGGCCCGGGTTCTGTTGCAACTGGCCGAGGCCGTTGCCGAGCACCTGCTGCATGAAGTTGGCGCGCGCGTCGAGCATGGCCGCCAAGACCGGTGCGGGCGTGTCGCTGATCGGCAGGCTGTCGAAGGTGGCCGGCGTGGCCGACGCGACCACCGCCTGCGGCACGGGCATCAGATT
Source organism: Burkholderiaceae bacterium (assembly GCA_036500605.1). Taxonomy (GTDB): domain Bacteria; phylum Pseudomonadota; class Gammaproteobacteria; order Burkholderiales; family Burkholderiaceae_C; genus JAFALK01. Next base: position 43,713 of record DASYBU010000002.1, read on the forward strand.
GACGAGGCCGGTGGTCTGCGGATCGGTGGGCTGGGGCATCGGCACCGACTGGATCGTGCTGAGCGGCGCCGTGCTGGCCTGGTTCTGATCTGCAGCTGGGCCGGAGCCATTGACGGTCAAGGCCGTGGCATTGCTCGGTGCCTGCACGAACTGATAGTTGGCCGCTGCGAGGCCCTGGCCGTTGATCCCGTAGCTGCCCGGCACGCTGCTGTCACTGACCGTGGCGCTGAAGGCCAGCGTGCCGCTCGTCGCGGTCTGCTGCGTTTCGCCATTGACGAAGCCGCTGACCGAACCGGTGAAGACCGGCAGCGGCGCGCCGTTCTGCAACTGCACCGCTTGCGCGAGGTAGGTCAGCGTGGCCGGCGTGATGCTGGCCTGGAAAGCGTTGGCCGGCGGGCTCAGCGTGTAGTTGCCCGCATCGGGGCCGCTCAGGCTGAAGCCGGACGCCGTCACGGTCTTGCCGGTGCCCACGTTCGCATCGACAAAGCTCGTGGTGCCGGCGCTGACCGTGATCTGGTCCGTGCCGAGCGGCGTGATGCTGATGCCGCTGAGGCTGGCCGTTACGGTGCCGTCGTAGATCTTGCTGGCGGCCGTCGCGGTGAAGCTGATCGAGGCCGGCGTGATGTTGGCCTGGACCGAATTCGCACTCGGCTGGTACAGATAGTTCGAGGCCAGGCCGCCGTTGCTGCCGTCGCTGAGCTGGTAGTTGACGTTGACCGTCTTGGCGGTGCCCACGTTCTTGTCGATAAAGGCGCCAGTGGCCGCCACGTTCACGGTCTCGCTGCCGACAAAGCCGCTCACGCCGCCGACGGTCACGCTGGTGGCCGTGGTCGCGTCGTAGACCTTGTTCGGCGCGCGCGCCGTGCCGGTCAGGATCGCCGGCGTGATGTCGCCGGTCACGCTGCCGCTTTGCACGGTGTAGCCGAAGACCTGGTGGCCGGCGCTGTCCATGAACTCCGGCGCGGCCGAGAAGTTCACGGTCACGGCCTTGCCCGTGCCGGCGTTCTTGTCAGCGTAATCAGCCGTGTAGGTGCTCACGCTGCCGACCTGGTCGCCGGCCACACCCGCTGTCAGCGTCAGTCCGCTGAGGGTGGCCGCCGTGGTGCCGTCGTAGGCGCGCGAGGCCACCGTGCCGCCGAGCGTGGCCGTCTCGGTCGCGGCCGAGACGATGCCGTTGCCGAAATCCGAAGCCCAGGCCGTCGGGTCGGTCGCGCCGTAACGCTTGAAGTTGTAGCTGAGGCCGCCCAGCTGGAGATTGCTGCTCTGCGTCGCATCGCCGAGCCAGATGATCCAGCGCCCCGACGAGCCGACCGAGATCGCGTTGGCGCCGGCCTGGTTGCTGAAGGTGGCGGCCGGGACCGTGCCCGAAGCGCCGGCCACGAGCAGCCCTCCCGAACCGGTCACGCCGAGCTGCGCGCCGTTGGTCAACACCACATTGCTCGCATCGAGCGTCATGCCGGTGCTGGCAATCAGGCTGCTGTTGTCGAAGATGAGTTCGTTGGCGCCGCTGACCAGGAAGTTGCCCACCGGAGCCTGGCTGATATTGCGCAGCAGGACCTCCGGGCCGTTGATGGGGACCGTGATGCTCAGATCGCCGTCCTGGTCGATGAAGGGCTGGCCGCTCGTGCCGACCAGTTGCACCGCCGGCGTGGCGCCGCCGCTATTGCGGCCACCGATGGCGATGGACAAGAACTGCGTGCGCTGGAAGGTCGGCGCGGTGGCACCGCCCTGCGTGTCCACCAGCACACCGTAGCCGGTGCCGGTCGAGGTGCCGTTGAGGAAGATGCCCTGGCCTGCCGCGGCCACCAACTGGCCGGTCATGCCCAGCGTGGCGTCGCCGACCACGCTCACGCCACTGGCACCGCCTTGGCCCGACAGGGTCAGCGAGTTGCTGGAGTTGAGGCTGCCGGTGCGAATGTCGATGCCATTGCCCGCGGCCGATTGGCCGACCAACTGCACATCGCCGCCGTTGATCGACACGCCGCTTTCGGGAATGGCGGCCATATCCAGCAAGATACCCGCCCCGCTGCCGCCGGCGACGCCATTGATCTGCACCGAACCCGCATCGGCCTGGACCGAGCTTTCCACGAACGAGATACCCGCCGTGCTGCCGCTCGAGCCCGGGCTGTTGGCATTGGTGATCAGGATGGGACCGCCCGCGCTGTACAACGTGCTGTAGCTGATGTCCATCGCTCCCCCTGCCCCGGCGGCGCCGGCCTTCAGCGTGATGGGCAAGGCGGCGCTGGCATCGGAAGCCACCAGATAGCTGTTGCTGACGGTCAGATTGGTGTCCGACGTGACCGTGATGCTGCCGCTCAGGATCATGTTCAGGTCCACGTTGTCCAGCGTGACACTCGCGCCATGCAGCGAGACCGCGCCGGCCGGACTGAACCCGACGCCCCGCCAGGTCAGGTCCGCATCGCTGGTGGCCGTGATCGCGCTCGGATTGGAGGACGCGCCGACGCCGTTCAGAAGCATGCCGCCGCCCGTTGCGCTCAGGTTCAGAAGGCCGAGGGTGCCCACTTGCGAGGAAGAATCATTCGGTCCGAGCAGGGCCAGCGCCGGGCTGCCACCGGCCAGGTTGCTGCCGTTGATGCTCAGCGTGCTGCCCGAGGAGGTGTCGAGAATGGGGGAGTTGCTGTTGCCCAAGCCCGCCGTGTCGTCCATCAGCACGCCATAGCCTGTGCTGGTCGACTGACCGTTCACGGTGAACCCGAGCCCCGACAAGGTGATGGGGTTCACCGTCGGGTCGCCCACGACGATGGCGACACCGCGCGCGCCGCCGCTGCCGTTGATGCCGAGCGCGCCAAACGCATTCACCGTGCCGTCATTGATCTGCACGCCGTCGCCGCTGGCGGACGTGCCATTCAACGTGATCTGGTTGCCACTCAGATAGTTTCCTGTCATGCCCGCATCGAGCACCACGCCACGCCCGCCTGCCGCGGCCGTCGTGCCGGCGATCAAGATGTTGCCGGTGCTGCCCGCGGAGAGATAGGCCTGCGACAGGAACACGCCATCGGCCTGGCCCGCGTGGCCCGTGCCCTGCAAGGTGATGTTGCCGCTGCCCACTGTGAAGTTCGAATCGATCAGTGAGACCGCGCCCGTCCCGCCCAGGCCGGCATGCAGGACCAGGTTCAGCGAACCCGAGCCGCTCGAGATGTCGGCGCCGTTCATGAGGATGTCGCTGTCGGCGTTCAGCGTCAGCGTCGAACCACTGCCGAAGGCGGTGATCGCCGCGCTGTTCATCGTGATCGTGCCGGCCTGCGCGCCGGCCGGTGCGGCGCCGCTGGTGGAGATCGTGACGTTGGAGCCGGCGCTCAGCGCGTTGGCGATGGTCGTGGTGCTGATCACCGCGTCATTGCCGGTGGCGGTGAAGCTGGCGTCGAAATTGCTGTCCGTGCCGTTGCTGACGATGGTGATGTTGTACGGGTCGAGCAGCCAGGTGCCGGCCTTGCCGAGCGGCGCGCTCACGTCGAGCTTGCTCGGCTGCGCCGCGAGCCAGCCGCCCGAGGTTTCGATGAAGCCGCCGTTGCCGCCGTTCGCGCCGGCATGGGCACTCAAGCTGCCGAAGGCGCGCGTGGCCGTGTTGCTCCACAAGACGATGTGGCCGCCGTCGCCGCTGTTCAGCGCATCGGCCGAGATGCTCGCGCCCGGCGCGAAGTAGACCGCGTCGGCATTCGGCACGCTCGCGTCCTTGCCCTGCGCGCCTCCGCCCACATAGATGATGCCGCCGCCTGACGCGCCATTCGCACTGACAGCAGAACCGTTCTGCAGGTCGATCTGATGGCCCAGCAACTCAATCTTGCCGCCGCTGCTTCCCGCATTCGCGCCATCGGCACGCGTCGCGCTGCCATCGCTCAGCGTCAGCCGGCCGTCGGCCTGCAGCACGATGTCGCTGGCCTCGATGAGGCCTTGCTGGTTGACCGCCGCCGCCATCACGTCGACGCGCCCGGCGTTCAGGCGCCCGAGGTTGAGCGCGTGGCCGCTGGGCGCACTGACCTTCACGGCCAGGTTCGGCGCGCCGGTGTCGACGAGCTCCACGCTTTTCCCCGCCGCCAGGATGATCTGGCCGCCATCGGCCGTGATCGTGCCGCTGTTCGTGACCGAGTCGCCGATCAAGGCCACGCGGCCACCGCTGGCGCTGCGGATCTCGCCCTGGTTTTCAACCGAGGCGCCGAGGCCGCCGCTGAAGCTCATGCGGCCTGCGAGCCAGTCGGAGTTGCTGATGTTGAGCGTGGACGTCACCAGGCTCGCCACATCGATACGCGCGCCCTGCCCGAACAGCACGCCGTTCGGGTTGAGCAGCCAGACACGGCCGTTGCTCGAGAGGCTGCCGAAGATGCTCGACGGATCATTGCCCGTCACGCGGTTGAGCACCTGGCTGGTGCTGCTGGGCTGCACGAACTTGACGCTGTTGCCGGCGCCGATCGAGAAGCTCTGCCAGTTGAGGATCGCGTTATTGCTGTTCGTGATCGTCAGCTGCTTGCCGCTCAGTTGCGACTGCACCTGGCCGGCGACGACGCTCATTCCCGTGGGCAAGGTCTGCGCATGCGTGGCGATCGCCGTCGACAGCAGCAAGGCCGTCAAGGGAAGGAGCTTGAGGTGTTGGGGGAACTTCATCTCATCCTGCCTTACTGAAAATCGTAGGACGCCTGCACGTGCAGGAAGACGTCATGGCGCTCGGTGAGCGTGCCGGTCTTGAGCGCGGCCGCCAGGTCCAGCTTGAGCTGGAAGGCGCCGGCCGCGAGCCGTGAGCCGAGGCCGACCGAAGCCAGCTTGCAGCTGGTCTGCGAGCCCAGGCAGGCGCTGCCCAGATGGTTCCAGGCGCGGCCGCCGTCGGCGAAGGCGAGGAAGCGCAGATGGTCAATCCGCTCGCTCACCGCATGCGCCAGATCGGGGCCGTACAACTCGGCCGAACCGAACAGCGCCTGGTCGCCGGTGATCTCGCGCTCTTCATAGCCGCGCACCGCATTGGCGCCGCCGAGCCCGAACTGTTCGCCCGGCACGAGGCCCACGTCGGTGACCTGTCCGGCAGCGCGCAAGCTCACCTGCCAGTCCCTCGGCAGCGGCAGCTGCGCCATCGCATTGGCCCGCAGAACCTTGTAGTCAGGCATGGAGCCCGGACGCACCGCCTGGAAGTCGGAAGCCTGCCCGTGCGAGCCGCCGATATTCATATTGGCCGCGGCGCTCAGGCTCAGGGCGTAGCCCGGGCTGCCGCCCTGCACCGGCTGCTGCAATTGATAGTCCACCTGCAAGGGCGTGACCGAAACACTGGCGCCGGAAGACCCGCAGGCGCCGTCAGGCAGGCCGGTGATCGAGCAGTTGTTCAGATACACGCGGTGATCGGCGCCGACCGAGAGCCGCTGCGTCGCTTCACCCCAACGCGGCAGCATGCCGGACAGATGCGCGCCGAACACCTCGCCCTTGCCGCTGAACTGCAGCGGGCCAGCCACCGTGCTGGTCGTCCCGCCATCCACATCCGAATACGCGGCCATCAGATCCAGCGTCAGCCCCGCGCTGTAGATCGGCACGCGCCAGCCCGCGCTCAGCACGGCCACGCGGCTCAGGTGCTGCGGTGCGATCTGCGCTTGCAGGGAAAGGGTGTCGTCCAGGCCCGCCACATCGCTGCCCTGCCAGCTCAGGTTGGCACGCGAACGGCCGGTCTGCTTCGTGCCGGTGTTGTCCACGCCGACCGACCAGCGCGACTGCGGCTGCTCCGTCACCGTGATGCGCGCCTCGATCTCGCCCTGCGCGGCACCGGGTTCCAGCGTCACCGCCAGCTGGCGCGCCGGGTTCTGGTTGGCCAGCATCACCTGCGCGTCGAGTTGCGCCGGCCGCGGTGTCTCGCCTTCCTTCAATTTGGGGAGGCTTCTGCGCACCCGTTCAATGCTGTCGCGCGTCTGGCCCAACACCACCACGCGCGTGATGTGTCCTTCCAGCACCGCCAGCCTGACCACGCCGGGCGGTCCGTCCTGCACCGGCACATACGCAATCACGCCGCCCCAGCCTTGCGCCACGTAAAGCGACTGCAATGCCGTTGCCGCAGCCTTCAGTTCCGTCAGATTTCGGTCACCCTTGTAGGGCGCCAAGACCCCCTGAATAAGGGACTCCGGCAGCAGCGTGTTGCCGGTCACGCGGAAGGCATCCACATGCACGCGCGCCTCCGCAACGGCCTGTGCACGTGCCGCCGAAATCGGCGTAAGTGCAGCAGACATAACGACTAATTCAATAGACAGTGCCAACGCAAAGTGCGCGGGTTTTTTATTCATGGTTCTGGTTCCCGGATGCCGTGACAGCACAAACGTGCAGGAGTTCGCCATTACACCTTCGGAAATATGGCAATCCCTTGATGTCACGGTCTTGTGGCGGTGCTACATTGCCGCCCTATTCTTTCTGAATCTTCTTCGACTTACATCAAGGATTACGATGGACATGCAGGTTCAACCGGCTTGGTTAGAAGCTTTGCCTGGTGACGCGTGTGGCCCCGATCTTGAGTACGACCCCAGTTTCATGGAGCTGGGTCAAGCGGCTGCGGGTAAACCCGAAACGCAATTCGGTCCTGCTGAACCGCCGTCGTGGCCGCAAGTGCGCGAGCTGTCGGAGAGTCTGTTCCATCAAACCCGCGATCTGCGCGTTGCCCTGTTGTGGGCTCGCGCCGCCGTCAATCTTGAAGGCCTCGAAGGTCTCGCGCCGGCGCTGACGCTGCTGCACGGGCTGATGGCCAATTTCTGGGACGAGCTCCACCCGCGTCCTGATCCCGACGACGGCGACACCTTTGCGCGCGTCAGCCTGCTCACGAGCCTGAATTCGACCGACGGTTTCCTCGGCGACGTGCGGCAATCGCTGCTGCTCGTCGATCGTCGTCTGGGCGGTCTGCGGATGCGCGATACGGAAATCGCCCTCGACCGCCTGACGCCGCGTGCCGACGACACCGGCTACAACGCCGCGCAGATCGAAGGCATGATCGGCGAGACGCCCGAGGTGGCCGAGCGCCTGACCGTCGCGGTCGCCGCCGCGAACGACGCGATGGCCTCGCTCAAGACGCTGATGGACGAGCGCTTCAGCAGCGACGCGGTCGAGCTCAAGGCGCTGAAGACCATGCTGTCCGGCGTTCAGCAACTGATTCCCGGCGCCGCGCCGGCCGAGGAAGAAGCTTCCGAAGGCGGCGCATCCGACGGCAGCGCACGCAGCGGTGGCGGCGGCAACGGCCCCATCAACAGCCGCCAGGATGCGATCCGCGCGATCAACGCGATCTGCGTGTTCCTCGAGCGCACCGAGCCCACCAATCCCGCCCAGATGATGTTGCGTCGTGCCGAACGCATGATCGACAAGAACTTCATCCAGCTGATCAAAGACCTGGCTCCCGATGCCGTTGCCGAAGTGGCGCGGATCCTCGGAGTCGATCCCGATTCATTCGCCGATGGGAGCTCGTATTGATGTCCGGTGACATCAAGGACGGACACCCTTTTTCAAACTTGACCTAACGGAGATATCCCATGGGCAGCAGCCAGAAGTTCATTGGACGCAACCGCGCGCCGCGGGTGCAAATCGAATACGACGTGGAGCTCTACGGCGCCGAGAAAAAGGTGCAGCTGCCCTTCGTGATGGGCGTGATGGCCGACCTGGCCGGCAAGCCCGAGGAGCCGCAACCGCCGGTCGCCGACCGCAAGTTCCTCGAGTTCGACATCGACAACTTCGACCAGCGCATGAAGGCCATGAAGCCGCGCGTCGCGTTCACCGTGCCCAACACGCTGACCGGCGAAGGCAACCTCTCGGTCGACCTGACCTTCGAGAGCATGGACGACTTCTCGCCCGCTGCGATCGCGCAGAAGGTCGAAGGCCTGAACAAGCTGCTCGAAGCACGCCAGCAGCTGTCCAACCTCGTCACCTACATGGACGGCAAGGGCGGCGCTGAAGAGCTGATCGCCAAGGTGATGGCCGACCCGGCCCTGCTGCAGTCGCTGACCAGCGGCGCCAAGCCCGAATAAAGAGGAGAAGCTGAGATGGCAGAAACCCAAACAGCCGGCCAGAACTTTGCCGGCGTGACGATGGAAGGCAACGACTTCGCGTCGCTGCTGAACAAAGAGTTCAAGCCCAAGTCCGACGAAGCGCGCAGCCAGGTCGAGGCCGCCGTGGCCACACTGGCCCAGCAGGCGCTGGCCGACGTCAAGCTGATCAGCTCCGACACCGTGGCTTCGATCGAAGCCATGATCGCGGCGCTGGACCAGAAGCTCTCCGAGCAGATCAACCTGATCCTGCACCACGAGGACTACCAGAAGCTCGAGTCCGCCTGGCGCGGCCTCAGCTACATGGTCAACAACACCGAGACCGACGAGCACCTGAAGATCCGCGTGATGGCGATCTCCAAGCAAGACCTCGGCAAGACCCTGAAGCGCTACAAGGGCACGGCCTGGGACCAATCCCCGGTCTTCAAGAAGCTCTATGAAGAAGAGTACGGCCAGTTCGGCGGTGAGCCCTTCGGCGCCATCGTCGGCGACTACCACTTCGACCACTCGCCGCCCGATGTGGAACTGCTTGGCGAGATGAGCAAGGTGGCTGCCGCCGCGCACGCGCCTTTCATCACCGGCGCCGCGCCGACCGTGATGCAGATGGAATCGTGGAGCGAGCTCGCCAACCCGCGTGACCTGACCAAGATCTTCACGACGCCCGAGTACGCTGCCTGGCGCAGCCTTCGCGAAAGCGACGACGCGCGCTACCTGGCGATGTGCATGCCGCGCTTCCTGGGCCGCCTGCCCTACGGTGCGAAGACCGACCCGGTCGATGCCTTCAACTTTGAAGAAGACACCGTCGGCTCCGAGCATGGCAAGTACGCCTGGTGCAACGCCGCTTATGCGATGGCCACCAACATCAACCGCTCGTTCAAGACCTACGGCTGGTGCTCGCGCATCCGCGGCGTGGAGTCGGGCGGCGCGGTCGAGAACCTGCCCTCGCACACCTTCCCGACCGACGACGGCGGCGTGGACATGAAGTGCCCGACCGAGATCGCGATCTCGGACCGCCGCGAAGCCGAACTCTCGAAGAACGGCTTCCTCGCGATGATCCACCGCAAGAACTCCGACTTCGCCGCCTTCATCGGCGCGCAGTCGCTGCAAAAGCCCACCGAGTACGACGACCCGGACGCCACCGCCAATGCCGCCTTGGCCGCCCGCCTGCCGTACATGTTCGCCTGCAACCGTTTCGCCCACTACCTGAAGTGCATGGTGCGCGACAAGGTCGGCTCGTTCAAGACGCGTGAAGCGATGGAACGTTGGTTGAACGAATGGATCCTGCGCTATGTCGACGGCGACCCCGCCAACAGCACGGAACAGACGAAGGCCGAGCGTCCGCTGGCCGCCGCCGAAGTCGTGATCGAGGAAGTTGAAGGTGCGCCTGGCTACTACCAGTCGAAATTCTTCCTCAAGCCCCACTACCAGCTTGAGGGCCTCTCGGTGTCCTTGCGCCTGGTTTCCAAACTCCCGTCCGAGAAGTCCTGAGCCCCGTGCTCAGCTTGTGACCCATAACCTCCTTGGAGCAGCAAAATGCCCGGAAATGCATTCATCAGGTTTGAGAAATACGACGGGGGCATCGCCCCCGGCGAGTCCCTGCAGGTCGGCCATCTAGGCACCGGCGGCTGGATCGAAATCGGCGACTGGAGCTGGGACGTGGAGGCCGAGGCCAGCCACCTCAAGGGCACCGGCGCCGCCGTCGGCAAGCCCTCGCCCGGCGTGCTGAGCTTCTCGCACTACTACGACAAATCGTCGCCGGTGCTGATGCAGTTCATCGTCAAGGGCACGCACTTCAAGTCGCTGACCCTGGACATGCTCAAGCAGACCGGCAACGAGCAGCCCGAGCTTTACTTCCAGCTGATGGCCAAGGACGTGTTCATCACGAAGGTCTCGAGCAAAGGCGGTGAAGACGGCGCCGTCAACCAGGACATCGAACTCGTCTTCAAGCAGATGGCGCTCGGCTACAAGCGCCAGGACAACAGCGGCAAGCTCGACGCAGCCCTGTTCTTCCGCTGGAACATCGCGGAGATGACCCAGGACACCCCCGACGTCAAGCTAACTATCAAGTGAGGTGAACAATCATGCCAGGCAATAGTTTCATCAATTTCGGCAAGGCCGACGTCCCCAAGGGTGAGTCGATGCAGAAAAGCCATCCGGGTTCGGACGGCTGGATCGAGATCTCCGACTGGAGCTGGGACATCGAGGCCGAGCACAGCGTCACCAAGGGCACGGGCGCAGCCGTCGGCAAGGCGACTCCGGGCAACCTCTCCATCACGCATTACTTCGACACCTCGTCGTCGGCCATCCTGGCCAAGATCGTCGCGGGCAAGCATTTCCCGATGATCACGATCGAGATGCTGAAGGCCACCGGCGACGAGAAGGGTCCGCAGGCGTACTTCCAGGTCAAGGTCACCGATGCCTTCGTCACGAAGGTGTCGACCAAGGGCGGCGAAGATGGCTCGATGAACCAGGACGTCGAATTCGTGTTCAAGGAAATCTACGTCGGCTACAAGCCCCAGACGAACCAGGGCAAGCTCGACACGACCTTGGGCTTCGAGTGGAGCGTCAAGGACATGAAGACAGCGACTGCCATCACCGGCAAGCTGGCCTGATCCGATAAACCCAGGCGGCCGGCTGGTGCTCACGCACCGCGGCCGCCCTTGTACTTTCAAGCCCCATGCCGACACCGACGCTGTTCCTCAAGCTCGTGATCAAGGGAAAGATGGTGCCCGGCAGCAGCGATGTCGAGGGCTTCAAGGGTTTGATCGCGCTCGAATCGATGAACTGGGGCATGACCGCCGAGCACAAGCAGGTCACGGCCAGCGACAAGCGCACCGAGCACAAGCCCAAGGAGCTGCGGCTGACCAAGGTGTTCGACAAGTCCAGCACCGCGATCTACGCCAACATGAAGGCGCGCGAGGAATTCGATACGGCCACCATCACGATGGTCGATGCGATGCTGACCGACGGCCGGCCCAAGGTCATGATGACCATGGACGTCGAGAGCGGCTTCATCGAGAGTGTCGACGCGCGCGCAGCCGATGCCGGCAACTCGATGCGCCTGAGCGAGTCGATCGTGCTCTCGTTCAAGAACGGCAAGGTCAGCTACTCGCCCTTCAACAGCAAGACCAACACGCGTGGGTCGCCGATGATCTACACACTGCCCCGCGACGTCGGCGGGAAGGATGACGATGGTTGATCGACCGATCGAACAACAGATCGATTGACCCGCCCCGCAGTTCCCGCTTGACCCCCAACGCCTCCAACCGTCCACCGCCATGTCAGAGCACGCGCGATTGTTCATGAAACTCACCGGTGAAACGACCGGCGTGATCAAGGGCGAGTCCGTCGTGGCCGCGCGCAAGGACATGATCGAGCTGGAAGACTGGAACTGGAAGCTCGCGCGCGCCAAAAAGGGCGCCGCTGCCGACGCGGTCGAGCCCTCGGTGTTCGGCTTCAGCAAGCGCATGGACACCTCGAGCTCCGTCATGCTCAAGGCCATGACCTCGGGCGAGCTGCTCGAGGCCGAGATCCGCATCGAGGATTCCTCGCTGAACATGGTCGCCATGACCATCACACTGCATGCCGCTCAAGTGATCGGTTATGACCTGCGCACCCAGGTCAGCGAGAAGTCCAACAGCGTGGACGAGGAATGGGTGCTCGACTACAAGTCGATCGAATTTGAATACCGCGAGAACCTCGACGCCGGCTGGATGCAGGTCGAGGTCGACCGCCCCGCCGGCTCCAGCACCGACTCGCCGACCAACGAGAAGAAGAAGCAGATCATGCTGCTGACCAAGGACATGTCGGTGCAGGATCTGGCCAACATCTGGGACGAGATCAAGGCGGCCTCGGCCGTCGAGCGTTCGCTCAAGCCCGACAGCGAGCCCGGTTGAGCGCCGCGCCCCCTCTTTGTTTTTGAAGACCCACCACCATCATGGCCCTCGACAACTATCGTGACCTCAGCGTGAGCGGCTCGGACGTCGGCGCCGGCTTCCAGTTCGAGTTCAACTGCAACAACTGCGACCGCCGCTGGAAGAGCACCTTCAAGCCTTACCGCATGGGCCAGCTGACCGGTCTGCTGACGCGCTTCTCCTTCTTCTTTGAAGGTACGCGCACAGCCGGCAAGGCAACCGGCAACTTTGCCGACATCGGCTCGCGCGGCGCCAAGGAAAAAGCCTTTGCTGACGCGCTCGCGCAAGCCGAGACCCGCTACACCGAGTGCCCGACCTGCCGCAAGGCGATGTGCGCCGATTGCTTCGACGAACGCCAGGGCAGCTGCACGCATTGCCTCGGCGAAGCGCGCGACGAACAAGGCCGCCAGGAGCGCTCGCGCCACGACCAGGCCGCCAGCCAGACGGCCTGTCCCAATTGCAGCGCCGCGCACGCCGGCGGGCGCTTCTGCGCCGAATGCGGCTTCGACATGGCCAGTACCCACAAGGGCTGCCCGGCCTGCGGCGCGATGAGCTCGCGAGGCTCGCGCTTCTGCGTCGAATGCGGCCACGGCTTCTGACATCAGGAATTCCAAATGAGCACACCTCTCGCCGCCGCTGAAGCCCTGGTCCGCTCGGGCGACCCCAAGGGCGCGCTGGTCCAGTTGACCACCGCGGTCAAGGCGGCGCCGGCCGATCCGAAGCTGCGCATCTTCATGGCCCAGCTGCTCTGCGTGCTCGGCCAGTGGGAGCGTGCGCACACGCAGCTCAACGTCGTCGCCGACATGAAGGGCGACGCCGGCCCGATGCGCGAGATGGTCGGCCACGCGCTGCGCTGCGAGCTGCTGCGCGCCGCCACCTTCGAAGGCCGCCGCCCGCCGATGATCTTCGGCGCGCCCGAGGAATGGCTCGCGCTGCTGATCGAATCGCTGCTGCGCCAGAGCGAAAGCGAACTCGCCAACAGCCTGGCCGAGAGCGCCTTCGAGAAAGCGCCCGCCACGCGCGGCAAGCTCAACGGCGAGGCCTTCGAATGGATCGCCGATGCCGACTCGCGCTTGGGGCCCGTGCTCGAAGCGATGGTCAACGGCCGCTATTACTGGATCCCCTTCAACCGCCTGAGCAAGGTCAGCATGGAGCCGGTCGTCGACCTGCGCGACCGCGTCTGGCTGCCGGCCACGCTGTCCTTCAGCAACGGCGGCGAGGCCATCGCCATGCTGCCGGTGCGCTATCCGGGCTCGGAAGCCAGCGAGGACGGCCAGGTCCAGATGGCGGCCAAGACCGTCTGGAACCCGCTCGGCGGCGAGCGCTTCGCCGGCCTCGGCCAGCGCGTGCTGATCACCGACCTCGGCGAGCATGACCTGCTCGATGTGCACCTGATCGAGCTTGAGCCAGAGCCGGCATCTGAGGCCGCAGCGCCGCCTGCGGCCGACTGACCATCATGGCCGAACTCAGCTCGCGCGACCGACTCCAACCTTCCCTGCTCGACCGGCTGCTCGACCACGAGCCCCAGCAGAACAAGGAAGGCCTGGACGCGCGCGTGCTGACGCGCCAGCAACTGCGCGCTGCGGTGCTGCGTGATCTCTCCTGGCTGTTCAACGCCACGCGCCCCGAGCCCGAACCCGCCTCCGTGCGCGTGGACGAGCTGGCGATGTGGCGCGAGTTCGACCAGGCGCGCAACTCGGTGCTGAACTACGGCATGCCGGCCTTTGCCGGCGTCACGCTCTCCAGCATGGACATGCGCGCCATCGAACGCAGCACCGAAGAGGTGATCCGCAATTTCGAACCGCGTATCGATCCCGAGACCCTCAAGGTCGAGGTCAAGGTCGACACCTGGAACCACCACAACACCATCCAGCTCGTGATCCGCGGCCAGATGTGGAGCCAGCCCGTGCCGCTGGAGCTGCTGCTCTCGGCCGACGTCGACATCGAGACCGGCACCACGCGCTTGCGCGAGCTGCGGGCTTGAACCCCTAGACCATCATGGACGCCCGCCTCCTCCGCTACTACAACCAGGAGCTGCGCTACTTGCGCGAGCTCGGCGGTGAATTCGCGAGCGAATTCCCGAAGATCGCCTCGCGCCTCGGCATGGAAGGGCTTGAGGTTTCCGACCCTTATGTCGAGCGCCTGCTCGAAGGCTGCGCCTTCCTGGCCGCACGCATCCAGCTCAAGCAGGATGCCGAGTTCCCGCGCCTCTCGCACCGCCTGCTCGAGCTCGTCTACCCGAACTTCCTGGCACCAATCCCGGCCATGCTGGTGGCCCAGCTCACGCCGGTGCCCGATGCCAACCTGCTGAAGGCGCCCACGCTGCCGCGCGACACCTCGCTGCGCGGGCCGAAGTCGGCCGTGTCGGACACGCACTGCGAGTTCCGCACCGCGCAGACCGTGCAGCTGACGCCGCTGACCACGCGCTCGGCCGAGTACTACCTCAACATGGCCGACCTGAACCTGTCGGCCCTGGCCCTGCCCGAGCGCCCGCGCAGCAGCGTGCGCATCCAGCTGCAGCTGCCCACCGGCATGAGCGCGGACAAGCTCGAGCTCGACACGCTGCGCTTTTACCTCGGCGGCCAGACCGACATCGCGATGCAGCTGCACGAGATGGCGCTCGCGCATTGCGTGGGCGTGCTCGTCGGCCCGCCGGGCAAGGCCGGCGAGGCGCAGCGCACCTTGCTGCCGGCCTCGGCGATTGCGGCCGTCGGTCATGCCGACGATGAAGCGATGCTGCCCGTCACGCTGCGCGGCTTTGCCGGCACGCGCGTGCTGCAGGAGTATTTCGCCTTTCCGGAGCGCTTCCTGTTCCTCGACCTGCAGCAGCTGCGCCCGGCGCTAACGCGTATCTCGGGCGGTGCCATCGAGATCGTGTTGCTGTTCTCGCAGCCGGGCCAGGGGCTTGACGGCGCGGTCACCGCGGCCAACTTCTCGCTGCACTGCGTGCCGGCGATCAACCTGTTCCCCAAGCGCGCCGACCGCATCCATGTCGGCGAAGGCAATTACGAATTCCATGTCGTGCCCGACCGCAGCGCGCCGCTCGACTACGAGGTCTACGACGTCACCGGCCTGCAGGGTTATGGCGAAGACGGCAGCGAGCGCAAGTTCCTGCCGCTGTACGCGCCCGAGCGCGGCAGCTCGCAGCGCCAGGCCGCGTATTACACGATCTGGCGCGAACCGCGCGTGATCTCCGAGAAGGCGCGGCGCGACGGCCCGCGCTCCGGCTATATCGGCAGCGAGGTGTTCGTCTCGCTGGTCGATCCGATGGACGCGCCGTACGGCGAATCGCTGCGCCAGGTGGCGCTGCAGACGCGCTGCACCAACCGCGACCTGCCGATTTTCATGCCCAGCACCGGCGGCGAGTTCACGATCGACAGCGGCGTGCCGCTGCAGTCGGTCAAGCTGGTGGCCGGCCCCTCGCGGCCGCACACGGCGCTGCGCGAAGGCGGCGTGGCGTGGCGCTTGCTCAACCTGCTTTCGCTGAACTACCTCTCGCTGCTCGACACCGAAGGCGGCGAGGCCACGGTCGCGCTGCGCGATCTGCTGAGCCGCTTCCCGCAAGGCACCGAGCCGGCGGTGCGGCGCCAGATCGAGGCACTGCAACAGGTCACCGCGCGGCCCGTGGTGCGGCGCCATCCGATCGCCGGCCCGATCGCCTTCGGCCGTGGCATCGAGGTGCAGCTCACCGTCGATGAACTCGGTTATGCCGGCGGCAGCGCCTTCCTGTTCGGCTCGGCCCTGCACCATTACCTGTCGCGCCACGCCTCGCTGAACAGCTTCGTGGAGACCTCGCTGGTCTCGCTGACGCGCGGCGAGATCCACCGCTTCAAACCCGCGCGCGGTGCGCGGCCGGTGCTATGAACGCGCCGCAGGCCGAGCTCATGGGTCAAGCCGCCGCTCCGCACTATGGGCGCTGGCTGAAGGCGCTTGAGAGCGAGCCGTACCGCTTCGATTTCTACCGCACGCTGCGCCAGATCGAGGCCAGCCATCCGCATCTGCCGCGCCTCGGTGAAGCGATGCGCCCGGCCGACGAGCCGGTCCGCATCGCGCAGCCGCCCGAACTGACGTTTGCGCCGGCCTCGCTGCACTCGGTCGAGTACGCGCCCGACGGCCGGCCGCGCCTCATGCAGCGCATCTTCGGCCTGCTCGGCCCGCAAGGCCCGCTGCCCATCCACATGACCGAGCTGGCGCGCGAGCGCGTCCAGCACCAGGGCGATGCGGGCCTGCAGCGTTTTCTCGACACCTTCACGAACCGCTTCGCGCTGCTGTTCTACCGTGCCTGGTCGCAGGCCCAGCCTTCGCTGAGCCTGGACCGCGCGGGTGATCACAGCTTCGAGCGCCGGCTCGGCGCGCTGACCGGCCTCGGCTCGGAGCCGCTGCTCGCGCGCGACGCGGCCGGCGATCACGCCAAGCTCCATTTCACCGGCCGACTGGCCCGCCATGTGCGCGATGCCGACGGCCTGCTGGCCTGGTGCAAGTCCGAGTTCGACGTGCCCGTGCGCATCGAGCAATGGACCGGCCACTGGATGGCGCTCGACCCCGCCGAACGCACGCGCCTGCACCACCGGCACAACAAGGACGTGGCGCAGAGCCTCGGCCGCGGCGCCGTGCTCGGCGGCAGCTGCTGGGACGTGCAGCACAAGTTCCGCATCGTGGTCGGCCCCGTCAACGAAGCGCGTTATCACGCCTTCCTGCCCGGCGGTGCCGATCTGGCGCGCCTGCAGGCCATCGTGCGCCAGTGGGTCGGGCTTGAATTCGAGTGGGACGTGCAGCTGATCCTGGCGCAGCGCGAAGTGCCGCGCCACCGCCTCGGCCGCAACGGCGAGCTGGGCCGCAGTTGCTGGCTCGGCGCCTACCGGCGCGGCCGAGACGCCGACGATCTCGTCATCGATGTAGAACGCACGCTGCGACCGCGGCGCGCGAAAGAAGGTCAGAAATCTTCCAACCTGGGACTTGAACCATGAGTGAAATCAGCCGCGTTGCCCTGTTCGGCAAACTCAATCCGCTGGCGTACAAGGCCATCGAAAGCGCCACCGTGTTCTGCAAGATGCGCGGCAATCCGTATGTCGAGCTGGTCCACTGGATGGTGCAGCTGGTGCAGAACAACGAGACCGATCTCGATGCGATCCTGCGCCACTACCAGATCGACGCCTCGGCGATGGCCAAGGACATGACCGCCGCGCTCGACCGCCTGCCGCGCGGCTCCACCGCGATCAGCGATTTCTCCGAGCTGATCGAGAACTCGATCGAGCGCGCCTGGGTCTACGCCACGCTGCAGTTCGGCGAAGCGCATGTGCGCACCGGCACGCTGATGATCGGCATGATGAAGTCGACGAACCTGCGCAATGCGCTGCTGTCGATCTCGAAGGAATTCGCCAAGATCCGCGCCGACGACCTGGCCGAGAACTTCAACAAGATCTGCGGCAACACGCAGGAAGCCAAGCTCGGCGCGCAGGACGGCACCGGCATGGGTTCGGGCGAGCCGGGCACCGAATCGGGCTCGATGGCACCGGCCGCGATGGGCAAGGGCGAGGCGCTGAAGAAGTTCTGCGTGGACATGACCGAGCGCGCGCGCGAAGGCAAGATGGACCCGGTGTCCGGCCGCGATGAAGAGATCCGCCAGATCGTCGACATCCTGATGCGCCGCCGCCAGAACAACCCGATCCTGACCGGCGAGGCCGGCGTCGGCAAGACCGCCGTGGTCGAAGGCTTTGCGCAGCGCCTCGCGCGCGGCGATGTGCCGCCGCAGCTGAAGGAAGTCTCGCTGCTGTCGCTGGACCTCGGCCTCTTGCAAGCCGGCGCCAGCATGAAGGGCGAGTTCGAGCAGCGGCTGCGCCAGGTGATCGATGAGGTGCAGGCTTCGCCGAAACCCATCATCCTGTTCATCGACGAAGTGCACACGCTGGTCGGCGCGGGCGGCGCAGCCGGCACCGGCGACGCGGCCAATCTGCTGAAGCCGGCCCTGGCGCGCGGCAACCTGCGCACCATCGGCGCCACCACCTGGGCCGAGTACAAAAAGTACATCGAGAAGGACCCGGCGCTGACCCGCCGCTTCCAGGTCGTGCAGGTGCCCGAGCCCGATGAGGCCAAGGCCATCCTGATGCTGCGCGGCGTGGCGACCGTGCTGGAAAAGCATCACCGTGCGCAGGTGCTCGATGAAGCGATTGAAGCGGCCGTCAAGCTCTCGCACCGCTACATCCCGGCGCGCCAACTGCCCGACAAGGCCGTCAGCCTGCTCGACACCGCCTGCGCCCGCGTGGCCGTGAGCCAGCATGCGACGCCGGCTGAAGTTGAAGACTGCATGCGCCGCATCGAAGCGCTCGAAATCGAAGAAGGCATCGTGGCCCGCGAAGCGGCGGTGGGCGTGCTCATCGGCGAGCGCGGCAATGAAGTGGCCGCCAAGCTGGCCAGCAATCGCGAGCTGCTCGGCACGCTCGAAGCGCGCTGGAAAGAAGAGAAGACCATTGTTGACGGCGTCCTGGCTTTGCGCGCGCAATTGCGTGGCGACGGCAAGCCTGTGGACAGTGCCAACGGTGAACCCGCCCCGAGCGTCGACCGAGAAGCCCTGATGGCGAACCTGTACGCGGCACAGGAAGCGCTGGCCGCGCTGCAAGGCGACGCGCCGCTGATCATGCCCTCGGTCGATGCGCAGGCCGTGGCCAGCGTCGTCGCCGACTGGACCGGCATTCCGGTCGGCCGCATGGTCAAGAACGAACTCGAAACCGTGCTCCGCCTGGGTGAGGCCCTGGGCCGTCGCGTGATCGGCCAGCAGCACGGCCTGGACATGATCGCCAAGCGCATTCAAACCTCGCGTGCGCGCCTGGACAACCCGAACAAGCCGATCGGCGTGTTCATGCTCTGCGGCACCTCGGGCGTGGGCAAGACCGAAACCGCGCTGGCCCTGGCCGAAGCGCTGTACGGCGGCGAGCAGAACGTCATCACGATCAATATGAGCGAGTTCCAGGAGGCGCACACGGTCTCCACGCTCAAGGGCTCGCCCCCGGGCTATATCGGCTACGGCGAAGGCGGCATCCTGACCGAGGCCGTGCGCCGCCGCCCCTACAGCGTGGTGCTGCTCGACGAAGTGGAAAAGGCGCACAGCGATGTGCACGAGCTCTTTTTCCAGGTCTTCGACAAGGGCCGCATGGAAGACGGCGAAGGCCGCATGATCGACTTCAAGAACACCATCATCCTGCTGACCAGCAATGCCGGTTCGGAGCTGGTGATGAACATGTGCAAGGACCCTGAGCTGCTGCCCGATCCCGAGTCGCTGGCCGCCGCCTTGCAAGAGCCGCTGATGAAGATCTTCCCGCCCGCGCTGCTGGGCCGCCTGGTGACGATTCCGTATTACCCGCTCTCGCCCGAGATGATGGGCAAGATCATCCGCCTGCAGCTGGGCCGCATCAAGAAGCGCGTGGAAGAGAACCACCGCATCCCGTTCAACTACGACGACGACGCCGTGGGCCTGATCATCAAGCGCTGCGACAACCCGGAAGCGGGCGGCCGCATCATCGACTCCATCCTCACCAACACCGTGCTGCCCAAGGTCTCGATCGAGTACCTGACGCGCATGACCAAGGGCGAGGAGCTCAAGGGCATCACGCTCGGTGCCGCGGATGGTGACTTCACCTACACGTTTGCCTGATTCCCTAACCTGATGTTCAAGCGGTGCCCGCATCATGGATGAAGCCGAATTCAAATGCACGCTGAGCGCCACGGACCTGAAGTTCCGTCGGCTGCAAAGCTGGGAGGCGCAGGGCCGGCTGCCCGAGCACATGCTCGAGCTGCTGCGCCTGAGCACCAAGACGCCGTTGAAGCCGGACCAGTTGCTGGGCACCGAGGCCAGCGTCCACATCAAGCTCGACAACAACAACACGCGCTACATCCACGGCGTGATCACGCATTTCGAGCGCGGCGGCGTGGTGGGCCGCTACGACGTCTACCGCATCACGCTGCAACCGTGGCTGTGGCAGCTCGAGCTGGGCGCCGACTGCCGCATCTTCCAGGACAAGACCGTCGTCGAGATCCTCGACGCGGTGTTTGCTGAATACAAATCGGCCAGCCGTGTCGACAAGCACCTGCAGCAGAGCTTCGCCAAGCGGCCCTACACGGTGCAGTACCGCGAGAGCGACTACAACTTCGTCACCCGGCTGATGGAAGCGGAAGGCATCAACTTCTACTTCAAGTACGAGGCCAGCCAGCACACGCTGGTGCTCAGCGACAACCCCTCGGGCTACCAGGCCGTCAAGGCCGGCGAGCTGGAATGGGCCACGGTCGGCAAGGGCAGCAACACGCGCGAGGACGTGATCACGCAGTGGTCGCGTGCTCACACCTTGCAGTCGCTCAAGTACACGCACACCGATTTCGCCGCCGAGACGCCGGCCGTCGATCTCAAGGCCGACGCCTCGCGCAGCCCGCCCTACCCGGCGCCCAATGACCTTGAGGTCTTCGACTATCCGGGCGGCCATGACGACCAGGCCATGAGCAGCGCGGGCGGCCAGGTCGCGGCCGGCAAGATCGCGGCCCAGCATGAGGTCAACCGATTCGAGTCGCAGCACAGCGTGGCCACCGGCGTCACGCCTTATCGCGGCCTGACCGTGGGCACCACCTTCAGCTTCGAGAAGCACGGCGATGCGGGCGGCTATCTGGTCGCCTCGACCATCACCGACTTCGAGTTCGCCGGCTACGAGTCGAGCGACGAGCCGTCCAAGCGCACCTACAACTGCCGCTTCAACGCCGTGCCCAAGACGGTCGATTTCCTGAGCGAGCGCCGCGCCTACCCGACCACCGTCAACGGCCCGCAGACCGCGACCGTGATGGGCCCCTCGGGCGACGAGATCCACACCGACAAGTACGGCCGCGTCAAGCTGCTGTTCCACTGGGACCGCGTCGGCAAGAAAGACAAGCTGCTCGAGAAAAGCTCCTGCTGGGTGCGCGTCTCGCATCCCTGGGCCGGCAAGGGCTTCGGCATGATCGCCTTGCCGCGCGTCGGCGACGAGGTCGTGGTCGAGTTCCTCGAAGGCAACCCGGACCGGCCGCTCGTCACCGGCCGCGTCTACAACGGCACCAACATGCCGGCGTACACGCTGCCCGACCACGCCACGGTCAGCGGCATCCGCACGCATTCGAGCAAGCAAGGCGGGGCCGCCAACTTCAACGAGCTGCGCTTCGAGGACGACAAGGGCAAGGAATACGTCTGGTTCCAGGCCGAGAAGGACTTCCACCGCCTGGTCAAGAACGACGCCTTCGACACGGTCAAGAACAATGTCTGGACCGACATCACCAAGAACGCGCAGTACAAGATCGGCGAGAACTACACCTTCAGCGTCGGCAAGGTTGCGACCATCGACATCAAGGCCGACACGCATGCCAAGCTCGGCGCGGACATGAACCTCGAGGTCACGGGTGCGCTGAACTTGAAAGTCAGCGACGCGACCAAGATCAAGGGCGAAGCCGCCATCACGCTGACCGCCGGCGCGGGCATGGACCTCGACGCCGCCCAGGCCCTCAACGCCACGGCCGGCACCACGCTGCACCTGAAGGCCGGCACC
The DNA here is from genome assembly GCA_036500605.1 of Burkholderiaceae bacterium. Classification (GTDB taxonomy): domain Bacteria; phylum Pseudomonadota; class Gammaproteobacteria; order Burkholderiales; family Burkholderiaceae_C; genus JAFALK01. The sequence continues at coordinate 65,187 of DASYBU010000002.1, forward strand.
GGCGTGGTGATCGACGGCGGCATGCAACTGTGCATCAAGGCCGGCGGCGCCTTCATCACGCTGGGCCCCGAAGGCGTGACGATCCAGGGCACGATGGTCAAGATCAACTCGGGCGGCTCGGCCGGCAGCGCCACGGCGGCCGCCAAGGCCGCGCCCGCCGCGCCCAAGGCGCCTGGCGAGCAGACCGCGAGCAAGGATCCGCTGGCGGACGCATAAAGAATCAGCATGAGCACGACGACGCCCCCCAACACCCCCGCCCCCGCGCTTGCCGCCGCGCAGCACAAGGCCGCGCTGTGGGCGGACGACGCCCAGCAGGTGTTCGCGGTGGTGATGGGCTCGCGCATTCCTGATCTGCCCGCGCTGCTGGCCGATGCCGACGTGCGCGATTTCGATTGCCTGCTGCCCGGTGCGCTGGAGCCCGCGCAGGCGCTGTCCGCGCCCTACCTGCTGCAGCTCAAGCGCGATTCGGCCTTCACCGACTGGTTGCTGTTCGAGGCGCCCGCCTCGCTCAGCGACTGGGGCGTGCTGGTGACCAGCAGCGCGCGCCTCCTCCAACTGCGCAACCACCTGCGCAAGCTCTCGGACGCGCAACTGCCCAGCGGCGAGTGCATTCAGATCGACTGGATGGACCCCGAGATCCTGCTCGCCCTGCTGCCGCTGTTCGACGGCTCGGCCTTGAGCAATTTCTACGGGCCCGTCAGCCGCCTGGTGATCGCCAGCGCCAGCACCTGGCACTACACGCAGCTCGACATGGGCCGCCTGGTCCAGCGCGCCGTTCCTCTCTTGAAGGCGGCCTAGCACCATGCTTCAGCTGACCGCCGACCAGACCAACGCCTTGCAGGCGATCAAGCGCACGCGCGATCTGCGGGCGCTGCGCGAGGGCCTGACGGCGAGCTTCCCCGAGGTGGCGGCGCGCGCCGGCGAACGGCTCGATGCCCTGATCGCGCATGGCGTGCAGCGCGGCGGCTTGCTGGGCCTCACGCATCTGGTCGCGATTGCACGCTACCTGGCCTGCTGGTTCATGCTCGGCGCCGAGTTCGAGGCGCGGCCCGAATTTGCCTGGGCCGGCGAGATCCTCACGCCGCCCCGTCCGCAAGGCCGCAAGATTTTCCAGCTGTGCCGCCGCACGCGCGAGGAGCTTTCGCGCCTGGCGCAGGCCGCGCCGCTACCCGCGCCTTCATTTGACGCGGCGCTCAAGACGCTGGACACCGAGTTGATGGCGCGCGGGCTGATCGGCTCGCTGCTGCCGGCCGAGCCGCTGAAGCTGGGCCAGCCCTGCGATATCGATGCGCTCGAATTGCGCTTGATGGACGCGCCGGCCGATCAGGCGGCGCAGCCCTATCGCTTCGAGAATGGTTCCTGGCAGCGCGGCGCCCGCGCGGCCTCGGCGGCACCGCTGCTGCTGACCGGCGGTGTGCCGCTGCGCGAGCCCGCGCCCGCGCTGCCCGAACGCCTCCACCTGCTGGGCACGAGCCGCCTGCGCGTGCGCAGCCGTGCCGATCAATGCTGCGAAGGCGGCATTCACCCGCTCGTCAGCCACAGCGGCCCGCAAGGCCTGCGGCATTGGCGCGGCGCGCATGCGAGCGAACTCGCGTTGCAACTGCCCGCACCCGTGATCGAAGCGGCGCCGATGAGGATGGCCATCGAGAGCTCGCCGCAGTTGCACCTGCTGAGCGCGGAGTCCTGCGGCCTGCGCGAAAGCGGCCAGCCGATGGGCGAGCAGAGCACGCAGCTGGCGGTCTACGCGGCCGAGCAACAGCTGATGGTCTGGCGCCGTGATCCTCTGCCGATGCTGGAATTCCCCGGCGCGAGCGAACCGACCGCCGCGAGCACGCGCTGCCGCATCGAGCGCGACGGCGTGGCGCTCGACGCCAAGGCCTGGCTCGCCGGCTTTGCCGATCTCGACCGCCAGTTGTTTGAAGGGCTCTCGCGCCTGTCGACCGCCTGGGAGCGCACCAGCGGCGTGACCGGCGGCAAGCTGCAGGCCGAACCGGCGCTGTTCAGCGGCAGCGCCGGCCTGACCTGGGGTTTTGATAACGCCGCACCTGAGCTGACCGCGGCGCCCTACTTCCGCGTGGCCGGCATGCTCGACCTGATCGCCAGCCAGCCGCGCCTGCATTTCACCGGCGCGCTGAGCCTGCACGGCAGCCAGAGCCGCCTGACGCTCGACTGCAGCGCCGCCGAACCGCTGCAAGCGAGCTTCGAGCGCAAGGCCGCCGAGGCCGATGTCGCCGCCGCACTGAAGCCCGCGCAGATCCAGTTCCGCCAGCCCTTTGTGCTGCAGATCGATGCGATTGCCCAGGCTGACCCGCCCGCGCTGGCCGTCATGGCCGCGCCGCTGGCCGGTGCGATCGTCGGCGCTTGCGGCCTGCGCGCCAGCCCCGAGGGCCCGGGCCTGCAATGGTTCTGCGAGCTCCGCGTTGAAGCGGTCAGCGCCGTGCTGCTGATCCACGATCCGATCATCGGCCAGACCACGGTGATCCGGCCCCTGCTGCCCGCGATGAAGCTCGTCGACTGGAGTCTCTGAGATGAAACACAACACGGTTTCCGGATCACAGAGAGCGCAAAGAGACGCAGAGGGCGCCGAGAAGAGCCTCGATTCCCTCAGCGCCCTCTGCGCTTGCTCTGCGTCCTCTGCGTTCCGGAAACTTCGTATTCGTTTCATGCGGTGCGGAAGGCGCGTCAGCGCCAGGGATAGCTGACATGGACCGCCTGCTCACCCTCAAGCTCGACGCCATCGGTTGCGAAGCCGAGGCGCTGCTCAACGGCGTGCCGCTGGCCCGCGTGCATGCCGGCCGCCCGAGCGCGCTGGTGCCGATCCATGAATACACGCTGGCCGGCACGAACCGCCTGGAGCTGGTCGTGTGGCCCTATGCCGCCGCCGTGCTCGCGGCCGATGCGCCGCTGCCGCCGCCCATGCCGCTGATCTCCGACGGCGCGGTCAGCGCGCACGCCCGCATCCTGCTGCCGCGCATCGGCAACACGGTCGACGAGACGCAGTCGCGCACGCTGGGCCAGATCGACTGGGCGCCAGCTCAAGCCCAGGCCTACAGCGCGCCGGTCAATTTGAGCGAAGACCTGCCGATCCCGGTCAGCTTCCCGCGCTGGCGCTGGATGGACGCGCCGCGCGCCGAGCTCACGCCCGCGCTGCGCCAGCAGGCGCTGGCCCTGCTGCAGCAGTTCCAGCTGGAACTGGCCGCCGGCGACGCCAACAGTTTCATGAGCGCCACACGTTTCCGCGGCGAAGAGCTGGCCGTGGCCTATCCTCAAGATGCCGCCGCCCTGCAGCAACGGCTGCGCGGCGAGCTCGAACAATTGCAGGGCCAGACCTTCCTGCCGCTCGACGAAGGCAGCCTGCTGCTGCGCCGCCTGGCCGGCGGCCGCCTGCTGGAATGCCTGGACGCGAGCGGCGAACCCGCGCTGCGCACCGAACCCGATGAACAAGGCCGACAGCGCGCATACCCGATGCGCATGGCGGCCGTGGAAGGCAAACTTTATGTCCTCCGCTGAACCCAAGAGCTAACGCCGTGATCACGCTGACCGTCACCACCTACAACGGCGCCCCGAGCGCCGACCACCTGAGCGCCGGCTTTGACGAGCTGGGCGGCACGATCGGCCGCGCCGACACCAACCAGCTGGTGCTGCCCGACCCCGACCGCGCCATCTCGCGCGTCCACGCCCAGGTGCTCTACCGCAACGGCAGCTACGCCATCGTCGATCGCGGCAGCAACCCGATCAGCGTCAACGGCCGGCCGCTGGGCAGCGGTGCCGAACAGGTGCTGCGCGACGGCGACCAGGTGCAGGTCGGCGGCTATGTGCTGCGCGTGCAGGTGCGTGCCGCCGCCGCCGCGGCGCCGTCCAACGATCCCTTTGCCGATCTGCTCGGCCCCGCCGCCGCCGCGCCGGCGCGCCCCGGTGCGCCGGCCGCGCCCTTTGATCCGCTGGCCCGCGCCAACAAGCAGGAACATCATGTGCCCGGCACGATGCCGGGCGCCTACATGCGCAGCGCGCCGCCGCCCGCGGCGACGGCGCCGGCATCCGCGGCCGGCGGCATCCCCGACGATTGGGATCCGTTCGCACCCGATGCACCCGCGCCCGCGGCCGCGCCGCGCGGCCGCGATCCGCTCAACCTGGGCCTCGATGTGGGCGCTGCCGCTCCGGCTGCGCTGATCCCGGGCCTGACCCCGGCCAGCGCGCCCGCCAGCGATTCGCTCGACGCGCTATTCGGCCTGAAGCCCGGCGGCAGCAGCAATGCCGACCCGCTCGGCGGTTCGCTGCTCAGCGAGGCTGCGGCGCTGCCGAACATGGCGGCGCATGCCGATCCGCTGCGCTCGCTGCAGGCCGTGCCGCAAGCCAGCGCGCAGGCCGCGCCGGACAATTTCTCGGATCTGAATCGCGCGTTCCAGTTGCCGCCTTCAGCCCCATTAGCGCCTTCAGCGCCGATCGCGCCGCCGCCACCCTTCATCCCCGCCGAGCCGCCCGCCGCCGCGCCGAAGACCGGCGGCCCGGTGCTGTCCTGGGATGCCGCGGCCGAAGGCCACACGGTGATTCGTCCGAGCGCGAATGCGCGGCCGCCCGAACCTGCGTCGGTTCCCACGCCGATCGCAGCGCCGGTGGCCGCTTCTTTTGCGCCTCCGCTTGCACCGCCGATGTCACCGCCAAAGCCGGCCGCTCCGGCTGTCAGTGCAAGTAACCCAGCATCTGCCGGCACCAACAGCGACCTGCTCGCCGCCTTCCGCCAAGGCCTCAACATGCCCGGCCTGGCGATCGACAGCCTGACGCCCGAGCTGATGACGCTCGTCGGCCAGATCGTGCGCGAAGCCGCCGCCGGCACGGTCGACCTGCTGGTGGCCCGCGCCGCCTTGAAGCGCGAGGTGCGCGCCGAGGCCACGATGATCGTGGCGCGCGAGAACAATCCGCTCAAGTTCTCGCCGAGCGCCGAGGCCGCCTTGCAGCATCTGCTGGCCCCGCCGCTGCGCGGCTTCATGCCCGCCGCGCCGGCCATGCGCGATGCCTACAACGACCTGCGCGCCCACCAGTTCGGCTTCATCGCCGGCATGCGCGCGGCCTTGGCCGGCGTGCTCGAACGCTTCGACCCTTCGCAGCTGGAAGGCCAGCTGACCAAGGTCTCGACGCTGAAGTCGCTGCTGCCCGGCAGCCGCAAGGCCGCGATGTGGGATGTGTTCACCGAGCATTACAGCCGCATCAGCACCGAGGCCGAGGACGACTTCCACAGCCTCTTCGGCAGAGCCTTCCTGAAGGCCTATGAAGAACACATCGCGCAACTCGAAAGGGATCAGCCGTGATGGAAGAAACCATTCCTGCGTCGATGTCCGTCCCCGCCATCGAGTTGGCGATCCTCTCGCGCCAGGGCGGCCGCGAGTACAACGAGGACGCCTGCGGCCATTGGCATTCCGAGCAGCACCTGTGCTGCGTGGTGGCCGATGGCGCGGGTGGCCATGGCGGCGGCGATGTCGCTTCGCGCACCGCCGTGCAGCACATCCTCGAACAGTTCGCCGCGGCGCCGCTGTCGCGCCCGGACGAAGTGCAGGACCTGCTGCTCGACACCAACGCCACCGTGATCCGCCACCGCGCCGATGCGCCCGAGCAGGCGAACATGCACAGCACGGTGGTGAGCCTGTTCATCGATCTGGAAACCATGCAGGCGCTGTGGGGCCACGCCGGTGACTCGCGCCTTTACCTGTTCCGCGACGGACAGATGCTGGCGCACACGCGCGATCACAGCCTCGTGCAATCGCTCGTCGATGCGGGCTTGTTGCAGCCCGATCAGATGCGCACGCATCCGCGTCGTTCGGAGCTGCTGTCGGCCTTGGGCACTGAGCCCGAGCAGCTGCACATCACCTCGGCTGCGAAGCCCTGGCGCCTCGGCGCCGGCGATGTGTTCCTGCTTTGCACCGACGGCCTGTGGGAATACATCAACGAGGCCGAGATGTGCGCGAGCCTGGAGCGCGCCGCGGATCCGAAGGCCTGGCTGGCGGTGCTGGAGCAACTGGTGCTCAAGCATGCGGCCGAGCAGGGCAAGAAGAACCACGACAACTTCAGCGCAATTTCCGTCTGGTACGGGAGGCCCTAAGGGAACATCATGCCGATGCAAGTCTGCACCACCGCGATGATGACCTGCACCTTCGGGGCCGCGCCGTCGACCTTCAACGCCACGCCGCGCCCGGTCATGACGAGCAATATGGTCGCCGGCACGATCATGGACCATGTGCCCATGCTGAACGTGCCGCCCTTCGGCGTGTGCAATTCGCCGAGCAACCCGACCGTGGCCGCCGCCACCGCCGCCGCACTCGGCGTGCTGACGCCGATGCCCTGCGTACCCGTCTTGCCCGCTCCGTGGGTGCCCGGCGCACCCACCGTGCTGATCACGAATTTCCCGGCGCTGGACAACAACTGCAAGCTCAACTGTGCCTGGGGAGGTGTGATCGCCTTCACCGCTCCCGGCCAAACCACCCATCAAATCCCATGACATGGACTAACAAAGTCATCTGGACGGAGGGCATGTTCCTCCAGCCGCAGCATTTCCAGCAGCATGACCGCTTCCTCGCCGCACAGGCGCAAGCCCGCTTTGCGGCGGGCGCCGGCTACGGCTGGGGTTGGCTGACCCTGATGCTGGACAGCGCCGCGCTGAACCTCGGCAAGATCGCTCTGACGAGTGCTGCCGGCGTGCTGCCCGACGGCCTGGCCTTCGACCTGCCCGGCGCCGACGCCGCACCGGCCGCGCTCGACATCCCGGCCGACACGCGCGACGAGCTCGTGGTGCTGGCACTCGCCCTGCCCCGCCCCGGCGTGGCCGAGAGCGATGCCGAAGGCGACGCCAACGCGATGCCGCCGCGCTACCGTGCGGCCGAGGTCGACGTGGGCGACAACAACGTCACCGGCCAACGCGTGGCGCCCTTGCAGATCGGCCGCGTGCACCTGCGCCTGATGCTGGCGCGCGATTGCGGCGAGGGCTATGCCACGCTGGGCCTGTGCAAGGTGGTCGAACGCCGTGCAGATAACAAGTTGGTTCTGGACACCACCTACATCCCGCCGACGCTCAACTCGGCCGGCAACGAGCTGCTGGCCTCGCACCTGCGCGAGCTGCACGGCCTGCTGCACCAGCGCGGCGAAGCGCTGGCCGCGCGCCTGGCGCAGCCGGGCCGTGCCGGCGTGGGCGAGATCTCCGACTTCCTGCTGCTCGGCACGATCAACCGGCAGGAGCCGCTGATCTCGCAATGGCGCCAGACCTCGATCCTGCACCCGAAGGATTTCTATTTCGGCGCCTGCTCGCTGGCCGGTGATCTGTCGACCTTCCGCGAACGCCGCCGGCCCGCCGACCTGCCCGCCTACAACCACGACGACCCTTCACGCTGCTTTGCGCCGCTGATGGACGATCTGCGCCAGTCGCTCTCGATGGTGATGGAGCAGACCGCGATCCCGATCGAGCTGCAGGACCGCAAGTACGGCATCCGCGTGGCGATCATTCCCGACATCGAGCTGCAGCGCACCGCGCAGTTCGTGCTGGCCGTGGCCGCGCAACTGCCGGGCGATGCGCTGCGCGCGCGCTTCCCCACGCAGGTCAAGATCGGCACGGTCGAGCGCATCCGCGACCTGGTGAACCTGCAACTGCCCGGCGTGCCGCTGCGGCCGCTGCCGGTGGCGCCGAGGCAGATTCCGTACCACGCGGGCTACAACTATTTCGAACTCGAGACGCGCGGCAACGAGATGTGGAAACAGCTCGAAAGCTCGGGCGGTCTTGCCATGCACATTGCCGGTGACTTCCCCGGACTCGAACTCGAGTTCTGGGCTGTCCGCTAAGGAAAGAAGTTATGAGTGACGACAGCACACGTGACCCCTTTGCCGCCTTCGGCAATGACCGGACGGTGATCAAGCCCAGCGCCGGCCGCGCCCAGCGCCCCGGCGGTGAAGGCCCGCCTCCGGGCAACAACCCGCCGCCGCCGAACAATCCTGCGCAGCTCGCGGGCGGCACCGCGCCGCTCGCCATCGACGCGCTGATGGGCGCCAGCATCAACCCGCTGGTGGCCGCTGCGCAACCGCTGCTGGCCGCGGCCGTGCGCCTGCGCTTCACCGCGCGCCACGCCAATCCCGCGGGTTTGAAAGACGCGCTGGCCGACGGCATCCGCAAGTTCGAGACGCAGGCGCGCACGCAGAACCTGCCCAACGAGCAGATCGTGGCGGCGCGCTACATCCTCTGCACCTTCGTCGATGAATGCGCGGCCTCCACGCCTTGGGGCGGCTCGGGCATCTGGTCGGCGCAGAGCCTGCTCGTGCTGTTCCACAACGAGACCTGGGGCGGCGAGAAAGTCTTCCAGCTGATGAGCAAGCTGGCCGAGAACGTCGCGGCCAATCGCAACCTGCTGGAGCTGCTCTACATCGTGCTGGCCTTCGGTTTCGAGGGCCGCTACCGCGTGATCGACAACGGCCGCGCGCAGCTCGACAGCGTGCGCCAGCGCCTCTCGCAACTGCTCAAGCAGCAGCGCGAGATCCCCGACAAGGCGCTCTCGCCGCGTTGGCAGGGCGAGCCCGCCGCGAAGGAGCGGCTGCGCGACGGCATCCCGATCTGGGTGATCGCCGCGCTGACCGCCGTGGTGCTGATGCTGGTCTTCGTGAGCCTGCGCTTTGCGCTGGGCAGCCACGCCGACCCGGTGTTCTCGCAGATGGCCGCGCTCAATGCGAAGAAGGCGCAGGTGGCTGCACCCTCGCCACCGGCGCCCACGCCGCGCCTCGCGCAGTTGCTCAAGCCTGAGATTGCAGCGGGTCTCGTGCAGGTGTCGGACCTGGCCGATCGTTCCATCGTGATCATCAAGGGCGACGGCTTCTTCGAGCCCGGCAGCGCGGTGATCGCGCCGGCCGTGCGCTCGCTGCTGCCGCATATCGGCGAGGCCATGAAGCCGCTCGGAGGCACCGTGCTGATCACGGGCCACACCGACAACCAGCCGATCCGCACGCTGCGCTATCCGAGCAACTGGCATCTCTCGCAGGACCGCGCCGATGCGGTCAAGGGCGAGCTGGCCAAGATCCTCGATCCCAAGCGCCTGAAGGCTGAAGGCAAGGCCGACGCCGACCCCGTGGCCGAGAACGACACGCCGGCCGGCCGCGCCAAGAATCGTCGCGTCGAGCTCACGCTCCTCCTTCAGAACGCCGCGCAGTGAGAAAAGCAAGATGAAAAAAGTATTCGGAATCATCTTCCACCCGATCGCGCTGGCGATCTACGGCCTGCTCGCGCTCTCGGCGCTGATCTGGTGGGTCGGCCCGCTGATCGCGTTCGGCGAAAGCCGTCCGCTCGATTCGGAAATGTCGCGCCTGATCGCCATCGTCGTGGTGATCCTGCTGTGGGTGCTGATCGCCTGGCTGCGTGCGGTGAAGCGCCGCCGCGCCAATGCGGCGATGGTGGCCGGCATGCGTGGCGGCCCCTCGGCTTCGGACCGCGAAGCGCAGGTGCTCGAACAGCGCTTCAGCGAGGCGATGGCCACGCTGCAGGACAGCGCCAGGAAGAGCGGCAAGGGCGGCTTCTTCAAGCGCAGTGCCATGCTTTATGAGCTGCCCTGGTACGTCTTCATCGGCGCACCGGGCGCAGGCAAGACCACGGCGCTGATGAACGCCGGCCTGACCTTTCCGCTCGCCGGCAAGATGGGCCAGAGCCCGATCAAGGGCGTCGGCGGCACGCGCAACTGCGACTGGTGGTTCACCGACGAGGCCGTGCTGATCGACACCGCCGGCCGCTACACGCTGCAGCAGTCCGACGAGGACAACGACGCCAAGGCCTGGTTCAACTTCCTCGCCCTGCTGCGCAAATCGCGCCCGCGCCGCCCGATCAACGGCGTGCTGCTGACGATCAATGTGCAGGATCTTTTGCAGCAGAGCCCGGCCGATCGCAAGGAGCATGCGCAGCGGCTGCGCGCGCGCATCCAGGAGCTGCATGAGCGCCTGGGCATCCGCCCACCGATCTATGTGATGGTCACCAAGTGCGACCTGCTGGCCGGCTTCAACGAGACCTTCGGCGAGCTCGGCAAGGAGGAGCGCGACCAGGTCTGGGGCTTCACGTTCCCGTACGACCCGCGCGGCCAGGATTCGCCTTTGCCTGAATTTGGCAGCGAGTTCGCCGCGCTCGAAAAGCGCCTGCGCGACCGCCTGCTCGACCGCATGGAGAGCGAACTCGACGTGCAGAAGCGCGCCGCGATCTTCAGCTTCCCGCAGCAGTTCGGCGGCATCAAGGGCCTGCTCGGCGGCTTCCTCGAACAGGTGTTCGAAGGCGGCGGCGGCCTGGAGCAACGCCCGCTGCTGCGCGGCGTCTACTTCACCAGCGGCACGCAGGAAGGCACGCCGATCGACCGCGTGCTGGGCACGCTGTCACGCACCTTCGGCGTTGAAGCGAAGCCCGGCGCGGTGGCTTCCTCGCGGGGCAAGAGCTTCTTCTTGTCGCGTCTTCTGCGCGAGGTGGTGTTCACCGAACAAGGCCTGGCCGGTGCCAACAAGCAGGTGGAGGCGCGCACGCGCCTGCGCCGTCGCCTCGCGCTCGCCACGCTCGCCATCGCCAGCGTGGCGCTGCTCGGCGGCTGGTTCGTTTCCTACGGCCGCAACAAGGCGTACATCGACGAAGTGGCCGAGCGCGTGCCGGACGCCAAGGCCGCGGTGGACGGCCTGCCGCCCGCCAGCAATGCCGATGTGACCGCGATGCCCCAGGTGCTCGACAAGGTCTATGCCGTGCCGCAGCCGAGCGGCTTCGATCTCGACTCGCCGCCGCTGCTCAATCGCCTGGGTCTCTACCAGGGCGATTACCTCGAAGGCGGCATGCAGATCGGCTACCACCACATCCTCGATCACGGCCTGCTGCCGCGCGTGGCGCGCCGGTTGGAAGAGCGCCTGCGCGCCGCTGATCGCAACAACCTCGAGCTGGCCTACGAGGCGCTGAAGAGCTACCTGATGCTCTACACGCCCGACCATTACGACGCCGATGCGCTGAAGACCTTCGTCAGCCTCGATTGGGATTTGAACCTCGCCAGCACGCTGACGCCGGAGCAGCGCGCCAACCTGACGGCGCATCTGGAAAACGCGCTCTCGCAAGGCGCGCCGCAAGCGCTGGCGCCGATGGACAAGGCGCTCGTCGCGCAAGTGCGCGAGATGCTCGTGGCCTACCCGCTCGAGTACCGCGTGTTCAGCCGCTTGAAGCGTGCCAATGTCGGTGCCGACTTCCCCGAGTTCTCGGTCGCTGCGGCCGGCGGGCCCAACACCGCCTCGGTGTTCGAGCGTGCCAGCGGCCTGCCGCTTTCGCGCGGCATCCCGGGCCTGTTCACGCGTGATGCCTATTTCAAGGCCTTCAAGGGCGCGATGGGCACGGTGATCAAGCAGCTCAGCGAAGAACAGCAATGGGTGCTGGGCATGGCGCCGCCGCCGCAGTCCGCGAAGGATGCGGCCAAGGCGCTGATGAGCGTGGATCCCGAGATGGAGTCACGCGTGCGCCGGCTCTATCTGCAGGAGTACATCAAGGTCTGGGACGCTTATCTGGCTGATGTGCGGCTGGTCAAGCTGACGGACATTTCACGCAGCATGGAAGTGGCCCGCATCCTGGCGGCGCCCGATTCGCCGCTGGCCGCGTACATGCGCGCCGCCTCGCGTGAAACGACGCTGGTGCCGACGGCTGAAGCGGCGATTGCCGCCTCCAAGAAATCGGCGCTGCCCAAGCTCAATCCGAAGGTCGACAAGGCCAAGGCCGATCTGGCCGCGCTGGTGGGCAAGCCCGCCGGTGCGGACGATGCCGGCACGGGCGGTGCGCTGCTGGAGGCCTTGGTGGATGACCACTTCGCCGCACTGCATCGCTTGACCGCCGGCCAGCCCGCGCCGCTCGACGACGTGATCAAGCTGTTCAACGATGTGTTCGTGCAGCTCAGCGCCATCGACGCCGCGCAGAAGAGCAAGAGCGCGCCGCCGCCGGCCGGTGGTGGCGGCGCCGCCGCGCAAGCTGCAGCCGCGATGCAGCCCGAGCCGATCAAGTCGATGCTCGGCGGTCTGCTTGGTGCTGGTGCGAGCCAGGGCCGCACCGCTGAACGCGCGGGCCTGTCGGATGAGATCCGTCCGCTGGCCGAGTTCTGCGCGCGCACCGTGTCGGGCCGCTTCCCGTTTGCGCAAGGCTCCAAGGCCGATGTGCTGCCCGATGATTTCGGCCAGCTCTTCGGCGTGGGCGGCATGCTCGACGATTTCTTCCAGCGCCGTCTGGCGGCACTGGTCGACACCGGCGTGACGCCGTGGGCCTACCGGCCGCTGCCTGACGGCACCAAGCCGCCGGGTGGTGCTGCGCTCGCGGACTTCCAGCGTGCTTCGAAGATCAAGGATGCTTTCTTCCGCAGCGGCAACAAGCAGCCTGGCTTCAAGATCGACATGCGCGTGCTGGAGATGAGTGACGGCATGAAGGAGCTGTCGCTCGACATGGACGGTCAGGTCTTCAAGTTCGCGGCGGGCAACACGGCGGCGCAGACGCTGACGTGGCCGAGCAGCCGTGTCGCCTCGCAGATCAAGCTGGCGGCGAACAGCGGCTCGCCGATGGTCTTTGATGGTCCTTGGGCGCTGATGCGCCTGATCAACCAATTCGAGGTGCAGCCTTCCGCCCAGCCCGAGCGCTTCACGGTGCTCGTGAATGTGGACGGCAAGCACGCCAAGCTGGAGATCATCTCCGGCAGCGCCATCAACCCGCTGCGCATGCGTGAGATGCAGCAGTTCCGCTGCCCCGAGGCGCTTTAAAGATGCGCGCTGAGCCCGACGTCCGGCGGACCCTTGAGCAGGGCCAAGGGACAGGGCTTGCCGCAGCTGCCCGCCGGCAGGCCCAGCTTGGCCTGCGCGGTGACCTGCAAGAGCATCGCGATCATGCCCAGCGCCGAGAGATTGGCGCTGGCGACGGCGGCCAGGTTCAGCTTGGCCATCGCATTGGCGTTGGCACTCGCCGTCAAGCTTGCAGCAGCGGTCGCACTGGCACTCAAGGAAGCAGCCAGCTGCGCCAAAGCCGTCAAGGGCAAGGCCGCCAGAGCGATCTGCAAGCTCGCCATCGCATTGGGCGCGCGCAAATCAACGCCCAGCGCCAGCTTGATCGCACCGAGCATGGGCAGCAGCCCAGCCAGCAAGGCCAGCAGATTGAAATTCCCCAAGGACGGCAAACCGGCTGTCATGTTGGCGGTGGCAGTCGCCATCGCGCTCGCGGTCAGTGCACCTTGAGCGTTAGCCTTCAAGCCCAGCGCCGCCATCAGCGAGGCCATCGCCGACACGCTGAGCTTGGCCGAGACATTGAGATGGGCCGCCGCATTCAGGCGCGCGGACAGCGCAGCAATCGCGCCGGGTGCATGCAGATTGATCCCCAGCGTCGCCTTGATGCCCAGGATCAGCCCGGCCAGGCCGGCCAACGGCGCGAGGCTGATCGTCAGGGAACCGAGCATGCCCAGGCTCGGCAGGAAGGCGCCGCTGTTCGCATTGAAGCCGCTGATCGTGGCCAGCAAGCTGGCGCGTACGGCGGCATTGGCGCTCAGGGCGGCGGTCAGGTTCATGCCCAGCGCCGCCTGCAAGGCCGCCGAGAAGCTGGCCATCGCCGAGAGATTGGCCATCGCCGCGGCGCTCACGCCCAAGGTGGCCGAGGCGCTCAGCGCGGCGTTCAAGCCGAGCGAGGCGCTGAGGCTGGCCATCAGGTTCATCGAGATCGGCGGGATCAGCGCGCCCAGATTGGGCGGGATCAACGCCAGCGAGCTGGTGAAGGTGCCCATTTGCGCCGAGCAGAAGCAGGTCATGGGGCTGATGCGTTGAGCGTTGTGAGGTGCTGGCGATGATAGCGGCCGCAACCCCCGGATGGTTCGGCAAGCTGCCGAGCCTCGGTGACTTTGCCTCGCGCCGCGTCGACGTCGACTTCATGGAAGCCTGGGACGCCTGGCTCGCGCAAGGCCTGGCCGGCTGGCAGGCGCGCGATGGCGACGCCTGGCTAACGGATTACCTGAACGGACCGAGCTGGCGCTTCGTGCTCATGCCTGGCGCGCTGCCCGGCACGCTGCCCGGTGAATGCGGCGCACACGCCTGGGCCGGCGCGATCACGCCCTCGGTCGACCGCGTGGGCCGCTACTTTCCGCTGACGCTGGTGCAGCGCCTCGACGCACTGCCCGAAGGCGCCGAGCAGGGCGCATCGCTGCTCGCATGGCTCTTGCAGCTCGACGACCTGGCCGTGGACGCGATGCTCGAGGAATGGCCCGTCGACCAGCTCGAAACCGAGCTCGCGCGCCTGAGCCCGCCGACGATTTCCGGCATTCCCATCGTCTCGCCCATCGCCGCGCTGCTCGGCGACTTGCGCTCGCGAACCGAGAGCTGGCGCGGCCGCACCTTCTGGATCACGCACGGCGCCGAAGCCGATCTCCTGCACTTGAGCGCCGGACTCCCCAAAGGCGCCGCCCTGCCGGCGCTGCTGTCCGGCACCCCTGAATTCACTTCACCGAATGAACAGCCATGAGCACTGACTGGAACCCCAACTTCGGCGGCATCAGCCGCACCCCGCCCACCTGGAACACCAAGCGTCCGCTGCGCATCGCCGTGCTCGGCGACTTCGGCGCCGGTGCGCTCTCGGGTCGCATGGACACGGGCGCCGCGCTCGCCAAGCGCAAGCCGCGGCCGGTCGAGTTCGACTCGCTCGAAGATGCGCTCGCGCGCGCGCAGCTCAAGCTGCAATTGCCGCTGGGACCGGACGGCGCGCCGATCGAGATCGAGATCAGCGAGCTCGAATCGTTCCACCCCGACGAGCTCTATCGCAATGTCGAGCTGTTCTCGGCGCTGTCTTCGCTGCGCAAGCGCCTGAACACGCCTTCGACCTTCGCGGCCGCCTCCAACGAGTTGAAGGCCTGGGCCGACGACACGGGCCGGCCGATCTCGCAGATCGCGATGAAGAGCCCCTCGCGCGGCGCCACGCCGAGCAAGGGCTCGACGCTCGACGACTTCGCCCGCCTGACCGGCCGCCCCGCGCGCGTCGAAGTGGCCGAAGCCGGCATGCAGGAATTCCTGCGCCATGTGCTCGGCCCTTTCATCCAGCCCGCCGCTAATCCGAACAAGGACGCCTACATCGCCCATGTGGACGATGCACTGAGCGACACGATGCGTGCCCTGCTGCACCACGCCGACTTCCAGAACCTGGAATCGCTGTGGCGCGGCGCCGACTTCCTGCTGCGCCGCCTGGAGACCAGCCACGCGCTGCAGGTGCACCTGATCGACATCAGCGCCGAAGAGCTGGCCGCCGACCTCAGCAGCACCGACGACCTGGCCGAGACGGGCCTCTACAAGCTGCTCGTCGAGCAGCCGGGCCAGGATGCCGACGGCGGCTACAGCTACATCGCCGGCTGCTATCACTTCGACGCCACGCCGCCGCACACCGAGCTGCTGGGCCGCGCCGCACGGGTGGCCGCCCACGCAGGAGCGCCCTTCCTGACCGGCATGTCGACCGACCCGTTTGTGGACCGCCGCGAACCGCCGCACCGCCTGGTGCGCGAGGCTTTCGAGGCGCTCAGGAACATGCCCGACGCGTCTTACCTGGGCTTGCTCGGCCCGCGCTTCATGCTGCGGAATCAATACGGCAAAAAGAGCGAACCGATCAGCAGCTTTGCGTTTGAGGAATTCCAACGCAAAGCCGGCCTGCGTGGCATGTTGTGGGGCCACCCGGCGCTGCTGGCGCTGTGTGTGCTGGCCGTGCGCGGCGGGCAGTTGGCCATTGACGATGTGCCCTTCCACTACTACCGCGATGACCAGGGCGACACGGTCGCCCTGCCCTCGACCGACCGCCTGATCAGCACCGACGCGGCCAACCTGCTGCGCACCTTCGGCATCAACAGCGTGATGGCCTACAAGGGCGAGGCGCGCGTGCGCCTGGCCGGCCTGGAAGCGATCAACGGCGACGGCCTGGCCAGCAGCACGGCCGCGCCGCGCAAGGCCGCGAGCGACAGCCGCGCCGATGTGGGCACCTCCGCGAGCCAGCGCGTCCAGACCGACTGGACGCCCGCCGCCCGCGGTGCCGGCAATGTGGTGGTCAGCTCGGCGGCCGTGAGGCTGGCGGAGAACGAAGACACGCCCGCGGAGGAAACAGCAACGAGCGAGGACACCGCCGCCGCGCCGGCCGAAGCCGCTGAAGCCGCGGTCGACGACGAGCTGGCCGCGCTGCTGGCGAGCCTGGACGACACGCCGGCGCCCGAGCCGACCGCCGAAGCGGGCGCCGATGCGCCTGCCGAAGCCGCCGCCGAGGAACCGGCGATGGATCCGGAGCTCGAAGCCTTGCTCAAACAGCTCGGCTAACTCGTGAGTTGCACGCATCCACCACCGATAATGCGCCGCATGTTCAAGCGCCTCAGCACCGTCGCCCTGCTTTCCCTGTCCCTGCTGGCCGAGGCGGCCCTGGCCGCGCCCGTCGGCGTGGTGACGATCCAGGCCGGGCCGGCGCTGCTGATGCGTGAGAACGACAAGCTCGCTTCGGTCGAAGGCGTGGCGCTGCAGGCGGGCGACATCGTGGAACTGCCCGCTAACGCCCAATTGCTGCGCATGGAGTTCAGCGACGGTGCGAGCTTGCTGCTCGCACCGGGCAGCCGCGTGCTGCTTTCGCCCAAGACCACTGGCGAGCGGGGCGGTGCGCGCGCCTACCTGCTGGCCGGCTGGGCCAAGGTGACGACGCCGGCCGGCGTGAACTTCAAGCTGCTCTCGCCGACGGCCGATCTGCAAGGCGCCAACGCGCGCGTCGTGATGGGCCTGACGCCGGGCATGACGCAGGTCTTTGCCGAGAACGGCGACTGGCAATGGAGCCGCACCGGCGCCGCCGCCACCAAGCTCAAGAGCGGTGATTTCGCCACGCTCAAAAGCGGCGGCAAAGCGGTCGAGATCGGCGGCCGGCCCACGCCCGAGTTCATCAAGGCCCTGCCGCGCGCCTTCATGGATGCCCTGCCCTCGCGCTACGCGATGTTCCAGGGCAAGACCGTGACGCCGAAGAACCTCGGCCCGATCACCTACGACGACGCGCAAGCCTGGATCGACGCCGAGCCCACGCTGCGCCGCGCCGAAGTGCAGCGCTGGCGCGAGCTGGCGCAGGACAGCGCCTTCCGCCAGAGCCTGATCGTCGACCTCAACAAGCACCCGGAATGGGAACCCATCCTGTTCCCGGGCTCTGCGGCCGTCAAAGCCTCAATGCCCAAAGCCCCAGCCTCCAAAGCCTACTGAAAGTCCAAGCGATGAAACTGCTCGCCAAGTTCAATCTCATCTTCCTGCTGGTCTTCCTGGTCGGCCTGGGAGCGTCCACGCTGGTGGCGCGCAACCTGCTCGAAGAATCGGCCAAGCAGGACGTGACCGACCGCGCCCGCCTCCTGATGGAAAAAGCCAATGCGGTGGCCAACTACACGGCCACGCAGATCAAGCCGCTGCTTGAGACGCAGATGACCTACTCCTTCCTGCCGCAGTCGGTGCCTTCGTACTCGGCGCACGAGGTGCTGGCGAGCCTGAAGAAGGCCTATCCCGACTACAGCTACAAGGCTGCGATGCTGAATCCGACCAATCCTCGTGACCGCGCGGTCGCGTGGGAAGAGGACGTTGTCGGCCAGTTCAAGAACAACGCCGAGATGAAGGAATTCATCGGCGAGCGCGACACGCCGGCCGGCCGCGCGCTCTACATCGCCCGCCCGATCCGCATCAGCAATCCGGCCTGCCTGGCCTGCCATGACACACCTGACAACGCGCCCAAGACGCTGGTCGAGCGCTACGGCCCGTCCAACGGCTTCGGCTGGCATCTTGCGGAAACACTGGGCGCGCAGGTCGTCTCGGTGCCGATGGACGTGCCGCTGCAACAGGCGCACAAGGCGCTGCTGCTGGTCGTGGGCCTGCTCACCGCCGTGTTCGTGCTGATCGGCGCGGCGCTCAATTTCATGCTGTGGAAGCTGGTGATCCAGCCGGTCTCGCGCCTCTCGGGCATTGCCGACAAGGTCTCGCTGGGCGAGGACGCGCCGGAGTTCCAGGTCAAGAGCCGGGATGAGATCGGCGTGCTGTCCGAATCGTTCGGCCGCATGCGCACGAGCCTCGCGACAGCGATGAAGATGCTCGGGGAGTAAAGCAGGTCTATGCCCCCCGTTCCCGAGCGCATCGGCAAGTACACGATCTCAGAGGTGCTCGGTCAGGGCGCCATGGGCGTCGTCTACAAAGGCTTCGATCCGCACATCCAGCGGCCGGTCGCGATCAAGACCATCCACAAGAGCCTGATCGGCGACCCCGAGGTCAACGCTGCGCAGGACTCCATCGCCGCACGCTTCCGCAACGAGGCGCAGGCGGTGGGCCGCATCGCGCATCCGGGCGTGGTGTCGATCTACGAGTTCGGCGAAGACGAGCACACGGCCTATATCGCGATGGAATTCGTGGAAGGCCGCAACCTTGACCAGGTGCTGGCCGGCACGCCGATGCTGGCCGAGGCGCAGGTGCTGCGCATCATGGACCAACTGCTCGACGCGCTGGCCCACGCGCATGCACAAGGCGTCTGGCACCGTGACATCAAGCCCGCGAATCTGATCCTGACGGCTAACGGCCAGGTCAAGCTGACCGATTTCGGCATCGCGCGCATCGCCAACATGGGGCTCACCCAAGTGTCTTCGGCGATCGGCACGCCCGGCTACATGGCGCCCGAGCAGTACATCGGCGAAGGCATCGACCAGCGCGCCGACATCTTCGCCAGTGGCGTGCTGCTGTACCGCCTGCTGACCGCCAAGCCGGCCTTCTCGGGCACGGCCGAGCAGGTCATGTACAAGATCCTGAACGAGCAGCCGCAGCCGCCGAGCGTGGTCACGCAAGGGGCGCGGCCCGCAGCGTATGACGCGGTGGTGGCGCGTGCGATTGCCAAGAAGGCCGACGCGCGTTTCCAGAGCGCGCAGCTGATGCGCCAGGCGCTCGCGCAGATCGTGCAAGGCGTGGGCACGCCGGCCGCGGACTCCGACGCCACCGTGATCGTGGCCGCCGCGCGGCCGACGAGCTTTGCCTCGCATTCGCCGACGGGCAGCCCGGTGCCCATGAGTTCGCCCGGCACCGCGCTGAGCCATTGGGACGCGCAGACGCTGAGCCGCATCGAGCGCGCGCTCGCCACGCATGTCGGCCCGATGGCCAAGCTGATGGTGCGCGACGCCGCGCGCAGCTGCGACGATGTGGTGACGCTGGCCACCGCGGTCTCGCAGCACATCGCCGACCAGGCCAAGCGCGCGCAGTTCGTCAGCGCGGCCACGGCCGGCAGCCAGACGCAGGCGGCCACGCTGCTGACCGCGATGGGCACGCCCGCGCCGACGGCGTTTTCCAGGACGCAGCTGGCGACGGGTGGCACCAACGCCGGCCCGCCAATGAGCGACGAGTTCACCGCCAAGGCTTCGCAGGCGCTGATCCGCCGCCTGGGGCCGATTGCCAAGATCATGGTCAAGCGCGCTGTTGAACAATGCGCGGGCGACCGCAACCGCTTTGTGCAGACGCTGCTGGCCGCCGTGCCGGACGCCGACCGCCCCGCTCTTGAACGCGAGCTGAACGCTTGATGAATCCGCCATGAGTGACAACACGCCCCAGGACAGCGACGATGACCGCACGGTCATCCGTCCCTCGGCCGCGCGCCCGCCGCCAGCGCCTGAGCAGCGCACCATGGCGGTCGCGCCGCCGCCGCCCTCCTCTTCTTCGGCCGCATCCAGCGCTGGCGACAGCGGCAACGCGCTGCCGCTGGGCACCTACCTCGCCGAATTCGAACTGCGCAGCGTGCTCGGCGAAGGCGGCTTCGGCATCGTCTACCAGGCCTGGGACCACTCGCTCGAACGCAAGGTCGCGCTCAAGGAATACATGCCCGCCTCGCTGGCCTCGCGCACCGACGGCACGAGCGTGCAGGTGCGCTCCGAGCGCCACCGCGAGACCTTCGAGATGGGCCGCAAGAGCTTCATCAACGAAGCCAAGCTGCTGGCCCAGTTCGACCACCCGGCGCTCGTGAAGGTCTACCGTTTCTGGGAGGCCAACGGCACCGCCTACATGGTGATGCCGCTGTACGACGGCATCACGCTCAAGGACTGGCTGCGCCAGCAGTCCGGCCCGCCCGACGAAGCCTGGCTGCTGACGATGCTGCAGCCGCTGACCGCAGCGCTCGCGGTCATTCACGCCGAGCATTGCTTCCACCGCGACATCGCGCCCGACAACATCATCCTGCTGGGCGGCAATGGCGCCCGCCCGCTGCTGCTCGACTTCGGCGCCGCGCGCCGCGTGATCGGCGACATGACGCAGGCTTTGACCGTTATCCTGAAGCCTGGTTATGCGCCGGTCGAGCAGTACGCCGAAGCGCCGCACATGAAGCAAGGCGGCTGGACCGACGTCTACGCGCTGGCCGCGTCGATCCATTTCGCGCTGCTTGGCAAGACGCCGCCGCCCTCGGTCAGCCGCATGATGGGCGACACGTATGAGCCGCTCAGCACGCGCCTGGCCGGCCAGTACAGCGAGATGCTGCTCGGCGCCATCGACCGTGCGCTGCACGTCAAGCCCGAGGAGCGCACGCAGAGCATCGAGCAGTTGCGCGCGGAACTTGGTTTTGCCGAAGGCGCGGGCGCGAGTTTTGCGAACTCGCAGTTCTCGAATTCGCAGTTCTCCAATTCGCAATTTGCGCCGTCGACGAGCTTCCGTGATTCGACGATGGGCGAGTCGGTGCCGTCGCGCACGCAGGTGGCTTCGCGGTCTGCTTCGTCTTCTGCTTCGCCCGCGCCGGCTCCCGCTTCGAGTGGCGGCAGCAAGACCGGCCTGCTCGTCGCCGCTGCGGCCGTGGTGCTGATCGGTGGTGGCGCTGCGGCCTATCTGGCCACGCGTCCTGCGGCGCCTGTGCCCGCACCCGCTCCCGTCACGAGCACCGCGCCGGCTCCCGCACCTGCGCCGGCTGTCGTTGCCGCACCGGCCCCACGCCGCTTCGACGCCTCCGCCGAATTCGACCGCGTGATCGCCGGCCAGGACGCGAGCTTCGGCGTGAAAGCCGTGGCCACCAAGCAGAGCCTGCGCATCGGCAAGGACAGCCTGTTCTTCACCGTCACCTCGGCCCGCGAAGGCTATGTGCAGGTGCTGCTGCTCGGCCCCGATGGCTCGCTGCTGGAGTTGATCCCCAACGGTGACGTCAAGGACAACCACATCCGCGCCGGCCAGACCTTGAAGCTGCCGCCACCGAGCCTGCCGCTGGTCGCTTCCGATCCCGCGGGGACCGAGCATTTCCTCGTCGTCGTCAGCAGCCAGCCACGCGACTATGCAAGCCTGAGCACCGAGCGCGACGGCCCGTTCCTGAAGCTGCCCACGGGCGGCAATGCCGATGCCTTGCTGGCGCAGTGGCCGGCCAACTCGCCCATGCTCCTGGGCGCCGCGCCAAAGGGTTGTTCGGGTGCGGATTGCGAGGCTTATGGGGCGGCGCGGTTTGCGGTGGATGTGACGCAGTAGGTCTACGTGGCGCTCTTCGTCGCGTCCGTGCGCTTCATCGCAGTGTCTTGCGCCAAATCTGCCCTGGCCCGCGCGTACTCGGATTCCAGTGATTCGTAGGCTTCCTTGAAGCCGGGGCGCTGCTTTGCCTTTTCGAGAAACTCGGCGTGATCGTGCCGGACAGGTTTGTATTTCGGGTCAGCCATGCGTTACTTCCTTGCGGCTTGCGGACGAATTCAATCCGCTTGTGGCGGCCAGCTTACCTGCCCGCCCGCCCCGCACAAAACCCATTGCGCGGATCCAGCGGGTCAAACCAGAGCTCGGGCCGGTTCGCCAGTTCCGCCGGCAAGGGCGGTAACGGCAACTCGATCACTTTGCGCTCGCAGGGACGCGCGCGATGCAGCACCTCGCCGTAGTACGAAAGCAGAAAACGGCGCAGTGAGCCGTCCTTCAGCATCGCTTCCATGCCCACATTCAGTCGCTCGGCCAGATGCGGTGCGGCGGGCGAAACGAAGAACAGCGAGGGGATGTGGTCGTGCAGCAGATAGCGCTGCTCCACCGCCAGCTCGGGCACGTGCGGATGCCGCTGGTCGTACTCGAGGAACACCTCGTTGAGGCCGCGCGGCAGCAGGTCAAAGCGCTGGGCCAGCAGCATGCCGAACAGGCCCTCGTAGTCGCCGCCGATGATCGTGTTGAAGCCGTTATCCAGAAGCGCCTGGCGCGTCACCCAGTTGCTGCTGACGCCAAAGCGCAGGGCCTTGAATTGCCCAGGTGTGCGCAGGGCGTTCACGCGCGCTTGCAGCGGCTGACGGATCAGCGCGATGCGCCAGCTTTGCAGGCCCATGTCGATCGGCACCGGCACGGCCTTGAGTTCGCGCAGCCATTCTTCGTCAGCCGGATTGGCCAGCACATTGACATGCGTGCCCTCGCGCATTTCGAGCAGCAGGCGGCGCCGCGTCATGACGGAGTCGACCTCGGTCAGCTCGAACGGGCCATACGCGGCCTCGGTGCGGCGCATCACCTCGGTGAGCAGCTGGACCGAGTACGCGCGGCGCGCGTCGTGCGCCGATTTCGGGCTCGGGAAGCGCACGATGTCGACGGCCCATGCGGGGCGCATAACGCCGAACAACAGCGCAATGCAAAGCGGCAGCAGCAGCAGCGATGACGACGACAAGCGGTTGATACGCACCACGCTCATTCTTCTGGGAATCTCGGAAGGAAGTCTCCTGCGGGCAGTTTAGCCCTCGGCTCAGACCCAGACTGCTGGAACAGCGCCGGCCCTGTTCACCAGGCAGAGACACTGCTGCGGGCCGGTGCCGCTAAGCTGCACGCCTGCGCACGACTGCAAAGCGGGGCTTTTTTCCATGTTCAATCCGCGTATCGCTCCGAGCATCAAGGGCACGACCGTCTCTGTCGGCCTTGGTCATGGTCTCGTCCTTGGTCTTGCCTGTTGGCTGTCACTGATCGCGCCGGCCCACGCCCAATCCTCCAGCTGCAACCAGCCCGCACCGCAAGCCATCACGCAGGTCGACGTTCCCGGCCGCCCCTTCGCCGCCATCCCCAGCGCCGATGGCTGCACGATCTTTGTCTCGCTGACGGGCAAGAAGGGTCGGAGCGAGGTGGCCGTGCTGACACGCTCAAATGGCGCGTTAGCGGTTTCGCATACGGTCGCCGCGCCGAGCCAACTGACCGGCCTGGCGCTCAGCCACGACGGCGGCATCCTGGTCGGCGCAAACGGCCAGGGCGTCACGCTGTTCTCGACCCAGCGCCTGATCGCGGGCGACGACAAGGCCGCGCTCGGCAGCCTCGGCGATGGGGCCGGCGCCGGCAGCATCTACGCGGCCTTCAGCCCCGACGATCACCTGCTCTTCGTCAGCGACGAGCGCTCGAACACGCTCAGCGTTTATGACTTCGCCGCGATCGCAGCGGGCAAGTCCGCCCAGATGATCGGGCAGATCCGCACCGGCGGCGCGCCGGTCGGCCTCGCGTTCTCGCCCGACGGGCGTTGGCTCTACAGCACGAGCGAAGTCGCGCCCGGCGAACGCAGTTGCCCTGCCGAGGGCAAAGGCGGCGCGCACCCGCCCGGCATGCTGATGGTCATTGATGTGGAGCGCAGCGCGACGGAGCCCGCTAACGCGGTTGTCGCGCGCATGCCGGCCGGTTGCAACCCGGTGCGCGTGGCGGTCTCACCGAATGGGGACCGCGTCTACGTGACGGCGCGCAGCAGCAATGTGCTGCAGGTCTTCGATGCCGACAAGCTGATTCATGATCGCGAACACGCACTGATCGCGAGCGTCCCGGTCGGCCAATCTCCGGTGGGCATTGCGGTTGACTCCGTCCATGTGTTCGTCGCCAACTCGGATCGCTTCGGCGGCGGGC
Organism: Burkholderiaceae bacterium; assembly: GCA_036500605.1. Classification (GTDB taxonomy): domain Bacteria; phylum Pseudomonadota; class Gammaproteobacteria; order Burkholderiales; family Burkholderiaceae_C; genus JAFALK01. Next base: position 89,022 of record DASYBU010000002.1, read on the forward strand.
GGCATCAGTCGATCTCGATCCTGGATGCGAGCCATCTCGATGCGCCCTCGGGCAGCATTCCGGCGGGTGGGTTTCCGCGCGAGCTGAAGGCGACGGCAAGACCCTGCTCGTCACCAACTTCGAATCGGGCGGCGTGGAACTGATCGATCTGGAACGTCTGGTCGAAATCCGGAGCGAGGCCGCGAAATAAACCGCCGCCCCGCCCTGCATCGCCCTGCCCCGCTCAGGGCTTGAGAAAGTCCCTCACCGCCTCCAGAAACGCCGCCGGCGTTTCGATCATCGGCGCGTGCGCCGTGTCCGGCATCAGGACCAGCTTGGCGCCGGCGATGTCCTTCGCGAAGCGCTCGCCGAAGACCTTGGGCACGAGCATGTCGTGCTCGCCCCAGACCACCAGGGTCGGGATGTTGATGGCGCCGAGCTGGCCGTCGACGGCTTCGTTCAGGATTGCGGGGCTGGCCATGAAGGAGCTCAACGTGTAGCTGTCGCCCTTGGCCAGGCTCCAGGCCATGCCGCGGCGCACCGCGGCTTCGTCGCTGAACTTCGGGGCGTGGAAGATGCCGGCGAGCAGGTACTTCTGGCCCATCACGCTGGGGCCTGCGCCGATGCCCGTGCCTTCGGCCTTCTTCTCGAACATCGGCGCCATCAGGTCGCGGTAGCCGGCGGCATCGCACAGCACGAGGCGGCCGGGCTTGGGCAGCACGAAGCTGGGGCCGGGCACCGGCGCGTTGCTGAGCGCCTCGATGCTGTACTTGGCCGAGATCCAGCCGCCCAGCGATTCACCGGCCAGCATGAAGCCGTCCTTCACGCCCTTCTCGCGCAGGAATTCGCCGACGAAATCGACCCAGGTCTGGATGCCGTACTGGATGAAGGGCTTGTCGGATTTACCGAAGCCCAAGTGATCGAGCGCGAGCACATGATGGGTCTTGGCCAGCTCGGGCATCACCTGGCCCCAATCGCCGGCCGCGCTGCTGCCGCCGCCGTGCAGCAGCACGAGCGTGGGCTTGCCATCGCCGGCCTTGCCGAATTCGTAGTACTGGATGTTGGCGCCGAAGATCTTGATGCTCTTCTGGGCCGGCAGCTTGGGCGTGGCGATGGGCATCAGATCGGCGGCCAGTGCGGGCGTGGCCAGCGAGCCGGCGCCGAGGCCCAACGCAACAGCGGCGGCGAGCTTGAGAAGCGTGCGACGGAGGAGGTTCTTGGTTTGCATGGTGAAAAAGGATTCCTGGCTTGTCTCATTCAGAAGTTGGTGCGGAACTGCACGCCGGTCGTGCGCGGGTCGTTGATGAAGCCGGTCAGGTTGTTGAAGTCGATGCCGCCGGTGATGCGGATCTGGTTGGTGCAGTTGCGGCAGAAGACCGAGGCCTCGTACTTGCCGCTGCCCCAGCGGTAGCCGAGCTTCAGCCCACCTTCGAGCAGCGCCTTGCCGGTGAACTCGACCGAGTCGTACAGGAAGAAATTGATCTTGCTGCGGTAGGACCAGTCGGTGAACAGGTAGATCTCGTCGCCGTTGTCGAGCTGGATGCCATAACGCGCTGTTGCGCTGACTGTCCACTTCGGCGCCTGCGGCAGCGAGTTGCCGTTGATGCTGGCCAGCGGCACGCCGCCGACCACCTGCACCGGGTTGGTCGGATGGCACAGGCCGCTGCCGCAGATCGGCACCGACAAGGTCGGGTCCTCGATCTCGGTCTTGTTGTTGCTGACGCCCAGCGTCATCTTGAGGCTGTCGGTCACGAGTGCCTCGCCTTCCAGCTCCCAGCCCTGGCCGTGCGTCTTCTTTGCGTTGATCAGCGAGGTGACGTTGCTGGCGCCGCCCACGGCCGTGAGCTGCTGGTTCTTCACGTCGTAGTCGTAGACGCTGAAGGCCACGCGGGCGCGGTGGTTCAGCAGATCGGACTTCACGCCGAGCTCGTAGTTGGTGGTGGTTTCGGGCACGGCGTAGGTCAGCGCCTGGCCGTAGGACGGCGAGCCGAAGCTGGCGCCGCGGAAGCCCGTGGCCACGCGGCCGTAGACGGCCGTGTCGGGGCTCAGGCGGTAGTTGAGGCTCAGGTCGCCGGTGACCTTGGAGCCGCTGATCGTCTTGCTCGGCACGGTGCCGAAGCCTTGCAACAGGTCGAAGGTCTTTTTGTCGTTGGTGTAGCGCACGCCGCCGCGCAGTGTCAGGTCCTTGGCGAGCTCGTAGCTCATCGAGGCGAACACGGCCCACGCGTTGTTGGTCTGCGCCGATTCAAAGTAGTCGACCGGCAGGCCGGTGGCGCTGTTGTAGTTGGAGCCGCCGCTTTTCATGTACTCGTTGAAGAAGTACACACCGGCCTGGTAGTTGAGCGGGCCGCTGAACTTGGACGCGACGCGGAACTCCTGCGTGACTTGGTGATGGTCGAGCACATTGCCGGCGGTCTCGACCGGGAACGGCGTGTTGGTCGAGTCGCCGCCGTCGATGTCACCGCGCGTGAAGTAGTTCGTGATCGTCTCGTAGCCGGTGATCGAGGACAGCGTGTATTGGCCCAGGTCCCAGCTCAGGTTGGCGCTGCTGCCCCAGGCGCGGAAGGTCTGCTCGTTCTTGCCGTTGGTGCTGACGGTTTCAGGATTGAAGCCGGCGACGAAATCATTCGTGCCCGGCTGGATGATGTTGGCGCGGAAGGCGCGTGCGCTGCCGTTCAGGTCGCGGCCGTGCACGTTGAAGAGGGCGCTGAAGTCGGCGTCGGGCTTGTAGAGGAACTGCACGCGCGCGGCGCGGTCGTCATAGCCTTCGATCTTGTCGCCGTTGTAGAGGTTGCTCGTGTCGGTACTGTTGATCGTCACCCAGTCGCCGCGGCGCTGGTCCTGCACCGAGACGCGAGCCGCCCAGTCCTTGCTCAGCGGCACGTTGAGCGCGGCATCCACGTTGACCGTGGCGCGGCTGCCCCAGCTGGCGTTGATGTAGCCGCCCAGGCCTTCTTCCTGCGAGGGCTTGGCCGAGCTGAACTTGACCAGGCCGGCCGGCGTGTTGCGGCCGAACAGCGTGCCCTGCGGGCCGCGCAGCACCTCGACGTTCTCGAGGTCGAAGATCGGGAAGCCCTTGAGCACCGGGTTCTCCTGCACCACCTCGTCATAGATCAGCGAGACCGGCTGCGAGGCATAGGTGCTGAAGTCGGTGTTGCCGTAGCCGCGGATGTAGAAGCGCGGGAAGGTGCGCCCGTTGGAAGACTCGATGTTCAGGCTCGGCACCTTGCCGGCGAGCACCCGCACGTCCTGCCCGGCGGTGGCGATGGTCTCGAGCTGCTCGGGCTTCATCACCGTCTCGGAAACCGGCACATCCTTGGCGTCTTCCTTCTTGCGCTGCGCCGTGACGATCACGGTGTCGAGCTGGTTCTTGCCTTCAGCCGCCTTGGCCGGGGTTGGGGTCGGGGTCTGGGCGGGAGCCGAAGCGGCTTCCTGCGCGCCAGCCTGCCAGGACGACAGGGCTGCAGCAATGGCCAGGGCAAGGCTGAGAGGCTGGATGCGACGACGACTCATGAGCGACCTTTACGTTCCATAAAATGTTGTTGACATCAATCAATCTAACAACAAATCTGGCGGCTGTGGCGTCGCTAGGTATAAAACCGTGTGTCGTGTTGCATTGCAGCATCTTGTCGTTTTCGAGCTTGTGCCGAAGGACAAGAGCTGTTCTGGGTGGCAGCCGCCGTCAGCCCAGGGCCCGTTCCCACGGCGGCGTCTCCCCAAACCTCTCCGCCATGAAATCCACAAACGCGCGCACGCGCGGCGGCACCAGCCGGCGTTGCGGCATCAGCGCGTGAATGCCGGTGTCAGGCAGCGTGTAGTCGGGCAGCACGACCTGCAGGCGGCCGCTGCGCAGGTCTTCGTGGATGTGCCAGATCGAGTGCAGCGCGATGCCGAGGCCGGCCACGGCGGCATCGCGCAAGAGCTCGCCCTGGTTGGAATCGATGCGGCCGTCGACCTGCACCGCGACCGTCTGGCCGTCGGCGCCGGTCAGCTGCCAGGTGTCGTTACGTCCCGCGCGGCCGGTCAGCAGCAGGCACTGGTGCGCGATCAGGTCCTGCGGCCTTGTCGGCGTGCCGTGGTGGCGCAGATAGCCGGGCGATGCGCACAGCACGCGGCGGTTGCTGGAGAGGCGCCGCGCGACGAGCGTGGAGTCGCTGAGCGCGCCGATGCGGATCGACAGATCAAACCCTTCCGCCACCAGATCATGGAGCTGGTCATCGAGGTGCACGCTGATCCTGAGCTTGGGGTGGCGCGCCAGGAATTCAGGCAGCAGCGGCGAGACGTACTGACGGCCGAAAGTGGCCGAGGTGGTCAGCCGCAGCGTGCCCGCAATGCCCGAGCCGGCTTCGCGCAGGCTGGCCGTTAGCGCCTCGAGATCATCGATCAGCGCACGGCCCTGCTCGGCCAGCGCGAGACCCTCGGGCGTCGGGTGCAGCTTGCGCGTCGTGCGCTGAAAGAGACGCACACAGAGGTCGCTCTCCAGGCGCTTGAGCCGCTGGCTGGCCACCGCCACCGAGACGTCGAGACTGCGCGCCGCGGCGCTGATCGAACCTGCATCGAAGACGCGCAGGAAGAGGCTGATGTCGGCAGCGCGGTCAGTGGCCATTCTCAAGATTCCCTTGAAGGTGATTGGTCATTTTGATGGTTTATCAATCGAGTCGCGGAAATTACGCTCTCAGTCATCGTCAATCTGTGGACTTTTCATCACCATGTCTACCGCTCTCTCCACCGCGCCGCCCAGCAAGCGCTTCCCTGCGGCGCTCTACGCGCTGACCGTCGGCTCCTTCGGCATCGGCACCACCGAGTTCGTCATCATGGGCCTGCTGCTGCAGGTCGCGACCGATCTGCACGTGGGTATCGCCAAGGCGGGCCTGCTGATCTCGGGCTACGCGCTCGGCGTGTTCTTCGGCGCGCCGTTGCTGACCACCGCCATGAGCCGCCTGCCGCGCAAGCTCGCCCTGGTGATGCTGATGGTGATCTTCACGCTCGGCAATCTGGCCTGCGCTCTGGCACCGAGTTATGAGTGGCTGATGCTGGCCCGCGTGATCACCTCGCTGGCACATGGCACCTTCTTTGGCGTGGGCGCCGTGGTGGCGACGAGCCTGGTCTCGGCCGATCGCCGCGCTTCGGCGATCTCGATCATGTTCACCGGCCTGACCGTCGCGACCCTGCTCGGCGTGCCAGCCGGTGCATGGCTGGGCCTGCAGTTCGGCTGGCGCGCCAGCTTCTGGGCGGTGACCGTGGTCGGCATTCTGGCCACCGCCGTGATCGCCTGGTGGGTGCCGGCCGGCGAAGGCGAGCGTCCGACGACCTCGATCCGCGAGGATTTCAAGGTGCTGGGACGTCCGCAGGTACTACTGGGCCTGCTGGCCACCGTGCTGGGCTTCTCGGGCGTGTTCACCGTCTTCACCTACATCCAGCCGCTGCTCACGCAAGTAACCGGTTATGCCGACGCCAGCGTGTCGGCCATCCTGCTGGTTTTCGGCGTCGGCATGATCGCGGGCAATCTGCTCGGCGGCCGTCTGGCCGATCGTCGCCTGGTACCGACGCTGCTCGGTTCTATCGCTGTGCTGGCCCTCGTGCTGGTGGCGATGGGCGCTGTGCTCAGCCTGCCGATCACGATGGTCGTGTTCGTCGCGCTGCTCGGCGCCGCCGCCTTTGCGATCGTGTCGCCGCTGCAATTGCGCGTGCTGCAAAAAGCCGAAGGCGTAGGCCAGAGCCTCGCCTCCAGCCTCAATATCGCGGCCTTCAATCTCGGCAATGCGCTGGGCGCATGGGTCGGTGGTCTGGCCATCACGCACGGGCCCGGCCTGGAGGCTCTGCCTTGGGTGGCGGCCTTGTTGACGGCTTCGGGGGGGCTGGTGGCAGCGTTCAGCGTTTGGCTGGATCGGCGGCAGGGCGTGCGTCCAGCAATCGGGGCGCGTGCGACGGCTTGATTCGCAAGGCTCAAGTTGGCCCGGACAGCGCCACCAAGGGTTCAATCACCTCCGCCTGCAGACGCCTTCCAACGGCAACCATGGCGCTCAGCCCAACGTTCTTCGAAGCCAGCAAGCCGCTGTTGGCGTTGGACTGGGCCTGATCGAGATCGGGCGGGCTTTGCAACAGTTCTTGAAGACCCGTGCCCGCGCGCTTCGCAAGCTTCTGTGCTTCGCGTCCGAAGCTCTCCTGAAGCGCTTGCCACATACGCGGTGCCCACTCGGTGAACTCATCGGCACCCAGGCGTCGGTCCTGCTCGATCGTGAGGAACGACAGCGCCAGCACGCGGCCGAGGTCCTTGTTGGAGCGCTTTTCGTCGGTATCACCGATGCGGGCGTTGCCGATCTTCGGATGGTGCAGCAGATTGGCGATAGCCATCATTTCCGGGCGCGCGATCTTCAGGCCGAACCGCGTAGCGATGGGCTTCCACTCGGTCAGCGCCAGATAGTCAAAGCTGCAGATCGCGAAGTCGCCAGAGGCGGTCACCAGCCGCTGCAGATGCTTGCCGGAACTTTTGGGATCGCGGAGATCCGTGGGCAAGGGCGCGGCCAGCAGTTCGAGGAACCAACGACCCTGCCCGGGCGGGCGCAACCGCACCATGGGCAGGTCTCGAGTCGCTTCGGATGGGGCGCCGGGCGGCCCAAACTTCGCATCCTCGCGCTGCGTCCATCCGCTGAAGAGAAGCTGTTCCGCAATCTCCCGGGCCGTAACGAGCGCCTTGAGGCCGGGCGCCGCCATCGCGTCGACATCCTTCGTGCGGACGCCAGCTTCGGGATCGCCCTCAAAGAAACGGAACGCTGCGGCCAGGCTCCCGATGATGATGATGTGCTCGCGAGCTCGCTCCGGAATAGCCCGGGCGACCTGTTCAAGCACTTGCGCCGGGGAAAGGAGGTCGAGGATCGTCACAGCTCATCTACTTCACGCCGTTCTCCTCAGCCATCTTGTTGAGGCGCCAGGAGAACTCTTCCGCTTGCCCGATCAAACCGCATTCAAGGAGGTCGGCCAGGCAATCCATGGGTGAGGCGATTAAACCGTTCCGCGTCGGGTTCTCAAACTCTTCCTTGTCGATCGTTTGATGGACAACCAAGACGGGATTGACATGCGGGTCGTCACTCAGTTGCAGGCCCGCATCGAGTTCGCGAACGAAGCTGATGTCCTTGTCGTGGATGCTCAAGTCCAGGCGACTGGGGGCTGTCACGTCGAGGTCGTCGTCGTAGTGCCGAGCGCCGATGACGCCCCCGAGCGCCACGCCGATCGCTCGCCCTTGCTGCTGCATGGACCTCAACCGCTTGGCCAACTGCATGGCGGAGCGTGCCAGGCCATCACCGTCCACATAATGGTAGGTGCGACGTCTCGATGCATGCTCCTCGACGAGTGCACGCCACGCCGACCAAGGCATCTTGTGCAGAGATATGCCGAGCGGAGCCGGCAACTGATCCAGGACCTTCAAGCGCCGCAGATCCGAGAGTGCGGCCTGAACCGTTGGCCGACTGGCGCCGGTGTCGCGCTGCAGCGAAGAAGTTGTCTGGCGGCCATCCCCGCGCAACCAGCGATTGATCAGCGTGGATTTCACGACCTGGCGGTTCACCTTCCTGCCGCCTTGCTTGAGCGCCGACCCCACGACACCCTGCAGGACCGGTAGCAGAGCATGGGGCCGAGCATTCGACTTGGCGCCGGGCAATGCGCCGATCACGGCTCCCCCATCGCTCATCGCGGTCAGAAAGATACGTTCCTTCAGATGAGAAGCCAAGATGCCTCTGAAGCTCTGCAATTCCTCAGTCAGACGATCAGCACTCAGGCGCGAATTGATCAACAGGCACAGAGCCACATCGCCGTGGTGTTGCGGCTCCTCCAGCAGGTAGGCCAGGTTGAGCAGGCTGTCGCGCAGGTCTCGCGTGTTCGTCGTCGCCTTGGTCTCCACCAGCACAGGCGCGGGCAACCCGGGCCCCGAGAAGCGGCAATAACCGCCCGCGACTTCTTGCCAATCAATGCGTGAGGAAGTGCTGCTTTTCATGCAAGGTGCTACTTTACACGGAAAGTAGCACCTTACACCCCTTGATGGGGAATTGAACCGCATCAGCCTGGGCAAAACCGTCCACAAGCAGGGCTTGGCAGACGCCAGCGCACAACGGGTCAACAGGCATCTCCACTGCGCACTGCCCTCTCATCGATCCCCCGCCCCCTGCATCCACCGCTGCTCAATCGCCTGCAGCCGCCCATTCTCCCGAATGATCCGCAGGCCTTTCTCGAAGCGCGCCATCTCGCGCGGGCCCTCGGGGTGGCGGCGTGAGAAGGCCATGTAGACGTCGTTGCGGCTGACCGAGCCCACGGCGCGGAACTTGTTCGCCAGTTCGGGGTGCTGCTTGAACAGGGTCTTGGCGATCACCTCGGCGGTGATCGTGTAGGCCACGCGGCCGGCGAGCAGCATGCGGAAATTGCTTTCGTCGCTGGAGCTGAGTTCGCGCAGGACCTTGGCATTACGGTCGAACTCGGCACCGTATTCATAGCCGCGCGTCACGGCCACATGCTGGCCTTCGAGATCGCGCACGCCCAGGTGTCTTTGCTTCGAGTCGATCGGCGCGTAGATCCGGTACTCGACGTTGAACAGGCTCGGGCTGTGCCAGAGAAACTCGGACTCGGTGTCGGGCGTGCGGAAGGTGTCGAAGCAGGCGAGCTCGGCGCCCGACCGGGCCATCGCCACGCAGCGCGCGTAAGGCATGAAGTCGAATTTGACCTCGAGGCCCAGGGCCCGGTAGGCGGCGCGCACGATGTCGACGGTCATGCCTTGCCCCCGGCCTTTGATGAGGCCGGAAAAGGGATACCAGCTGTCCTCGGCGGCGACGGTGATCGTCTCTTGAGCTTGCGCGGCGGCACTGCACACGGCGAACACCAACGCTGCCAGCCAGCGGAGCTGTCTCCAGCTCATTGCGCCTCGTGACAAACCGCTTCGATGTTGTGCCCGTCCGGATCCAGCACAAAGGCGCCGTAGTAGCCCGGGTGGTAGTGCGCGCGGATGCCGGGCGGGCCGTTGTCGGTGCCGCCGGCGGCGATCGCGGCCTTGTAGAAGGCGTCGACGGCCGCGCGCGTGGCAACGCGAAACGCGATGTGGATCGGCGGCTTGTTGGGCGAGCCGCGATGGATCCAGAAATCAGGCTTGGGCGGCTCGCCAAAGCCCGCCACATCGGCAGAGCCGGTGACCGCGGCCGGGAATTCCATCAGCTTCGCGTAGCCGATGGGCGCCAGCGCCAGCGCGTAGAACGCCTTGCTCTTTTCAAAATCGCTGACAGCGACGCCGGTGTGGTCGATCATGGCAAAACCTCTCCGTTCAAAACTTCTTGTTCTTCAGTCACCATCGACGAAGTACGCCATCTTCCACTGTTTGCCCACGAGGTGGAACCCCGCCCGAAAGGCGGTGCCGGGCTTGGCGGGGCACTGGATGTACTCCTTGTCCACGCGCCCGCACTTGGCGTGCGTGGCCAGGACCAGCGCGGTCAGGTATTTGGGGTCGATGTGCCATTCGTTGATGGCCGTGTCTGCGCTGTTCTTGCCTGAGAAACTCCAGATGAAGTCGTCGCCCATGCTGGCGCGCAGCGTCGCAAAGTCCTTGCGCTTGGCGGCATCGCCGATGTGCGAGATGAGCTTGTTCAGATCGGGCGGCACATCGTCGGCCGCGCTGCAGACGGTGCAGACGGCGGCCGACATCAGCGCGGCAAGAACAAGCAGCCTGCGTATCACGGAGCGGCGCGCGATCTTCAAGTCTTCGGCTTCGGTGGCACCCAGGCGTCGCCGATATCGCGATGCGCCTGGATCATCTTCTTGAACTTGTTCTTCACCTCGTCCATCTCGACGCTCTGGCCGGCCCCGGCCTCCTTCGTCATGACGATGCTGACGCGGCCGACCAGCGAGTTCAGCTGGCTCAACAGCGCGAGCCAGTCCTGCTGCTGCTTCTGCTGCACCGGGTCCACCGCGACGGGCTTCGTCTTGGCGGCCACCAGCAGCGCCGGCGAAGCCGCTTCGTAGCGCTGCAGTGCGGCTTCCAGCGTCAAGGTGTCCTGCGGCTCCAGCGCGCCGCGCGCTTCCGCGAGCGACTTGACGGTGATCCACGACTTCGCGGTCAGCTCGAGCGCCGCCGGCGCCCAGGTGGCCGCGGGCTCGTCGATCGAGCGGCCGGTCACGACGTTGTCGTCGGGCATGCGCGTCTCGAGGTACTGCACGACCTTGTCAAGATTGGCCTCGGGATCGCGCAGCGCATCCACACCCAGACCGCAGGAGCCCATGAAGTCGGACACCAGCGGATCCTGCTTGATCACCGCGCCCCAGGCCACGGCGTATTTGGCCAGCGTCGGGTTGTTCTTGAGCGCGACCAGGCCCATCTTGCGGTTCTCGGGGCGCGAGAGCGCGTTCTTGTAGTCGGACCAGGCCACCTCGAGCATCAGGCGCTTGGAGGCTTCGTAAAGCACCGCCTCGATGGCCTGCGCGATATTGGCCGAGGCCGACACCACCACACCGGCCGGGGCGGCCATCGCGCCCGTGCACTGGATGATGGCGCCGATCATCTTGGCGCCCTCGAAACCGGCGTTGGCGTAGTAATGCGTCTGCTGGATGCCGGCGTTGCGGATGAACTGCGTGACCGGCGCCGAGAAGGCGCTGGCCGCGTTGAACATGCCCTGTCGGTCCTCGATGAAATTGATCAGGTCGCGCGTGCGGGTGGCGGCTTCGTAGAGGTTGCGCGCCATCTTCAGCGCGCAACCGACGATGGCCAGCGGCGCGATGAAATTGGCCGCCGTGTCGATGCCCATGCCGACCAGCGTGGCCGCCCACTTGAGCCGCTCCTGGTCCTTCTTGAGCCGCTCGAGCTTGGCATTGAGGATGCCGGCGAACACGGCCGGATCCTCGCTGTTGCTGCTCGCGCAGATCGAGCAGACCCAGCCGGCCTTGCCGAAGGTCCACTCGGGCTTGTGGCTGCTGATGCCGTCGTGCGTGTGCTTGACGTCGTCGGGCGGCTCGTCTTCGTCCGGCTTGTTGAAGGCCTCGGTCATGGCTTCGGCCGCGGCCGCCATCACCTTGTTGCGCGCCTCGTCGGTCTTCAGCACGTCGAGCAGATTGTTCTTGGTGACCGCCGCGACGACGGCCACGTTCAGCGCCTTGGCGTAGAGCTCGACCGCCTTGTCGAAAGCGCCCTTCTCGAACGCCGCAAGCACGCCCTCGGGTGCCGGTGCGCCGGCCATCGCGGACACGATCTCGCTGCCCGTGGTGGTGAGCGCGGCGGTGCTGGTTCCCACCTTGGGGTCGAGCTTGATCAGCGTGGCCTTGCAGGCCGCGGCCAGCTGCGTGCTGATCGCCGTGACCTGCACGGCGGTGAATTCCGGCGTCTGCAGCGCGCGCGTGATCGCGCCCGTGTTCACCAGCGTGCCGAAGGTCGAGCCCACCTCGAGCGCGAGGCCCGAGGCGCTGAGCGCGTCCCCCAGCTCCGAGCTGGCCGCGCCGACCAGTGCCTGGGCCAAGGCGCCGGAGACCTTCACGCGCTCCTTGGTCTCTTCCGTCGCCTCACTCCCGAGCTTCTCGGCGAGCGTCTGCGAGCCCTCGATGCCCACATCGGTCACGAAGCTCAGCGCCTGCGTGGCGAAGCCCATGCGCGCGTTGTCGATCATGGCGGTGGTGGCGGTGGTGGCGTAACCGTCCTTGCCGTCGCGCGCCGCCTGGCCCAGGCCCTGGTGGATCGCCTTGATGTTGTCGTCGGGCTTCCAGCTCGTGGCCAATTCGTCGCCGCTCTGGTCCATCTTGGCTTCGAGCGAGAGGCTGCCCGAGGTGATCGTGGCGACCGAGCCCACCATCGTCTTGGCCAGGCTGAAGTTTTCCTTGAACAGGCGCTTGCCGGTGCTGAGCTTGTCCTTCTTGAGGCGCTCGGCATAGGCCGCGAAGGAGGCGTCGAGCAGCTCCTTGGTGCGGCTGTATTCGTTGGGCACATTGGTCTCGGCGATCAGGCCGCGGCGCAACAGCGGGTCGTAGACCTGGGCCTTGATTTCCTCGGCACTGAACAGCGGGATCGGCTTGCCGTCCTTGTCCACCTCGCCCGACATCTCGGCCTGCATCTCGCGCACCAATTGGTCGACGATGCGCGCGGTCTGCAGGTGCTTCTGGAAGTTCTCCTGCGCGTCGCCGTCCACCAGGGCATAGCCGTCGCGCTGTTCGTCGAGATCGAACTCCGCCGTCTGGTCGCGGTTCTCGAGGTCCAGGCCCTTTTGCTTCTTGCGGCCCTTGGCGTATTTGAGCTTGCTGCCGGCCAGCAGCTGTTCGGCCTGGGTTTCGCGGTCGCTGCTGAGCTTGCCGATCAGGGCCTGCTTGCGCTCCTCGCGCTTGTCGACCGCGACCTGCGCGGTCGCCTCGACGCCGAGTTTCTGGAGCCAGTCTTTGTGAATCTTTTCCATGACGTTCCTCGTTCGGTTCAGCTGGCCAGGAAGGCGGCGTTCACGCCCTTGAGGGCCAGGCGCAGATCACCGAGCCGCACCTCGCTGAAAGGGTTGTCGGCCACGCTCTGCAGCAGCTTGTTGCTTTCGAGCAGGCGCGTGTAGCGGGTCACGATGACCAGGATGGCTTCCTTCTCGGTACGGCGCTTGGCCCGCTCGGCCGAATCACCCTTGCCCTTGGGCGGCTCGCTGAGCACGCCGGCCGCGTAGTCGAAGGTCACGGGGTTGAACAGCGTGTCGAGCGGCTCCAGCGCGGTCAGCGCCGCCTTCGGATCGACCTCCTGGCCGCATTGCGTGGTGATCGCCTCGCGCAGCGACGTCATCGCGCGCAGGAAATCGCCGACCGAGCGGCGCCAGTTGCCGCTGGCCGCCAGCAGCGCGCGGCCCGCCGCGGCCGTGGCCTCGTAAGGCGTGTTCTGGAAGTGGCGCGCGGCCGACTGGGCCAGCCGCAGCTTGTCCATCGCGTCGCTGTAGTTGCCGGCCTTGCCGGCCTTCTTGGCATCGTCCAGGCGCAGGCCCACGGCCTCGTAGCCCGGCTTGTTGTACTTGGAACCGACCTCGCTCTTGAGCTCGTCGAGCGCGCGCTGCGTGTCCTTCTCGAACACATCGATCTGCGCCTTGAAGTTGGCCTCGTCCTTCTGCGCCTGCAGCGCGTCAGCCTGGGCCTTGGCGTTCATCGCGTCGCGCTTGCCCGGGTCGGCGGCGCTGGTCAGCAGCAGCGTCAGCGACTTCAGCAGCAGCTCGCCGTTGGCGGTGTCGTTCTCGCGCGTGCCCTCGATCGCGGCGAGGCGGTTGCTCAGCTCGCGGTGCAGGCCCGGCGCGCTGGTCTTGAAAGCCTCGATCGCCGTCTTCTTCGTGCCGGCCGCGGTCTTGAGCGCGGCGTGGCGGAGCTTCAGCGCATCGACCTTGGTGCGCATCGCCGTGATCAGCGCCTCATGCTCCTGCAGCCTCACCAGCGCCTTGGCCGGCGCGAGCTTGGCCAGCTCGTTGGGCATCACCTTGGTCAGCTGGGTCAGCAGCTGCGTCTGCTGCGTCGGGTCGTAGGCGATCAGGTCCTTGGCTTCGAGCAGGCCTTTCAAGCGCGCGCGCTCGACATCGACCTTGGCAAAACTCTCCTTGGCCGGATCGCGATTGGCCGCCTGATGCTGCGCGAAGCGCGTCTCGAAAGCGAGCAGCTGCGTCTCGCCGTCCTGCATCAGCGCCGCGGCCTTGCTGGTGGCCAGGCCGCTGATGCCGCTGAGCTCGTCCTCGAGATCGTCGAGGAAGTCGTGATAAGCCTCGGGCGTGGCCTTGCGCAGCACCAGCATCTGCGTGTTGAGCGTGGCCACGCGGGCCATGATGCGGGCCTTGCGCTCCAGCAGCGCGGCGTCGTGGAAGCCGCGCTTGTTGACCGCGTCGGTCTCGACCTTGCTCATGCGGCCCACCGCATAGGTGCCCGCCTTGGCGTCGGTGACGAGCTGCGCGTAGCCGTCGCGCAGGCTCACCAGCGAGGGGTCCTGCGCCATGATGGCCTCGGTGTCGGGCACGCCCAGATCGCGTAAGTAATCGAGCGCGGCCTGCGCCTTCTTGCGCGCCGCCTCGAACTGCGTGCCCTGCTCGGATTTCTCGCGGCTCTTGCTGCTCAGCTTGAGCTGCGCGTCGTCGTCCTTGAGCGCACGCACGTCGACGGCGAGCTTCTTGATCGCCGCGACGATGCGCTGCGCCTCGGTGTTGAGCGTGTCGATCTTGTCCAGGCGCGCCTTGGCCGTCTCGGCGTCGCTCGTGAACGGCTCGTTGGCCTTGTGCCATGCGGCCATCAAGACCTCCAGCGCCTGACGGTGCGGCGCGCCGTCACCGGCCTTGGCCTCGAGCTCCTTGATCGCGGTCTCGGTCGCCACCTGCTCGGTGCGGATCGTGACCTGGAGCGTGCGCAGCTGCGCGGTCAGATTGGCGCTGTCGCCCTTGAAGGCGGGCGTCACCGGCTTGCCGGCCTTGAGAAGCGCGTACTGCTCCTTGAGCGCGGTGATGTTGTCGAGCACCTTCAGCTCTTCCGCCTTGGCCACCGCCTCGGTGAACTTGCGGGCCGGCACCAGCTGGCCGCGCAAGGTGCTGCGGATCGCGCTGATCAGCTGCGAGACCATCGCCTCCATCGTCGGCAGCAGCGTGGTCTTGCCCTGCTGCATCTGCTCCAGCGCTGTCAGGCCTTCGGTCAGCTTGGTGTCGATCGCGGCCCAGGCCTGCTGGTCGCCGCGGCGCTTGGCCTCGGTGTCGATCAGCGGCTGGTTGAGCAAGTCGAAGGCCTTCTTGGCGGCGTCGAACTGTTGCGCGCCGGCCAGCGATTGCGCCGCGTTGAAGCGCGCCAGATAGTTGCCCAGCTCCTCGGCCGGCGAGACCTGTTTCAGCGAGGTGATCAACGGATCGAGCGCCTTTTGATAGGCCTCGACGGCCTCGCGCGCCAGCTTGAACTTGGCGGCGTCCTCGTTCAGCTTGGTGGCGCGCGTGCCGCAATCGGCCACCATCTTTTCGAGCTTGGCCTTGTCGGCCTTCTTCGGATCGCCCGAGCCGCCGGCCAGCGCGCTCAGCGAGTCGTTGATCCATTTCTCTTCGGCATCCACGCGCGTCGTGTCGCCCACGCCGGCCACCCCGGCAAAGCCCGAGATCGCGGTGCGCAGCACCGTCAGCGCCTTCTTGAGCTTGTCGCTGAACTCGGCCTTGCTCCAGGTCTGCGCCTTCTCGCGGCCTTCCTTGAGCTGCTTGGTGCGGCCTTCGAGCGCCTTGTAGGCGGCCTCGTAATCGGGCTCCAGATCGGTGGCGGCGGTCAGCGTGGCGTTCAGCTTGTCGACCTGCTTGCGCGTGCCGGGCAGCGGCGTGAGCTCGTCGATCGCGGCCTGGATGCGCTTGCGCTTGTTCTCGTACACGGGCTTGTGGCGCGCCTCGGCCACCACGCGCTTGCGCGCCTCGGGCGAGGCGTTCGGATCGGCATTGCCGATCGCCAGCTCCAGCTTGATCTGCAGCTTGTGCAAGGTACCGGCGAGCTTCTTGAGCTCCTTCTCGCCCTTGCCCTGCGCACTCTTGGCCGCCTGCTCGTACTCGGCGCGCAGGGCCGGCAGCGTCGGATAGACGCCGGGCGTCTTTTCCATCGTCGTCAGCAGCGCCAGGATGGCCTCGCTGTTGCCCTTCAGGTTCTTGGTGCTGCGCTTGTCCAGGAAGCCCAGCACGGCGCGGGCATCGACGCACCACTTGTGCATCTCGTTGAGATCAGTCATCGCTCGTCCTCGCGAATTTTTTCAAGGATGGGGTGGGGGCGCAACGCGTCAACGCAAGGCCGGCATGGCATCGCGGATGTCGGTCAGCGCTTCGGTCAGCGTGTCTTCGATATTGGTGTTCACGCCGAAGACGTTGGCGTCCACATGCTTGATCAAGGGGTTCGACGCGATCTCGACCAGGTAGCCGTTGATGCTGGCCGCCACGGCCCGCGTGACCGGCGAAGCCTTGTTCTCGGAGCGGTTCATCGCCGCGTCCACGGCCTCGAGCAGCTCGGCATTGAACTCGGCGAGCGCCGACGCCACTTCCTCGGCCAGGTCGGCCTCGTCGGGCAGCTGGCTCGGGATGGCCTTCTTGAGATCGGCGATGCGCGCCTCCACCGACTTGACCGCCGTGCGGAAAGCCAGCAGTGCCGTGCGGTACTCGACGATGCCTTCGTAGCCTTCCTCGCCGCTGTCGCCCGCGCCGCCGCCGGCGTCGAGCGCCTGCTCGGACTTGTCCATCAGCTCTGCGAGCTTGGTCAGCGCCGCCGTGGCGAGCGCGTAGTCCTTGAGCTCGGCCTTGCCGTGGGAATGATCCATGACGGCGCGCAGCGCGCTCGCATCCGCCGGCTTGCGCTTGAGCAGCGCGTTATAGCGCTCGTCGAGCGCCATCAGGGCGCGCTGCCATTCGAGCTCGGCGGGGCTCGGCGCTTCTTCGCCTTCCTCGTCCTCCTGTCCTTCGGATTCCACGCCTTCAGCGGCGCTCTTGAGCAGTTGCTCGACCTCATCGAGCGCCGCGTTCGCGCGCTCGAACTCCTTCTTCGCCGCCAGGCCGCCGGCCTCGGCGACCTTGAGCTTGACGCTGTCGCCGCCGCCCGCCGCGATCGCGGCCTTGACCTGACCCATCAGGCCGGCCAGGCGCACGTTGAAGGCGGGGCCGGCGTCGCCGGCTGCGGCCGACGTCGTTGCGCCAGTCGTCGTCGGAGCACCGCTCGCCGACAGCAATTTCTCAAGCGAATCGAGCGCCGCCACCGCGGCCTTGAAATTGCCCGCGCCGCCCTTTTCGCGCACGAACTCGATCAGCGCGCGCACCTTGGCGGCATCAGGGCCTTGCGCCTTCAGTGCGGCCATCACATTGGGCGTCACGGCGGCCAGACGCTTGTCGTACTCGCCCTTGAGCGGATCGGGACCTGCAACGGGCGGAGCGGCCGGCGCTTCGGCCTGCGTGCCGGCCTTGGGTTCTTCGCCCTCGGCTTCCAGCGCCTCGTTTTCTTCGGCCGGTTCGCCGTCGTCGTCGATGTCGTCGGGCGAATCGCCGCGCACGCGCACCTTCAGGCGCAGCTCGACCTGCTTGAGCAGCGCCGCCTTGACCTTCTTGGCCAGGCCCGCCGCCTGCGACTGCACGACGAAGGTGTAGGCGTTCTCTTCAAAGATGCAATGGCCGAGGATGAACTTCACGCCGCCGCTGGCGCCGAGGTACTCGGTCAGCATCTTGCGCTTGGTCGGCGAGATCGAGCGGCGCGAGATCAGCACGGCCACGTCCTTGCCGGTGTTGGCCACCATCACCTGCATCTCCTCGCCCTTCTTCACCTGGCGCAGGAGCGGGATCATCTTGGTGGTCAGCAGCGTCGGGGATTCTTCTTCCTCCTCGCTCTCGCTTTCCTTCTCGGCTTCCTTGATCGCGGCGGCGGTGAGCTTGCGCTCCTTCTCCAGCGATTTGTCCAGCCCGTCGAGGAAGGCGATCAGCTCCTTGTCGCCCTTGCCGGCCTTGCGCAGCACGTCGGCCTGCTTCTCGACCTCGTCCAGCACGGCCGGCATGTCGGTCGGCTGCTTGACCTTGCTGAAGGCGGCCAGGGCCTTCAGCAGCGGCGCCTCCTTGAAGTCACGTCCTTTGGAGAACTTCTGCCACTCGGCCTCGTTCAGGAATTTGTCAGCCATGATTGCCGCACTCCGCTTAATCTGTCCGTTAGGAGAGCGGATGATAGTGCGCGGACGTGACGACTCAACCCCCAGCCGGGGGAATTCATGGCTGCGCTCAGGTAAAAAAGAATAACCCTGAGCCGCAGGGCGTCAAGCGCCTTCTTTCCGGCTGTTCTGGTACTGCTTCATCAGGCCTCTCATCATGTTGGCCAGACCCATCTTCACCGCGGCCTTGGCGGCGGGCTCGGTGATCGGCAGGGTGGCTTCCTCAACACCCACGAGGCCGTTCTTGAGCAACTCCAGGGCCTTGTCGTTGCGGATCGAGATGTCGGCCTCGAACTGCAGGCGGATCAGCGCGCGCAGTTGCTGGGGATCGGCGCCCCAGGACTTCCAGATCGGGTCATGGCTGCGCAGCGCCAGCAAGGCGCAGAACTCACCGGGGCTGTCGTTTGAGGTATGCAGCGAGTCCAGCAGCGCCTTCTTGTCCTCGTCGCCCGGCGCGTCCTGCGGGCGCAGCAGTTGCTCGGACAGCTCGCGCAGCTCGGCGGCCAGCTTCTTGGCCGGCGCCGATTGCCCGAAGCGCGCCAGGTACTTCTGATGCTGGGTGATCGTGCCCTGCAATTCATCCAGCCTGGCGTTGATGTCGTGGCGCGCGACCTCGTCCTTCGCGCCGGCCACCTGCGGGCGCAGCTTGCCGATCTCGGCCTGCGACTCCTCGATGATCATGCGGATCACGCCCGCAATGGAAGTGAAGCCGACCTCCTCGCGCTTGCAGCGCGAGCGCTGCGCGGCCAGGTCGATCAGCTCCGGCGGCAGCGTCTTCAAGACGTCGTCCGTCTCGGCCTTGAGTGCCTTGCCGTAGGCGATGCTGGCCACCGAGACCTTCTTGAGCGCCTCGGGATCCCAGCTCTCGAGCTCTTGCACATAACTGGATGACAGCACGGACTCCAGCGAGATGCGCTCCTTGGCGTTCGCGTTCGTCATGCCGTCCATCACGCGGCCCAGCGCGCCGGTCAGGGCCTTGTGCCCGTCCTGGCCTTTTTTCAGCTCCTGCGGCGTGGAAGCCTGCTGGTGCATGGCCTCCATCATCTTGCCCAGCGCGAAGGCGTCGAAGGAGGCGTCCACCTGCTCGCCCATCTTCAGGTCGGGCGCATAGCCGGCCGTCGAGAGGTTGGTGCGATCCGGCTTCAGCGTGCCGGTATCTTCCGAGCCGACGCTGGCCGAGCCGAAGTCGGCAACCTTGACGGTGCCGTCCTCGGCGACCATGAAGTTGGCGCCCTTGATGTCGAAATGCACGAGGTTCTGGTCGCGCATGTAGACCAGGCCCTCGACCGCCTGCTTGAAGCGCGACTGGTTGATCAGACTGCGGACCTGCTCGGGGATCGCGCCCGTATCGCCGGCGATATCGAGGGCGTGGCGGTTGTCATCGATGTCGCCGCCGCTGACCATTTCCATCGCCATGTGCAGGCTGCCATCACTGCCGATCACGGCGCCCTCCATCGACACGATGTTCTTGGCGCCTGTCGCTGATGGATCGCCCTGGCCCTGCATCAGGTGCCGGTGGCCGCGCAGCTCCTTGACCATGGCCTTGCGATCCTTCGGCTCCTCGCTGAGCAGGCTCTTGAGCACGATGAACTGGCCGGGGTTGGTTTCACTCTCGTAGCGGTAGACCGCGCCCATGCCGCCCTTGGACAGCAGCTTGGGCTTGCCGTATTTCTGGCCGCCCAGCGTGACCGCCTTGCTGTTGGCGTCCAGCTGGTTCTCGCACAAGGTGCGGGCATGCTCGACCATGCCCGCCCCCACGGCGGCCATCATCGCCTTCTGCCCGGCGGTGAGCGTCTTGGGCTTGGTCGGATCCCAGCCCTGGGCGATCGCATAGGCATTGCCGAAATCCGTCGCCGACTGCATCGTCAGGTCGAAGATCTCATCGCTGCCGGGCTTGAGATTCTGGCGCACCAGCTCCTGCTTCAGCAGCTCGCGCGCCGCCTTTGAAACGTCCTGAAAGGCTTTGTCGGTGGCCTGCGCGCCGGTGGTCGAGTTGACCAGCGCGCTCGACGGGTCTTGTGCAATGCCCTGCAGCACCGCGCTCTTGTCAAAGGTCTTGGCCTCGCCGCGCGTGGGCTTGCCGCGCGGCAGTTGCGGCAGCCCGAGCAGGCTGTCCTGCAAGGCCTCGCGGGCGAGCGCCACGTCGCCGTCATGCTTGCCGCCATCCGCGGTGTCGGGCCGCTGCTTCTCGATGCCGGCAACCACGCTGACGCGCAGCTTCTCAAGTTGCCGCTTCACCGGATCCATCCGCGGCTGCAGATTCGCGTAGCCGGTATCGAAGTCGCCGCAGACCCGGGTGGCATCAAAGCCGGCGCCCACGCGCAACGAGGCATAGCCGGGATCGTCCAAAAACAGGCGCAGGCGCGCCATCTCCTGCGAAACCACGTCGCGCTGCACGCGACTGCGGCAAGCCTTCAGAATATCCGCGCCGAAAGCATTCACCGCGGACACCGCCTGCGGCGTCACGACGAGCGCCGCGCTCTTGACCAGATCCGACGACGACTTCGCGATCTGCAGGCTCCGCGCCAGCTTGCTCAGATCGGCCGAGCGCTCCAGCACCAGCTTCTGCGCGGCACGAAGCCAGGCGGCTTCATCGACGCTGCGCCGAGGCAGATCGGCCGCCTCGTCCACCGGTCGCGCCAGCACCAGCAGCCCGGGTTGATCGGGGCCATTGAAGTTCAGCAGCTTCGGCAGGTTGGGATCCAGATTGCCCTTGCGATCCACCAAGTCGTCGACCCTGCTCTTGAGCTCCTTCAGATCGGCGCCGGGGTCATGGTTCTCCACCGCCAGCTTGACGTCGGCCAGCACCTGCTTCATCGCATCCGTCGCACGGTCGAACTTCAGCGCCTCGCCGAATGCGTCGGCGGCATCGCGCGCCGCCAGCAGATTCGCCATCTCGGGCGAGGTCTGCGGCAGTTCCGACAAGGCCTGCGCGACCTGGTCGCGCACCTCGGCAAAACTATCGGCGCGCTTGCGCTTGCCTTTGCCCTTGAGCGAATGCTTGCGAACGTAGTTGTCCAGGAACTGCTGCTGCTGGGGGGTCAGTGCCATGATTCAAATCTCCGGGGCGTTCTTGGGGGCTGCGAAGCCGGGCCTTTTTGATTGATCTCAGGAGCGCGCGAAGCTCGCACCGAGCTCCTTGGCCATGCGCTGGAGCTGCTGGTCCAGCGTTGAGCGGATCTTCACGTCGATGAAGCCGTTGTCGTCGATGTCCTGCATCAGCGCGTCGGTGTTCACGAAATCCAGGTACTCGTCGATGATCTCGCGCGCCTCGGCATGCAAGGCCTCGCGCTGGGCGCCTTCGGCATTGAGCGCATCGTCGAGCTTGTCGATCAGCCGTTCATCAAGGATCTCCAGGATCTCGTAGAGCTGCGAGGTGCCGACACGGATCTGGTCGAAGTCGTCCTCGTCGGTGCTGGAGGCCAGGATGTCGTTGACCAGCTTCTTGAGCTCGGCCTGCACCTGCTTGCGGGTCTTGTTCCAGTCCAGGCGCGCTTGCGTGAAGGCGACTTGCGAGACGCTCTTGCCGCCAGTGCCGGCGCCGTTGTTCGCACCCTGGCCCTGCGGCGTAGGGCGGATCTGCGCTTCCTGCGACTCGGACTCGCCCTCCTCGCCCTCCTCGCTCTCCTCGCTCTCGTCCTCCTCGCCGTCGCGCTCTTTGAACATCTTGATGATCAGCGCCTCGGCCAGGTCGAGCACCTCATGGCCCTGCTCGAACTCCTTCTTGCGGCCGTACATGCCGGCTTCGCTGAGCTTGAGCTTGAGCTCCTGCGCGTACTTGCTGGTCGCCATCATCGGCTTGGCGTCTTCCATGTAGGTCGCCAGGCGCACGTTGAAGGCCGCGGCTTGGTCGAGCGGCGCGTCGTCTTGCCTCGGAGCGGGAGCCGGCAGCAGCTTCTCGAGCGACTCCATGCCCTGGAGGCCGGCCTGCCAAGCCCCGCCTTCGCCCTTCTCGCGCACGAATTCGCTGACCGCACGGATCTTCGAGACATCGCCGGCGTTCGCCTTCAGCGCGCTCAGCACGCGCGGCTCGAGCTCGGCCCAGCGCTTCTCGAAGCGCAGCTTCAAGGCGTCGGGCGGCAGCGGCGGCGCAGGCGGGATGCTGCCTTGGGTCGGGGCTGGAGTCTGGGTCTGGGTCTGTTGCGGCGCTTCCTCGCCTTCGCCTTCGCCGGCTTCGCCGTCCTCATCCACGTCGTTCGGATCCTCGCCGCGCACGCGCACCTTCAGGCGCAATTCCGTCTGTTTGAGCAGCGCGGCCTTGAGCTTCTTGGCCAGGCCCGAGGCCTGCGACTGCACGACGAAGGTGTAGGTCTCTTCTTCAAAAATGCAGTGGCCGAGGATGTACTTCACCCCGCCGCTGACCTCAAGGTAGTCGTTCAGCAGCTTGCGCTTGGTTGGCGAGATCGAGCGGCGCGAGAGCAGCACGGCCACGTCCTTGCCCGTGCTGGCGATCAGCACCTGCGCCTCGTCGCCGGCCTTCACCTGGCGCAGCAGCGGCACCATCTTGGTGGTCAGCAGCGTCGGCGTTTCTTCCTCGTCCTCGCTCTCCGATTTCTCGGCTTCCTGGAGCGCGGCCTTGGCGAGCTTCTCTTCCTTGGCGATGGCCTTGTCGATGCCGTCGAGGTAGGCGCCGAAATCACGGTCGGCCTTGACGAACTTACGCAGCGCGTCGGTCTGCTTCTCGATCTCGGCCAGCGCACTGACCTGATCGGCCGGCTTCTTCGCCTTCTCCAGCGCTTCGAAGGCCTTGATCAGAGGCGCATCCTTCAGATCACGCCCCTTGGCAAACTTCTTCCACTCCGCGTCGCTCAGGAATTTCTCAGCCATCGCCAGACTCCGCTAATTTGGACTGTTAGGGGCGGCGATGATAGGGCCTGGTAAGCGGCATCGGTAGTAGGTCTTTCATCGTCGGCGCGATGGCGAGTCGCCGTGTTGTCCCACGCGGTAACAGTCACTCCAGGCGATGACGCCTTCAAGTCTTGCGTGCGGCAGGCGAACGCCTAGGCTTCTTGGTCACGACCGCCTTCTTGGGACTGACCCTCGCCGCGACGGCCTTCCGCGCGGGAGTCTTGGTCGCAGCAGCGGGAACAGCGGACTCCGCCGCAGCCGCCTCCGCTTCGCGCCACGGAAGAAAATTAGGCAAGTTGATCCGCGCGCCGTTCTTCGCCACCACGGAGAGCTCCAGGCTGAGGTCCAGCGTCTTCAAGAAGCGCCGAAGCGTCGAGACATAGGTGTCGGAACGCTTCTCAAGCTGCGATACCGCGTTCTGCTTGATGCCCAACTCTTTCGCAACTTGCGCTTGCGTCTTTCCCACGGCCTTGCGAAAGTCGGTCAGCGTCTGTGCATGAGCAATCATCTCTTCGACCATCTGCGCAGAAAGCGCTTTGATCTTGCGCTGCCGCTCCTCGGGAAGACTTTCGATGATGTCGTCCAGATTTCGTCCCATATCTATCTCCTCTTGCTTCCCTTGCCACCCTTCGTTGCCTTCGCGATTTCGACGGCATTCAACGCAGCCAGATGACGGTCATAACGGTCATTGGCCTTTGACAAGAGTTCCCGGTAGAACCTGTCTTGATCGACACCCTGCTTTTCTGCCGCCACCAAGATGATCGCGTGCCGGTTGGGATCAAAGGCGAAAGTCGCTCTCCAGATCTCTGCGCCGTTGTGGGCACTGAAACGAAGTTCCTTCATATTGGGGTGCCTCGGATTCTTCAACGCTCCAACGCGAGGGCGACCCGCGCGCGGGCCGAGTTGCCTGAGCGCATGAGCGGCGGCCAACAACTGCTCCTGCACATCTTGCGAGAGCGCGTCGAACTCGGGATCGAACTCATCATGGAACGTGACCATCCATTGAACTGCTGGACTCAATTATCATCTCCTCGTGATATCACGTCAAACTGATCACGAGTGCGTACTGTCGGAGCAATGCCTGGTGGATGGTCCCGATTCTCGCCAGGGGAGAGAGGAAATTACGACCTGTCCAAGCGATAGGTGACGCGCCGATAGGCTGCGCAGCGCGGCAGCAATTCAGGTGTAGGGCAGGCTCCAGGCGTTGACATGGAATCGGCACCACGGGCAGGATCACGCCGCACGAGGAGCAGTTCAGCGCATCGGGCAGTGCGCCGGCATAACTGTGCAGCAGCGTGGAGCGGTGGCTGTAGAGCACGCCCTTGGGGTTGCCCGTCGCGCCTGAGGTGTAGCAAAGGCTGGCGGCGCTGTTCTCGTCGAACTCGGGCCATTCGTAAGCGTCATCCTGCGCTTCGAGCCCGGCTTTGAACCTCGGAAACCCGGATCGGTACTCACCCCCTGCAGACCAGCGGAGAGGGCATGCAATCGGTACTGATCGCTCATTCATATTTCCTGCGTTTCGACCAGAAGCAGTTCGATCGCGCCAAGCCCTATCCGCCGCTGGCCACCCTGCAGGTTGCCGCGCGCTTGAGCCGGCAGGGCCGCGCCGTGACCGTGTTCGACGCGATGCTGGCCGAGAGTACGGCCGAGTTCGACGAACAACTGGCCCGGGAACGTCCGCAGCTGGTGCTCTTTTATGAAGACAACTTCAACTACCTGAGCAAGATGTGCCTGGGCAAGATGCGCGAGGCGGCTTGCCAGATGATCGAGAGCGCCCGGCGCGGCGGCACTCGCGTGCTGGTGGCGGGCTCGGACGCGAGCGACTCGCCCGAGGCCTATCTCCTGGCGGGCGCCGATGCGGTGTTGCTCGGCGAAGGCCTGGGCACCTTGAGCGAGCTGCTGGAGCGGCTCGACGCCCAGCCTCAAGCCGAAGTGGCTGCGCTGATCGACGGCGTTAGCGGTGTGAGCGCGCTGATCGACGGCAGCCTGCGCACACAGCCTCAGGCGCCCGAGAAGAGCAGCAAGGTCGTGATGCTGCCGGGCTCGCACACGCAAGCCGATGAAACCGCCGCCTGGGAACTGATCGACATCGAGCGCTACCGCGCCATGTGGACCCAGGCGCACGGCCGCTTCAGCCTGAACATGGCCGCCTCGAAGGGCTGCCCGTTCCACTGCAACTGGTGCGCCAAGCCGATCTGGGGTAACCGCTATATCCAGCGCAGTGCGCCGGCCGTGGCGGCCGAGATGCTGCAGCTGAAAAAGAGCTTCGCGCCCGACCATGTCTGGTTTGCCGACGACATCTTCGGCTTCCGCGCCGACTGGGTGCAGGGCTTTGCGCAGGCCTTGCAGGCCGGCGGCGGCGGCGTACCGTTCACGATCCAGTCGCGCGCCGATCTGATCCATCCGGCGATGGCCGAAGCGCTCAAGGCCGCGGGCTGCCAGGAGGTCTGGCTCGGTGCCGAGAGCGGCAGCCAGAAGATTCTCGACGCGATGGACAAGGGGACGCGCGTCGAAGAGATCCTCGAAGCGCGAGCGTTGTTGAAGGCCCAGGGCATCCGTGTCGGCTTCTTCATCCAGATCGGCTACCTGGGCGAGAACCTTGACGATCTGCTCGCCACGCGGCAGTTGATCAAGAACGCGCGGCCTGACGACATCGGCGTCAGCGTGTCCTATCCGTTGCCCGGTACGCGCTTCCATGAACTCGTGAAGGAACAACTCGGCGGCAAGACACATTGGGACGACAGCGGCGACCTGGCCATGATGTTCCAGGGCACCTACTCGTCGGCCTTCTACCGCGTGGTGCGTGACCTGCTGCACCGTGAGGTGGAACTGACGCCTCTGGCCCCCGAGGTGGCGGCGCCGGCGCGCGGCCGCCTGCAGGAACGCTGGATGGCGCTGATCGCCGAGGAGCGGCGCTTCAGGGCGCCGACGTCAGATCCTGCAGCGCTTGCCGCAGGGCTCTAGCAGCCTCGCCCGGGTGCGGACCCCGCCTCAATTCAAAGCCGGCCAGATGGGACACCTGCTCAGCAAATCCCGACCAGCCCGGCTGTTGCGCGGCGTAGGGCTGGCTCTGCGCCAGCCGCTCGGCCAAGGTGTGACCGGCCAGGCGCACGAGGGCTTGTCCATCACCGGTCGGCTGCTTCGTGATGAAGATGACGGCGCCCAGCTTCAGCGTCGTGGGCGCGACGCGGCCCCAAGCCTTGTCGCGCATGTCGATCTCGAATTTCTCGACCCCGCTGCGGCGGCGGATCACCGGCGAGTGCTGGATCCAATCGCGCACGGCAGCGTCCTCGAAGAACGGCAGGGCATCACTGCGCAGATGCAGGAAGTTGGCGACACCGGCCGTGCGCAGGCTCTCGGGCTCCACAAAGGCGGCGTCCTCTGTCAGGAAGTCGAGCCCTTGCAGGAACGCATGCGCCGACAGCGTGGATTTGCCCGCACCGCTTTCGCCGACCAGCAAGGCGCCGACGCCGTTCAGGCCCACGCAGCCGGCATGCAGGGGCACCAGTTGCTGCGTGCGGCAGGCCAGCGTGAAGACGGCGAATTCGAGCAGCTCGTAGCGCGCGTGATACGGGAAGAAGCGCGACAGCTCAGGCGAGAAGCTCACGAGGGCGCTGCGGGTCGACGGGCAAACCCAGGACAGGTTCTCGGCGTCCATCACCGCGCCGAAGAAGCCGGCGCCGCCTTGCATGCGCGCAAGCGGAGGTTCGGGACGTTCGCCCAGCCCGGCAAGGCTCGGTTCCCCCGCCATCAAACGAAGGCGCACTTGCAGCAAGGGCGCGGGCTTGAGCACTTGCGCAGGCAGGCCGGCATAGGCCTGGTCGACAAGGTCCAGCAACTCGGGCGCGTCGGCGAGGAACTCAAAACGCGCGCCCAGCACGCTGAGCTCGCGCCGGAAGGCCGCGGGCTGGTGCTCGCCGAAGGGGTCAGCCTGATGGCTTTCGAAGTTGGGTTTCATGGTTGTTGAAGAGATGAGGAAATCAAATGCCTGAGCAATCACGCCTGCCGCCCACGCGCGAGATCGGCGCCGCGCTGCGCAAGACCACCGAGCGGCTGGCCCGCGAATTGGCAACGCCCACCGAGGAAGCGCCGACGTGGACCGACTTCGAGTGGCGCGCCGCGATGGCCGCCGCCGTCATGCACGGCGTGAGCGCCTTGCTGGCGAACCGTCTGCGTTGGCGTGGGCCGGCGTTCTGGGAGGCTTTTCTGGCCGAGCAGAAGACGCAGGGCCTGCTGCGGCAGCAGCGCGTCGAGGCCTTGCTGGCACGCACGCACACGGCGGCCGAGCAGGCGGGCTTGGGGCTGCTCGCCCTGAAGGGTTCGGCGCTGCTGGGCCTGAAGCTGTACGAAGCGGGCGAGCGACCGATGAGCGATATCGACCTGCTGGTGCGTGAAGAGGATTTCGAGGCGGCGGCAGGGCTGCTCGAATCGCTGGACTACGAGCGCGACCTGATGAGTTGGAAGCATCTGAACCTGGTGCCGCGCGGCATGCCCGACATGCCGCATCTCGGCGAACATGTGGAGAACCCGATCAAGTTCGATCTGCACACGCGCGTGCTCGAACGCCTGCCGGTGCATGAAGTCGTGATCACGGCGCAGACCTTTCCGCCGCAATTGCGTGCCGGCCTGAATGCCTACCCCTCCAAGGTCGCCCTGATGCGGCACCTGCTGCTGCATACGGCCGGCAATCTCTGCGTGAAGTCGGTTCGCCTGATCCAGTTGCAGGACATCGCCCGCCTGGCCCGGGTGATGAGCTCCACCGAGTGGGAATCGCTGATCGCGAGCACGCCCGAGATGGGCTGGGCACTCCCGCCGCTCGATCTGGCGAACCGCTATTTCGAGGGCAGCATCCCGGACTTCGTCATCGCCGGCTTGCAAGCCGCCTGTCCGCTCTGGCTGCGCCGCTCCCTGCAAAGACAGAGCTTGGCCGACGTGTCCTTGTCCAAGATGAACATCCCGGCCTTCCCGGGTCTTGAGTGGTCGCGTTCGCCGGCCGAGGCCCTGGAACTCGCCCTCAAGCGCGTCTTCCCCAATCGCGAGACGCGCGCAGTGGCCCAGTCCTTCTCCACGCTGCCGCCGGCCCGATTGATCTCGGACTGGAACGGCCGATCCCAGCTGTGGAAGATCCTGAGTTGGGTCTTCGTGCGCCCGCCGCGGGTGTCCACCCTGTACTCCGTGCGCCTGGCCCTCGACTATCAAGCGCAATGATTTCAAGGCGAGCTCACCTGTCGATACAGCGCCTCGAACAGCGCGGCCGTGCGATCGGCATCGTCGTGCAAGGCGCAGCGCTGCGCCTCGGCAGCGAGCTGCAGGCGCAAGCCCTCGTCCTCATGCAGCCGCGCGATGGCCTTGAACAAGGCCAGACCGTCGCCCACTTTGACGGCCAATGCCGCCGGCGGCGATTGCAAGGCCCACTCGGCCAGATGCCCAACCACCGTGCCCACGCTGGGCACGCCCAGCACGGCCGCCTCCAGCACCACGAGCGGCCCGGTCTCGTGCAGCGAAGAGATCACGCAGACATGCGCACGCGCCATCAGCGGCCACAGCTGCGCCTGTGTCATGAAGCCGTGAAAGCAGATGTGCTCCGCCAGGCCCAGCTGCCGCGCCTGCGCCTGGATCGCGCCGTGCAGCGTGTCCTCGCCCACCAGGTCCAGCCGGAAGTCGACGCCGCGTGCCATCAGGATCCGCAGCGCCTGCAGCAGCGTGGATTGGTCCTTCACGAGATTGAGGCTCGCCACGTGGACCAGGCGCAGCGGCGCGCCGGCCCCGCGGCGAACCGGCCGTTGCGGCGACCAGTCGTGCAGATCCACGCCGAGCGGCACGCGCAGCGCCTGGCGCCCGTATGCGGCGATCTGTGTCAACACGGGTTCGCTGGCCGCCGTCACCACCGTGGCCCGGCGCAGCACCCAGGCTTCCTTCAAGCGGCCGCGCCAGCTCAGCAGGCCGCCGTAGCCGATGTTGGGCAAGGCCACGAGTTCACCACCGGCGATATGCACGAGACTGGGCAAGCCGAGCACGCATGCGGCCAGCACGCTCACCCAGCCGCCGGTGCCGGACCAGATCGCGTGGACCAATGCGAAGCGGCCACGCCGGTGCTCGCGCCGGATCTCGGCAAGACAACGCCACCAGATCGGCAGCGCGCCTTGCGTGCCGATGTTGTGGATGTGCGCGCCGTGCAGCATCCATTGCGCGGCCGCGGCCTCCTGCCGGAACGCGAACACATGCACCTCATGTTGAGCGCTCAAGCGCTTCAGCAAGGCCAGCAAGGCCGGCACCACCCGCACCTCGCCCGAGCGATCGACGCCGCCGGGCACCACCAGCGCGATCTTCATCTTCATCATTGAAAACCACTCCGACCATGCCAGCCACACACGACCTGCGAGCCCAACTGCTCGACACCCAGCAAGCCTTCGACAGCGTGGCCGCCGACTACGACGGCCCGCGCGGCAACAACGAGGCAATCCAGGACATGCGCAGCGAGATGTGGCGCTGGCTCGATGCCAGCTTCCCGCAGCCGAGCCGCCTGATCGACCTGGGTTGCGGCACCGGCCTCGACGCGGTGCGCATGGCGGGGCTCGGCCATCAGGTGGCCGCCACCGACTGGTCCCCGCAGATGGTTGAACGCACGCGCGATCGCGCCGCGAAGGCCGGCGTGCAAGACCAGGTGCAGCCCGTGAACATCGGCGCGCATGAGCTGCACCATCTGGCGGGCAGCGTGCCCTTCGACGGCGCCTACTCGAACCTCGGCCCGCTCAACTGCGTGCCCGACCTGAGCGTCGTCTCGCGCGAGTGCGCACGGCTGCTCGCGCCGGGCGGCGCGCTGGTGTTCACGGTGATCGGCCGCTACTGCCCGTGGGAGGTCGTTCACTACGCGCTGCAACGCCGCTGGACCCGCCTCAAGGTGCGCTTCGCGCGCGAGCTCGTCGCGGTCGGCATGAACAAGCGGACGATCTGGACGCACTACTACACGCCGCGCGAGTTCTACGCCGCTTTCGACGATCGCTTCACACTCGAGACCGTGCGCGGCCTGTGTCTCTTTGCGCCACCGCCGTACCTGACGTGGGTGAAGGAGCGCGCCCCGCGCCTCTACGCCGCGCTGTGGTGGCTGGACCGGCGCGTGGCCGGCTGGCCGCTGCTGAGGAATGCAGGCGATCATTTTCTGATCGTGATGCGCAAGCGCGCCCACTGAAGTTCGGCGGCCCAGGGGTGGCCGCTCAGGCGCACGGCCGCGTACCAGGCGATCAGCGCAGCAGGCAGAGTCCAGGCCAGCAGCCAGGGCACCGGCGTCTCGCGCGGCAGTGCCTGCTTGAGCGCGAGCACCATAACGCCGCAAGCCAGCGTCACGAGCAGGCTGGGCGCCTGCGAATGCCACAGCGCGCCCAAGCTGCCGCCGAGATAGCGCTGATGGAGATGGAGCTGAACCGGCGCAGCCACCAGGGCCGCCAGCACGAGCAGGCCGGCAAACGCCGCAACACCGTTCCCGAAGCACAACAGCACCAGCAGCACGCGCGCCAGGGCGGTGACCATCACCGGCAGGCCCGCCACGCCCGGCCGGCCACTGGCCGTCAGCGCTGCGGCCTGAAAGTTGAACAGGGCCGCCAGCGCAGCCAGCAAGGCCAGCGGCGCGATGGCCGGCACACTGTCCAGCCAGCGAGGGCCGAACAACAGCGCGGTGATTTCGTGGCCCAGCAGCGCGATCACCATCAATGCAGGCCAGGCCATGCCAGTCAGCAAGGCCGTCACATGGTTCACGCGTTCGGCCAGCGCAGCCCGGTCATGATGGGCGCGTGCCAGCTGGGTCAAGGCACCAAAATTGATGGCGTCGCCAGTCAGTGCGGCGAAAAGGTTAGCGCTGGCATTGGCGCGGCCCAGCAGGCCCACGTCGGCCGGCGAGCCGAGCTTGCCGAGCAGCAACTGAGGCAAGGCATTGTTGAGCGCGTTCAAGGCGCTTCCGGCCAGCGATCCCAGGCCGAACCTCAGCAGGCCCGCCCAGCGCCCGAACGAGGGCCGCCACCGCCAGCCCTCGGGGCGCAGCGGCACATAGGCGAGGCTGGTGACCCCCATCGTGATCAGTTGGGCCCACGCCAGGCTCATGGCGCCGAAGCCCGCCAGCGCCAGGCTCACGCTGCTCACGGCAAACGCCACGGTTCCGACACGTGAGATGTAGGCGATCCGCGCAGCGGCGAACTCGCGTTGCTTGAGCGCCGCCTGCACGATGCTGAACGGCAGGATCGCCGTGCCCAGGGCCAGCACCTGCAACACCGGGCCCACCTCACCGAGCACGAAGCCGATCGCAAACAGCACGATGGCCACGGCAAGGCAGCTGCAGCACAAG
Source organism: Burkholderiaceae bacterium (assembly GCA_036500605.1). Classification (GTDB taxonomy): domain Bacteria; phylum Pseudomonadota; class Gammaproteobacteria; order Burkholderiales; family Burkholderiaceae_C; genus JAFALK01. The sequence continues at coordinate 119,816 of DASYBU010000002.1, forward strand.
AGGCCATAGGCCGCGCGAATCTTCTCCGCGCTCAGATCGTCCTCGCGCTGCAGATAGGCCGTGACCCCGACATCGCGGAACACCTGCGCCACATTGGCGATCACCGAGGCCAGCGCGAACAGCCCCATCTCGTGCGGCGAGAGCAGCCGCGCCAGCAGGATCGCCACCACGAAGTTGACGGCGCCGGCCCCGGCGGACGAGGCCAGGTTGATCAGGAAGGCGGCACGGAAACGCGCGGCGTCCATGATCGCTCAGCCTCGCGCCAGCTCAAGGTAGGCCGCGTGTAGCTTGCGCCCCAGGGCCGACGGCGACAGTTCGCGGTCAAACCAGGCGCGCGCCTTGGCGCGCTGCTCGGCCTGCGATTGCGCCTGCAGATCCAGCAAGGCCCCGCACAGGGCCTGAGCATCGCCGCAAGGCCACAGGCGGCCGATGCCGCCGTTCGCCGTCATGGCGCGGAAGGAAGGGATGTCAGTCACCAGCGGCGGCAGCCCGCAGGCCAGCGCCTCCATCACCGCATAGCCGGAGCCCTCGCGATGGCTGCCCAGCACGAAGAAGTCGGCGGCGTTCATCAGCGTCTCGATCCGTGCGTGGGGCTGCGGCCCCAGCAGATGGACGCGGCCGCGCAGGTTCGGATCGGCCGCAATGCGCGCCTGCACCTCGGGCATCAGCGGCGCCGTGCCGTAGCAGCACCACAGCTGCAGACCCGGCAGCTCGCGCGCGGCGAGGCTGACCGCCTCCAGCACGGGCAAGGGATCCTTGTTGTCGTCCAGGTGCCCGACCCAGAGCAGCGCCGGCTCGCCGTGAATGCCGCTGTCGCGGCGCGCCGCAGCGCGGTCCTGCGGCCTCCAGCGGCAACTCGACTCGGGCATCTCGATCACGCGCGTTCGTTCCGTCAGCAAGCCCAGGCGCTGAAACGGCCGCGCCTGGTCCGCCGCGCAGAAGAACACCGCCCGCGCCGCCGCAAAGCCGCGCCGTGCCAGTTGCCAGCGCCAGATGCGCCGCGGCACACCGTCTTTGTGATCCTGCAGGACGATCGGGATGCGCGGCGCCAGCGCATGCAAGGCGAGCGTCTCGCGCATGAATCCCAGGCCCGAGACATGCAGCACGTCGGGCCGCGTCTCGGCAATCAGGCGGCGCAGGGCCGGCTCGTCGAGCGGCAAGAAGCGATAGCTGACGCCGTTGCGCTCGAACTGCGCGTGATGCGTGCTCGCCTGGATCACCGTCACCCGCGCGCCCGCAGCGGCCGGCGCCTCGGCCACCTCGGCGAGCGTGGGCCAGTCCTGAAGCAGCTGTTCCGGGCGGCGCTGCTGCAGGTCGCTGAAGAAACTGATCTGGGCAACGTGGACCATGAACGATCACAAGGCCGAGAGTTGCGGATCCCAGAGGCGCACGAAACGCTTGAGCAGATCGAGCTCCCAAGGCTGGTCATAGCGGCGCAAGCCGTAGCGCCAGGTGGCGGCACCGCGCAAGGCCAGCTTCTGCCAGGCCGGCGCGCGGACATCGGTCAGCGTCGGGAAGCGGCAGCCGAGCACGGTCCTGAAATCATGGATGCGTTGACGCAGACTTTCGCTGACCCACGGCGCATCCTTGTGGCACCAGTAGTCGACCCACTGCGGCGCGGCCCAGCCCTCGGCGCTGTCCGGGAAGACGAGATCGCGCGGCAGGCCCGAGGTGTTGATCGGCAGCGGCTTGCGGCCCTCGATCGCATGGCGACGCGGCGGCAGCGGCGTGTTGATGTGCAGCATGATCTCGGTCGCCGGATGCAGGCGCTTGATGCGGCGGATGAACTCGAAGGTGCGCTCGGTCTCGCCCTCGGGGTCATGCGGCGGCGCGAGCATGAAGGACAGCTCGGGCACCACGCCGTTGGCGCGGCATTTCTCGACCACGGCCAGCGTCTGGTCGGCGCTCGTGCCCTTGCGCATGTCGTGCAGCACCGTGTCGTTCGGCGACTCGGCGCCGATGTACGCCATACGCAAACGGCTCTTGCGCACCAGGGCCCACGAGCTCTCGGACAGGCCCAGCAGCGCGTCAGCTCTCGCATAGCACCACCAGGGCATTTCGACGCGCGCCAGCACCTCGAGCAGCGGCACCATGTCGACCTCGCGGTCGAAGAAATTGTGGTCGTAGAACTGCACCGAGTCGGCGCCGAAGCGCGTCTTCAGATGGAGCAGATCCTGTTCCAGCCGTTCGGCCGTCGGCAGGCCAGTCTTGCCCTTGAACAGCGCCGCGACACCGCAGAAGGTGCAGCGATAACGGCAACCGAGCGCGGCCTGGTAGCCGGTCGTGCGGCGGCCCAGGTAGCTGCGCGAGAGGTATTGCTCGGGTCGATCGAGCAGCTCGTAGTTGATCGCATGGACCAGGCTCTCCTTCGAGAACACGCGGTCGCGGTTGTGAACGAACTGCGAGCCCTCGCGCCACGAGAGGCCCGTGATCTCGCGCAGCGCATCGGACTGCGCACCGTCGAAATGCGCCGTCAGCAGCTCGATCAGCCCGGCCTCACCCTGGCCGCGCAGCACGTAGTCGACAAAGCTGCTGGTGAGTGAGGCATCCGGGCAGATGGTCGGGAAGTAGCCGCCCCAGATGATGGCCACCCGCGGAGCAACGGCACGGATCGCCTTCGACACCGCAATCGCCGCCGGCAGTTGCGGGCCGCCCATCACGCTGATGCCCACGGCGTCGAAGGCCTCGCCGCGCAGGGCCGCCGTCGCCGTGGCGACGAAATCGTGATCGACATTGCCGTCGATGATCCGCGTGCTGAAATCCGCCTCGTTCAAGGCCGTGGCCAGGTTCATCACCGCCAGCGGGAAGCGCGCGTTGCTGGTGATGGTCGGATTGACCAGGAGGATGCGGCGCTGGCTCACGAGACGGCCTCCGTCATGCGGTGCGGATGGTGTTGAAGATCGAGGCCGGCTTCCTGGATCACCGCCGCCCGCAGGGCAGCCACCAGCTCGGCGGCCAGCAGCTTGGCGTGGCCGTCGACCTGCACCGGCACGAGCGCGTCACCCACGCCGAGTTCATCGCCCAGATCAGGATCGGCGTAGCGCGGCTCGCCATCGATCAGCACGAGACGCACGTCGGCGCGCGTGGCCCGCGACAAAGCGATGCCTGACTGCAGCACCAGCACGTCGGCCCCTTGCCCGCAGCCCAGGCCGCCGCGATCGCGCAGGCCCAGCAGCGCCGCGGCGCGACCGGTGACCAGCGCTTCGAGACGCGCTTCGTTCCAGCCCGAGCACTCGCGCGCCAGGGCCAGCTCGGCCAGCAGATCACGCTCGCCGCTGATGCGTGAATCGCTGCCGAGCGCCAGGCGCGTCTGGCGCGACAGCGTCTCCGCGCTCAGCGTGCGGCCGAACAGATGCAGGTTCGATCCCGGGCACCAGACCAGCCCGCCGCCGGCCTGGTTCAGGCAGCGCTGCTGCGCGGCATCGAGCGCCAGGCCATGCACAAGCACGGTGTCAGGCCCGATGCAGCCCAGGGCATCGAGCCGGTCGAACTCGGCCGCCGCTTCCGCACCGATGCCTTCGGCCGCGTGGATGATCCACGGCTGCTCGGGCGGTGTCTCGCGTTGCGAGGCCTGCACCGCGGCCTCGCCCTGCAAGGCCAGCGAATGCGCCCAGCCGTAGCGGCTCAGGACGCGGACCGGAAATCCCGGCGCGGCCAGCTCGTCGTAAAACGGATCGTGATGCGCGACCGTCGTCACGCCGCTGAGCAGGTTCTTGAGGCCGCCGATCAGAAGGCGCTGCGCGCGCGGCACGGCGGCGTTGGCGAGCAACTGCGCATCGGTGGCGCGGCGCGGGTCGATGTCATCGCTCCACTGGTTTGCATGCTCGTACCGCTCGCGGTACTTGAGCCGAGGCAAGGCGTTGAGCTGCAGATGGTCGTGCGCATTGATCAGGCCCGGCAGCAGGCGCCCACCGCGCAGGTCGACATGGCGATCACCGTCGCGCGGCAAGGGGTCGGCAATGCGACCGGCCTCCACGCGCAGGCTTGCCGGCCGGCCCAGCGCGTCGCGGCCGTTGAAGAGGTACAGACTCTGCTTCATGCGAGCTTCCTCGCGCGCACCGCGAGCACCACGGCGAGGCCCTGCCAGCGGCTGTAGAAGGCTTCCGATCCTTCGAACGGTTCGTGCAGTTCCTGGCCGACACGCAGCTCCTGGCTCAGCTCGATGTCGAGTCCGGCCTTCGTCGCCGCGCGCCGGTTCGCTTCAAGATCGAACAGCGCATGCAGCAAGGTGTGCTTGCGCTGCGTGCTGTCGGTGAACGAGCGCGTCATGCCGGCGCGCGCAGCGTCGGGATGGAAGTCCGAGTACACGAGCACGCCGCCGGGCCGCAGCACGCGCGCCATCTCGGTCATCCAGTCGCCCAGGCTCGGCGCGTGGCCGACCGCGAGGCCGGAGACGATCAGGTCGAACTGCGCGGCGGCAAACGGCAGGCACATCATGTCGGCGCGCACGCGCTGCTGCAGCGGCGCGCGCAGAAGCATCTGCTCGGACATGTCGGTGGCGATCACGCGGGCCGCGCCGCGCTGTTCGAGCTGCAGGCCATAACGCCCGGTTCCGCTGGCAAGGTCGAGCACGGTCAGGCCGCGCACATCGGGCCACATCGCCACCAGCGCGGCCTGCTCGGCGCGCATCAAGGGGTTGTGCGGCAGCGGCGGGTAGGCCTCGGCCCAGAGGTCGTAGGCGGCGACGTTGGACAGGGCCTCGCCGCTCATGCCAGCGCTCCCGGCGCTTGCGGGTCGCGCCATTTGGAGCAGACGCAGCGAGCGCATTCGGCGCGCTGCTGGGCGCGGATGTCGGCGCGCAGGCTCTGCATGGCCGGTGCGTTGAGCGACTGTTCGAGACCGCTCATCGACGACGGCGGCCCCGGGATGAAGAAGCACGGTCGCACGCTGCCATCGGTCTCCAGCACGGCCGAGAACTCGGGCGCGTTGCAGCGCACGGCCGGGAAGCCGCCGAGGCCGCAGACTGCGCGGAAGTAGTCGTAGAGGCGGCGCAGCTTGGCGGGAGATTCCTGAATGAAGCCGCTGCGGAAGTGCTCAGCATGTTCGCGCTCCAGCCGCGCGAGGCTGTCGGCAAAGGCCGGCAGGTCTTCGGCGCGCAAGGCGATGTCAGCGGCGCCCTCGTCGGCTTGTCGGCCGAAGGCATTCGAGTTGCCCACGTCAGCCGCCAAGAACGAGATGCTGCTCGCGCCGAGCTCATGCGCGAGGCTCACGAGCCGGCTCAACTCGCGACAGTTGCTGCGTTGAATCGTCACGCGCAGGCCCACCGGCACACCTTCACGCACGGTCGCACGGATGCCTTCACAGACCACCTCGAAAGCATCGAGCCCGCGGATGGCGAGATAGGTTTCGCGGCAGGCACCGTCGAGAGAGACCGTTATCGATTCAAACAGCTCGCCCACACGCCGCGCATGCTTGGCCAGCGCCAGGCCCGCGGTCAGCAACCACAGGCGCAGGCCGTTCGCACGCAGCAAGCTCGCCATCTCGGCCCATTGCGGATTCAGCAAAGGCTCGCCGCCCGACACGAGGATCACGCGCGTGCCCAGCGCCGCGAGATCGGGCAGCGTCCGCTCAAGCGTTTCGAGGCTCATGTCGCGCTGCCCATGCCGCCAGTAGTCGCAGCTCACGCAGCGCGAGTTGCAGCGCTCGGTCAGGTACAGCGTCAGCAGCGGCAAGGACTGCAGTGCCGTGCCGGCCGCCTTCGATCGCGCGTGCCGCGCGTGCCAGATGAGGGGCGCTTCGGCGCTAGAACAGTCCATGCAGCTCGACAAAAGTCTGTCGTCGGTTGTCAAAGGCGTTCTGCGGAATGCCGCCGTAACTTCGGTAGCCGGCGCGCAGCTGGATGAAGGCGATCGGCGTGTATTCGTAGACGAGGCTGTAGCGCACCTGGTAGTCGTTCGAGACCTTCATGTCGGGGTCGAAGAACTCGGTCGTGAACTTGAGGTTGTGGCCCTGTCGCACCAGCCAGTTGGCTTCGAGCAGCGTCGCCATCAAGCGCCGTCGCCCTTCGGCGTAGCCGTCGTCGCCGACCATGTCGAGCTCGGCGAGCCAGGCCACGGGCCCCGTCGTCGTGCCCGCGAAGATGCCGTAGGCCTGCCGGTTGCCTGCGCTCGAGGTGACCTGCGCGGTCGAGGCGCCGAGCCGGCCCCAGGATTGCAACCAGATCAGCTGGCCGGTGAGCTGGTGGCCGGTGACGAGGCCCTTGTTGCCGGGGCCGTCGCTGTAGACCAGCTGGGCCGACCAGTCGGGCTTTTCCATACCGAGCTCGACGCCTTTGTCGGGCACGGTCATGTTGATGCCGCTGACCTGCCGCACGAAAGCAGAGTTATCTTGCAGGCGCCAGCCGAAGGGCAGATAGAACTGGCCGGCCTTGGCGTACCAGCTCATGTCCGAGGTGGACAGGCGCACATAGGCTTCCTGGCGCTGCGACTTGCCGGGCGCGACGGTCTCGTCCACATAGGCGCCGAGCCGGTCGCTCAAGAAGTGCAGATCGGCGTAGAGCCGCGTCTGCTCGAGGCCCGAGACGCGCTGCGTGGGTTGGCCGGAGACGCTGGTCTCGGTCGACGCGGTTCTCAAGTCGCCGCCCACGCGCAGGAAGTCCGTCAGTCCGCCGTTCCAGCCCTGCAAGCGCGCGGGCAAGGGATTGGCCGGGATCACGCTCTGCGCAAAGGCATTGCCGACCGCATTGCGCAAGCCGCCGCCGCTCGGGTTGACGTGGCAGGCCACGCATTTGAGTCCGGTGCGTACGGCCAGGTAGGGCTCGGCTTGACCGAGACCGGACATGCTCAGCGCCGCGATCAACAGCAGGGTCTTGAGGATGGTGCTCAGGCGCATCATTGCTGGGGTGCTCCATTGCTGATCCACTGGCGCATCAGCGCGATGGTGTTGGCGTCGAGATAGGGCCCGCCGAAAGGCATGCGCGCACCGACGGCGGCATGGCCTTCGATCTTCTGGATCAGATAGCTGTTGTCGGGGTCGCCCGGCGCGATGCGCTTGAGACCCGGCACTTCGGCGCTTGAGATGCCGACGGTCATCGCGTAGCTGTTCGCCGCATCAAGCCGCAGGCCTTGCGGCGCCGAGCCGCCGGCATGGCAGACCGAGCAGATCGGCGTGAACACATGCGACTGGATGGACGCGTAGTTCGGCGCCAGCGGGCCGCTGGGGTCGGCGCCTTCGCCGATCGGCCGGCCATTGCTGTCCAGGCCCTCGCCGCTGCCGCCGCCGCAACCGGGGATCAGGGTGGCGGCGAGGCACAGCGCGCTCACGAGCCGCAACGATGCTTTCATCGAGAAGATCCTTTGATGAAGCCCCAAGTGAATCTTGGAATCGTCGGTAGGTTCCGACGCCGGCTTCGCAGGTTCAATCGATGAGAAGAGAGATCAGAACGAGGCGCTGACCCCTAGCACCAAAGTTCGACGGTGGCTGCTGTCGGTCCAGGTGTAAGTGCCGCCCCGGCCCACCTCAACCCAGGCCAGTTGCAGCTCATAGATGCCGTGCCGCCAGGCCGCGCCGGCGCGCCAGTCGAAGCGTTGCGAACTGCGCGTCTCGGCGTAGGGCCCGCCGCGCCCTTCCAGCACACCGGCATGCGCAAACGCCTGCAACGAAGCACTCAGCGGCCAGTTCCCATTGAGCTCCGCATAGACCGTGTGCTGCGCAGTGCCGAAGTAGTCGTTCGCGTAGTAGAGCCGGGCGTTCCAGCGCTCGGCGAGCAGGCCGACATAGGCTTCCGCATAGTCGTAGCGGCCGAGCCCGTTGAAGCTGTTGAACTGGACGCCGGCCTCGGCATCCAGACCCGTCGCGAGGTTGAAGACCTTGCCGGCATAGCCCTGCGCGAGCTGGCCTTGCCGCCCCGGGCCGAAGCGCACATGCGTGAGCATCGCGCCGCCATACCAGCCTGCCGCACCGTCATAAGACACGGTCACTTGAGCGTCCGGTTTTTCATCGCTGTACGAGAGGCCGCGGTAGCGCGAATCCGATTGCAGCGAGACCGTGCCGCCGAAGCCGTCGACCGAGCCGTCGAGCACGCCTTCGGCATGCGCGCACGCGCCCCCGGCGAGCGCCGTTGCGGCCAGACATAACTTGAGTGCCGAACGGTGCGGTCGGGTGGAGGGCATTACTCCGAAGTGTGCCCTAAGCCATCCATTCCATTCAGGCCGCAGGCCGGCTTGGCCCCTTTGACAAAGCGCTCCAGCGTCGCGCAAGTGTCCACGCGCCCTTGCGGCTCGAACACCAGCGCGCTGCGCAAGGCCGCACCTTTGTCTGAATGATCGAGCTCGCTCAAGAGCGCGAGCAGACCCGAGATCTGCGCGGCCGAGAACGAGGTGCCGGTCACCAGCGTCCAGCCGCCGCCGGGCGCGGTGGTGGGCACTTCCTTGCCGGGCGCGAGCAGCACGCCGGCGGGCAGCGGCAGCGCATTGCCCGCCGCCAGCACACCGCGGTGGCTGGCCGGGAAAGGCTCAGCTGTGCTGCCCAACGCCGCGACGACCAGCATGCCGCGCGCCGAGGCCGCATCGATCAGGCTCGCGATCAGGCGATCGACGGGGCCGCTCAAGCTCATGTTGACGACCTGCGCACGCTCCTGGATCGCGGTCTGCAAAGCCTTGGCGAGGCTGAGGCTCGTGCAGACCGTGTCGGTCGGCGAGCCTTGCCAGCAGGCACGCAAGGCCAGGATCCGCGAACGCGGCGCGACGCCGGCAATGCCGAGGTGGTTGTCGGCGCGCGCGGCGATGATGCCGGCCACCGCCGTGCCGTGGCTCTCGGCCACCAGCGGCTGGCCGTCGACGAAGTTCTCGTTGAGCTGCACCTGGCCGGCGAGATCGGGATGGTTGACGTCCACGCCGCTGTCGATCACGGCCACGCGCACGCCCTGCCCCGTGGCCATCTGGTGCAGGTCGGCCAGATGCCATTGGCGCGCGGTCGGTTGCGTGGGATACAGCGGCTCGTCCTGCGTGGCGCGGCCGTGGAAGACCTGCATCGCTTGAGCCCAGGCCACATGGCTGTCCTTGGCCACCTCGCTGGCGGCTTGCTCTGGGGTGCGCGTGTCGTCAGCAGCCAGGCGCATCACGAAGCAATCGACACCGACCAAGGGCATCGGCCATTCGCTTTGCAGTTGCAGCTCATGCTTGCGCGCAAGAGCCTCGACCACCTGCTTGCGAGCTTGCAGGCCCACGCCATCGCCGTAGTTGCCGGCATAGCTGCTGTCGGGCCGGTAATGCGGCTTGGGCAGTTGCAGCATGACGAGCAGCTGGCGCGCCGAGTCTTCCTCTGCTGCCTCCGCAGGCATAGCCGGCAGGCACAGCAGCAAGCCCAGCAAGGTGCCCGACATCATGCGGGCCAGCAATTTCATTTCGCGGCTCCCGGCTCCAGCGATTCCAGCAGCGTCACCACACGCTCGGCGCGCAGGGCCCGCAGCGCCTTCGGATCCTTGGCGAGCTGCACCTGGTACGCACCGCTCTCGGTCGGGCCGCCAACGAGGCTGGCGCCATGCGCTTGCAAGGCGGCGCGGATGTTCTGCTCGCTGGCATCGGCGCGGAACATGATCAAGGCCGTGGCGTGAACCGGTTGATTCGGCGAGGCCAGGCCCTTGTAGAGCGCCGGCCCTTCAACGCGCATCTGCACAACCAAAGTCAGCAGCACCGCGATCGCGCAGCCTTGCAGGCCGACGGCCCAGTTGAGCCAGCGTGGACTGCGCGATGGTTTTGATGTCGTCCGTTCTTGCAGGCGATCGCGCATCTTCGCGAGACCGGCCTCCAGGCTGGCGTTGTCGGGCGTGTCGACCGACAGGCTCAACATGGCCCGCACCGGATCTTCAAGCTCAAGCTCCGCGCGGCAGGCCGCGCATTGCAGCAGGTGTTCCTGCACTTCGCGCGTGTCGGCTTCATCCAGCTGGCCGCGTGCGAACCAGGGCAACAGGCCTTGCACGGCGCTGTGCGCATCGCTGTCCATTGACACCACAGTACTCATTTCGTCTCTCCATCGCGAGGGTCTGCCACGTCCGCCAGGTCCGACAGGTCGGAGAGCAAACCTCGCAGCCGCCGCCTCGCATAGAACATCCGCGTCTTCACCGTTTCCGGCGCGCAGCCCACCACCTGCGCGATCTCTGTGTAAGCCATGTCATGGAAGTAGCACAGCTCGACAACGGCCCGGTGATCGGCCGACAACTCACCCAAAACCTGCCGAAGGCGCGCGCGCAGCTCGCTCTGGCCCAGCTGCTGCTCGGGCCCCGGTCCCGGGTCGATCAGCTCGGCCATCTCGCTGTCGTCCTGCGGCAGATCCTGCCGGCTCAGGCCCTTCAGCGCCTTGCGATAGGCGATGCCGAAGATCCAGGTCGAGAGCTTGCTGCCGCCGGCAAAGGCGTCGGCGCGCTGCCAGACCACCATCAGCGTGTCGTTCAGCACCTCCTCCACCAGCTCGGGCTGGCGCAGCTGGTGCGACAGAAAGCGTTGCAGGCGGGGGTAGTAGATCCGGTAAAGCGCCTCAAAGTCACGCTTGCGGCCGTGCCTGATGCCTTCCAGCAGCTCGAGCTCGATCCGCTCGGACGCAGGAACGGCCTTGGCCGGGGCCGCGTCCTCCTGCGCCCCTTCCTTCCTCTTCGCCCTGCTGCTCAGCCAACTCGGCATGGTTCACTTCACCTTCGCTTTTTCACCTTCGCTGATGCATGAGTGCCGGCTGTGTCGCAAAAGGTTCAAAAACCGATCGATCCGGGTCAATGCGGAGTCAGCTGCTGGTAGACGCCCCGGGCCAGCGCCATCATCTCCGAGGAAGGGATGGCGCCGCTGAGGGCGTAGCCGAGCCGGCCCTCGACCCAGTAGAAAGACTCGACGCGGCCCTCCCGCACCGAGCGGAAAGCCGTGTCCTCGGGCGATTTGCCGGGCTCGAAGACGGTCACGTACAGGGTCAGGCGGCGGCCCTGGGCGTCCTCGTACATGAACTGGGCGCGCGGCGTCTCCACGCCCGGCAGCAGCCGCCCGCCCAGCAGGCGGAAGCCGGCCGAAAGCAGCACCGGCGCCTTCACGGGTGCGCCGAGGCGCCGGGTTAGCCATTGGACGAGGTGGCCCTCGTCGGCGGCGGTCACCTCGACCGGATGGCGGACTTCAGGCACGTAGACCGCGTGGGCGATCACGGCATCGCGGACAAAGCGGGGTTCGCCCACGGCGAGCTGTTCTGCGAGATGCTCAGCGGGATGCGCGGGCCACAGCCGGCCACCGACCACGCCCAGGCCCAGCAGCAAGACGGCCGCCATCGCCTGCCGCCACCAGCCGCTGCGGCTTGATGCCCGCAACACGGCCTTGGTCATGGAAGCGGGCGCGGCGCCCACATCAAGTGAGCGGTGCAGTTGCCGCAATTGCAAGCGCTGCGCCTGCCACTGCGCCACGCGGGCCGCGTCCTCGGGATGCGCGTGCAGCCAGGCCAGCACCTGCGGCAGGCGCGCGGGTTCGAGCTGCCCGTCCACCAGCGCGTGCAGCTCGTCCTCAGTGACCGTTGTCTGGACAGGATCGCTCATCGTTTCACCAGCTGGAGATTGCGCTCGACGGCCGGGTTAGGGTCTTGTTTTTCTTCCTCTTCCACCAGCCCGCGCAATTGTTCACGCGCGCGGTGCAGGCGCGACATCACGGTGCCGACCGGGATGTCCAGGATGCCCGCGGCTTCCGCGTAGCTGTATTCCTCGATCGTGACCAGCAGCAACACTTCGCGCAAGGCGGGCGACATGCGCACCAGGGCCTGCTGCATGTCGAGCTGCTCGCCCACGCGCGCCAGCGGCTCGTGCGAGGCTTCTTCCACATCATCGATATTGGCACGCGACTCGTCATGCCGCCAGTCGCGCCGCTGGTTCAGGTAGAGGTTGTGCATCAGGGTCAGCAGCCACGAGCGCAGCGCCGAACCGGGCCGCCACAAGGGCCATTTGATGCAGGCACGCTCGAGCGTGTCCTGCACCAGATCGTCGGCGCGCGAGCCGTCGCCGGTGAGCAGACGCGCATACCGGCGCAAAGCCGGTAAGTGGGCCAGGGTCTGCTCAACGCCCATGTTTCGCTGAACTCAAGGCGTGGCGGCGTGCCACACCTTGTTGAAGCCGTCGCCGGTGCGGTCGCCCGCCTTCTGGTCCTTCACGAAGGCGTAGACCGGCTTGCCCTTGTAGGCCCATTGCTTGCTGCCGTCGTCGCGCATGATCACGGTCCAGTCGCCTTCTGCCTTGTCGGCCTCGGCAGCAGCCAGCGGCGGCCAGTTCTTGGCGCAAGGGCCGTTGCAGGCGCTTTTGCCACCCATGTCCTTGTCGAATACATAGAGCGTCATGCCATTGCCGGTCACGAGCACGCCATCGGCGGCCTTGGCGGGCGCGGCCTGAGCGCAGGCAGCAGCAGCCAGCAGCGCGGCGGCAGCAAGCGTCATCAGGGTGCGGTTCATCATCATGGAATCTCCTGTTGGGTTGGGAACAAGGGAGTAAACACGGCAGGTTCCCGGAATATTCCATCCGCTTGAAAAAACTTTTATGAAGCGTGCTGGGCCTGACGCCAACGTCCAGCAGATAAGCATCCGCGATTTTCTTCGTTTGCAGCGCAGCACCGACTTCGTATCGTGCAGGCATTCCTCAGCACTATGCCTCACCGTCTTCCACCATGAATGTCGTCAGCATTTCCGGCAGCCCTTCGCAACGCTCACGGTCCACCTGGCTGATGCAGCTTGCACTCACCCGCCTTGAGGGCATCGCCGCCGCCTCGACCGTGATCATGGTGCGAGACCTCAACGCCTCGGCGCTGCTCAGTGCGGACACGCAGCAGGCCGACATCCGCAATGCGGCCGATGCCGTCGCCCAGGCCGATTTGCTGATCGTGGCCACGCCGATCTACAAAGCGGCCTACAGCGGCCTGCTCAAGACCTTTCTCGACCTGCTGCCGATGCAAGCGCTGCGCGGCAAGACCGTGCTGCCGCTGGCCACGGGCGGCAGCTCGGCCCATCTGCTCGCGATGGACTATGCGCTGAAGCCTGTGCTCTCGGCACTCGGCGCGCGCGACATCCTGGACGGCGTCTTCGCGGTGGATGCGCAGCTCGTGTCTCATGAATCCGGGGCCTATGTGCCCGATGCCGCCCTGGTGCAGCGCCTCGACCGCGCGCTGGAACCGCTGCAGCCGCCGTTGAGCGCTCGCGAGCCGTGGCCCGTCGCAGCCGCGCTGCGATGTAACGACTGAATTCCCTCCTCTTCCTTTTCCTCCGCACCGCCTGTCTCCTCGCCCCCGGTGGCGATTTATCCCTGACGTCCCAGCGTCTTCCCGCGTGAAGGCGTCGGGGATTTTTTTGACTTGATTTTTTGGATCGGACTTCTCCTCATGACTTTCATCTCGACTTCAACGCGCCGCTGGTTCAGCGTCTTCGCCCTCGTCGGCTTCACCACGCTGCCCGCGCAGGCTCAGCAGAGCAAGCCCGAGGTCCTGCGCATCGGCCTGCAGAAATCAGCGAGCCTGCTGGTCCTGCAAAAGGCGCAAGGCACGCTCGAGAAGCGCCTCGCGCCGCTGGGCGTCACCGTCAAGTGGGTGGAGTTCCCGGCCGGCCCGCAATTGCTCGAAGGCCTCAACGTGGGCGCCATCGACGTCGGCTATGTGGGCGAGGCGCCGCCCGTCTTCGCGCAAGCGGCCGGCGCCAACTTCGTCTACATCGGCAACGATCCAGCTTCGCCGACGGCCGAGGCCATCGTGGTGGCGAAGGACTCCGCGCTCAAGTCCGTGGCGGATCTCAAAGGCAGGAAGATCGCGCTGAACAAGGGCAGCAATGTGCACTACCTGCTGGTGCGCGCGCTGGAGAAAGCGGGTCTGAAGTTCAGCGATGTGCAGGCCGTCTACCTGCCGCCGGCCGATGCGCGTGCCGCGTTTGAGAAAGGCGCCGTCGATGCCTGGGTGATCTGGGATCCCTTCCTCGCCGCGGTTGAGAAGCAGAGCTCCGCACGCATCCTCGCCGACGGCCGCGGCCTGGTGAACAACTACCAGTACTACCTGGCCGCCCGCCCCTTCGCCGAGAAGTATCCGCAGGTGTTGCGCGTGCTGTTCGAGGACAACGCGACGCAAGGCCAGTGGCTCAAGGCCAACCTGAGGCAAGCCGCCGCGCTGGTGGCGCCGCTGCAAGGGCTCGATGTCGACGTGGTCGAACGCAGCCTGACGCGCTATGAGTTTGGCGTCACGCCGCTGACGCCGGCCGTCACCGCCGGCCAGCAGCAGATCGCCGACACCTTCCATGCGCTGAAGCTGATCCCCAAGCCGATCCGCATCGCCGATGCGCTGCCTTCCGCCCCGCTCACCACGGCCAGCAAATAAACCGGCGCAGACGCCTCTCATCATGAAGATCCTCTGGTTCATTCCCACCCACGGCGACTCGCGCTACCTCGGCACCACCCAAGGCGCGCGCGCTGCGAGCTTCGACTACTTCAAGCAGATCGCCGTTGCGGCCGACAGCCTCGGCTACGAGGGCGTGTTGCTGCCGACCGGGCGCTCCTGCGAAGACTCGTGGATCACCGCGGCCAGCCTGATCGACGCGACGCGCCGGCTCAAGTTCCTCGTGGCCTTGCGCCCCGGCCTGGTGGCGCCTTCGCAATCGGCGCGCATGGCGGCCACGCTCGATCGCCTCTCCGGCGGGCGGCTGCTCGTGAACCTCGTGACCGGCGGTGACCCGAGTGAGCTGGCCGGCGACGGGCAGTTCCTCGATCACTCGGAACGCTACGAACAGTCGGCCGAATTCATCCGCATCTGGCGCGAGGTGCTGGGGCGTTCGCACGGCGATGGCAATGGCGATGGCGATGGCGACGAGGACTTCGATTTCGACGGCAAGCACCTGCAGGTCAAGGGCGCGAAGCTGCTCTACCCGCCGGTCAACCGCCCTTATCCGCCGGTGTTCTTCGGCGGCTCCTCGGGGCCCGCGCACGAGCTCGCGGCCGAACAGGTCGACACCTACCTGACCTGGGGCGAACCGCCTGCCGCGGTGGCCGAGAAGGTGGCCGACATCCGCGCTCGCGCCGCCCGGCATGGCCGCACGCTGAAGTTCGGCATCCGCCTGCATGTGATCGTGCGCGAGACCGAGGAAGCCGCCTGGAACGCCGCCGCCGAACTGGTCTCGCACATCGATGAGACAACACTGGCCGCCGCGCAGGCGAAATTCGCGCAGATGGATTCCGAAGGCCAGCGCCGCATGCGCGAGCTCAACGGCGGCAAGCTCAACAAGGCCGATGTGCGTGACGGGCTGGAGATCGCGCCGAACCTGTGGGCCGGCGTCGGCCTGGTGCGCGGTGGTGCCGGCACGGCCCTGGTCGGCAGCCCCGAGCAGGTGGCCGCGCGCATCAAGGCGTATGCGGATCTCGGCCTCGAATATTTCATCCTCTCGGGCTATCCGCATCTTGAAGAAGCGCACCGCTTTGCCGAGCTCGTCTTCCCGCTCTTGCCGCTTGATGTGCAGAACAAGCTCGGCGGCCGCACGCTGACCGGGCCGTTTGGCGAGATCGTGGCTAACGCCTATGTTCCCGGCACCAGGGCGGCGGAAGAAAAGGTGAGCCATCGTGTCCCGGCCTGAAGTCCCGGCCGCGGAGTGGCGCCAGCGCGCGCTGCCCTGGGCCCTGCCGCTGGCGGTGCTGCTCGGCTGGGAGATCGCCTCCCGGAGCGGTTGGCTCTCCCCGCGCGTGCTGCCCGAGCCCGGCTCGGTGCTGAGCGCCTTCTGGAGCCTGTTGCGCTCGGGCGAGCTCGGGCAGGACGTGGCGGTGAGCACCGGCCGCGCGCTGGCCGGCCTGGCGCTGGGCGGGGGCCTCGGCTTGCTGCTGGGGCTGCTCACCGGCACCTTCCGCAGCGCCGAGACACTGCTCGACACCTCGCTGCAGATGCTGCGCAACATTCCCGCGCTGGCGCTGATCCCGCTCGTGATCATGTGGCTCGGCATCGACGAAGGCGCCAAGCTCTTTCTCGTCGCGGTCGGTGTGTTCTTCCCGATCTACCTGAACACCTTCCACGGCATCCGCTCGGTGGACAAGGGCCTGATCGAGATGGCGCGCAGCTATGGCCTCAAGGGCTGGCCGCTGTACCGCCATGTGATCCTGCCGGGCGCGCTGCCTTCGGTGCTGGTCGGCCTGCGCTTCGCGCTGGGCCTGATGTGGGTGCTGCTGATCGTGGCGGAGACGATCTCCGCGCAATCGGGTATCGGCTACCTGACCATGAATGCGCGCGAGTTCCTGCAGACCGATGTGGTGCTGGTCGGCGTGCTGCTCTACGCCTTGCTCGGCAAGCTGGCCGATGTGCTGGCAAAGGGGCTCGAGCGGTGGTGGCTGCGCTGGCATCCCGGTTATCAAACTTCCCGCAAGGCTGCAAGCTCATGATGATGCTCACACTTGAAACCGACGCCCTCAGCTTCGCGCCGCGCGAGGCCGAGCCCGCGGCACCGCTGCCCGTCACCCGCACGCGACCCGAACGTGGCGTCGCCATCCACATCGACTCGCTCGACAAATCCTTCGGCCCGCGCGAGGTGCTGTCCGATATCGACCTGCGCATCGAGCCCGGTGAGTTCGTCGCCATCGTCGGCCGCAGCGGCTGCGGCAAGAGCACGCTGCTGCGCCTCGTGGCCGAGCTGGATGCGCCGAGTGCCGGCAGCATCGAGCTCGACGGCCAGGCCATCGAGCAGCGCCGCCAGGACATCCGCATCATGTTCCAGGACGCGCGCCTGCTGCCCTGGAAGCGCGTGGCGGAGAACATCGCGCTCGGGCTTGACGGCCCGGACGCCATCGCGAAAGCCCACAACGCGCTGGCGCAGGTCGGCCTGCTCGATCGTGCCAACGAATGGCCGGCCGTGCTGTCGGGTGGCCAGCGTCAACGCGTGGCCTTGGCGCGTGCGCTCGTGCATCGACCGCGCCTGCTGTTGCTCGACGAACCGCTGGGCGCGCTCGACGCGTTGACCCGCATCGAGATGCAGCAGCTGATCGAATCGCTGTGGCTGCGGCAAGGTTTCACCGCGCTGCTGGTCACGCACGATGTCTCGGAAGCGGTGGCTTTGGCCGATCGCGTGCTGCTGATCGAGGACGGCCGCATTGCGCTTGACGAGCGCGTCAGCTTGCCGCGCCCGCGTTCACGCGGTCATCAGCGCTTTGCGGCGATCGAGGAGCGGATCCTGCAGCGGGTGCTGCGCGTGCCGCGGGGTGCGGGGCAGGCAACGCGGCCGCCGGAAACCGAGGATCTGCCGCTGGGACTGCTGCGCTTCGCGGTGTGAGCGGCGCGGCCGGGGCCGCTCCGCGTTAAGCTGGCGCCCGATGACCCAGCTTCTTGAGGCCGACTCCCATGAAAAATCGCATCATGTACGTCGAAGCGAAGTCCGGTGGGCTGACCGGGCCAGCGCGCACAGGCCGGGTCACGTTCTCCAAGACCGGCGCAACGCTGTACTACCAGGGCCACTCGTTCCGGAGCCTCAAGGGCCGCGGCTTCAAGTCAAACTACTTTGATATCGAGACGGGCGACCATTACTGGATTTCAGGGCCGCACAAGGACGGACGCGATGCCTTGTACGCGACGCATGCGCAGCCGGAGGTGGACGCGGACGTTCACGACGAGTACTGGTCGGAGATCCGTGGGCTTCCGGTTCCCCGGCGAACGGACGGTCCTGCGGCTGCGTAGGTCGGCCACAAGGTGGGGCCGCGCTCAGGCCGCCACAGGCGCCTTTCCCGGACTCCGCAACACGCTCACCAGCCCGCCCGCCAGCGCCAGCACGGCCGCTAACGCCAAGCCCCAGCGGGGCGCGGAGGCCGCGGGCATCAGCGTGAACAGCAAGCCCATCAAGAGGCTGCCGATCGTCTGGCCGGTCAGGCGCGCCGTGCCCTGCATGCCGCCGGCCGCGCCGCTGCGCTCCTTGGGCGCGGACAAGAGCATGTTGCGGTTGTTGGGCGTCTGGAAGAAGCCAAAACCGAGGCCCGCGAGCGCCGTCGCAAACACCAGCGGCAGCAGATGGCCGTTCAGGGGCCAGAGCGTCGCGAGCAAGAGGCCGAGCGCCAGGCAAGCGCCGCCGAGCGCGCACAGCCACGCGGTGGACACGCGCTCCGACCAACGGCCCGCCAAGGGCGCCGCCACCATCACCGCCAGCGGCCACGGCGTCATCATCAGGCCGGTGGTCAGCGCGCTCTGTCCGAGCCCGTGCTGGATGTAGAAGGGCAGCGCCACATAACTGGCCATCTGCCCGGAGAAACAGCACACCGAAGCGATCACGGAAACACGGAAGGAGTGATTGCGCAGCAGGTCGAGCGGGATCAGCGGCGTGCTCTGCGGCAGTTCGCGCCGCACCAGCACGAACAGCGTCAGCGCGGCCAGAGCCAGCAGCCCTAAGCCAATCAAGGGGCGTGTCATGACCTGATCGCTGCCCAGCACGAAGGCCGCGAACATGGCCGCGTTGAGCGCCACGCTGACCCGATCGATCCGGCGCCCCGTTCCTGCCGGTTTCGGAAGGCCGCGGCAGGCCAGCAGCACCAGCACGCCCAGCGGCAGGTTGACCGCGAACAGCCAGCGCCAGTTGGCAATCGACAGGATCGCCGCGCCCACGGCCGGGCCGGCCGCCGAGGACAGGGCTACCGTCATCGCATTCCAGCCGATGGCCGCCCCGAGCAGGCGTCGTGGGTAGGTGAAACGAAGCAGCGCCAGGCCCAGCGGCATCACGGCCGCGCTGCCCAGCCCTTGCAGGAAGCGCGCGAGCACCAGCCAGCCCAGCGAAGGCGCAAACGCACATAACGCTGAAGCTGCAGTGAACAGGAAGACGCCCGCCGCGAACACGCGGCGATAGCCGAGGCGTTCGCCCACGGCCGAAGCCGGCAGCAGGAACATCACGACCGCGAGCTGGTAGCCGGTGACGATCCACACCGCATCGGCGGCCGTGGCACCGAGCTGCTGCGCCATGCTCGGCAAGGCGACATTGGCGATCGCACCGTCGATCACGACGAGCGCAATGGCGCCGAGGATGGCCGCCATCGCGGCATAGCGGCGCGGCGTGGGCAGGCCGTCGGGCTCTGAAGGATTGGGGGCGGCAGGGTTGGGGACTGAAGCGTTCATGGCGGGATGCAAGTTGGAAACGAGCATAGCGGCGCAGCCCTTCCTCAGCCATCGCCTTTCATGCAGTGAACCCCTGCATGCCGCGCAGGATGCCGACACCCGGGCGCTTAGGATGCAGCATGGCCGACATCGATCTGAACCTGCTCATCGCGCTGGACGCGCTGCTGTCGGAAGGCAGCGTGGCGGGTGCCGCGCGGCGCCTGGATCTCAGCGAATCGGCGATGAGCCGCACGCTCTCGCGACTGCGCACCGCGACAGGCGACGAGCTGCTGGTGCGCGCCGGCCGCGCGATGGTGCCCACGCCGCATGCGCTGGCTCTGCGCGAACGCGTGAGGGAGTTGTCGCTCGGCGCGCAGCAGGTCTTGCAACCCGCGGGTCAGCGCGAAGATCCGGCGAGCCTGCAGCGCAGTTTCACCTTGCGCGCCAACGACGCGTTCATTGAAGTCTTCGCGCCGCGGCTGGTCGCCCACGCGGCCGAAGCCGCGCCCGGTGTGCAGCTGTGCTTCGCGCCCAAGCCCAACAAGGACGTGCGGCCGCTGCGCGAAGGCTTGATCGATCTGGACATCGGTGTGCTCGGTGAGGCCGGACCTGAGGTGCGCGTGCAGACGCTGTACCGCGACCGTTTTGTCGGTGCTGCGCGGCCCGGTCATGCGCTGCTGAGGGAGGGCGTCATGCCCACGGCGGAACGCTATGCCGCCTGCGCCCATGTGGTGACCTCGCGGCGCGGCCGCAGCGAGGGGCCGGTGGATGCCGCGCTCACTGCGCTCGGCCTTGAGCGGCGCGTGGCCGTCATCGTGCCGAGTTTCCGCGCGGCGCTGTCGATTGCCAGCAGCTCGGAGCTCGTCGCGCTGCTGCCGGCTTCCTACTTCGAGCGCCTCAACCAGTCCGGCGCCCTGCAGGCCTTCGAGCTCCCCGTCAGCGTGCCGCCGATCACGATCTCGCAGATGTGGCATCCACGGCTCGATCGCGACGCGGCGCATCGCTGGCTGCGCGGCTTGATGCTCGAGATCTGCAGCCCGGACCGGCCCGCCTGATCCAGCCTAGCCCAGTTGTTCGGCCAGCATGCGGTCGATGTTGTCCGCCAGGCGGCCTACCAGCTTGGCGAGCTGCACGACCTCTGCCTCGCTGAAGCCGACGAGCGCCTCGGCGCTCAGCGCCTCCATCACCTCGCGCGACTTGGGCATGCGCGCACGGCAGGCGGCGGTCAGCAGAATCAGGCGGCTGCGCTTGTCGGCCGGATCGGGCACGCGCTCGACCAGGCCGTCCCGCTCCATGCGGTTGAGCAACTGGGCCATGCTGGGCTGCTCCACCTGGGCCAGACGCGCCAGCTCGGCTTGCGAACGCGGCTGGCCGTCCTTCAGCGCCAGCAGCACCGGCAGGTGCCCCATCGCCAGGCCCTGCTCGCGCAGTTGCTGATCGGCCAGACGCAGGAAGCCGCGATGGACGCGGCCAATGAATTTCAGAGGCCGCCCGATGGCAGGGGGCTCCGGTCTCAACAGATGAGGGGATGGAATTTTCGGCATGGGGCTTGACTTTACATAGGATGCTATTTTAATATAAATAGCATCCTATGCAAATTAACGCCCCCATGATTTCATCCCCACCCCGCATTGCCATCGTTGGCGCCGGCCCCGGCGGCCTCACGCTGGCGCGCATCCTTCACCAGGCCGGCATGAGCGCCACGCTGTTCGAGCGCGAGAGCGACGCGCTGGCGCGCCCCCAGGGCGGCACGCTCGATCTGCACGAGGAAGGCGGCCTGCTCGCCATCCGGCATGCCAAGCTCGTCAACGAGTTCGCACGCATCGCCCGCCCCGAGGACCAGGGTAATCGCCTCTACAACCAGCAAGGCCAGCTGCTGTTCGAAGAGCTGGATGCCGAGAACGGCCAGCGCCCCGAGGTGGACCGCAGCGCGCTGCGCGCGATGTTGCTCGATTCCATTCCTGCCGACTGGGTGCAATGGCGCCAGGCCGTCAGCGGTGCGCAAGAGTTGGGCGATGGCCGCTGGCAGTTGCTGCTGAACGACGGGCAGTCGAGCGCCGGCCCCTTCGATCTCGTGGTCGGCGCTGACGGCGCGTGGTCGCGGCTGCGTCCGCTGCTGTCGCACTACCAGCCGCAATACAGCGGCTTGACCTTGATCGAGTTCGGCATCGACGACGTCGACACCCGGCACCCCGCCGTGGCCGAGCTCGTCGGGCGCGGCAAGATGCTGACGCAGGGCGAGGGCCGCGCGCTGATCGCACAGCGCAACGGCCACGCTCATGTTCGCTGTTATGCCGTCTTCCGCGTGCCCGCTGACTGGGTGCAGCGGCGCTTCGACCTGAGCTCACCGGCCAGCGTGCAGGCCCAACTGCTGAACGAGTTTGCCGGCTTCGCGCCGAGGCTCACCGAGCTGCTGCGCGTCAGCAACGGGAGCTTCGAGTCGCGCCCCATCTACGCCCTGCCCGTCGGCCATCGCTGGCCGAACCGGCGCGGCTTGACCTTGATCGGCGATGCCGCCCACCTCATGTCGCCCTTCGGCGGCGAAGGCGTCAACGCGGCCATGCGCGATGCCGCCGAACTGGGCCTGCAGCTGACCAGCCACGATGACTACTGCCAATCCGTGGCGGACGCCGAGGCTCTAATGTTCGAGCGCGTCATCGAAGCCGCCACCGGCTCGGCCGATGCGGCCGCCGAGCAGCTTTCGCACGATGCCGAAGCGCTGGCCCTGGAACACCTCATGCAACACTCGACCCACCACGCCAACCACGCCAATCGCCCGGAAATTCATCCCACATGACCTCATCCGCCCTCGCCCCTGCCGCCGGTTCTCCGCCGCCCGCCTTCAGCCCCTACCAACGCTTTGCCGCGATCATGCTGTCGCTGCTGCAGTTCGCCGTGATCCTCGACTTCATGATGATGTCGCCGCTGGGCGCGATCATCATGCCGGCGCTGGCGATCACGCCCGCGCAGTTCGGTTTGGCGGTCTCGGCGTATGCCTTCAGCGCCGGCATCTCGGGCCTGCTCACCGCCGGCTTCGCCGATCGCTTTGACCGCAAGAAGCTGCTGCTGTTTTTCTACGTGGGTTTCATCTGCGGCACGCTCTGGTGCGGTCTGGCGGGGAGTTTCGAGAGCTTGCTCGCCGCGCGCATCTTCACCGGCCTGTTCGGTGGCGTGATCGGCTCGATCGTGACGGCGATCACCACCGATCTCTTCCCGCTCAATCTGCGCGGGCGCGCGATGGGCTTGTTGCAAAGCGCTTTCGCCGCAAGCCAGGTGCTGGGCCTGCCGATGGGTCTGTATCTCGCCACGCAATGGGATTGGCATGCGCCCTTCCTCGCGCTGGTGCTGTTCGGCGTGTTCGGCGGCCTGCTGATTGCCTTGCGCATGAAGCCGGTCAATGCCCACCTCGCGATCCCGCAGGAGCGCAGCGCTTTCGGCCATCTGCTGCACACGGTGGCCAACCGCCGCCATGCGCTGGCCTTCCTGATCACGGCTCTGCTGACGACCGGCGGCTACATGCTGATGCCGTTTGCCAGCGCGTTCGTGGTCAACAACGTTCGCATCCCGCTGATTCATCTGCCCGTGGTCTACCTGATCACCGGCATCGCCACGCTGCTGATCGCGCCAACGGTGGGCCGCCTCAGCGACCGTCTCGGCCCGCTGCCGGTCTTCTATACCGGCAGCGCGATCACGATTGCCACGGTGCTGTACTACACGCGCCTCGGTCCTTCATCGCTGCTCCTGCTGATCGTCATCAACGTGGTCATGTTCGCGGGCATCTTCTCGCGCATGATCCCGTGGCAGGTGATCTCAAGCAGCCTGCCGGCGCCCGAGCAACGCGGCTCGTTCAGCGCGATCAGTTCGGCCCTGCAACAGCTGGCCGGCGGTCTGGCTTCGCTGATTGCGGGGCATCTGGTGAGTTTTGGGGCGGACGGCCGGCTCGAAAATTTCGAGCGCGTCGGCTATGTGGTCTGCGGTTCGACGATGGCGGCCGGCGCACTGCTGTGGTGGCTGCGGCGCGGCATGGCTCCGGCTCCGGCCCACTGATCTCGCCGGCTTACTGCGGCTGGATGGTCGTCGTCCAGCGCGGCAGATGCGCCAGCTCGTCGGCCGTGGCTTCATCGGCGGTGACGGCGTACTCGGTGCTGCTGCGCTCGACGAAATACGCCGAACGGTAGCTCTGCAAAAGCCCCGCGAGCGCGGCACGTGCCTGGCTGGCGGGGCCGTTGAAGATGAGCGTCAGGGTGGTCATGATGGCGACGGCGTCCTGTTGTTGAAGGATTCAAGGGCCGGCTTTGGGGTTGTCCGGTTGGACTTTCAACGCAAGGCGGTCTAAGCGGTTGACGGGAGCGCAGCGCTTTTGCTGCCGAATGTATGGAGACTTCGTACCGGCCAGGAGAAGCGCCGGGTCAGCGGGTGAACCGCCGTTTCGCAGGCACCCTTGACGGCGGGGTGAGGTCTGGCCCGGAGTCTGGCTTTGTCGGGTCGTAGCCGCGTTCCGTTGCCCATGCATCGAAGAGGTCGCGCAGTTCCGGCGGCAAGCCCAGCACGAAGTGGATGTCCAGCGGGTACGTGTCGCCCAGGAAGTAGCGGCACGCATCGAGCAGCACTTCGCCTTGTCGCTTGTCTTTGGGCTTCTTGGACTCCCGCCGCTCGGGCTTCCTCGACAGCCACAGCTTGTGAAGAGCCATCCAGCGAGGATCAGGCACGAACACCGGACATGCGCGGCGACGCACGGTCGCCACAACGTAGGAGACAGGGATGCCCTTCAGCAGCCATTCCTGCTCGATCAGGGAGTACATGGGCTCGAACGCCTCAGTCTTTGGCAGCGGCGCCAGGCTCGGCGCGGCCAGCAGTTCGACTTCATAGCCGTCCTTGTTCACGGCCTGATATCGCTTGCGTGGATTGATCTGATAAGTCGAGTCGACGCCCTGAAGCACGCTCAGCAAGGGCCTGTGACTCTCAGGGTCCGAGCTGGCAAGGGAGACCTTGGTTCCTCTGCACCAGGCCAGGTCGAAGTTCTCGGTTTCCTCGTTCCCAACCGGAAACTTGGCGTTGCAAAGCAACTCGTAGGCGCAGAACGCGTTCGTACCCACAACCAGCAAGTCGTTTCTGAGCAGTCTTTCGATATCCAGCGCCCGCAGCAACTCGGCCTGGCGATCCGCCAGGACTGGCAGACGCAGCCCACGATATTGCCCAGCTCGCTCGTTGATCAGCAGGTCTGCATTGGCGACGCGCTGCCTCAGAGCGTCCTTCTCGCCATGAAACTGCTCGTATTCAGCCTCGGTTTCCGGTGATCGCGCGCCACCCGTGGTGCCGGTGGAATTCGAGTTGATCTTGACGCCCAGGTACTCGACGTCACCCACGGTCTTCCAATACATTGACACGGGCAGGCGTGCCAGTTGCTGGCGGGCATCCAGCCATTGCTCATAGGCCGTCTCCAGATTTGCGATCACACGCCCGGCGTCCTGAGAGAACAGGATGAATTCAGACTTTAGATAGGTCACAATTGACTGATTCTAAAGATATTTCCCCAATGCTGCGTAGATTTACGCGCAAATGGGGAAATCCATCCGACGGGCGGCTTTCCGGCTTTCCCATAGCCAGGCTCGAACTCCTTCGAACGGCAACGCAACATCGCTTCAGCGCTCGAGTGCCTCCACCCGCAACACCTTCGCTGCCTCCACCATCCTTCGCAGAGCCGCCTCCGTCTCCGGCCAGGCCCGCGTCTTCAAACCACAGTCCGGATTGACCCACAACTGCTCGGCCGGGATCACCTCGGCGGCTTTGCGCAGCAGGCGCAGCATCTCTTCGCTTGAGGGCACGCGTGGTGAATGGATGTCGTAGACGCCCGGGCCGATTTCGTTCGGGTATTTGAAATCACCGAAGCCGCGCAGCAGTTCCATGTCGGAGCGGCTCGTTTCGATGGTGATCACGTCGGCGTCCATCGCGGCGATCTCAGGGAGGATGTCGTTGAACTCGGCATAGCACATGTGCGTGTGGATCTGCGTGTCGTCACGCACCGCGCTGGCCGAGATGCGGAAGGCGCGCGCGGCCCATTGCAGATAGGCGGCCCATTGCGCGCGGCGCAGCGGCAGGCCCTCGCGGATGGCGGGCTCGTCGATCTGGATGATGGCGATGCCGGCCTGCTCGAGATCGGCGACTTCATCGCGAATGGCGAGAGCGATCTGCAAGGCGGTGGTGGCGCGCGGCTGGTCGTCGCGCACGAAAGACCATTGCAGGATCGTGATCGGGCCGGTCAGCATGCCCTTCATCGGCTTGAGCGTGAGGCTCTGCGCGTAGACCGTCCAGTCCACCGTCATGGCCTGCGGACGTGTGACGTCGCCGAACAGCACCGGCGGCTTCACGCAGCGCGAGCCGTAGGACTGCACCCAGCCGTTGGCGGTGAAGGCAAAGCCGTCGAGCTGCTCGCCGAAGTATTCGACCATGTCGTTGCGCTCGGCCTCGCCATGCACGAGCACGTCCAGGCCCAGCTCTTCCTGCTTGAGCACGGCCAGCTCAATCTCGTGTTGCATGGCGGCGCGGTAGGCAGTGCCCTGAAGCGCGCCGCGTTTGAAGGCGGCGCGGGCGGCGCGGATTTCGGTGGTCTGCGGAAAGGAGCCGATGGTCGTGGTGGGATACGCCGGCAGATTCAGACGCTGACGTTGCGCGGCCTGACGGATGGCGAACGGTGAGCTGCGTTGATCCGCATCGCTGGGCAAGGCGGCCAAGCGTTCCGTCACGGCAGCATTGCGTACACGCGGGCTGGCACGACGCGATGCGAGCGCGGCGCGCGAGGCTTGCAGCTCGGCATTGACGCTGGCTTCATCGCCCCACAAGGCGCGTTCCAGCACGCGCAGCTCGTCGAGCTTCTCCACGGCACCGGCGAGCCAGCCGGCAAGCTCGATGTCTAACGAGCTGTCTTGACGCAGACTGAACGGCACGTGCAGCAGCGAGCACGAGGGCGCGATCCAGAGCCGGCCGCCGCGCAGCGCCTGCACGTCGCGCAAGGTGGCCAGCGCCTGGTCCAGATCGCTGCGCCAGATGTTGCGGCCGTCGATGATGCCGACGGAGAGTTCGCGATCACGCGGCAGCAGGCGGGCAATCGCGGCCAGTTCTTCCGGGGCTCGCACGGCATCCACATGCAGGCCGGCCACCGGCAGCTCGCAGGCCAGATGAAGGTTGTCTTGCAGCGGCGAGAAGTAGGTCGCCAACAGCACCGCTTGATCAACGTTCGCGAGACGCGCATACGCACGGCGGAAGGCGACTTGCCACGGCTCGCTCAGATCCAGGCCCAGCACCGGCTCATCGAGCTGCACCCAGGTCACGCCGCGCGCGGCCAGGCGGGTCAGCAAGTCCGCATAGACCGGCAGCAGCGCATCGAGCAGGCTCAGGCGATCAAAACCCTCCTGCTTCGACTTGCCCAGCCACAGCAGGCTGACCGGGCCGAGCAGCACGACCTTGGCTCGGGCCGGCAATGCGAGGGCTTCGTCGACCTCGGCGAGCAGGCGTTCGGCATTGAGCGTGAAACGGCTGTCCGCATCGAATTCCGGCACGAGGTAGTGGTAATTGGTGTCGAACCACTTGGTCATTTCGAGCGCCGGCGTGCCGGCCGCGGAAGCGCCAACGCCGCAGCCGCAGCTGTCGTCATGCGTGTGGGCTGCAGTGCCACGCGACATCGCGAAGTAGCGTTGCAGGGCCGGCTCCTCGCCGCTGAAACCAAAGCGCGCGGGCTCGCAGCCGAACAGCTGGATGTGGTTGGCGACCTGGTCGTAGAAGGCGAAATCGCCGACGGTGACGAAATCCAGGCCCGCGTCCTGCTGGAGCTTCCAGTGGCGGGCGCGCAGCTCGCGGCCGGTGGCTTCGAGCGCCTCGGCGCCGATCTCGCCGCGCCAGTGCTTTTCGAGGGCGAACTTCAGTTCGCGTTGAGCGCCCATGCGCGGGAAGCCGAGAATATGAGTCTTGATCATGCCAAATTCGCTAACGTATGAATCAAGCGCAATGATCGACAAAACGACTCTATGATTCAAACGAAACGTTTTTGTGATCAGCCTGAATATTGCTCATGCAGTCCTTGCTTGAACTCCGCCACCTGAAGACGCTGAAAGCCCTGCGCGAGGCCGGCAACCTGTCGCGCGCGGCGCAGTTGCTGAATCTCACGCAGTCGGCGCTGTCGCACCAGCTCAAGGGTTTGGAGGAGCACTACGGCGCGGCGCTGTTCGAGCGCAAGTCGAACCCGGTGAGCTTTGCGGCGGCCGGGCAGCGGCTGCTGCGCCTGGCCGATGCGGTGCTGCCCTTGCTCGATGAAGCCGAGCGCGATGTGCGCCGCCTGGTCGACGGCTCGGCGGGGCAACTGCGCATCGCGGTGGAGTGCCACACCTGCTTCGACTGGCTGATGCCGGCGATGGACGCTTTCCGCGCGCGCTGGCCGGAGGTCGAGCTCGATATCGTCTCGGGCTTTCACGCCGATCCGGTCGGGCTGCTGCACCAGGATCGCGCGGAGGTGGCGATCGTTTCCGATGTGGACGACGATGAGACTGGCGTCGCCGTGCATCCGCTGTTCAGCTTCGAGATCGTGGCGCTGCTGCCGAAGGGCCATGAGCTGCTCGCCAAACCCTGGCTCGAAGCGGCGGACTTCGCGCCGCACACCTTGATCACGTATCCGGTGCCCGACGAGATGCTCGATCTCGTTCGCCGCGTCTTGCAGCCCGCGGGCATCACGCCGCCGCGCCGCACGAGCGAACTGACCGTCGCCATGCTGCAACTCGTGGCCAGCGGCCGCGGCTTCGCTGCCCTGCCCTTGTGGGCGGTCGAGAACTATCTGGCGCGCGGCTATGTGGCGCGCCAGCGCATCGGCGAGGCAGGTCTCACGGGCCGGCTGTATGCGGTCAGCACGCAGGGCCTGGCGAGCAAGCCTTACCTGGCCGACTTCGTGCGCGTCATGCGCGAAACCTCGCTGCTGAGCCTGCCCGGTATCAGCTTGCTTTGAGGGTTAGCGCACAGCCCTGCCTGCTAGACTGCGCCCGCCTCGCGGTTTCTTGCACAACGGCAAGAATGAAAAGGGAACGACAGAACGGTTGATCGCTTGCTCGCTTGAACAAGCACCAACCCAGACTGTGGCTGCCCCCGCAACTGTGATCGGCGAGTTGGACGCCCACCATGCCACTGGAAATCAAACTCCGGGAAGGCTGGCGTCCGATCTTGACCCGAGAGCCAGGAGACCTGCCACGGGGCGCTGTGTTGTTGTCTGTGCCAGGGGCGGGGTGTCTCCGAGCAAGCATGTTTCTTGTCGCGTGGCGATCCGCTTGCCGCGCCGGCCTCGACACGTCTTGTCTCGATCGGTGAACCCGCCTCCAACCTTGGAGCTCGCGCTTGTCCACCGCCCCCGAAAACTCTCCCGCCGCCGTTGCCGCCATTGACGGTGGTCCGCCGCTCGTCGTCGTCGACATGGTCTGGCCCGATCAATCCAACCACCACGGCACCTTGTTCGGCGGCGCGGCCCTGGCCATGCTGGACCGCATCGCTTTCATCATGGGCAGCAAGAGCCTGCGCGGCACGGTCGTCACGGCGGCGGTCAGCCCGCTTGATTTCACGGCGCCCGCGCCGGCCGGGCATCTCGTGGAATGCAGTGCCCGTGTCGTCCATCGCGGCCGGCGCTCTGTCACTGTAGAGACGAGGTTAGTGGCGGAAGATCTGCTCAGCGGCGAGCGCATCTCGTGCCTGAGCGGCAAGTTCGTGATGGTGCGCCAGGATGCAGAACAGCCCGGCACAAAGGTGGAGCTCCCGGCCGAAGATGGCGAAGGCGGCGAAGGCGCCTCGGCCCTGGTGGCCGAGATCGTCTTCCCCGGTCACGCCAACCACCGCGGCATCCTGCACGGCGGCCCGGCGATGGCCTGGATGGCCAAGGCCGGCTTCGTGGCCGCCACGCGGCAGAGCCGCCGCACGGTGGTGATGGCCGGCAGCGAGAAGCTCGACTTCAGGGCTTCCGCCCATGTGGGCGATGTGGTGGAAGTGACGGCGCGCGTGACGCGCATCGGGCGCCGCTCGATCGGCGTGCAGGTGGAAATGTGGGCTGAAGCGCCCACCACCGGCGAACGCCGGCACTGCACATCGGGCCAATTCACTTATGTCGCCATCGAGGGCTAACTTTCATTATCGACGTCATAACCCGCGGTATATGACTAACGGCATGGTCACACGCACAAATGAGGGGGTTGGCGAGCTCGCCGGTGAGTAATTCGGTCAAGAAGCTCAGCGAGAGCTAAGGCAGATGCCTAGAATGGGAAGTGAAGCTACGGCTTCCCTGCTTTTCCTCCCTGAGCAGGAGTTCCAGCGCGTTGATCGCGCTGGGGCTTTAGCGCCCCGGCTTGTCCGGGGCTTCTTTTTTTCAGGGCCGGGCTTCAGCCGGGTTGATTGGTGACTTCCGGGTCTTCGCTCGGGTAGATGGTCTTCACCGTTTCCGAGTCGGCGAACAGCAGCACCACACCCTTGGTGACCGTGGCGTCGGTCGGCATGCTGACGGTGATGTAGCCGTTGTCATCGGCCGGGCTGTAGTTGCTGTTGTTGAGCCCCGCCGGATTGCCCAGCGTCTTGAACACGGACCCGATCAACAACAGGTCTGATCCCCGGGCCTGCCCAATCATGCAGGCGTTGGCCGTGGTCGGCACGCGCAGCGGCTGTGAGGCCTCCTCGTTGGCATCGATGTCGGCGTAATACGTGCAGATTGCAAAAGCCCCCGACGAATCCGGCTTGGCTCGGACGTAATAAGTGTTGGCCATGATGGCACCCCCTTGTTGATGACTCTTTTGATGACTTCTTTTGGCTCTTGGTGATGTCGTCGCTGTGCATCGCCCCATGAGAGAGTGATGCTGAACTCAGGCCGGATTCAGGCAAGCCTTCGCCTCTTCCCAGGCCCGCGTCACCTCTTCATGAACGTGCAACAGCTGCGGCATCTCGGCCAGCATATCTTGCACTTCGTTACATTGCACCCGGGCTTGCGCGCCCTCGCCGGTTTCGTGCAAGGCATGCGCCATGCTCAGTTCCGTGCGGGCCAGCGCGGTACGCAGCGCCAGATCCTCGGGGCGCTTCTGCAGCGCTTCCGCGAGCCGCGCCCGCAAGGGCGTCAACATCTCCAGGGCCTGAGCGGGGCTGGTGTGGGCCAGCATCAATTGCGCCAACTGGCTCCGATACGGCAGTCGTCTCACCGCATTGTTCGAGTTGCCGGATTGTTCGGCGGCGTCCAGCGCGTCCATGCGGGCCAGTTGTTGTCGCAGCTGCGCCATCGTTGCGGGGTGCAGTTCAGCCTGAGCGAGCTCGATGGCCATCAAGGTGCTGTTCGACAAGGAATTGCGCGGCTCGCGCTGGAGCATGCCATGCATCAGCTCGGCGGCGCGCCGCAACTCGGCGTCGGCGGCGTCGCGCAAGCCCAGATGCCGCAGCGCGTCGCCCATGTAGAGGCGCACCAGAGCCTCGCGGCTCTCCCACAGCGCATCCTTGGGCGCATCGGTGCGCACCTTCTCGATCAGTTGCTCCGATTCGCCCAGCACCTCGCGCACCTGCTCGTACTGCCCGCGCTGCGCCAGCACCGTGCCCAGCCAGCTGATGGTGTTGGCGAGTTCGGCCCGCAAGGTGTTGTCGTTCGGCCGCTGCTCCAGCACGCGTTCCTTGAGCTTCATCGATTCGCGCAGGCGCGCCTCGGCCTCAGCCAGTTCGCCCGTGCCGATCAAGGTCGAGCCGAGGCTGCTGTTGGCGTAGGAGAGCTCGATCACGGCGTCGAGATCCTGCGGCAGGGCGGCAAGCCATTGCAGGCAGCGTTCGCGGTAGCTGCGCATCGCCTTCTGCGCGGGAATGAAATGACGCTGGCTGAGCGCCACATGGCCCACCCAGAAATCCGCCGCGCCCTGCGCCTTGCGCCAGGCGGCAGTCAGGGCCGGCGTGGGCGGCTCGCCGGCCAGCAGTTTCTGTGCGGCTTCGAGCGGCGCCAGCGCGGAATTCAATTCACGCTTGGAAACGCGCACCTCGCCCACCACGGTCAGCGCCTTGGCGTGCTGCAGGCGTGCGCCGGGGTCGAGCGAGCCGTCTTCGTGCCGCTCCAGATAGTCGAGCGCCTTGCTGCCCACGCTGTCGAGCAGGTCGAGCCGGCCCACCGGCCGCAGCTGGTCGGCGAAGTCTCCGAGCATGTAACTGAGCAGTTCATCGGCTTGCTGGCGCCGCGCCTGCGCCTGCTGCTCGGCATGGTCGGCGCGCCAGGCTTCGGCCATCGAGAGGCCGGTCAGCGCCACCATGGCGACGATGGCGAGGCTGCCCGCCCCCACGGCCACGCGGTGCCGCCGCGCGAAGCGGCTGAGCACATAGAGCGCGCTGTCGGGCCGCGCGCTGATCGGCTCGAAGGCCAGCCAGCGGCGCAGATCGTCGGCCAGTTGTTCGGCGTTGACGTAGCGCTCGGCAGGCGATTTCTTAAGCGCCTTGGCCACGATGGTGTCGAGGTCGCCGCGCAGCGCCGGGGCCACGTCGGAAAGCCGGCGCGGCTCCGCCTCCACGATGGCGCGTAGGCGATCGAAATGCGTCTGCGTGTCGACATCGGTCGGGTGCTTGCCGCCCAGCAGCACGTAGAGCAGCACGCCGAGTGCGTACACATCGGTGGCGGTGGTGACTTCCAGCCGCTGCACCTGTTCGGGCGCGGCGTAGTTGAGCGTGTAGGCGTGGCCGGCCTGGCGCGTGACCTCGGTGGCGGCGCCGCTGCCGGTCGTGTCGTCGAGCAGTTTGGCGATGCCGAAGTCCAGCAGCTTCACCTCGCCCCCCGCGGTGACGAGGATGTTGCTGGGCTTGAGGTCGCGGTGCAGGATCAGCCGCGCGTGGGCATGGGCCACCGCCGCCAGCACGTCGAGGAACAGCGTGACGCGCTGGCGCGCATCGAGCCCGCGCTCGTCGCAATAGGCGGTGATCGGCGTGCCATCGACATATTCCAAAACCAGATAGGGCAAGGCGTCGGGCGACACGCCTGCGTCCATCAGCCGGGCGATATGCGGATGGGCGAGCCTGGCAAGGATCTGCCCTTCGCGGGCGAAGCGCGCTTCGAGCCCACCTTCTTCGCGCAGACCGGGCACGCCGGCGGTCAGGAACTTGATCGCCACCTGGCCGTCGAAGCGCCCATCGGTGCGGCGCGCGAGCCAGACCGTGCCCATGCCGCCCTGGCCGAGCTCGCGCTCCAGGGTGTAGGCGCCGACCTTCTGGCCGGCTTCAAGATGGTGCCCCGCGAGCGCGGGCTGGTCCAGAAAAGCCGCCGCCTCCATCGCATCCTGGCGCGACAGCAGTTCCTGCAGATCGTCGGCCACCTGAGCGTCCTCGGCACGCAGCTGCGCCAGCCGCGCTTCGCGGGCCTCGGGTGGCAGATCGAGCAATTCATCGAGCAGCGGGCTCAGGACGGGCCAGCGCGACTGCGTCACATAACGGTTCATTTCATGGCCATCGAGAGGAAGATGCGCGCCTTTTGCCAGTCGCGTTGCACGGTGCGTTCCGTCACCTCGAGCGCCGCGGCGATCTCGGGTTCGGTCATGCCGCCGAAGTAGCGCATCTCCACCACCTGCGCCAGGCGGGCGTCATGCACGGCCAGCGCCTCCAGCGCCTCGTGTACACGCAGGATTTCCTCGTCACGCTGCGGCGCCAGTCCTTCGACGGCGGTGTTGAGCGTCACAAACAGCGCGTCGCCGCCGCGCCGCTCGGCCTGGCGGGCGCGCACATGGTCGATCACGACCGAGTGCATCACCCGTGCCGCATAGGCCAGGAAATGCTTGCGGTCCGGGAAGTCCTGGCCCTCGCCGGCCGAAAGCCGCAACCAGGACTCATGCACCAGGTCGGTGGGATTCAGGCTCAGCTCGCCCGAGCGGGCCAGACGCGAGCGCGAAATGCGCCGGAGATCGGCATAAAGCAGGGCCATCACCTGGTCGGCCGCTTTCTGGTCGCCGCCGTGGGCGGCTTGCAGGAGTTGGGTGACCTCGGTTGGCATGGGAGCCAACTCTAGCCGAGGCGGGCGCGGCCAAAGCGCTCGATCAGGTCAGTCAAGCCACGGCGTTAGAACTTTTTTTGCGATGAATGTCGGGATTGGCGCGCGCAAGCCGTTTTAACCCATGAGGACATCTGCGATCACGCTGAACAGGGAGGCCCCGACGAGGGCAGCGGCTCCGCAGATGCCCTCACCTTTTTTGTCTCGCCGCGTTCGTCATACACAACCATGTATATCGCCCCTCGCCTCGACGACTTCCAACCCTTCGCTGCCAAGGCACGCACGGCTTTCAAGGCCAAGCGAGCGGCGCAGATGTTCCCCATTCCGCGCCTGGAGAGCCTCGAAGAGTTCGGCTCCCAGCTGCGCCGCCAGATCATCCTGTGCGTCAGCACGGGCGAGCGCTCGGTCGTGATGGTGGTGGCAGTCGACACGCCGGCCGCAAGCCAGCACCGCGCCGAGCTCCTCACCACCTTCGGCGCCCGCCTGCGCAGCCGTGTGCGAGCCACGGATCTGGTCGTGCGCATCGGCGACGAGTTCGGCGTCTTTCTGCAAGGTGACGCCGCCCCTCACTCGCTGATGATCCGTGAACGCCTGCGCGTGACGCTGCAAGGCGGCTACAACTTCGACGACACGACCCAGCAAGCCCGCCCGCGTTTTGGCGTGGCCTCGCATCCCGGGACGGTCATCAGCGGGGTGGATCTGGTGATGGGGGCGGTGGCGGGGCTGGAGAGCTGAGGGTCGGCCCGTCCCGCAAGAGCGGTTCAGACCCGAGCTCGTTCGCGGCGAAATCGCCTCCATAGCGACCGGACAATTCCGGGATGGTCCAAACCACCCGAAACAAGACTCGCGCTGCCGCCGAGCAAACCTCCGTGCCGGCCGCTGCGCTGGAAACCGCCTTCGGCGAAGTCGTCGGGCTCATCGAGCAAGCGCGGCAGCGCGCGCATCAGGCCGTCAATACGGAGCTGGTTGGCCTGTATTGGCAGATTGGTGAATACATCAGCGGCAAGATTGCGGCGGCGGAGTGGGGCGAAGGGGTTGTGGGGAACCTCGCAGAGCACCTGGCTCGCACGCTGCCCGGGCAACGCGGGTTCACGAGCCGCAACCTGTTCCGGATGCGGCAGTTTTTCGAGATCTACCGGGCTCACGAAATAGTGACACCACTGGTGACACTATTGCCCTGGACCCACAACCTCATCATCCTGACCCAGTCCAAGCACCCTGAGGAACGCGAGTTCTACCTGCGCATGGCCGTGCAGCATCGGTGGAGCTCGCGGGAGCTGGAGCGCCAGTTCCGCGTGGCGGCATTTGAGAAGACGGTTTTGGCGCCCGCAAAAGTGTCAGCAGCGCTGACACAAATACACGGCGAAGCCGCCCTGCAAGTCTTCAAGGATGCCTACTCGCTCGAATTCCTGGGCTTGCCCCGCGCCCACTCCGAGGCTGATCTCCACGGCGGCCTGCTGACCGAGCTGCGCAACTTCCTGATCGAGCTCGGCCGCGACTTCTGCTTCGTCGGCTCCGAGTTTCCGATCCAGGTGGGTGGCCGCGATTTCGCGCTCGATCTGCTGTTCTTCCACCGCGGTCTGAACTGCCTGGTCGCGATCGAGCTGAAGGTCGAGCGCTTCGAGCCCGAGCACCTCGGCAAGCTGAACTTCTATCTTGAAGCGCTGGACCGCCAGGTGAGAAAGCCGCATGAGAACCCGGCCATCGGCCTCTTGATGTGCGCCGGCAAGGACAGCGAGGTGGTGGAGTACTCGCTGAGCCGCACACTCTCACCGGCGCTTGTGGCGCAGTACCAGACGCAGTTGCCGGACAAGCAGATGCTGGCGGCGAAGCTGCATGAGTTCTATGCCTTGAGTGCTCCGGAAGTTCCGTGCAAGAACGCCGGGCCTCGCGCACGCAAGGTGTGAGGCCGGCTGAATGAATGAATGAATGAATGAATGCGCGGCGAAGGTTTCGTCGCCGCGCGCCGGCTCAACCCGGCTTGTTCTTGAGCTTGCCCTTGGGCATCACCGCCGTCATCGGCGGCGTGGGGCGGGTGGAGACGGAGGTCGATTCCTTGACAGGGCCGCTGTCCTTCTTGGGCTTCTTGTTGGCCTTGTCGTTGCGTTGTTCGCCTTTGGGCATTGCGGAGCTCCTTTTCTTGATGGGCTTGTCGATGTCACTCGTGGGGTGGCTTGCTGCCGTGAGGCAGTAGCAAGACGGATGCACTCTACTACTGCTTGGAGGCACGGCCCGGCGAGCGGCGTGAAAGTCGCCTGTCCACAGGTCTGTGGATGCCATGCGGGAGTGGGATCCCTAGCATCCGTGGCAGGCGCCTCGCCGAAGCGCCGGTGCACGGAGAGCTGACATGGCCAAGAACATCGTGTTTTGTGCGGATGGCACCTGGAATGGTCCCGGTGACGCGGACACCGAGACGCAGGAGGTGGCGGGTTCCACCAATGTGCTCAAGACCTTCGTCAACCTGGCCGGCAAGCGGGCGCTGAGCACGCTGAAGCTGAGCGACGAGGAAGAGTCGAGCTGCGTTGATGACGCGGGCCAGCTGCTGCAAATCGCCAAGTATCTGAACGGCGTCGGAGACTCCGACAACTTCCTCGTCAAGGTCCTGGGCGGTGCGCTCGGCGCCGGGCTGGTGACGCGCATCGTGCGCGGCTACACCTTCATCAGCCGCAACTACTGCGCCGGAGACCGCATCTATCTGGTGGGCTTCAGCCGCGGCGCGTACACGGCGCGAGCCCTGGCCGGGCTGATCTGCTCGCAGGGGCTGATCGATGCGACGAAGGTCGACCTGGTCACCGACAAGGACGTCGCCTACCGCTGGGGTTCGGCCGTCTGGTACGCAAGCCGCAAGCACGCGCTGAAGCTGAAGGGCGACGAAACGCTGCTGAGCACGCTGGAGAACCTCGTGCTGGACTTGCCGAGGTTCCTGCTGAGTCCACCGCCACCGGAGCAGATGATCGACGCCCCAATCACCGCGATTGGCGTGTGGGACACCGTCGGTTCCCTCGGCATCCCGCAGTACAACCTGAAGACCGGCGAGCACATCGAAGCCTTGCGCTTCACCGACACCCAGCTGAGCAACAAGG
Source organism: Burkholderiaceae bacterium (assembly GCA_036500605.1). Taxonomy (GTDB): domain Bacteria; phylum Pseudomonadota; class Gammaproteobacteria; order Burkholderiales; family Burkholderiaceae_C; genus JAFALK01. The sequence goes on from DASYBU010000002.1 coordinate 155,920, forward strand.
TCGGCAACGGCTATCACGCGGTCAGCCTGGACGAACGTCGAGGCGATTTCACGCCGACGCTGTGGATTGAAGACCGCCCGGGCATCCGGCAACGGCTCTTCCCGGGCGCCCATGCGGACGTGGGCGGCGGCTACCCGGAGGGTGCTGAAAGTGGTCTGTCGGGCGGTAGCCTGGCCTGGATGACGCAACAGCTGAGCGAGGCCGGCGTGCTGTATGCCGGCACGCCGCTCTACCTGCCGGTGCCGGACGCGACGGGCACCGCGCATGCGCCTTGGGAAGAGGTGCCGTGGAAGGCCCTGCCCCAGAGCCCGCGCGTGTTCCCCGAGCTGCTTCGCAAGGACGGGCTGGACCGCTCGATCACCCTGCGCATGAAGGCGGGCCCGGTGCTCGGCTGGCCTTCCGCGCAGCCGGGACCCTACGCGCCGGGCAACCTGCTGTGAACGCTTGCCGAGATGCCCGGCTTTTGAGGCTGCCCCCATGACCGCGATCGTGGAAATGATCGAGGACGCGCAGCTTCTCGCGGGCTACGCGACGACGCACAAGATCGCCCTGCCCGGCACCATGCTGCAAGAGTTGCTGGATGCGAAAGCGAACTCGGCCGCGCTGATGGCGCCGGGGCCGGCCCAATCCGCCTTCTTTGCGACCTACAACGCTGCCGTCACCGCCACGGGCCAGCTGGCGGGCGCTGTTCGCGCCGGCATCGCCCGGCGCGCGCGCATCCGCCCGCTCGTGGCCAATGCCCAGGTGCTGCTGGCCTTTGCTGCGGCCAATGGCAAGAAGGTCGAGGACGCGGTTCGCAACCCGATCGTCGCCATCAACAGCGCGGTCGATGACGAGTCGCTGACGGTCTCGCAGGAGCAGGAGTTTCTCAAGGCCTACGAGGGCCTCACCGTCGCCCTGGCGCCCATCACGACCGAGACGCTCGGGGCTTCCGCCACCGTGCTGCCCAGCTTGTCCGGCAATGACTGGAGACACATCAAGCGCTGGTCCCTGGGCCGCTTTGTCAACGTCAGCATCTTCATCGCCGTGCTGGTCGGCACCTGCATCTCGCTCAGCTACTACGCGCAAGGCGCTTCGGCGCTGAAGCGGTTCAACGAGCTGCGTGACACGATCGCCAGGAACGACCAGGACGTGCCCGCCAAGCTGGCGCTGCTGGAAAGCCGCCGAGACGCGGCCTCGGCCATCGAGAAGAAGCCGCCGATCGACCAGCCCGCGCTCGACGCCGCCAGAAAGGCCATCGCCGAAGCCGACACCGCGCTGGCGAGCGCGAAGGCCTCGCAGAAGGACGCCAAGGAGGAATTCGATGCGATCCCCGAGCGGCTCCAGCATTGGTCGGCCCTGCCCTGCGACGCGGGCTCGAGCTGGCTGTTCAGCCTCGTCCTCTGTTCCAAGGTGGATCAGCCGCAGAACCTGCCGGTCGCCACTCAGGCCACGCAGGCCACGCAGGCCACCCCGACCGCCGTGACGAACCCGCTCGTCAAGGTGGAGGCCGCGCGCACCGTGGCGTCGCGGCTCAATGACGTGTACCTGCCTCTCCTGCTGGGCTGGCTCGGCGCGCATGCCTTCATCCTTCGCAACATGAGCAAGGCCATCGCGGAGCGCTCGTTTGCCCCGGGATCGGCCTTCAATCACATCGTCAGGACCGGCCTCGGAGCGCTCGCGGGCCTGGCCTCGAACTGGCTGTTGACACCCCAGGCCGTGGGCGGCGCGCAATGGGCCAATCTGCCGGTCTGGGCGCTGGCCTTCGTGGCGGGCTACGGCATCGAGCTGGTCTTTGCCTTCATGGACCGCATCATCAACGCCTTCACGAGCAAGTAAGAAGCAGAAGACGAGGAGCTCGGCCTGACGGTGGGTCGCCCGACCGGGCCACGTGGGAGGAATGGCGCATCGCCATCTGAGCAAATTCCTGCAATATCCCGGCTGCGCCCCGGGGCCGCGCGATTCCTGGACAATCCGTCTCTGAGTACCCGGTATCCAAGAGACCCAATGCCAGATTCGCAATATCCGCTTGAACACGCCTGCTGCCGCCTGACGACCGCCTACGGCGACTTCCAGCTGCATGGGTTCAAGGAACTCCAGACCGGCCTGGAACATGCCGCGCTGTGCCTGGGTGACCTGAGCACCGACGCGCCTGTGCTGGTGCGCCTGCACTCCGAATGCCTGACCGGAGACACCTTCGGCAGTTGTCACTGCGACTGCGGGCCGCAGCTGCGCGGCGCGCTGCAGGCGCTCTCCAAGGAAGGCCGCGGCGTGCTGCTCTACCTGCGCCAGGAGGGCCGCGGCATCGGCCTCTTGAACAAGATCCGCGCCTATGCCCTGCAGGAAAAAGGCGCCGACACGCTCGACGCCAACCGCCTGCTGGGCCTGCCCGCTGATGCGCGCGACTACGGCTTTGCCGCCGCGATGCTGGCCGAGCTGGGTGTCAAGTCCGTACGCCTGATGACCAACAACCCCGGCAAGATCGAGGGCCTGACCACTCACGGCGTGAAGGTGCAGGAGCGCGTGCCGCTGCAGTTGGGCCGCAACCGGCGCAACGGCGCCTACCTGGACACCAAGGCGCATCGCATGGGCCATCTGTTCGATGTGCTGCGTGAGCCCAGCGACGATGAACCGGCCGTGGATCGCGGCTGAATGGACCTGCCGATGACGAAGACAAAGCAGGCAATCGTCCTGGCTGCAGCCTTGCTGAGCCTGAGCTGGGCCGACTGCCAAGCCGCCGACATCGCCATCGAGCACGCCAGGATCTATCCGGCCCCGCTTGCGGCGCCGATCGTCGATGGCACGGTGCTGATCCATGATGGCCGCATCGCTGCGGTCTCTTCCAAGCGCGTGGCGCTGCCGCCGGGCACCACGGTGCTGGCTTGCAAGGGCTGTGTCGTGATGGCCGGCTTCTGGAACGCTCACGTCCACTTCACCGGGCTGCAATGGCTGGGTGCCGCAAACCTGGCGCCGCAGCAGCTGGAGCGTCAGTTGCAGGACATGCTCACGCATTCCGGCTTCACCTCGGTCGTCGACACCGGCTCGGATCTTGACGTCACGAACGCGCTGCGGCGCCGCATCGAAAGCGGTGAACTTGCAGGCCCGCACATCCGCACCGCCGGCCTGCCCCTGTATCCCGCGCATGCCCTGCCCTATTACCTGGCCGACCTGCCCGCCAAGCTCAAGGCCAAGCTGGGCCAGCCGGAGTCGCCCGAGGAAGCGCGCGCCTTCGTCGCGAAGAATCTCGCGGCCGGGGCGGACATCACCAAGCTGTTCACCGGCTCGATCGTCGGGCCCGACCAGGTGCGGCCCATGCGTGAAGACATCGCCACGGCCGCCGTCGCTGAGTCGCATCGGCTGGGCGCGCTGGTGTTCGTTCATCCGACCAACCTGGAAGGCGTCCGTGTCGCGCTCGCCAGCGGCGTCGACGTGCTGGCGCACGCGCCCGAGGTGGTTCACGACATCGATCTCTCCGTCCTGCACGACCTCGCCCGCCAGCACGTCACGATCATCCCGACCCTGCAACTGCTCTCGCAGGACCGCAACATCGCGGAGATCCGCCGCCTCGTATTTGACGCCCATCGCGCCGGCGTGCCGCTCGTGTTCGGGACCGACACGGGCTTCCTGACCGACTACGACGTCTCCGAGGAATTCCGGCAGCTCGCGCTCACCGGCCTGAACGCCGACGACATCCTGGCCATGCTGACCACAGCGCCCGCTGCACTCTTCAAGGTCAGCGAACACCAAGGCCGCGTCGCCCCCGGCATGGAAGGCGACCTGACCATCCTCGGCTCGGATCCGCAGAAGAAGGGCGTTAGCGCCTTCTCCGATATCCGCTATGCGATCCGCGGCGGCCGCGTGCTGTTCGACAGCGCGGCGGCTGCCAGGGTAGCGGAACCTACGCGTCCGGCGCCAGCCGGCACTGCGCCTGCAACTGCTCGATGAACTCGCGCTGCGGCTCGGTCGGCAGCCAATCGGCCCGCGTGGTGTAACCCACGGTTCGCTCGCCCTTGGGTGAGGGCACGTCGAGCGCCACCACCTCGTTGCGGTAGTTGCCGTAGAGGATGTGCGAGCGCGACAGCAGCGAGATGCAGTCGTTCTCCTCCAGCATCGACATCATCATCGCCAGCGAACTGGTCTCGACCAGCACGCGCGGTGCCTGCGGCAGCTTGGCCAGCATCATGTCGACCACGGCCCGGCGCGGCATGTCCTGCTGCGGCACGACCCAGCCGTGGGCGGCGAGATCCTTGACGCTCACGCGACGCTGCTCCGCCAGCGGATGCCCGCGCCGCGCGACGACCACATAGGGATCGGTGAACAGCTCGCGTTCGATGACGTTGCCTTCGAGGCGCGGTTCGCGCAGCGCGCCGACGATGATGTCGAGCCGGCCGAAGCGCAGGTCCTCGAGCAGCCGAGCATGCGTGCTTTCGCGGATCGTCACGACCACGTTCGGATAGCTCTCGCGCAGGCGCCCGATCGTGCGCGCCAGCAGCCGCTGCGGCATCAGCGGCAGCACGCCCACCGCGATGCGGCCTGCGGCAAGGCCGCGCGCCGTGACGAGATCGACATGCGCCTGCGCGATCTCGCCGAGCGCCACGACCAGCCGCCGCGCCAGCTCCTGTCCCGCCACATTGGCCGATACGCTGTGCACACGCCGCCGGTAGAGCGTGTGCCCGACCGTGTCCTCGAGCTCGCGCGCGGCGCGGTGCACGGCCGGCTGCGAGATGCCGAGCCGGCGCGCGGCCTCGGCGGCGGAGCCCGCTTCGGCAATCGCGACATGGCAGCGGATCTGCGAATCGGTCAGGCGGCGGCACATGGCACCGGCGTGGGATTGCCGCGCGCGCCCGCCGGCCGGCATGGCCGCCACGGCCGCCTCGATCTGCTGCAGCATGCGCTCGACGCGCCGTTGCAACAGCGCGCCCTCGCGCGTCAGCTCGCTGCCGCCGTAGCCGCGCTCGAACAGCACGGCACCGATCGTCTCCTCAAGCTTCTTGATCGCGAGGCTGACCGCCGGCTGGCTCAGGCCCACGGCCAAGGCCGCCTGGCTGATACCGCCCTCGCGGCAGACCGCATCGAACAGCACGAAGCGGCGCAGGTTGATGGTCTCGTCGCTCATCGAATTTTCAAAAGTCCCCAAAAATTCCCAGACATCAGCTTCACTGAAATTTATGGCCTAGGCCGCAGTTTAAATTAGCAGAACAGGCGGCAGTTCCCTAAAGTTGGATTCATCGTCCCGTTTCTGATCGCCTCCGACCGAATCCAGCTTAACCATGTTTGTCGATACCCACACGCACGCCATCTCGTCCGACCACGAGCGCTACCCGCTCGCACCGGTGGGCGGCAAGCAGTCCGACTGGTCGGCGCACCGGCCGGCTGACTATGAAAACCTGCTGGCCTCGATGGACGAAGCGTGCATCCGCCATGCGATGGTGGTGCAGGCTTCCACCGCCTACGGCAACGACAACCGCTACGTCGTCGAGGCCGTGATGGCTCACCCGGACCGCTTCTGCGGCGTGTTCTCGATCGACGTGCTGGCGCCCGATGCGGTCGAGCGTTTCAAGTTCTGGCTCGGCGAAGGGCTCAGCGGCCTGCGCCTGTTCCTGACCGGCACGACGATGCCCGGCCAGGCCTCGTGGCTCGACGACGAGCGCTCCTACCCGGTGTGGGAGTACGCACAGGCCAACAACATTTCCATCTGCCTGCAGATGACCGCCGCCGGCATCCCGGCGTTGCGCCGAATGCTGGGCTTATTCCCGCGCAGCCGCGTGCTGCTCGACCATCTGGCCCGCCCCGATCTGGCCGGCGGCCCGCCGTATGCCTCGGCGCAGTCGCTGTTCGACCTGGCCGAGCATCCGGGCGTCTACCTGAAGCTGACGAACCGCACGATCACCGAAGCCTCGCGCGGCGCTTCGACACCGCAGGCTTTCTTCCCGATGGTGCTCGCCGCCTTTGGCGCGCGGCGCATCGCGTGGGGCTCGAACTTCCCCTCGGCCGAAGGCTCGCTGAAGTCACTGCTGGCCGAGGCGCAAGAGGGCCTGGCCATGCTGACGGCAGAAGATCGCGCCTGGATCTTCGGCGACACCGCGCGCTCCATCTATCCGGAACTGAACCACATGGGGAGCCGGGCATGAACAGCAACACCGACGTGCAGAAGGTGCTTGAGCTGAGCGTCGCGGTCAAGCGCTACCCGCACACCGAACCGCTGATCAGCGGCAAGCTGGCCCTGCCGGGCCTGCGCCTGAACTGCCTGGACATCGAGCCCATCCACCGCGCCTTCGCGCCGATGGCGCGTCAGCAGGCTTATGACGTTAGCGAGCTGGCCATCGCCACCTTCCTGCAGGCCAAGGCCTACGACAAGCCGGTGTTCATGCTGCCGATCGTCCTGGCGGCGCGGCTTCAACAAGGCTGCCTGGTCTACAACCGGCGGCACCGCCCGGGCTTGAGCGTGAAGGACCTGGCCGGTGCCCGCATCGGCGTGCGGGCCTACACGCAGACCACCGGCATGTGGCTGCGCGGCATCCTCGATGAGACCTACGGGGTTGCGACGGACAGCGTCCGCTGGACCACTTTCGAGGGCGGCCATCTCGAGGAGTACCAGGACCCGGCCTTCGTCAGCCGCGCACCGGCCGGCAAGGCCATGCTGCAGATGCTGATGGACGGCGAGCTCGACGCGGCGATCTTCGGCAACGACCTGCCCAAGCACGAGGACATCGCACCGGTGATCGCCGACCACGCCGAGGCCGACCGCCGCTGGCAGGCCGAGCACGGCTTCGTACCGATCAACCATGTGCTGACGATGCCGCTGGCGGTGGCGCGCGCGCATCCCGAAAGCGTGCGCGCGGTCTACCGCTTGTTCACGCTGGCCAAGGCTTCGGTGCCCGATCCCGTGGCGCTGCAGCGGCGCCTGCCCGACGGCGCCGAGGCGCTGCGCGGGCCGCTCGCGACCACGCTGGCCTTCTGCGAGAAGCAGGGCCTGATGCCGCGGAAGGTGACCGTGGACGAGCTGCTGGCCGACAGCCTGGAGTTGCTGGGCGACGAGGCGAGGTGATCCGTCGGCTTGGCCGGCACGCTCTCAAAGTCGCAACAAGAAGCGATGAGAGCCGACAGACTTAAGATCCAGGAGACAAAGACGTGAACATGAAAGACCTGCCGGTTCCCCGACAGCAGTCCAGGAAGCCCTTCTACCGGGACATCTCGTTCCAGGTGTTCGTCGGCATCGTGCTCGGCGTGGCCGTCGGCCACTGGTGGCCCGATGCGGGCAAGGCTTCCCAGCCGCTGGGCGATGCCTTCATCCGGCTGATCCAGATGGTGGTCGGCCCGATCATCTTCTGCTCGGTGGTGAGCGGCATTGCCAACGCGGGCGACATGAAGAAGGTCGGCCGCGTCGCCATCAAGGCGCTGATCTATTTCGAGGTGATCACCTCGATCGCGCTGCTGATCGGCCTGGTCACGATCAACCTGCTGCAGCCCGGCGTCGGCATGAACATCGACGTCAATGCGCTCGACGCCGGCGCGGCGGACAGCTACATCACGCAGGCGAAACACTTCGAGTCGACCAGCTTCTTCCTGTTGAACCTGATCCCGAAGACCATGGTCTCGGGCTTTGCCAGCGGCGACATCCTGCAGATCCTGTTCGTCTCGGTGCTGTTCGGCTTCGGCATGTCTGCGGCCGGTGACCGAGCCAAGCCGATGCTGAACGTGCTCGACAGCTTTGCACAGGGCGTGTACTGGATCATCGGCCTGGCGATGAAGGTCGCACCGATCGCGGCCTACGGCGCCATTGCCTTCACGGTCAGCAAGTTCGGCGTGGGCTCGCTGGTGGCGCTGGGCAAGCTGGTCGGCGAGTTCTACCTGACCTGCCTGCTGTTCTTCGTGCTGGTGCTGTGGCCGGTGACGCGCCTGGCCGGCTTCAGCCTGCTCAAGCTGATGCGCTACATCCGCGCGGAGCTGCTGCTGGTGATCGGCACGAGTTCGTCCGAGAGCGTGTTTCCGCAGCTGCTGAAGAAGCTCGAACAGCTCGGCTGCGAGCGTTCGGTGGTGGGCCTCGTGCTGCCCGGCGGCTATGCCTTCAACCATGACGGCACTTGCCTGTACTTTGCGGCGGTCACCGTCTTCCTGGCGCAGGCCACCAACACGGCGCTGGGCTGGGAACACCAGGTTGCGCTGCTGCTGGTGCTGCTGATCACGTCCAAGGGCGGCGCGGGCGTGGCGGGTTCGGCGATCGCCGTGCTGGCCGCGACGCTGGGCGCCACGGGCACGATCCCGGTGTCCTCGATCGCGCTGGTGCTCGGCGTGCACCGCCTGCTGTCCTCGGCCTTCGTGTTCGTCAACATCACCGGCAATGCCGTCGCCACCGTCGTGGTGGCCCGCTGGGAAAAGGCGCTCGACGCCGACCGGCTGCGAACGGAGCTGGACCTGGGCTACATCGAGCCCGAGCTCGAACCCGCGCTCGCCCGGCACTAGGCCCCGGCGTCACTTTCCTCGGGTTGCGCTCGTCGCCTTGATCGATCCATGCGGGATCGCAGCCCTTCCTCGCTTTCACTCGCCTTTATCAACCCAGCCTGCCGGCAAAGACCGGCATACGGAGACAAAAATGAATCGCTCCCCAGCTCGATACCCTGCTCGATACCTGGCGCCCCTGGCGCTGCTCACTTCCTTCGCCGCGCCCTCGGCCCACGCCGACGGCGAGGTCAAGATCTTCGGCACCGCGGACGGCGGCGTGCGCCACCTCTCGCACGTCAACCCCGCCGGCGACAGCAAGACCATCGTCGGCACGAACGGCTGGAACAGCTCCAACAAACTCGACTTCAGCGGCAAGGAAGACCTGGGCGGCGGGCTCGAAGCCCACTTCCTGCTCGAGCAGGGTTTCAACCTCGCCACCGGCGCGCTGGACAACACCACCAACACCATGTTCCAGCGTCAGTCCTTCGTGGGCGTCAAGGGCTCGGCAGGCACGCTCGACCTGGGCCGCCAGTACACGATCGCGCATGACTTCATCCTCGACTACGACGCCTTCCACTTCAACTACACGCCGCTGATCCCGCTGACGCAGGCCTCCAGCGGCACGCGCTTCAGCAACGACGTGAAGTACGCCGGCCAGTTCGGCCGCTTCAAGCTCGAGCTTGAGAATTCCTTCGGCGAGGTGGCCGGCAGCATCAAGAATGCCTCCGCGCGCGGCATCGGCCTGCAGTACTACGGCGACTCGCTGACCACCGGCGGCTCCTACAACCGCCGCAGCGTGCTGGTGGGCGGCACCTACCGCAACGAGGACTACTACCTCGTCGGCGCGATCTTCAAGCACGGCGACTGGTCGGTCTCCGGCGGCTACATGATCGACACGATCGACCTCGAAGGCACGGCACCCAATACGGCGACGCGCAATGCCTTCGGCGGTGCCAGCTATTCGTTCAGCGAGCAGATCAAGCTGACCGCCGGCTTCTACCGCACGACGTCCACCAGCGACAAGGCGCGCGGCAAGGACATGACGATCGCCGGCCTCGACTACTTCCTGTCCAAGCGCACCAAGCTCTACCTCGAACTCGACCACACCAAGTTCAAGACCGCCATCGTGTCGACGCTGAACGCGGCTGGCGCGTCCAACCAGGTCGGCGAGACCGTGGGCATCAACCACCGCTTCTGACCCCGCTTTTTGAGTTTCATGGAGATCTGCTGAATGATCATCGACGTTCACGGCCACTACACCACCGCGCCGGCCGCGCTCGGCGCCTGGCGCGACCTTCAGATCGCCGGCCTCAAGGATCCCACGAAGATCCCGACGGCCAGTGAGCTGAAGATCAGCGACGACGAGCTGCGCGAGTCGATCGAGACCAACCAGCTCGCCAAGATGCGCGAGCGCGGCAGCGACCTGACGATCTTCAGCCCGCGCGCGAGCTTCATGGCTCATCACGTCGGCGACTTCAACACCTCGGCCACCTGGGCGGCGATCTGCAATGAGCTCTGCCACCGCGTCAGCGAGCTGTTCCCCGCACATTTCATCGGCGCGGCGATGCTGCCGCAGTCGCCCGGTGTCGATCCGGCCAGCTGCATCCCCGAGCTCGAGAAATGCGTCAAGGAGTACGGCTTCGTCGGCCTGAACCTGAACCCCGATCCCTCCGGCGGCCACTGGACCAGCCCGCCGCTGACCGATCGCCACTGGTACCCGCTGTACGAGAAGATGGTCGAGCTGGAGATCCCGGCCATGATCCATGTCTCGACCAGCTGCAATGCCTGCTTCCACACCACCGGCGCGCATTACCTGAACGCCGACACCACGGCCTTCATGCAGTGCCTGAGCGGCGATCTGTTCAAGGATTTCCCGACGCTGAAGTTCCTGATCCCGCACGGCGGCGGCGCGGTGCCTTACCACTGGGGGCGTTTCCGCGGCCTCGCGCAGGAGCTCAAGAAGCCGCTGCTGCAGGAGCATCTGCTGAAGAACATCTTCTTCGACACCTGCGTGTATCACCAGCCCGGCATCGACCTGCTGACGAACGTGATCCCGGTCGAGAACATCCTGTTCGCCTCCGAGATGATCGGCGCCGTGCGCGGCATCGACCCGCAGACGGGCCACTACTACGACGACACCAAGCGCTACATCGAGGCGGCGGGCAACCTGAGCGACACCCAGCGCCACCTCGTCTTCGAGGGCAATGCGCGCCGCGTGTTCCCGCGCCTGCACGCCGCGCTTAAGGCGCAAGGCCGTTGATCCACCTTCAAGGAGAAGTCAGCCATGTATGAACTCGGCGTTGTCTACCGGAACATCGAACGCACCGACCGCACCACGGCCGATGCGCTGGCCGCGCTCGGCTCGGCCACCGTGCACGAGGCGATGGGCCGCGTCGGCCTGCTCAAGCCCTACATCCGGCCGATCTACGCGGGCGCGCAGGTCTCGGGCACGGCCGTGACCGTGCTCCTGCATCCCGGCGACAACTGGATGCTGCATGTGGCGGCCGAACAGATCCAGCCGGGCGACATCGTGGTGGCCGCGGTCACCGCCGACTGCACGGACGGCTATTTCGGCGACCTGCTGGCCACCAGCTTCCAGGCTCGCGGCGCCCGCGCGCTGATCATCGATGCCGGCGTGCGCGACGTGAAGACGCTGGCGCAGATGAACTTCCCGGTCTGGAGCAAGTGCATCTCGGCCAAGGGGACGATCAAGGCCACCGTCGGCTCGGTCAACATCCCGGTGGTCTGCGCCGGCATGTGGGTGACGCCGGGCGACGTGATCGTGGCGGACGATGACGGCGTGGCCTGCGTGCCGCGCGCCCTCGCCGCCAGGACGCTCGAAGCCGCGCTGGCACGCGAGGCCAACGAGGGCGCCAAGCGCGAGAAACTCGCGTCCGGCGTGCTGGGTCTGGACATGTACCAGATGCGCGAGCCGCTCGCCAAGGCGGGCCTTCGATACATCGACTGAGATCGACCGAGGCCACTCTCCGGCAGCGGCTTTCGGAGCGAACTATCATCCGCACGCCTGCGGATGTTCCGCTCCGACCCTAACTGCGTGCCTCGATGGACACCGTCCTCGTCCTGTTCGAGCAGTACAAGCTGCTCACCGTCTTCCTGACCGTCTTCGCGGCCACGCTGGGCGTGCCTGTGCCCGCCCTGCCCTTGCTGCTGCTGGCCGGCGCCGAAGCCGCGCACAGCGGGGCCTACGGCGCCGAAGCGCTCGCGGCGGCCACGCTGGCCTCGACCTTCTCGGGCGCGATCTGGTTTGCCGCCGGGCGGCGGCTCGGGCGGCGCGTGCTGGCGCTGCTGTGCCGCATCTCGATCTCGCCAGACACCTGCGTCCGCCAGAATGAATTGAGCTTCGCGCAGCGCGGCGCCACCACGCTGCTGATCGCCAAGTTCGTGCCGGGCTTGTCGGTGATCGCGCCCCCCTTGGCCGGTGCGATCGGCATGTCGGTCTGGCCGTTTCTGTTCTTCACCACGGTCGGCGCGGCACTGTGGGCGGCCTGCTGCATTGCGGCCGGCGCAATCTTTCACGCGCAGATCCGCGAGCTGCTGCGCGCCTTGAGCAATCTGGGCAACGCCGCCTTGCTGGTCGGCGCCGTGCTGCTGGGGCTGTATATCGCATGGCGCTACTGGCGGCGCTGGCTCGCGATCCGTTCGCTGGCCCGGCTGGACCACATCGAGCCCCATGATCTGGCGGCCCTGCTCGAACGCGGCGAGCCGGTGGCGATCCTCGACGTACGCGGCCTGGCCTCGCGCGCTACGCAAAGCCCGCGCATCCCCGGTTCGCACAACGTCGAGCTGGCCCATCTCGAGACCACGCCGCTCGAAACCTGGCCCGTCGACGGCGAGATCGTCGCCTACTGCGATTGCCCGAACGACGCCTCGGCCGCCAAGGCCGCGCAGATCCTGGTCCGGCGCGGCCGCCGCACGCGCGTGCTCACGGGCGGGCTGGAAGGCTGGGCCAAGGCCGGCTTCCCCGTCGTGATGTTGTAGGCGCATTGCGAGGCTTGGCGACATCCTGCCGCCGCCCGTCCATGTGCGGGCCTGAGCTCCTGAATGCCTGAATGCCTACCTACATGGATGAACAGGATGCACAGGATGGAACCAAGACGGCTGTTGTCTTTTGTTTTTCTTATCCTGTTCATCCTGTCCATCCATGTTCAAAACCTGAATTCCTGAATTCCTGTATTTCGGAATTCCCGAGGGGCCTGACTCCATCCGCCGAGGCGGGCCAATTTCCTCACGCTCCGCAAGCCTTCTCCGGCGCCGGCCACGCCGCATTTGATCCGTCCTAAACTCGCTGACACGAAACTGACGAGACTCGGTGCTCGTTGTCGTCGTGAGGTGGGCATGAGCATCAACCAAATGTCTCGGATCAAGCGCTGGCTGTGCCTGCACGGGCACCGCCACCCGGTGGAGCGCTACGTCTGGGATCTCGTGCTGATGGCGTGGGTCGTCGGCTGCGTGACGCCGCCGATCGTCTTCCTTCTGCATGAGGAAGTGGCGCTGCCGCTGTGCGTGCTCGGCGGCTTCACGCCGGCGATCTATGCGTGGCTGCGGGGCTTGCTGCACCGCAGGGGGCGCCTGCGCTGCGACTGGCTGACTGCGCTGTGAAGCGAAGTCATGCCTGCGTGTACGCCGTCTTCACCGTCGTGAAGAACTCGGCCGCATAACGCCCCTGTTCCCTGGAGCCGTAGCTCGAACCCTTGCGGCCACCGAAGGGCACGTGATAGTCCACACCGGCCGTGGGCAGGTTCACCATCGTCATGCCGGCTTGCGCGTGACGCTTGAAATGCGTGGCGAACTTGAGGCTTGTGGTGGCGATGCCGGAGGCCAGGCCGAACGGGGTGTCATTGGCCAAGGCCAGCGCTTCGTCGTAGTTCCGCGCACGCTGCACGCTGACCACGGGGCCAAAGATCTCTTCGCGGTTGATGCGCATCTCGGGCGCGGTATCGGTGAACAGCGCGGGCGCCATGTAAAAGCCCGGCGCGCCGTCCTCGTTCGTGCTGATCGCCTGGCCGCCTGCGGCCAGCGTCGCGCCCTCGCTCTTGCCGATCGCCACGTATTGCAGATCCTGTGTGAGCTGCGACTGGTCGACAACGGGGCCGACGTCGGTGCCGGTCTTGCGGGCATCGCCCACCTTCAGCGACTTCATGCGCTCGATCACCGCGGCCACGAAGCGGTCATGGATGCCCTCGGTCACGATCACGCGGCTCGAGGCCGTGCAGCGCTGGCCGGTCGAGAAGAAGCCGCTGTTGACCGCGCAGTTGACGGCCACGGCCAGGTCCGCATCGTCGAGCACGATGAAGGGGTTCTTGCCGCCCATTTCGAGCTGGAATTTCGCGAAGCGCTCCAGGCAGGCTTGCGCCACGCGCTTGCCGGTGGCGACCGAACCCGTGAAGCTGACGCCGTTCACGCGCGGATCTTCGAGCATCGCCTGCCCGACGACCGAGCCCTTGCCCATCACCAGATTGAGCACGCCCTTCGGCAAGCCGGCGCGCTGCAAGATGTCAGCCAGCGCCCAGGCCGAGGCCGGCACGAGTTCGGCGGGTTTCATCACCACCGTGTTGCCGTAGGCCAGCGCGGGCGCGAGCTTCCAGGCCGGGATCGCGATCGGGAAATTCCAGGGCGTGATCAGGCCGACCACGCCGATCGGTTCACGCGTGACCTCGACGCCCACCCCGGGCCGCACCGAAGCCAGCACATCGCCCGACTGGCGCAAGGCTTCACCGGCGAAGTATTTGAAGATATTGCCGGCACGCACCACCTCGCCGATCGCCTCGGGCAGCGTCTTGCCTTCCTCGCGCGCCAGCATGTCGCCGAGCTCGACCTTGCGGGCGAGGATCTCGCTGCCGGCGGCGTCGAGCACGTCGAAACGCTGCTGCGGCGTGGACAGGCCCCACATCGGCGCTGCCGCGCTCGCGGCGGCAATGGCCTCCCGCGTTTGCGCGGCGTCGGCCTGGGCGAACTCGCCGATCACATCGCGCGTGTCCGAGGGGTTGAGGTTGCGCGACACGGCGGCGCCATCGAGCCACTCGCCGTTGATCAGGTTCTTGTACATCTGTCTTTCCAACTCAATTCATGAAGGTGACACTCAGCGGCGCCGGCACCTCGATCGCCTGCCCGGTGTCCGTCAGCCGGCCCGACGCCGCGTCGATGCTGAAGAGGTTCAGGCTGTTGCTGCGCTGGTTGGCCACCAGCAGCCAGCGGCCCGCCGCGTCGATCGCAAAACTCCAAGGCAGCTCGCCGCCTGCGGCAATGCGCTGCATCAGCGAGAGCTCGCCGGTCTCGGCATTGACGCGGTAAACGAGCAGCGAGTTCTCACCACGATCGCTGACGTAGACACAAGAGCCATCGGGGCTGACAGCCAGCTCCGAAGCGCTCTTCGCACCTTGGAAGCCCTCGCTCGTGATGGGCAGCGCCTGAACCGCCCGCAACGTGCCTGACTGCGCATCCCAGCGCAAGGTCGTCACGTCGGCGCTGAGCTCGTTGAGCAGGTAGACGAAGCGCCCGTCGAGACCAAAAGCGAGATGGTGCGGACCACTGCCTGGCGGCACCGCGAACGCACCGGCAGGCGCCAAGGCATGTGTCGCACGATCGAGTGCGTAGACGAAAACACGATCCGCGCCAAGATCGGCCACCAGCGCGAAGCGCCCCGAAGGATCCACCGCCACGCCATGCGCATGCGGCCCCGCCTGCCGGCGATTCGGCCCCGATCCCGTCGACTTGATCGTGGACACCAGCGTGTCAAGTTTGCCGTCCGCATGGACCGCGATGCTCGACGTGGAGCCGCCGCCGAAGTTGGCGGCCAGCAGCGTCATCGACGGCAGGTCGAAATCCAGATGCGTGGTGCCGCTGCCGCCGGCCGCGACTTCACTGACCTTCTTCAGCGAACCGCTGGCTCGGTCGACAGCGAAGGCCAGCACATGGCCGTCCTCGGCGCCGACATCGCTGGCCACATAGAGCATCGGCAACTTCGCATGCGCGACGGCCCAACGAGGCTTGGCCACCTGCGCGACCGGGCCGACCGAACTCAGCTTGCCCGAGACCGTGTCAAGACGCAGCGCGCGGAGCTGACCGCCGTCGATGCCCGCGCCGACATAGACAAGTTCGGAAGTCGCGGAAAGCCCGCTGGCGCAGCCCGCCACCGCGCCCACCGTCAAAGCCAGCAAGGCCACTCTCGACAAGGACTGAAGAAACGGCAAGGTCTCGAACTCCTGTTCAACGCTGCGGTGCGTATTGCGGTGCGTACTGCGGCGTCGAATCTTCCCACGGGCTGTCGGTGATCTGCCGCTTGTCGCTGCCGTCCGCGTTCATCAGCCACACCTGGCCATAGGGCTGGAAGGTGTTGTCGTAGAGCACGGCCTCATCGCGGTAGCCATGCTCGGCGCTGTTCCACAGGATCTGCTTGCCGCCCTTCGTCCACACCGCATGGCCGTCGCTGGATTTGGCCGTGGTCAGGCGGCGCAGGTCGGTGCCGTCGGGCTTGATCGTGCAGATGTCGAAGTTGGCCCAGATGCTGCCGGCCTCCTTCACGCCGCGCGTGAACATGATGCGCTGACCGTCGGGCGACCACGAGGGCAGGTTGTCGTTCTCGGTGGTCAGCACGCGCACCTTGCGGGTTTCGAGGTTGATCACCTGCAGGCCGAACTGGCCCTTGCTCCAGACGCGGAAGACGATCTCCTTGCCGTCGGCCGAGTAGCTGGGGAAGCCGGCGTTGAAGATCGAAGCGTCGGTCAACGCTTCGAGGCCTGAGCCGTCGCGACGCACGCGCATGATCTTCGACGGGCCGTTGCCGCGTTCGGTGAACCAGTTGCCCAGGCCGAAAGCGATCCACTGATCATCGGGCGACCAGACCGGATAGAAAGCGCCGGCCAGGCCGCGCTTGATCAGCATCGGCGAGAGATCGCTGGTGGCGGTGTCGAAGATGCGTTTCTTCTCGCTGCCATCGGGCCTCATGATCGCGATCGAGGAGTTGTCGCCCTTCTCGGTCAGCACCATCATGCCGTCCTTGGAGAAGCCCGGCCACACATCGGTGTACTGGGTGTCGACGTTCGCGTCCCAGCTGTAGAGCGGCTGGTTCTGCTTCCAGCCCCGGAAGGTGAACTTGTCGTAGAGGATCTGCTTGCCATCCGCCGACCACGAGGGCGTGCGCAGTTGCTCGATCTTGACGACCGTCTTGCCGGCGGTCGAATACAAGCCGGCAGCCGGCCCACCCTTGCGGCGGTAGACGATCTCGTCCATCGACAGGTACTGCGGGCCGATCTTCATGCCGGGGCCGCTGGTGTGCTCGATGCGCGCGCCGGTGGCCACATCGACCGAGACGATCTGCGACTCGGTCTGCGGCAGCAGATCGGGGCGCAGCGCCCAGAAGGTGTACTCGGCCAGGGTCTCGTAGAAGACCACGCGCTTGCCGTCGGGCGACCATTTCGGCGAACCCGTGCACCAGGTCGGCTTGCCCGCGATCTGGCGGAAGCCCGTGCCGTCCACGCGCAGGATGTAGATGCCGAGCTCCTGCGTGTGCTCCCAGCCGGCGCCGTTGTGGTGACCCTTCCATTCGGTGTTGCGGTCGGACGAAAAAGCGAGCCATTGCCCGTCGGGCGACCATGACGGGCGGTAGAAGCCATTGGGCTTGCCGGCCTCGCCCTGAATGCCGGCGCGGCCGGTCATGTTGGTGAGCTTCTTCGTCTGGATGTCGAGCACCCAGATGTTGGCGAAGAAGCCATCGCGCGTGCTGACGAAGGCGAGCTTGGAGCCGTCGGGCGAGAGCACGGCGGCATCGTCAACGTTCGGCGAATCGACCAGGCGTTCCGCCTCGCTGCCATCGGCGCGTGCGCGGTAGATGTTGGCGTTGCCAAGCCCGTCGCGCTCCGAGGTGAAGACGATCCACTTGCCGTCGGCCGAGAAGGAGGCGTTGTAGTCGAGCGTGCCGCTGTCGATCAGCTTGCGCTCGCCCGTGCCGTCGGCATTGGCCACGTAGATCTGCGCGGCGCTCGGGCCGATGCGGTTGAGCAGGAACAGGCCCTTGTTCTTCTTCTCACCGCTTTGCGCGAAGGCGGAGAGCGGCAGTTGCGCAGCCAGCAGGGCGCTCGGCGCGCCGATCAGAAATTTTCTGCGATCC
Organism: Burkholderiaceae bacterium; assembly: GCA_036500605.1. GTDB lineage: Bacteria > Pseudomonadota > Gammaproteobacteria > Burkholderiales > Burkholderiaceae_C > JAFALK01. The sequence continues at coordinate 173,468 of DASYBU010000002.1, forward strand.
ATGAATCACCTTTCAACTTCAATCCCGCGCCAGGGCGGAATCAAGAATGGGCGCCATCATGCGCCCATCCCAAGTGCTTGTTCAGAAGTGGATTTCACCCACCAGCACGGCCGCCGAGCGCTTGGTGCCCGGCGCTTCAAACGAAGGCGTGCCGAACATGTTCTTCCAATACTCATAGCCGGGGCCGATGTAGACCGTGCGCGGGCTGCCCGCCAGCGCGCCCACGTCGAACAGCAGCGAGCTGCGCGACAGCGTCTCGGTCTTGGTCTGCACATGGAAACCGTCCGTGCCCTTGGGGCCGGTGATCGCGACGAAGCCCTTGAACACGACCGGCGCGGGGCCGAGGTTGAACGGGATCATCCAGGCGCTCTCGACGTGCCAGGCGGTCTTGTAGTCGAGATCGGCGTGGACGATGCCGTTGTAGTTTTTCTCGGTGCGCCAGCCGGCGGTCAACACCCAGAAGCCGCGCGGCACGGCGAACTCGAGCGTCGGGCCGACCATCAGCATGCGGGCGCGTTGATCGAAGGCGTCGTTCTTGCTGCCGAACTCGTAGCCGGCGGTCAGGCCGACATCACGCACCGGGCCGAAGCCGAGCGTGTGGCCGAGCGTCTTGCCCGCCGTGAACTCGACATGGCCGACGCTGTAGGTTTCCTGCGCGCCCTTGGTGCCGCCGGCTTCGGGGTTGGCGCCGTCAGAAACGAGGTAGTCAACATTGAAGACGTAGTTGCCGTACTTGAAGCCGCCGATGGTGGTCAGCGAGCCGATCTTCTGCGTGACTTTCTCGGCGCTGCCGGGGAAGCGGAAATTGCTTGAGTAGCGCGCACCGACGAAGGTGTCGTTCCAGTTGGTGGGCTGGCCGTGTTGGGCCGCTGCCGGTGCGGATGCGGGAGCCTCGGCACCAGCATCAGCGGGCGCCTCCTGCGCATGACTCACGCTGGTGAAACAGACCGCCAGCGCGCTGGCGACTCGGGCCGCATTGAGGATGCTCTTCTTCATGTCTCCGTCCAATTGTGTTTATAAGAATTGACTCAGATGCGGACGAAGCGCTTGCGACATCGGACCCGCACTGGCGGCACAAAACAGCTTGCTTTGTGGTGTCGTCAGAATATGGAGTCGTGCCCCGCGTGGCTCTACACAAAAAGTAGATTCACTGGCACTTTTTGAAGTGCTGCGTGAAGGCTTGTTTCGCGGCCTCTTGGAGACCTGGTTGGAGGCCTGCTTGACGCCCTACTTCGCCTGTTCAGGCTGGCTGCGCGCAGCGATGCGGAACTGGCTCGGCGAGGGGCCGACTTCCTTGCGGAAGAAGCGCGTGAAGTACGCGGTATCGGCGAAGCCCAGGCCGTAGGCGATCTGCTCGATCGACATGTCGCCGAAGATCAGGTTGCGCTTGGCCTCGGTGATGATCCGCGCGTGGATCATCTTGGTGGGGCTGAGGCCCGTGGCGGCCGCGCAGGCCGAGCGCAGCTGCGCGGGCGAGACGGCCATCATCGAGGCGTAGTTCTGCAGCCGCAGGTTCTCGCGAAAATGCAGATCGATCAGCTCGCGGAAGCGCTCGGCCAAGCGGGTTGCACTGTACGTGGCGTTGTGCGTCGCGCCCTCATGCGCCTCGGCGATTTCCGAGCTGGTGGCGCGCACCAGCATCAGCAGGATCGCGGTCAGCAGCGCTTCGGTGCCGATCACATGGCCGACCGTCTTGGATTCGATCTCCTGCTCGAGCCGACCGACCAGGCTGTAGAACTCGGCCGACGCGTCCGCGTCAAGCTGCACGATGCGCGGCTGCGCCCAGAGCTGGATGAACTCGGGCAGCTTGGCGTTGACCTGCGAGAGGTAGGTGACCTCGATGGTCACGACCCAGCGGTCCACGTCGATTTCGTAATCGAGCCCATGCACGCATTCGGTCGGCAGCACCAGCGCGCACGGGCCTTCGAAAGGCACGCTGCTGCCTTCGAGGTTCATCACGCCGCGGCCATTGCGCACGAAGATCACCTGCCCGTAGGCCGGGTGCGCGTGCGGCTCGGTCTGCCAGCGGCCCCGGTCGGTCACATGGCCGACGTTGACGAACCAGCTTTCTTCCTTCTCGGGACGCTCGACATACAGGCGAACCTTCGGAACCGTGGTGCGTCCGGATTTGCTGTTCGCTCGATCGTTCATGGAAGTGGAATGCGCGCGGTGGAAATGGACAGGCCTCGATGATGCGCCTGCTCCATTGCCGAATTGTGCGGGCATTCCCGAGTCAGCCGAGGTTGGCCGTTACGTCGTCAAACAGTTCATCGACCGACAGGCGATGCGGGATGATCTTCTGGTCCAGCGCCCAGTCGATCGCCAACTGGATGCCCTTGCGATTGGCCTCCAGTCCGATCGGCGGAAAGATCGCCGGCACGCCGCCTTCGGTCAGCGTGCGGCTGTCGGCCACCATGCGGTAGAGCTCGCGCACGATGTCGGGTCGGTGCTTCGACAGGTCCTTGTGCACGACGAACATGTGGTTGATCGGCACCACGCCTTCGCGCGCAAACCAGTCCTTGGCGGCGGCCTGGGCATCGGGCACCAGCGTGCGCACACGCGGGTCCTTGGGCATGTCTTCGCCGAGCAGCGCGGCGGTCAATTGGCCGGCCATCATCATGTCGGGGATCGACGAGCCGGCCGGCAGGCGCTCGCAGTTCGGCGGGTCCTTGTACTCGGCCAGATGACCATCGCCGAGCGTCATCCAGGTGACCTTGTCGAGATCAACGCCGCACTCGTGGCGCAGGATGCCGCGGATCCACAGCGCGGTGGTCTGCGTGTAGGTGCGCACGCCCACCTGCTTGCCTTCGATGTCCTTCGGCCTGACCTCGCCGAAGTCGACGTTGTAGCCCGCGCAGTGATGCTGGAAGCGGCCCGAAATCGGCGCGGGCAGCAGCACATAAGGCTTGCCGTAGGCCCGGGCCTGCAGGAAGGTCACGATGGCCAGTTCGCCGGCATCGAACTTGTTCTCGCGCACCATGGCCTTGAAGCCGTTGTGCGCGGGCGTCGGGCCGCAGAAGTCGAGATCGACGATGTCGGACTTGACGCGGCCGTCGCGGATCGCCTTGGTGACCGCGTATTCGGCCAGGTTGACGCGCAGCGTGGGCACTGAGGTCGTGCTCATGGTTGAGGCTCCTGAGAGAAAGGATTCAGAGGCGGACTTCGATCAGCGTCGGTCCGGCTTCGCGGGTGGAATTGATCATGGCCTTGTGGAAGCCTTCGGCGGTCTCGACGGCGATGGCCGGCACGCCCATGCTGCGGGCCATCGCAAGCCAGTCGATGCGGGGCTTGTCGATATCGATCATCGAGAGCGCCCGCGCGCCCGGCGTGCCCGCGCCCATATTGGCGTACTCGGCCTTGAGGATCGCGTAGCTGTTGTTGGCGAAGATGACGGTCGTCACGTTCAGTTGCTCACGCGCCTGCGTCCACAGCGACTGGATCGTGTACATCGCGCTGCCGTCGCCGACCATGCAGAACACGCGCCGATCCGGGCAGGCCAGCGCCGCGCCGGTGGCGACGGGTGTCGCGTAGCCGATCGAGCCGCCCATGTTGTTGATCAGGTCATGCGGCAAGGCGCCCATCGTGTGGCCCATCGATTCGCGGCCCGTGGTCAGCGATTCGTCGACGAGGATGCAATGCTCGGGCAGCGCCGCCGCGAGCGCATGCGCGATGCTGAGCGGAGTGAGTGCGCCGCTGGGCACGGGCGTCTCGATCCGCGGCTGCAGCTTCGGCGCGACGTGCGTTGCGCCGAGCGCTTCGAGCAGCATGTCGAAAGCCAGCTCGCTGTCCTCATCGTCCTCGACCAGCGGATGCACGAGCGTGCCTTCGGCCTTCAGCAGGCTCGGTTTGTCAGGGTAGGCGAAGAAGGCCACGGGCTCGACGGTTTCCACCGTGACGATGTGCTTGAAGGCCTTCAGGAAAGCCTGCGCCTGCGGCACCGCGTAAGGGATGCGCTCGATCGGCACGCGCCCTGCGCCGCGCTCGATGCGCGCGGTGAAGAACTGCGAGCCGAGCCGTGCGCCGGTGGCTGCTGCCACACGGCCCGCGCGCTCCAGCGCCGTGCCGCGCGTCGCCTTGTTGGCGAGGATGATCAGCGTCGGCTCGCCCGAGCGCAGCACCTGGGCCACATGCTCGATGCGCGCCGCGTTCGGTGTCTTGCGTTTCGCGTCGACCGGCGGCGGCAGTGCCGATGCGCTGGCCTCCTGCCACGAGCAATCACCGGGCAGGATCAGGGTCGAGATCTGCCCCGGATGTTCCGAAGCCTTGGCCACGGCCTGTGCCGTATCCCAGGCAATCGCGTTCGAGGAATCGGTGCGGCGCACCCAGTGGCTCAAGGGCCGCGCCAGGCCTTCGATGTCCGAGGTCAGCGGCGGGTCGTACTTCAAATGCGAGCTCGAATGCTCGCCGATGATGTTGACCATGCCCGACGAAGCGCGCTTGGCGTTGTGGATGTTCGCCAGGCCGTTGGCCAGGCCGGGGCCCAGATGCAGCAGCGTGGAGGCCGGCTTGTCCTTCATGCGGTACCAGCCGTCGGCGGCGCCCGTGGCCACGCCTTCGAACAGGCACAGCACGCTGCGCATCTTCGGGTTGTCGCCCAGCGCCGCGAGGAAATGCATCTCCGAGGTGCCGGGGTTGGCGAAGCAGATGTCGACGCCCTGGTCGACCAGTGTCGCGACGAGACTTTCAGCACCGTTCATGCCAGGACTCCCGACGGGCCGCCCCTGGGGAGGCCCGCGCCCCCTTGGAGGGCAACGGACGTAGTAGGTGTGGGGGCTTTCATCTCAATAAGGCGAGGCTGGTGCTGCCGAGGCCGCGATTTCACGTGCGAGGCCGACCACGCCATAGGTGCGCTGCGGCGCGGACATCATCAGGCGGTAGCCCTCCTCCACCAGCTTGCGATGGTTCTTGGCCGTGGTGTGCGGGTTGCCGACGACGACGTCATGCTTCTTGCAGGTCTCGACGATCCGGCGCATCGCCTCCTGCACCTCGGGATGTTCGTACTGGCGCGGGAAGCCGAGCTCCTGGCTCAGGTCGCCCTCGCCGATCAGGATGAAGCCGATGCCGGGCACGTTGGCGAGGATGTCGTCGAGGTTCTCGATCGCCTGCGTGCTCTCGCACATCAGGCCGACGATGATCTCGCCCTGCGGCGCCAGCGGCCATACGTCGGCCTTCTCGTAATACTCGGCCATGCTCAGGCCCCAGTAGCGCGAGGCATTGGCCGGACCATCACCGCGCACGCCCTTCGGTTCGTACAGCGGCGCATTCTTCGGCCGCGCATAACGGCAGGACGCGACGGCGTTGTAGGCCTGCTCGACGGTGGCGATATGCGGCCAGATCACGCCGTAGGCACCGCGGTCCAGCACCTGCTTGGCGAAGCTCTGGTTCATCTCCACGCCATTGGCAGGAATGCGCGCGATCGGCGTGACCTTGGGGGCGACCGAGCCGGTCTCCACGATCTGCTTGCGGCTCAGCATGTATTGCAGCGCATCGCCGAGCGCGGCCACGTCATACGGGTTGTGCTCCATCTCGTAGACGATGCCGTCATACGGCGAATCGCTCATCTCGATGGCAGTCTGCTTGTCGAGCTTGGCGAAGGCCAGGTGCGCGGCCTTGCCGGACTCGAAGGCGCGGATGATGCTGTTGAGGCGGGTGTTGTTCGTGCTCATGATTTGTCTCTCTCAATCTCTCGTAGGGTTCAGGCGGCGTCGGCCGCGTTCCAGTACATGAATCCCATGCCTTCGCCGGTGCCCGCAGCGGTGCGCCAGCAAGGCACGTAGTCGACCAGGGTCATGTCGGCGCCGGTGGCTTCGAGCGCCTTCATCACGCTCACATAGAGCTTGATTTCCGAGGTGCCCGATTGGTAGGAACGGTCGTCCACCGCGGCCAGGCCCTCGTAGTCGTAGGCGGCCAGCATCTTCATGATCCGGTGGTCGAATTCCTCGTCGTTGACGAAGTGCGAGAGGCCGCCCGAGGCGATGATCCCGACGCGCACGTCCTCGGGCCATGCGGTGATCGCGTCGCGCAGGCGCTGGCCGAACTCGATGCAGCGGCCCATCGACGGCTGCGTCGGCGGGTAGAAGCAGTTCATGATCACCGGCACATGCGGCGGCGGCTGGTCGCCCATGATCTGGTGGTAGACGAAGCTGTAGGCGTGCGGCACCACCGGGTAGTCGGGCAGCGGCTTCATCCAGACGTTGTCGGGCCACGCAAACAGGTCGGTCAGATCGAACCCGTCACGCTGGAAGGTCTCGATCAGGTAGCTCGCCAGCTGCGGATGGCAGGCATGCGTGACGTGGTGGTCGGGCGCATACACGCTGCGCTGAGGCGGGCCGTTATGCACCTCGGCACCGCTGTAGATCGCGATGGAGGGCGAGAAGTCGGTGAAGATCTCCTTCTGGTCCTTGCCGAGGATGATGGCCACGTCGATGTCGGCGCGGCGGTAGGCCGCGGCCATTTCATCGAGCGCGGCACGGCAGCGTGCGGCGCGTGCGGTGCGTTCTTCGATCGTCAGGTACTTTTCGAAGGCGGCGCCGCGATGCGCTTCAAGTTCCGGGTAGGTCCAGGTCCGGTTCTGAAACCAGAGCTCCGGATTCTTGCGGTCGCGCTCGCCGTTGATCAGCCAGTCTTCCGGCGCCTGGCCGAGCATGCCGCTGTGGGGCACCGCCATGCCGAATACGATTTTTGCCATGTGCTTCTCAGCTCTTTTTGGTTCTGTGGATCGGCGCGCTCAGACGATGCCGGTCACTTTCGGGGCCCACTTGGGCCGCAGCAGGATCACGGTGCTCGCTGCGCCGATCAGCAGGAACACGAAGATCGCCATCATGGGCAGGTCATAGCTGCCGCCCACGCTGAGCAGCCAGCCCGACAGGCTTGCCGAGATGCCGCCCGCCAGGCTCGTGGCCACCTGCTGCACGCCGGTCGCCATGCCGATCGCCTGCTTGGGGATCAGCGTGAGCTTGCACAGCGCCAGGTTGTTGGCGGTGGCCAGGCCCAGCAGCGTGAGCGAGAGCACGTTCCAGAACAGCGCCGCTTCGAGCGATTCGGCATAGGCCCCGAGCAGCACCGTGCAGCCGCCGATGAAGCCGGCCACGACAAAGGCCTTGCGCACGAAGACCGCGTCCTTGCCCCGCGCGATGATCCGGTCCGCCGCCCAGCCGCCGAGCGTGGCCACGATGCCGATGCCCGCGAAGCTGAAGAAGGTGTACAGGCCCGACTGGCCGAGCGAGAGCCCGCGCTGCTCGACCAGGTAGGCCGGCATCCAGGTCATGCAATAGAAGGTGAAGTAGCCGTAGCAGAAGTTGTTGATCATGGCGCCCCAGATCACAGGGCTCTTCAGGATGCTGCCCAGCGTGACCGTCGAGGCCCATTGCTTGGAGACGACCAGTTGCTCCTTCGACGGGAAATCGTTCTTGACCAGCAGCAGCCATGGCGCGAGCCACAGCAAGCCGACCAGGCCGGTGGCGACGAACATCACCTGCCACGAGTAGTGCACGATGAACCAGGCCGCGGCCGGTGCGCCGAGCGCGGGGCCGAACTTGCCGCCCATCGAGAACAGGCCCACGGCCAGGCCCTTCCTGCTCTCGTCCATGTTGTTGCCGATCCAGCGGTAGCTGGCGGGCACGACGATGGCTTCGGCCACGCCGATGATCAGGCGCATGAGGATCAGGCCGATCAGCGCCGTGACCATGCCGGTCAGCATCGTGGCCACGCACCACAGCAGGAAGCAGGCGGTGTAGGGCCACTTCACGCCGTAGCGGTCGACGATCCAGCCCATCGGCATCTGGAACAGGCCGTAAGACCAGAAGAAGGCGGCGTTGAGCCAGCCGCGGTCGACATTGCTCAGCGCGAACTCATGGACGAAGGCCTTGTCCGCGAGCGCGGACGACAGGCTCGTGCGATCCACGAAAGAGATCAGCACGCCGAGCGTCAGGATCGCGAGCACGATCCACGGGTTCACGCCCCCGGCCTTGCTTTTCAAACTGCTGGTCGTCCCCATCGGTTTGTCTCCGTCTTTCTTCTTTGTCGGATGCAGCGGCAGCACCTGTGCCACTCTAAGGCGGCTTGGCGGAATTGCGATCGGGTCCATCAGGCGAGCGTGGGGTAAAGCGCTTGCGCGGTCTTGCCGAAGATCCAGCCGCGGTCGTCCTCGCTGAGCGAGGCCAGGCCGGCTTGCGCGGTGGCCAGGATCTCGGACAGCGCGCCGGGCGAGGTCGGGAAGTTCGAGCCCCAGGCCATGCGCTGCGCTCCGAAGGCCTCGACCACGCGCGGGAAGAAAGTCTCCGCGCTGGCCTTGTCTTTCTTCACGTCGCCGAAGATGCGTGGGGTCAGCTTCATATAGACGTTAGGCACCTGGGCCAGCTCGAACAGGCTGGCGGCATTTGCATACGGCGGGCCGTCGAGCACATCGGGGCGGCCGAGGTGGTCGAGGATGATCTTCACCGCCGGAAATTTCTTCGCCAGCATCGTCACCTGCGGCAGGCCGATGGGGCCGGTCTGGATGCACATCGGCAGGCCCAGTTCGGCCAGCATCTCCCAGGCCTTGAAGGACTTGGGGTTGTCGAGCTCGCTCGGGTCGAAATCCTGGGTCGAGCCGCCGGTGAAGATGCGCAGGCCGGCCAGGCCCATGTCGGCCCAGCGGCGGATCACGGCGCCGACATCGTCGGCCAGCATGTCGACCGAGCCGACCGCCACGAGGCGATCGGCATACTGATTGCAGCCGTCGACGACATAGGAGTTGTCGAAGCCGTAGGTGGTCGAGGAATGCACCACGGCGGCCTTGGCCACACCGGCTTCGTCCATCGCGGCGATCAGCGAAGCAACCGTGCTCGGGCGCTCCTGCGACCAGTCCGAGCGCTTGCCGAACAGCGGCGCCGGTGGGTAGCGCTTCTCGTCGTCCGAGATGATGTGCGGGTGGATGTCGATGATGTTCTTGTTTGTCATCACAGCCCCTTGGACTTCAGCAGTTGGTCGAGGCGCGGATAGACGCGGCGCGCATTGCCTTCAAAGATCGCGTGGCGGTCTTCGGGCGTCAGCGCTTCGCACTGATCGACATAGCGCTTGGTGTCATCGAAGTACTGGCCGGTGCTCGGGTCGCGGCCGCGCACGGCACCGACCATCTCGGAGCCGAACAGCACGTTCCTGGTCGGGATCACCTGGGTCAGCAGCTCCACGCCGGGGTGGTGGTAGACGCAGGTGTCGAAGAAGATGTTGTCGAGCAGGCCCTCGAGCGGGCGCTTCATCATCTCGAGCGACATGCCGCGATAGCGGCCCCAGTGGTAAGGCACGGCGCCGCCGCCATGCGGGATCACCAGGCGCAGCTGCGGGAAGTCCTTGAACACATCGCCTTGCAAGAGCTGCATAAAAACCGAGGTGTCGGCGTTCAGGTAGTGCGCGCCGGTACCGTGGTGGCAGGCATTGCATGAGGCGGCGACGTGAATCATGGCCGGCACGTCAAGCTCGCACAGCGCCTCGTAGACGGGGTACCAGGACTTGTCGGTCATCGGCAGGCCGGTCCAGTGGCCGCCGCTGGGATCAGGGTTCAGGTTGACGCCGACGAAGCCGAGTTCCTCGACGATGCGACGCAGCTCGGGGATCGAGTTCTTCGGCGGCGCCAGCGGCGATTGCGGCAGCATGCCCACCGGCACGAAGTTGTCCGGGTACATGTCGCAGACGCGGCGCACCAGGTTGTTCGAGATCTCCGACCATTCGAGGCTCGTGCGCTCGTTGCCGAGGTGGTGGCTCATCAGGCCGGCGATCGGCGAGAACAGCGTCAGGTCGCCGCCGCGTTCCTGCTGCAGGCGCAGTTGGCCGTTGCCGACGCCTTCGCGGATCTCGTCGTCGGACACGTAGGCGCCGCTCAAGGGCGGTGCGTTGGCGGGGTCGTTGGCCGAGGCGACCTGGGCGGCGCGCCAGTCGCGGAAGGAGGTGGGGACGGTCGTGAAGTGACCGTGGCAATCGATGATCATGATGTCAACTTCCGAATCAAACTCGCGGGTCGATGAACAGCTCGCTCATGGACATGCGGCGCGGCGTCAGGCCCTGCTTGAAGGCCGTGGCTTCGAGCGTCTCGATGGTCTTGCGGTTCTCCTCGATGCCGTAGGGCAGCGGGTCCGGGCCGACGATGCTGCGCAGCGCCTGGTACTTCTTGTCGCCGGCATGGGTGGACGTGTCGAGCTTGGCGAGCCAGTCCTGCTTGGCCTTGTCAAAGGCGTCGTAGATCGACTTGGCGACCCACGGGTGTTCGGCCAGCACCGAGTCCTTGACGACGATGGTGCCGTGCATCGGGTAGACGCCGCTGCGGGCGTAGTAGTCGGCTTCGAGCTGCGCGGCATTGGGCAGCAGGTCGGGATAGTCGGCCTCGACTTCCTTCCAGCCACCCGTCGGCGCGCCGGTGCGGCCGATGCCGGCAGCGGCGGCAAAGCCGGCCACCAGCTCGCCCTTGGCCATCATGTCGGCCAGCGAAACGCCGGGCTCGGTGTGGATGACGTTGGCGGGCAGCTTCAACTGCGTGACGTGTTCTTCGTCGTCGACCACCCAGGTGACCTTCGATGAATCCAGGCCGAACTCGTCGATCAGCACCTGGCGCGTCCACACGCCGGTCGTCACCGAATAGGCACGCACGCCCACCTTCCTGCCTTCAAGATCCTTCGGGTGCCGGATGCCCGCATCGGGGCGCACCAGCAGGCCGCTGTGATGGAAGCGCCGCACCACGAAGATCGGCAGCCCGATGAACTGCGCACCGTAGGCCCGCGCAATGATGTAGGTGGTCGGGGCCAGTTCGCAGACATCGAACTCGACATCGCGCACCATGCGGCGGAAGGCGCCGATCTGCGGCTGCACGGTGATGAACTCGGCGTCCACGCCTTCGATGGGGATCGAGCCATTGCGGATGGCCGAGGTGTGCGGGTGCTCAGCGACCGCGAGTCTGAGGTGAATCTTGCCAGCCAAAACTGTCTCCTGTTTTTCTCGCGCCCCGCGGCCGGGGTGAGAACTCCAACCACAGGACACGTGCCTTGATAGGACAGAAGATTAGGGTTTGGCTGGCGGCGCGTCTCTATACAAAAAGCAGAATCGCTGGCACTTTTTGCTGGTACTTTTTTCAGACGTCGGAGATCAGTCCAGCAAGGCAGAGAGGCGACCGAGCGCGTCGTCGATGACCTCTTGAGGAACGCGTTCCACTTTACGCGCCTTGCGTGCGACCAGGTCGAGCATGCGGATCTTGTTCACCAAGGCTGCGCCCTGGGTCTTGCAGCCGGTGCCTGTCAGGCTGACAGCGAAGCCGGCATAGCGCGCGAAGTCGCCGCCTTGCGTGATCGGCGCCACCAGCACATCACCGAGCTTGTTGAACTCCTTGGTCGTCAGGACCAAGGCCGGGCGTGTGCCCCGCTGCTCATGGCCGATGGTGGGGTCGAGCGGGACGCTCACGATGTCGCCTCGGTCAAACACCGCCATCAGAACACCTCTCCGCCCACGGGCCGCGCCACGTCCCACAGGGCCAGATCACTCGGCGGCGGGGCCTTGAGGTCGCATCGGGAAATCATTTCCGCCAGGACGAATTTGCGCTTGGGAGTCAGCACGATCCTGCCGTCCGCGGTGGTGTCCAAGGTCAGGTGCTGGCCCACGCCAATGCCCAGATCCTTCAGAACCGGGGGCGGCATCACCAGCGCGGTGCTGTTGCCCATCTTCTTCAATACAACTTCCATTGAAGTGCTCCTGTAAAACATTGTGGTACGGATTGTGATGGCCCCAAGTCATCTCGTCAAACATTGTTTTACACGAAAGCGGACACGATAGCAGCTCGGTCGTCGGCGCGACGACGACGTAACCCGTTCCGATGACGTCAAATGACAGCAGGCGCCGAGACCTTCGTCTGGCGCCTGTAAGCGGTGGCGGTGGCGGTGGTGGCGCCACCGCGCGCCCGCTCAGAAGTTCGTCCGGATGCCGATGCTGAAATAGCGGCCGCGCGGATCGTCACCGGGCGAGAAACCGTCGCGCAGCCCGGCCCGCGTGCCATTGCCCGAGAAGGCGCCCGGCGGCGGGTTCTTGTCGAAGAGGTTGTCGACGTTCAGGTAGACCTGGGCGTCGCCCGAGCCGAGTTCGAGGTCGTAGGCCAGGTTGATGCCGGTGGTGGCAAACGACGCCATGCGGTTGTTGACCCAGACCTGGGTCGGGTCGCCGCTGAGCTTCATCGCGCTGCGCCAGCGTTCCATCACATCGACGGTCAGCTTCTCCATCGGCTTGAAGCGGAAGAAGCCCGAGACGCGCACGGCCGGCGTGGACGCGAGGCCCAACTGCCCGAAGGCCACGCCGCCCTGGTCGACGGTCACCAGGCCCGGCTGCTCGTAGTAGACATGCGGCTGCCAGGCGGTCAGCAAGCGCAGGGACATCGCGCGGCCGAACAGCGTGGATGCATAGTTCGCCTCGAAGTCGAGCCCGAAGGTCTCGATCTGCGAAATGTTGACGCTCTGCGTGTACCAGGCGGTGACGGCGTTGGCGGCCGAGGTGTCGGCAAAGCCGTTCGGGCGTGTCTGCAGCGCGCAGTAGGGCGAGCTGCCGCCGCTCGTGTAGCAGGCGGTCTGGAAGGCCGCCGTAGAGCCAGCCACATTGGTGATCGCATCCGAGATCTTGATGCGGTAGCCGTCGAGCGCGAAGCTGAGCCTGGGTGCCGGCTGCCAGACCAGGCCGACCGTGGTGGTGTTGCCGATCTCGGCGCTGAGCTTGCTGTTGGACTGGTCATACTGCGGCACCGTGGGCGAGCCGCCGGTCAGCAGGTCGGTGGAGCGCACCTGCACGATCGAGGTGGGCGAGAACAGGTCGTAGAGCGTTGGCGCGCGGATGTCGCGCGAGCGCGTGAGCCGCAAGCGCAGCGAATCGAGCACATGCCAATCAAGGCCGGCCTTCCAGGTCTTGTACTCGCCGCTGGTGTCGTAGTGGGTGTCGCGGTAGGCGGCGTTGAGGTTGAGCTTCTTGATGAAGGGCAGGTCTTTCAGCAGCGGAACATCGGCTTCGACCGCGGCTTCCGCGACGGTCTGGCTGACGCCTTGCGGCATCTCACCGAAGACGAAATCGGTCGCCGGGGTGCCCGCCGTGCAGTTGAGCGAAAGGCCCGTGCAGTTGACGAAGTCCGTCGGGCGCGCGCTGCTGGTCGAGCTGAAGGACAGCTTGCGCCACTCGGCCGACAGCGCCGTGTTGACCGGCCCCGCCCAGGTCGAGAAGGGGCTGCCGCTGACCTGCGCCGTGACGTCGTCCATGACCGTGGCGGAACGGAAGCGCACGGTGTCGGTCACGTAGTCGATGGCCGCCGCCGAGGCCGCGTTCGGCCCGAACACATTCATCGGCACGCAGCCATCGGCCAGGCCGGGGTTGGTGACCGTGATGTTGCAGACGACCTGGCCGCTGCTGTTGGTGACCGCATCGAGCGCGGCCGCGAGCTTCTGGCGGTTGACGACATTGTTCAGCGCCGTGTCGAGCGTGGCGCGGCCGTGCGTGTAGTCGAAGCCCCAGTTCACGCCGCCGGTCTTGCCTTCAATGCCGGTGGTGTAGACCCACTGCGCGGTATCGGCCACGGCATTGGCGCGCGGCACATCGCTCATGAACTTGCTGAAACCGAAGGTGGCCTCGCTCGTCGGGATCAATGACTGGATCGAGGCCGGCAGGAAGGCATTCGTGCGGCGGATGGAGACATTGCTGAGCTGCGCGGTCTCGGCAAAATTGCTGTTGGTCTTGAGCGTGCCGGCGACCTGCGCGTAGGCGCGTATCTCGTCCGTGATCTTGTAGTCGGCGCGGCCGAAGAGCTGCCGGCCCTTGAGCTGCGAGATCAGGCTGGCGTCCCAATAGCCGCCATCACCGCCGAGCTGGACTGCCGCCGTGCCGGTCGTGGTGCCCGCCACAAACGGGCTCAGCACGCCATTGGTCTTGAACTCCTGGCCGGCCAGCGTGCCGCGCGTGATCAGGCCGCCAAACGGATAGTCCTTCTGGCGCAGATTGCTCTGCAGCACATAGGGATTGGCCGTGGTGCCGGCGCCGGTCACGCCCCATTGCGTCAGCCAGTCGCGGCCGGAGCGCGGGTCAAGGCCGTCTTCCTGTCGATATTCAAAGCCGGCCTCGAGATGCAGGCCCGGCGCCACATTGGCGCCCCAGGCGATGCCCGCGTTGGAGCGGCCCGCATCGCCCTGGCCCGAGATGCCGTAGCTCGCATCCACGCGCACGCCGTTGAACTTGCGGTTCATCACGTAGTTGACGACACCGGTCATCGCGTCCGAGCCGTACACGGCCGACACACCGCCGGTAACCACGTCCACGCGCTCGACGAACATCTGCGGCACCAGGTCGACGTCGACCACGCCGTTGTAGAGCGTGGGCGGCACGCGCTTGCCGTCCATCAGCACCAGGGTGCGCGTGGCGCCGATATTGCGCAGGTTGAGCTGGTTGGCCGAACCGTTGCCGCCCGCCGCGCTGCCCGAGGTGGTCGGGTTGCTGGTCGAGCCGCGCGAGCCGGCGAACACCGGCAAGGTGTTGAGCGCCTCGGCCAGCGTGGCGCCGGGCTTGGCGACCATCACCTGCTCGGTCGAGATGACGGTCACCGGCGAAGGGCTGCTGTCGCCATTGCGGATCACACGCGAGCCGGTGATGACCACGCGGGCGAGCTCCTTCTTGTCGGCATCGGCTTCGGTGTCCTTGCTGGCCGTGGCCGCGGCGTCTGCCTGCGGCGGCGCACCTTCGGTCTGCGCAAACGCCGAGCCGAACACCATCAAGGAGCTCGCGCCACAGATCCACAGTCCGGATCGCTTCGTCTTCCACGTCTGCTTCTTTTTCTTCATCATCTTCGTCATCATCATGTCTCCTGGTTTTTCATTTGAATTCGGGCGACGCTCCGCCAGCCGCGGCGCTGCATCGCGCGCGCGGTGGGGAGTCGAGATGGGGCGGCTTTTTTGCCTGTCTAGCCTGGGATCGGCAGGTCTTGCGGGGCGGCGTGGTTCCGGCTGCCGCAGCGCGTGAGGGCCGATGTCGTCGGCCGCACGGTCGGGGTGAGTTTCATCCGATGTCTCCTGTCCTTGTCATGGCCGCTCATTCGTGGCGGCAAGCAAAGATTAGTAAACGACCGGCGGCGCGTCTCTACACGAAAGACAGATTCGCTGGCACTTTTTGAATGCGCGCTGCGTGCACAGCGACACCGCTCGTCTCAGAGCAGCTCGGGCTTCTCGGCCTTCATCCAGGCCCGAACGATCTTGAGCAGTGCCTTCGCGCTGCCCAGGCATTCGGCCGCAGCCGACTCAGGCACGAGATCGCCCGAGTAGTCCGACAGATTGCGCTGCTTGCGCAGTGCATCCAGCACGATCACCTTCGCTTGCGGCAGACGCAGCGTGAGGGTCAAGGTCTGGATCGCAGTCTGGTGGTGCCCCGGCTTGCTGGTCAGTGTGCGATAGCCGTTAGCGTTCAAGGCCAGCATGGCGAGCTGCATGATGGCCTTGTAGGCCTCGTCAAAGCGGTTCTCGGTGCTCAGGCCTTCGAGCTGCGCGTCAGCAATATTTCGCTTCGCTGCCGCAAGCAGTTTGGCCAGTTGCGCCTTGTCCGGCACCACAGCATCAAGCGAGATCCCCAGCAAGTTCTGCAAGGTCATGGTCGTTCCCCATCAGGAAGATCTTGGGCTTGGCCAGCACGTCCTTCAGGAAGGGATCGGTGGCGGCCTTCGCAGCGAATTCATCACTGGAGAAGACCTTCGGATTGATCTCGCGCCCCAGCGTTGCCTGGGCCGGGTATAGCAGTTCCACGGCCCGCGCGAAGCCGATGTCACCGATCAGGATTACATCGATATCGCTGCCGCCGGTCTCGCGGCCTTGCGCCATCGAGCCGAACACGAATGCAGCGTGCAGCTTGGGCAAAGCTGGCGCGAGAGCCTGCGCCAGCACGTCGGCCAGGCCCGAGGTCTTGCGCAGGATGCTCGCCAGCTCGCTGAAGATCGGGCAGCCCGTATCGGCACTGTAGAGCTGCTGGTTGCCGCGCTTCTCGCGCTTGAGCAGGCCGACCTCCGCCAGCTTGGTCAGCTCGCGTGTGACGGTGCCGGCAGGCAGGCCCGTGCGGCGTGCAATCTCGCGGCCGTGCAAGGCCTCTTCTGGACGCAACAGCAGCAGGCCGAGCACGCGGCGACGGTACTCGGGCAGCAGGACGGAGACAAGAGATTGATGCATTTATGGCGTCAATTGTCCTCATATTTGCATCATTTTGGCAAGTACTCGTGGAAGCGATCCCGCCAGCGACGCAGGGCGAACAGCTTTACATCTCTACACCGTCTCGAATCGATCTCATGGGCATCATCGCGACTAACGACTTACTTCAACGCACTGCCCATGGTTCAAACGTATGCGCCAAACCGTCGCAGCCTGCTGGCCGCGGGCGGCCTGGGACTGCTGGCACCCGCCGCGTTGGTGGGTTGTGCTTCGGCTCCCGAGGAAACCTCACGCCCGCGCGGCGGCGAGGATGCGACCGATCTCGCCCTGCTCAACCGCGTGAGCTGGGGCGCTGACAGCGCCACGCTGCGCGAGTATTCACGCCAATCGCGGCACGACTATCTACAAGCTCAGTTGCATCCGCAGGCGAACCCGCCGCTGCCCGCCGGCGTGCAGGGCCAGATCGACGCACTCGGCTTGAACAGGCAGCCGATGCCGGCCTGGGTCACCGAGATGGAGCAGCGCAACAAGGCTGCCAATGCGATCACGGATGACGGCGGGAAGAAGGCCGCGCAGCAGGCCTATCAGCAGGACATGACCCATCTGGCGCGTGACGCCGGCACGCGCTTCCTGCTTCGCGCGCTCTACTCGCCGAACCAGCTGCAGGAACAGCTGAGCTGGTTCTGGTTCAACCACTTCAACGTCCACCAGTACAAGCGCGATCTGCGCGTGATGGTGGGCGATTACGAGAACATGCTGCGCGCCCGTGCGCTCGGCAAGTTCAGCGATCTGCTGATCGCTTCGGCCACGCATCCGGCCATGATCCGGTATCTGGACAACGACCAGAACGCGGCCGGCCACATCAACGAGAACTACGCGCGCGAGGTGATGGAGCTGCATTCGCTCGGCGTGGACGCGGGCTACTCGCAGAAGGACGTGCAGGAGCTGGCGCGCGTGCTGACCGGCCTGGGCACCAACTTCAGCGACAAGGAGCCCAAGCTCAAGCCCGCGCTGCTTTCCCTCTACAAGCACCACGACGGCACCGAGTTCAATCCGGCGCGGCACGACATGGGCACAAAACTCGTGCTCGGCGAGACCGTCAAGGGCCAGGGCTGGGACGAGATCATGGCGCAGCTGCAGCGGCTCGCAGGGCATCCGGCCACAGCGCGGCACATCAGCCACAAGCTCGCGATCTACTTCGTGGCCGATCAACCACCGCCGGCGCTGGTCGAGCGCATGAGCCAGGCGTATCTGGCCAGCGATGGCGACGTTGCGATGACGCTGCAAGCGATGTTCGACTCACCCGAGTTCATGAGCTCGCTCGCCCACAAGTTCAAGGACCCGACGCACTACGTGGTCTCGGCCGTGCGCCTCGCTTATGACGGCCGGCCCATTCTCAACTCCGCGCCGATGCAGGGCTGGATCAACCGCCTGGGCCAAGGCCTCTACAACCGGCAGACGCCCGATGGCTATCCGATGGAGCAGGCCGCCTGGGCCAGCTCGGGCCAGCTGAGCACGCGCTTCGAGATCGCGCGCAGCATCGGCAGCGGCAGTGCGGGCTTGTTCAAGCCCGATGTGGCGAATGCGGTCGATGTGCCGGCCTTCCCGCAACTGTCCAACGCGCTGTTCTATGCGCAGCTCTCGAAGACCCTGGGCGAGCGCACGCGCAAGGCGCTCGACGCGGCCAGCTCGGCCACCGAGTGGAACGTGCTGCTGCTGTCATCGCCCGAGTTCATGTACCGCTGATGAGGAGTCGCCATGCTGCAACGTCGACATGTTCTTCAAGCCCTCGCCGCCCTGCCCTTGAGCGCCGGCACCGTGCGCCTGATGGCGGCCTCGCCGGGCACGCCGCGCGTGCTCGTCGTGTTCCTGCGCGGCGCGTATGACGCGGCCAGCCTGCTCGTGCCGACGAGCAGCAGTTTTTATTACGAGCAGCGGCCCAATATCGCGATTGCGCGGCCCGGCACCGTCGCCGATTCCGCATTGCCCTTGAATGCCGATTGGGGCCTGCATCCGGCGCTGGCCGAATCGATGCTGCCGCTTTTCGAGAAACAGCAGCTCGCCTTCGTGCCCTTCGCCGGCACCGACGACACCTCGCGCAGCCATTTCGAGACGCAGGACAGCATCGAGCTGGGCCAGCCGCTGACCGGCACGCGCAACTACCAGTCGGGCTTCATGAACCGGCTCGCGCAGGTGCTCGGCGCGCGCGATGCGATCGCCTTCACCGATCAGTTGCCGCTGACGTTTCGCGGCGTGGCGCAGGTGCCCAATCTCTCGCTGAACGGCCTGACCAAGCCCTCCTTCGACGCGCGTCAGGCGAACCTGATCGCCGGCATGTACGAGAACACCGCGCTGGCTGGCCAGGTTCGCGATGGTTTTGCGGTGCGCGATGAGGCGATGCGCGACATCAAGGGCGATCCCAACAACAGCATGGCGGGGAGCATCGCAGGCGAGATGCTCGCCGCCAGCCGCAACGCGATCACGGCCAAGGGTTTTGAAGGCGAAGCGCGCCGCATTGCGCGGCTGATGCGCGAGCGCTATCACCTCGGCTTCGTCGATGTCGGCGGCTGGGACACGCACGTCGGCCAGGGCGCGGGCCAAGGCTACCTCGCCGGCCGCCTCAGCGAACTGGGCAAAGGCCTCGCAGCGTATGCCGACGAGATGGGCCCGGCCTGGAAGGACAGCACGGTGATCGTGGTCAGCGAGTTCGGCCGCACCTTCAAGGAGAACGGCAACCGCGGCACCGACCACGGCCACGGCAGCGTCTACTGGGTGCTCGGTGGCGCCGTGCGCGGCGGGCAGATCGTGGGCGAGCAGGTGCCGGTCGACGCGGCGCATCTGTTCCAGAACCGCGACTATCCGGTGCTCAACGAGTACCGCGCGATGCTGGCCGGCTTGTTCGGTCGGCTCTACGGCCTGTCGCCCTCGCAGCTCGGTCAAGTGTTCGCCGACGTGCCGGCCCGCGATATCGGACTGGCCTGATCGGGGACTCAGCTCAAGCCGTGTTGACGAAGTAGTCAGGCCGGAAGCCGCGCGTCACCTTGATCACCGGCAGCACGTGTTCCAGGTGCGCGCGCATCGCCGCCGCGGCCTGGGCGCCCTGCCCGCTGGCCAGCGCATTCACGACCTCTTCATGCTCGTCGATCACGCTTTCCATGCGGCCTTCGATCGGCAGCGTGAGCCGGCGGAAACGATCGACCTGCGCCTTCGATTGCAGGATCGTGCGCCACACGCCGGGGCAGGCCGCAATGGTCGCCAGCGCCGCATGGAAAGCCTCATCGCTGCGATGAAACCCCGGCAGATCGAGCGCCTCATCGCAACGCCGCTGCTCGGCCAGGATGCCGCGCAGCTGCTCGATCGCGGCCGGCGTGATCCGCTCGGCCGCCTTCTGGATCAGCGCCACTTCGAGCGCGGTGCGCACGAGCATGGCGTCTTCAAGCTCATCGACCGGAATGCGCGCGACGAAGGTGCCCACGCGCTGCAGGATCTCGACCAGGCCTTCTTCGGCCAGGCGCTGCACGGCCTCATGAACCGGCGTGCGGCTGACGCGATGCTCGGCCGCGATGTCGAACTCCACGAGCCGCGTGCCCGGCACCAGCGTCATGTCGAGGATGCGTTCGCGCAGGCTGATGTAGACACGGCTCGAAGCCGAGGGCGAAGCCGATCGACTCATGCGCGAAGGTCCGCCGGGTTCGAGGGCAAGGCCGACAGCGTGGTGTTGTAGACCTTGCCGCCGACCGTGACGTTCTTCAGCGTCAGGTCGCGCAGGTTGTAGAGGTAGAAGGGCTGATCGGCATTGGCCGGCGTGCCGAAATCGCAATCGCTGATCGTCACGTCGGTCACCGGCGGCACGGCCGGCGCGGGCGCGCTGCCGTTGTAATCCGACGCGACGGGCCCGAGGATCACGACCGCCTGGTGGCACGACTGGCTCTTGCCATTGCGCATTACATTGCCGACCTTGACGTCGCTGATGTGCACCTGCGAAACCTGCGGCGGCCGCGTGCGCACGCTGTCGGCGCGCGGCGTGTAGTCGCAATCGAAAGTCACCACCGCGCCGGCCGCCGTAGCCACCGTGCGGTTCGCGATCGGCGAGCCCGGCAGCGAGGCGTAGAACGAAGGCGTGGTCTGCACGCCGTTCGGGATCTGCACGTGGCGCACGTGGAAGTTGCGCAGATAGCCGCCGCGGTTCAGGTTGGTCTTCAGCCGGATCGCGGTGTTCAGCGGGTTGGTCTGCCAGTGGATGTTCTGCAAGAGCAGGTGCTGCGCGTAGACGTTCTGGATGCCGCCCGACATCTCGCTGCCCAGCGTCACCGCACCGTGGCCGCTCTGCATCGTGCAGTGCTGGATCACGATGTTCTGCGACGGGCCGTACTGCGTGTCGAGGTTCTTGCCGGCCTTGATGGCGATGCAGTCGTCGCCGGTATCAAAAGTGCAATGCTCGACCAGCACATGGTCGCAGCACTCGGGGTCGAAGCCGTCGTTGTTTGGGCCGAGGCTGTTGGCGTGCACCTTGCGGATCACGAGGTTGCGGCAGGCCACCGGGTGGTGCTGCCAGAACGGCGTGTTGGTGACCTGGTAGCCCTCGAGCAGCACGTTGGTGCAGCTGATCAGGTGGATCATCGAAGGCCGCAGATAGTGGCCGAGCCCGAACACGCGCTGCGTGATCGGCACGCCGGCTTCAGACAAGGCGGGCAGATAGGCTTCGTCGGCGCGCCAATGGTCGCCCTCGCCCTGGATCAGCGCGATCTCGGAGGGGCTCAGGTCGGGCGCCAGCGCGGCCAGCGATGCGGGGTTGTTCGGATTGGCGGTGCGGCCCGACGATTGGCCCGCCTTGTAGCCCGGCGTCGAGCTCTGCGCCACCGAGGCGATCGTTTCGGTGCGGCCTTTCCAGGTCCACCAGCAGGGGCCGCCCTCGCTGAACGGAACGCCGGCCTGGCCGTCGAGTACGCTGGTCCAGTCTTCACCGGTCAGCGCGATGTGGTCCTGGCCGAAGGCGTAGACCATCGACGAATAATTCAGGCAGTCGTTGCTCTGCCAGCGCGAGCGCACGAGGTTGCCGTTCGCGCCGCAGGGAAAGTCGCCGTACTTCGCGTAATCAGCCGGCTGGTTGCTGAAGTAGACATGCGCACCCGCCTTCAGATGAACATGGACGTTGGACAGCAGCACCATCGGCCCGGCGCAGAACCAGTTGCCGGCCGGAATCACCACGCGCCCGCCGCCGGCCTTGTGGCAGGCCGCAATGGCTTTGGCGAAAGCGGCGTAGCAATCGGGCGAGTTCGGCGCGGGTGTGTCGCGCAGGTCCTGGTCCTCGTGGGAAACATGGGCACGCACCTTGACGAGCTCGCAGGGTTTGGCGCCGTGGGCCGTGACGATGAAATCTTCATCGCGGAACGGCAGCGGCAGCGCGAGCCGATCGATGATGGCCTGCGCTTGCAGCCAGGGGTCGCCGGGAATGGTCGCGGCGAAGGCGGATTGAACGCCGGTCAGCGACCAGCCGGCCGTCGCGCAGGCGCCCTGCAGGAGCGAGCGGCGGCGGGGATCCATAGAGCTTTGCAAATCCATCTCCTGTCCCATCTTCTTTCTAGTCAGCAGTGTTCTCGAACTCGCCGAGGAACACCAGCGCAGGCGCCGGCCTGGCGGCATAACCGAGTTGCTTGACGGGGTCGATGCCGACCTCGATCAGATGCGCCCAGTAGCCGTCCGAGTCGAGCTGCACGGGTCGGTACGAGAGCTTGCCGCTCTGGTTCCAGTCGGCCCAGGGGTTGGTCTTGTTGATGTGGCGGCCGATGTGCGAATGCAGCACGACCATCTTGCCGACCGTCTCCAGCACCGCGCGGTTGATCGTCCCCGTCGACGGGTTCTGCGGGTCGAAGTGGTTCGTCTCCGCCACCTTGCAGCTGTAGCCGTTGATCGCCATCGCACCGAAGGGCGTGCAGCGCTGGTTGTGGAACCACTGGCGGATCAGGTTGTACTTGCCCGCTTGGGCAAACGATGAGCCGTCGTTCGTGAAAGTGCAGTGGTCGAAGACCAGGCCGTAGCGTGTGCGGATGTTGGTGTCCGGCGCGCCGACGTAGGAGTTGGGGCGGCTGCCCAGCGACTTGATTTCAGACTGATAGAAGAAGGCCGTGGCATCGCCGAAGATGAAGTCGACGTCGCCTTCGACATACGCGTGATTGAAGAAGCTGCGCGCGGTGCGGCCGCCGTCCTGCGTCTTCATGTAGAGCGTGTCCTGCAAGCCGAGCAGGCGCACGTTCTCGAACTGCGAGCGGTCGGCGCCGTCGAGCATCAGCGCGACGGCCTGGTGCTGGACCGGCGCCACCACGGTGGCCGCGCGGCAGTCTTCAACGCAAGGCGCCTGCGTGGGCGGCGGCCGGCGATACGCGTTCTCGAAGGTGATGTTGCGCGCCTGGAAGCCGCTGTTGCGAACCCAGACGGTGGCGCTCGCAAAGGTGCTGAGCGTTTCGCGCGCGGTGACTGAAGCGGCCATCGCCTGGATGTCGGGGTCGGCGTGCGCGAACTGCGCGCCGTACTGCTCGGCCACGGCCTTGCCGGTGACGGCGGCATCGAGGCTCGCGGTGATGACCGTGGCCGCGGCATCCTTGCCCTCGCCGTAGACCGTGATCGGCGCGATCGACTGCGGCACGTAGACGAGCTCGCGGTACGTGCCCGGCTTGACGAGGATGAAGCGGCGGCGGGCATCCTTGCCGGCGCGCGCATCGCTGACCGCGCGGCTGACGGCGGCCTGCACGCTGTGGAAGCTTGTCGATCCGTTTTCCGCGGCGGCGGCATCGACGATGTAGTCCGGCTTCAGCGCGGCACCCTGTACGAGCCGATCGGCCAGAGGATCCCACGGGTCGGCCTTCTCCTGGCCCGGCTCACCGGCGTACTTGAGCACTTCGCCGTAGGCGTATTGGCGAGCCTGCTCGGCGCTCAGCTGCGGACGCAGGTTCGCTGCCGGCGGCTGTTGCGGGAAGGCCGGGAAGCGCTGTTCACAGCTCGGTGCCGCGCCTGAATTCGCGTTGGCAAAAGGATCGGCCGGCGTCAGAGCGGCATGCTCGATCTGCAGCCTCGGCGAGCCGTCGATGCGCAAATCCTTGAACGTGGCGCGCACCGGCATCCCGGCCTCGAGCCCCTGGATGATCAGCTTGCCCGGCGTGAGGCTGTGCACCTGGTCGAACAGCAGGCCGTCAAAGACCGGCTTCTTGTCACCCATGGCGCCGCGCGTGTAGTGCGTGTCGATGTCGATCGGCGCGGCAACGTCGCGCAGGCAGACGTTGCGATACGTGATGTCCTCGACATGGCCGCCGCGTGAGACATCGCTCTTGATGCGCAGGCCCGAGGTCGTGCCGTCCAGGCTCAGGTCCTGCACGAGCACATGGCGCACGCCGAGCGTCTCGCTGCCGATCGACATGCCGTGGCCGCTGTAGAAATGGTTGTCGATGACCGAAATGTATTCGGTCGGCGCGCTCTTGTTGGCCTTGATCGCGACGTTGTCGTCACCGGTGCGGATGAAGCTGTGCGTGATCGTCACATTGCGCGAGGAGACCGGGTCGATGCCATCGGTGTTGCGCGCGTCGGCGGGCGTGTCGATGTGTACGCCCCAGGCCGTGAAGCCGTCGACATTGTTCAGCGTGACGTGGAAGTTGGGCGAGTTGCGCAGCGTGATGCGGTAGAGCGTGAACTCTCTTGCCGCGTTGACCTCGATGAGGCGCGGCACGTTGTGCTCGCTCTTCTCCTTCTGCGCGCGGCGCGCGACCTGCCACCAGGATTCCGTGCGGCCGTCGAGCTTCACACCGCCCTGCCCGTCGATCACGCCCTCGCCCATGATGGCGCTGTGGCTGCCGCCTTCCGCGCGGATGAAGGTCCGGCAACCGTGGCCGAGCGTGTTGGTCTTGCCGCAGTCGCCGCGGCCGCGGTCGTAGACGGCCGGGTCGGTGCTCGCGAAGAGCGTCGCGCGCTTCTCGACGACCAGCGTCACGCCGCTGGGCAGGTCCAGCGGGCCGGACAGAAAGGCCAGGTTCTGGTTGCTGGGGGCGAGGCGCACCGATTGGCCCGCCGCGCAATGGTTGAGCGCTTGCTGGATGCGGGCGGTGTCGTCGGCGGTGCCCGCGGTGCCGGCGTCAGGGCCGGTGCGGGTCGCGGCCAGCACGGCGCAGGCCGGCGGCACGACGGGTTCGCTGAGCTGGCGCTGGTCCTGCGCCTGCGCCAGGCCCGTGCCGGCGAGCAGCATCAAAAAAGAGAGGGACTTCTTCTTCATCGCGCAACATCTCCATCCATGAACCGCGGAGCCAGCGCCGGCACCGCGCCGCGCAGCAGGCGCTCGACCATCACCGCGAACAGCTCGGCGCCCTTCGGCCCGACATGCGTGTGGTCAAAGGCGCTCTTCTTGTTGCTCACGGCCTCGATGCTGTTCATGTCGGCCGGCGCGGCGGAGACCTTCGGCGGCGGCTCCACCGCGAGCGTGTCGGCCTCGACCTCGCCCATCGCCTGCACCGCGGCTTCGCTCGTCGCGAGCAGTTCGACCAGCGGCACATTCCTGGCCTTGGCGACGCTGCGCGTGACATCGGCCCAGGGGCCGAGATCGTTGACCAGCACACCGGCCTTGAAGCTGCGGCGCGTCAGCGGCGTGGCCAGCACCGGCGTGCCGCCGAGGCTGCGCACTTCGTCCACGTAACGCGTCAGGTTGACGGGGAATTCGGTGGCCAGATCGGTTGAGCGGCCGGGCTTGCCGGGCTGGTCGTTGTGGCCGAACTCGATCAGCACATAGCTGTTCGCGTAAGCGCCCTTGTTCTTCAGCTCGTCCATCACCTGCTGCCACGAACCCTCGGCGCGGTAGCTGCCCGAGCTGCGGCCGTTCTTGGCCATGTTCAGGCAGCGCACCTCGGGCTTGAAGCGCGCGCACAGCGCGTCGCCGTAACCGTTCTTCGGTGCCAGCGTCGAATCGCCGACGAGGATCACGCGAACGGGCTGCGTTTCAGCGTGGCCGCAAACGGCGGCCAGCGCCAGGCCGGCCGCGATCAAGACTTCTTTCTTCATGCGCAAGACTCCTCAAGCACCACCTGAAACGCCATCTGAAACGCCACCTGCAGCGGACAACATCTCATTGCGTATCTTGTCGCCGATCTTGACGTTCTTGAGCTTCAAGCCCTGAACGTTGAACAGGTAGATCGGATCGTCCATCTTCACGGGCGTCCCCAGATCGCAATCGCTGATCGTGATGTCGGTCACCGGGCGGATCGTCGGCATCGGCTTCGGGCCGTTGTAATCGGTGGCGATGGGCCCGAGGATCACGATCGCCTGGTAGCTCGAATGGCGGCCGCCTGCGGCCCCCACATTGCCGACCACGACGTTCGAGATGTTGACGTTCGAGACCACCGGCGGCCGCGTGCGCACGTTGTCGAGCACCGCGTCGTAGCCGCAGTCGATCGCGATGACCGCGCCGGCGTTGACCGAGACGCTCTTGTCCGGCACCAGCGAGCCCGGCCGGCTGTTGTACCAACCCGGCGTGGTGCGCACGCCGTTGGGCACCTTCACATTGCGCACATGCACATTGCGCAGGAAGCCGCCGCGGTTCATGCTGCACTTCAGGCGGATCGCCACATTGAGCGGGTCGGTCCGCCAGTGGCTGTTCTCGAACACGAGGTTCTGCGCGTAGACGTTCTGGATACCGCCCGACATGATGCTGCCCAGCGTCAGCCCGCCGTGGCCGCTCTGCATGCGGCAGTTCTGGATCACGATGTTCTGCGCGGGGCCGAACTGCGTGTCCGGGCCCTTGCCGGCGTCGATCGCGATGCAGTCGTCGCCGGTGTTGAACTGCGAATCCTCGATCAGCACGTTGTCGCAGGACTCGGGGTCGAAGCCGTCGTTGTTCGGGCCCATGCTGTTGGCGAAGATGCCCTTCACATGCACATTGCGGCAGTGCACGGGGTTGTGCTGCCAGAACGGCGTGTTGGTGGTCTGGTAGTTCTGAAACAGCACATCGGTGCAGCTGATGAACTGGACCATGTGCGTGCGCAGGTAGTGGCCGATGCCGAACACGCGCTTTTCCAGCGGCACGCGCGCTTCGCCGAGAGCGCGCAGGAAGTCGGCATCGCGGCGCCATTTGTCGCCGGGGCCCTGGATGAATTCGGCTTCCGCCGCACTCAAATGCGGCGCCACTTCGCGCAGCGATTTCGGGTTCAGCGGATTGACATGCACCTCGGTCTTGCCGGTGTTGAGCACATGCTTGTCGGCCTTGCCTTCGGTGTGCTGCTCGCGGCCCTTCCAGGACCACCAGCAGTCAGGATTGTTGGGGCTGTCGGCAAACTTCAGGCCGCCCTGGCCGTCGAGGATGCTGGTCCAGTCCTCGCCGGTCAGCGCGATGTTCTTCTGGCCGTAGGCGTAGACCAGCGGCGAATAGTTGAGCAGGTCATTGCCTTCAAAGCGCGTGACGGTCAGCATGCCGTGCGGGCCGCAATCGATATCGCCGTCCTTGGCGTAGTCGCCCGGCCGGTTGCTGAAGTAGACATGCGCGCCCGCCTTCAGATGAACATGAACGTTGGACAACAGCCGAATCGGCCCGGCACAGAACCAGTTGCCGGCCGGGATCACCACGCGTCCGCCGCCGGCCTTGTGGCAGGCCGCGATCGCAGCCTTGATGGCGGGGTGGCAATCGACGGCACCCGGCTTGGGCGTGCTCATCGCGGCTTCTTCAGCAAAAGAAATCCAGGCCGTCACCGGGACGAGCGCGCAGGGCTCGGCACCGAAGCCCGTGATGGGGAAGTCCTCTTCACGGAACACCAACGGCCTGGAAAAACTGTCGATGATGGATTGCGCCTGGGACCACGGGCCCTTGGCACCTTCCATCGTTTCAACGGCGCGTGCGGCGCCGCTGGTCAATGCGAGCCCAGCTGCGGCGGAGCCGAGCTGGAGAATCTGTCGGCGGCGCGGGCCGCTCGACGCTGGTGATGATGATGACGGTGAATCTGCGGGGAACTTGCTCACGCCTCGCCTCCTCTACAACTTGAACAGAGAGTGATCGCGGCCCCCCCGCCCGGAGGCGAGGGAGCCGCTCAAGCGCAGCGATCAGAAGAACTGATAGCTGATGCTGGCGTTGAACGCGCGCCCGATCGGGCTGGCCGCGCTGCTCAGGTAGCCGAAGGTGTAGGCGCTGTGGTTGGTCTGCGGAGGCATCACGTTGAACAGGTTGTTGATGCCACCGATCAAGGTCACGCCCTTGAAGCCCTTGTACGTGGCGGTCCAGTTCACCACCGAGTACGAAGAGATCGTGTGGTGGTTGGCCGCTGCCACCGTGGTCAGGTTCTGATCCTGGTAGGTCGAGTTGAACAGCTCGGTCAGCTGCGAAGCCCAGTTTCCATAGCTCCAGCCGAGACGCAGGTTGTGCCTCCAGCGGTAGCTCAGAATCGGGAAGCTGCTCGTCGTGCCGTTGCTGGCCAGGCCGAACTGACCGATGTTGGAAGCCCACGGGCCGCCCTTGTCGATCTGGTTGTCGAACTGGGTCAGGTAGGTGCCGTCCAGACCGAAGTTGAAGACACCGAAGCGCTCCGACTTCACGCGGTAGTTGGCGCTCAGATCAAGCCCGGCGACCTTCTGGCCGCCCAGGTTCATCGTGATGTTCTTGATGTAGTTGAGGCTGCCATCGCTGTTGCGCACGAACAGGTTGATGTACTTGAGCGGGTCGTTCGTGTAGGCGTTCTCAGGCAGGTTGGCCAGCATGTCGGTCATGCTGATCTTCCAGTAGTCCAGCGAGACGGTCGCGTCCTTCATCGGCTCCACCACCACGCCCAGCGTGAAGTTGCGCGACTTCTCGGGCTTCAGGTCCGGGTTGGCGCCGGTCTGCTTGGGCTGCTTGACATTGCAGACCACCGAGGCGGCCCAGCCGGCCAGCGGCTTGCCGCTGCCCGGGATGTTGGGCGTGGCGCTCGGGCACAGCACCGGGTCGTCCATCGGCACCGAGGTGCTGGCGTTGGATCCAGCCACGCGGTAGCCGTAGAGGTCGAACAGCGTCGGCGCGCGGAAGCCGGTGCTGGCCGAGCCGCGGAACATCAGGCTCTTGGTCGGCTGGTAGCGGAAGCTGAGCTTGGGGTTGATGGTGTTGCCGACGTCCGTGAAATGGTCGTCGCGCACGGCCGCGTTGACGGTCAGCTGCTTGGTGAAGGGCATGTCCACTTCAGCGAACAGCGCTTCGACGCCGCGGTGGCTCTGAGCGAAGGTCGGCGTTGCGGCAACGGGCGCGGCGTAGGTGCCGATGGCCTTCTTGTCGTCGCGCGTCGTGTCCTTGTGGATCTCGGTACCGATGGCCACGGCCATCGCGCCGCCGCCAAGCTGCATCAGCTCGCGGTTCACGGTCAGGTCCACGCCGGTGTAGGTGCTCTGTGCAGCACGCAGCACCTGGTCACCGTCCATCCGGATGCTGTCCATATAGGCCTGGCCAGCGGCGTCTTGCGCACCGAAAGGATTGATGGTGCCGTTGGAGATGCCCAGATTGAGCTTCTGGCCGTCGTAGATGGCCTGGTGCAGATGGACCGCGCGGTTGCTGAGGCCCAGATCCAGACCAGCCTTGTAGTCCCAACCGAAGAGGCGGCCTTCGTCATTGACCACCAGGCGCTGGTTGATCTGGATGTCCCGTGTGCCCGCCAGGTCCGGCGCGCTGTACAGCACGGTCAGCGACTCGCCCGTGAGCGCCGCGATCTTCGGCACGCCACCGGCGCCGCCCGGATACCACTTGCTGCTGGCCGGCGTGATCACGGCCGTGGCCGTCGACGGCGAGACCGTCGTGATCGCCGCGCTGGTGGCCGGGTTGCGCACGCTGTCGATGTACTCCTGGCCGCGCGTGTAGTCGATCGTCAGCATGTGGTCGTCGCTGAGCTTCAACGAACCCTTGGCGTAGAACGACAGCTGCGAGTTGCCGTACAGCGCGGTGGCGTAGTAGGCGGAGTTGAGCAGGCAGGTGCTCTTGGCGCCAACGATCGAATAAGGCGCATCGCAACCGGTCGCGAAATACGGGTTGTAGGTCAGCTTGGTCTTGCTCGACACGACGTTGGCCGGGAACGCATAGGAGCCCGTACCCAGCGAGGGCGCGCGTCCCAGCGCAGTCAACGCGGCAACGCTGCCGAGGTCGGGCCGGTCCGATTGCAGCAGTCGATTGCGCTTGTGATAGTCGATCGCGGCGTAGACGTTCCAGCCCTGCGAATCGATATCGCCGATGCCGCCGATCGCGCGGAAGCGGTGCTCGTCGCCGCCGCCTGCCATCTGCGGTTGAATCGCTTGCAGCGTGGCCGACAAGCCCTTGTAGATGGGCATGGTGATGAAGTTGACCACGCCGCCGATTGCGTCCGAGCCGTAGATCGACGAGGCGCCGTCGTTCAGCACTTCGGTGCGCTGCAGCGCAGCCATCGGGATGTTGTCGAGGTTGGCGTAGCCGTCGGCAATCGCCTCATTCGCGAGCCGGCGGCCGTTGAGCAGCACCAGCGTGCGGTTCACACCGAGGCCGCGCAGGTTGATGTTGGTGCCCGAGCCCGCGTTCGACGGCGTCAGCGACAGCGACTGCGGCAGCGTCATCATCAGGTCGGCCAGCGTGGTGATGCCGCGCTGCTCGAATTCAGAGGCCTTGATGGTGGTCACCGGCAGGGCCTCTTCAGAGGCCAGCCGCTTGATGCTGGAGCCGGTGATCTCGATGCGTTCGAGCTGCGCGGCGGGCTTGGTTTCCGCCTGCGGTGCGGCGGCTTCCTGCGCTCCGGCCTGCTGGGCCAGGCCCAGCACACCGAGAGTCACGGCCGACAGCAGCAGTCGACTTGGCGTTGTGTGCTTCTTCATGTTTGTCTCCTGATTTTCAATAACACAAGGTCTGTCTGTTCAGGCTTCTGATGAGCCCTTGGGTGCGCCGCTCAAGTCCCTTTCGGGGCGGCGCAAAGTGAGTTCGAGCACGTCTGGGTCGGTGATCTTCGGAAGCATGTCCTCGATCATCGGCACAAGCTAAAGCCCGAAGTAGTTTTTTGCGTTCTCGTAGCAGACGCCGCGCACGATCTGTGCGAGCGCCACTTCATCATTCGGATACTCGCCCGCCTCGACCCATTGGCCCAGTTGGCGGCACAGCAGGCGCCGGAAATAGTCATGGCGCGGATAGGACGCGAAGCTGCGCGAGTCCGTCACCATGCCCACAAACGTCCCGAGCACGCCGTGATTCGACAGCGTTGTCAGCTGTTGCAGGTTGCCGTCCTTGTGGTCGTTGAACCACCAGGCCGGGCCGAACTGCAGCTTGCCCATCAAGCGGCCATCCTGGAAGGCGCCGATCAAGGTGGACAGCACCTCGTTCATGTTCGGGTTGCCGCAGAACAGCATGGTCTTGGGCAACTCGTCGGTGCTGTCCAGCGTGTCGAGGATGCCGGCCAGGCCCGTGCTGGCGGTGAAGTCGGCGACCGAGTCGTAGCCGGTGTCGGGGCCCAGCGTGTTCAGCTGGCGCGTGTTGTTGTTGCGCTGCGCGCCGACGTGCAGGCACATGGCCCAGCCGTTCTTGGCGTAGACGCGGCCGATGGCTTCCATGAAGCCGCGCAGATAGCCGCAAGCCTCGGCGTCGGTCAGGAAACGGCCGCTCAGGCGCTTGGCGAACAGCACTTCAAGTTCCGCGGCGCTGATCGGCGCGGCCGAAGGGGCCATGTCGATCGCGTGATCGGAGATGCGGGCGCCGCGAGCGTGGAAGTAGGCGACGCGATCGGCCAGCGCTTCGATCAGCGTGGCGAAGGAAGTCACCTTGATGCCGGAGACGCTGGAGAGCGTGGCCAGGTAGTCCGTGAAATCGGGCTTGTTGATCCGCATGGCCTTGTCGGGCCGATACGCCGGCAGCACGCGTGTCTTCAGGCCGGACTTGGCGATCTCGTCATGCTGGGCCAGATCGTCGATCGGGTCGTCCGTCGTGCAGGCGACTTCAACCTTGGCTTGTTCCAGGAACGCCCAGGTGTCCATGCGCTCAAGCTTGGCGTTAGCCTGTTCCCAGATCTGCGTGGCATTGGCTTCGTTGATCACCAGCTCGATGCCGAACAAGCGCTTCAGCTCCAGATGGCACCAGTGGTGGATCGGGTTGCCGGCAGCCAGGGGCAGCACGCGGCAGAAGGCGCGGAACTTGGCTTCGTCGGGCTGCGTGCCGGTGATGAAGTCTTCGGTCACGCCGGCCGTGCGCATCAGGCGCCATTTGTAGTGGTCACCGGCCAGCCACAGCTCGGCGATGTTGCGGAAGACCTTGCGTTCGGCGATCTCGCCTTGTTGCAGGTGCGAGTGGTAGTCGATCACCGGCAGTTCGGCCGCGACCTCGCGGTAAAGCCGCCGGGCCGTCTCCGTGTCGAGCAGAAAGCTGTCGTCCAGAAAGCGATTCATGACCTTGTCTCACGCTTGCGCGCCCGGCCCTTTTCGGGTCCTCAGCTGCGCTTATGAAGTTTTGTGTGAAATATTAGGTCACAACATCTGATATTTTGGAACGGTGTTTTAGTCTAGAAAAACATACTTCCGGGAAAGTCCTAGGCTTTGAAAACGGCTGTGCCAATTTGACGCACCGCTAGCTTTCAGCGCGCTTGCGCAAGGCTGACGGAACCGGTTTGACGGTCAGGCGAGGCCGCCGCAATAAGCGGACAGCCCTTCCACCAGCACATCGAAGGCGACGCGACAGCGCGGGCTGTTGCGCAGGTCTTCATGCATGGTGACCCAGGTCTCCAGCGGCAGCGAGAAGAGCTTGGGCATCAGCCGCACAAGTTCCGGGTCGCGCTTGCCCAGCGGGACCTGGCACATGCCGATGCCCGCCCCCGCGCGGATCAGCGCGAGCTGAGCGAGGTTGCTGTCGGCGCGCAGCGAGAACAGCTCGCGCCGCATGCCTTTCAAGGATTTCTCGGCCTGGCGCAGGTAGGCGGTCGGCTGGTCGTAGCCGATCAGCGAATGCGCCGCCAGCTCGTCGATATGGCGCGGCGTGCCCTCGCGCTCGAGATAGTCGCGCCGAGCATGCAGACCCACGTCGATGCGGCCGATCCGGCGCGCCACCAGTTGCTCCTGCTTGGGCTGCGTCATGCGCACCGCGATGTCGGCTTCGCGGCGCAAGAGATCCTGCACGCGATCGGTCAGCACCAGCTCGACCTTCAGGCCGGGATGCGTCTCGCGCAGACGCGCGAGCATCGGCGGCAGCACCTCAACGCCGATCACATCGCTGCAACTGACGCGTACCACGCCCTTGACCGCGCCATCGACGCCCTCGCCGCCAGCCGCCCGCTCAATCGCGGCGGCCGTGCTCTCCATCGCTTCGGCATGCGCGCGCAGCGAAGTCGCGGCATCGGTGGGCATGAGTCCGGTCTGTGAACGTGTGAACAGCACGATGCCGAGCTCATGTTCGAGCGCGGCGATATGGCGGCCGGCTGTGGGCTGCGTGATGCCCAATGCACGAGCAGCACCGGACAGCGAGCCTTCGGTCAGCACGCCGAGGAAGGTGCGGTAGAGCTCCCAGCCGATGCGGGTGGTGGTCATGAGGGTGGTTGGGTCGGTCGTGCGGGCGGAGTGATTACAGCATTCACTGAGCCGATGCGGTTGGTGCACGACCGCTGCAGCTCACGCATCCAACGGGCCGACCTGAGTTCGAGTCGAACGACTACTTCGCCAGCTTGAGTTGCTGCACCGCGACCACGCCTTCGCTGTCGTCGCGTTCATTGTCTTGCGTGTAATTGCCCACCTTGAAGTACAGCCGCTGACCACTCCACGCGCTTTCGTCGTAGGTGAAGCTTTGTGTCAGCTCATGCTCGTTGCTGCGCGCGCGTACCGTGACGGTGTTTCCGAGCAGCGCGATCTGGCATTCGACGAGATCGCCTGTCGAGAGTCCGTGCATCAGCGCCAGTTGCTCTTCGGCCGCGCCGGGCCGCACTTTCACGCCCATCAGAACGTCGCCGTGCGTCCAGCGGAGTTTGAGCAGCTCGGTGCCGGCACTCTCACCATGGATTTGCGCGAATATCAGCTTGCCCGTTTTGGGTTCACTCATGACGCGAAACGCCAGGGACTCTGCGTGCTGTCGTCCACCGGACGAGTCCATTGTGAAGTCGTCGATCTCCCGCAATTCCACGCGTGGGTATTCAGAATGGCGGGAGTGGCCGGCGCCAGCCGGCGTGCGGAAGATCATTGCCCCTGATTTTGGATCCGTAAAGAAATAGGAATCCTGATACGCATGGAGAACCGAAACCTCCGTGAACCGCTGGGTGCCGTCCAGGGTCTGCAGGCGGTATCTTGAGAGGTCAAAATTCTGGCCCGGCGCAGCAGTCGGATCCAGCGCGATCTGGGCGTGGGCACCACCCGCAAGAATGGTGATGAGAATGGATGTGAGAGGGATTTTGAAATGCGACACGGGGCGATCCTTGAGTCCAGGAGTAGTGCAACAAGAGCGGCGCGGCTGAATCTTCACGTACGGGGTCCGATCGGCAAGCGCGGTGGCCTGATGGGGCCGCGCACCGCCGACTGCTCAAAAGCCCCCAGTGCCCCGCCCGCTCTCTCCAGGGATGACGCGCCCGTCTCCGGGACGCGTCGACGATGTCCCGAAGACGTAGCATGTCCGCGACTCGAAGCGTTGTCCCGGGTCCAGGCGGGTGCTCGGGAAGTTCGGGTGGTTGGGGCTGTCTGGCAGGTGCTGGGTCTCGAACGCGAAGCCATCGCCGCGCTCGTACGCGCGGCCCTCCGAACCCAGTTCGCCGCCGTCGAAGCCGCTGCCGGCGTTGAACTGAGCCGAGGGTTCCGTCGTGCTGAGGTCGAGGCGCCGGCCACTGGTGGCGTCGTCGACGCGTAACACCGGGCGCAGGCGGCCGTCCCACCCGGAGAAGACCAGGCTGTGATCGAAGCCGGCGGGCTGGCCCAGCAGCGCATCTCCGCTGGCAAGTCGCCCGATGACGTCGGCGGGCCTGCGGAAATCCAGCACCGTGCCGGTCACGTCGAGCAGCGCGCCGGTCGGAATGCGCCGCGCGTCGGTGGCGGCGTAGCGGTCGGCGGCAATCGTGAAGCTGTGGCCGGCCAGCCCGTGGCTGCCGGCACCGGCAAGGTTGAGGAAGACGTGGTTGGTCGGGTTGAGCACGGTCGGCGCGTCGGTCTCGGCGCGGTATTCGATGCAGAGTTCGTTGTGCGCGCGCGCCAGCCGATAGGTCACTTCCATCCGCAGATGGCCGGGGAAATGCTGGTCGCCTGCGGGGCTGTCCATCGTGAAGACGGAGCCAAGCGAGTCGGCTTCGGAAAAATCGCGGCGCGACCAGACGCGGCGGTCGAAGCCGTCCGGGTCGGCGTGCAGGTAGACGCCCTTGGCGTTGGGCTGCAATTGGACGACCAGTCCGTCGAGCACGAAGCGTGCGTGGTCGATCCGGCCGGCATAACGGCCGATTTCAGCGCCATAGCGACGCTGGTTGGCTTCAAAGGCCGCGAGCGTCGGCACGCTCAGCACGACGTTGGCGAGGCGGCCCTCGCGGTCGGGCACGACGAGCTCGGTCAGCGTCGCGCCGTAGTCGATGTAGGCCACCTGCATGCCGAGCCGGTTGCGCAGCCGGACCTTGTCGACCGCGACACCGGCCCGGGTGCGACCCCAGGGCTCGGCATGCGGGCTGTCGCCGGTCGCCATCGACCCGGGCGCCGCGCAAGCGCCAAGGCTGAGGGCGACGGCCAGGCCCGCCATGCGGGACCGGGCTTTCATCATCAGAACTTCACGTCGACCCGCAGCGCTTCGTAGCGGAAGGCATCGCGCGCCGGTGTCCAGGTCGACGTCGTCACGGTGACCTTCGGGTTGGGTGCCTTGGCGCTCCAGCTGCCGAGGCCGGTGAAGCCGGTCATCGCGTAGTGGTGGTCGAACAGGTTGTTGATGAAGAAGCTGACCTTGTAGCGGCTCTTTTTGTCCTTGATGCCGAAGCCGAGATTGAAGATGCCGAAGCCGGGCGCCCCCAGTGTCGGATCCTGGTTGATGTTGGTGATGATGCCGCTCTGCGCGCGCAGCGCGCCATTGATGAAGGCGTTGTACGAACGGCTCGGCAGCGCGACGTCATACTGGCCCGAGATCGTGCCCTTGTACTTGGGCGCGTTGGGCATGACACCGCCGCCAACGTCCTGTACGTTCTGGTTGCCGAAGGCCGGATTTGCCAGCATGCAGGAGGCGTTGAAGCCGCCGTTGGGCGAGCCCGCGACCGAGTAGCACGGGGCGTTGGGCCATTCGGTGACCGTCGCAATCGTGTAGGCGAAGCTCGCGTTCAGCAGGAAAGCCGGTGTAACGAGCGCCGCGACGTCGGCCTCGACACCGTGTGTCTGCACGCCGCCGATGCTGCTCAGGCGCGTGACGTAGGTCGTCGTGCCGGGCAGGTAGCTGCCGGAGTTCTGCTGGTAGTTGCTGAACGTCGACTTGAACGCCGCGAGGTTCAGCGTCAGGCGGTGGTCAAGGTAGTTGCCCTTGAGGCCCACTTCGACGGTACGTCCCGATTCCGAATGCACGGGCTGCTGCGCCGCGGTCTGGGCGTTCAGGCCGCTGGTGAGGTCGTAGGCCTCGCCCTTGTAGCCGGTCGCGCCCATCACGTAGGCCATCACGCTGGGTGTGAACTGGTGCTGGTAGCTGACCTTGCCGGTGGTCGAGTTCTCCTTGTTGTTCTGGCTCTTGAAGTCCGAGGTCACGGCCCAGGCCGCGGGCGGCGGCGAACCCAGCTGCATCTCGTAGCCGGAGACCTGGTGGTTGAAGCGAGCGCCGATGAGCACGGTGTCCTGCGGCCGGATGGCGTAGGTGAGCTGGCCGAAGACCGCGCCGTTGCGGTTGTAGGTCGTGCCGAAGTATTCGGTCGGTGTGCTCAGGGCGATGCCGTTGTAGCCGCGGATGAACTGGCGCTTGACCTCGTTCTGGCCCCACCACAGGCCCATCACGTAGCGCAGCTTGCCGGAATCAGGCGAGGCCACGCGCAGTTCCTGGCTCTTGGACTGGATGTCGTAGGTGCCGTACTGGGTATAGCCGGCATTCACGCCGGCCGGTTGCCCGTTGGCGAGCGGGTAGTACAGCAGTGTGGGCACGTCGACGAAGTCCTGGTCACGATAGTCGTTGGCCGTGTAGTGCTCCATCGCGGTGATGGAGGTGAGCTGGTGGCCGCCCGGCAGGTCGTAGGTCGCACGCAGCGCCACGCCCGTGTCGTTGGACCTCAGGCCGGTCGGAAAGTCGTTGCGGATCGTCGTGTTGTTCGGGCCGATCGGGATGCCCGCGAGCAGTTGCGTGCCCGGCAGCTGCGGGACGTTGGACAGCAGCGAGCCCTGCACCGGTGAGACGCTGGTCGGCACAAGCACGCAACAGTCCTTGACGGTGTGGTTGAAGCGCGGCATGAGCTGCACTTCGAGCGCCTCGGTCGGGCGCCAGACCAGCTTGCCCATGAAGCTTCCGCTCTGGTTGCCATTGACCTTGTGGCCCGTCGTGAGGTTGGTGACATTGCCCTCGTAGTCGCTTGCGCTGAGCGCAACGCGAAAGCCCAGGGTGTCGGTGAGCATGCCGCCGTAGGAGCTGCGTGCGCGGATCTCGTTGTCGCTCGTGACCATCAGGCTGCCGTCGCCGCCGAGCGCACCCTGCACGGGCTTGGTGATGATGTTGACGGCGCCGGCGATCGAGGCCTTGCCGTACAGCGTGCTCTGCGGGCCCTTGATGATTTCGACGCGTTCCACGTCACTCAGATCCTTGAAAGCCATGAACTGCATGCCCATGGGCACGTCGTCCACGGTCACGGTCACGTCGGATTCGACGCCGATGCCGATCGAACTCGTGCCGATGCCGCGCATGTTGATGCCGTTGTTGGCCGGCGTCGAGCCGTAGGTCAGCGACAGCGCCGGCGAGAGCAGCGTGACGTCCTCGAAGGTCTTGACGTTGTTACGTTCGAGCAGCTCGGAGTTCATCACCGAGATGGCCATCGGCACCTGTTCGAGTTTCTCGACGCGCTTGTTGGCCGTCACCACCACCTGCTCGAGCTTCGCCCTGCCGTCACTGCCGGTGGTCGTCTCGCTGTCCTGCGCGTGTGCGAGCGGCGCGGCCTGCGCGAGCAGGAGGGCGCCGATCGCGCCGGCGATGGCCGTCGGCGGGGGGAGCTTGCTTCTTAGGGTCTGG
Organism: Burkholderiaceae bacterium; assembly: GCA_036500605.1. GTDB lineage: Bacteria > Pseudomonadota > Gammaproteobacteria > Burkholderiales > Burkholderiaceae_C > JAFALK01. The sequence goes on from DASYBU010000002.1 coordinate 210,743, forward strand.
TCATGCATGTTGTGTCTCCAAAGTTCTTTTGAGGTCAATGGACACAGGACATCGGACGTAGGCCGAGCACCCGAGCCGTTCAGTGGTAGCTCATCGTCCAAGTGACGGTGAGCGGTTCTTGCAAATCGAAGTCGCGCCGCTCGCAGTGGATGCGGCTGTGCATCGGGCCTTCGGGTGAGCGATCCTTGGCGTCGGCGGGGCGCGCCTGGCAGGTGCCCGCGCCTTCGACGGCAAAGCTCTGGACGCGGCCCTGGCCGAAATGCGTGACGTTGCCGTCCAGCTGCGGTGCGTCCGAGAAGCTTGCGAAGTCCAGGCTCAGGCGGTGCACATGCAGCGGTGCCTTCGGCGTGAAGCGGTCGATGCGCACGATGCGGCCGGCCTCGAAGCGGTAGGTGGTCTCGACAGCGATGCGCGGGTCGGCCTGCGGACTGCGGCTGCCTTGGCGCGCCAGCGCGTCCTGGTGCACGCTGACGATGCGTGCGCCGTCTGCCTCGCGACTTTCGATGTTCTTGAAGAAGGCCGCCGGCATCAGTACGGCTCCGTCGTCGAGCTCGAAGCGCGGCAGCAACTGGGCGATGCGCTTCGAACCGCTGTCGGGCGTGCCGGCGATCAGGCCCTGCGCGAAGGGGAGCGGATAGTAGGGGCTGTTGGCATGCTGGCCCGCGCCACCGTTGACGAGCAGGAGGCTGAAGAGCTGCGTGCCGTCGCGCACGAGCGCCAGCGCGCGGTCGTACTCTCCGCGAGCGAACCACACGAACTTGAAGCCGGGCTGCGTGCGCTGCACCCAGGCGTCCAGGTCGGCCGGGGGTTCGCGGTCCTGCCAGCCGGTCGCGTTCCAGCGCGCGTTGGCTGCAAAGAACTGGTGCAGCAGCGAGAGGTTCTCGCCGAGGATGCGGTGCTTGGCGCGGTAGGTGTCGGTGCCGCGGCCGTGGTTCCACAGGTCGACGGAATGGATGGTCGGGTCAAACCAGAAGTCGGCGTAGCGTGCGCTGATGCGGCCGGCGTAGGCGTAGGCATGGGCGCGCTCGTCAGGCGTGAGCACGTCCGCGCTGGCGGCGGCCGTGAGGATCTCCAACGGCGCCGTGTCGCCGTAGGGGCCAAGGCTGCGACCGAAGGCGAAGCCCTCGCCGCGATCGTTCGCCATGTCCAGCGCGATGTCGGCCGAACGGCGCAGCAGCGGCTTGAGTTCGTCCGGCACGGGCAGGCCGGTCTCCGTCAGGCGCTCGCAGAGTTCGGCTACCAGCAGGATGCTGTAGCGGTCGAAGCGGCCCTCGCCGTCGGTCTCGTCGGAGAAGCCGAAAGAGCCGGAGTACTGGCGGTAGTGCGCGAGCAGGCGCTCAAGCAGACGCTTGCTGCCGGAATCATCTTCCCAGCCGAGCAGGAAACGCAGCCGCGCCACGCCGAAGGCGACGCCGTAGTAGTTGGTCGGCAGGTCGATCAACGTGAGGTCGGGCCGCACGAAGTTGCGCCAGTCGAGCTGCGCCCGCAGCTTGGTCAGCGTGTCGGGTGCAACGGCTCGCTCGAGCAGGCCGGCCTGCTCGAGCTTGTGCAGCGCCAACAGGTAGTAGTAGATGCCCCAGGTGTGGTTGTCCATGCCGACGGTGATGTCGGCCAATGCGTGGAAGGTCTCCACGTCATGCGCGACGCGATCAGGTGCCGTGCGCGCGTGGATCTCGATCAGGTCGCCGATGCCCAGCGCGATCTTGCCGGGCAGGAATTTGTCGCCGGCATCGAAGACACTCACGCCATCCAGGCGCATGTCCTTGCGCTCCACGGCAAGGTGCTCAACAAGGTATTCGAGCTGTGGCGCGAGGCGCGTCTCGACGATCTGGTTCATGGCCGCCGCCGGCTTCGCGACAGCGCCCGCTGCCGGGCCCGTCAGCCCCAGCAGGGCCGCGGCCAGCACGGCACTCGATCCGAGTTTCAGGAACAACATCAAATCTTCTCCAGCGCATGCCCTGCACGCGCAAGCAGCAAAAAATACAGTTCGGAAGGCCGGGCCGGCGGCGGCGTCAGGCCGCGCGCGAGAAGCCGCCGCCTCAGAACACCGGATGGCCTGTGATCAGCGAGGGCAGCCATGTGGAGAAGGCTGGCACGTAGGTCACAAGGTTGATGGCCACAAAGATGGCCAGGTAATAGGGCCAGGCCGTGCGCGTGGCCTCGCCGATGGAAATCTCGCCGATCGCACAGCCGATGAACTGCACCGTACCCACGGGCGGATGCACCAGCCCTAGCGCGCAATTGAGCAGCAGCATCATCCCGAACTGCACCGGACCGACGCCCATCTGGATGGCCAGCGGCAAGAACAAGGGCGCGGTGATCAGGATGTGCGCCGCCATGTCCAGAAAGATGCCGAGGAAGATCTGGATCAGGTTGATGTACAGCAGCATCAGCCACGGGTGCTTGGTTGCGTGCAGCAACGCGACTTCGATGGCATCGGGGATCTCCAGATATGCCATCTGCCAGCGCAGCATGTTCGACACGCCGATCAGCAACAGGATCACGCCGGTGGTCTTGGAGGCCTTGGCCAAGGCCTTGATCAGCACCGCGCGGTTGATGCTGCGATAGACCAGCGTGGTCAGCGCCAGCGAATAGGCGACGGCGATGGCCGCCGCTTCGGTCGCCGTGGTCACACCGCCCATCACGCAGCCCAGAATCACCGCGATGACGAACAAGCCCGGCATGGCCGCCAGCAGGCTGCGGAATACTTGGCCCCAACCGGGGAACACGGTCAGCATCGAGCTGCCGTCGGACCGCTTGGGGTAGTTGTTGCGCACCGCTTGCCAGTACGAGGCCATCAGCATGCACACCATGATCCAGAACACCGGCACCAGGCCCGCAAACATCAGGTCGCCGATCGACACGCCACTGATGGCGTGGCCGGCAATCGCGCCGGAAGCCATTTGCGCCGCAAAGGCGTAGATGATGAGGTTGTGCGAGGTCGGCATCAGCGCGCCGGCCAGCGAGGCATGCGTGGTGACGTTGACTGCGTAGCCGGCGCTGTAACCCTCGCGCTTCATCAGCGGAATCATCACGCCGCCCATGGCTGAGGTGTCCGCAACCGGTGAACCCGAGACACCGCCAAACAGCGTGCTGGCGACCACATTCGCCAGACCGAGACCGCCGCGCCAATGGCCCAGCAGGCTGCGCGCGAAGCCCATGATGCGATCGGCGATGCCACCGTGCAGCATCAGCTCACCCGAGAAGATGAAGAAGGGAATCGCCAGGAACGAGAACACGTTCATGCCCGACACCATCATCTGCACCGAGGTTGCCAGAGGCACGCCTTCGACGGCAAAGGTGGCGATGCAACTCAGGCCGATGGCAAAGGCGACGGGCACGCCCAGCACCAGGAGCAGCAAAAAGCTAATACAAAGGACAGACAGTTCCATGATCAATGTGCGGCGCGTGAAGCGTGTTGTGGTGCTTCGGCGGGAAGCAAGGCGCTCAGGAGGCGCTCAATGGAAAACAGCGCCACCAGGACCCCGGACAGCAACGGCGGCGCATAACGCCAGGCTTCAGCAATGCCCAGCGTCGGGATGGTGTTGCCTTGCGTGGCGTCCATCATCTCGACGCTGCCGTAGACAAGCACCGCGGCGAAGCTCAGGACCAGGAAGTCACTCAGCAAACCGCACAGCCACTGCCCGCGCGGCGGCAGCAGCTTGACCGCGGAATCCAGCCCGATGTGGCCGGCGCCGTGCACGCCCACCGAAGCGCCGAACATCGCCACGCAGATGACCAGCAGCAGCGCCACCTGTTCAACACAGGCGGGCTGGGCATTGAATGCATAGCGCATCACCACGCCGAAGATCACGATCAGGCCGAGACCGGCCAAGGCGACGCTCGCCAGCGCAAGCGTCAGTTGCGACAGCCGATTGCAAAGTGCGGTGAGAGCTTTCACTTGCCGCGCTCCCCTCACTTGGTGTTGACGATGGACTGCACCAGCGCCTTCATCGCGGGCGTCGTGGCGAACTTGTCCCACACCGGCTTTTCAGCGTCGACAAAGCTTTGGTGATCGATCTGCGCAGGCGTCGTGAACTTCACACCGGCTTGCACAAGGAGGGCCCGCGAGGCGGTTTCACGTGCTTCCCACAGCTTGACGTACTGGGGCACCGAGGCCTTGGCGGCTTGGCGGATAGCTTGCTGTTCGGCCGGCGGCAGCGTGTCCCAGACCCTCTTGGAGAACACCAGCACCTCGGGCAGCATCACATGTTCGGTCTCCGAAAAATACGGCGCCGACTCGAAATGCTTGGTCTCTTGATACGACGGGATATTGTTCTCGGCCGCGTCCAGCAGGCCGGTCTTGAGGCCGGTGTAGACCTCGGCCAGCGGCATCGGCGTGGGCGAGGCGCCCAGCGAAGAAATCGTGGCCACCCACAGGTCCGACTCGGGCACGCGAACCTTCAGGCCGCGCATGTCGGCGGCGCTGCGGATCGGCCGCTTGGCATAGAAGGAACGCGCGCCACTTTCATAAAAGGCCAGGCCGATGAAGCCGGCCTTATCAAACGCCGCCAGGATCTGATCGCCCTGTGCGCCGTACAGGGTCTTGCGGAAGTGGCCGACGTCGCGGAACAGGAAGGGCAGCGAGGGGATTTGCGATTCCGGCACGATGCCGTGGAACACGGCCGAGGTCACCCGCACCATGTCCAGCGCACCGATCTTGACCTGCTCGACGGTGTCCTTTTCGGTTCCCAGCGAGCCGTTGCTGAAGAGCTTGATCGAGTCCTTGCCGCCGGTGGCCTTGGACAAGACCTCGCTCATGTACATCACGGCCTGGTTGGTCGGGAAGTCCTTGGCGTGGAAGTCTGCCGAGCGGAAGGTGCGCGCATGCGCCGCCGGTGCGGCAAGTGTTGCGCCGGCCATCAGCAGCGCGGCCAGGAACTGGGTCTTGGGGTACTTCATCCAATGTCTCCGTTTCAATTCTTTTGGATGGCCGGGAAGGTCTGCGCCTTCTGGAGCCTGCTAACGCTCTATCTCAACTCACAGGTAGTCGTCCCTTGGCGGCGAGAACTGGTCCAGCAGCGTGCTGCCCGCTTCGAGCGCCTTGACGCCGTGCATCTGCGGATGCGGCGCGATGAAGGCGTCACCGACCTTGAGCACGCGCTTGATGCCGCCGACCTCGGCTTCAAAAGAACCTGAGACGACGAAGGCGATCTGGTCATGCACTTCATGCGCGTGCGGTGTACCGACGGCGCCGACGTCGAACTGCACCAGCACCGACATCAACTGAGAGGTGTGGCCGACGATCTTTCGGCGGATGCCGTCGCCAAGCTCGGTCCATGGCGTGCTGCTGTTGTCGTAGTAAGGATTCATGCAATCTCCGGCGCTCACGCGGTCTGTGCGAAGCTTGTTTGGCGGTACTATAGCGATCGGATTAAAAAATGGAACAGTAGTTCACTAAATAAAAACCACTATTTCGCACAAGCATCGAGCTGAGTTAGGCTCGCCCCCGACAGCACTTCCGACAGCACTTGCCGAGACCTCTGGCGGCCCTGGACGCCCTCCTTCATTCAGCCCAGCAGAAAGCTGACCAACCATGCAAATCCGCCAACCGATTCACAGCGAACACGCCCGTACCCTGGACACTGAAGGCCTGCGCCGGCACTTCCTGGTCGAGGATCTTTTCCAGCCCGAGACCGCCACGCTGACATACAGCCAGATCGACCGCATCATCGTGGGCGGCATCCACCCGGTGAAGCAAGCCGTGCGATTCGCGCCCGAGCTGGGTCGTCATACCGGCACCGACTTTTTCCTGCAGCGCCGTGAACTCGGCCTGATCAATATTGGGGGTGCGGCGCGGGTGACGGTTGATGACGAGGTGTTTGACGTGGGCCCGCGCGAAGCGCTGTATGTGGGGCAGGGCGCACGCGATCTGGCCTTCGAGTCGGTCGACGCCAAGCAGCCCGCCAAGCTCTACTTCAATTGCGCGCCGGCCCACACGGCCTATCCGCACCGCAAGGTCACGCTCGCCGAGGCTTCGCCTGAGACGCTGGGCTCGCCCGAGACCAGCAATCGCCGCACGATCTACAAGTTCCTGGTGCCGGATGTGCTGCCGACCTGCCAGTTGCTGATGGGCATGACCCAGCTCGAGCCCGGCAGCCTGTGGAACACCATGCCCTGCCACACGCATGACCGTCGCATGGAGGTGTACTTCTACTTCGACATGAACGACAACGCTGCCGTCTTCCACATGATGGGCGAGCCGACGCAGACGCGCCACATCGTCGTGCGCAACGAGCAGGCCGTCATCAACCCGAGCTGGTCCATCCACTCCGGCGTGGGCACCCAGGCCTACACCTTCATCTGGGGCATGGTGGGCGAGAACCAGGTCTTCAAGGACATGGACCACGTGCCCATGACGACCCTGCGCTGAGCGGCTGGAGCCCCACATGATTCTGGACAGCTTTCAACTGACCGGCCAGGTCGCCATCGTCACCGGCTGCAACACCGGCCTGGGCCAGGGCATGGCACTGGCCCTGGCCCAGGCCGGCGCCGACATCGTCGGCGTCAATGTCTCGGCGCCCAGCGAAACGCGTGAGCAGGTGGAGGCCACCGGCCGCCGCTTCACCGACCTGCGCGCCAATCTGGCCGACACCGGCAGCATTCCGGGCCTGGTCGAACAGGCCAAGGCGGAGCATGGCCGCGTTGACATCCTGGTCAACAACGCCGGCATCATCCGGCGTGAAGACGCCCTCAAGTTCACCGAGAGGGACTGGGACGATGTGATGGACCTGAACCTGAAGACGACGTTCTTCTTCTCGCAGGCGGTGGCCAAGCATTACATCGCGCAGGGCAGCGGCGGCAAGATCATCAACGTGGCGTCGATGCTGTCCTTCCAAGGGGGCGTGCGCGTGCCCTCGTATACAGCGTCCAAGAGCGGTGTGATGGGCATCACGCGGGCGATGGCCAACGAGTGGGCGGCGCACCGCATCAACGTCAACGCCATCGCGCCCGGCTATATGGCGACGAACAACACCGCCGCGCTGCGCGCCGACGAGACGCGCAACGCCTCGATCCTGGAGCGCATTCCCGCCGGCCGCTGGGGCAATCCGGACGACCTGGCTGGGCCTGTCGTGTTCCTCGCCTCGTGCGCCTCCGACTACGTCAATGGCTACACAGTGGCAGTCGATGGCGGCTGGCTCGCGCGCTGATCGCGCGGACCGCCATGACCGATCTCCTCGGAGAGGCCGCTTTCGGCGCGAGCGTCACCTCAGCCAGCCATGAGCAAGCCATGCGGTCCAGGAACGTGGACAATCCAAGACAATTGAAACGCATGGTCAAACTATCTGAAACGCATGGAAGACGATCTTAACGAAGGCAAATCGCAGCCCGAATCAGTAGCGGCGGTGCTCAAGGTGTTTGCGATCTTGCAGGCCCTGTCAGAGCGCAGCGAGGCCGGCTTGTCCGATCTGTCGATCAAGCTGGCCATGCCCAAGGCCACGGTCTATCGCTTCCTGCAGACCATGAAGACGCTGGGCTTCGTCCGGCAGGAGACCGATAGCGAGCGCTACGGGTTGACGATGAGGGTCTACGAGCTCGGCACCAAAGCGCTCCCCTACCCCGATTTGATCGACATCGCCAAGCACTACATGCAGATGCTGGCCGATCGCACGGGCGAGACGGTGCACCTGGGCATGCTGATAGACAGCGAGATCATCTATGTCCACAAGGTCGACTCGCGCCACATGCTGGGCATGTACTCGCGCGTGGGCCGGCGTGCACCGCTGCACTGCACGGCCATCGGCAAGGTGCTGATGGCTTGGGAGCAACCGGAGCGCCGTGACCTGATCCTCTCCGGCGCGATGTTCCAGCGCTTCCGCGAAAAGACCATCGTCACGCGCGAGGCCTACCTGGCCGAGCTTGAGCGCGTGTGCGCGCAGGGCTTTGGAGAAGATCGCGAGGAATTCGATGATCACATCCGCTGCCTCGGCGTGCCAATCTTTGATCGACTCAACCAGCCCGTGGCCGGCATGAGCGTCTCCTTCCCGACCTTCCGTTACGACGAGGCCAAGGCGCCGGAACTCGTGGTCCTGCTCAAGGAAGCCAGTCGCGAGATTTCAACCCGCCTCGGCTGCACCCGCTTCCCGCTATGACTGGCGGCCCCGCGACGCACCGCGCCGCGTCAGGGGCAACTCGTCAGCGCCCAGTTGCTCAGGCCCGCCGAGGCGATCGTTGCGCTGTTGTTCGTGCAGACCACGGTCCCCGTGGCGCCTGACTGAATATTGATGCCGTAGCCGCCGCCGCTCGGCAGCGGGTAGTAGCCGGCCGTGCTCGCCGTGGTGTTGAGGTTGAATGCGTTCTTGCTGAATGTGTTGTTGTAGCCGTAGGTGATGCCGGCCACGGTGTTCAGGTGCAACTGGAAACCGTCCTTCAGGCAATTCTTGTTGTCCCAGCCAGTCGTGGCGGTGCAGTTGGTGGGACCGACCGGGGTGTTGACCACGGTGTTGCTGTCGACGACGTAGTCGTCGCCTTTCATGTCAATGGCGCTGTCGCCGCTGTTCTGGCCGGAGATGCCGCGGGTGTCGAAGGCGTTGCCCTGAATCAGCCCGCCGGAGGTGCCCTCCTTCACGTCCACGCCTTCCGCGGCGACGTTCGGGCCGAGGGTGTTGCTCAGCACCTTGTTGCGGTTGCTCGGGTCCGGCGTGATGGCGCTGGCGGTATAGACGCCCCAGTTCGAGTTGGCCGAGCCGAGGTAGACGGCTTCGCCATAGCCCGGCTGAACGAGGCCGGTGTTGTAGATCGCGCTGTGCTGCAGCGTGTTGTCGGAGCTGCCGGAGCGGAAGTGCACGCCCTCGTCCTCGACGTCGTGGACCGAGAGGTTCTGCAGCACGTTGAAGTTCGAGTGGTCGGTGACGATACCCTTCTGCGAATTGCTCACCGTGAGGCCGTCGATCACCCAGTAGCTCGCGCCACTCAGGTACAGGCCATAGTTCTTGCCGGTGGACTTGTCGTTCTGCAGGATGGCCGTCGCCGGCCCCTTGAGCGTGATGGGCAGGCTCGCTGTGCCGGAGCGCGTGATGACGAAGGCGCCGGTGTAAGTGCCCGCGGCAAGCTCGATGGTGTCACCAGGGTTCACGGTCACCAGGGCGCTGGCGAGCTGGCTGGCGCTGGCGACCGAGAGGGTCGCCCGGCTGCTTGGCCCGCCGCCTGGCGCGCTGGACGCCGTTCCCGGGTCGCCCGCGCTGCCCACCGCGGCGGGGTCCGCAGCGGCCGGGCTGCCACCGCCACCGCCGCAGGCACCCAGCAGCAGGGCCAGCGCCGCCAGCCCCAGGGTCGATCGAGATCGCGTCACTTGGCGCAGGTGACGAAGAACAAATTGGTCTTGCTGATTGTGCTGGCGCTGCCCGAGCCGAAGCTCACGCGGCTGAAGCTCGTGCCCAGTGCAGGATCCGCGGCCCAGTAGTAAGAGCTCGTCGCCGTCCAGCCCAGGCTCTTGATGTAGCTGTTGGTACCGGCGATCGCCGATCCCGCGTTCCACATTGCCTGCAGCTCCGCCACGGTCGGCAGGTGCCAGCCCGTCGTGCCGTTGATGGTGCCGGCACACAGTGTCAGCGCGTCATCGTGCGAGTACGTCTTCACCGGGTCCGCCTTCATGAAGGTCTGGCCGTTGTATTGGATGTAGCCGGCTGGCAGGCTCGTGAGCAGGAAGCTGCTGGTGCTCTTCGTCGAATTCGCGTCGGTGACGGTGACCACATAGGGCGAAGAGCCGAGCATCACCGCCGTCGAGCCGCTCAGCGCGCCGGTGTTGGGGTCGAAGCTCAGGCCGGTCACCGAAAGCGCGGGCCCATTGACGTTGGCGGAGGCGTTGCTGTTGGTCCCGGCTGCGATGCTGAAGGTATAGGGCGCCACGCCGCCAGCTGCGACGACCGGCACGACGGGCGTGATCGCCGCGTTGGCGCTGGCCGGCACGGCTGCGACGACGGTGGTGGCCGTCAGCGGGCCCGGGTCGACCTCAAGCGTGAACGAGCCGGTCTTTGTCGTGGACAGCACATCGCGGATCGTCTCCGTGTACGTCGTCTGCGCAGCGATCGTCGTCGGCGAGCCGCTGATGACGCCGGTCGTGCTGTCCATGCTCAGGCCCGTTGGCAGGGCCGGGCTGACGCCGTAGGTCAGCGAGCCGAAGCCGCCGGTAGCGGTGATGGGCGCAAAGGGCGTGATGGCCGGACCCGCAACGAGCACGCTGGACGGGACGGCGGTGGTCGTGACCAGCGGCGCGGCCTGCGGGAGGTTGACGGTGAGCGTGAACGCGCTGCTGGCGCTTGAGGACTTCGCGTCCGTGACCGTGACCGTATACGCCGTCTGCGCCGTGATCACCGTCGTCGTGCCGCTGATGGCGCCGGTGCTGGGGCTCAGCGCCAAGCCGGCCGGCAGGGCCGGACTGACGCCGTAGGTGTAGGGCGCCGTACCGTTGCTGGCCTTGACCGGCGTGAACGGCGTTGCCGCCGTGTAGGCCGAGATGCTCGCTGCGGCGACCGCCGTCGTCGCTGACACGCCCGGCGTGATCGTCAGCGTGAAGGTGCTGGTGGCCTTCAGCGAATTCGCGTCGGAGACGGTGACCGAATAGGTGGACTGCGCCTGAGCAGTGGCCGGCGTGCCGGTCACGGCGCCGGTGCTGCTGTTCAGGCTCACGCCAGCCGGCATGGCCGGGCTCACGCTGTACGCATAGGGCTCCGTGCCGTTGCTCGCCGTGACGGGCGTGAAGGTTGCCATCGGCCCGCCAGCCTCGACGGAGGCCGTGGCGACCGTCGAGACCGCCGCCGGGTTGGGTGGGGCATTGCCGCCGCCACAGGCGCCGAGCGCGGCGCTTGCCGCAAGAATGGCCAGCATGCCGCCGCGCCGGGCGGGCTTCCTCCAGGATTGCTGAGTGCTCATTTGTCTCTTCCTAATAATTGTGGGCCGAGGGATCGCTACTTCATACCGGCGGTCAGCGCCTTGAAACGGATCATATAAAAACATGAACCGATGTTTCAACCTATGATAATCCCGTGGTACAGGCTGACAAGCAGATGTCTTGGGGGTGTAATGATCCGAGCCGACTCCAGGTTCCAGTGGGGCGCCCAGAGGGAAGTGTTGGCGCCGCTCAAGGTCCGCGCAGACCGTTTGCCGCATGCAGGCCTCTCATCTCACCGCACCCAATTCCAAGCGACCAAACCGCCCTTCGCACTCCAGCAACGTCCGGACAGCAAAATCCGCGCATTCGGCCCTCCATGCGCGTGATATTCCTCGACCATTGCAAACTCAGGCTGCGCACCTTGGCGCTGCTGCTGATCTGCCTTGTGGTGATCGTGCCGCTGGCAGGGAGCCACATCTTCGTGAGTTCCGCGCTGCAGCGCGGCGAGTTCTATGCCGGCGTGGCACTGCATGAGGGCACCGCGCAGCTCTCGGTTCACGCGGCCGGCCCTGTGCACCATCAAGCCGCAACTGCGGCGGGCCATGCCGATGTCAGCGCGCTGAACCTGTTCCTGCACCTGAGCGGCATCTTCGTTCCCGCCATCTCGATCGACTGGCTTGCACGCCCGAGCGGCAGCGCACCGGCCGTGACTGTCTCAGCGCTCCCGGAGTGGGAGCTTGTGTCCGCGATCTTCGAGCCGCCCAAGGGCCGCGCCTCCTTGCCTTGATCCGGTTGACGCTCCCTGGGGAGCGTCAGACAGCACAACCGCTGCCGATGGCGCGGAGGAATTGAGGGCAGGCGCGACAGGCTCGGGCCGGCGGCAAGGATCGCCGGGAGCCGGCGGGCGCCACCTCCTCCTTCCCGCGACCTTCGGGGCAAGCATCGAGGGTGGCATGCACACGCCATTTCCATTTCCAACAGCGCTGCAGGCCAGGCCCGGCGTGACCATCGGCGCCGCCAAGGGCGGCGCACTCCAGGGCATGACCCAAATGCTCGACCGGCTCGGGCTGGCCAGCGCCGTCGACTTGAACGAGACGCGCGTCGGCCTGCACCTCGCGCTCAAAGACGCCGTGTCGGCCTGCGTCGCACCGGGGGGCGACACGCTGCAGATCGCAGCCCGGCTGGGACCTCTGGAGGCGCCCGGCGCGTCGGCGCTCGAACGCGAGATTCTCGCCACGCTGCTGGCATCGCCGCTGGCGCTGGCATTTCCGGACTGGGGCGAATTCGAGTCCGCCGTGCGCACGCGGCAGTACATCGCGGAGGCCGCCGCCTGCACCCAGCTTGCCTTCGACACGCGAGCGATCGAGCGGCCGCAGGACTGCTGGACCTATTCTGAAGACCTGGGCTTCACGATCCGTCCGGGAGTGCCGCTCATCGAGGCGCTGGCCCGGACGACACAGCCGGCGCCGGCCGGCCCGCGCTACGCGTTCTCCTGCTATCGCGCCACCGAGTACGTGATCCTGCTGGGGCTGGCGCAGGAGCTGGCGCGCTCCAATCCGGCCTTGCTGCAACGTCTGCAGCAACGCTGGGAGCGCAAGGCCATCATGTCGGGCGCTTTCCATGAGGCCTTTCTTGTCGAGCACGGCTCGATCGACCAGCCGGTGCCTGCACGCCATTACGTTCCTGGCGACCGGGTCTGGTTCCGCAATCCGGATGCCGTATCGTCGGACGTCAGCGGCTACGAAGGCTCGTGGGTCATCTACCTGGGCCGCGGCCTGTTCTCCAACTTCTGGCAGCCCGGCGCGCCGTACACGCTGGAACGCAAGTGCCTGGAGGTCTTCCACTGGCGGCACGGCGTCTTCGTGGACGACGCGGGCGAACCGCAGATGGACGAGGACGCGGTGAGTGACGGCGTTCAGCGTTCACTGGTCGCATCCGAGGAAGCTCAGGCCATCGTCGAACGCATGATGCGCGTGCGCGACCCGAAAGGCGTCTATGCCGAGGGCGGCTGCATCGACGCCTCGCGCGAGCATCCGCGCTTCGTCCGTCCGGGCACGACCGACATTTGCCTCGATGTCTGAAGCGCTCGCAACCGGACCCGCCAAAGTGGAAACCATCTCCGGCGCGACCGTTCCGGCTAGGGCTACTTGCGATGGAAATCGGCCATCACGACCTTGCCGTCCTCGTCCAGCAGAACGCTCCAAAGCCATTCCGCCTTGGAGAACTTCAGGTCGTAAACGTCCTCTCCCTGCAGCCCGACTTCGACAAACGTCACGCCCTGCAAAGACCCGGCAGCGACAACCTCGGCTTGAATCTGCGGAAGCTGCGTGCGAGTCAACTCGGCAAGCCCGGGGCTCAGCAGGTCGTATCGCGGCGCACCCGCCTGAAACTCCGCCACGCTGCGCCGAATCGCGGCCTCACTGCCGGCTTGGGCCGTCGAGCGCGGTGTCATCAGGGAGCGTTCCATCACTGCATCGGGGCCGTCGGGGCTGGATGGCGCACTCGCGAGGAGCGGCGTTTTGCCGGCCGCCTTGCGAGCCGTCTCATAGGCTTTGGCGAAGGCCTGGTCCGCAGCAGTTCCCACCTCAGGCTCAACGCCTCGGCCTTCCCAGTTGGTGTGCGTGTACGGGTTCTCCGGCCGACCTGTCGGCACGAATATCGACAGGCCCGCAGGGAGCCGTCGAAGCCCTCCCGGATTGGCGCCGCCGCCCGTGATCTCCCCGACCAAGGTCGCCAGCTTCAGGCTCTGCATGTCATAGGCAAATTCTTCTCCGCCTGAGAAGGTATTCGGCCCGGTGACGATCACCACGGGCTTGGCGAGATAGCTGGATGGGGTCGCCTCAGTCTGGAAAACATCACGCCGGTATTCGCCCGTTCCAGGCTTGCGCCGTAACAGGTCGTTCACATGGACCGGCGCTTTCGGGTCCACGAAGAAACTCACGAAGTAGGACACGGCCGCCGGGTTGCCGCCGCCGTTGCCGCGCAGATCGATGATCAGGGCGTCGGTCCCGGCCAGCAGCCGCATGGCCTTGTCGGCGACCGGCTTGAACATTCCCTTGCCCACAAACCCGTTCAGGTCCAGGTAGCCGATGTTCCCGGCCAGCAGATCCACACGGGTGAAGCCAGCCTCGCTGCGCTTCGGCTTCGCAAGACGTGCCTGCTGAGCGGGACGCTGCTCGTCACTGCGCACCCGCAGATGTTTGTCGTGCTTGACCGTGTTCAGGTCTTCGGTCAACCGATGGGCAAAGGCACCGGGGTCCATGATTGCGTCGTAGCTTCCTGCCGCCAGGTTCTCGGTGAGCACGATCGCTGCTCGATGTCCGACTTCCGGGAACACGTAGTCCTCGGTCATGAGTTTGACGACGCCTTCAACGATCTCTCGCTTGGCCGTTGCATCGAAGCTTTGCTTCGTCTGCGCCGCGCTCGGCCCCTGATCGGCCGCTGCGTGCTGCGAAAAACTCGCCACGCCAACCGCCAAGACCGCTGTGAGCACGATCACCCTCGCAGGATTCGGTATCTTGCACGCTCTCATTGAATCGCCCTTCCTCGGATGCTCTCGAGCATAGCGAATCTGCCGCGCCTCCGCGCGCCCGAGCCGCCTCAACACAATCACCCCAATTATTGAACGTCCATTCAAATATCGCTAAAGTCGCGTCATGGCCAGAACCAAGCAATTCGATCCGGACGCTGCGCTCGACGCGGCGGTAAGCGTGTTCCGCGAGCATGGCTATGCCGGCACCTCGGCGGAGATGCTGTCGGCGGCGATGCAGATTGGAAAGCAGAGCATCTACGACACGTTTGGCAGCAAGTGGCCGCTCTACTGCGCGGCCGTTGAACGGTATTCGAGCGCAGAGACGGCCGCCCATGTGGCCGAACTGAAGGCGGGCGCGACGGCGCTTGCCGGCATCGAGCGGATGATGAAACGGGTGGTCACAGAAGCCCGGCTTCCCTGCCTTGGCGTCAACGCCACCTGCGAGTTCGGCACGGACAGCGAGGAGCTGGTCCAGATCCGCGGGAGCGTCGGCAAGGCGCTGCGCCTTGCACTGGCCGCGAAGATCCGCGAAGCCCAGGCCGCCGGGGATCTGGCTGCCGGCCTGGAGGCGCGCGTCGGCGCGAGTTTTCTGCTGGCGAACGTCGCGGCCATCCGCCTGGCCGCGCGCGGCGGTGCGGACGACGCGGAACTGCGTGCCCTGGCGCGCCTGTCCTTGCAGGGGCTCAAGTGAGTCTGCTTTTTTTTGACGCATTCTGGAATGATCATTCAATAAAAGGAGTTTGATGATGATGAAATCGATGGTGATGCACCGCGCTGGCGGCCCGGAAGTGATTGAGCAGATCGAACGGCCGGATCCCGTGCCCGGCCCGGGGCAAGTGCTCGTGGCGGTTGCGGTGGCCGGTGTCAACTTCATGGACGTGGGTGTCCGGCAGGGCAATCTCTGGCAGGAGTTTGCGTATCCGAAGCCGCTCGGCGTTGAAGGCGCGGGGCGCGTGCTGGCCGTCGGGGCCGGCGTCGAGGGATGGCTGCCCGGGCAGCGTGTGGCCTGGGTCTATGCACCGGGCAGCTATGCCGAGAAGGTGCTGCTGCCGGCGGCGGCGCTCGTGGCGGTGCCGGACGGCATCGACGATCGGAGCGCCGCGGCGGTGATGATGCAAGGCCTCACGGCCAGCCATTTCGCGACGGACTTCTACCCCGTGCAGCCCGGCGACATCGCCTTGGTGCATGCCGCAGCCGGTGGCGTCGGGCAGTTGCTCACGCAGATCATCAAGCTGCGCGGCGGGACGGTCATTGGCCGGGTGTCGTCAGTCGACAAGATCGCGGCAGCCCGAGAGGCCGGCGCCGACCACGTGATCGTCGAGACGGACGGACACTTCGCGGAAGAAGCCATCCGACTGTCCGGCGGAGAGGGTGTGCATGTGGTTTACGACGGCTCCGGGCCCAAGACTTTCCAGGGCTCGCTTGATGCGTTGAGGCCTTCGGGAACCTTCGCCTGGTTTGGCCCGGTGCTGGGTGGCCCGGGCCCGATCGACATCATGAGCCTGCCTCGGAGCATCAAGCTCGGCTACCCGTCCTTCGCTCATCACGTCCGGACGCCAGAGCTCTTGCGCACGCGCACGGCGCAGCTGTTCGACTGGCTGGCGACGGGCCACTTGCGAATCCACATCGGCGGCGAGTATCCGCTCGAGGCCGCCGCGCAAGCCCACGCCGACCTGGAGAGCCGTGCGACCACCGGCAAGCTGTTGCTGATCCCCTGAAGGGCGACATGAGCGACATGGGGTCTCGATTTGCCAGAGCCCGCGCTCGACGCAGGACCTGGCTCCCCTAGCCAATTTGCCGCAGCATCTCACTGAGGGTCGAGTACCAGATCGCTCGCGCCACTCGCAGCTCGACGGCTCGGTCTCCGACCCACGCCGCGGGGTACTTGTCGTATCCGCTCTCGACCTCTGCCAGGAGGCGCGGCGTTTCACGCTGAAGGGCAGCCACCATGTTGGTGAGGGTCCGCATACCGATCTGCGGGGGAATGCCGAGCGCAACACCTGCATCAACCAGATGGTGCCGGCGAACATCACCGAAGCGGCTCGCGCCGGGCAGAGGGATGCCCAAGGGCAAGTCCGGCCAGAGGGCCCGCTCCGCCGCAAACGCTCTGGTGTGATAGGTTGCCGTGGAGATCAGGTCGTAGTGCCTGGCCGGGAAGATGCCCTCCTCGTTGACCTGGAACGAGAGATTCTTGAGGTGGTTGTCGTCGTTTCCGACCAGGACGCAATAGAGAAGCCATTGGAAGACGTGCTGCCTGGCCTGGATGCGGTTGCGGCACGCCGCGATCACCTCGGCCAGGGTCGCCAGCGAGGGCCGCACCTTGAAGGACTTTGACTTGTTGAGCAACTGGCACGCGTCGATGATGTGCAAGCGCCGAGTGCCGGTTTTCTCCGCCACTCGATCAAAGCGCTCGATGATGTACACCGGCTCGGGCACGTAGCGCCGGTAGACCGCCGGGGTCGGGAGGCCCACGCGGTTTGCCAGAGTCATGGTGAAGAACTCTGCCATCACCGAGGCGGCGTAATCGTCGCTCGTGTGATTCGGCTTCAGGATGTGCGTGGAGGCCTCGCTTGCAATCGGCTCGAAGAGCTGGTCATCTTGGTAGATGACCGGCAGCTTGTTCTGAGCACCCGCCAGCGACATGCGCTTGGGGGCGCCTTCGCTGAGAGGGTGCCTCGGCAAGTCTTTGATGCGGCGGCTCAGTTCGGCATCGGCAAGCGGTTGCCGGCCTGGCGCCTCAGGGAGCGGCTGATCTGTCGGCAAGAGCATCAGCGAACCTGCGGACTCCGCTCCGAGGTACGCCAGAAGCGCAAAGGCATCGTCTCCGCCTCGGATGCCGGCCTGCTTGCTGACCTCGACGCGAAGGCCCTCTTCGGGCAGCAGATTGTCGAAATACCACTGGACCGGTCGGAGCGTTCCGCCGTCCACATGCTCAAGGGTCGAACGCGGCAGGCCGGGCCCCAGATCGAATGCGTCGGCGGCGCTTGCCCAGGCCGGCTCGTAGGCAAACGCCCAAAGATCATTGCCCTCGCTGATCCGGCCAACCAGTCGATCGTTCAGCCAGACGTTCAGCTCGCGCTTACTCATCGCTCACCGGCTCAATCGAGCCGTCACGGCCCCTCTTCACGGTCTTCGAAACGATCTTCTTCCAGCGGTCCTTGCCCGTCTTGATGCCACCGCGGGCTCGAAGGTTCTCCAACTCACGCATCGCATCGCCCGTGATGCTGGCCTGCAGTTCAATCCCGAGTTCAGCGAGCAGCAGGAGCACCCGTCCGAATTCAACCGTCGGCTTGCCGTGCTCCACGTCCGAGGCGAATTGCTTGCTGACGCCAGTCATCGCTGCCGCGTCGTCGATGCGAATGCCCGAGGCCTTTCGGACCGAACGGACGATCTCTCCAAGCTCGCTGGCCGATGTGATGGGGACTTGCATGGCTGTTCCTGTGTTCGTAGGAATTGTATGCCGAGCCGGCCTTGAAGATGCGATATTCCTATGAAGACAGGAATTTGTGGCTCGAAAAGCCGATGTACTCACAAAATCCTGAGTACAAAGGAATTCTAGACAAGCTGTCGAGCGAACTCAAATAATTCCATGGAAGGCAGGAACTCTGACTCATGCGAAGTGCTCACGGAGTCAGGCAATCAGGCCAATTGGAAGTTCAGCTATACATAAATGCATAGCGTGTCGATCATGTTCAGTAATTCCAATTGAACACACCGCGGCCCAGAATTCGCTCCATCAACTCTTTGAGGAGCGCAAGATGGACAGCAAGAACAGCAGTAGCAACAGCAGCAACGACAACAAGACCGCCCTGATCCTGGGCGCGACCGGCGGCATCGGCGGCGAAGTGGCACGCCAACTGCGCGACGCAGGCTGGACAGTGCGCGCCCTCAAGCGCGGCGCCAGCCAAGGCGAAGTCGGCGGCATCCACTGGCTCCCCGGCGACGCCATGAACCGCGACGACGTGATGCGCGCCGCCTCCGGCTGCTCGGTGATCGTCCACGCCGTCAACCCGCCCGGCTACCGCGACTGGGCCAAGCTGGTGCTGCCGATGCTCGACAACACGGTGGCGGCCGCGCTGGCACAGCGCGCGACCATCGTGCTGCCGGGCACGGTCTACAACTTCGGGCCCGATGCCTTCCCGCTGCTGAACGAAGAAGCGCCACAGCAGCCGCTGACGCGCAAGGGTGCGATCCGCGTGCAGATGGAACAGCGGCTTGAAGACGCGAGCCAGCAAGGGGCGCGCGTGATCATCGTGCGGGCCGGCGATTTCTTCGGGCCGAAATCGGGCAACAACTGGTTCTCGCAAGGCCTGCTGAAGCCGGGCCAACCGGTCCGCGCGATCGCCAACCCGGCCGACGCCGGCATCGGTCACCAGTGGGCCTACCTGCCCGATGTGGCGCGCACGATGGTGGAACTGCTGGCGCGCCGCGAGACGCTGGGCAGCTTCGAGCGTTTCCACATGGCCGGCCATTGGGATGCCGACGGCCGCCAGATGGCCGAGGCGATCCAGCGCGTGGTGGCGCGCCGCAGCGGCATAACGCCGCGCATCAACGCACTGCCCTGGTGGCTGCTGCGCCTGATGTCGCCGTTCGTCGTCACGCTGCGCGAGATGATGGAGATGCGCTATTTGTGGAAGCGCGAAGTGAAACTCGTCAACACGCGTCTGGTGAAGACGCTGGGCCGTGAGCCGCACACGCCGCTCGATCAGGCGGTCGAGGCATCGCTGCTGGGCCTGGGCTGCTTGTCCGCATCGAACGCCGCATCAAACGTCGCATCGGCCGGATGAATCCAGGTCAGCAGCGTGGCGGTCGCCCGCGAGCCTGGACGCTGCCCGCGCTGCGACTTGCACGCGACATGGCGTTAGGGCACTGTCAGGTCAGTACGAATTCGGCGTCGGGCATCAGGGCCGGCGGCAAGGGTTCGCCGCAGGCATCGAGCACGCTTCGCTCGATGCCCCGGCAGATGGCGTCGAGCGCCAGGTCGTTCGGCGATGTACCAAAGGGGTCGGCGGTCTCATTGGAAATCTCCTCCAGCGCCAGCGGCGTGTAGGCCACGAACATGCTGACAAAAGAAAAGGCGTGGCGCCGAGCAGCGTGTCGGCCAGGCCGAAGGGCAGCAGCACGCAGTAGACGAACACCGTGCGGTGCAGCAGCAGGCCGTAGGAAAGTCCTCGCCCTCACGACCGCGCAACTGGTGATTCAGCGCATAGTTGAAGGCAATCAGGTGCTGCATGAAGAACAGCTGCGTGGGCTGGCCCGCCGCGGGTGTCACGTACGCCACGATCTGCGCCATTAGCGAGCGGGTGCTCGTCGCGATGTGCCCGAGCAGTTGGCGCGCCTCCCAGTAGCGCGCATAGCTGACGTTGTTGCGAAAGCCGAGGAACACCGCCAGCGTCACGCCGATCAGCGTGAACGAGATCGTCACCCGCTCACCGAAGAAGCGGCCGTTGGTGCGCCACGCCACCACGCTGACGAGCCCCATGAAGACGAGCTGCGGCAGGATGGTCTTGAGGATCGAGCCCTTCCAGACGAAGAGCATGCGGAGCCAATGCTCCCTTCGCTGACATTCGACCAGCCGAATCGGCGCACGGTGATCTGCTTCCCGCCTTGGCGGTACTGCTTGCGGGCTTCAGCCCAATGGTCGGGGACGATCGTGGGGCCGAGCTCGGCCAGAAGACCTCTGACAAGCAATGCGATACCCAATGATTCATTGACATGATTCCCATTTATCGTTTGTAATCAATGACATCGATGAAATTTATCTTGCCATGCCACAAGACATCAAGCAACTGATCCTCGCGGCCGGCCCAGCCGGCATTGCGCCAGATGCGCTGATGCAAGCCTTGCAGGATCAGATCAGTCGTTCAACGCTCAACCGCCACTTGTCCCATCTTCGCGAGTCCGGCGACATCAAGCCCATCGGCAACGCTCGCGCAACGCGCTATGTGACCACGACGCCGTTCACGCGGGCCGATATCGACGCCTACTTCGCCAAGCCGGCAAACAGCCGACCCCTGGCGCCGTTCCGCGAAGAGTATCTCGAACCCGCGCCAGGCATGGACCCCGACCGGGCGAAACGATGCGAACAGATCCAGGCGCTGGCCAACCCGATGGACCGGAAATACCTGGCCGAATTCATCGTGGATTTTTCCTGGGGTTCTTCGGTCCTTGAAGGCAGCTCGTATTCGGAACTCGATACCGAGGCCCTGGTCTTGTATGGCGAGCGCAATCCCGCCAAGCCGGTCGAAGACGCGGTGCTCGCCCTGAACCACAAGCGTGCGGGCGAGTACCTCTGGCAACACCGCGAACTCAGCGTCGAGAACATCTGCGAGATGCAGGCGCTGTTGACCGACGATCACGCCATGCCCGAGGTGCTGGCGTCGGACCATTTCCTGCCCGTGGAGAAACGGGGCAAGCCGCGCGTCTTTGAGGATGTGAACCTGCAGAACTCCGCCTATCTGCCGCCGTTCAGGCCCGGCACAAGCCACGCTGAAGACATGCTGAAGAAAATCGTCGAGACCGCCAAGCCACTGGCGCCCGTGGAGGCGGCGGTCTACCTGCTGACCCGGATTGCGTACGTGCAGTCGTTCGCCAACGGCAACAAGCGGACCGCTCGCCTCGCCGCGAACATCCCGCTGCTGGCCGCCGGCCTCATCCCCTTCTCCTTCGTGGACGTCAACAAGGCCGATTACATCCGCGGCATGGCCTCGTTCTATGAGCTCGGCTCGATGCATGTGATCGAGCAGACCTTCATCCAGGGCTACGCCAAGTCGATCATTCGCAGCAGCAATCTGCCGGCGGCGATGCGCGTGGCGGGGTTCGATGGGGACGCACTTGCGCGAAATCTCGTGGAGTTCATCAATGCGGGCAAGCGCCCGTCGGATGCATCGGTCAGATCCTTTCTTCGCTGACGTCTTCAACCCGTTCAGTGGCCGGAGACAAACTCCCCCACCACCCGCTGCACATCGCCCCGCTTGAGCAGCCCGCGGTGGTTGCCGCCCGGCACCAGATGTTCGTCCAGCGCCCCAGGCCAGCCCGCGAACAAGGCGCGCGAGACGGCAACGGGAATCGTGCGGTCGTGGTCTCCGATCACCAGCAGGCAGGGGCAGTTCACGCGCGGCATGTGGGCGATCGACTCGAAGCGATCCTTCAGCCACCACGCGGGCATGCCGGGCACGATCACGCGGATCGCGGAGATCAGGCGGTCGTGCGGTGAGATCAGCACGAGGCGCTGGATGGCGCGCTGCGCGGCCACTTGCACGGCGATGCCGGAGCCGAGGCTCCGGCCGCCGATGGTGATGCGTTCGAGCGGCAGGGCGCGTTCCTGGGTCCACCAGTCGAGCACGGCACACGCGTCAGCCACCAGTTGGGCCTCACCGGGTTTGGCCCATCCGAGCCCGAGGCCACGCTGGTAGAAGCACAGGACCTCGTGATTGGGCATGTGCTCCAGAACTCGGAAAATCGAGGTCGGGTTCTCGCGGCGGCCGTTGAAATACAGCAGACCGTTCGCGGCTTGTTGATGGCCATGCGGCCGCGCCAGATAGCCGCGCAGCAGCTTGCCGTTGACGGCGATGGTGAGCGCTTCAATATGGTGGTGCGGCGACTCCAGCACCAGCTGCTTCTTGCTCGCTGGAAAGATCAACTGCCGCTGAAAGGCGTAGGGCAGAACGCCCAGTACGAGCAGCACCACCAGCGCAAGAATCATCAACACTCGGAATGACTCACGCGTTGAGCGGCACTGACGCCGAAGAGGTGAAGTCAGCCCAGCGGTCGGCACGCCTAACGGCCATGTTCGGCGCAGCAGGTCGTGCAAGCTGGCTCTCCTCATGCAGATCCACGATCACACCCTGCCGCAAGGCGCCCTTGGCCGAGCGCAGCCGCGGAATGGCGCAGTGCGCGGCCAGCGTGTAGAGGATCGCGAGGCCACCCGGCAGCAGCGCGCGCCGCTGCGGCTTCAGGCCCGGAAGATCCAGGCGCTTGACCTTGCCGGCCTCCACGCAGCGGTCGATCAGCCAGCGCAGGCCCTTGGGTGTCAAGGTGCCGTCGGTGATGCCGTTGGCCTTGAGCACGCAAGACACCGCATTGGCCGTGCCCGACGCACCCATCGCTTCATCCCAATGCGCGGCGGCAAACGGCGCGAGGGATTGGCCGAGTTGCTCGTCAACCGCCAGTTGCGCGGCACGAAAGCCCGCGGCCGTGATGCGGCCGTCAGGAAAGAACTGCTTGGACAGGCTCGCGCAGCCGATCCGGAAAGACGCGATCGTGGTGGGCGTGCGCCCCTGGCCGACGATCATCTCGGTGGAACGGCCGCCGATGTCGATCACGAGGCGGCGGCGCGAGGTGGGATGCAGGAACGAGACGCCGGCGTAGATCAGCCGCGCCTCTTCCTGGCCCGAGATCACCTCGACCGGCAAGCCCAGCACGGCCTCGGCG
This sequence comes from Burkholderiaceae bacterium, assembly GCA_036500605.1. GTDB lineage: Bacteria > Pseudomonadota > Gammaproteobacteria > Burkholderiales > Burkholderiaceae_C > JAFALK01. Next base: position 233,539 of record DASYBU010000002.1, read on the forward strand.
CGCCGCACGAACTCATCGCGGTTGCGGGCTTCGCGCAGGGTCTGCGTGGCGACCACGCGCACGCGGGCCGGTTGCAGGCGCGTCAGCTCGGTGGCGAAGATCCGCAGGCAGCACAGGCCGCGCTCGATCGCCTCGTCCGACAGCACGCCGTGCTCGTCCAGGCCCGCGCCGAGACTGACCATTTCCTTCACCGCATGATCGAGCTGGTACTGCCCGTGCACGATGCGACCGATCTCGAGCCGGAAACTGTTGGAGCCCAGGTCGATCGCCGCGAGGGCTGACGATGCCTCCGCGAAGGTCGTGGGTGTGAAATCGTCAAACATCTCTGCGAGCCGTCGCCATGCGAGCGATCGACAAAATTGTGTAAACTGAATATACGGTTTCAATATGAAAGAGGAATGACATGAACGCCACGAAGAAGGCAGCTCCGAAGACCACGGCCAAGGCGGCGGCTCCGGCCCACAAATTGGTCGCCAAGAAGGCTCCTGCAAAGGTGGCTGCAAAGGCTCCTGGCAAGAAGGCTGCGGCAGTCAAGGCACCGGTGAAGACTCCCGTGAAGGCCGTCACTCCGGCGCCGGTCGCCAAGCCAGCCGCCACGCCCAAGCCCGCCAAGATCAAGCTCGTGCGCGACAGCTTCACCATGCCCTCGGATGAATACGCGGTGCTCGGCGAGCTCAAGCAGCGCGCGCTCAAGTCGGCCCATCCGGTCAAGAAGAGCGAACTGCTGCGCGCCGGCGTCAAGCTGCTGGCCGGCCTCGGCGATACCGCGCTGATGCGCGCCCTGAGCAACGTGCCGACCATCAAGACCGGCCGGCCGAAGAGCAAGAAGGGCGACTGATCAAGAGAAGACGCGGCTTGCATGGCTAGAGCGCGAAGCGGTAGGTGAGCCCGAGCAGCCACTGCCGCGTCGCCGCGATCGGCCCGAGGCTCGATCGCCAGCCGATGTCGGCATCCAGGCCCGGCTTGATCGTGTAGATCGCGCCGGCCAGCATCGTGCCCGCCCAGGACTTGCGCTGCGGGTCGGGGTTCGAGCTCGTCGAGCCGTCGACCGTCAGGATCAGTTGCTCGCTGAGCGCCCACATGAAGGCCGCCGAGGCCGTCGCGATGTGAGTGCGCTGAGGGGTGCGCTGACCCGAGTCGTCAGGCGCCTGCGCCAGGCCCAGGTTGGCATGCACGGTGAACGGCGCCGCGTCGTAGGTGGTGGCGATCAGGCCATGCACGGCCACCTTGCCGTGCGGGTTGCCGAGGCCGTCGCCGCTCGTCGCTAACGTCAAGCCTGCGCGGAGGGCCAGGGACAGCGGCGCGCTGCCGAAAAAGCGCCACTTGGCGTCGAGGTTGGTGTCGCCCGCGGCACGCGACGTCGCCCCGCTTTCGTCGCGATGGCTGATCCACGAGGGTTGGCCGAGCAGGTCGACGGTCGGTGTCAAACCATACGAGACTTGCGGCTGATAGATGAAATCGCGCGCGCTGCCGGTGCGCGACCAGGTCAACCCGTTCTCGAGCTCGAAATTGCCGACGCCCTGGGTGCCGGTATCCTCGGTCTGCAGCGGATGCGCGGCCCGGGCGGTGCTCGCGCAAGCGAAGCAGCCCAGGATCAGCGCAGAGGTCGCACGAAAACCGAAAGCCATCCGGGCAGACTACGCAGCGACCATGACGGCGTCGTGAATCCGTCATATTCGCGCCACGCGAGCGCCGCACACTGAGCGGAAGTTCATCTGGAGGACACGATGTCCCGGTTCCTGCTGGCCCTTGTTGCGCTTCTTGCGGCCAGCGCCTCGTTTGCGCAGAGTGCGCCGATCCGCGGTGCCGGCGCTACCTTCCCCGCGCCGGTCTATGCGCGCTGGGCGGCGCAGTACCGGCCATCGAGCGGCATCGAGATCCGCTACGAGGCGATCGGTTCAGGCGCCGGCATCGAGCGCATCGAGCACCGGCAGGTCGACTTCGGCGCCTCCGACATTCCGCTCACGTCGGCGGAGCGCGAGCGCATGGGCCTGCTGCAATTTCCCGTCGTGATCGGCGGTGTGGTGCCGGTGGTGAACATCTCGGGCGTCAAGTCGGGCGAGCTGCGGCTGACGGGCCGCGTGCTCGCCGACATCTATCTGGGCAAGGTGCGCAAGTGGAACGACCGCGCGATTGCGGAGCTCAATCCGAAGCTCGATCTGCCGAGCAGCAATATCACGGTGGTGCACCGCGCCGACTCCTCGGGCACGACACAGCTGTGGAGTGAATTCCTCTCGCGCGCCAATCCGGAATGGAAGGCCCGCGTCGGCGCGGCCAAGCTGCTGAACTGGCCGACCGGCGTGGCCGACGTCGGCAATGAAGGCGTGGCCTCTTCGGTGCAGCGCACGCGCATGTCGATCGGCTACGTGGAGTATGCGTATGCGCGGCAGCACCAGCTCAGCGTGGCCTCGCTGCGCAATCGCGACGGGCGCTTTGTCATGCCGCGCCGTTCAGCGTTTGAAGCCGCGGCCGCAGCGGCCAGCTGGAATTCACCCGCGGATCTTGATCAGGCGCTCGTTGATCCGGCCGGTGCCGACAGCTGGCCGCTGGTGGGCGCCAGCTTCATCCTGCTGCCCACCGAGCCGCAAGCCAGCGGCCGGACTCTCGAAGCGATGCGCTTTTTCGAGTGGGCGCTGAAGAACGGCCAGCAGTCCGCCGAAGACCTCGACTACGTGCCCCTGCCCCACGCCGCCGTCCGGCAGATCGAGAAAGCTTTCGAGCAGCTTCAGACCAGCAAGCGCGAGAAGCTCGCCGCCGCTGCGACGCCGGCCGAAACCGCCCCAAGCGCCAAGGCCAAGGCCGCGCCGTTCGTGCCGCCGAGGTGAAAGCACAGCGCCACCGAGGCCGCACCGCTCGATTGCCCGAGCAAGCGCGCCACGCCGATCACGCCGCTGGCGCCGCCGCTGCGTTCGGGCGGTGCGCTCGACATCAGCGCCTTCAGATTCGGCGCCTGGAACATGCCGAAGCCCGCGCCGCAGATCGCCATGCAGATCACGATCATCGGCACGCTGGTCTGTTCTGAAATCATCGTCAGCGCGACCATGCCCACGCTGAGCAGGGCCAGGCCGATGCCGCCGAGCAGGCCAGGCGAGACCCGGTCCGACATGCGGCCCGCGATCGGCGCGGCGGCGGCCACGATCACCGGCCAGGCCGTCATCAGGAAGCCGGTGTGGACCGGGTCGTGATGCAGCACTTCCTCGAAATAAAAGGGCAGCGCCACGAAGGCCACACCTTGCGTGGCGAAGGCTGCGATCGCCGTGACCGTGGACAGCGCGAACATCGGCCGGCGCAACAGGTCGACCGGCAGCATCGGCGCCGCATGACCCGCCTGCCGCACTAACAGGCAAACCACACTGACCACGGTGATCAGCGCGGAAATGCCGATCTGCGTCAGCGACTGCAGCTGCGCAGTCGAACTGAGAGTGAAGATCAGCGCCGCGAAGCTGACCGCCGTCAGCAAGGCCGTGGCGGGATCAAAAGCATGGCGGTGCGGCTCGCTGCGCGGCAGATTGGGCCAGGCAAACCCGATCGCCAGCAGGCCCAGCGGCACGTTGATACCAAAGAGCCAGGGCCAGTTGGCGACGGACAGGATCACGGACGCGACCGAAGGGCCGAGCGCGAACGAGATGCCCACCACCAGCGCGTTCATGCCCACGCCGGCGCCGAGGCGCGAAGCCGGGTAGATCAGCCGGATCAGCGCGATGTTCACGCTCATCATCGCGCCCGCGCCGATGCCCTGCACCACGCGCGCCGCCGCCAGCAAGGGCACGGTGTTGGCAAAAGTGCAAATCAGCGAGGCGGCCGTGAACACGGCAATGCCGCCGAGGAAGATGCGCCGTGGCCCGAAGCGATCGCCGAGCGAGGCGAAGGGCAGCATGGTGGCCACCACCGCCAGCTGGTACGCATTGATCACCCAGATGGACGCGGCGGCGGGGGAATGCAGGTCGGCCGCGATATTGGGCAGCGCCGTGTTGGCAATGGCCGTGTCCAGCGTGGCCAGCACCACGCCCAAGAGCACGGCCATCAGGGCGCGCCGCTCGTGCGGGTTCAGGCCAACCGCCCTCGTGTCAGTCTCAACAGCAATCATCGCGACATTGTCGCGAGAGGGCTAACTTGCTGCTTCGACGCAGCCAAATGTCCCTCAGGTTCAGGCTGCGGAAACTACTTATCCATCCGCCATTTACTGGCGGATCAGGCGGCCTTCGCGCATGGAGACCACATCGCCGGCGCGCAGTTGTTGGTCCTGCCCGAACTCGCGGCTGTGGCGCGAGCCGTCGCGGTAGACCAGATTGACGACCCAGACCTGGCGCTTCTTCGAGTTCTTCTCGATCTCGTTGCCGGCATAGCCGCCGGCCACCGCGCCACCGGCCGTGGTCAAGGCGCGGCCGGTGCCGCCGCCCAGGCGGTTACCCAGCAGGCCACCGATCACCGCACCCCCGACAACACCCACGCCGCTGGCCTCGCCTTGGCGCAGCTCGGTGTGCACGCGGCTGACGAACGCGCAGCTCTTGCACAGATGGGCGAGCTGGGCCTTGTCCGGTGCGATGGGCGCTTGCGCATGCGCCATTGGGGTGCCCATCAACAAGCCCAGGGTCGAGACTGCAAACAGCGATTTGGAAAAAGAACTTCTGGAAGGGCTGGTCATGGTGAATCTCCTCGTAAAACGATTGCCATTCGAGCATGCCACGCAAGCCCCGCACACCGGCTGAATTGGCCGTTAGAGCTGTAAGAGGAGGTGACGGGCCAAGTCCACAAGCCGAGCGTGGCAACCGAGGCCGGGACAGCAGCGCATCGCGAGAATCAAGGGCCCGGCGCGCTCGGCCGTCGCTCCTCAAGGTTGACGACAACGAGCCTCGATGCGGTATGCCTGGCCGTGATCCACGCGCAGAATCGGTCCGCCAGCCGAACCGCACCTTGAGTGTCTGCGGCGAGCCTGACCTAACCAAGGGGGTGAGATGGCCTCACGCAATCTGACACGGGCATGCCTTGCTGCCTTCGTGCTGCTCGGCGCGCTCGGCGCCGTGCTGGTCCAGGGCTGTTCCGACGACGGCAAGCCCGGCGAGGTGCTCGACGAGGCCAAGCTCGCCGGCCGCGAGGCCAGCTCGTTCCCGCATTCCGCCGATCCCTATTTCCAGGACATGGACGGCGCGCTGGCGCTGACGCCGCAGGAGGTTGCGGGCCGCAATATGTGGATGGTCTGGAGCGGCGGCAATGACCGCTTCTGGGACCGCATGTCGCTGTACACCTACGGCGGCTTCGACCTGCTGAAAATCATCAGCTCGCACCCGAGCCAGGGCTATTCGCGCGACAACCGCTGGACCTACCTCGGCCTGGTCAACGAGCCCTGTTTCGACAGCGCCAAGGGGCCGGACCCGAAGCGCCGCGGGCTCTGGCTCGACACGCGCAGCGCGGGTTGCGCGGCCGACCCGTTCGAGAACGAGAGCCTGTACCCGGGCGTTGCGATCGGCTCGCGCGGCAAGCCTCTGGGCGATGGCACCGTGCAGCCGCTGGGCTCGTTCTACGGCTATGCCACCGGCATCATCGGCCTGCGCCTGTTTCCGAATCCTGATTTCGATGCCAAGGCGGCCAAGGCCTGGGACGCCGAGCGCTACTACACCGACCCGAACTACTACAACCGCAAGGACCTGATCCGGCCCTATCGCGTCGGCATGTCTTGCGCCTTCTGCCATGCCGGCCCCAGCCCGATCAACCCGCCCCGCGACCCCGGGCATCCGGCATTCGCGAACCTCAGTTCTTCCGTCGGCGCGCAGTACATGTGGGTGGACCGGCTGTTCTTCCACAACGCCAACAAACCCGAGGGCCAGGCCAATTTCATGTATCAGCTGGTGCGCACCTTCCGGCCCGGTTCGATGGACACCTCGCTGGTGTCCACCGACAGCATCAACAACCCGCGCACGATGAACGCGGTCTACGGCTTTGCCGCCCGCCTGGCCGAAGGCAAGAAGCTGTGGCATGAGAAGCTGGCCGGCGGCGAACTCGACAACAAGCAGTTCAACAGCTTCTATGCGGACGGCCCCTTGACCGAGTTCTTCGACAAGGCCACCGGCACCGCACGCACGCCCCATGTGCTGAAGGACGGCGCCGATTCCGTCGGCCTGCTCGGCGCGCTGAACCGCGTCTACCTGAACATCGGCCTGTTCAGCGAGGAATGGCTGCTGCACTTCAACCCGGTGGTGGGCGGCAAGGAGATCACGCCGATCAGAATCGCCGACGCGCAGAAGAACTCGTCCTACTGGCAGGCCACCGAGGCCGGCACGCCCGCCACGGCGCTGTTCTTCCTGAAGGCGGCCCAACCCGATCAGCTGAAGGATGCGCCCGGCGGCGCGGCTTATCTGAATGCCGACGGCCGCACGCTGGAGCTCGGCAAGCGTGTGTTCGCCGAGACCTGCGCCCGCTGCCATTCGAGCAAGGGCCCGATGCCGCCGGCCTCGCTGGCGCTCAGCGCCGACCAATGCTCGGGCGGCAACTACCTGAAGTGCTTCAAGCGCTACTGGGGCTGGACGCAAACTGACGAATACAAGGCGCAGATGCGCGAGATCGTGCAGGCGCCCGATTTCCTGCAGGGCAACTACCTGTCGACCGAGGCGCGCATTCCATCCACGCTGTTGCGCACCAATACCTGCAGCCCGCTGGCGACCAATGCCCTCGCCGGCAATATCTGGGACAACTTCTCCTCGCAGGGCTACAAGCAGCTGCCGTCGGTGGGCACCATCACCGTCAACGATCCCTTCACCGGCGAGCCCGTGCCTTATGCCATGCCGGCCGGTGGCCGCGGCTACACGCGTGTGCCCTCGCTGATCAGCGTCTGGTCGACGGCGCCGCTGCTGCTGAACAACAGCGTCGGCCCCTTCGATGCCGATCCCTCCGTGGCGGCGCGGGTGCGCGTGTTCGACGCCTCGATCGAGCAGCTGCTGTGGCCTGAGAAGCGCGAGCGCGACGCCGTGCTCGGCGCCAAGCTGCCGGGCACCATCGACCGCACGACGCAGCGCAGCGCCGTGACCATCCCCATCGGCTACCTGCCCGAGGCCCTCCAGCCCGTGCAGGCCCGCCTGCGCAACGCGCTGCACAGCGTGATGCCTTCCGTGGTGGACGAGGCCGGCGGCCTGGTGCTCGGCCCCATCCCGAAAGGCGTGCCGGTGAACCTGATCGCCAACCTGAAACTGCGCTCCGAGAGCAGCGATCCCGCGGTCATCGCCGCCCATGCCAAGGACCTGGCCGATCTGGTGGTGAAGCTGCAGTTCGACCTGGTCACCGCGCCGGCAGGCTCCGACGACGCCGAGCTGATCAAGCGCTTCGCGAACCTGAAGGCGCCGATGCTGCAGCTGAGCAAGTGCCCCGACTTCGTGGTCAACCGGGGCCATTACTTCGGGACCGCCGAGTTCAACAAGCAGCAGGGCCTGAGCGCCGATGAGCGTTCCTTCGGCACCGAGCCGGAACTCAGTGACGACGACAAGCGCGCGCTGATCGCCTTCCTGAAGACCTTCTGAACGCAAGACCGAGCATGCGGCCCGCCGACGGACGCCATGACGATGACGACGATCCCGCTCACGGCCCGGCCGATCAAGCCGATCAAGGCGAATGGGACTACGTCATCGTCGGCTCCGGCGCCGGCGGCGGCACCCTGGCGGCGCGCCTGGTCGAGCGGGGCCAGCGCGTCTTCCTCATCGAGGCGGGCAGCGACCCGCTCGAAACCGCGGACCCGCGCCTGCCGGACGACTACGCCGTGCCCGGCTTTCATGCCTTCGCCTGCGAGAACGCCGCCATGAGCTGGAACTTCCACGTCCAGCACTACGGCGATCCGGCGCAGCAGGCGCGCGACCCGAAGTACGACGCGGCGCGCGGCGGCGTGCTCTATCCGCGCGCTGCGGCGCTGGGCGGATGCACGGCGCACAACGCCATGATCTTCATGCCGCCGCAGGACTCCGACTGGAACCAGATCGCCGAGCTGACCGGCGACCGCAGCTGGCTCGCCAGCTCGATGCGCCGCCATGCGCGCCGGCTCGAAGCCTGCCACCACCGCCCGCTGTGGCGCGCCTTGCGCCACCTGGGCATCGACCCCGGCGCTCATGGCTGGGACGGCTGGCTGCGCACCGAGCGCTCGGTGCCCCTGCGAAGCCTGGGCGACCGCGAGATGCTCGCCCTGATCGACCAGACCACGCGGGCCTTCCTCGGCAGCCTGCCCACCCCGTTGGCCAGCATCCGGCATTGGCTTCGCGGCGCGGGAGACCCGAATGCACGCTATGGGCGGCCGGGTTCGCGCCGCAGCTTCGAGGGCCTTTGCTACACGCCGCTGTCAACCGCTCAGCACCGCCGCACAGGAGCGCGCGAGCGCCTGCGCGAGGTCGCCCGCAGGCATGGCGAGCGCCTGCACATCGAGACCGATGCGCTGGCGACGCGGGTGCTGTTCGACGAGCAAGGCGCAGCCCGCGGCGTCGAGTACCTGAAGGGACGGCAGCTCTACCGGGCGCACGCGACGCCGAATGCGGCCGCCGGCGAACGGCGCCAGGTGGCCGCGCGTCGCGAGGTCGTGCTCTGCGGCGGCGCCTTCAACACGCCGCAGCTGCTGATGCTGTCCGGCATCGGGCCGGCCGCCGAGCTGCGCGCGCACGGGATCGCCGTGCGGGTCGATCTGCCCGGCGTCGGCCGCAACCTGCAGGACCGCTACGAGGTGGCCGTCACCCATCGCATGCGCCGCCCCTGGGGTGTCCTCGACGGTGCGCGCTTCGAGCCGGGCGACGCCGCCTGGCAGCGCTGGCAGGCGCAACGCTCCAGCCTGTACGACGGCAGCGGCGCGGCGATTGCCGTGGTGCGCCGATCTGCGGCGTTAGCGCGCGAACCCGACATCTTCTGCATGGCCATGCCGGCCCTCTTCGAAGGCTATGCCGAGGGCTTCTCGCGGGTGATCCGCGACCATCCGGATCGCCTGACCTGGGCGGTCCTGAAGGCGCATACCGAAAACCGCGCCGGCTCCGTGAGCCTGCGCTCGAACGACCCGCGCGACACCCCGCAGGTGAACTTCCGGTACTTCGAGGAAGGCAGCGACGCGAGCGGCCAGGACCTGCAGGCCGTGGTGGAGGCCATCCGCTTCGTGCGCCGGCTGACCGCGCCGCTGCGGGACGCCGGCATCATCGAGCAAGAGACCGCTCCAGGCCCCGACGTGGACAGCGATGCCGCGCTCGCGGACTACGTGCGCAACACCGCCTGGGGCCATCACGCCTCCTGCAGCTGCGCGATCGGCGCGCGCCAGGACGGCGGCGTGCTCGGCAGCGATTTCAGCGTGCATGGCACGCAGCGCCTGCGCGTCGTCGATGCGTCGGTCTTCCCTCGCATTCCGGGCTTCTTCATCGCCGCGGCGGTCTACATGATCGGCGAGAAGGCGGCCGAAACGCTGCTGCGACACGGCAACTGACACCAGCACCTGACAGCGGACTCACCCAACCAGGAGAGAGACAGCATGGCCTACGACGCAACGCAACTGCTGGGCATGACCCAGAAGCAGCTCGACGATCTGTTCACCGCCAGCCCCAGCGGGGACATCCCGGACGGCCCCGCCAAGGGCACGGCCATCATCGCGCCGGGCACGCGGTACACGCAGGCCATCGCGGAGGTGATCAGCTATTTCGGCTGGCAGGGCAAGGTCTTCGACGCGGCGAAGGGCGTGCTGAAGAACAGGATCCTGGTCTTCCACGTCGAGGCGATCGTGGCCCGCGTCTACAAGGGCGACAGCTGGCTCGACGGCAAGGAGTGCATCGTGCTGGACTATGCCGACACCTCGGTCGTCGCCCACTACATCCGCGACGAGATCCGGCTGATCGGACCCGGTTTCTATCTCGGCAAGGTCTACTGGGGCCACGAGCGCCTGATCGACTTCTGCCTGCAGTTCTGAGCCGACGCCGGTGGCATGACGCCGCAGGATCACTTCACCCTGGTCGCGCCGCTGGCCCGCGGCCGCGAGGAGGACTTGCGTCGCCTGCTCGAGACCCTGAACACGGCGCCCGGCGTCGCCGATCCGCACCATGCGCTGCTGCCTTTCGGTGACTTCAAGCAGCTGCACTTTGCCCGCCTGGTGCTGATCGACGATGCCTTGCAGTCCGACCTGCGGCTGCTGGGCCAGACACCGGCGCCGCTGCCCACCCTGCTGGTCCTGATGGGCGATTGCGACGGCCCGGCGCAGGATTGCCTGGCCGACATGGCAGAGCGCGCCGCGATGGGGCTGCGGCGCCTGTTCTCGCATTGCGAGGGCTTCGATGCCGAGGTCAACGACAACCGCGACGGCGACCTGCTGGCCTGGCTGCTGGCGCATGAGCAGCCGGCGCAGGCGAGCTATGTCAACTGGGTCGGCCGCACGGTGCTGCAGATTCGCGAGGAGGCCGCGCTCCAGGTCTGGCTCTCGTCGCAGGTGGCGCGCGTCGCGCTGGCCCACGACGGCGCGGCGCGGCGGGTCCGCGAAGCGCTCGTCGCGCTCGCCGGGGTCGAGCTCGACAGCGGCCGCCTGAGCCTGACGCGGCCGCTGCCCACGCCGCCGGCCTGGCGCCTCGCGAACCTGCTGAACCTCGTGGGCGTGCCGCTCGCGGGCCTGCTGCTCGCGCCCTTCCTGCTGCTGGCCTCGCCGCTGCTGTTGTGGCGCCTGCGCAGCCTCGAGAACAGCGACCCTGAAATCTGCCCGCGCCCCACGGCCGCCTTGCTGCAGACGCTGCAAGTCCTGGAGGACCGCGACGTGACCAATCAATACACCGCCATCGGGCCGGTCAAGCCCGGCGCGTTCCGGCGCTGGCTGCTCAGCGGCCTGCTGGTGCTGATCGACTATGCGAGCCGGCATCTGTTCAAGCGCGGCTTCCTGGCCCGCGTGCAGACCATCCATTTCGCGCGCTGGGTCTTCCTCGACGACAAGACACGCGTGCTGTTCATCAGCAACTACGACGGCGGCCATCAAGGCTATATGGACGACTTCATCAACAAGGTCGCCTGGGGCCTGAACCTGGTGTTCAGCAATGGCGTGGGCTGGCCGCGCACAAGCTGGCTGATCTGCGGCGGCGCGCAGATCGAGCAGCGCTTCAAGCCCTACCAGCGCCGCCACCAGGTGCCGACGCAGGTCTGGTACAAGGCCTACCCCGGCCTGAGCCTGGTCGACCTGAACCGCAACCAGCGCATCCGCGAAGGCCTGGATCAGCCGCGCATGAGCGATGCGCAGGCCCTCGCCTGGCTGAAGCTGCTATGAACAGCCGCGTCGAGCTGGACGACATCCAGGGCCTGCTGCGCTACGCCTACAAGCACCATGAGGAAACCGCCTTCCTGCTGCTGCGCGTGCGCGATCCGGCGGCCGCACGGGCCTGGCTGCTGCAGGCGCCCGTCGCCAACGCGCTGCCGCGCCAGCCGCCGCCGGCCACGGTCCTGCAACTGGGCCTGAGCGAGCCGGGCATGCGCGCGCTGGGCTTGCCGCCGAGCCTCGTCGACGCCTTCTCGGCCGAGTTCCTCGGCGGCCTCGGCCAGGACGCGAGCCAGGCGCGCCGGCTCGGCGACATCCAGGGCAACGACCCGAAGCTCTGGTCCTGGGGCACGGGCGAGCGCGTGCCGCATGTGCTGGTGATGCTGTACGCGCTGCCGGGCCGGCTGGCCGATTGGCAAGCCCGGATCGAGAGCGAATGCGCCAGCGGCTTCGAGCTGATCGAACGCCTCGGCGGCAGCGCGCGCGTCGGCCGTGAACCGTTTGGTTTTGCCGACGGACTCTCGCAGCCCGATCTGGACTGGGAGCGGCGGCGCCAGCTCACGCCAGGCGCGCAGCGCGCCGACTATGACAAGCTCAGCTGCCTCGGTGAATTCCTGCTCGGCTACCCCAACGAGTACGGCGGCTACACCGATCGCCCGCTGCTGGCGCCCGACGCCGATGCGCGCCACTTGCCGCGTGCGGAGGACGCGCCCGAGCAGGCCGATCTCGGGCGCAACGGCAGCTACCTCGTGATCCGCCAGCTCGAGCAGGACGTGGCGGGATTCTGGGGCTGGATCGACGAACAGGTCGGCGGCGATCCCACGCGACGCGAGGCGCTCGCGGCCGCGCTGGTGGGTCGCACGCTGGACGGCCGGCCGCTCGCCGAGGCGCGCCACGGCGACCCGCAAGATTTCGATTTCGACGCCGATCCCGAAGGCCTGCGCTGCCCGCTCGGCGCGCACATCCGCCGCAGCAACCCGCGCAGCGGCGACCTGCCAGCCGGCGACAACAAGGGCCTGTCATGGCTGCTGCGCACGCTCGGCCTGGAGGCGCAGGCGCTGCAGCGGGACCAGGTCGCCTCGGCGCGGTTCCATCGCCTGCTGCGGCGTGGGCGCAAGTACGGATCGGCAACGACGACAGACAAGGTCGGCCTGAATTTCATCGCGCTCAACGCCAGCCTCAGCCGCCAGTTCGAATTCGTCCAGGGCGCCTGGATCAACAGCACACGCTTCAACGGCCTGAGCGCCGAGGCCGACCCGCTGCTGGGCTCGCGTGAACCCGACGCCGCCGGCCGGCCGACCGACGGCTTCTCGATGCCGCAGGCCCAGGGCCCCTGCCTGCGCTTCGCGGGCCTGCCGCAGTTCATCACCGTGCGCGGCGGCGCCTACTTTTTCATGCCGGGGATCCGCGCGCTGCGCTACCTCGCGAAGGCCGGCGAGCCCCACCGGGAGGATCTGCCATGAACCGCAAACGCTGGTCGCTGTTCTTCTTCGCCGCGGCCGCCTTCAATTTCTGCATGGGCGGGCCGATCTATTTGCTGTCGGAGTTCAGCTACGCGCTGGCCTACCTGGGCCCGGCCGATGGCGCCACGCTGCGCTTCTGGGGCGACTTCGGCTTTGCGGTCATGCTGGTCGGCGCGGGCTACGCGATGGTCGGCTGCAATGTCGACGCCAACCGCGGCATCGTCTGGCTGGGCATCTTTGCCAAGGCCTATGACGTGATCAACCTGAGCCTGCGCTGGAAGCTCGGACTGGCGCACACGCTCGTGCTGCTGCCCGCGCTGATCGACGGTGCCTTCGGCCTCTTCTTCATCCTCTTCCTGCTGACCTGGCCGCGCCCGGCTCCGCGGCCATGAACGCCGGCTATGGGCAGGACAAGGCGAGCCCGCTGGCGCTCGCGGTACACCGGTTCTTCGTCTCCCTGCTGCACCTCGAACGCCGCATCGATCCCTTCATCCGGCCTCCGTTCGACAGCCTGCTGCGCGAGCCGCTCACCCGGCTCGTGCAGGCGTTGATCCTGTTGCAGAAGCACGAGATCACCGAGGTGCTCGGCCAGGAAACCCCGCTGGCCGGCGAGGCGGCTTTGGTCGAGACCATCGTGGCCGAGATGGCGGCCTTCATGCGCTCGCAGTACCGGCCCGGCCACTTCGAGCGCGGCGGCAACACCAAGACGCACGGCATCGTCCGCGCGCAACTGGTGGTGCGCGACGACATCCCTGCCGAGTTTCGCCAGGGCGTCTTCGCCCTGGCGCGCAGCTACCCGGTCTGGGTGCGCTTTGCCGGTCCGGGGCCGCTGAGCCCGGCGGACATCGACGATGTCGGCGTGCTCAGCATCGGCGTCAAGCTGATGGCGGTGCCGGGCCCGAAGTTGCTGGACGACGAGCGCTGGACGCAGGACTTCACCGGCATCAGCACGCCCGTCTTCACCACGCCGGACGTGCGCGCCAATGCAGCCCTGCAGGCGATGGTGCTGCGCGGAACGCCGCTCTACTATTTCCTCAAGGGGCGCCTGCTCGACGGCCTGATGCAGGGGCTGTGGTCACGGACGCAGACCAGCCCGCTGGAATCGGCCTACTGGGGCTGCGTGCCCTATCGCCTGGGCGAACAGGCGGTCATGCAGTATTCGTTCCGCCCGCGTGCCGGCATGGGCATCAGCCGCGTGCCCCGGCTGCCGCGCCGGCCGCCGGACAACTACCTGCGGGAGGCGATGGCCGCGACCCTGAAGGCGCGGGACATCGAGTTCGACCTGTGCGTCCAGATCCAGACCGATGCGCGCCGCATGCCGATCGAAAATGCCTCGGTGCGCTGGCCCGAGCGCCTGTCGCCGCCGCTGCCGGTGGCGACGCTGCGCATTCCACGGCAGACCTTCGATTCGCCACAGCAACTGGCTTTTGCCGGGCGACTCTCGATCAATCCCTGGCACTGCCTGGCCGAGCACCGCCCGCTGGGCAACCAGAATCGCGCGCGCTTGCGGATCTACCAGGAGCTCTCGCAGTTGCGCCAGGGCATGAACCGCACGCCCCACGTCGAGCCGACCGGTGATGAGGTCTTTTGAGCCTTGCGCCTTGAGAAAAAACGCAGCGGGCCAGCTAAGCCCACACTTCAGCGGAGCAATCGATGCAGCCTGCGCTGTAGTCGACCGCCGGAATGCAGTCGCTCGAAAGAATCGTCGGCCCATCGAGATCGACCACATCGCAGCGCTGGCCGAGCACGAAGGCCGGCGCCATCGCGAGGCTGCTGCCGCCCATATTGCCGACCATCACCTTGAGGCCCAGTTGCCGCGCGCGCTCGGCCAGCATGAGGCCTTCGGTCAGGCCACCGCATTTGTCGAGCTTGATGTTGACGACATCGAAGAGCTCGGCGATGTTTTCCAGCTCGACCAGATCGAGACAGCTTTCATCGGCGGCGGTGGGCACGGGGAATTCGATCTCGCGCATATCCTGTTCGCGGCCGCGGGCCAACGGTTGCTCGAGCAACTCGATGCGACATTCGGTCAGCACCGGCAAGAGCTCGGCAATCGTGCTCAGCGCATAGCCCTGGTTGGCATCGACACCGAGCCAGACATCGGGCCGCGCGCGGCGCACGGCGCGGATGCGCTCGACGTCGAGCGCACCTTCGCCGGTCAGCTTCAGTTTCAGCGCCTTGGCATCCGCATAGGCGCGAGCACCGGCGGCCATCTTGTCGGGCGCTTCGGCACCGAGCGTGAAGGTGGTCAGCAGCGGGCGCGTGTCTTGCAGACCCGCGAGCTGCGAGACCGTTCGGCCTTGCTGCCGCGCTTCGAGCGCCCAGAGCGCGCAATCGAGCGCGTTGCGTGCGCCGCCCGGCGGGAGCAGTTGCCGCAGCGCCTGCCGGTTGATGCCCGTCTCGATCTGCGCGCGCACCGATTCAACGGTGCGCGCCATGTCGGCGGGCCGGTCGTTCAGGTAGTACACGCCGGCCGCTTCGCCGCGTCCTTCATGCACGCCATCGCGCAGATTGACTTGCAGGACCGGCACCTCGACAAAGCGATGGCCGGAGATGTGGAAAGGCTCGCGCAGCGGCAACGCCTCCACGCGGTAGGCGAGAGTGATCGACATGGTTTCTTGTTCCTTAAGTGCGGAAGCGAGCCGGCGAGAGATGCCGTTCCTCGACACCGAGCGCGAGCAGATCGGCGGGCAGCGGCCGGCCCAGCGCCAGCGCAGCACTCGCGCGGCCGAGTGCGGGTGAGGTCTGGATGCCATAACCGCCTTGTCCAGCGCACCAGAAGAAGCCCGGCGCCGTCGGCTCGAAGCCGAGCACCGGCGTGCGATCGGGGCTGAACACGCGCAGGCCGGCCCAGCTGTGGCGGATGCGTGAGACCGGGCGGCCCGTCAGCGTCTCGAAGCGATCGACGGCGACGGCAATGTCGAGCTCCTCGGGCTGCGCATCGCAAGGCGGGCTCGGATGTTCGTCGGCGGGCGAGATCAGCAACAGCCCCGCATCGGGCTTGAAATACTGGCTCTCGTCGACGGCGATCACGGCCGGCCAGGCCGTCGCGTCCAGGCCCTCGGGCACATCGATCAAGACGGCCGTACGGCGCAGCGGCTGCAAGGGCAAGGGCGCGATGCCGGCCTGCGTGGCGACCTGATCGGCCCAGGCGCCGGCCGCATTGACGACGATCGGCGCACGGAAGTTGCCTTGCGCGGTGCGCACGATCCAGTCGCGACCATCGCGTTCAAGCGCACGCAAGGGGTTGCCTAAAAGCATCTGCGCGCCCTGGACGCGCGCCTGGCGCAGAAAGCTCTGGTGCAGCAGGTCGACCTCGATGTCGGCCGAGAGCGAATCGAGGAAAGCACCGGCCACGCGCTCGCGCTGCAGGATCGGCACGCGGGCCATCACCTCGTCGGCGCTCATCACGCGCGTGCAGTCGCGGATGTCGGCGTCAGTGGCAAACGCCTCGCCCTGCGCCTGCTGGTCGGCGCCGATCAGGAACAGGGTGTCGCGCGCCTTCAGGAAAGGCTGCTCGCGCTCCTGCAGGAAGAAGCCGTGGCTGGCGCGGGTCAGCGCGCGCACCACCGCGTTGCCGTAAAGCGTGGAGTACAGCGCGGCCGAGCGGCCCGTCGAGTGGTAGCCGGCCTGGGCTTCGGTCTCGAGGATCAGCACCTCGGCGTGTTCCGACAGCGAAGCCGCCGCCGCCGCGCCCGCCATGCCGGCGCCGATCACGATGCAGTCCACGGTCCTGGTTGTCGTCGTCTTCTCAATCACGGTCATGGGCCCAGATTTCACTAATTTTCCATTTTGGAAAATCAATGTACCATTTGGACACTGATCGAGCAATATTGTGGAGAACCCGTGATCCCTTCGACGACGCCCGCCTCCGCACCGGCTTCCGTGGCCGGATTGCAGGGTTCCCGCAGCACCGACTGGTTCGGCCAGCCGCGCGGCCTGACCGTGCTCTTCCTGACCGAGATGTGGGAGAAGTTCTCCTTCTTCGGCATGCGTGCGCTGCAGATGTACTACATGATGAAGCAGCTGCATTTCTCGCAGGCCGATGCTTCGCTGGTGTTCGGGCTTTACGGCGGCGGCGTTTATCTAACGCCCATCTTCGGCGGCTACATCGCTGACCGCTGGCTCGGGCGGCGACGCGCGGTGATCGGCGGCGGCCTGCTGATGGCGCTGGGCCATTTCGCGATGGCGAGCGAGGCGCTGTTCTTCCCGGCGCTGGTGCTGATCGCGCTGGGCAACGGCTTGTTCCTGCCCAATCTGCCGAGCCAGGTCGGCGATCTCTACGCGAAGGACGACCCGCGCCGCAGCGGCTCCTACAACGTCTACTACGCGGGCGTGAACCTCGGCGGCATGCTGGCGCCGCTGATCTGCGGCACGCTCGGCGAGCTCTATGGCTGGCATATCGGCTTCGGTGCGGCTGGCGTGGGCATGTGCCTGGGCTTGGCGCTCTACGCGGCCAACGGCCGTTATCTGCCGGCGGACAAGCCGCGCAGCGTCATGCAAAAAGAAGCGATCGCCACGCCTTCATCAGGAGCGCGCGGCTTCCTGCCTCTGCTGCTCGTCGCGCTGACTGTGATCATCTTCCGCAGCGCCTATGAGCAGAGCGGCAACACGCTGGCCGTGTGGGCCGACACGCAGGTGGACCGGCACCTGCTCGGCTTCCTCGTGCCCGCCACCTGGGTGCAATCGCTGAACCCGCTGTTCGTCATCCTGTTCACGCCGCTGGTGGTGATGGGCTGGCGCCGTTCGGCGGCGCGCGGGCGCGAGCTTTCGGCGCCGGTCAAGATGGCGCTCGGCGCGGGCGGCGTCGGGTTGTCGTTCCTGATGCTGGCGGCGGTGGCGCAGGCCAGCGGCGGCCAGCCGGTGAACGTGCTCTGGGTGTTTCTGTTCTTCGCGCTCTACACGCTGGGCGAGCTCTACATCCTGCCGGTCGGCCTCGGCCTGTTCGCGCGCCTCGCGCCGGTGGGCATGGGCGCGACGGTGATCGCGGCGTGGTTCCTGGCCTCGTTCGGCGGCAACCTGCTGTCGGGCGTGGTGGGCCGCGCGTGGGAGGCGCTCGGTGCGGGCGGCTTCTTCGTGGCGATGGCAGTCTTGTGTGGCGCCTCGGGTGCGGCGCTGCTGGCATTGGCCCCGATGGTCAACCGGATTGGGCGTTAGGGAAGCGCTTGGTTTCCCGGAACGCAGAGGGCGCAAAGGGACGCAGAGATCACAGAGGTCGCAGAGGAAATCAAGGTTTTCTCTGCGGCCTCTGCGCTTGCTCTGCGTCCTCTGCGTTCCGGAAACTTGTGTTTCGCCCTTCAGCGCCGCGCCGTCCGCGGTTTGGCCTTGACCGCGCGGACAGCCTTGACCGGCACAGGGGCAGCACTCTGCCGCTGCGAGACCTCCAGGAACTGCTGAACCAATGGCGCCTCCGCCTGTCCTTGGCGCGGCGCGCAACTGGCCACCAGCCGGCAAGGCCCCTCGGCAGCTTTCAGGTAGGCGTGGCCCATCTCGCTGTCGAAGTAGATCGAATCTCCCGCCTTCAGCACGACCGGCGAATAGATGTCGGAATGAAAGGCGATCTCGCCTTCGATCACATAGGCGAACTCTTCGCCCGGGTGGCTGATCAGCTCGCCGAACTCGGCCTTGAACTCCTCGATCGTGCGCGCATGCACCTCGACGACGATCGGCGTGAAGCGCTTGTTGAGCAGCTCCGAGGCGAGGTAGACCTGCTGATAACTCTGCGTCTCGACGAGCTGGCCTTCGCCTGCGCGGTGCACCACACGGCGGCCGCTGCCACCGGGCGCAGGCCGCGTGCCGGGCGCGTCGCTGAGCAGCTCGGCCATGTCGACGCCGAGGCCGCGGCTCAGCAGCATCAGCTTGTCGTAGGACAGCGAGACATTGCCTTTTTCCAATTTTGACAATGTGGAAACCGCCAGGCCGGTGCGGGTGCCGAGCTCGCTCAAGGTCAGCCCGAGGCGCTTGCGCACATTGCGAATGTGGTCACCGGGATTGGCAGTGGATTGGGGCATGGCTTTCCGGAGGTTTGCGCGGTGGATCATAGGGCAAGGGCCGCTGCGGGCGGGCTACGCAAATGCCCTCGAAAGGCGCGACGGCTGTGGCGATTCAGCAAATGCGAAAGTCATTTAAGGTTTACACCAATGGGAAATAATTTTCCAAATTGGAAACTATATGCACTAAACATCCACAGAACCTGGAGAAGCACATGCGCCGGCTTACCCGCCTTCACCCTGCCTCCGTTCCACCCGCCAAGCGCCAGAAGCTCGCGGCCTTGCTGATCCCCTGCATGAGCGCGCTGTTCGCGCCCGCACTGTGGGCTCAGGAAGCTCCGGCTGACGCCGCGGCGGCGGCGCCCGCCGCCAAGTCGGCCGACGGCAGCGACACCGAAAAACTTGACCGCGTGACCGTCACCGCCACGCTGCGCCGCGAGGCGATGAAGGACGTGCCCCTACGCGTCGAAACGCTCAGCGCCGAGCAGCTCGAACGCTCGGGCGCCAATTCGCTGTCCGACTACATCGGCGGCCTGCCCGGCGTGGACGTGAAGACCGACGGCGGCCCGGGCCGCGGCTCAGTGACCATGCGCGGCGTCAGCGTCGGCGAGCAGCAGATCGCGACGGTCGGCGTCTACGTGGACGAAGTCGCCTTCGGTTCAAGCAGTGCCTTCGTACACGGCGGCGTGCAGGCGCTGGACCTCGCGCTGCTGGACCTGAACCACATCGAAGTGCTGCGCGGCCCGCAAGGCACGCTGTACGGTGCCGGCGCGATGGGCGGCCTGCTGAAGTACGTGACCAATGAACCTGACACCGGCGCCTTCTCGGGCCATGTGGGCCTGGGCGTGCGCAGTACCCAAGACGGCGGCGTCGGCCACACCGAGAACCTCGTGCTGAACGTGCCGCTGTCCACCGACGTGGCCGGCCTGCGCGTGGCCGCGTTCAACGATCACGACGGCGGCTTCATCCGCGCCACCGGCCTGGCCGCCGGCGACAAGACCAACGCCGGCAACACGCACGGCGCGCGCGTCTCGCTGCTGCTGGAGCCGAGCTCGCGCATGAAGGTGCGCCTGGCCGCGACGACGCAGGACATCAAGCGCGACGGCACCGACACGGTCGACTACGACGCGACGACCGGCAAGCCGATCGTCGGCGACCTGGCGCGCGAGCTTGCGACGCGCGAGCCCTACACGGTGAAGACGCGTCTCGTCTCCGCCGATGTCGAATACAACTTCGGCTGGGCGCGCCTGAATGCGATCGCCTCCACGCAGCGGCTCGACATGGTCACGGGGCAGGACGCGACCGCGCTGGTCGGCCCGCCGTTTGATTGGGTGAACCTCGCCAACACCGTCGGCCTGCGCAAGAAGACCCAGGAGCTGCGCATGACCTCGGCACGCGGCACCGTCGAATGGATCGTCGGCCTGTACCACGACGAGGAAACCGGCCATGTGGGCCAGGACCTTTCCGGTGAAATGGGCGGCAGTGTGCTGGACCTGCAATCGAACGACCAGCCCTCGACCTACCGCGAGACTGCAGCCTACGGCGACGTCACCTGGAATCTCGACGAGACCTGGTCGCTGACCGCCGGGGCGCGCTACGCCAAGAACAAGCAGCATTACGCCGTGGTCGGCGCCGGCCCGCTGGACTCCGTCTCGGGCTCGGACGACACCTCGAAGACCTACCTCGCCACGCTGCGCTATGCGCTGGACAAGCGGAGCAGCGTCTACCTGCGCGCCGCCAGCGGCTACCGCCCGGGTGGCCCGAACCCACCGGCGCTTGATGGTTCGCTTCAAGTGATCCCAGGCACGCCGACGAGCTTCCAGCACGACACGCTGTGGAGCTACGAAGCCGGCTACAAGGCCGACCTGCTCGACAAGCGCCTGAACCTCGAAGCGGCCATCTACCAGATCGATTGGGACAACCTCCAGCAGCCGATGGCTTTGGGCGTCAGCACCATCATCGCCAACGCCGGCAAAGCCCGCGTGCGTGGCCTGGAACTGGCCGCCCGCTACGCCGTTGACCAGCACTGGGATCTGAACAGCAGCCTGGCCGTGACCGACTCCAAGCTGACCGAAGACGCGCCTTCGCTGGGCCCGGCCGGCTCGCGCATGCCCAATGTCGCCAAGCTCGCGCTCACCGCCGGCCTGCGCTACAACTTCGATCTGTCCGGCCATCCTTCGTATGCCGGCCTGAACGCGCGCCATGTGGGCCAGCGCAATGCCGGCTTCGATGCGGCGGGCAGCTCGGTGCCGAATTTCAGCCTGCCGGCGTACACGCTGCTCGATGCGCAATGGGGCTTGGACATGGGCGCCTGGCAGCTCTCGACCTTCATCCGCAACCTGACCAACAAGCACGCGCTGCTCGGTGCCGATACTGCGCTGACGGCCTTCGGCCTGCCGCTGCATGCCACCATCGCCACGCCGCGCACGATCGGCGGTACGGTGAGCTACAACTTCTGACCCAGACACTGGAACTCGCATGAGTACAACGACCTCTTTCTTCAAACCGCTGCGCGTGCTGGCGCTGGCGCTTTGTGCCGGCGCCTTGTTGCAGCCGGTGTGGGCGCAAGCCCCCCAAAGCTCAATGGCGGCGCACGACATGAGCGCCACCGACGCCGAAACCTGGCTCGACGGCCTGATGCCCAGCGCGCTGGAAACCGCCCGCGTGCCGGGCTCCGTGGTCGTGATCGTCAAGGACGGCAAGGTGCTGGTGAAGAAGGGCTACGGCTTCTCGGACTGGGACAAGAACCAGCCCGTCGATCCGGACCGCACCCTCTTCCGCCCCGGCTCTACGTCGAAGCTCTTCACCTGGACCGCGGTGATGCAGCTGGTCGAGCAAGGCAAGCTCGATCTTGACGTCGACCTGAACCGTTATCTCGACTTCAAGATCCCCGATTACAAGGGCAAGGCGCTGACGCTGCGCCATGTGATGACGCACACCACGGGCTTCGAGGAAGTGGCGCGCGACCTGCTGACCTACAAGCCCGAGACGCCCGATCTCGGCGGTGTGCTCAAGCGCTACATCCCGCCGTACATCTACGAGCCCGGCACCACGCCCGGCTATTCGAACTACGCGACTTCGCTGGCCGGCTACATCGTCCAGCGCGTCAGCGGCCAGCCGTTTGACGAGTACATCGAGCAGCACATCTTCAAGCCGCTCGACATGAAGAACTCGAGCTTCCGCCAGCCGCTGCCCAAGGCGCTCGAGCCACAGATGTCGCAAGGCTATCTGAGCCAGGACGAGAAGCCCAAGGGCTTCGAGGTGATCTCGATGCCGCCGGCGGGCAGCCTCTCCGCCACCGGTGCGGACATGGGCAACTTCATGATCACCTACCTGCAGCACGGCAAGTTCGGCGATGCGCAGATCCTGAAGCCCGAGACCGTGCAGATGATGCACACGCACCTGACCCAACCGATGCCCGATCTGAACGGCATCGGCCTGGGCTTCTACCAGCAGGACATCAACGGCCACCGCGTGGTCGGCCACGGCGGCGACACCGTGCTGTTCCACACCGACCTGCTGATCTTCCCGGATGACAACGTCGGCATCTACATCTCGGTCAACTCGCCCGGCGGCAACGGCCTGGGCAAGTGGCTGCGCGATCGCGTGTTCGAGTCCTTCGCCAACCGCTACCTGCCGGACACGCGCAAGCCGACCCCGGTCACCGTGGACGCGGCCACCGCCAAGCTGCACGCGCAGCAGATGGCCGGCGCCTATCGCACCACGCGCCGTGAAGACTCGACCTTCCTCTCGCTGCTGGCGCTGCTGAGCCCGGTGCGCGTGGAAGCGGTCGAAGACGGCAAGGTGGCGATCGACCTGGCCGGCGCACGCAGCGTGTTCCACGAAGTCCGGCCTTATTTCTGGGAAGAGGAGCATGGCAAGCGCCGTCTGCAAGCGCTCGTCGAAGACGGCAAGATCAAGCGCTGGGGTCTGGAGCCTTATGTCTTCGCCTTCGTGTTCGAGCCCGTGCCTGCGATGGCCGGCACCGGCGCGCTGATCGCGCTGTGCTCGGCGCTCGGTGTCGTCGTGCTGACCACGCTGCTGTGGCCGGTGGCTGCGATCCTGCGCCGCCGTCATGGCGTCGAAGCCAAGCCTTCAAAGGCCGTCAGCGGCGTGCGCTGGGCCAGCGTGCTCGGCATCGTGGCGATCGTGCTGTGGGGCGTGGTGGTGCAAGGGCTCGAAGAGCTCAAGGACACCAGCGTGACGCTGCCGCTGGCACAGATCGCGACGACGCTGGCCTTCATCGGCGGTTTCATCGCCGCGCTGTGGCATGCCAGGACGGTGCTGCGCCAAGGCAGCGTGGCCTCGCGCATCCTCGCCGTGCTGTGGGTGCTGAGCTTCGCGATCCTCGTGGTGATCGGTCTCTACCATCACCTGATCAGCTTCAACCAGTGGTATTGATCGCCTGAACCGAGCCAAGATGTCCCAAGCCCTGCGCCTCTTCATCGCCGGTCTCGTCCACGAGACCAACAGCTTCTCGCCGCTACCGACCAGCGTGGCGTCCTACGCCGAAGAGGGCCTGCTGATCCGCCGCAGCGAGCCGCAGGCGCTGGAAAGGATCGAGGCGCAGGCGGTGCTCGGCGGCGTGCGGGCTGCGGCCCGCCGCAACGGCGACACGCTCTGCCCCGGCCTCTTCGCGGTGGCCGAGCCTGCGGGCCCGCTTTGCCGCGCGGACTACGAGAGCCTGCGCGACGAGCTGCTCGCCGATCTGCAAGCCTCGCTGCCCGTCGATGCAGTGGTGCTGATCCTGCACGGCGCGATGCTGGCCGAAGGCTATCCCGATTGCGAGGGCGACCTGCTGCAACGCGTGCGCGCGATCGTGGGAGACAGCGTGCCGATCGGCGCCCTGCTCGATCTGCACGGCAATATGAGCCCGGCCATGATCGACTCGGGCGCGCTGCTGATCGCCTGCAAGGAATATCCGCACATCGACTACGCGGCGCGCGGCGAGGAGCTGCACGCACTGCTCAAGCAGATGGCGGCCGGCGAGCTGGTGCCGCGCGCGCATTGGCGCCGCGTTCCGATGCTGGGCATCTTCGGCACGACCGAATCGCCGATGCGCGAGTTCGTGCAGAAGCTGCAGGCGAGCGAGGCGCTGCCCTGCGTGCTGTCGGTCTCGGCGATGCACGGCTTCCCCTGGTCGGACACCCAGCACACGAGTGCCGCGATGCTGGTCTACACGCTCGACACGCCGGCCGCCGATGCGGTGGCCGAAGCGCTGCTCGATGAGCTCGCGCCGGCTTTCTACAGCCTGCGTGAACGCGCCAGCTCCAAGCGCCTGCCTTTGAACATCGCGCTCGACAAGGCCCAGGCCGCGATGAACGCGAACGCTGGCCGCGTGGTGCTGGCCGACACCTCCGACAACCCCGGCGGCGGCGCGGCGTGCGACAGCACCTTCGTGCTGCGCGCGCTGCTTGATCGCGGCATCCGCGACGTGGCGCTCGGCATGATCTGGGATCCGCAGGCGGTGGCGATTGCGACCGCAGCGGGCGTCGGCGCCAAGCTGCCGCTGCGCATCGGCGGCAAGATCGGCCCGATGTCGGGCGATCCCGTCGATCTTGAAGTCGAGGTGCTCGATTGCCGCAGCGACGGCCAGCAACGCGGCCTCACACCCGGCGGTTTTGATCCGCTCGGCGCCGCCGTCGCGGTGCGTGCCCAAGGCATCACGATCGTGCTGAACAGCATCCGCCAGCAGGTCTTCTCGCCCGATTGCTTCACGGCGCTCGGCATTGACCTGATGGCGCAGCGCTTGATCGTCGTGAAGTCCACGCAGCATTTCCGCGCGGGCTTCGATCCGATCGCGGCGGCCACGGTCTATGCGGACACGCCGGGCGCCTTGCAGGTCGACCTGAGCCAGCTGCCGTACAAGCATCTGGTTAGGCCCGTGTGGCCGCTGGACTCTTGATTGAAGCTCAGAGCGACAGATTGCCGCTCTTGAGCCTTCGCAGCACAAAGCTCGACTTGCTGTGCCGGATGCCGGGAATCTTGTAGAGCTGCTCGCGCAGCAGCCGCTCGTAGTCGCGCGTGCCCTTCACGGCGATGCGCAGCACGTAGTCGTAATCGCCGGAGACGAGGTAAGCCTCGAGCACCTCGGGGATCGCTTCGAGCTGGCGGCCGAAGGCTTCGAGCGCGTCCTCGGAATGCGAGTCCAGCGTCAACTGCACGATCAGTTGATCGGGCACGCCCGCCAGCTCGGCGTTGAGCTTGATCGTGTAGCCCTCGATCACGCCGGCCTCCTCCATGCGCTTGATGCGCGACCAGCAGGGCGAGCTGCTCAAGCCCACCTCGGCGCTGAGCTCCTGCAGGCTCGCACGGGCATTGCGCTGCAAGGCGCGCAAGAGGGCGAGATCGTAGCGGTCCAGGCTGATTTCTTTTGACATGGCGACTTTGGAGGAAATTTTGCTGTCCAGCATAGCCGCAGAGGCAAAAGAAGCAACATTTCCTGGACGTTCATGCGGACACTGAAACCCATGAATGCCCGTCTCGACTGGCCGGCGCAGAGGTCTGCGCCCGCTGTGAATTCCGCTCGCCCTGCTGCTCGCACGGGCGCCCAAGTCCTTCTCGACACCCTCGTCGAACTCGGCATCGATACGATTTTTGGCTACCCCGGCGGCGCGGTCCTGCCGATCTACGACGCGCTCCACGGCGAGACGCGCATCCGCCACATCCTCGTCCGCCACGAGCAGGCCGCTGTCCACGCAGCACAGGGTTATGCGCGCACGACCGGCAAGGTCGGCGTGGTGCTGGTCACCTCAGGGCCGGGCATGAGCAACACCACGACGGGGCTGCTCGATGCGCTGTCCGACTCGATCCCGATCCTGTGCATCAGCGGCCAGGTGGCGCTGCCGGCGATCGGCACCGATGCTTTTCAGGAATGCGATGCGCTGGGCATCAGCCGTTCGGTCACCAAGTGGAATGCGCAGATCCGCGATGCGGGGCAGGTCGAGACGCTGGTGCGCAAGGCGCATGAGGTGGCCGGCGGCGGCCGCCCCGGGCCGGTGCTGCTCGATTTCCCGAAGGATCTGCAACAGCAGGCCGTGGCGCAGAGGCCGCTGAACAGCGATCGCTCGCTGAAGCCGCCCCAGCGCACCATCAATGCCAGCCGCATGGCGCAGGCCGCGCAGATGATCGCCAACGCCGAGCGGCCGGTGTTCTACGGCGGCGGCGGGCTGATCAATGCCGGCGCGCAGGCTTGCGATGATTTCAGCGCGATCGTGCGCCTGTGCGATGCGCCCTGCACGCTGACGCTGATGGGCCTCGGCGCCTTCCCTGCCTCGGCCCCGCAATGGCTGGGCATGCTCGGCATGCACGGCACGCTCGAAGCCAATCTGGCCATGCACCATGCGGACCTGATCGTCTGCGTGGGCGCCCGCTTCGATGACCGCGTGACGGGCCAGCTCGACAGCTTCGCACCGCACGCCCAGGTGATCCATTTCGACATCGACGCGGCCTCGATCAACAAGGTCGTGCGGGCGCATCTGCCGTTTGTGGGCGATGCCGGCGAGCTGCTCGCCGCGTTGCAGGAGGCGCTGAACCACCGCGTTATGCGCGCGGACCGGCTCGACGCCTGGTGGCAGCAGATCAAGGACTGGCGCGCGCAGGACAGCCTCGGCTTTGAGGACACGCGCACGGCCATCGCGCCGCAAGCCTTGATGCGCCAATTGCAGCGGCAGCTCGAAGGCCGCGACGCGATCGTCTCCACCGATGTCGGCCAGCACCAGATGTGGGCCGCGCAGCATCTCGCGTTCGAGGCGCCCTTTCGCTGGCTCACCTCGGGCGGCGCCGGCACGATGGGCTACGGCCTGCCGGCGGCGATCGGCGCGCAGCTCGCGCATCCGGGCAAGACGGTGGTCTGCGTCAGCGGCGATGCCTCGATCCTGATGAACATCCAGGAGTTGGCGACCGCGCGCCAGCACCGCGCGCCGGTCAAGGTGATCCTGTGCAACAACGCGCACATGGGCATGGTGCGGCAGTGGCAGGAGCTGATCCACGGCGAGCGCTACAGCCACAGCTACAACGAATGCATGCCCGACTTCGTCGCCGTGGCCCAGGGCTTTGGCTGGCAGGCACGGCGCGTCGATGAACGCGGCGAGCTGGATGCCGCGCTGGCCGAATGCCTGGCCTCAACCGAGCCGTATTTTCTCGACGTGCGCGTGCATGCGGTCGAGAACTGCTTTCCGATGATCCCGGCGGGGCGCGGGCATCACGAGGTGCTGTTGCGCAAGCCGGAGTGAGTTCGCAATGAATTCGTGAATCGGGCTATCCTCCCCGGGAATCACCGGAGAGCTGCCATGGCGAAGCGACGCGAAGTCCCGGGCATCCGCCCTTATGACGGCCCGGCCGGCGGCTGGGGCGCGCTGAAGGCGACCGCGCAGGCCGTCTACACGCAGATGCAGCGTATGGAGACGATGGTGGCGCCGATCGTGCTGATGCGCACGAACCAGCCGGCCGGCTTCGACTGCCCCGGTTGCGCCTGGCCCGACAAGGAGCACAAGTCGACCTTCCAGTTCTGCGAGAACGGCGCCAAGGCCGTGACCTGGGAAGCCACCAGCAAGCGCGTCACGCCCGAGTTCTTTGCCCAGCGCACCGTCACCTCGCTGCTTGAGCAGTCAGACTTCGAGCTCGAAGGCTACGGCCGCCTGACCCACCCGATGGTCTATGACGCCGCGACCGACAAGTACCAGCCGATTGCCTGGAGCGCGGCCTTCGAGCGCATCGGCGAGGTGATGCGCGGCTGCGCGTCGCCCGACGAGGTCGAGTTCTACACCTCGGGCCGCGCCTCGAACGAGGCGGCGTATCTGTTCCAGCTCTATGCGCGCGAGTTCGGCACCAACAACTTCCCTGACTGCTCGAACATGTGCCACGAGGCCACCAGCGTCGGCCTGCCGCAGTCGATCGGCATCGGCAAGGGCACGGTCTCGCTCAACGATTTCGACGACACCGAGCTGATCCTGTCGATCGGTCACAACCCCGGCACCAACCATCCGCGCATGATGGGCACGCTGCACGAGGCGGCTCGGCGCAAGGTGCCGATCATCGTGTTCAACCCGCTGCGCGAGCGGGCGCTGGAGCGCTTCGCCGATCCGCAGAGCGTGGTCGAGATGGCGACCTTCGGCTCCACCAACATCGCCTCGACCTACCACCTCGTGAAGGCCGGCGGCGATGCGGCGGCGCTCAAGGGCATCATGAAAGCGCTGCTGGCGCTCGAAGCCGCGCAGCCGGGGCAGATCCTGGACCATGCCTTCATCGCCGAGCACACGCTCGGCTTCGAGGCGCTGGTGGCCGATCTCGACGCGACGCCGTGGGCGGACATCGTGCAGGAGTGCGGCCTCACGCAGGCCGCGCTTGAAGCCGTGGCCGTCGCCTATGCCAAATCGAAGGCGACGATCGTCGCCTACGGCATGGGCATCACGCAGCACAACAAGGGCACGGCCAATGTGCGGCTGATCGCCAACCTGCTGCTGATGCGCGGCAATTTCGGCAAGCCGGGCGCCGGCATCTGCCCGCTGCGCGGCCATTCGAACGTGCAGGGCAACCGCACGGTGGGCATCAGCGAGAAGCCCTCCGAGGCTTTCCTGGAACGCATCGAAGCGGTGTTCGGCTTCACGCCGCCCAAGGCGCATGGACACGACGCGGTCAAGGCGATGCAGGCGATGGTCGAGCGCCGCGCCAAGGTGCTGCTGTGCCTGGGCGGCAACTTCGCGGTGGCGCTGCCCGATCCGGCGCTGAGCCTGCCGGCGATGAAGACGCTGGACCTGAGCGTGCACATGCTCACCAAGCTCAACCGCTCGAGCCTCCTGGTGGCGAAGGAAACCTTCCTGCTGCCCGTGCTGGGCCGCACCGAGCTCGACGTGCAGGAGACCGGCCCGCAGTCGATCACGGTGGAAGACTCGATGTCGATGGTGCACGCCTCGGCCGGGCGCCTGCGGCCGGCATCCGAGCACCTGCTGTCGGAGCCCGCCATCGTGGCCGGCCTGGCCAGCGCCACGCTGCCGAACAGCAAGGTCGACTGGCACCACCTGGTGGCCGACTACGACCGCATCCGCGACGCGATCGAGCAGACGCTGCCGGGCTTCGACAACTACAACGAGCGCATCCGCGTGCCGGGCGGTTTCCGCATGCCGCTGCCGCCGACCGAGCGCCGCTGGCCGACGCCGACGGGCAAGGCGATGTTCTCGGTCTTCCCCGGCGTGCGCGTGCGCTACGAGCCCTGGGGCGACGAGGTGCTGCGCCTCGTCACGATCCGCAGCCATGACCAGTACAACACGACGATCTACGGGCTCGACGACCGCTACCGCGGTGTGTTCGGCCGCCGCGACGTGCTGTTCATGAACGCGGCGGACCTCGCTGCGCGCGGGCTCGAGCATGGCGATCTTGTCGACATCGAGACGATCTCCTCGGGCCGCCTGCTGCGGCTCGAAGGCATCACGGCGATCGAGTACGACATCGCCGCCGGCTCCGTCGCGGCCTACTACCCGGAGGCGAATGTGCTGGTGCCGCTCGACTACATCGACGAGGAAAGCGGCACGCCTTCGTACAAGTCGATCCCGGTGCGCCTGAAGCGTTCGCGGGCCGCACAGGCGGCTTGATCAAGAAGCCAGCATCGCCGAGAACTCGTTCGCGAAACGATGCGCATCACCGGGCCAGCGCGCGGAGAGGTAGTTGCCGTCGCGCACGGTGAAGCCGATGTCGAGCTGGGTTGGCGTGTCGCGCTTCGTGCTCATCGGACCGACGATGAAGTCTTCCGGGCGAGCCAGAGCCGCGCTGACTTCGGCCTGCACCGTGATCGGATACGTGCGGTAGTAGCGGCCGAGCCAGAGCGCCGTCAAGGCCCACGCGCTGAGCTCCATCTGCTTCGTGAGCGCCGTGGTGCGGCGGCCGTGCAGCACCGATTTGCCGTCGGCCTTGCGAGCTCGCGAAGCCAGCACCACGCCGTGGCAGATCGCGCCCACCGGCTTGCCTTGCGCGAAGGCCGCGGCGACCAAGGCTTGCAGCTCGCGCGATTCCAGATAGGGCCGCATGCCGGCCGCATGGCCGCCGGGCAGCAGCAAGCCATCGAAGTCCTCGATGCGCTGCTCGGCATGTCGCCTCGGCTTCAGGAAGGCCGCGCTGAGCGACATCTGCGCGTAGGCCTCGCGCCCGTTCGCATCGGCGATCAGCAGCGGCGCGAGAACGCCGAGGCCCCGGCCGGTCAGCATGCGCTCGTCAGCCGCGCCGGGCTGGCCATTGGGCGTCGCGAACTTGACCGTGTGACCGAGCGCGGTCAGCACCTTCCATGGTATGGCGGTTTCGGTGGGGTCGAAGTCTTTGGCGGGGATGGGGATGAGGAGGGTGGGCAAGGTGTGGCTTTGGGCGGCTATGGGATGCGGACGAAGTATTCCCGAATATTCATTTGCGAGAACGCGAAACCGCCGAGCAGCAGCTTGACCTATACCGCATCTGGCTGCTCCTCAGCAGCGGGACGCTCCATGAACATCCACCTATGCCCTTCGAAATCCTCGGCCCTGTAGAGCGTGCCGAAGGGCCCCTGCTCCACTTCGCTCAAGATCCTGGCGCCCGCGCGGCGAGCCCGTTCGCAATGCGCAGAGACATCGTCGACATAGACCAGCAGGCCGTCCACAACCCAGGGAACCGCGAGCCATTTGTCGGCACTGGCGCAGTGCGTCCGGTGCAAGGCGGGGCCTTCATAGTCGGGCGTCGGGCTCGCCAGCATGATCAGGTTTCCGCTGGCGAGCATCTCGCCATGCGCGAGCCGGCCCTGGTCGCCGAGCATGCGAGTCTGTTCAACGAATCCAAAAGCGGACGCAAGCCAGTCGAGCGCGGCGGGGCCGTCTCGGTAGGAGAGCATCGGTACGACGGTTTGGGTGGGCATGCTCATGATTCAGTCCTCCGCAAGGTACCGCGACTTCATGCGTCTATCGTCACACCTTCACTTCGCCGCCTTCTCCGCCTCTTTCGCCTTCGGCTCCCACAACTCCACCTTGTTGCCCTCGGGATCTAGGATCCACGCGAAACGGCCGTTAGGGTCGCTGTCGTCCTGCTTGAGGATGGCGACGTCCTTGGCATGCAGCCGCTTCAGAAGAGCGTCCATGTCGTCGACGGCGTAGTTGATCATCATGTCGCTCGTCGACGGTGCGAAGTATTTGGTCGTCGCGGGGAAGGCGCTCCAGGCCGCCACCGGCGGGTGTTGGGGCGCGTCGTAGCGCAGCGCGGCGCCGCCCCAGGCCTGGACCGGCATGCCGAGCACGTCGCGGTACCAGGCGGCCAGGGCTTTCGGGTCCTTGGCTTTGAAGAAGACGCCGCCGATGCCGGTGATGTGGCCGGGCGTCTGTGCAACCGGCGTGGCCGGTGCCGCTGGTGCCGCCGGTGTCGAATCAGCGGGCGCGGCTTGCGCGTGGCTTGCAATGGCCAGACCGCTCAGACCTAACGCCAAGATCGATCGCACAGTCGTTGCCCTCATCGCCAGCTCCTTGCAGGATGAACCATCGTGCCCGGAGTCTACGGCGTCGAGATGTCAGCCCCGCTCTGCCGACTCGATGGACTCAACCGACCACGCGGTTGCGCCCTTCCTGCTTGGCACGGTAGAGCGCCGCATCAGCCGCCGAGACCAGCGATTCGACCAGCAGCCCATCGGCGGGCATGCAGCTCGCCACGCCCAGGCTCAGCGTGACCACCGAGCCCGCGGGTGACTCGGGGTGCGCGATGGCCAGGGCCTCGCAGGCGGCGCGGATCTCTTCGGCCACGCGCAGCGCGGCGGCATGGTCCACGTTGGGCAGCAGCACGACGAACTCCTCGCCGCCGTAGCGCGCGGCCAGGTCGCCCGCGCGGTGAACGGCCTGCGCAAACACCGAGGCCACCGCCGTCAGGCAGCGGTCGCCTTCCAGGTGGCCGAGCAGATCGTTGTAGCGTTTGAAGGCGTCGATGTCGGCGATCACGAGGGCTAACGGCGTGCGCTGGCGGTGTGCGCGGCGCCATTCATCGTGCAAGGCTTCATCGAAGCGGCGGCGGTTCGCCAGACCCGTCAGCGCATCGCTGAAGGAGAGTTTCGACAGATGCTCGTTGGCCTCGCGCAGTTCCTCGGTGCGCTGCGCGACGAGGCGCTCCATCTCCTGCTGGTGCACCAGCAGGCTGCGCGTGCGCCAGCGCACGCCCGCCACCATCAAGCCGAGGAAAGCCAGCGCGGCGAGTGCGTAGAACCAGAGGGTTTGGTAGAAGTGGGGCCTAACTTTTATTTTCAGCGGAGCCGCCGCGCTCCAATGCATCCCGTCCGTGGTGGCTTCAAGCCGGAACTGGTAGCGGCCATGCGGCAGCGCGGGGAAGGTGATCTCGCGGCTGCTGCCGGCGTCGACCCAGTCGCGCGTCAGGCCTTCCATGCGGTAATGAAAACGCACGCGATCGGCGTAGAGCAGCGTCGTCGCGGTGTAGCGCAGCGTCAGCGATGCTGCGCCGGCTTCGAGCACGGCGTCGGCCCCCGCGGGCTGGCTGGCGCCGTCGATCACGAGCTCTTCGATCCGCACGCCGGGCGGTTGGCCCAGGCCCGGCAGGTGCTTGGGGTCGACGATCACAAGGCCGTTGGACGAGGGCAGCCACAAGCGGCCGGCGGAGTCGATCGCGCTGGCCGGTTGCAGTCCGCCCGCAAACGTCGTGCCGCGCAGCGCGTCGCCCGGGCCGAAGCCGACCGAGCTGACCTTCTGCACGCGCCCCTGCGCAAAGGCATCGAGCTCGGTGCGGGCCACACGGTAGAAGCCGCGGTTGCAGCTCATCCAGAGGTAGCCCTGGCGGTCTTCGATGATGGTCTGAGAGAGGCCGTCCCAGAGCCCGTCGCGCGTGCGGATGCCGGTCAGCTGGCCGTCCTTGCCGAGCCGGTTCATGCCCTCGCCGTTGGTGCCGATCCAGAGTGTGGAGGCCGCATCCTCATACAGCGCGATCACCCAGTTCGAGACCAGGCCGTCCTTCGTGGTCAGCGTCTTGAACACGCCGTCGCGCAGGCGCGCCAGACCCTGGCCCGTGGTGCCGAACCAGAGCGTGCCGCTGCGGTCTTCAAGAATCGCGGCAATGCCTTCCTGCGGCAGGCCCGGGGCGACCACCGGCACAAAACCCTTGCCTTCGAAGCGCGCCAGGCCCGAGCGCGTGCCCACCCACAAGACGCCCTTGCTGTCACGGAAGATCGCGCGCACCTCGACGCCGGGCAGACCTTCGGCCACGCCAAAGGTCTCGATGTGGCCCTGACTCATCCGCACCACGCCAGCGGTGTAGGTGCCGATCCAGAGCGTGCCGTCGTGGTCCTCGTACAGCCCGGAAATCTCGTCGGTCGGCAAGCCGTCCTTCTTGCCCAGCGTGGCGATCTGGCCGTCGGCAATGCGGTTGAGCCCGCCGCCCGAGGTGGCGACCCAGGTGACGTTCGAGCGGCCCTGCAGGACGGCGCGCACGTTGTCGTGCGAGAGCCCTTCGGCCGTGCCGATCAGCACGAAGGCGCGGTTGCGCAGCCGGTTCAAACCGCCGACCCAGGTGCCCACCCAGACGCTGCCTTCGCGGTCCACGCGCAGCGACCAGATCTGGCCGCCGGCCAGGCCCTGCGTGCCGGAGATCGAGCTGAAATGAGCGGCGCCGTCGGCATCGCGGCGCATGCGGATCACGCCCTCGCCCCAGCTGCCGATCCACAGATCACCGCGCGCATCGAAGGCCAGCGCGGTCAGGTGATTGGTGGGCAGGCCATCGGCCACGCCGTAGACCTTGATCACGCCGTGCTCGACATGCACGAGCCCGCCGCCCGCTGTGGCGGCCCAGACGCCGCCCTTCGGATCGGCCAGCACGGAACGCACCTGCAGATGCGGAAAGCCCGTGTCGGGGTTCAGCACCTCGAAGTGCCCGTTCGCGAACGAGACCAAGCCGCCGCCCGTCGTGGCGATCCACAAGACGCCGTCGCGATCAAAGGCCAGGGCGCGCAAGCGGTTGGTCGGCAGGCCGTCGGCCGTTTGGTAGAGCTTGGTCTCGCCCTTGGCGTCGCGGCGCAGCAGGCCGTTCTCGGTCGCGGCCCAGACCGCGCCGTCCGCCGCCTGCACGAAGGCCCAGACGCGGCGGCCGCCGCTCAGCGCGCTGGAGATGGTCTGCTCAAACTTGCCGTTACGGTAGACCGCCGCGCCCTTGCTGTGGCCGATCCAGAGCGCGCCGTCGCGGTCTTCCATGAAGCCGAACACCGGCTCGGAAGCCATCAGCGGCGCCTCGGCCGTGCTGAAGGTCGTGAAGTGCACGCCGTCAAAGCGCGCCAGGCCGCCGGCCGTGCCGACCCACAGGCTGCCATCGCGCGTCTGCAGCAGCGCCTGCACCGTGTTCAGCGGCAGGCCTTGCTCGGTCTGCCAGAGGTCGATCTTGTATTGGGAAAGGGCGAAAGTCGGGTCGTCGAGCGCGGGGGCGCTGACGGAGGGTGCGGCGATGGGGGCGACCGGATGGACCGGCACACTGGGCAGGGTCGCGGCCGCGGCCCCCAAGGCCGGCAGGGCCATCGATACGAGCAAACCCAGTGCAAGAAGCCGGCGAAAAATCGGATGTGATCGGTTCATCAAGCAGCGCCCCTCAGCGTCGAGGCAGCGCACAACGTCAGTTCAGCAGTGTGCCCGCGATTTACGCGTTAGGGCAGGTGATCATCGAGTGTACAAGCGGCTTGGCCGCGTCTCTCGGCCCTTCGTGGCGGTTCGCAGACGGGATAGGCCGCAGACCGTGACCAAGTCTACGAACGTCGGATCGGTTTCACGAACAAGGCGAACAGGAGGGCTGTGCAAAGAATGAATGGCCTTCTTCAGCCGCACATAACTGGTCGAGCGCTCGGCACGTATTTTGCTGAAAAGCGAGTTTGCACCGTGTTCTTTGATTGAAAAAGAAGATTCGCGTGAGCTTCAATGAACTGGTCGTTCGCCTCGGTGAAAGTTACCGAGCCAGTGGTGGCGAAATCACAGGGATAGCCATCCGCCGGGCATACCCAGGCTAGTAGGCCGCCGTCCGCGTCAGGGCTTTCGATGGTCCATTCCTTGAGGGCCCTGACTTTCGCGAGCGTCGTATTGACCCGTATGTGAAGCTCTTGATTTCCGGCTAGCGGCGGCCCGAACATGAGCGTTAGCTTGGTCAAACTTTCATCTTTGACGAAAACTGTGGGTAGTTCGTTCTCAACTTTGAAGTCGAATTGCACAGCCGGGCCGTCGTTATTCGCGCAGCCTTCGCCAGCCACCCCTGGCTGTGCGATGCGAATTAGCACTGGTGGTGAGCTTCCTGGTAGGTGAACCACTTCTACCTGAGGACCGCTTACGACGGCGGCCACAGAGCCAGTGCTCTCAACGGATTTCGAGCATCCTAGAAGCAGCAATACGACTCCTGAGGCCATCGCGAACTGGATCTGTTTCATGATGACACCTAACTTTGGCGTGTGAAGCAGCAGTAGACCGAGACCAGAGGTTAGCGGCCGACGGGTTATGGCCGTCTGCTGGCATACCTCGCCTCATGATTTCCTATCTGGACTTGGCGAGTTGATATTGGGATTTGGAGCCCGACTTCCGCGTAGCTGTCACGACGCTTCCGTTGATCATCGGGGAACTCAGTTCTTCGTAGACTCCCGAGTCCGGTTCCTCGGAAATCACGAGCACATTTCCTTGAATTTTCCAATAGAAAATCGGGCCAGCTAAGGCTCCATCCTTGGTGCCAATGGTGGCGGCTGTTGTGCCGCCTTCGGAAAACGGGAAGATCTCCATCTTCTTTCTGTCGATAAGCGTCAGTGTCTTACCGGGCAGGGCAAGCGACTTCCAATCCGAAGGGTTCCTCTCGTCCGCCTTAGCGCAGCCCAGCAAAAACGACGTAGCGAAGAGAATCGAGAGCCATCTTTTCATGGGTTTCAGCCTAACTCAAAGCAGGCGTTCGCGGCCGGCTGGTTGTGGCCGACCGTTGCCGAAGCAGATAGCGCGAACCATCAGGCCTCAGCTATGGCCGCGATCGAAACTTTGAGACCGGGAATGCGCGCAGGGAGCTTCGCTCCTTGGCGGGCACGTGGGTTCGACGGAAACCACTTGATGTATTCGTCGTTCATGCCCGCGAAGTCATCCTCATCGGCGAGCACGATGGTGACGCTGACGATCTTGTCGATCGAACTTCCCGCCTCTTCAAGGATCGCCGAAATATTGGTCAAACACTGCCGGGTCTGCTCCTGCACCGTCGCTCCCTTGATGCTCCCGGTCGATGGGTCCACGGGCGCCGTGCCCGACACAAAGACCAGACCTGCCGCTTTGACCGCCTGGCTGTAGGCGGCAGGGGGCTTGGCCGCCTTGTCCGTGAATACGATCTCGCGAGGCATTTGATCTCCTTTGCCGTGCCGTGCACTGCAGGCCGGTTCAAACTCGGAAAGGTGGCTGCTCGATCAGTGGACGTGAAGGGCATCGGACTGTCAATCCGGCCAAAGACTGAGCGTGCGCCATGCCCATCCGAAGGCTGCCACTCACGAGCTTGCGCTCCTGCCCGGGCGCAATCTATCCCGCCCCTCTCCCTACCAACCCCGCCAGCGCCGCCGCCGTCTCCTCATCCGCCGGAAAGAAAGACTCCACCGCCAGCTCCTGCAAGGTCACATCGACCGGCGTGCCGAAGATCGTCGTGGTGCTGATGAAGCTGAGCACGCCGTTCGGTGTGATCAGCTGAAACGGCACGGCCACGGCGGAGAGCGCCATGTCGATGGCCGCCTCGTCGTGGCTGACGTTCGGCGCTGGGAAAGCCTCGAGCTCGTCGTGCAAGGCGCGCAGCACCGCATCGCCCGTGGCGGCGATCTGCTGTTGCAGGCGCTCCAGGAGATGAGCGCGCCATTGCGCGAGGTTGGCGATGCGCGGGGCGAGACCTTCCGGGTGCAGGCTGAGGCGCAGCACATTGATCGGCGCCTGCAGCAACTCAGGCGCGGCGCCGGCCATCAGCATCGGTACCAGCGCGTTGTGCGCCACCAGGTTCCAGTGGCGATCAACCGCCAATGCGGGATAAGGCTCGTGCCCTTTCAGCACCAGGTCGACCGCACGCCGCGCGGCGGCCATCGCGGGATCATCGAGCGAGCTCTGGCGGTACATCGGCGCAAAACCGGCCGCCACCAGCAGCGCGTTGCGCTCGCGCAGCGGCACCTCCAGACGCTCGGCCAGGCGCAGCACCATCTCGCGGCTGGGCGCGGCGCGGCCGGTTTCCACATAGCTCAAATGCCGGGTCGAGACCTCGGCCTCCTGCGCCAGATCGAGCTGGCTCAGGCGGCGCTGCGTGCGCCAGTGCCGCAGATGCACGCCGAAGGGGTCGCGGGCGCCGGGCTGGTCCGGCTTCGGGAGTTGACGGGTGTTCATGACGCTGGATTTTGGCGTTAGCGCAGCGCAGCGCCATGACCTCCCAGGTTATCGACGCCATCCACGCCGATCGGAATCATGCGGACCAACGCAGCAGGACTGGCTTGCAGCGTCAACGAAACCCGAGGAGCTCACCCACCATGTCTTCCATCTTCGTCTCTCCCCGTTTCCTGCCCCGCGTGATGTGGGCCGATGCCGCCTCCTGCGCCGCCACCGGTGCATTGCAAGTGGCCTTCACTGGAGCGCTGGCCCGGCTGACCGGCCTGCCCGCGCCGCTGCTGATGGGCACCGGCGTGTTCCTGCTCGGTTATGCGGCGGCCGCCGCGCTGATGGCCAGCCGCAGTACGCCGCCGCGCACGCTGATCGGCCTCGTGGTCGTCGGCAACTTCGGCTGGGCGCTGGCCTGCATAACCTTGCTCGTCAGCGGCGTCTTCCCGGTCACGGCGGTCGGCACGGCCTGGGTGCTGGCGCAGGCGCTGTGCGTGGTCGTGCTGGCCGAGCTGCAATGGACCGGGCTGCGCCGCACTCGGAGCAGCAGCCGGATGGCCGTCGCCTGAACGAGGCGTCGCGTTAAGCCGGCAAGCGGCCAAAGTTCGTCGTTGATCAACATAAGATCTGTCACTACAGTCGCCCCACCCTAAGCAAGGATTCAAGCGGAAGTCTGAATCACAAGAAAAGCGGGAGACACGGATCACGATGGACCACTGGTCGCAGCTGACTGACCATGAGATGAAAGCGCTGGAGAGCGTGCTGTGGCAGCACGGGCCGGCGCGCGAAGCTTTGGCGCGCCAGCTCGACCTGTCGCGCACGCAGGCCAACAACGTCGTGGCCGGCCTGCTGGAGCAAGGCTGGCTGGATCGCGGCACGCAACTGGCCTCTTCCGGGGGCCGTCGAGCCGAGCAGTTATGCCTGCATGCCGACCTGGGCGTGCTGCTGTGCGCCGACATCGGCGCCACCAGCCTCAGCGTGGCGATCCTCGGGCTGGATCTCAGCGTCAGGGTCCAGCATTCCGAAGCGATCGATGTGCGCCAAGGGCCGGCCGCCGTGCTCTCGCGGATGCGGGCGGTGATGAAGTTGCTGCTCAAGGCGCAAGGCCTCAAGCCGCGCGAGGTGCTGGCGATCGGCATCGGCGTGCCGGGCCCGGTGGACTTCGCCACCGGCCAGCTGATCGAGCCGCCGTTGATGCCGGGCTGGGACCGCTATTCGATCCGCGAGGATCTGCGCGCCGACTATGCCGCGCCGGTCTGGATCGACAACGACGTGAATCTGATGGCGCTGGCCGAGCTCTGGCGCGTCAAGCGCGAGCTGCCGAATTTTCTGGTGATCAAGGTCGGCACGGGCGTGGGCTGCGGCCTCGTCTGCCATGCCGAGGTCTATCGCGGTGCCAACGGCTCGGCTGGCGACGTGGGCCACATCTGCGTGGACCCGCACGGGCCGCGCTGCCACTGCGGCAATGTCGGCTGCGTGGAGGTGATGGCCGGCGGCCCCGCGATTGCGCGCGATGCGACGCAGGCCGCGCAGTCGGGCCAGAGCGCGATGCTGGCCGAACGCCTCGCGCAGGTCGGCGAGCTGAGCTCCGAGGATGTGGGCGCAGCGAGCCGGGCCGGTGATGCCGCAGCGATCCAGATCGTGCAGCGCGCCGGCGCCCTGATCGGGCAGATGCTGGCGGCGGTGGTCAATGTCTTCAACCCCTCGCACATCTTCATCGGCGGCGGCGTCACCAACATCGGGCCGCTGTTCCTGGCCTCGCTGCGGCAGTGCGTCTATCAACGTTCACTCGCGCTGTCGACCCGGCATCTCGAAGTGGGCTACTCGCCGCTGGGCGATACGGCGGGCCTGATCGGCGCGGGCGTGCTGGCGCTGCAGGAAACGCTGCGCAACCGCGGCAAGGTGGGCACGGCATGAGCGCCGCGATCGCGTTCCACGGCATCGGCAAGGCCTATGGCCATGTCGACGTGCTGCATGACGTGAGCTTCGAGCTGGCGCCCGGCCGCGCGGTCGGCCTGCTGGGCGAGAACGGCGCGGGCAAGAGCACGCTGATGAAGATCCTGGCCGGCTATGAAACGCCGACGCGCGGTCAGTTGAGCCTCGACGGTCTAACGGTTCACTTCGACGGACCGCGCGCCGCTGAGAGGTGCGGCATCGCGATGATCCACCAGGAGTTCGCGCTGGCTGAAGACCTGACGATCGCGCAGAACCTCTTCCTCGGCCATGAGCTCAAGCGCGGCTGGTCTTTTTTCATCAAGACCCTTGACGATGCGGCGATGGACGCCACCACCACGCGGCTGTTGCAGCAAGTGGGCCTGAGCCGCGCGCCCGGCACCCGCGTGCGCGAGCTCTCGATGGCCGAGAAGCAGCGCGTGGAGATTGCCAAGGCCCTGCAGCGCCGCGCCCGCGTGCTGGTGATGGACGAACCCACCGCCACGCTGACCCGCAGCGAGGCCGAGCAGTTGTTCAAGCTGATCGAGCAGTTGAAGGCCGAGGGCGTGACGCTGATCTACATCTCGCACAAGCTTGACGAGGTGGAGCGCGTGACCGACGAGGTGATCGTGCTGCGCGACGGCCGCTACATCACGCGGGCGCCGACGAGCAGCCTGACGCGGGCGCAGATGGCGAGCCTGATGGTGGGCCGCGAGATGCATGAGCTGTTCCCGCCGCGCGATCCGCGCCCTGATGCCGAGCCTTTGCTGAAAGTGCAATCGCTGACGGTGCCCGGCTGGGCCGAGCAGGTCTCGTTCGAGGTCGCTCCGGGCGAGATCCTCGGCGTGGCCGGCCTTGTTGGCGCAGGCCGCACCGAGGTTTTCGAGGCGCTGATGGGCTTGCGCGCCGGCCAGGCCGAGCGCATCGAGATCGCCGAGCAGCCGGTGCAGATCCGCCATCCGCGCGATGCCGTTGCCTTGGGCCTCGCTTACCTCAGCGAAGACCGCAAGGGCAAGGGCTTGCACCTGCGCCTGGGCCTCAAGGAAAACCTGACGCTGATGAACCTGCCGCGTTGGCTGCGCCCGGCGGACGAGCGCGCTGCGCTTGACAAAGCCGTTAGCGATTTCGGCATCCGCGTCGGCGATCTCGACGTGCCGGCCGGCTCGCTCTCGGGCGGCAATCAGCAGAAACTCTTGCTCGCCAAGGTGCTGCAAACCCAGCCGCGCATCGTCGTGCTGGACGAGCCCACGCGCGGCGTGGACATCGGCGCCAAGCGCGAGATCTATGCCATCGTCCAGCGCCTGGCCCGCGAGGGCCGCGCCATCATCGTGGTGTCGTCCGAACTGATGGAACTGATCGGCCTGTGCCACCGCATTTTGGTGATGCGCGCGGGCCGCGTGCAGGCGACCGTCGACGCCGCCGACGCCACTGAAGACCTCTTGATTGCCCACGCCACCGGGACGCATTGAAAAAATGAAATACAGCTTCAGGAACGCAGAGGACGCAGAGCAAGCGCAGAGGTCGCAGAGCTCGCAGGGGAAATTACCCAAGCTCTTTGCGACCTCCGCGTCCCTTTGCGTCCTCTGCGTTCCGGAAACTTTGCCTTCCAATGCACGCGCGTAGCAACCCATGAGCCCACTCAAACGACTTCACGGCCTCGGCCCCTTCCTGGGCCTGATCGTGCTGTGCCTCATCGCCGCCGCGCTGAACCCCGATTTCGCGACGGTCGATAACGCGCTGAATGTGCTGACCCGCACCACCTTCATCGGCATCATCGCGGTCGGCATGTGCTTCGTGATCGTCGGCGGCGGCATCGATCTGTCGGTCGGTTCGATGGCCGCGCTGATCGCAGGCCTGGTGATCCTCTTGATGAACAAGCTCGGCAGCATGGGCTGGGCGCCGCACCTGGTCGTGCTGGCCGGCGCGGTGTGCGCGGTCACGGTGGGCTTGGCGTTAGGCACCTTGCACGGCCTGCTGATCACGCGCGGGCGGATCGAGCCGTTCATCGTCACGCTGGGCACGCTGGGCGCCTTCCGCGCGGTGCTGACCTGGCTGGCCGATGGCGGTGCGATCACGCTCGACAACGATCTGGCCGATGCCTACGCGCCGGTCTACTACGGCTCTTTCCTGAGCGTGCCGATTCCGGTCTGGGTGTTTGCCGGCGTGGCGCTGCTCGGCGCGGCGGTGTTGCACCGCACCGCCTATGGCCGCCATGTGCAGGCGATCGGCTCGAACGAACAGGTGGCGCGCTATGCGGCCGTGAAGGTCGACACGGTCAAGCTTTGCACCTATGCCGTGCTGGGCGCGATGGTCGGCGTGGCGACGCTGCTGTATGTGCCACGTTTGGGTTCCAGTTCGCCGACCACGGGATTGCTCTGGGAACTCGAAGCGATTGCCGCCGTGATCATCGGCGGCACGGCCCTCAAGGGCGGCTCGGGCAGCATCACGGGCACGGTGGTCGGGGCGGTGCTGCTCTCGGTCATCGGCAATGTGCTGAACCTCACCAGCTTCATCAGCGTCCACCTCAATGCCGCAGTGCAAGGCACCGTGATCATCGTGTTCGCGTTCATGCAGAAGCGTCGGAGCTGACCGAGATGATAAAAACAGAATTCAAGAGTTTCCGGAACGCAGAGGGCGCAAAGGAACGCGGAGTTCGCAAAGAAGAGGAACTAGAAAAGAACTTCTTCTCCTCAGCGTCCTTTGCGTTCCTCTGCGCCCTTTGCGTTCCGGAAACTTCGTATTCCCCAGGAGACCCACCATGCAATTGATGTCACGCCGTCTCATCATCGCTGCCGCGCTAACGACGAGTTTCAGCGCAGCGCAAGCCCAGGCTCCCGTCAACATCGGCGTGGCCATCCCGGCTGCCGATCACGGCTTCACCGCCGGCATCGTCTGGTGGGCCCAGCAGGCCAAGAAGGAGCTGGAGCAGAAGTACCCCAACGTCAAGATCACACTGAAGACGGCCGCCTCGGCCTCCGAGCAGGCCAACCAGGTGCAGGACCTGCTGACTACCAACAAGATCAATGCGCTGGTGATCCTGCCGCAGGAATCGGCGGCGTTGACGCGCCCGGTGAAGCAGGTGCATGACAAGGGCGTGTATGTGACCGTGGTCGATCGGGGCTTGAGCGAAGAGTCGGCGCAGGACGCCTATGTGGCCGGCGACAACACCGCCTTCGGCCGCGTGCCGGCCGAGTTCATTGCCAAGCAACTTGGCGGCAAAGGCGAGATCGTGGCGCTGCGCGGCATCCCGACCAGCATTGACAAGGAGCGCATGGATGCCTTCACCGCGGCGCTGGCCAAGCAGGCACCCGGCATCAAGCTGCTCGATGCGCGGCACGGCAACTGGAACCGCGACGATGCCTTCAAGGTGATGCAGGATTTCCTGACGCGCTTCAAGCACATCGATGCGGTCTGGGCGGCCGACGACGACATGGCGATCGGCGTGCTCAAGGCGATCGACCAGGCCAAGCGCACGGACGTGAAACTCGTCTTCGGCGGCGCGGGCGCCAAGGGCATGGTCAAGATCCTGCGCGATGGCAGCGACCCGCGCATCCAGGCCGATGTGTCCTACTCGCCCAAGTTCATCCGCGACGCGATCGTGATGACGGCGGAGGCGCGCCTGAAGGGCCAGAAGCTGCCGGCGCGCACGCTGATCCCCTCGGTGCTGATCACGCGTGAGAACGCGGCCGAGTTCTATTTCCCTGACAGCCCGTTTTAAAAATCATGGCACGCCCTCTCACCCTCT
Source organism: Burkholderiaceae bacterium (assembly GCA_036500605.1). Taxonomy (GTDB): domain Bacteria; phylum Pseudomonadota; class Gammaproteobacteria; order Burkholderiales; family Burkholderiaceae_C; genus JAFALK01. The sequence continues at coordinate 276,231 of DASYBU010000002.1, forward strand.
TCACCGGCCAATGGGCCGACATGCCGCTCGTCGAGCTCGCGCTGCTCGCGCGCCGCATGGGCTACGACGGTCTCGAGCTCGCTTGCGCAAGCGACCATTTCAACGTGCAGCGTGCACTGGCCGAGCCCGGCTATGCGGCCGGGCAACGCGCCCTGCTGGCCGCGCATGGCTTGCAGGTCCACGCGATCAGCAACCATCTCGTCGGCCAGGCCGTGTGCGACCTGATCGATGAACGCCACCGCGCCATCCTGCCCGCGCATGTGTGGGGCGATGGCGACCCGGAAGGCGTGCGCCAACGCGCCGCGGCCGAGCTGGCCGACACCGCACGCGCCGCCGCCAAGCTCGGCGTGAAACGCGTCAACGGCTTCACCGGCTCCTCGATCTGGCACGCGGTCTACACCTTTCCGCCGACCTCGCAGGCCTATCTCGACGCCGGCTATGCCGACTTCGCGCGCCGCTTCACGCCGATCCTCGATGTGTTTGAGGAGCACGATGTGAACTTCGCGCTTGAAGTGCATCCGACCGAGATCGCGTTCGACATCGCGACGTCTGAACGCGCACTCGCCGCGCTCAATCAACACCCGCGCTTCGGCTTCAACTACGACCCGAGCCACCTCGCGTATCAAGGTGTCGACTATGTGCGCTTCATCCGCCAGTTCGGGCCGCGCATCTTCCACGTCCACATGAAGGATGTGTGGTGGGGCAAGGGCGACGGCACGGTGGGCACTTTCGGCGGCCACACCTCGTTTGGCGATCCGCGCCGCGGCTGGGATTTCCGCAGCGTGGGGCGCGGCATGATCGACTTCGAATCGATCATCGTGGCGCTCAACGATGTGGGCTATGACGGGCCGCTGTCGGTCGAGTGGGAAGACAGCCGCATGGACCGCGTGCACGGCGCGACCGAGAGCGCGGCGTATTGCCGACGGCTGGATTTTCCGGCGGCGCAAGGCGCTTTCGATGCGGTGTTTGATCGCAAGAAGCAGAGCGGAGGCATGGCATGAGCGCCGCGCCGGGCCGCCCCAAGCAAGCTCGCTCCCCCCTGGGGGGACAGGCCGAAGGCCGAAGGGGGTATCAATGAATCGTCGGCTGCGCGTTGCGATGGTGGGCGGCGGGCGCGATGCGTTTATCGGCGCCGTACATCGGCATGCGCTGGCGCTCGATGGCCGCTATGAGCTGGTGTCCGGCGCGCTTTCGTCGACGCCTGAGAAGTCGCTCGCGTCTGGCCGTGAGCTGGGGCTGGCTGATGATCGCAACCATGCGGACTGGCGCGCGCTTCTCGCTGACGAACTGCGCCGCCCGGCAGACGAACGCGTCGATCTCGTCGTGATCGTCACGCCGAACCACCTGCATCACGAGGTCGCCCTCGCCTTTGTCGATGCCGGCTTCAACGTCGCCTGCGACAAGCCGCTGGTCCACACGACGGCGCAGGCTAACGAGTTGGTTCAGCGCGTCGTCGCGCGCGGCACCGCCTTCGCGGTGACCTACAACTACACCGGCTATCCGATGGTCCGCGAGGCGCGCGCGCTGGTGCAATCGGGTGCAATCGGCGCTGTCCGCAAGGTCATCGTCGAGTATCACCAGGGCTGGCTCGCCGGCGCGCTGGAGCAGTCGAACAACAAGCAATCCTCCTGGCGCGTCGACCCGGCGCGCAGCGGCCCTGGCGGCGCCTTGGGCGATATCGGCACGCATGCCGAGAACCTGCTGCACACGGTGACCGGCCTGGGCATCGACGAGCTCTGCGCCGAGCTGACGAGCTTCGGCCCCGGCCGTCAGCTGGACGATGACGTTAGCGTGCTGCTGCGCCTGAACGGCGGCGCGCGCGGCGTGCTGCTCGCCTCCCAGATGGCGGTCGGCCACGAGAACGATCTGCGCATCCGCGTCTTCGGCGAAAAAGGCAGCCTCGACTGGCGCCAGGAAGATCCGAACGTACTGATCCACGCGCCGATTGATGAGCCGCCCCGCAAGCTAACTCGCGGTTCACCCGGATTGAGCGAAGCCGCACGCCGCGCCTGCCGCCTGCCGCCGGGCCATCCCGAGGGCTTCATCGAAGCCTTCGCCAATCTCTACAGCGAGCTCGCCGGAGATCTGCGTGAAGGAACCGGCACGCGCTCCGGCGACTACCCGCGCGTCGAAGACGGCGCACGCGGCGTGCGCTTTGTTGAACGTGCTGTCGCCTCTTCCGAGGCTGGCGGCGTCTGGCTCGATTTCTGAAATGAAGTCATGAAGAAAAGTTTCCGGAACGCAGAGGACGCGGAGGGACGCAGAGTTCGCAGAGGCAAGGGTTCCTTCTGTTCTTCTTTCTCTGCGCCCTCTGCGTCCCTTTGTGCCCTCTGCGTTCCGGAAATTCAATCACCGCCGAACAGGAGACTCCCTTGCCTTATGTGACTCCCCGCACGCTCAAGCCTGAGTACGACGTCGTCATCGTCGGCTCCGGCGCTGCCGGCGGGCAGACGGCCTACACGCTCGCCCTGGAAGGCGTGAAGGTGCTGATGCTCGAAGCCGGCCGCAACTACGACATCGTCAAAGAGACGCCGATGTTCCAGACCAATGCCGACGCCCCGCTGCGCGGCGCCAGCACGCCCGAGAAGCCCTTCGGCTTTCACGACGCGACGATCGACGGCGGCTGGCAGGTGCCCGGTGAGCCTTATACGCAAGCTAACGACGATCCTGAGCAGCGTTTCGATTGGTGGCGCGCGCGCATGCTGGGCGGGCGCACCAACCACTGGGGCCGCATCGCGCTGCGCAACGGGCCTTATGACTTCAAGCCCAAGAGCCGCGATGGCCTCGGCTTTGACTGGCCGCTGACGTACGCAGAACTCGCGCCCTATTACGACAAGGTCGAGATGCTGATTGGCGTCTACGGCACGAACGAGGGCATGGAGAACACGCCCGACTCGCCCGACGGCGTGCTGCTGCCCGCGCCGGCCGCGCGCGTGGGCGAACGCCTGATCAAGCAGCGCGCCGCCAACATCGGCGTGCCCGTCGTGCCCATCCACCGCGCGGTGCTGACCAAGGCGCTTGACCACAAGACGCTGCCGGCCAAGCTGCACCCCGGCAATGCACGCGCGCAGGCGATCATCGCCGCCGACATGCAGCGCCGCGCCGCCTGCTTCTGGGCCACGCCCTGCGGCCGCGGCTGCGCGATCCGCGCCACCTACCAATCGCCGGCCGTGCACTTGCCGCCTGCGCTGGACAGCGGCAATCTCGACATCGTCTGCAACGCGATGGCGTATGAGGTCGTGCTCGGCAGAGGAGGCAAGGCGCGCAGCGTTCGCTTCATCGACAAGGCCACGGGAAAACATGAAGAAGCCCACGGCCGCGTGATCGTGCTGGCGGCCAGTGCGGCCGAATCGGTGCGCATCCTGCTCAACTCGAAGTCCGCCTCGCACCCGAATGGCCTGGCCAACAGCAGCGGCCTCGTCGGCAAGTATTTGATGGACACGGTCGGCAGCGATCTCTCGGGCCAGGTGCCGATGCTCGAAGGCCTGCCGCCGCACAACGAGGACGGTGCCGGTGGCGGCCATGTCTACTCGCCGTGGTGGCAGTACCAGCAGCAGCTCAAGGGCGAGCTCGGCTTTGCGCGCGGCTATCACATCGAGATCGCCACGGGCAAGCGCATGCCTTCGCTGGGCACCGGCAGCGGCCTGCAATGGCTCAATGGCGGCAACTACGGGGCGGCGTTCAAGAAGGACGTGCGGCGCTACTACGGCTCCTTCGTCTACTTCGCCGGCCGGGGCGAGATGATCCCGAACGAGAAGTCCTTCTGCGAGATCGACCCCGCTGTAAAAGACCGTTATGGCATCCCGGTGCTGCGCTTCCACTGGCAGTGGAGCGAGCACGAGACGCGCCAGGCCGCTCACATGCAGAAGACCTTCGCCAACATCGTCGAGGCGATGGGCGGCAAGGTGCAAGGCGGCCCGCAGCTCGACGGCGCCAAGGCGATTGCCACGGGCGGCTCGATCATCCACGAGGTCGGCGGCACCATCATGGGCGCGGATGCGAAACGCTCCGTCACCAACCGCTGGAACCAGACCTGGGACGTGAGCAACCTGTTCATCACCGATGGCGGGCCGTTCGTCTCCAACGCGGACAAGAACCCCACGCTGACCATCATGGCGCTCGCCTGGCGAGCCGCCGACCACATCGTCGAGCGGCTGCGCCGCAAGGAGATCTGAACATCATGGATCGCAGAACATCATTGCAATGGATGCTGGCGGCTTCGGCCAGCGTTCCTGCCCTTGCCGCGGGCGCCAAGCCGCAAACGAAGGTCACCGGCTTCGGCAGCGACCCCGACATGGTCCGCCGCTACAAGAGCGGCGACCTGTGGCCGCTCTCGTTCACCGAACGTGAACGCCGCTGCGCTGTCGCGTTATGTGCGTTGATCATCCCGGCCGATGAAGGTTCGCCCAGCGCCGCCGATCTGCATGTCGAGGCTTTCATCGACGAGTGGATCAGCGCGCCGTACGAGGACCAGCAGAAGGACCGCGTCGTGATCCTGAAAGGCCTGGCCTGGATCGATGCTGAATCCGAGAAGCGCTTCAGCCAGGTCTTCGCCGCCGCCAGCGTCGCGCAGCAAAGCCAGATCGCAGACAGCCTCTGCCACCCGGCGCCGGCCGGCTCGCCGCTGGCCGAACAGAGTCATTTCTTCGCCCGCTTCCGCGACCTCACGGCCGGCGGTTTCTACACCACGCCCGAGGGCATGAAGGATGTCGGCTTCGTCGGCAACACGCCTTCGCAAGCCTTCGACGGCCCGCCCGCCGCCGTTCTCAAAATCGTAGGAGTCTCCTGATGGTCAATCGTCGTCACATCCTCGCTTCTTTTCTCACTTCAGTCCTCGCGCTCGCATCGGCTTCGGTCTTCGCCGCCGACGCAGCACCGCCGCCCAACACCCTCACCGCCGCCGAGAAAGCCGAGGGCTGGCAACTGCTGTTCGACGGCCAGTCGATCAGCGACTGGAAGGCCAGCGACAAGCCTGGAACCTTCAGCGTCAGCAACGGCCAGATCGTCGTCAAGGGCCCGCGCTCGCACCTCTACTACCTCGGCCCCGTCGCCAACCACGACTTCAAGAACTTCGAGCTGCGCGTGGACCTGATGACCTTCCCGCACGCCAACTCCGGCGTCTACTTCCACACCGAATGGCAAGAGCTCGGTTGGCCCAACAAGGGCTATGAAGTGCAGGTCAACAACTCGCACTCCGACCCGAGCCGCACCGGCGGCCTGTGGGGCGTGGTCGACTATCCCGAGGTCACCGCACCCGACGGCCAATGGCAGACGATGAGCGTCCGCGTTGAAGGCATGCACGTCGTCACGCGCATCAACGGCAAGCTGATCGTCGACTACACGCAGGAAGCCCATCCGAAGCGCGCCGAGGGGCTCGAACAGCGCCTGATCAAGAGCGGCACGTTTGCTTTGCAGGGCCACGATCCGGGCAGCGAGACGCACTACCGGAACATCAAGGTGCGCGTGCTGCCTTGATGTGACTGAATGCCCTGCTACATGGATGACTGCAAAGGCCTTTTCTTATCCTGTTCATCCTGTCCATCCATGTTCAAACTGAATTCCTGAATTCCTGAATTCCTGAAATCCTGAATACATGACCAACATGGATAAACAGGATGCACAGGATGAAAGCCGAAGACCCGGTGCTTTCTTGTCTTGTGAACTTTGTCCAGCCATGTTCAAAAGCTGAAGGACTGCCATGCATCGTCGCCAACTCCTCGCCGCGCTCGCGGCCTCACCGCTTGCGCTCTCGGCCTTTGCGGCTGCCGCGAAGCCCATAACGCTGCAACCCGGCGTACAGCTCTACACCGTGCGTGAAGAGTTCAAGCGCGATTCCCGCGGCACGCTCGCCAAGATCGCGGCGCTCGGCTACAAGGAAGTCGAATTCGCCGGCTACAACGGCCACGAACCCGCCGAGCTGCGCCGCTGGCTTGACGAGTTGGGCCTCACGGCGCCGTCGGTCCATATCGACTACAAGACCGATGTGGACGGTCTCGGCAAAGTGATCGACGACGCCCGCGTGCTCGGCCACCAATACGTGGTCGTTCCCTGGGTCGATCCTTCTGAGTGGCGCGACCTCGACGGCTGGCAACGCCGCGCCGATCGCTTCAACCGGCTCGGCGCACGCTGCGCGGAAGCGGGCCTGCAGTTCTGCTATCACAACCACCACTTCGAATTCGGCCTGCTCGGCGGCGAACGGCCGTACGACATCCTGCTCGCACGCTGCGATGCCAAGCTCGTGAAGATGGAGCTCGATCTCTTCTGGGCTGCGGTTGCGCGGCAGGATCTGGTGGCGCTTTTGCGTCGCGATCCTGATCGCTTTCCGCTCGTTCACCTCAAGCAGGCGAAGGCGCTGCCTTGGGCGGCTGGCATCGATCCTTCAACTCAGAACGCGGCGACGGCGCATGCGGTGATGACGGACGTCGGACCCGGCGTGATCGACTTCGTGGCGTTGCTGTCGGACCCGGCGGCGCGAGGCATCAAGCATGGCTTTGTGGAGCATGACGTGCCGGTGGATGAGATGGGGAGTTTGAAGGCGAGTGTGGAGGCGATGAGGGGGTGGCGACTGTGACTTTGGAACTGCCTTATTTCGGGGACTCGATCAAGGCAAGGCTATCCGCACGCGCGGGCGTCGTCAGACACCAGCGCCCGAGTGGTTCATCCGCTCACGCTTGCAAGCGTCGGCAACCGAGCTTTCGTACCTTTGGTTCATGGTGCGTCCTCCAACGTGAGTACCTATGCAATCCAGCCTCAGGTTTTCCCGCGTTCGAATTCTTGAATCACTTCCGCCGAACGAAGTCCAAACCGGTACGGTTCTTGGCGCGTATGTCAGTGCCCTGGAGACAGAATTTCCTGTTGAAGTTCAACAGTGGTCTTCTCCTGACGAGTTGTTTGCGCTACTAAGGGAGGCAAGCAATTCTGCGCGCACTGCGGGGCAGATCCCGATCATTCATTTGGAGTGTCATGGGACATTCGACGCGACCGGTTTGGTGGCCCGGAATGGCGAGGTGGTGTCATGGCCAGAGATTGCGCCACTGCTAGCCGAGCTGAACATTGCGACCGGATTCAATCTGCTGGTATTCGTTGCTGCATGCAACGGTGGCTACTTCCTGGAAACGATGTACCTGCTTGCTTCTGCCCCGTGCTACGGCTTGATCGCGCCGACCGACGAGGTTGATCCCGCGGATGTGATGCGCGGCGCGCGAGATTTCTATCGCGTGCTCTTGAAGGACCGTGACATCGTGACCGCCGTCCGCAATTTGGCAATGCAGAAATTAGAGATAGGACGCTGGTTTGCGGAACTGGCCGAGACTTGGTTTCGTACGACGACGCTGGACTACGTGCGAACGTATTGCACTAAGAAGGCCCTGCGCGGGCGCGCTCGGACACTCTATCGGCGGTCCCTCGAAGAAGGTCGACCGCGCAGCATAGGAGCTTATGTGCGTGACTTGGAAAACGCGACCAAGAGCGACTTGGTAGGCAAACACTTCGATGCTTTCTTCGTTGTTCGGCAAGTCCCGGCCAATGCGCAACGCTTTACAGAATTGCGCGAGGATGTTCGGCTACAGGTGCTTAACTTGCTCGCCCAGGATGCATTCAAAAAGTAGGTTGCAATTAGATGTGCGGCGCCTGGCGGCCAGGGATCAGCCACAGCGCTTGACGTCGTTGTTTTTTTGGAGCCCGTCGTGACCATGATTGTCGGCATGTCTTTGCAAACATACTTCTCGATCCAGCATGTACAAGCAGCCGCGTATTTCTCACGCAAGGTATCGAGGTTGGAGCGGCACTTCGGCGCAGGTCCAATGCCGCCGACCGTGGCGGTGATCGGCAAAGGCTACGTCTCAACGGCATTGTTCACTTCTGTAGCCTTTCTCGAGGCGTTGGCAAACGAGCTGTTCGCTGACGCGGAGATGCCGGATGGCGGACATCTTTCCATTCTCGGAAGGCAGCCGCTGTCACTGATTGCCGACGTCGGAAATGTCGAGTCCGTAGAAAAGGCGGCCGTGATGTCAAAGTTCGATCTGCTGCTGCGATTGGCGAATCGAGAGCCCATCGAGCGGGATCGGAATCCTTCCCAGGACTTGGCAACAATGATCCGCCTGCGAAACGAGCTCGTTCACTACAAGGCGGAGTTCTTCGACGTAGGGACCGAAGGAATGGTTCGCCCCGGAAACTTCACGGAGAGCAAACTTGCCCGTCAAATTGTTGGAAAATTTGCTCATCGAGCAAATAGTTCGGGTGCGGAGGCGGACTCTTGGCTAGGCGCGGGTTGCGCGCAATGGGCGGTGCGATCAGCCATCGCATATACGGACGAGGTTTTTCGCAGACTCGGCATCGTCCCGCTCTACGACCACGTACGTGGAAATCTATCGGAGGCGTGATAGTCGCCAAAACAGGTGGTGCCGTTACGAAATCCCTGGCGTGACACGCACACAGGCACCGAGGCCAATGTTCGGCTTGAGCATAGTTTGCGAGTCGGGTCTTTGGCTTGAACCTGAAGAACCGCCGATCACACTGGCCCAGACCCGCCCGCACACCTCAGGAGCCCCATGTTCGACCACCTCAAATTCGGCGTCACCAACTACGCCGCCAGCAAAGCCTTCTACTTGAAGGCTCTCGCCCCGATCGGCATGGTTGTCGTTGCCGAAGGAAACACGCCGACCTACGGCATCGAGCTCAGCGCCGATGGCCAGACTTCGCTGTGCATCTGCCAGATCGACGAGAAACCGGCGCATCTGCACCTGGCTTTCAAAGCCGAGACTCGCGCGCAAGTCGACGCCTTCCATCGCGCCGCGCTTGAAGCAGGCGGCAAGGATCATGGCGCGCCGGGCCTGCGACCGAACTACCACGCGAACTACTACGCGGCCTTTGTGATCGGGCCGGACGGGCACAACATCGAAGTGGTTTGCCACGCGGCCGAGGCCTGAGTGATCAGACCGCGATGAACTCCTTCTGGTCCGACCATTGGTGGGCAATTCCTTTGTGGCTTGCCGGCGTCGCGCTGATGATCGCTGCGATCATGGACGCGCGCCGCAATCCCGATGCGCGCCGAAGCAAAGTCATCTTCTTTCTGCTTCCGCAATTCGACCCCGCACCCGAGCGCCCCTCTGCTTCGATCTTGAAAATGGTGCTCCTCTTTCTCATGCTCTTGGTGTTGATCCTCACGGAGGTCTTGAACTGAGTTCCGAGGCATTCGCGTCGGCCATGCGATCCATCTTGCCCACCTGCCCGGCCACTCCGCACCGCGTCTCGTGATGGAGCGCCTCAAGTCGTCGAATCGAGGGGCTTTCATGCTGGAGAGCTGGCCCTTAACCTGAAAGGCCTCTCCCGTTTTCAGTAGCAACACCGTGCTGAAGACATCAATATCCAGAGGCCCAAATGCCCGACTCCCGTTCAAGCCTGCTGCTCAAGTTTCGCAATCACAACACGCAGTTCGGCGTAACGCGCAAAACCGTCAAGGCGCTGGCCAAACACTTTGAACTTTCAGAGACAGAAGTCATCCACATGGCGCTTTCGCGCTTGGCGAAAGAAGAGCTGCCGGCGTACGAACCCGATGAGCGCCCGCTGACGGCACGCGACCTCCGCGAGCTGAGCAAGAAGGCCACCGCGACCTTGCCCAACGGGAAGCTCATAAGCAAGCGGTCCTTGGTCTGATGGCGGCCTGTCGGACGGAGCGCGCGGATGGATGACCGCGCTTCGCTTGAGGGTCCGAAGACGGGCAAGCGGTGCGATCTGGGCACCTTCGACACGGCCGGGCAGGCCGAGCAGCATGAGCGCGAAGTGCCGTACTTCAAACGACGCCAAGAGGCTGATTGACTGAACCCGCAGCAACGAGCGCGCCCGGCACAAGCGTTGCGAGCAGAACTCAGCTGCGCAGACAAATTGGGCTCCTGTGGCCCTGCTGCCCTCTCCCTTGACCTGGATCGAGATCGCCACGAGGCAGCTGCGTAGGCTGTTCCATTGCCTATCAACCCCTTGATGCAATGGAGCAGGCCATGAAGAACACACACCTCCCCTTCTCACCGCGGCGCCTTGTTAGCAGCATTGGTCTGACCGCCGTCTTGCTGGCCCTCACGCCGGCACTGCATGCGGCTGACAACACCGCGAACGAAAAAGAGAAACAGCCGATGAGCAACCAGGACTGGTGGCCGAACCGGCTCGACCTTTCCGCGCTGCGCCAGCACAACCCCGCTTCAAGTCCGATGGACAAGAGCTTCGACTATGCGAAGGCGTTCAAGAGCCTTGACCTGGAAGCCGTCAAGAAGGACATCAAGACCACGATGACGACATCGCAGGACTGGTGGCCGGCCGACTACGGCAACTACGGCCCCTTCTTCATCCGCATGGCCTGGCACAGCGCGGGCACGTATCGCATGCTGGATGGCCGCGGCGGTGCCGACGGCGGGCAGCAGCGCTTTGATCCGCTGAACAACTGGCCCGACAACGTGAGCCTCGACAAGGCGCGCCGCCTGCTCTGGCCGATCAAGCAGAAGTACGGCGCGAAGATTTCCTGGAGCGACCTGATGGTGCTGGCGGGCACGGTGGCAATGGAATCGATGGGCATGAAGACTTTCGGCTTCGCGGGCGGGCGCATGGACGATTGGGAGCCCGATCTTGTCTACTGGGGCCCGGAGTCGAAGTGGCTCGCGGATGATCGTCACCACGGTGATCGCAAGCTGGAGAAGCCGCTTGCGGCCGTGCAGATGGGCCTCATCTACGTGAACCCCGAAGGCCCGAACGGCAAGCCCGATCCGCTGGCCGCCGCCAAGGACATCCGCGACACCTTCGGCCGCATGGCGATGAATGACGAAGAGACCGTCGCCCTGATCGCGGGCGGCCACACCTTCGGCAAGGCGCATGGCGCGCACAGCCCCAAGGATTGCGTGGGAGCAGACCCGGCCTCCGCAGCCGTCGAGGAACAAGGCTTCGGCTGGAAGAACAAGTGCGGCAAGGGCAAGGCCGAGGACACCGTCACGAGCGGCCTGGAAGGCGCCTGGACGTCGACTCCGGTCGCCTTCAGCAGCCAGTACCTGAACAACCTGTTCTCGCAGAACTGGGTGCAGACCAAGAGCCCGGCCGGCGCCATCCAGTGGGTGCCTGCCGATCCCGCAGCGGCAGCTACCGTGCCCGATGCCCACCTCAAGGATCAGCGCCACGCGCCGATCATGTTCACCACCGATCTGGCGCTTCGCTTCGATCCGGCCTACGAAAAAATAGCGCGCCGCTTCATGGCCGACCCGAAGGCGTTCGAGCTGGCTTTTGCGAAAGCCTGGTTCAAGCTCACGCATCGCGACCTGGGTCCGCGTGCGCGCTACCTCGGCGCCGAGGTGCCCAAGGATGAACTGATCTGGCAGGACCCGATTCCCGCCCTCGACCACAAGCTGATCGACAGCGCGCAAGCGGAGGCGCTCAAGGCCAAACTTCTCGCGACGGGTCTCTCGAATGCCGAACTCGTGCGAGCAGCATGGGCCTCGGCCTCGAGCTTCCGTCGCTCCGACATGCGCGGCGGAGCCAACGGCGCGCGCATCCGCCTCGCGCCGCAGAAGGATTGGGCCGGCAATGATCCGAAGGAACTGGCCCAGGTGCTGGCCAGGCTGGAAGAAGTGCAGAAGGGTTTCAACGCCGGCTTGAAGGGCGGCGCGAAGGTCTCGCTGGCCGACACGATCGTGCTGGCGGGTTCGGCGGCCGTTGAATCTGCCGCCAAGAAAGCGGGTTATGCGGTCAAGGTGCCGTTCACGCCGGGCCGTATGGACACCACGCAGGAGAAGACCGACGTGGCCTCGTTCGCGGTGCTGGAACCCAAGGCCGACGGCTTCCGCAACTACTACGCCAGGGACGCTCGCCTGCCGCCGGTCGAGATGCTGGTCGACAAGGCTGACCAACTGGCGCTGAGCGTGCCGGAGATGGCCGTGCTGGTCGGCGGCCTGCGCGCGCTTGATGCCAATGCCGGCGGCGCCAGGAACGGCGTGTTCACCGCGCGACCGGGAACGCTGTCGAATGACTTCTTTGTCAACCTGCTCGACATGTCGACCGTCTGGGCGAAGTCGACCTCGACCGAAGGGCTTTACGAGGGCCGCGACCGCAGCACCGGCAAGATCAAGTGGACCGCGACCTCGGTCGATCTGATCTTCGGCTCGAACTCGGAGCTGCGCGCGGTGGCCGAGTATTACGCCAGCAACGATGCCAAGGAGAAGTTCGTGACGGACTTCGTGAAGGCCTGGGCCAAGGTGATGGAGCTCGATCGCTTCGACAAGAAGAGTTGACGCATCCGCGTTCAGCCGCCCTTGTCCAGCACCGCCTTCAAGAGCGCGATCGCGTTCTCCTGCGTCGCACCGGGTCCGCGGCTGACGACCACGGCGCCCCTGTCGCCGCGGCTGGCGATGGCACGCCAGCCGCCCATGTCGAAACTGATCGAGGCCTTGTCGCCGATGCCCCGCAGCTTGCGGTAGCGGTCGCCATGCGTCTGCGGTTCGTAATAGCGAGCCGGCATGCGGGTCAGCGACACGGCGGCGTGCCCGTCGGCCACGAACTCGCAGGTGTTGGCCTGCGGCATCGAGACCGAGTTGTCTTCCTTGACCGGGTGGCCGTAGAGCTTGCTGACCTCGGCCGCCGAGAGGATCGCGCAGGCGTGGTCGAGCTTCGGGGTCAGGGCGGCTCGCGCCTTTTCGGCTTCGCCCGACTGCGCCTGAGCCTGCGCCTGCGCCTGGCCGTAGGCGCCGAGTCCCAGGCTCAGCATCACCATGATCAGCGTGTTCAAGGGCAGCTTGCTCATCGTCGTCTCCTTGCTGGATGAAGGGGCCTGCTGTTGCAGCCGCCGCAGCTTCCGCCAATCGGATCGAATGGTCAAGCCGGCGGACCGAACCGTCACACGCCCTTCAACTGCGCTGACTACGCTCCCCGGATTGCGAAGCGGGAGAACTCACGGTGGCGGTCATTCACGGGCGCGATGCCCTCAGCGAAACCACGCTCGAACGGCTGTTCCAGTACATCGACGCGCGTCGCAAGCAGCCGGTCTGGAACACGAACCTCAACCTCTGGGACGCCGGCATCGTGCACGCCAGCGCGCCGGTGCTGGTGCATCCGATCGAGCCAAGTTTCTCGAACGACCTGCTGGCCGAGCTTCACGCGCGCGGCAAACTACCCTATCTGCACCAGGGCGAGACGGTGATGTTCTACGTCTGGCCGGCGGGCAGCTACATCCCCTGGCACAGCGATTTCATCGACAAGTATTCGATGACCGTCTACCTGAACCGCGAATGGCACGCCGACCACGGCGGCGCCTTCTGCTGGCAGGACTGGGGCGTGGGCATCGAGCGGCATGATTGGTCGGCCCCGCCTGTGCAATGCCAGATGATCCGGCCGCGCCACAACGCGTATGCGCTGATGACGGACACGGAATGGCACTCGGTCACGGCCACGACACCTAACGCGCCGGCTCGGCTGACACTGCAGCTCTTTCTGCCGCGGCCTGTGCCCGCTGCGCCGGCAGCACAAGGCCCCGCGCCGCTGGCCCCGCCGCCGCGGCCGATGGTGGCTTGATTCCAGGGCCCTGATCCTGACTCAGGGTTTATGCGGTGGCATACAGCCACACCGCACACCGCTCACCGATGTGTCGCCCCCACATTGAACGGATGCCCCGCTGAAACAAAACTCTCCTACATCTGAGCGGACGCTGGCGACCGTGTTCTGCTCACATAAATAGAACCGAGTAGGAGACAGATGAAAGTGAAAGCCCCAGCTTCCGCGGGCCGGCATGTGTCCGCTTTGCTAACGGCGAGCCTGCTGGCCATGCTCGCCGTTGCGTCGGCGAGCGCCGCCACCGCGGCCGCGCCCATGAGCTGCGCCCGCCTCGTGGGCCTCGCGATCCCCGCCTCCGCCATCGGCCTGCCGACCTCGGGCGCCGTCGTCAACACGGCCGATGCGGTAGCTGCCAGCGGCACGGGCGTGGCCAAGGTGCCCGAGCATTGCCTGGTGAAGGGCAGCATCGCGCCAGTGGACAAGACAGCGCCCAACATCAATTTCGCGATCGCGCTGCCCACGGCCTGGAACAGCAAGATCGTGATGTTCGGCGGCGGCGGGCTCAATGGCAGCGTGCCGAACGTGCTGGGCAATGTGCCGGCCGCGCCGACCGACCAGCCCGCGCCGATCGGGCGCGGCTACGCCACGTTTGCAAGCGACTCGGGCCACCAGGCCAATGCGCTCGCCTCGCGCGACGGCTCCTTCGGCATGAACGACGAGGCGGTGCGCAACTTCGGCGGCGAGGCGCTGAAGAAGACGCGCGACGCGGCCGTCTTCGTGATCAAGGCGCGCTACGCGGCCAAGAAGATCGTGAAGGCGTATGTGATCGGCGGCTCGACGGGCGGGCGCGAGGCGCTGGCCTCGATCACGCACTGGCCGCAGGACTGGGATGGCGCGATCTCGTGGTTCCCGGCGTGGAACGATGCGGCCGCGATCCTGCATGGCCAGCGGGTAAACCGCGCGCTGGCGCAGCCGGGCGCTTACCCGAACACACCCAAGCGCAAGCTGATCTACGACGCCGCGATGGCCGCATGCGACGGGCTCGACGGCGTGATGGACGGCCTGATCAGCAACCAGGATCGCTGCAACGCGACCTTCAACCCCAGCACCGCGCTCTTCAACGGCAAGCCGCTGCGCTGCGAAGGCGGCGCGGACACCGGCGACACCTGCCTCTCCGACGCGCAGATCACGGCGCTGAACGTGATGAACACGCCCAGCCATTTCAACTTTGCGCTGGCCAGCGGCGAGACGCAGTACCCGGGCTCCAACGTCTGGGGCGCCGATCTGGGCATCACCAGCATCAACACGCCGATCCAGCCGATCATCACCTTCCTGGCGCTGGGCACCACGCAGCCGGCGCTGCCGATGCCGGCTTCGGGGCCGTACATCAGCGTGTTTCTCGACCAGTGGATCAAATACTCGGTGACGCGTGACCCGGACTACAACTCGCTCTCGCTCGACTCCGAAAACCCCGGCGCCTGGGCCGGCCGCATCAGCGAGCTGAGCACGCTGCTCGACACGCCGGTGAACCTCGATGCCTTCGCGGCCAAGGGTGGCAAGCTGCTGCTGGCGCATGGCCTGTCGGACGTGCTGGTCAGCACGCGCGCCACCGAGCAGTACTACCAACGTCTGCAAGCGCGCATGCAGCCTGCCGAGGTCGACAAGTTCGCCCGGTACTACGAAGTAGCAGGTTATGGCCATGCACTGAGTTCGACCTTCAACGCGGCCTGGGACTCCCTCACCGCGCTCGAAAACTGGACCGAGAAGAACACCGCCCCGAGCGGCCAGATCGTCAAGGACACGGTCGGCGTGCCGGGCCGCTCGCGGCCGCTGTGCGACTACCCGAAGTGGCCTAAGTACCAAGGCGCGGGCGACGTGAACGCCGCCGCGTCCTTCACCTGCTCCAACTGATTCCTCTGATTCATTGCTTCAGCGAAAGACTTCCACATGATGCAAAGACTTCGATACGCCGGCGCACTCCTTGTGTTCACCGCCTTCGCCCTGAACGCTGTCGCCGCGGACGTCGCCAAGCCCTCGCCCACCCAGCGCGACACCACGCTCGGCACCGTGCTCGGCGCGGACGACAGCGCCACCACCGGCACCTATGCCTGGAAGGGCGTGCCCTATGCCAAGCCGCCCATCGGCGCGCTGCGCTGGAAGGCGCCCGTCGATGCCGACGCCTGGACCGGCACCAAGAACACGCAGCAGTTCGGCCATGCCTGCGCCTCGTCGGGCCGCCTCTACGGCCCCGGCCTCAACAACCGCTATGACGCGACGATCGGCACGAGCTACGACAAGACGGTCGGCTCGGAAGACTGCCTCTACCTGAACATCTGGCGCCCGGCGACCGAGGCGAAGAACCTGCCCGTGATCGTGTGGGTGCACGGCGGCAGCAATGTCACCGGCTACACGGCCGATCCGGTCTATGACGGCGCGGCGCTGGCCAAGACGGCCAACGTCATTGTTGTCAGTGTGAATTACAGGTTAGGCGTGCTGGGCTTCTTCAAATCGCCGCAGTTGAAGACCGGCAATGCGGTGGAAGACTCGGGCAACTTCGCGTTGCTCGACCTGATCAAGTCGCTGCACTTCGTCAACAAGAACATCGCCAACTTCGGCGGTGATGCCGGCAACGTGACGCTGATGGGCCAGTCGGCCGGTTCGGTCAATGTGTGGGCGCTGATCACCTCGCCGCTCGTCGTGAAGGTCAAGCCGGCGCTCGTGCATCGCCTGGTGCCGCTGAGCGGCGGCATTGCGCGTGCTGAAGACGTGCCACCGCGCGTGCTGCCGGCGCTGGTACCGGCCGCGATGTTCGGGACGCAGGCCAATCTGCTGCTCACGCACTTCGTGCTCGCCGATGGGCTGGCCAAGGACAAGGACTCGGCTCAGACCTACATCGCCTCGCGCAGCGCCGAGCAGAACGCGAGCTACCTGCGCAGCAAGAGCGCCGATGCCATTCTCAGCGCCGTGCCGACGACGCTGAAGGCCGCCAACCTCGGCGGCTCCAACCCGATCCCCGATGGCACGGTGCTGCCCGTCAACCCGACGCAGGCGATCAGGGCCGGCGAGTACCTGAAGGTGCCGGTGCTGGTGGGCAACACGCGCGATGAGGTCAAGCTGTTCCCGGGCCTGCTGACGCTGATCGGCGCGCCGAGCGGCCGCTTGCTGACCGACCCCGAAGCCTTCGCGATGGCGATGAAGTACGACCCGAACGCCGCGCCCGCCACCAAGCTGACCGACTGGATCCCGTCGAGCATGCTGCCGACCAGGACACCGGGCACTGGCTTCAACGCACGCACCGACCTGATCAACGCCTACTGGTTCATCCCGGGCCGCGACAGCGCCGTTGCCGCGCTCAAGACCCACCAGGACAACATCTGGGTCTACCGCTTCGACTGGGACCAGGAGCCCGCGCCGTTCAACGAGATCTTCGGCGCCGCGCACGGCTTTGACCTGCCCTTCCTGTTCGGCAATTTCGGGCCCTCGACCTGGTCGAACTTCGCCAATAGCGAGGCCAACAAGCCCGGCCGGCTGGAGCTCTCGAACGCCATGATGAAAAGCCTCGGCGCCTTCGCTCTGAAGGGCGACCCGAACGACGCGAGCCTCGGCGTGACCTGGCCGGTCTGGCCCAAGGTGCTGCTGTTCAACGCGAGCCGCACGGCCAAGGCGATCACCGTGCAGTGAAGCTCTTTCTCGCCCTCTCTCTCACGAATAAATAAGCAAACAAATCACTCACAAGAAAGTATGGAGACCATGAACAACAAATTCCGGAACACGAGCACGCAGCTTGCCGTGCTGGCGCTGCTGGCCCTGCCTGGCTACGCCTTCGCACAGGATGCGGCGCAACCGCAAGCCGCCGCTACCGATGGCGACCAAGCCAGCGACAAGCCCAAGGTCACCAATACGCTGCAGACCGTCACGATCACCGCCACGCGGCGCGCGGAGCCGCTGCAGACCTCGTCGATCTCGGCCACCGTGCTGTCGGGTGATGACCTGCTGAAGTCCGGCGTCAACGTCGTCGACCAACTGCAGTTCGTGACACCCTCGGCCGCGGCCAACAATTTCGGCCAGGGCTTGAACATCACGATCCGCGGCATCGGCAAGGCCGAGACCAACACGCAGACCACGACCGGCGTGATCACCTACCGTGACGGCATCGCCACCTTCCCCGGCTACTTCACCGAAGAGCCCTACTACGACATCGCCTCCGTGCAGATCCTGCGCGGCCCGCAAGGCACCTTCGGCGGCCAGAACGCCACCGGCGGCGCGGTGCTCGTCGATTCCAACGATCCGGTCATCAACGGCGGCACGCATGGCTATGTGGCCGCGCAGGCCGGCAACTACAGCGACGTGGGCCTGCAAGGCGCGGTCAACATTCCGATCAGCAGCACCTTCGCGGCGCGCATCGCGGTCAACGCGGAGAAGCGCGACAGCTTCTGGAGCATCACCGGCCCCTACACGGGCGGCGACGGTGCCGTCAATTCGCGCAGCGCTCGTATCGGCCTGCTGTGGAAGCCGGTGCACGGCCTGTCGGTGCTCTACAAGACCGACTACAACCACATCGATCTGGGCGCCTATCCGGCCGACCCGGTCAGTGCGACGAACGATCCCTTCCACATCAGCGCCAACGCCTACCAGCAGGCGCTCGATCGCTTTGCGCGCTCGACGTTGAAGGTCGAGTACGAGTTCGACAGCGGCATGAAGTTCCGTTCGGTCTCGGGCTACCAGCATGGCAACAGCGCCTATGCCGCCGACCTTGACGGCACCGGACCCGACAACACGAAGACCGTCAACAACTGGACCTTCCACGACTCGGTGGACGAGACCATCTACTCGCAGGAGTTCAACCTGATCTCGCCCGACAAGGGCCCGCTGACCTGGTTGCTCGGCGTCTACGCGCAGAACGACACGCACTACTTCCCGGTGGGCCAGTTCGTGACCGGCGTGCCGGCTGGGAGCATTTACTCCGAGTACCGCCTCGACGGCAAAAACCCCGTGCAGACGCGCGCCATCTTCGGCCAGGTCAGCTACCAGGTCGCCGATGACCTGAAGCTCGTGGTCGAAGGCCGTCAGTCCCACAACCAGACCAGCAACAGCGGCAACATCCTGCAATACGGCACGCCGCTGAACCTGCAGCAAAGCGCCAAGTTCAAGAACTTCTCGGGCAAGGTCGCACTCGACTGGACGCTCAGTGCCGATCAGTTCCTCTACGGCTTCGTCGCCAGCGCCTTCCGCCCCGGCGGCCTGAACGTGCCGGTCGGCTTCGGCATCCCCGCGCCGTTCAAGGAAGAAAAGGTTCGCACCGCGGAAGTGGGCTGGAAGGGCACCTGGCTGAACGGCCATGTGCAGACGCAGACCAGCTTCTTCTACAACGATTACAAGAACTTCCAGGTCACCGTCGGCTACCCGGCCTTCCCGACCTTCGGCTTCGAGCTGAACACCGTCAACCCGACGCACATCTACGGCTTCGAAGAACAGATCCAGGCGCAGCTTGCCGATGGCTGGTCGGTGCGCGCGAACCTGGGCTGGCTGCACAGCAGCATCGGCCAGTTCTACGCCACCGATCCGCGCATTGCGAACACGACGCCTTGCGATCCGACGAGTGGCCCGGCGCTGGTTGGCGGCAGCTGTATCAACCTCGACGGCCACCAGCAGACCTACGCGCCGCAGCTGACCTTCAACGTCGGCGTCGAGCGCCGCTTCACGATGGGCGACTACACGATCACGCCTCGCGTGAACTACGCGCACATCTCGTCGCAATGGGCGACGCTGTTCGAGAACAGCAAACTCGGCGACCAACTCGGCAGCCGCAACCTCGTCACCGCCTCGATCGACGTCGAGCATGGCGACTGGTTCGGCAGCATTTACAGCACCAACCTGACCGACCGGCGCTATCTGTCAGCGATCGGTTCGGGCCTGCGTTATGCGGGTGCACCGCGTCAGTACGGGGTGAGGCTGACGAAGTTCTTCTGATCCGGGCTCTCGAAGCAAGGACAACAACGGCGGCGCAAGCCGCCGTTTTTCATGGCTGACTCGCTAACTCAACGAATCAGCGGATCAACGGCGCTGCGCCCGCATCCTTCGTCGTCAAGCTCCACAGCCGCAAGGCGACATGGATCTCCAGCGCGCGCGTGGCGCTGCCCCAATGGCCGAGCAGCTCCTCGACATTGGCCAGGCGCTGGCGCACCGTGTTGACGTGGATGCCCAGTTCCTGCGCCGTGGTCTTGGCGTTCTGGTTGTTGTCGAAGTAGCTGAGCAGCGTGCTCGTGAGCTCGGCGCCGCGGCGCTGGTCATGCGCGATCAGCGCGCCGATGCAGCCTTCGAGGAAGGTGTTGAGGCTGGTCTTGTCATGCGTCTCGAACAGCACGGAGTACAGCGCCATCTGGTCCTGCCCGACGATCTCGCCGCGCACGCCGATGCGTTGCAGCACCGCCAGCGCGCGGCGCAGGCTGGCGTAAAGCGAAGAGACCTCGGCGAGCTGCTTGATCGGGCGCGATTGCACGCCGCGGAAACTGTCGCCGAACTCGCGTGCGGCGAGGCTTGCGAACTGCTGCACCACGTCGTGCGCGCTCGTCGTCCCGCAGACGATCACCAGCACGCCGTCGAGTTCGTCGAACACCAGGTCCGACAGCGGTGAGCCGACTCGCAGGCGCCGCGCCACGAAGCTGGCCTTGGGCTGGTCCATCTCGATGATGATCAGCGAGAGCGGCTGCGTCAGGTCGAGCCCGAAGCGCGCGGCGCGGTCCTGCGCCAGCGCCGGTTCGTCATGGCGCGGCGACACGAGCGAGCGCAGCAGCGAAGCCACATCGCGGTGCTTGCTCGCCTCGATCCGCTCCTGCGAAAGCAGCATGATGCCGATCACGCTGGAGCTGCGCTCAAACGTGCGGACCGCGATCTCGTCGATATCGTCCTGGCGGAACAGCAGCACCGCACCGAGCACGTCGTTGCCGCCGATCACCGCGATCACACGGCAGATCTCGCCGTCGATCGTGCAGGCCACCACCGAGCGGCCGCCCTGCCGGCTCTTGCTGATCGCCTGTGCAATCGCGGCGCTGTGCGGGCCGTGCGGTGCGTAGGTTTCGGCGGCGTGGCCCGGGTAGTCGGGCGCGCCGGCGCGGCTGATGACTTGCGCCACCTCGTCGATCACCAGCACGCTGCCGCCCAGCAGTTGCGCGATCACCTGGCACAGCGTACCCAGCGAAGCGCCGGTGGCGAGCAGCGAGGTCAGCTGTTCATGCGCTTCGGCCGCGCTCTGCACATTGCGCGCGTGGTGTTCAAGCTCCAGGCGCGAAGCCTCTGACTTGGCCAGCGCGACGTTCGCGGCCTCGAAAGCCTTGGCATTGCTGATCGCCACCGCCGCATGCGTGGCCAGCGTGCCCAGGATCGCGATGTTCAGCGCCGTGTGCGTGCGCAGATAGCGATCAGCCACGAACAGCATGCCGATCATCTGGTCTTCCGAGACCAGCGGCACGCCGACGAGCGCCACGATGCCCTCGCGGCGGAAGGTGTCGTCGAGGTCGGGATCGTGCGGGAAGCGGTTGTCGTTCAGGTAGTCGGCCGTCGCGAAAGGCAGCCGCGTGGACATCACCATGCTGGCCACGCCGGTGTTGCGGCGCGCGGTCATCTTGGTGGTGTTTTCTGAGATCACGCCGTCGCTGACGAAGACGCGGTAATCGCCGGTGCGCGGCTCCAGCGTGGTCAACCACGCAAGGTGCGAGCCGAGCAGGTTGCGGGCCCGCGTGGCGATCGCGTGCGGCAGGCCGGTGAGGCCCAGGCGGCTCGACAGATCCTTGGCCGATTCCATCACCGCCAGCATGCCGCGCTCGCGCTGTTCCTGCAGATCGAGCCGGTTGCGCACCGCCATCGCCATGCGCACGACTTCGACGAGACCTTCGCGCCGCGGATCGCTGAGCGCCAGCGCCTCGGCGCGCGCCAGGCGCAGCGCCAGCTCATCGGCGGGGGCGCTTCGGTGCAGCAGGCCGACGAGCTCGGCGGCGATGTCTTCGGCCTCGGGGCCCTTGTCGGCATTCATCGCGGAAAGAGTCGTCAAAACTGCGTGGATCTTGGGGCGCTCAAGTTACAGCAAACGGGCGGCCTCTGCATCGGCGCCAACCCTAAACGGCTAACCCCATGTTTCAGCGGCAAGCCGCACCGTCTGACGAACACATTCCGACCCGGTTCAAAGTGTGCGCCCGACACACAGCGTTTTGCGCCCCGGTCTTTGATACTGAGTTCGAGACAACAGAACAATTCCGGAACCATTCCGGAACCCACCTTCATGAGTGTGATCGAGTCCCTTCGCCCGCCACCGGGCTTGCGCGTTCTGGTGACGGCGGGTGCGACGGGCATCGGCGCGGCCATCGCCCGCGCCTTCTACGAGACCGGTGCACGCGTCCACGTCTGCGACATCAACCAGACGGCGCTGGAACGCCTGGCCAGCGAAACGCCCGAAATCGGCGGCAGCCTGGCCGATGCCTCGGTCAACAAGGACGTGGAGCATGTGTTCGACAACGTGCGCAGCGCGCTCGGCGGCCTCGATGTGTTGATCAACAACGTCGGCATCGCCGGCCCCACCGGCGCGGTGCAGGACCTGGACGTCGACGCCTGGGACCGCACGGTCTCGGTCAACCTGAACAGCCATTTCTACTTCGCGCGGCAGGCCATCCCGCTGCTCAAGGCCTCGAACGCCAACCCGAGCATCGTGCTGATGAGCTCGGTGGCCGGTCGCATGGGTTACGCGTTTCGCACGCCGTATTCGTCGACCAAATGGGCGCTGGTCGGCTTGATGAAGTCGCTGGCGATCGAGCTGGGGCCGCATGGCGTGCGGGCTAACGCCATCCTTCCCGGCACGGTCGAGGGCGAGCGCATGGAAGGCGTGATCGCGGCGCGCGCCGAGAAGGCCGGCGTCACGGTGCAGGAGATGCGCGAGGAATACCTGCGCAAGATTTCTTTACGTCGCATGGTCACGCACGACGACGTGGCGGCGATGGCGCTGTTCCTGTGTTCGCCCGCGGCGCGCAATGTCAGCGGCCAGGCCATCAGCATCGATGGCAATATGGAATACCTCTGACCTTCCATCATTCCAAAAACATACGAGACAAGCCATGCCAAGCCCTCACTGCACGCGCCTGCTGACCGCATCAGCCCTGACCCTGGCGACGAGCGTCGCCCTGGCCGCACCGCTCAAGATCGGCATCATCGAAACCATGTCGGGGCCGCAAGCCGCGACGGGCCAGGCCTACCGCACGGCGGTGCGCTACGGCGTCGACCAGATCAACGCCGCAGGCGGCTGGGACGGCACGCAGATCCAGGTGGTCGAGTACGACAACCAGGGTGGCCCGGCCGGCGCGGCGGACAAGCTCAAGGCCGCCGAGGCCGATGGCGTGCAAATCGTCGTACAGGGCTCCTCTTCGGCCATCGGCGGCCAGATCACCGAGGACGTGCGCAAGTACAACCTGCGCCATCCGGGCCATGAAGTCGTCTACATCAATGTCGGCGCCGAGGCGCTGGAACTGACCGGCGAGAAGTGCAATTTCTATCACTTCCGCTTCAGCGGCAACGCGCAGATCCGCGCCAAGGCGCTGGTCAGCGCGATGAAGCAGGCGAAAGCGCTGGGCACCAAGGTCTACTCGATCAACCAGAATTACTCCTGGGGCCAGGACATGGAAAAGGCCATCGTCGACAACGCGGCGGCGGGCGGCTACCGGGTGATCGAGAAGACGCTGATCGACGTGAACAAGGTGCAGGACTTTGCGCCCTACGTGGCCAAGATCAGCGCCTCGGGCGCCGACTCGGTGCTGACCGGCAATTGGTCCAACGACCTGCTCCTGCTGATGAAGGCCGCCAAGGCCGGCGGCCTGAAGGCGCGCTTCGGCACCGTGTATCTGGACCAGGCTGGCAATCTGGCCAATGCCGGTGAAACCGCGCTGGGCCATTTCGTCGTGCATGTGTTCAACGCCGAAGCCGGCGGCGCCGATGGCGACCGCTTCTACAAGGACTACACGGCCAAGACCGGGCACGCGCCCGTGGCGCCGGAGGCCAACGCCGTGTTCGCACTGCAGATGGTCGGCGACGCGCTCAAGCGCAGCAAGCCCGAAGGCGGCGCGCTGAACGTCAACAGCTTCGCCAAGACGCTGGAGACCAGCAAGATCAAGACGCCGGTCGGCGAGATGAGCATGCGCGCGGCCGACCATCAGGCGCTGATCCCGCTGGTGGTGTCGACCGTGACGAAGACCGCCAAGTACAAGGTCGACGGCACGGACATGGGCTTCAGCCCGGTCAAGCTCTTTACCGCGGAACAGGCAGCCACGCCGGCTCAAGCCAGCTGCGCAATGAAGCGCCCGAGCTGAGTAGAACCCGTACCAAATCAGTTTCCGGAACGCAGAGGACGCAAAGGAACGCAAAGAGCGCGGAGGCAAGGGGCCTGCTTTTCTGCAGTCTCTCTGCGGCCTCTGCGTCCCTCTGCGAACTCCGCGATCCGGAAACTCTGCATTGATTGAAGTGACCCCATGGAGCAGTTCCTCGTCCCCTTGCTCAACGGCATCATCTACGGCCTCCTGCTGTTCATGGTGTCGGCCGGCCTCACGCTGATCTTCGGCATGATGGGGGTGCTGAATTTCGCGCACGCCTCGTTCTACATGCTGGGCGCCTACTTCGCCTACGCGCTGCAAGGCGTGATCGGCTTTGGCGCGGCGGTCGTGGTCTCGCCGATCCTGGTCGGGCTGGTGGGCGTGGCGGTCGAGCGCTTCATCCTGCGCCGCGTGCACAAGCACGGCCATGCGCATGAGCTGCTGCTGACCTTCGGGCTCTCGTTCATCATCGCCGAGGCGATCAAGCTCTTTTTCGGCAACTACCCGGTCGACTACCGCGTGCCGGCGGCTCTCGATGTCTCGGCCTTCAGCATCGGCGCCTCGCAGTACCCGGCCTACCGGTTGCTGATGGGCAGCGTGGCGCTCGCGATGTTCGCGCTGCTCTACCTGCTGCTGACGCGCACCCGCGTCGGCATCGTGGTGCGTGCCGCGATCCACAAGCCGCAGATGGTCGAGGCGCTCGGCCATAACGTGCCGCTCGTCTTCATGGGCGTGTTCGGCGTGGGTGCGGCGCTGGCCGGCCTGGCCGGTGCGGTGGCCGGTGCTTTCTACACCACCAATCCGAACATGGCGCTGGAACTGGGCGTTATGGTTTTCGTGGTCGTGGTGGTCGGCGGGCTCGGCTCGCTCGAAGGCGCGATGCTGGCTTCGCTCCTGATCGGCATCGTCACTTCGCTGGCGGTGGGCGTTGACAGCAGCCTGGCCGATCTGCTCGCGCTGGTCGGCGCCGGGGATTGGGCGCGCAACGTCGGCGGGCTGCTGACGCTGAAGGTCTCGAGTCTTTCGGCCACGATCCCGTTTGCGCTGATGCTGCTGGTGCTGCTGGTGCGCCCGCGCGGCCTGATGGGTGAGAAGAGCTGATCATGATGATGTTGATGAACAAGCGACTTCTCACCTCCGTGCTCATCGGCCTGCTGCTGCTCGCCGCCCTGCCCTACCTGCTCTCGCAGGGCTTGCTCAACGCCGCGATCCAGATGCTGATCGCCGCGCTGTTCGCCTGCGCCTACAACCTGCTGTGCGGGCAGGCCGGCATGCTGTCTTTCGGGCACGCGGCGTACTTCGGCATGGGTGCTTTCGGCGTGGCGCATGCGATGAACGCGCTCGACGGCGCGGGCCTGCTGCCCACGCCGCTGCTGCCACTGGTGGGTGCTGCGAGCGGCCTTGTCTTCGGCCTGATTGCGGGCCGCTTCGCGACGCAGCGCACGGGCACGTATTTCTCGATGATCACGTTGGCCATCGCCGAGCTTGTGCATGCGCTGGCGCCGCAGCTGAAGGGCTGGTTCGGCGGCGAGGCCGGCATCTCGACGATGCGAATGCCGGCCTGGGGTTTCGATTTCGGCTCGACCACGCAGGTCTACTACCTGACGCTCGTGTGGGTGCTGCTCGGCGTGGGCGCCTTGTTCTACTTCACGCGCACGCCGATGGGCAAGCTGACCTACGGCCTGCGCGAGAACAGCCACCGGCTGCGCTTCCTCGGCTACAACGTGCAGGGCCTGAGCACGCTGGTGTTCGCGATCTCGGCGATGTTCTCGGGCCTCGCGGGCGGCTTGCAGGCGCTCAGCAACGAGGCGGCCAACTATGTGGTGTTCGATCCCGGCCTCTCGGCGGCGGTGGTGATCAACAGCTATATCGGCGGCGTCAAGGTCTTCCTCGGCCCAGCAATCGGCGCGGCGATCATGACCTTCTTCGGCTACGCGGTGTCGGACCTGACGCAGTCGTGGCTGCTCTACCAGGGCCTGCTGTTTGTCGGCGTGATGATGTTCATGCCCACCGGCATGAGCGGCCTGATCGCGGCGACGCTGCGGCTGCGCGCGCGTGTCGGCACGGCGCGGCTGCTGCCCTTGCTCTTGCTCGGTGTTGCGGCGACCTTGTTGCTCTGTGCGGGCGGTGTGTTCGGGGTCGAGCTGCTGCAGCGCCTGTTCTCGCAGGACTACCGTTCGCTGGCCGCGATGCACGCCGGTGCGATGCCGGCGGTCAACATCTTCGGCGGGAGCTGGTTGCCCGGCTCACCGACGACCTGGGCCGCGGTGATCGCGCCCCTGCTGCTGGGCAGCGGCCTCACGCACCTGGCGCGTCGCCACTATCTCGCGCTGAAGGAGCAGGCATGAGCATGCCCATCCTTCGCATCCGGGAACTGCGCAAGAGCTTCGGCCCGACCGAGATCATGCGCGGCGTGAACTTCGAGCTGCTGCCGACCGAGCGCCACGCGGTGATCGGCCCGAACGGCGCCGGCAAGTCCACGCTGTTCCACCTGATCTCGGGCAACCTCGCGCCGAGCTCGGGCGAGATCCTGTTCAACGGCCAATCGATCGGCGGCCGTTCGCCACAGGATCTGAACCGCCTCGGCCTTTCGCGCTCCTTCCAGATCACCAACATCTTCCCCAAGCTCAGCGTGTTCGAGAACATCCGCCTCGCGGTGATGCGCCCGCATGGGCTGCAGTTCAATTTCTGGAAGCGGATCGACCGCGACAAGCGCATCCGCGAGCAGACCGAACAACTGCTCGAACGTGTACGGCTCACCGCGCGCGCCGCGACGCTGGCCGGCGAGATGGCCTACTCCGAGCAGCGCTCGCTCGAGATCGCGATGACGCTGGCCTCCGACCCGAAAGTGATCCTGCTCGACGAGCCGATGGCCGGCATGTCGCAGGAAGAAACCGCCTACACGGCCGAGCTGATCCGCGAGGTGACGCAGAGCCGCGCGCTGATGATCGTCGAGCACGACATGGACGTGGTGTTCTCGCTCAGCGATCGCATCAGCGTGATGGTCTACGGCCAGGTGATCGCGACGGGCACGCCCGACGAGATCCGCCGCGATCCGAAGGTCAAAGAGGCTTACCTGGGCGAGGAAGTTTCCGCATGAGCCGCCACACCCAAGCCCTCTTGAGTGTGCAAGGCCTGCACGCCCACTACGGCAAGAGCCACATCCTGCACGGCGTCGACTTTGAAGTGGCGCGCGGCGAGGTGGTGAGTCTGCTCGGCCGCAACGGCTCGGGCCGCTCGACCACGATGAAGGCCATCATGGGCCTGGTGCCGCCGAGCGCGGGCAGCGTGAAGCTGCAGCAGCGCGAGCTCAGCGGCGAGCGCCCCTACACGATCTGCCGCGCCGGCATCGCCTTCGTGCCCGAGGAGCGCGACATCTTCGCCAACCTCACCGTCGACGAGAACCTGCGCATGGGCGAGCAGCCGGCCGCACCCGATGCTTTCGAGTGGAGCGTCGAGCACATGTTCGACTACTTCCCGCGCCTGAAGGAACGCCGCAACACGCTGGCCGGCAGCCTCTCGGGCGGCGAGCAGCAGATGCTGACCATGTGCCGTTCGCTGCTCGGCAACCCGCGCGTGATCCTGATCGACGAACCGACCGAGGGGTTGGCGCCCAAGATCGTCGCGCAGGTCGGCGAATGCATCACCGACATGCAGCGCAAGGGTCTCGCGGTTGTGCTGGTCGAGCAGAAGCTCGCCATCGCGCTGAAGGTCTCGAACCGCGTCTGCGTGATGGGCCACGGCCGCATCGTGTTTGAAGGCACGCCGCAGGCCCTGGCCAGCAACGAGGCGCTGCTGGCTGAATGGCTGGCGGTCTGAAATGAACGCCGCTCAATACAGTTTCCGGAACGCAGAGGGCACCGAGGGACGCAGAGGTCGCAGAGAACTGCCTCCCATGTTCTTTGCGGCCTCCGCGTTCCTTGGCGTCCTCTGCGTTCCTGAAGTTCTGAATTTCTTCCATCGCAAACCCCTTCGCTCAAGCGCAGAAGACTGACAAGAGAGAACACATCATGGCAGTTGCCCCAGACAAGGTCATCATCTCCTGCGCCGTCACCGGCTCGGTCCACACACCGGCGATGTCGCCGTACCTGCCGCTGACGCCGGACGAGATCGCCGAGCAGGCGATCGAAGCCGCCGAGGCCGGCGCGGCGATCCTGCATCTGCATGCGCGCGACCCGAAGGACGGACGGCCGAGCGCTGACCCGAAGGTCTTCGACCAGTTCGTCCCGCGCATCAAGGCCGCGACCGACGCGGTGATCAACATCACCACCGGCGGCAGCACGCGCATGACGCTGGAGGAGCGGCTGGCCTATCCGCTGCAGGCGCAACCCGAGATGTGCTCGCTGAACATGGGCTCGATGAACTTCACGATCCATCCGGCCGCGCGCAAGATCACGAAGTGGGTGCACGACTGGGAGAAGCCGCATATCGAGGGCATGGAGGACACGATCTTCCGCAACACCTTCCTCGACATCAAGAACATCCTCAAGGTGCTCGGCGAGGACTGCGGCACGCGCTTCGAGTTCGAGTGCTATGACGTCGGCCATCTCTACACGCTCGCGCATTTCGTCGACGAAGGGCTGGTCAAGGGGCCGCTGTTCATCCAGAGCATCTACGGCATCCTCGGCGGCATGGGCGCGGATCCGGAGAACCTGGTCGTTATGCGCACGACGGCGGACCGCCTCTTCGGTCGCGACAACTACCGCTTCTCGATCCTCGGCGCGGGCCGCCACCAGATGTCGCTGCTGACGATGGGCGCGGTGATGGGCGGCAATGTGCGCGTCGGGCTCGAAGACAGCCTCTACCTCGGCAAGGGCCAGCTGGCGAAGTCCTGTGCTGAACAGGTGCGCAAGATCCGCCGCATCCTTGAAGAGCTCTCGCTCGAGATTGCCACGCCCGCCGAGGCCCGCGCCATGCTGGGCCTCAAGGGCCGGAACGCCGTCGCGTTCTGAACCTGCTTCATCCCGAATTCACCTTTTGGAGTTGTCCTCATCATGACCGTCAAGAAGATCCTCGAAGGCCGCGTGGCCATCGTCACCGGCGCGGGCAGCGGCCTGGGCCGCTCGCATGCGCTGATGCTGGCGCGTTACGGCGCGCGCGTCGTCGTCAACGATGTGGCGGGCCGCCATCAGGGTTCGCCGGGCCGCGCGGTGGCCGATGAAATCGTGCGCGAAGGCGGCCTCGCGATTGCCGACGGCGGCGACGTGACCGACTTCGCGCAGATGGAGGCGATGGCCGCCCGCGCGATGAACGAATGGGGCCAGATCGACATCCTCGTCAACAACGCCGGCATCCTGCGCGACCGCACGTTCTCGAAAATGACGCTCGATGAATTCGCGCTCGTGATGAACGTGCACCTGATGGGCGCGGTCAACGCGACCAAGGCGATCTGGGAGCAGATGCGCGCGCAGAACTACGGCCGCATCGTGATGACGACGTCGTCGTCGGGCCTTTACGGCAACTTCGGCCAGAGCAATTACGGCGCGGCCAAGATGGCGTTGGTGGGCCTGATGCAGACGCTGGCGCTCGAAGGCGCGAAGAACAATATCCGCGTGAACTGCCTCGCGCCGACGGCGGCCACGGCCATGACCGAAGGCGTGCTCTCGCCCGAAGATCTGGCGCGCCTGCAGCCGGCCGTGGTGAGCCCGGGGCTCGTCGCGTTGGTGGCAGACTCAGCGCCCACGCGCATGATCCTGCTGGCCGGTGCGAGCAGCTTCGAGGCCGCGAACATCACGATGACGCAAGGCGTGCACATCAGCGCCGATGTGGCCGACCCCGTGGCCGAAGTGCAAGCGCGCATGGGCGAGATCACCGACCGCCGCCAGGAAGGCGTACCGGCCTCGGGCTGGGAGCAGTACAAGCTCGAGCTCGCCAAGGCCACCGACACGGCCGCGCAGCATCATGTTTGAAGACGAAGTCTTCCTTGATGTCTCGACGCTGATCGCTCGGCATGCGCTGCGCGCGCCGATCGCGACGGCGCTGATCGACGGCGATCGGCGTGTCGACTACGCGGTGCTGCATGCGCAAATGGACCGCGTGGCGGCTTCGCTGCAGCGCGACGGCCTGGTGGCCGGCGACGCGATCGCTCTCTGCGCCGGCAACTCGGCCGACTATCTGATCGTCTTCCTCGGCGCGCTGCGCGCCGGTGTGGCCGTGGCGCCGCTGGCGCCGAGCTCGACGCCGACGCAACTCGCGCACATGGTGCGGGACGTGACGGCGAAGAGGTTTTTTCTGGACGCCGAAGTCGAGGCGCAGTTCGAGAAGGCCGGCCAAGAGCTGCCCGCCGGCATCCCGCGGGTGCGCCTCGACGAAGGCGCGAAGCAGCAGCGCTTCAGCACCTGGCTCGCGCTGGAAGGCAGCAAGCCGGCGCCCGTCGCGATCAAGCCGGAATGGCCGTTCAACGTCATCTACTCCTCGGGCACGACCGGTGCGCCGAAGGGCATCGTTCAATCGCATGCGATGCGATGGACCCACATCCGCAATGCTTCGCTGTCGGGCTACGACTCGAACAGCGTCACGCTGACCGCCACGCCGCTGTACTCGAACACCACGCTCGTCTCGGTCTTCCCGACGCTGGCGATGGGCGGCGCGGTCGTGCTGATGCGCAAGTTCGATGCGGCCCGCTACCTCTCGCTGGCGCAGCAGCACCGCGCCACGCACACGATGCTGGTGCCGGTGCAGTACCAGCGGCTGCTCGCTCATCCGGCCTTCGACCAGACGGACCTGAGCGCCTCGCAGATGAAGTTCTGCACCAGCGCGCCGTTCCAGGCCGCGCTCAAGGCCGACGTGCTGCGGCGCTGGCCGGGCGGGCTGGTCGAGTACTACGGCATGACCGAGGGCGGCGGCACCTGCATGCTGATCGCGCATGAGAACCCCGACAAGCTGCACACCGTCGGCAAGGCGATCGAAGGGCATGAGATTCGCCTGATCGACGAGGAAGGGCGTGAGCTGCCGCCCGGCAGCACCAGCGAAGGCGAAGTGGTCGGCCGTTCGGACGCGATGATGAGCGGCTATCACGGCCAGCCCGCGAAGACGGCGGAGACCGAGTGGTTCGATGCCGCGGGCACGCGCTTCATCCGCACCGGTGACGTCGGCCGCTTCGACGCCGAAGGTTTCCTGACGCTGCTCGACCGCCGCAAGGACGTGATCATCAGCGGCGGCTTCAACGTCTACCCCTGCGACATCGAGGAAGTGCTGCGCGGCCACCCGGCCGTGGCCGAGGGTACGGTGATTGGCGTGCCTTCGCCCGAGTGGGGCGAGACGCCGGCCGCCTATGTGGTGCGCCGCGCGGACGCGCAGACCATCAGCGAGGACGCGATCCGCAGCTTCGTGAACGAGCGCGTCGGCAAGACGCAGCGCCTTTCGGCCGTGCGCTTCATCGCCGAGCTGCCGCGCAGCGGCATCGGCAAGGTGCTCAAGCGCGAGTTGCGCGAGGCCTGGGCCGCCGGGAAGTAACGCTCTCCCTCCCTGCCGTTGAATTTGTCGAGATCGGTGCCGCTGCGCGCCGAGGGATTCACTCATCCATCTGATCTATCAAGGACACAAACCATGAGCCAGGCACTGATCGTTTCCACCGCCCGAACGCCGCTGACCAAGAGCTGGAAAGGCGCTTTCAACATGACACATGGCGCGACGCTGGGCGGCCATGCCGTCAAGGCTGCGCTGGAGCGCGCGGGCATCGAAGGCGGCGCCGTCGAGGATGTGCTGATGGGCTGCTCCAACCCCGAGGGTGCGACCGGCTCCAACATCGCGCGCCAGATTGCGCTGCGCGCCGGCCTGCCGGTCAGCGTGAGCGGCATGACGCTGAACCGCTTCTGTTCGAGCGGCTTGCAGACGATCGCCATCGCCGCGCAGCGCATCATCGCGGGCGAAGCCGATGTGTTCGTTGCGGGCGGTGTGGAGAGCATCTCCTGCGTGCAGAACGAGGTCAACACGCACATGCTGATGGACCCGGCGCTGCAGGCGCTCAAGCCCGAGATCTACTGGAGCATGTTGCAGACCGCCGAGCAGGTCGCCCAGCGCTACAAGATCCCGAAGGAGCGCATGGACCGCTACGGCGCGGGCAGCCAGCAAAGGGCTTGCGCGGCGCAGGCGGCCGGCAAATTCACCGCCGAGATCGCGCCGATCACGGTGACGATGGGCGTGAAGGACAAGGACGGCGGACTGAGCACTCGGGAGGTCACCGCCAGCGTGGACGAAGGCCTGCGCGAAGGCACGACGCTTGAGGGCATCCAGGGCATCCGCACCGCGCTGCCAGGCGGCGTGATCACGGCCGGCAATGCAAGCCAGTTCTCCGACGGCGCGGGCGCCTGCGTGCTGGTCAGCGAGGCCTATGCCCAGACGCACAACCTGCAGCCGATGGGCCGCTTCCTCGGCTTTGCCGTGGCCGGCTGCGAGCCCGATGAAATGGGCATCGGCCCGGTGTTTGCCGTGCCCAAGGTGCTGAAGAAGCTCGGCCTCAAGATCGAGGACATCGACCTCTGGGAGCTCAACGAAGCGTTCGCCGTGCAGGTGCTGTATTGCGCCGACACGCTGGGCATCCCGATGGACCGGCTCAACGTCAACGGCGGCGCAATCGCGGTCGGCCATCCGTACGGTGTCTCGGGCCAGCGTCTGACCGGCCACGCGCTGATTGAAGGCAAGCGCCGCGGCGCCAAGCTCGTCTGCATAACGATGTGCATCGGCGGAGGTATGGGCGCCGCCGGCGTCTTCGAAG
Organism: Burkholderiaceae bacterium; assembly: GCA_036500605.1. GTDB lineage: Bacteria > Pseudomonadota > Gammaproteobacteria > Burkholderiales > Burkholderiaceae_C > JAFALK01. Next base: position 308,811 of record DASYBU010000002.1, read on the forward strand.
TCCTCTAGCGCAAGGCTCGCACAGGATGAGCCAGGACGGCTTTTTTCTTATCCTGTCCATCCTGTACATCCATGTTCAAAACTGAATTTCAGAATGCATTTTCTGCATGGATAGACAGGATGCACAGGATAAGACCAAGAGGGCTTTTGTCTTATCACGTGCATCACGTTTATCCATGTTCATTCCTGTATTTGAAATTGCTGAATACATGAACAGACATGGATAAACGTGATGCACGTGATAAACACGAAGACCCTGTTTCTCCCCTCCCGGTGCATCCTGTTCACGGACGCGGCTGGTATCTTCGAGACGCCGTGAAACACCTCGATCGAGATTGATGATGACAACGATGCGCCAGACCCTTGACTTCCTGCTCTTCGATTGGCTGCGTGTCGAAGCCCTGACCGAGCGCGAACGCTTTGCCGAGCATTCGCGCGAGACCTTCGGCGCCGTGCTCGACACCTGCGAGCGCATCGCCGCGGACAAGTTCGCGCCCTTCAACCGGCTGATCGACACCGAGGAGCCGCGCTTCGACGGCGAGCGCGTGCACCTGCCGCGCGCCACGCACGAGGCCACCGCGGCCTATGCCCAATCGGGCATGCTGGCCGCCGCGCAGGACTACGAGGCCGGCGGCATGCAGCTGCCCTGCGCGGTCGAGATGGCGGGCAACGCCTTCTTCAGCCGCGCCAGCGTGGGCCTCGGCGCGTACGCGATGCTCACCACCGGGAATGCGAGCTTGCTGATGGCGCATGGCACGCCGCTGCAGCGTGAGGTGTTTGCGAAGAACGAATTCGCGGGCCGTTGGTTCGGGACGATGTGCCTGTCGGAGCCGCAGGCGGGCTCATCGCTGTCCGACATCACGACGCGCGCCGAGCTTGACGATGCCAGCGATGCGCTCGGCCCGCGCTACCGCCTGCGCGGCCACAAGATGTGGATCTCGGGCGGCGAGCATGAGCTGACCGAGAACATCATCCACCTGGTGCTCGCCAAGATCCCCGGCCCTGATGGCAAGCTGATTCCCGGCACCAAGGGCATCTCGCTGTTCATCGTGCCGAAGTGGCGGGTCAACGCAGAAGGTCAACTGACCGGCGAGCGCAACGACGTGCAGCTGGTCGGGCTGAACCACAAGCTCGGCTATCGCGGCACGACCAACTGCCTGCTCAATTTTGGCGAGGGCGGCGGCGCGATCGGCTATCTGGTCGGCAACGCTGGCGAGGGCCTGCGCTGCATGTTCCACATGATGAACGAGGCGCGCATCGGCGTGGGCCTCGGCGCGGCGATGCTGGGCATGGCGGGCTACGAAGCCAGTCTTGAATATGCGAAGCAAAGGCCGCAAGGCCGCGCGATGGGGCCGGCCGGCAAGGATGCCGCGCAGCCTCAGCGGCCGATCATTGAACACGCCGATGTGCGCCGCATGCTGCTCGCGCAGAAGAGCTATGTCGAAGGCGCGCTCGCGCTGGAGCTGTACTGCGCGCGGCTGGTGGATGAGCTGCACACCGGCGACGACAAGGCCGGCGCGCAAGCCCTGCTCGACGTGCTGATCCCGATCGCCAAGAGCTGGCCCAGCGAGTGGTGCCTGGAGGCCAACTCGCTCGCGATCCAGGTGCTCGGCGGCTACGGCTACACGCGTGATTTTCCGGTCGAACAGTATTGGCGCGACAACCGCCTCAACATGATCCACGAAGGCACGCACGGCATCCAGGGGCTCGACCTGCTGGGCCGCAAGGTGGTGCAGCAAGGCGGCGCCTCACTGGGTGCGCTGGCGGATCGTGTGCAGGAGACGATCCAGCGCGCTGCGGCGTCGCCTTGGACCGCGCAGGCAGCTCAACTGGGCGACGCGCTGAAGCGAGTCGGCCATGCCACGCAGCAAGCCTGGAGCACCGGTGATGCGCCTGAAGCGTTGGCCAATGCCGTGCCCTATCTGCAAGCCTTCGGCCACACCGTGCTCGGCTGGCTGTGGCTGGACATCGCACTGACCCTGCATGGCGATGACGATTTCGCCAAGGGGAAGCACGCCGCGATGCGCTACTTCTTTGCCTACGAGCTGCCCAAGATCGACGCCTGGCTCGCCGTGGCTGCGCGCCGCGAGCCGCTGCTCCATGAACTGAAACCCGAATGGCTATGAACACGACCTCTTCTTCTTCCTCTTCTGCTTCGCACGTCCACGAACTCTTCGACTTGAAAGGCCAGACGGCCCTCGTCACTGGCGGCTCGCGCGGCCTCGGCCTGCAGATCGCCGAAAGCCTCGGCGAGGCCGGCGCCCGCATCATGCTGAGCTCGCGCAAGGCCGATGACCTCGCGCAAGCCGCGGCTCATCTTCACGCGCGCGGCATCGATGCCAGCTGGATCGCCGCCGATGCCTCGCTGCCCGAAGAAGGCCAGCGCGTGGTCGCCGCCGCGATGGAGCGCTTCGGCCGCATCGACATCCTCGTCAACAACGCCGGCGCCACCTGGGGCGCGCCGGCCGAGGACCACGAGCTCAAGGCCTGGGACAAAGTGATGAACCTGAACGTGCGCAGCCTCTTCGTGCTCGCGCAGGCCGCAGCGCGCCAGCATGATCCCGCGCGGCTCGGGCCGCGTCATCAACATCGCCTCCATCGCCGGCCTCGGCGGCAACGCAGCCGGCATCAAGACCATCGCCTACAACACCAGCAAAGGCGCCGTCGTGAACTTCACGCGCGCGCTGGCGGCCGAATGGGGCGCGTACGGCATCACCGTCAATGCGCTCGCGCCGGGCTTCTTTCCGAGCAAGATGACGCGCGGCACGCTGGCCGAGCATGGCGACGCGTTCGCCGAAGCAGCGCCGCTGAGGCGACTCGGCGACGACGAGGATCTGAAAGGCGCAGCGCTGCTGTTCGCCTCGCGCGCGGGCAAGCACATCACGGGGCAGGTGCTGGCGGTGGATGGTGGGGTCAGCTGCCTGGTGGGTTGAACTCCAAGCTCGGCAGGGAAGCCTGCTTTTTTAGCAGTAGTCAATGCAGGTGGAAGCTGGCGTCTGAGAGCATCGTCCGTCGTCGTCAGTCATCGCTACTTGGCGGCATACGCGTTAGGCCGCGTGCTTCGCACTCTTGCGCCTGCTTGCTCGCTGATTCTGCCCCTCGGCCGGGGCTCCGGCTCGTCCGCTAACCAAGCCTAAGAGTGGCAATTCAGTTTGCTTACCCGGTTGAATTGCCGCACGCTCAAGATTCAAAGCGAGCAGCCTACGCAAAATCTCCTCGTCACTCATCCTTGGCGTGTAATCTGCCCAACCATAGGAAGCCGCTGCTGCTGCATCGAGCGCTTCATGGGCCTGCACAAGCCATTGTGGGCGCTCGTTGTAGAGGTTGGTCAAGGTTCGCTTAGCAAGGTCCTTCTCGAAGCCCAGCTTTGCAACTAAGCGATCCGGGTATGGAGAGCTTTTCATGCCCAGGGGAACTACGTCGGGTATGCGATCACACCACTCGCGCGGGTTGAGCCAGCCGTCGCGAATCTCCGTCAAGTGCCACGCAGCTTGCGCGATCGAAACCGCCCTAGCGCGCACCGACTTGACCAGATCCGCCGGAATCACAGCGCCACCAGGCAATGACTCTGTGCGCTGATGGGCAGTGTCGATTGGGGTGAGTCCGTCGGGAAACGGGAACGTCTCGAAGCACGTGGTGGGTGTGTAGCGTGGATCGTTGCCCTTTCCCATCCAGGTACACATTCGTAGAGACCAGAGCTCGTGGAAGCGGCTATGCAAGATGCCAAGGCTGGCATCGTCCCCACGGGCAATGACCACAAGATTCTTGTCCGGGACGTATGCGGCGTCAATCCAGACAAAGCTGCGAAATTTTCCAACCTCCAGTGTTGCAATGAACCGGGGCAATCTCGCGATAGCACGCCGCATCGTCGGACGTGCCCACTGGAACAGCCAATACATCTCATTTGTCCGCGCTTCGCGCTTTCCGACACGGGTCGGACGCACGAACTCAGTGACGTGCGCAAACGGACGCTCAAACAACGCCGCGGCGATCGCAGACATCTCTGTTCCGAAGTCACAAATCCACATGTCTCGCGGGCGCCTTGCCACATCCAGGCCATTTAGCCAGGGGCGGACAACCTCACTGTTGGGTCGACCATGCGGATTGGGCAGCGCTAGCCAAGCTCTTGCGGTAGCGCCGGCAATTTCGAAAGGCCCCGTTTTCTGGATGCCAGAAAATGACATTCCTGCGTTGGCGACAAGAGGCTGTGCTCGCGTAAGGTCCACCTCCTGCGCGTCTTCGCTGGCAGCAGCGAGGTCGGCGGAGATTTTTGCCACGCTCAGGCCATTCAGTAGTACTTGATCAGCGCCTGAGCCGAAACCAATCAGAGATACGCGCACTGCAGCGCCATCGTTCACCCATCGTTCGTCGCTCCACGCACGGAAGATGCTCGTTGTCGCACAGATTCGATCCATCACTGCTCGATTTCTACCCCCACGAATTGAGTTGGTGGACACTAAGCCAACTCGCTGCAGACGCCCTGCCTCGATCTGAGCTCTGGCCTTCTCAAACCAGTAGCACACGAGATCGGCCCCTCCCGGTACCCGCCCTTGGTAAGCTGTGCGCAACGCCGTGGTGTAGCGAATGCCCAGTTCGCCGTGCATCTTTTTGTCGCCCATGAATGGCGGATTGCTAACGACGACATCGGCGGTCGGCCACGGAGCTTCGCGGTCTCGCTCGTCCAGCACCGCATCTCGACACTCAATGTGATCGAGCGGGTCAAGGATCGGATTCTCTTTCCATCCGTAACCGTGCTCCTTGCGCCACTGAAGTTCGCCGATCCAGACAGTTGCGCGCGCGAGCTCTGCTGCGTACTCGTTCAACTCGATGCCCAGGACGTTCTGCGGCCCAGTCACCGGTATCTGTCTTTCAAGACCCAATTCCTCAGCGTCGGTATTCACCTGATGTTCGATGTCCTTTAGAGCCTTCAGAGCAAGAAATAGAAAATTGCCGCTGCCGCAAGCTGGGTCCAGCACCCGAAACGATTGCAGCTTGTCCATAAACCCGGACTGGAGATCATTGGCTCGCTTATTGGCGCGAGTCGATCGAGATTTGATGCCGCTGTGCCGGACCTTCAGAGCCGAACTGCTGCTCGGGATGCCCTTCGCCCGGATTGCCAGCACGTCGCGCTTGCTCAGCAATCCAGCGATCTCCCGCTTGATCGCGTCCCACTCGGCCAGGAGCGGCTGCCTCACCACGGGACCGACCAGCCGTTCAATAGTCGCCGCATCCGTGTAATGCGCCCCCATCTGATGACGTTTTGCGGGATCCAGGCCGCGCTCGAACAATGTGCCAAGGATGCTGGGATCAATCGACGCCCACGACATGCCGGCCACCTCCGCCAGCAGCGCAATCTCGTCTGCGCTAAGGGCCGGTATATCTATTTGCTTGAACAGCCCGCCGTTGAACCAAGGAATTGTGTCTGCGCCGAAATCGCCCCCTTCACTCATCTTCTCGAAGAGTTGGGCGAGCCCTCGTTGTAGAGCGGCGGGGCTCTGCCGCTTTTGAACTACGCGTCGAAAGACTTGCCCGGGAAGCACTTCAACGCTTTCCGCGAAGCAGCAAAAGATACATTGGGTCAGAAAGTGAGCGGCGCGGAACGGCGTCTCGCCGCGTGCTCGCAGCGCGTCCGCGATTCGAGCGAACGACCCCGCAAGCTCCTGAGTGAGTTGCTCCGTCGTCTTGATGGGTCGGAAGTCCCTGGGCGACAGGAAAGCGGAGCGCAGCAATGCCTGCTTCCGCGGATCACGCAACTCGCCGTGGGAAACATCGAAGCAAACACTGGGGTGCCCCGTGAAGTGGGTATGAATCTGGATGGTGTGGCGATCACTGACGATGAGCAGCGGTGGATTCTCAAGCGGCAATGCGTACTGCATGAGTTGCTCGAGCGCCTTCTTCATGTCCCCGCCTGGAGCTTTGTACTCCCAGCCAAAGTGCCCGCGCATCCAGACGTCGGCAAAGCGACGACCGCCCGAGACACCCCATAGCCCTCGCTCAAAGCAGTAGTTATTCGGGTCTGCTGGCGACGGCACACCGAGGAGTGCGCAGAGATCTATGAAATGAGGCTGTGCGCCAGCCCGCTCATTGAGGCCATCGGCGATTCCGCCAGGTCCCCACTTGCGTGCGAACTCTGCTGCTGTCATTGTCGGCGCGACGCGCTCTGCGACTTGATTCCTCACCATGAACCCTCCCTGGGCTGCAGCGGGGTGCCGATATTGAGCGCTTTGTCCGCCGTTGGTAAGAGCTGTGTTGTCAGGCCAACAGGAATATCTGGCAATACCGCACAACTTGAGCATTAGCACTCGTTTCACAGCGCTTATCCGCGTTTCGGCACACCAGTGGATTCGCCTCCTGTGAGACGGGCGTGATGCGCTCAGTGCTTGCGCAAGCAACGCCAAGCTTTCGAGCGAAGCGTCCCTTATGCGTCGCCCAAGCTCGCCGCAGCAAGCAGCGCCGGCCGCCATGAGGCCTTGGACGCGGTATGCGCCAGGCCGATACCAACCGCCAGCTCATCGCCCTCCACGAGCGAGCGGTAGACCACGCCCTGGCGGGAGAAGGTCTTGAACGAGATCGGCAACAGCGCCACGCCGCGCGCAGCCGCGATCTCCGCCAGCAGCACGTGATGATCTTCCGGCTCCGGCAGCGTCGTGCGGGCCACAAAGCCGTGGCGCTCGAACACGCGCCGGCAGTGGTCGAAGAAGGCCGGCTGTCGACGACGCTCGAACCAGAACAGTGGTGTGCCGGACAAGTCCTGCAAGGACAGACGTCGACGGCGCGCGAGCGGATGAGCGGTCGGCAAGGCCACGCACATCGGCTGGCGCTCGATCTCGGTGATCTCAAGACCCGCGGCCTCGGTCGGCAGCGCGATGAACGCGGCATCGAGCCGGCCGCGACGCAATTGCTGCACAAGCGCCGGTGAGGACGCGGCCGTGCGCCGCACTTCGAGGCCGGGGAAGGCTTGTGACAGGCGCGCCAGCAGGCTGCGGTACCACGCAGGCTCGGCGGCCGTGGTCATGCCCAGGCGAAGCATCGTCAAGGCCTGCGGCTGGGCCGTCATCGCGGCCTCCGCCTCGGCCAGTCGCGCCACGATGTTGCGGGCAAGCGGCAGCAAGGCCTGTCCGCGAGGCGTCAGCGCGACGCGGTGCGTATCGCGCTCGAACAGCGCCACGCCCAGCCGTGCCTCAAGCTCCCGAATCGCTCGGCTGAGCGGCGGCTGCGACATGTGCAGACGTTCGGCGGCCTCGCGAAAGCTCAGCGTTTCCGCCACGGCGAGGAAGCGGACCAGGGCGGTGGAATCGAGGCGCGGGCTCATACCGAAAAGGTATCACCAAATCGGTCCTTCCATCGAGATCCGGTGTGAATGAAAGTGGGGATTCCCGTCATTCATTCAACAGGATCTGCCATGACCCTCCCCGCATCAAACACCGACACGCAGCGCCGCGCCCGCGGCAGGGAACGCCTGGCCCAGGTCGACGGCGCCGCCGGCCTCGCCGTTGTGGAGGCGCTCGCCGCGTCATTCCCCGACTTTGCCGACTACATCGTGGAGTTCCCTTTCGGCGACATCTATTCGCGCCCCGGCCTCGGCTTGCGCGAGCGCGAGATCGCCACCGTCGCGGCCCTGTGCGCGATGGGCAACGCCGCGCCGCAGCTCGAGGTGCACATCCATGCCGCGTTGCACGTCGGCTGCACCGCGCAGGAAATCGTCGAGACGCTGATGCAGATGGCGGTCTATGCCGGCTTTCCTGCCGCGCTCAATGGTTTGGCTGCTGCGCGTCGCGTGTTTGCGGCATCGGGCATCGAGCTGCCTTTGCCGCCGACATCGACATCAGCGCTGACATCAACGACGATGCCTTGCGCTTGAGCCGTCTTGCGAGCCCGTCCTACAGACAGGCGGCGCTGATCAGCGAAGACTTGCAACTTCCACTCCATCAGGAGCATTGAAAGGACGCAAGCCATGATCCGCAAACTCAGCAGCGGCCAGTATCGCCTCTACTCGCGCAAGCTCGACCCGAAGACCGGCAAGCGGCGCAATCTCGGCACCTTTGACACCCGCGCCCAGGCCGAGCAGCATGAGCGCGAGGTGCAGTACTTCAAGCGGCATTGAGAAAGCAGCCCTGGGCGATCTGTGGGGTGGCGGTCAAGAAATTTCGGCACAGAATGTCGAAATCGGTCGGGCGGCGTTCGTCATTGTCTGACCGCGCACGGTGCGCGATCGCGACAACCCTCACCAAGGAGATGATTCCCATGGAATACCTGCTGCTGATCCACGCCGATCCCAAGGGCCTTCAGGCCCTCAGCCCCGCCGAAGTCAAGACCACCATCGCCGCCTACACGGCCTATACCGAATCGCTGGAAAAGGCCGGCGTCGCGCGTGGCAGCCGCCGCCTGCGCGACAGCCAAGCCTCCACCACGGTGCGCGTGCGCGACGGGAAGACCGAGGTCCATCACGGCCCCTTCATCGAAACCCGCGAGGAGCTGGGCGGCTACTACATGATCGACGTCCCCGATCTTGACGTGGCGCTGTCCTGGGCCGCCCGCTGCCCCGGCGCCAGCCACGGCGTCATGGAGGTGCGACCGATCTGGCCGATGAACGAGTATTGAGAGCGCAAGAAGGCTAACGTCGACTTTCGACTGACCGCACTCATGTTGACCGTCTCATCCGACGTTGCCGCCGCCGCCGAACAGGCGGCGCGCGCCAGCTACGGCAAGCTGGTCGCCTTCCTGGCCGCGCGCAACCGCGACGTGGCCGCGGCCGAGGACGCGCTGGCCGATGCCTTCGAGACGGCGCTGCGACGCTGGCCGCTCGACGGCATCCCCGACAACCCGCCCGCCTGGCTGCTGACCGTGGCGCGGCGCAAGGCCATCGACACGACGCGCGGCCGCGTGCGCGACGAGGCGATGGGCGGCGAGCTGGAGTACCTCGCGGGCCTGCCGGATTTCGACCACGATGAAGCCGGCCTGCCTGACCGCCGGCTGGAGTTGCTGTTCGCCTGCGCGCACCCGGCGATCGAAGCCTCGGTGCGCGCCCCGTTGATGCTGCAGACCGTGCTGGGCTTCGACGCGGCCACCATCGCCTCGGCCTTCCTGGTCGCACCGGCTGCGATGAGCCAGCGCCTTGTGCGCGCCAAGAGCCGCATTCGCCAGGCCGGCATCGGCCTGCAGTTGCCGGCCCTGCAGGATCTGCCCGAACGCCTCGGCGCGGTGCTGTCAGCCGTGTATGCCTGTTATGCCGAAGGCTGGATCGATGCCAGCGGCGCCGATCCGCACCGCCGCAACCTCGCCGACGAAGCGCTCTGGCTCGGCCGCCTGCTGGCCTCGCTGATGCCGCAGCAGCCCGAGGTGCTGGGCCTGCTGGCGCTGATGCTGCACGCCCATGCGCGGCACGGCGCGCGGCGCGATGCCGACGGCGCCTACGTACCACTGTCGGAGCAGGACACGGGCCTGTGGAAACGCGAGCTGATCGACGAGGCCGAGACGCTGCTGCATGCCGCCAGTCTCTATCAAGCGCCGGGCCGCTATCAGCTGGAGGCCGCCGTGCAATCCGCCCACAACGATCGCCTGCGCAGCGGCCGTGTCGAGTGGGCCGCCATTGAGCGCCTTTATGCCGCGCTCTGCGAAATCACCGGCTCACCCGTGGCCGCGGTGAACCATGCCGTGGCGTTGGCCGAGTCGCGCGGCGCGGAGAGGGGCATGGCGGCGCTGGCAGCGCACGCGCAGGACGCGCGCCTGATGGACTACCAGCCGTACTGGGCCGCCCGCGCTGAACTGCTGTCTCGCTGCGGACGTTTTGCGGAGGCGCGCGAGGCCTGCTCGCGCGCGGTTGGCTTGGAGCAGGATGAGGCGGTGCGGAGGTTCTTGCTGCGGCGGGCGGCGGCTTGGCCGCAGGGGTGAGGCGAGGGGTTTCGTGGACGGGTTGCGCCGGCCTGAACCGTCCTTCGACTTCCAGGATTCGGCGCTGCAAAGCTGACGGTCGTGTGATGTGCGGGCGGATGTCGCTGAACGAACCAATGCGGAATTCCATGGACGCGAATTCGACGCCGCAAACCGGTCGTTCAACTCGAACCGTTCACTTCGCTGTGGAGTCCAAAATCTTCCGCATGCCAGGAGAGACATGCCAAAGATTGTCCGGATCCTTTTCCGCGGGTCGCGCCCAATATTCAACGGAAGGCCCATGCAGGTCCGGGCGCGCATGCAAAAGTGGCACGATCTCCTCCCAGGCCGCTGATCCAACAGCTTCGTCCAGCGACATCTCTTCGACGCACTGAATCATCATCTCCATTAGCGACACAAGCTCGTCGTCGGACAAGTCCGCAGCGCGATAGACACGCAAGAACTCATCGAAGCGGTCGGGGCTTGCGACCTCATATTCCCAATCCTGCATATTGTCGGCGTACGGCAGTCGGAAACGCTTTGCGAGCGCCACACGCGCCTCGCTAGTGGGATGGAATATCTTCGGTTCACTCATAGCTGCGCGCCCTTCAGTTGCACACTATCTTCTCAATACTGATCCCACGATTTTGGTTATACCTAATCGAGCAACTTTTGAGCCCCGGAGGAAGTCGCTTGGTAAGGATTACCGTTGTCGTGCGATACGTGCACGACAGCCAGATCTCTTCGGACTTCTGAAAGTTCCAGCTTGCCGTCGATTGACCTTTGATGGACTGCGACTCGCGATCTGGCAGAAGAGTGCCCGGATCCTCAGGGGTCCCATCGGAAAAGCCGACGGACTCCAAGTTGTGATCGCTGTACCCAGATTCATTCAACTTTGAACTTGAGAACGGACGCTGTGCCGACACTTGCCAACCGCTAAGAGGAACGCGCAGCTTCTGCTCGGTGCTTATCCGTTCTGGGCACGCGAGGGATACCGTACGGCCCGCAGCCAAGCAGGGCGCGGCCAGCGCACAGAGCGCCAATGCAAAAAGCCGTTGAGTCATCAGTCTGCCGTTGAAGATGAGCCGGACGGCGCAGGCAGTCCGTCCTAGGTTGAGTCGTTGGGCCGCAGCCTACCTGGAAGCAGACCGTCGTCAGCGGCAGCATTTGGCGACACCGACCACGTCTAACCCTTCCGTACATTCCGCCGTGGATCCTTCGCCTTGCCTTGCTGCGAGACGCCCCAGGTGAGCAAGTTCAAAGAGCCGCACGCGGACGCCTTGATTTCTTTCAGCAATTGGTCGGCATCCTTGAAGGGTGGCTGTAGCTCCTTGGTGACTTCCAAGGTCCAACTGGGCGGCGATTTGTTGTCGCCGGTCGACACCACCACGGCAAACTTGACTGCCATCGAAGCGAGCGCCTTGCTGCAATTCGCGGACATGGCGCGATCGGTGGATGCGAACTCGATCGTCATCGTGACGGGCGCCTGTAGCCCGGAGGCAAGGTCTGAGGGCAGCAAATCAGCCCCGAAAGCGGGAAAGGCGCCTAGGCAGAGATTGAAGGCGACGACGATCCGCAGGAGTCTTGGGTTCATGCTCAAAACAGTACATCGACTTCCGCATTGCTGGGGTTGATTGGGAATATCACCGACTTGCAGGCTTGCCCGACAGCGGCCGTTCGCCGACGCCCGTTCCTGGCCGGCACCAAACAAGCAATCAGCTAAGCCCCTGCCCGTCATTCCGAATCGACTTGCGCAACTCATCGACCTGGGCCTGCAGCGCCGCGATCTTCTTCCTTGTCGAGTAGGCCGCAGCGCATACAAAGAAGATGCACATGGGCATTGCGAAGGCGATTTCCGAGCCGGCATTCGCTTGCCCGAAGGAGAGGAAGACGGCAAAGAATGCCAGCAGCGCTCCGACCCATTGGCGGGTAGCTTCAACTTTGGTCATGAAGACTTTCAGCTGTTGAACGGGAGACCCAGGCTACCGCAAAGCTTGCGTGGTAGATAGTCGGTTCGCGGCCGACTTTCTGCAACTGTCGCAGGCCGACCCTGATCGATCGCTTGCCATGCCGATTCTGGCTGCCTCGTGGGTACCCAAAAGCGCGCGTCGCCGCTTTCGAGACAACCGTCGCTGACCTGTAGGACGGCGTCCTACAGGACCGTAGGACAGCCGCCAGACTCAGGCCCTTGCGCCCGTACGCAGCCCAATTCTCCTGGACAGGCCCCTAAACTCGATTTCGAAAACCTATAAGGAGCAAACGTGAAGACTTCTGCGGGCGCAAATCGGTCAAAGACGGGCGTGGCCGGGCTGGACGATATCCTGCATGGGGGCCTCATCAGGGGCCGCTTTTATCTGCTGGATGGCAACCCCGGAGCCGGCAAGACGACGATCGCGTTGCAATATCTTCTGGAAGGCATTGCCAAGGGTGAGCGGTGTCTTTACGTCACGTTGTCCGAGACGCAGGAAGAGCTGACGGATGGTGCCGAGTCCCACGGCTGGGATATCGACGGCATCGAAATTGTCGAGCTGATCGCGGATGACAGAAGCGTGGACGGCGACGACGAGTTGACCATGTACAGCCCTGCGGAGGTCGAACTGACTGAGACGACACGGCGGGTGCTGGAGGCGGTGGGCCGCCTCAAACCTCAGCGCATGGTGTTCGATTCGCTCTCTGAATTGCGATTGCTCGCGCAAAGCTCGCTGCGCTATCGCCGACAGATCCTGGCCTTGAAGCAATTCTTTGTCGGGCGGGACTGCACGGTGCTCCTGCTGGACGATCGCACGGCCGAGGGCCCTGACATGCAACTGCAGAGCATCGCTCACGGTGTGATCTCGCTTGACCACCGGGCACCGGCTTACGGCGGCTCCCTGCGCCAGATGCAGGTGGTGAAGTTTCGGGGCAGCGACTTTCGGAGTGGCTTTCATGATTTCGCCATCCACCAGGGCGGCGTGCAGGTCTTCCCTCGGCTCACCGCGGCGGAGCACTTCGCCACGTTTGAACGGGACATTGTTCCCAGCGGCGTGGCGGCCCTCGACGCGCTCTTGGGCGGCGGCGTCGACCGGGGAACTTCTACCCTGTTGATCGGTCCACCGGGCAGTGGCAAATCGACGGTGGCGCTGCAGTATGTGGCCGCTGCGGCGGCTCGCGGCGACCGGGCCGCGGTCTTCACGTTCGAAGAATCCAAGGCGACCTTGATACAGCGGTGCACATCCCTTGGCATGCCCATTGCCGAGGGGACAGCAAGCGGCCATATCGCGATTCAGCAGGTGGACCCCGCCGAGATTTCGCCCGGCGAGTTTGCCTCCCTCGTGCGTAAAGCGGTTGAGCAGGACGGCGTTCGCATCGTCGTCATCGACAGCCTGAACGGCTACCTGAACGCGATGCCCGAAGACAAGTTCCTGACGGTGCAGTTGCATGAACTGCTCTCCTACTTGAACAACAGCGGCGTCGCGACCTTCCTGGTCGCTGCGCAGGCCGGCATGCTGGGCCCGAGCATGCGAACGCCGGTCGACGCCAGCTATCTGGCCGATACCGTCGTGATGCTGAGGATGTTTGAGCACGAAGGCAAGCTCAAGAAGGCGATCTCCACGGTGAAGAAGCGCAGTGGTCGTCATGAAGAATCCATACGGCAGATCTGGTTCGATGATTCCGGCATTCACTTGAGCGAGCCCCTCGTGCATCTGCGCGGCGTTCTGACCGGAGTCCCCATTGAACGCACGGTGCGGGCCGAGGATGGAACGCAAGGTGGGACTGCTGCGTGACAGCTCCGACGGACCTCAATGGCGAAAGTCATGTCTATGTCGTGCCACCCACACGACGGGACGGGGAAGTCACTTGTTCGATCCTCTCCAAATCCAGCATTGAATGCGTGCCGTGCTCCACGGTGGAAGAACTGACTGGTATCGTGATTGCCGGTGACGTGGGCGCGGTGGTTCTCACTGACTTCACACTGATCGCACCGGGCATGCATGGGCTCGTTGAATCCCTGTCGCATCAACCGGCATGGTCCGACATTCCTGTCATCGTGTTGACGGGCCACCGGACGCACTCGCCTGCGACGACCAGGGCCTTGGCGAGTCTCACCAATGTGACGATCCTGGATCGGCCCGTATCGACGCAGTCGATGGTGAGCGCCGTACGCGCGGCGCTGCGTGCACGGCATTGGCAATACAGGATCCGCGATCAGTTGATCGCACAGGAACGTGCCGAGGAGGCGCTACGCCAAGCCGACAGAAGAAAAGATGAGTTCCTGGCGACGCTGGCGCACGAGTTGCGCAACCCGCTTGCACCCATTCGCACCGGCATCGAGCTGATGTCGAAGGCCTCGCTCGACACCACGAAGACGGCCCAGATTCGCCAGATGATGTCGCGCCAGGTGGTGCAGCTTGTGCGTCTCATTGATGACCTGCTCGACCTTTCTCGGATCGCCACTGGCAAGGTCGTGCTGCAGCGTGACAGCCTGGACCTTCGGACCGTCGTGACATCCGCTATCGAGGCGTGTCAGCCCGCCATTGATCATGCCCATCACCAGCTCACGCTGCGCCTCCCCGATCACCCGGTTTGGGCGGTGGGCGATGCCGCGCGCCTGTCGCAGGTGATGAGCAATCTCGTCAACAACGCGGTCAAGTACACGCCTGAACACGGCAAGATCGCGGTCACGCTGAGTACCGTGGCCGAGCATGTCGAGCTTCGGGTCGAGGACAACGGGGCCGGCATTCCGCCTGACATGCTGGGCGAGGTTTTCACGATGTTCACCCAGGTCAATCAGACACTAGACCGGTCGCAAGGCGGCCTGGGGCTTGGGCTTTCACTCGTCCGCCGCCTGGTGGAACTGCACGGCGGAGAGGTCGAGGCGACCAGCCTGGGCCTGGGTCATGGAAGCGCGTTCACGGTCCGGCTGCCCTTGCCCAAGGAATCATTGAAGGAACTGTCCGGGACCAAGGGCGAGCTGCCCATCGCGCCCTATCGATTCCTGCGGGTCCTGGTGGTCGACGACAACAAGGACGCGGCCGATGCCTTGCACATGCTGATTGAAGGACACGGCCATACCGCGCGCGTCACCTACTCGGGAGTCGACGCCTTGAGAGCCGCCGAGGAGTTCTCGCCCGATATCGTGCTTTGCGATCTCGGCCTGCCCGGCATGGACGGCTACGAAGTTGCCAAGCGCCTGCGCGCCAAGCCGGCCCATGAGGCCACCATCCTGGTTGCCGTCACCGGCTGGGGCAGCGAGGGCGACAAACGCAAGAGCCGCAACGCGGGGTTCAACCATCACCTGGTCAAGCCGATCAACTTCGACGAAGTGGAGGCGATTCTTTCGCAACTGCAGCTTGCCGAAACTGAGGGCGTGCATAGCGCTTGATGGCTGCGTGAATGGGGGCCATTGCACGCATCTGAACAATGGGGGCGAACCGCTCAGTCGGGCCGCCCCTAGGCCGCCCCTTCACGCAGTGATTTGCTCAGCACAACGCTGCGATAGACCTTGCCCGACCACTGAACCCAATCGACGTGACGGTAGCCAAGCCCTTTGTAGAAATCGACCAAGTGCGTGGCCGGTTCTGCGGTGTCCATCGCGAGTTCACGAAATCCCTGCTCGAAAGCCCACTCCTCGGCCCTCAGCAGCAGAGAGCGGCCGATGCCCAAGCCTTGTCGGGTCGGGTCGACCGCAAACTGATGAGCCGCGGCGACGCCGGGGCGAGTGAAGTATTCGCATTCGTTCTGCGAATAGGTGGCGTGGACGACAATGGTGCCGACCAGCTCTTCATCCAAGGTCGCAACAAAGCAGCTCCCGCCACCTATGCGTTTGGCGGTGACCTCGGGCGACTGATCGACTGCCGTGTAGTTCAAGCCCATGCTTCCTAACCGAGCGTACGCGCGGTGCAGGAGAGCAGTGAGTTCAGCGATGGAGTCTGATGGGTCGAGGAGGCGGATGTTGGGCATGCGCGGGATGGTAGCCGTCAAAAACTGGCGCGAGTTCGAGGACTCGCGGTGGCCGCCGCCGGACCTCAAGCACGAGAGTCAACGTCCGAATCAGACGGCTCGGCATTCGTAAGCGGCAGGCTTCGACTGCAGTTGAACATTTGGCTCAGCGGTCAGGCCCAAGGGTGCTACTAAGCAGACTGACCGCGCACGAGCCTGAAACCCTTCACCGTCTTGATCAGCGCCGGAACCCCGACCAGCTCACCTCGTTATGAAAACTCACGTCCAGCTTGGCCGGCGCCTGCGAGCGGTCGAGCAGGAAGACGCTGTCGCCGCGGGCCTGCAGGATCTTGCCCATCGCCAGCGTCAGCGGCACTTCGACGACGGGCAGCCGCGGGTAGTCGGAAGTGACGCGCACGAGGTTCTTGCTGATGCGCGTGACGGTCAGCGTCACGCCGCTCTGCGATGAACCCTTGGAGTCGGAGATCACATCGCCTGCGTAGGTGCCCTCGGCCGCGTCGCCCAGGTCCGGTTTGCGTTTGGGTGGATTTTGTTCATCGGCCGCGCTAACGCGCAAAGCCCACGGAGCCGCAAGCGCGGCGATGGCGAAGCGAATGACAGCGGATCGGCGCAGGGTCATCGAAGGCTCCTTCATTCATTCAGTCAATCAGGGTATGAGGCGCCGATGCTAGCAAGTTGTGATCGGCACCACCACCGGGGCTATATCGCCTTCGCCGGTGCGAATGCCGGCGATGCGCACCGCATAGGCCAGCGTGCCGATCAGGTGGATCACGAAGGTCAGCGCGCAGATGATGAGCAGTTGGCGGTCCATGGCGACAGGCGACCTGAGCTTGCGGTTCCCGGTCTTCATGGCAGACTCCCCGCATGGCGAACTCGGAACAGATCACGAGCGCGATCGTTGGTGCCGCCGCGTTGGTCTACGGCATCTACACGATCGTGACCCGGCGTGCGGCTCTCTCCAGCGACGACACCGAGACGAACCTTTGGCTCTATGGATGGCGCGCCGTGCTGGTTGGCGTCTTCGCCCTCATGATGGCCGCGCTGTGCTTCGCATCGGCGCTGGGCTGGGTGGCCTTGTCTTCTTCGTAATTTATGCTTTGCAGCGGCGGCCCTCGTTCGCCCTAACTCCAAGGCTCCCTGCATGTTCCTCGACATCGGCCCGCTGCGCCGCAATATCGCTTTTCGCCATCTGTTCGCCAGCCAGTTCATCTCGGGCCTGGGCACGATGGTCAGCTATGTGGCCGTGCCGTGGCAGCTCTATCAACTCACGCATTCGAATGCGCAGGTCGGCCTGCTGGGCCTGATCCAGCTGGTGCCGGTGGTCGTGTGCGGACTGCTTGGTGGCGCGGTGGCCGATCGGGTGGATCGCAAGCGGCTGCTGATCACGGCCGAGGGCCTGATGGCGCTGTGTCTTGCGGGCCTGTTGGCGAACTCATTGAGCGCAGCACCGAGCGTGCTGGCGATCTATGCGCTGGTGGCCGTGTTGCAAGGGGCGAGCGGCTTCCATCGCCCGGCGCTCGAAGCCTTGACGCAGAAACTCGCGCGGCCTGAGGAGTTCACCGCCGTGGCGGCGCTGTCTTCGGTGCGTGGCACCGTGGGCATGGTGGCCGGGCCGGCGCTGGCCGGTTTGCTGCTGGCGCGCTGGGGCGCGGTGGGTGCCTATCTGTTTGACTTCTGCACCTTCCTCGCGGCGCTGTTCTTCATCTCGCGCATCCCGAGCGCCGTGATCGACAAGCCGGATGCTTCGGACGAGCAGGCCCATCTGCTGGCCGATCTGGTCGAAGGCCTGCGCTTCGCGTGGGCGCGACCGGAACTGATGGGCACCTACATCGTGGACATCGTGGCGATGGCCTTCGCCTTCCCGGTGGCCCTCTTCCCGGCGATGGCGGCAGCCGATGGGCGGACCGAATCGGTGGGCTGGCTGCTGTCCGCGATGGCGATCGGCGCGCTCATCATCGGCCTCTTCAGCGGCTGGACCGGCAAGGTGAAGCGACACGGCCGCGCGGTCGTAATCGCCGCGGCCGTGTGGGCGCTGGGGATCGTGGCACTGGGTTTTGCACCGAGCCTGGGCCTCGGCCTCGTGTGCCTGGCCGTGGCCGGCGCGGCCGACATGGTCAGCGGCGTGTTCCGCGGCACGATCTGGAACCAGACCATCCCGAACACGCTGCGCGGGCGCCTGGCTGGCATCGAAATGATCAGTTACTTGACCGGACCGCTGGTGGGCAACGCCCGCGCCGGCTTCATGGCCGATGCCTGGGGCGTCTCGGCCGCCGTGTGGATCGGCGGCGCGATCTGCCTGGCCGGCGTGGTCATCACGGGCTTTGCGTTGCCAAGGTTCTGGGCGTATCGGAGTACTTCATCAGCGCCGACGGCGGAGATCGCGGCAGCCTGAAGTCCCGGCCTGAAACCCGCAGGCCGTCTCGGCGACACCTGGCGGCTGACGCGCAGCATGACAGCGTCTTGATTGACCCCGCAGCCGTCTATCGCGTCCCCGTCAACGCGAACATCGCCCCTTCAGGGTCAACGCCGTTCACGATCCAGCCGCCGCCGGGGACTTCCATCGGGCCGTTGACGACCTGGCCGCCGGCCTCGACGATGCGGCGGGCCGCTTGCTCGATCCCGTCGACGCGGAAATACACCAACCAGGCCGGCTTGGGGAAGCGCGTGTCGGTCATGATGCCGCCGAGGTCCCGGCCGCCGATGGTGATCAACTGGTAGACGTCATTCGGTCCCATCTCCATCGCACCGGATTTGCCCCAGCCGAATTGCGTGAGATAGAAGTCCAGGGCTTTCGCACCGTCGGCCGCGTGCAGTTCGTGCCAGGCGCCGTGCCCGGCGAGATTCGGATCGCAGGCGGTGCTCACGCCATCGCTGGCGGCGCGCATCACGTAGAAGGGCGCGCCCTGCGGGTCTGCGACCATCGCAATGCGGCCGACATCGGGAATGTCGAAAGCGGGCATGTTCACACGGCCGCCGGCTGCGGTGATGGCGGCCACGCATTGGTCCACGTCGTCGACGCCGACGTACATCATCCAGATCGGTTGTGCGCCTTGCTTGCACATGTCGTCCGTCAGCGTGAACACGCCGCCGACCAGACCGTCATCCGCGCTGATCATGCGGTAGTCCATCGTCGAGCCCGCAGGCGCCGCTTCGTCAATCTTCCAGCCGACCACCGCGCCGTAGAAACGGCGCGCGGCCAGCGGGTCCTTGGACATCAGTTCGTACCAGATCGGGGTTCCGTGACGGCTGCTCATGAGGGCTCCTTGAGGGTGGCTTTTGGATGGAGCGCCATCTTGGCAGAGAAGGCCGGGTTGGTGCAATCGCAGCAACATCGTGCTCAGGGCGATTGTCTGCGCGGACTGCCGCAGTCGGCGTGTCCGGCCCTTCGCGACCGGCAGGTTTCCGGCTACTCAAGGGCTCGCTCGTCTGGCGGCGAGGACGCTTCAGCCGCGCAGCACCACGGCAAGCACAAGCAGAGCCGAGAAGATCAGCGCCGGGGCGAGATGTCGAAACGGCTCCCGATTTCGCAGCAAGGTGAAGAGCGCGCCGATCATGACTGCACCGGACAGCGCCAAGCCCAAGACTCTGGTTGGTTGTCCAACAAGGAATGCCGCACTGGACAGCTCGAGAGCGCCACAGAGCCAGCGGAACCATGTCGGGTAACCCCAGCGCGCAAAGTCGCGCTTGACTGGGCCGAGCCCTGCGAGATTGACCACGCCGGCAACCGCGAACAGAACCATCAGGATCATCGCAAGAATCGAACTGACCGATGCACTGTTCCACGCCATCGTCACACCCCGTCGACTTGCTGAAAGTGCCTGGGTGCGGAGAGGTCCGCAATCAGACCGGGGCCCTGCGGTTTCCACGCAAGAACTCGCCGGGCACGCTGCCCGCTGACGACCTGATCGAGCGCCAATGCATCAGCGAACGGGCCCAGTGATTTGCGAGCATCGTCAAGCGGCCAGGGTTCGACGCGGTCGGCGCCGACCGAGGCCCGAATCGCTTCACCCAATTCGGCGACGGCCACGGAATCTTCCGCGACGACGTTGAAGACCTCTCCGATGACTTGAGCGTCTGCGCTTGCCGCACGCTCCACGGCACTCAGGTAAGCCGCGGCGAGATCATCGACGTGAACGGCGGGCCAATGGTTGCGACCATCGCCAACGAGGCTGACACGGCCAGCCTGACGCGCCATGCCGGCAAACATGCCGAAGACGCCGCCGCCGTAGCCGTGCACCATCGCCGGCCTGAGGATGACTGCGGCGATCGAGCGGCTCGCCGCCAGCCCCAGCACAGCTTGCTCCACGGCGGGCCGCCAGGCGACAAGGGGTGTCGGGTTCAGCACCGATGCTTCCGTGGCGGGCTCCCCCTTGGTATCGCCGTGGACCCAAACCCCCGACGTATAGACAAACGCCGCGCCCGGATTCAGATGGGAGAGCATCGCGACAACCGCCGCCTCATCGGCTTCTGCGGCGTAAGCATCATTCGTTGACGCGGTGTGCACCACGCCATCGGCGGCGCCGGCAGTCGCCGCGAAAGATTCTGGCTCGCGCAGGTCACCGAGATGCAGTTTCACACCGAGACGTGCCAGTTCATGGGTGCCCGCCGACTTGTCTTGGCGCACCAGCGCCGTCACCTGGTGGCCAAGGCTGATGGCCTTGCGCGCCACCGCCCGGCCGATGTAGCCCGTACCACCCGTAATGAAAAGTTCCATAGGATTCTCCTGACGATCTCCGCGAAGTTGCGAAGTCATAAAACGAGACCAATCAGTCTCGTTTTGGCAAATATAAACGAGACTCGTCGGTCTTGTCCATCACTCGGCGATCTGTTACACATCGCCTATGAACGCTACTTCTCCTGCTGACCTGAGTCCGTTGCAACGCCGCAAGCGGTCTGCGATCCTTGACGGCGCGAAAGCCGTCTTCTTGCGCCAGAGTTTCAGCATGGCAACGATGGACGATGTCGCTTCGGCAGCCGGCGTCGGCAAACAGACGGTCTATCGCCACTTCGGATCCAAGGAGGCGCTCTTCGTCGGTCTGGTGGTCTCGATGTGTGCTCAGGTGGGCGTGTTCCTGGCCGGCACTCAGGGGGAGCAGTCCGAGGGAGCCCCGGAAGCCGAGTTGCGCGAGCTGGGATGGCTGTTGGCGCAAAACCTTATCGCGCCGGACAAGTTGCAGCTCTACCGGGCCATCGTTGCCGAGGCCGAGCGTCTTCCGGAACTCGGCCCGGCGTTCTACGAAAACGGTCCCAAGGTCGTGCGGGCCTTCGCCGCCCAAATTCTGCGCAGGCGATTTGACGAATCCACCGCTGCATTGCGGGCGGCAACATTCGTTCAGTTGGTGCTTGGCGACGCGTATCTGGAACTGACCCTCGGCTACACAGTGTCCGACGTCGACGCGCGCTTTGGCCTGCAGATTGACGAAGCGGTGGCGGTGGCACTTCGTTAAGGCCCCCGCAGTGGCGAGGCCCAGGCCCTCACCTCATGCGCGCACATCGCAAGCGGCCAGCCGCCCTGCACTGCCGTGATAGCCTGAAGCGATGATCTTGCATATCGCCTGTGAACTGATGCTCGCCATCTGCTGCGCGCTGAACCTCTTCACGGCCTGGCGCCATCGAGCTTATCTTGCGATCCTGGGCTTCGGCCTGATCGGCCTCGCGGCCCAGCTCGGCGCGGTCGTCTACGCGGGCGTGCAAGCCGCAGTGGCGCCGCATGACACGGCCACGTTTCTGGCGGCGCGCCTGGGCCTGTTGCTGATCGCCGCGCGGGGCCTGCGCGACGCCAGGTGGGCGGTGGGCGTAGCGCTGGTCTGCGGAGTGGCCTTGCTCGCGCCCTCACCCGCTGACCTCGCCATCTCCGTGCTCGCGCTCGTCGCGATCGCATGGAAGGGCCGCTCGCGGCATTGGCTCTTGGCCATCGCGGGCGCCGTGCTGTTCGCTCTGGTCGGCCTCCTTGTGGGCGGCCCCGGCGAATGGCTCGGCATTCCGCGTGTGGACCTCTATCACCTGGGCCTCGCGGCGGCGTTGCTGCTGTGGCTGCGCGCCGGCCTCATACAGCGAGGCCAGCGGCGCGGATAGCGCTCAGCCTCTTCAGAACTTGTGCCGGATGCCCAGCGAGTAGTTGTTGTTCGTGTTGAGGTACGCCGCCGCCTGGTCGTTCATGTAGACCGCGTAGACATCGGTGCGCTTGGACAGCTTGTAGTCATAGCCGATGCTCAAGGTCTTGTGGTCGAAGCCGCTCGCGGTCCGTGCGTAGGACGCGAGCACGCTGCCCTGGCCGAGCTCGACGGTGGCGCCGGCCATCCAGGTGCCGGCCGACCAGGCGCCCGGGTTGTAGACCGCGTTGAAGACGTTGACCGAGCCGGTCGGCGTGCTCACCTTGTTGTCCACGTATTGCGCGAAAACCTTGACGGGCTTGAAGTCGTACGACGCACCAACCAGCGCGACCTTGTTCTTCGTGCCTTGCGGGTAGAGGCCGCCGAGCGAGTAGGTGTTGTTGCTCGTCGAGACCGTGCTGCTCTCGTAAGCCACGGTGGCCGCGAAAGCGCCGCTGAAGTACAGCACGTTGGCACTGTACGCACCGGCCGTGCCGCTCTTCTCGGAGGCCGAGTACAGCACCGTCGCGCTCAGGCCGTTGAAGTTCGGTGTCGAGTAGCTGACCGCGTTGGAATAGCCGGTGTCGGCGCTCAGCACATTGCCGGAGTTGTTGGAGAACGGACCCGAGTAGTAGGTCTGCATCACGATCGGGCTGAGCGCGAAGGAGCCGTCATACGGATCGAAGATCAACATCGACAGGTAGATCGGGTTGATCTGGCGGCCCAGCGTGACCTTGCCCGCGTCACCGGAGACGTAAATGTTCGCGTCGCGCGACCAGAGCACGTCGCCGCTGAAACGGCCCATCACGCCGGCCTCCGGCTGCAGGAAGCTGCCGAGCGTGAAGCCGGCCTTCATGCCGCCGCCGAGGTCTTCGGTGCCGGCAAACTGCAGGTAGGACGTGGTCAGGCCATTGCCGGCCATGCCGAAGACGCTCTTGCCCGTGGTGGGTGAGTTCGACCGGTTGACCGAGAGGTCCATCGTGCCGGAGATCGTCACGCTCGATTGCGCCTTGGCGGGCGCTGCGCAGAAGGCGGCGGCGATGCAGGCGAGCGCCGCGCCAGCGACGATGTTGTTCTTGCTGTTGATGCTCATGTCATGAATCCCAGGAGTGAATTTGTTTGTGGATGGGAGAGATAGAGACGTACTGCCGGAGAACTGATTGACGACTTACTGCAAGAGGTCGAGCAAGCTGCGCGCGACCACCTTCGTGGCGCGCCGCAGGTCTTGCAGGTCAAGCCGCTCGTCCGCACGCTTGGCGTGCGATTCGAGAACGGTGCGCGGGCCGGCGCCGTAGATCACGCCGGGGATGCCGCGCTCCACATAGAGGCGCACATCGGTGTAGAGCGGCGTGCCGAGCGCGGGAATCGCCTCGCCCATGACGGCTTGCGCATGCTTCTGCAGCGCCTGCACGAGCGGCTGGTTGCCGGGCAGCGGCTGCATGGCGCGCGAGAGCAGCAGGCGCTTCACATCGACACGCAGCTGCTTGCCGCCGCGTGGCGGGTTGAAGGCGGCCGCGGCCTGCGCGATCGTGCGACGCAGCGCGGCTTCGACCTCGGCCGGGTCTTCCTCGGGGATCATGCGGCGGTCGACCTTGAGCATGACCTTGCCGGGGATCACATTGGTGTTGGTGCCGCCGCTGATCTGGCCCACATTGAGATACGGGTGCGTGATGCCCTCGACCTTCGACGTCACTTCCAGATACTCGCGGTTGAGCGCATACAGCGCGTTGAGCACCTGCGTCGCGCCTTGCAGCGCGTCGGTGCCGCTGTCGGGAATCGCGGCGTGGGCCATCTCGCCGTGCACGGTCACTTCAAGCTGCAGGCAGCCGTTGTGCGCCACGACGACCTGGTAGCTGAAGCCGGCGGCCATCATCAGGTCTGGCTTGGTGAGGCCGTGCTTGAGCAGCCAGTCGGGGCCGAGCTCGCCGCCGTATTCCTCGTCGTAGGTGAAGTGCAGTTCGACGCTGCCGGCCAGCTTGGCGCCGAGCGATTCGAGCGCGCGCACGGCGAAGGTGAAGGTGGCCATGTCGCATTTGCTGACGGCCGTGGCACGGCCGTAGATCTTGCCGTCGACGACTTCGCCGCCGTAGGGATCGTGCGTCCAGCCTTCTCCCGGCGGCACGACGTCGCCGTGCGCGTTCAGCGCGATCGTGCGGCCTTCGCCGTAGCGGCGGCGCACGATCAGGTTGGTGATGCTCTCAAGGCCTGCTGCTTGAACTTCGGCGGCGGGCACGGCGTGCTTCTCAGCATTCAAGCCCATCGTGGCGAGCAGCTCGGCGGTGCGCTCGGCATGCGGCGCGTTGTTGCCGGGCGGCGTGTCGGTGGGCACGCGCACGAGCTCTTGCAGGAAGCACACTTCTTCGTCGAAGTGGGCGTCGATCCAGGCGTCAAGCGCCTCGTAATGGTTTGAGGATGTCATGAGAGCTCCGTGGCAAGTTGATCGAGCAGGTTTTGAAAGGCGCGCACGCACAGCTCGGCGTCGTCGTTGGTGATCGCTTCGAGCGGGTTGTGGCTGATGCCGGCATTGAGGCCGCGCAGGAACAACATCGCCTGCGGCATGATTTCGTGGAGCTTCATCGCGTCGTGGCCCGCGCCGCTGGGCATGCGGTGCAGCGGCAGGCCCAAGGTCTCGACGGCGCGCTCCCAGCGTTGTTGCCAAGCGGGCGCGCTCGGCGCTGCAGCGGCGCGCATGGTTTCGTCGAGCTTGAAATGCAGGCCGCGGCGCTCGCAAATCGCTTTCAGACGGGCCAGCACATCCGCGGCGCAGGCATCGCGCACCTCGTTGCGGGTGGCGCGGATGTCGAGGCTGAAGTGGCAGCGGCCCGGCACGACATTGATCGAGCCGTTCGGCACTTCGAGCATGCCCATCGTCGCGACCAGATCGGGCACTGCGCCGCCGCGTTCTTCGAGGTAGAGCGCCAGCTCGGCGGCGGCCGTGGCGGCGTCGCGGCGGCTGCCCATCGGCGTGGTGCCGGCGTGGCTGGCCATGCCGATGATCTCGCCGAGATAGCGCACGCTGCCATTGATCGACGTGACAATGCCGAGCGGCAGGTCCATGTCGTTCAGCACCGGGCCCTGCTCGATATGCGTCTCGATGAAGCCGAGATAGCGGCTGGCATCGCGGCGCAGCGCGGGTATGTCGCCAGGGTTCAGGCCGGCGTGCAGCATCGCCTCGCGCATCGTCACGCCGTCGGCATCCTGCTGAACCAGCCAGGCGCCGTCGAACTGACCCGTTAGCGCGCCGGAGCCGAGGAAGACGGCCTTGTAGCGCTGGCCTTCCTCTTCCGCAAAGCCGACCACCTCAAAGCCGTAGGGCAGGCGCCGGCCCTGGCGGTGCAGCTCGCGCACGCAGGCCATCGGGACGAGGATGCCCAGGCGCCCGTCGTACTTGCCGCCGTTGCGCACGGTGTCGTAGTGCGAGCCGGTCAGCAGGCGTTTGGCCTCGCGGTCGGTGCCGTGATAGACGCCGACCACATTGCCCACGGCATCGATCTTGACTTCATCGAATCCGCACTCGGCGCGCATCCATTGAGCGAGCTGTTGCGCGCAAGCGCGGTGCGCATCGGTCAGGTAGGTGACCGTCAGCTCGCCGCGCTCCGCATAGCCGGGATCGCTGTGAATGGCCAGTTGCTCGGCCCAATCCCAGACGGCATTGCCCAGCAGCGGCTCGCGGCCGAATCTGTCGTTGAGCCGGATCTCGGCGATGCGATGGATGTTGCGCAGGGCTTCGGCGAACTCGAAATCCGGGTGGTTGTCCAGACGGCGCTCGAACGTCGCGATGATCTCAGCCTTGTTCAGCCCGAGCCCGCGCGGGCCGCGCACGGCCAGGATGAAGGGGAAGCCGAACCTGGCGTTGTAGTTGGCGTTCAAGCCCTGGATCTGCGCGTACTCGTCGGGCGTGCACGCAGTCAGGCCAGCCTTGCCTTGCTCGTGCGTGGATTCGGCGGTCAGCGTCTTGGCCACCATCGCCTTGCCGGCCAATTCCGGGTGAGCGCGGATCAGGCCGAGCTGCGCTTCGCGGCCGGCTGAGCGAACGACCCCGACGAGCGCGAGCTTCAACTGAGCGAGGCTCTTGAAAGGCCGATTGGCCCAGGCCCGCTCGGCAATCCACGGCGAATGCTCGTAGGTGCCGTCGAGCAGCGCGACGAAATCGGCCCGCGTAGCCGCGTTGATCTGTTCCAAGCTGATCATGTTCATTCCCAAGTGAAAGCGGACTGCGGATCGAAGGGATGAACCGTTCGCCAATGCCGCGCGATCTCGATGCGCCGGCACACCCAGACGCGCTCGTGCTTTTCGATGTGGTCGAGAAAACGCTGCAAGGCGCGCATCCGTCCCGGGCGGCCCAGCAATCGGCAATGCATGCCGATGCTCATCATGGAAGGCCGTTCGTCGCCTTCGGCGTAGTGCACGTCGAAGGCGTCGCGCAGGTACTCGAAGAATTCGTCGCCGTGGCTGTAGCCCTGCGGCAGCGCGAAGCGCATGTCGTTGCAGTCGAGCGTGTAGGGGACGACCAGGTGCGGCGCAAGCTCGCCACTGCTCTTGCGCACCTGCAGCCAGTGCGGCAGCTCATCGCCGTAGAAGTCGCTGTCGTATTCGAAGCCGCCGAAGTCAGCCACGAGACGGCGCGTGTTCGGGCTGTCGCGGCCGGTGTACCAACCGAGCGGCCGCTCGCCCGTCAGCCGCTCGATCGCGGCCATGCCCAGCGCCATATGCTCGCGCTCTGTCGCCTCGTCAACGCCCTGGTAGCTGATCCAGCGCCAGCCGTGGCAGGCGATCTCGTGGCCGAGTTCGGTGAAGGCCGCGGTGACTTCGGGGTAGCGCTCCAGCGCCATGCCGACGCCAAAGACGGTCAGTGGCAGGCCGCGCTTTTCAAACTCGCGCAGCAGCCGCCAGACGCCGACGCGCGAGCCGTATTCGTAGATGCTCTCCATGCTCAGGTGCCGCGCGGCAAAGGCCGGCGGGTTGAACATCTCGGACAGAAATTGCTCGCTGCCGGCGTCGCTGTGTAGCACGGAGTTCTCGCCGCCCTCTTCGTAGTTGAGGACGAACTGGACAGCGACGCGCGCCTTGTTCGGCCAGGCTGCATGCGGCGCATGGCGGCCGTAGCCTCTCAAGTCTCTCGGATAGTTCGCGCTCATTTCTGAGTGCTGCTTTCGTACCAACGGCCAAGCAGCGCGCGTTCCGCGTCGGTGATCTGCGTGGCATTGTTGAAGGGCATGGTCTTCAGCAAGACGGCTTGCTGATAGAGCTGCTGGGCATGCTGTTGCAGCGCCTCGTCGGTGTCGAGGCGGATGCCCTTGTTCTGGATCTGCGCGTTGTGGCACATCACGCAGCGCGCATCGACGACGGTCCGCACCTCGGCGAGGCTAACGATCTGCTTCACCGGAGCCTGGGCAACCTGCGATACGGGCGCCGGGGCGAGGCAAAACGCCAGCACAACAACGATCACCGTGCCGCCGATCGCGAATTCCCAAGGCACGCGCTTGCCTTGCACCAGCGCCTTGTGGCGTGCCACGAAGCTGTGGCGGATCAGCGCGCCGGCCAGCATCAGCGCGGCCAGCACCAGCCAGCTGTTGCGTGCCTCGTAGAGCCAGCCGTAGTGGTTGCTGAGCATCGCCACCAGCACCGGCAAGGTGAAGTAGGTGTTGTGGACGCTGCGCTGCTTGGCGCGCTGGCCGTGCAGCGGGTTCACCTTCTCGCCGGCCTTCATCTGCGCGATCACCTTGCGCTGGCCGGGGATGATCCAGAAGAACACATTGGCGCTCATCGTCGTGGCCATCATGGCGCCGACGATCAGGAAGGCGGCGCGGCCGGCGAACAGCTGGCACGCGGCCCAGGCCGAGGCCACGACGTAGAGGAACACGAGCGCGCCGACGAGCGCATCGCCGCCAACCGCACCGCGCCGCTCGCCGATGCGGCGGCAGATCTGGTCATAGACGAGCCAGAACACGGCGAGGAAGGCGAGCGCGGTCGTCACCGCTGCGGGCGCCGACCATTCATGGACGCGGCGGTCGATCAGGAAGCTGTTCGCGTTGAACAGGTAGAGCACCGTGAACAGCGCGAAGCCGGAGAGCCAGGTGGAATAGCTCTCCCAAAAAAACCAGTGCAGGTGTTCGGGCAGCGTCTTGGGCGCGACGAGATACTTTTGCGGGTGATAAAAACCGCCGCCGTGCACGGCCCACAACTCGCCGTCAACGCCCTTGTCTTGCAGCGCGGGGTCGAGCGGCTTGGTCAGGCTGCTGTCGAGAAAGACAAAGTAAAACGACGATCCGATCCAGGCGATCGCAACGATGACATGGGTCCAACGCAAAAGCAGGTTGGCCCAGTCGAGCAGATAGGCTTCCATCAACAGTCCTCAAAGGGTTAGGAACCGCAGCCCTCGTTCTTCATGAACAAGGGTTGCAGCTCCTCACCACAGCGGGCTCTGTGAGGAATCTTGTCGCAAGCACGCTGCTCAAAATGATGGGCAGATGCGCTCCGCGGCGACGTCAAAATTTTATACGAGCAGGTGAGTGCCGGACCTCCGTGGATACCCAGAAAGCAACATCAGGAACCGCGATAAGTGGAATACGACCAAGGGCTGACAAGCAGCGGCACGTGATAGCGGCCGGCCGCATCGGCGATGCCGAAATCAAGCGGCACTTCGTCGATGAAAGGCGGCTGGGGCAGGTCGACACCTTGCGCGCGGAAGTACGCCGCCACCGCGAACACGAGGCGGTATTGGCCGACCTTCATGGTCTGCGCATCGAGCAGCGCACCGCCCTCGTTGCGGCCATCGGCGTTGAGCGTGAACTGCGTGATCGTCTCCACGTGCGCGCCGTAGATGCGTTGCAGCTTGACGTTCATGCCGGCGGCGGGGTGGCCATTCGCGGTGTCGAGCACGTGTGTGCTGAGGTGTCCCATGTTGTTCTTCTTTCTCTCTTGGTTTTTCAAACGGCGTCAGCGATCAGGATGGCGCGGAAGTCATTCACATTGGTCTGCGTCGGGCCGGTGATCAGTGAATCACCAAGCGCCTGGAAGAAGCCGTGGCCGTCGTTGTTGGCCAGGCTCTCCAGCGGTCGCAGGCCCAGCGTCCAGGCGCGGGCGAGCGTGTCGGGTGCGAGGCTGGCGCCGGCGATCTCTTCTTGTCCGTCAACACCATCGGTATCGCCGGCCAATGCGTGAATTCGGGGATGTCCGTTCAAGGCGATGCCGAGCGACAGCAGGAACTCGACGTTGCGACCGCCGCGTCCCTGGCCGCGTACGGTGACCGTGGTCTCGCCGCCGGACAGCAGCACACACGGCGTCTTGAAAGGCTGACCGCGCTGCGCCACTTGCAAGGCGATGCCGGCCAGCACGGTGCCGACATCGCTGGCCTCGCCTTCGATCGCGTCGCCAAGAATGTAGGGCGTGATGCCGGCTTCGCGCGCGACGGCGGCGGCAGCTTCGAGCGCCATTTGCGGCGTGGCGATCAGGCGCGTCTCGGCGCGCGTGAGACGCGCATCGCCGGGCTTGATCGATTCGCCGCGCCCGCTTTCCAGCAGATAGCGCACTTGTGGCGAGAGCGGAATGTCATAGCGGCGCAGGATCGCTAACGCATCCTCACAGCGGGTCGGATCGGCAACCGTCGGGCCCGACGCGATGTTGATCGGATCGTCGCCGGGCACGTCAGAGATCAGCAGCGTCAGCACGCGTGCCGGATGGCAGGCCGCCGCGAGGCGTCCGCCCTTGATGGCCGACAGATGGCGGCGCACGCAGTTCATCTCGCTGATCGTCGCGCCGGATTTCAGCAGCGCGCGATTGAGCGCCTGCTTATCGGCGAGCGTCAGACCCTCGGCGGGCAGCGGCAGCAAGGCCGATCCACCGCCCGAGATCAGGCACAGCACGAGATCCTCTTCGCGCAGGTTCTGCACGAGTTGCAGCATGCGATGCGCGGCTTCAAGGCCGGCGGCATCAGGCACCGGATGCGCGGCCTCGACGATCTCGATGCGCTCACAAGGCACGGCGTAACCGTAGCGCGTGACGACGAGGCCGGACAGCGGCCCGTGCCACGCATCTTCCACCGCGCGCGCCATCGCGGCCGAAGCCTTGCCGGCGCCGATCACGATCAAGCGGCCTTTGCCCAGGCTCTCCGGCGCGGGCAGATGCGGCGCCACGCACAGCGCGGGCTGTGCCGAGGCCACGGCCGCATCGAACATGCGACGCAGCAAGGCTTGGGCCTGTTCAGCCGACATCAGGCCTGCCGCTCGATTTCAAAGTCAGCCATCTTCTCCAACGCGCGCACCATCGCCGAGTGATCCCAGTCCTTGCCGCCTTGCGCCACGCAGGCGCTGAACAGCTGCTGCGCGCTGGCGGTGTGGGGCAAGGCGAGGCCGAGTTCACGTGCGCTCGACAGCGCGAGATTCAGGTCCTTCTGATGCAGCGAGATGCGGAAGCCTGGATCGAAAGTTCGCTTGATCATGCGCTCGCCGTGCACCTCAAGAATCTTGGACGAAGCGAAGCCGCCCATCAGCGCCTGACGCACACGCGCCGGATCGGCTCCGGCCTTGGCGGCGAACAGCAGGGCCTCGGCGACGGCTTCGATATTGAGCGCTACGATGATCTGGTTGGCGACCTTGGCGGTCTGGCCATCGCCATTGCCGCCGACCAGCGTGATGTTCTTGCCCATCAGTTCGAACAGCGGCTTGATGCGCTCGAACGTCGCTTCGGGACCGCCGACCATGATCGACAAAGTGCCGTTCTTGGCGCCGACTTCCCCGCCCGAGACCGGCGCGTCGAGGTAGTCGCAGCCGAGCGCGTTGATGCGCTGGGCGAAGGTCTTGGTCGCGAGCGGCGAGATCGAGCTCATGTCGACCACGACCTTGCCGGCGCTGAGCCCGGCCGCAATGCCGTCATCAGAGAACAGCACTTCTTCGACCTGCGGTGTGTCCGGCACCATCACGAAGATGATGTCGGCACGCTCGGCCACGCCGCGGGCGGACACGCAATGCGTGACGCGGCTGGCCGCAATCGCGTCAGGGATCTTGCCCAGCGTGTGGACAAAGAGCTGGTGGCCCGCCTGGATCAGGTGGCCCGCCATCGGCGTGCCCATGATGCCCAGGCCGATGAAGCCGATCTTGAGAGGTGTGGTGGTCATTGTTTGTTCCTTCAATGCTTTGGGTTCAGCGCGCCAGTTGCTGGATCCAGCCCAGCCCGGCTTCGGTCGTCGTGGCGGGCTTGTATTCGCAACCGATCCAGCCGCGATAGCCGATGCGGTCGAGGTGCGCGAACAGCCAGCCATAGTTGATCTCGCCGGTGCCGGGCTCGTGGCGGCCCGGGTTGTCGGCGAGCTGCACATGGCCGATGCGCGCCAATTGCTTCTCTAGCGTCGCGGCCAGCTCGCCTTCCATGCGCTGTGCGTGATAGATGTCGTACTGGACAAAAGCGTTGTCGGCGCCGACTTCATCGAGCAACGCTAACGCCTGATCTGTACGGTTCAGGTAGAAGCCGGGAATGTCGAAGCGGTTGATCGGCTCGACCAGCAGGCGCAGCCCGGCCTGGCGCAGCTCGGACGCCGCGAACTTCAGGTTGTTGATCAGCGTCTGGCGAACCTGCGCGGCCTCGACGCCAGCGGGCGCCTTGCCGACGAGGCAGTTCAGCTGCGTCACGCCGAGCGCCTTCGCGTAGGTGATGGCCGAAGCCACACCGGCGTGGAACTCGGCCTCGCGTCCGGGAATGCAGGCGATGCCGCGCTCGCCCGCGTCCCAGTCACCGGCCGGCAGGTTGTGCAGGACGAGCGTCAGCTTGTTGGCATCGAGGCGCGCCTTGATGTCGGCGGCGTCAAACGCATACGGGAACAGGAACTCGACGGCTTCAAAGCCGGCCTTGGCGGCGCGCTCGAAGCGATCGAGGAAGGGCACCTCGGTGAACAGCATCGTGAGGTTGGCGGCGAACTTGGGCATGGTTTTGTCTTTCTTCTTCAACTCAATTCAATCGAGCATGCCGACAGCGGTCGGAGCATCGGCGCGCTCGGCGGCCAGGTCTTCAAACTCGTTGATGTTGTCGATCTCGGTGCCCATCGCGATATTGGTCACGCGCTCCAGGATCACCTCGATCACCACGGGCACCTGGAACTCGGCCATCCATCTCTCGGCCTGCGCGATGGCCGGCGCGATCTCTTCCTGCTTGTGTACGCGGATGCCCTTGCAGCCCAGGCCCTCGACGACCTTGAGGTGGTCGACGCCATACGCTTGAACGACCT
The DNA here is from genome assembly GCA_036500605.1 of Burkholderiaceae bacterium. Classification (GTDB taxonomy): domain Bacteria; phylum Pseudomonadota; class Gammaproteobacteria; order Burkholderiales; family Burkholderiaceae_C; genus JAFALK01. The sequence continues at coordinate 340,931 of DASYBU010000002.1, forward strand.
CATCGCTCGGCGTGTTGATGTTCTCGAAGCCGAGCTGCACGCAGTAGTCCATCGTGAAGCCGCGCTGCGCCTGGCGGATCAGGCCGAGGTAGCTGTTGTTCACGACGACGTGGATGTAGGGCAGCTTGAACTGCGCGCCGACGGCCATCTCTTCGAGCATGAACTGGAAGTCGTAGTCGCCCGAGAGCGCCACGATCTTGCGCGTCGGGTCAGCGGCACGCACGCCGAGTGCCGCAGGGATGGTCCAGCCGAGCGGGCCGGCCTGGCCGCAGTTGATCCAGTGGCGCGGCTGGTAGACATGCAGGAATTGGGCACCGGCGATCTGCGAGAGGCCGATCGTCGAGATGTAGGTCACGTCGCGGCCGAAGGCGCGGTTCATGCATTGGTAGACGCGCTGCGGCTTCATCGGCACGTTGTCGAAGTTCGTCTTGCGCAGGTATTGCAGGTCGGACTTGCGCGCCAGGCATTCAGCGGCCCAGGCGCTGCGGTCGCGCAGGCGGCCTTCGGCCTTCCATTCGCGCGCGATCTCGACGAACAGCTGCAGCGCGGCGCGTGCATCGCTGACGATGCCGTAGTCGGGCGCGAAGACGCGGCCGATCTGGGTCGGCTCGATGTCCACGTGGATGAACTTGCGGCCCTTGCAATAGACCTCGGGCGAACCGGTGTGGCGGTTGGCCCAGCGGTTGCCGATGCCGAGCACGAAGTCGCTGGCCAGCATCGTGGCGTTGCCGTAGCGGTGGCTGGTTTGCAGGCCGCACATGCCGGCCATCAGCGGATGGTCGTCGGGGATGGTACCCCAGCCCATCAGCGTGGGGATCACGGGGATGCCGGCGATTTCGGCGAATTCCTGCAGCAGATCGGAAGCATCGGCGTTGATGATGCCGCCGCCGGCCACGATCAACGGGCGCTCGGCTTCGTCGAGCATGGCGAGCGCCTTCTCGATCTGCTTGCGCGAGGCGGCAGGCTTGTAGACGGACAGCGGCTCGTAGGTCTCGATGTCGAACTCGATCTCGGCCATCTGCACATCGAACGGCAGGTCGATCAGCACCGGTCCCGGGCGGCCCGAACGCATCAGGTGGAAGGCCTGCTGGAAGGCACGCGGCACTTGCGCGGGCTCCATCACCGTCGTCGCCCATTTGGTCACCGGCTTGGCGATGCTGGCGATGTCGACGGCCTGGAAATCTTCCTTGTGCATGCGCGCACGCGGCGCCTGGCCGGTGATGCACAGGATCGGGATCGAATCGGCCTGCGCCGAATACAGGCCCGTGATCATGTCGGTGCCGGCCGGGCCCGAGGTGCCGATGCACACGCCGATATTGCCGGCCCGGGCTCGCGTGTAGCCCTCGGCCATGTGCGAAGCGCCTTCGACGTGGCGCGCCAGCACATGGGCAATCGTCTGGCGCTCGCGCAGCTGCGCGTAGAGCGGGTTGATCGCCGCGCCGGGCACGCCGAAAGCCTGCGTCACGCCTTCCTTTTCCATCACCAGCACCGCGGCCATTGCGGCCTTCATCCTTGCCATCGCTGTCTCCTGATTGCCCAGATTGGGCTTGGAGCGATGATGGCGATCGAGGCCGGCATTGAGAACGGAAGTCCGGCGATAAGACCTATTCCACCGCGCGATATGAGCCCGTGCCCACCGCGCCGGCGCTACAGTTGCGGCATGGATCGCCTGACCGGACTGGACCTCTTTATTCGCGTTGTCGAGACCGGCAGCTTCAGCAAGGCCGCTGATGATCTGGGCATTGCGCAGTCGACGGCGACCAAGGCCGTGGCGGCGATCGAGGAGCGTCTTGGCGCACGGCTGCTGCACCGCTCCACGCGCGGCATCACGCCGACCGAAGTCGGCGCGCTGTACTACGACAAATGCAAGCGCATCTCGCGCGACATCGAGGAAGCCGACAACCTCGCCTCGCTGCTGCAAAGCGGCATCGGCGGGCAGATCCGCGTCAGCACCTCGGTGGCCTTCGGCCGGCGCGTGATGGTGCCGCTGGTGTTGCGTTATATGCGTGAGCATCCGGAGGTGGGCATCGATCTGAGTTTTGATGATCGCTATGTCAATCTGGTCGAACAGGGTGTGGACGTCGCGGTGCGCATGGGGCGCCTGGCCGATTCCAGCCTCGGCGCGCGCTATCTCGGCACCAACCCCTGGGTCATGGTCGCGGCGCCGGCTTATCTCGCGGCTCACGGTGTGCCGCGGGTGCCGGCCGATCTCTCGGCGCACAACTGTTTGATCTACAGCAGCGTGCAAGGCGATGCGCGCTGGAGCTTCATCCAGCCGAACGGCGAAGAGATCTCGGTGCCCGTCGGCGGCCGGCTGCGGACCAACAACCTGTCCGCCGTGCTGTCCGCTGCGCAAGCCGGCATGGGCCTGGCGATCCTGCCCTGGTACGTGGCGCGCGAAGCGGTCTCCGCCTCGCTCGTCACCCCCGTGCTGGTCGACCATGTGCTGCCCGCGCAGGACGTGCATGCGGTCTACCCTTCCCCGAAGCTGGTCTCGACCAAGGTCACCAGCTTCATCGCCTTCCTGCAGGAGGCCTTGACCGGCGACTGGTGGCGCCAGGCGCCACCGCGCTGAGTCGGATCAATCTCGCATGAAGAATGAGAAGCGGACGAGGAACAGGATCGCGATGACCCACGCCGCCGGCGGCACCTCGCGATAACGACCGGTCACCAGCTTCAGCGTCGCGAACGAGATGAAGCCGAAGGCCAGGCCGTTGGCGATCGAGTAGGTGAAGGGCATGACCATCGCGGCCATCGCGGCGGGCACCGACTCGGTGATGTCGCTCCAGTCGATGTGGGCCAGTTCCGACAGCATCAGCGCGGCCACATAGACCAGCGCAGGCGCGGTGGCATAAGCCGGCACGACGCCGATCAGCGGCGTGAAGAACAGCGCCAGCAGGAAGAACACGCCGACAGTCGCCGAGGTCAAACCGGTGCGGCCGCCGGCCTGGATGCCGGCCAGGCTTTCGATGTAAGCCGTGGTGCTGCTGGTGCCGAGCAGCGAGCCCGACAGGATCGAGGCGCTGTCCGCGAACAGCGCGCGGTTGATGCCCTTGTGCGACGCCTCGGAGCCCGAGTGGTCCATCAGCCCGGCCTTGCGCGCGACGCCGGTCAGCGTGCCCGTGGCATCGAACACCTCGACCAGCACGAACACCAGCACGACGTTGAAGATGCCCTTCGAGGCAGCGGCCATGATGTCGAGCTTGCCGAAGGTCGGCAGGATGCTCGGCGGCGTGGCGACCAGGCCTTCGTAGTGCGTGTAGCCGAGCGCCATGCTCAGGCCCGTCACGGCCAGGATGCCGATCAGGATCGCGCCGCGCACCTTGAAGAAGTCGAGGCCCGCGATCAGGAAGAAGCCGAAGATCGCCATCAAGGCTTCGGGTTTTTGCAGCGCGCCGAGCGTCACTTTGGTGGCCGCGCTGGGCACGACGATGCCGGCATTGCTCAAGGCGATCAGCGCGAGGAATAAGCCGATGCCCGCCGGTATCGCTGATTGCAATGAGAGTGGAATCGCCGCCACGATCCATCGCCGGATGCCGGTCACGGTCAGCAGGATGAACACGCAGCCCGAGATGAAGACCGCGCCGAGCGCCGCCTGCCAGCTCCAGCCCATGCTCTGCACGACGCCGAAGGCGAAGAAGGCGTTCAGCCCCATGCCCGGCGCCATGCCCACGGGCCAGTTGGCGTAGAAGGCCATGATGAAGCAGCCGATGGCGGCTGCCAGACAGGTGGCCACCGTGACGGCGCCCTTGTCCATGCCCGTCGTGCCGAGGATGCTCGGGTTGACGAAGACGATATAGGCCATGGCCAGAAAGGTCGTGGTGCCCGCGATCAGCTCGGTGCGTACCGAGGTCTTGTTTTCGCCGAGGCGAAACAGTTTCTCCAACATCTGGTTGTCTCCAATCGGCCGCTCAATGGCGGCTTTGCAGAACGACGGTGCCGGAGCCCGTGGCCCTGTCTTGTTGTGGATATGTGCAAACGCTAGTTCCGTGGTGCGCGCCTGTAGCGCACCGCTCCCGCAACATAGCTTGTGGCCAGGTTGCGTTCGTCTGACAGCGTCAGCCAGGCAAAAACTTTTTCGTGCAGGCCGCGCAGATTGGCAGCGCCCGCATCGGCGCTCACCCGTTCCATGCGCGCGCCGCAGACCGGTCCGGCGGACCAGTCCCAGACACAGACATCGGCGGCAGCGCCGGGCGTGAACGAGCCGATCTCCTGATCGAGGCTCAATGCCTTGGCCGCGCCGCGCGTGGCGGTGTAGAGCGCCGACCAGGCCGTCAGGCGCTGGCCGCGCAGGCTCTGCACCTTGTAGCCGTCGGCCAGCGTGCGCTGCATCGACAGCGAAGTGCCGCCACCGACATCGCTGCCCGCCGTGACCGCGAAGCCGGCCTCGCGCGCGCCGATCCAATCGAACAGCCCACTGCCGAGGAAGAGATTGGACGACGGGCAGAACGAGGCCTGTGCGCCGCTGCGCGCCAGCACCAGTTGGTCCTCGCGGTCGAGCCAGATCGCGTGCGCGAGGATTGAGCGTTCGTGCAGGAGACCTTCGCGCTGGTAGACGTCGAGATAACTGCGTGCTTGAGGGAACAGCTGCGCCACCCAATCGACCTCGGCGCGGTTCTCGGCCACATGGGTCTGCATGTAGAGCGAGCTGTCGGCGCGGCACAGCGCGCCGGCCATCGCGAGCTGCTGCGGCGTGCTGGTCGGCGCGAAGCGCACAGTCACCGCGTACGACAGGCGATCGCGGCCATGAAAACGGTCGATCAGGTCGATGCAATCGCGCTCGGCCTGTTCCACATCGTCGAGCAGCGCGGCCGGCGCATGCCGGTTCATCAGCACCTTGCCGGCGATCAGGCGCATGCCGCGCTCGCGCGCCGCTTCGAACAGCGCTTCAGCCGCGACCTTGTGGACCGTCGGGAAGACCACGGCCGACGTCGTGCCATGCGCCAGCAACGCATCGAGAAAACGTGCCGCACCAAGCTGCGCCACGGCCGGATCGGCGTAGCGCTGCTCGGCCGGGAAGGTGTAGGTGTTGAGCCAGTCCAGCAGCTCGGTGCCGTAGCTGGCGATCACGTCGAGCTGCGGCGCGTGGACATGCGTGTCGATGAAGCCCGGCAGCACGAGGCGGCCGCGCTGGTCGTCGCGCTGCCACGAAGGATCGGGATCTTCCTTCTGGATGCCGGCGATGCGGCCGTCCTCGATCAGCAGCCAATGGTCGGCGTGGAAACGCACGGCCGGGCTCTCGACCTGGGCCCAGCCGGGCTCGGCGCCAAAGTCGAGCAGGTCGCCACGAATGGCCAGGCGGCGCGCGGCCTGCGGCAGGGCGGATGCATTCATCGGGACAGCGTCAACAGTCATGATTCAGAAGAGGAGGTTCAGGCGCGCACATGCGCCACGTCGGGCGCGGTGGCAACGATGTGGCGGGCCACCTCGCGCACCTGTTCGCGCAGCCAGCGCATCGGCGCGGCTTCGTGCGAAACGTGGTGCCACAGCAGGTAGTAGCGCATCACCGGGAATTCCACCGGGCAGCGCAGCACGCGCACCGGCAGGTCGTTCAGGTAGCGGGAGCAGAACAGGCGCCCCGTGGTCAGCACGAGCAGGCTGCGCGAGACCATCTCGGGCAGTTGCCCGAAGTGGGCGCTGCGCACGGTGATGTCGCGCTGCAGGCCCAGCGAGCTCAGGTGTTGGTCGATCACGCCGGGAGCGCCGACGGCCAGCGGCATCGGCGCCACATGCTGGCATTGCAGATAGCGCTCGACGGTCCAGTTGCGGCCGTTGGCGCGGGCCACCGGATGATCCAGGCCCACGAGGCAGACGACTTCGTCGCTGAGCAGGCGGCTGGTGTGGAGTTCTTCGGGCGGCTTCAGCCAGTTGCCGATCACGAGGTCGACATCGCCGCGCGACAAGGCGGTGCGGTAGTCATAGTCGGCTGACAACGGTTGCAGATCGAGGCTCACGCCGGGCGCGCTGCGCTGCAGGTGCGCGACGAGCTCGGGCAGGAAATGCGGATCGAGATAGTCGCTGGCCGCGATGCGCAGCCGCAGCTTGGCCTTGGCCGGATCGAATGGGTTTTTGCGATGGCGGGCGCCGAACAGTTGCTCGGCCTCTTGCAGCAGGCGCTCGGCCGGTTCGACCAGGCCCAGCGCCACGGCGGTCGGCGTCATGCCGGTGCCGCTGCGCACGAGCAGCTCGTCGCCGGTCAACTCACGCAGGCGCCTCAGCTGTGCGCTGACCTTCGGCTGCGTCATGTTCAGACGCAGCGCGGCCCGGGTAACGCTGCTTTCGGTGATCACGGTATGCAAGATCCGCACAAGTTGAATCTCGATCTTGTCAAAGTTCGCCTGGAATTTCATACCGGATCCTGTATAGAGACTATTCGTAAGACGGTATAACACGGGGCCATTACTGCGGATAAGGTGAGGGCTTCAACAGAGAGCAGACATGGCGACACGTCCCATTCGTTTTTTCCATCGCGGCCAGGTGCACGAGGTTGCAGATTTACCGACCACAACGACGGTGCTGCAATGGCTGCGCGAGCAGGCCCACGAGATCGGCTGCAAGGAAGGCTGCGCCGAAGGCGATTGCGGCGCCTGCACGGTGCTGGTCGGCGAACTGCAGGGTGATGAAACCCTGGCGCTGAAGCCGGTCAACGCCTGCATCCAGTTCCTGCCCACGCTTGACGGCCGCGCGCTGCTGACGGTGGAAGACCTCGGCGCCGCCGACGGCCTCAATCCAGTCCAGCAGGCGATGGTCGACTGTCATGGCTCGCAATGCGGTTTCTGCACGCCCGGCTTCACCATGACGCTGCAAGGCGTGTACGAGCGCCATCAGGCCTGCCAGACCCGGCCAACGCGCCAGGAGCTGGCCGACGATCTGGCCGGCAATCTGTGCCGCTGCACGGGCTACCGGCCGATCCTGGATGCGGGCGAGCGCATGTTCGATGCGCCCGCACAGCCGCTGGATCGCGCGCCCATCGTCCAGGCCCTTCAAGGGCTGGAGAACGATGAGCCGCTGGATTTCAGCGCCCCTTCGCTGATCGATGCCAAGGTCGAGAATTTCCATGTGCCGCGCACGGTCGAGGCTTTGGCCGCGCTGCGCCAGGAGAAGCCCGAGGCTCGTCTTGTGGCCGGTGCCACCGATGTGGGCCTGTGGGTCAACAAGCAGATGCGCCGGCTGGGCGATGTGATCTATCTGGGTCAGGTGCGCGAGCTGCAACGGATCGAGGAGCGTGGTTCTGAACTCTGGATCGGCGCCGGCGTCACGCTCGAAGATGCCTGGGGCGCCCTGTGCCAGCACTTCCCTGCCCTGCGCCAGCTCTGGCTGCGCTTTGCCTCGCCGCCGGTGCGCAACGCCGGCACGCTGGGCGGCAATATCGCCAACGGCTCGCCGATCGGCGACGGGCCGCCAGCGCTGATCGCGCTCGATGCGAGCATCCATCTGCGGCAAGGCCAACGGCAGCGCCAAATGCCGCTGCGCGATTTCTATCTCGACTACATGAAGAACGCGATGGAGGCCGGCGAGTTTGTTGAAGGGCTCTCGGTGCCGTTGCCGACGGTGCAGCCGGGCACGGTCGAACATCTGCGCGCCTACAAGATTTCCAAGCGCTATGACAGCGACATCTCGGCGGTCTGCGCGGTGTTCTCGATGACGCTGAAGGACGGCTGCGTTGCCGACGCGCGCTTGGCCTTTGGCGGCATGGCGGCCACCGTCAAGCGCGCGGCGCTGACCGAGGCCGCGTTGGTCGGTCAAGCCTGGAACGAGGCCACCCTCGCCCAGGCCATCGCCGCCCTGCCGCAAGACTTCAAGCCGCTCAGCGATCTGCGCGCCAGCGCTGCTTATCGCATGCAGGTCTCGCAGAACCTGCTGCGGCGCTTCTGGATGGAGACGCGCGGCGATGCACCGCTGCAGGAGCATCAGGTCAACGTCTGGCTCGCCGCCGATTTCAACCGGAGCCTCGCGTGAATCAAGCTCCTCAACAAGCGGCTCAAGTCGGCGTCGACCGCAAGCATGAGTCCGCCCACCTGCACGTCAGCGGCGAGGCCATCTACACCGACGACATCCCCGAGGCGCAAGGCACGCTGCATGCAGCGCTGGGCCTGTCGCCTGTTGCACACGGCAAGCTGATCAGCATCGATCTCGAACTGCTGCGGCGCCAGCCCGGCGTGGTCGCGGTGCTGAGCGCGGCCGACATCCCCGGCGAGAACAACTGCGGCCCGCTGGTCCATGACGATCCGATCTTTGCGCATGACAAGCTCAGCTATCTGGGCCAGCCCGTCTTCGCCATCATCGCCACGCACCGCGAGCTCGCGCGCCGCGCCGCCGCGATGGCCAAGACCGTCATCCAGGCCGAGGCATTGCCCGCCTATCTGACCGCAGCGCAGGCTCATGCCGCGGCTCACTATGTGCTGCCGCCGATGCATCTGAACCGCGGCGACGCGGCCACGGCGCTGGCCAACGCACCGCTGCGCTTCCAGGGCGAGGCTTCGGTCGGTGGGCAGGAGCAGTTCTATCTCGAAGGCCAGATCAGCTATGCGCTGCCGCAGGAAGACCGCGGTGTGCTGATCCATTGCTCGACGCAGCATCCGTCCGAGATGCAGCAGCTGGTCGCGCATTCGCTGCATTGGCATGCGCACCAGGTGCAGGTGCAATGCCGTCGCATGGGCGGCGGCTTTGGCGGCAAGGAGTCGCAGTCCGCGGTGTTCGCCTGCGTGGCCGCGCTGGCCGCGACGAAGCTGCGCAAGCCGGTCAAGCTGCGCGTCGACCGTGATGATGATTTCATGGTCACCGGACGGCGCCACGGGTTTGACTACCGCTGGGATGTCGGCCACGACAGCGAGGGGCGCATCCTCGGCGTCGAGGTCGACCTGATCTCCAACTGCGGTCATTCGGCCGACCTTTCCGCGCCGGTGATGACGCGTGCGCTCTGCCATTTCGACAACACCTACTGGCTGCCGCATGTGGCCATGCACGGCTTCTGCGCGCGCACGCACACGCAGAGCAACACCGCCTTCCGCGGCTTCGGCGGGCCGCAGGGCGCGCTGGCCATCGAGATGATCCTGGACTCGGTCGCGCGCCGCCTGGGGCTCGATCCGATGCTGGTGCGGCAGCGCAATTTCTACAGCGACGACGGCGAGCGCAACGTCACGCCCTACGGCCAGACCGTGGCCGACAACATCATCGCGCCGCTGACCGATCGCCTGCTCGAACAAAGCCACTATCACGCACGCCGCGCCGAGATCCAGGCTTTCAACGCGACGAGCCCGCTGCTCAAGCGCGGCCTGGCGCTGACGCCGCTGAAGTTCGGCATCTCCTTCAACGTGGTGCATCTGAACCAGGCCGGCGCGCTGGTGCACGTCTATACCGACGGCTCGGTGCTGGTCAATCACGGCGGCACCGAGATGGGCCAGGGGCTCAACACCAAGGTCTGCCAGGTCGTGGCGCATGAGCTGGGCCTGAGCCTCGACCATGTGCGAGCGAGTGCCACCGACACGCAGAAGATCGCCAACACCTCGGCCACGGCCGCATCGACCGGCGCCGATCTGAACGGCAAGGCGGCGCAGGATGCCGCGAGCAAGATCAAGCAACGCCTGCTGCCGCTGGCCGCCGAGCTGCTGAAGTGCGCGCCCGAACAGGTTGGCTTCGCGGACAACGCGGCGCACGATGGCCAAGGCCAGAGCATCCTTTTCGACAAGCTCGTCGGCCAGGCCTATCTGCGCCGCGTGCAACTCTGGAGCGAAGGCTTCTACGCCACGCCGGGCCTGCACTGGGACCGCAGCACGCTCAAGGGCCATCCCTTCTACTACTACGCTTATGGTGCGGCTTTGGCCGAGGTGATCGTCGACACGCTGACCGGCGAGAGCCGCGTGCTGCGCGCCGATGTGATCCATGACGTCGGCACCTCGCTGAACCCGGCGCTGGACATCGGCCAGGTCGAAGGCGCGTTCGTGCAGGGCCAGGGCTGGATGACGACCGAGGAACTGGTCTGGCATCCGCAGAACGGCCGCCTGCTTACGCACGCACCGAGCACCTACAAGATCCCGACGGCCAACGACAGCCCGCTCGATTTCCGCGTCTCGCTGTTCGATGTGCCGAACCGCGAGAACAGCATCCACCGTTCCAAAGCGGTCGGCGAGCCGCCGCTGCTGCTGCCGTTTTCGGTGCTGCTGGCGATCAAGGATGCGGTCGCCGCCTGCGGGCCTGAGCGCTGTGATCCGCCGCTGTCCGCGCCGACCACGGCCGAACGTGTGCTCGCCGCTTGTGACGCGGTGCGCCGCTGAGGAAATTCCGGATGCATCCGCGCGCCGCACTCGAAGCTTTGCTTGCTGAAGGCCCCGCCGTGCTGGTGCGCGTCAGCGCCGTGCACGGCAGCGGGCCGCGTGAAGTCGGCGCCTGGATGGCCGTAGGAGCGAGGTCGCAGGTCGGCACGATCGGCGGCGGTCAGCTTGAATTCGATGCGACGGCCGAAGCTCGCGCCGACTTGAAGCAGGGCCGCGTGAGCACGCCCCATCGCCGCTACGCGCTCGGCCCGAGCCTCGGTCAATGCTGCGGCGGCGTCGTTCACCTCGGCTTTGACTGGCTGAGAGACGCGGGGCAGGTGGACTCCACGGCGCCCTTGATGCCGGTCGCCCTGTTTGGCGGCGGCCATGTCGGCCGCGCCATCGTGAAGCTGCTGGCCGACCTGCCCGTCGAACTGCTCTGGGTCGATAGCCGCGAAGAGATTTTTCCGGCCGAGCTGCCCGCGCAGGTGGAGGCCGAGCACTCCGACCCCGTGCAAGGCGCCGTGCCCGGACTCGCGCCCGGTTCCTATGTGCTGATCATGAGCTTCAGCCACGCGGAGGACCTCGACATCGTGGCCGCCTGCCTGAAGCGCCAGCGCGAACGCGGTGACCTGCCCTTCATCGGCCTGATCGGCAGCAAGACCAAATGGGCAGCCTTCCGCCACCGGCTGGAGGCACGCGGCTTCACCGAGGCCGAACTCGATCACATCACCTGCCCGATCGGTGTTGCCGGCATCACGGGCAAGCAGCCCGAGGTGATTGCAATTGCCGTGGCGGCGCAGTTGCTGCAGCTGCAAGAACGGCTGCAGAAAAGCAAAAAGGCAAAGCTCTCGGTTGAGCTTTTACGCGCCGCAAGCATCTGATCTGCCTACGACATTCTTGGGTTGCAGCCGGCCAGACCGAGCGACCGACCTCAACGACTCACACCACCTCGCGGGACATCACCGTCGCTCGGAAGTGGCTGGTCCTTGGTCTCTGGCAAGAACGGCAAAACCAAGAGGCCAATCAGAAGCACGAAACTGACCGCGACTCCGGCGGTGCGGAAGCCTTCGACGTTGCCGCCGAGGCTGCGAGTGACTTGGCCGATCGTGAACGGGGCCGTGGCCGCCACAAGTCGGCCGAAGTTGTAGCAGAAGCTCGTGCCAGTGCTGCGCAAGCTCGTGGGGAACAGCTCGGGCAGGTAGATTGCATAAACGGCAAACACCGAGTACTGCCCGAACCCCATCAACGGCAACATCCAGTAGATCTGGTCGATCTCGCGCATATATCTGAACACCATCACGGTGCTCAGGAAGGACAGCGTCAGCGCAATTGCGAAGGCCTTCTTCCGCCCAACTTTCTGAGCGATCTTGGCCAGCGTCAGCATGCCGCAGAAGCCGCCGAGATTCTGCAAGAGCAGCCCGATCCCGCTCCAGTACGATTTTTCGCTCGAAATCTGCTGCGGGCTCAGCGCGGTACCGGCCAGGTGTGCATCGATGATTGAGCGAATGATCTTTGGGTGAAAGTTTCCAATTCCCCAAAGCCCAATGATCCCGGCGCTGCACAGCACGAGGCCGAGCCATGCATGGCGGCGCCAAGTCGGATGACCCAGCAGATTCCGATAGGAGCCAAACTGGATCCCGTTGCGCTCACCTTCGGCTTTGGCGTCGATCCACTTTTGCGGTTCGCTCATCCGCAGGAAAACGGGAATCAAGAGTAGCGCCGGAAGTGCACCGATCATGAACAGGATCTGCCAAGTCTGCAGATGAAACGGCAGCATTCCTTGTAGCGCCAGGGCACCTACGCCAATCCCGATTGCCCCTGCGGCAATATTTCCAACCGAGGACAGTGATTGCAGCATTCCCAGAGCGGGCGCTCGGCTTCGGTCCGGCACCGTGTCCGAGACCAAGGCCACCGCCAGGCCGAAAACACCGCCCACGCCAATGCCAGTTACCAAGCGATAGAGACAGAAGTCCCAGAACCCTGTGGAGAACGCCGAAAGCCCCGTGCAGACTGCATACAACAAGATGGCTGTCATGAGCATCTTCACGCGCCCCAATCGGTCTCCCAGAGCTCCGAGCGTGAGCCCTCCTATGGCCCACCCGACCAGGAACACCGAAGTCGTGTAGGGCGCGAACTCGGTCGCCAGGTCCTTGCCAATCAGATGCTCGATGGCGCCGTCGCGCGCCAGGTTGAAGACCTGTTGATCGAAGCAATCGATCAGCCAGGACAGTGACGCGACCACGAAAATCAGCCAGTGGCTGCGGTCCAACGCCTTCCACCACGAGACAGGCACGGGTTGCGCGAGCGGGAGCGTGTTTGAGTTTGGGGACGCCATGCGTTTGTCTCCGTATCTTTTTTCGATATGCGCTTATTGGCCCGACAACTGCACCGGCAAGCCGGTGCGCGCCGATTCGTACAGCGCACAGACCAAAGCTACGGTGTTGCGGGCTTCTTCGACCGGCGTGGGCAGGCAAGTGCCGCTGCGGATAACGTCGGCCATCTCGACGATCTGGCGCTGATGGCCGTCGAAGTTGATCTGATCGGGTGCCCCTGCACCGGACGAACTTTGCTGTAGCGCCGCACGGGCGCGGATCGCTGCGTCATCGGGCTGCTCATCAACGAAGTCCCAGCGGATGATGCGATCGTCTTCCAGCGCCACCGAACCGAATTCGCCGCACAGTTCGATCCGGCGCTCCCAGCCGGGATAAGCGGCGGTGGTTGCCTCCAACACGCCAAGCGCGCCGGACGGGAATCGGAAGGTGGCGCATGCGGTGTCCTCGGCCTCAATGCCCTGATGCACGATACGCGTCGTTCTTCCGTAGATTTCGGTGGGCATTCCAGCGAACCAGTGGAGCAGATTGACCGCATGGATCGCTTGGTTCATCACGGCACCGCCGCCGTCGATAGCCAGGGTGCCTTTCCAGCCGCGGTAATACTCGGGCTTTCGGTGCCATTTGACGTAGGCGCTGGCCAGGCTCAGTCGGCCCAGACGGCCGCTGTCGACGGTCTGTTTGACCAACCGTGCGCCCGCGCCGTATCGCGCCTGGAAGATTGCGGAGAGATGAACACGGTGTTCGCGGGCAGCGTCGATCAATTGGTCCGCACGCTGCGGCGTGATCTCGATCGGCTTTTCAATGATCACGTGCTTGTTCGCAGCGATGGCCTTCAGAGCCGGCTCCAGATGGGCGCCACTGGGCGTGGCAATGCACACGACTTGAAGGCCCGGCTGTCGCAGAAGAGCATCAATGTCGGTGGTGTGAAAGGGCACATGGTGCTCAGCGGCAAAGCGCTGCACGTTGTCGGCGTCCAGGCCGACGACGCCGACCAGGCGTAGGTTGTGCTCAGCGGATGCTGCCTGGATAGCGCGCGCGTGATAGGCGGCGATCATGCCGACACCGACGATGCCGAATCCGATGGGAGTGCTGTCGTTCATGGGTGGGAGTTGTTGTTTTCGATGCGCTGCCCGATGGCTTGTGCGCGGAGCGCAAGCTCGCACACCTTGAAGCAATGTGCTTGGCTCATTGCGGTCTCGGTACGAGCGGCGATGTCCCGTCTCAGCGAGGAGTAATAGGGCAAGGGCTCTTGAGAGCAGTCAACATAGCGTGTGCCTTCATGGTTCACCAAGAACAGATGGTCTGTTGCAGGACGCCCTGCGATGTCCACGTATTTGCGCAGTTCGATGTAGCCGTCTGTACCGAGGATGGTCAAACGCCCGTCGCCCCAAGTGGGCAGGCCGTCGGGGGTGAACCAATCGACTCGGATGTATCCGCTGACACCTCCGTGAGACAACACGATTTCTCCAAAATCCTGCAGGCCCGGATCTTGGGGATTACCGAGATTGCCGTATCGGGACAGCAGGATCTCCGCGTCATCGGAGCCGGTGAAGTGCAGAAACTGATCGATCTGATGTGACGCGAGATCGGTGAGGATGCCCCCATACGCCACCGGATCGAAGAACCACGAGGGACGCAGGTGGCGGTTGAGGCGGTGCGGCCCAAGGCCGACTGTCTGCAAGACGCGGCCAATGGCTCCGGAACGCACAAGTTCAGTGGCCTTGGTGACGGCACGAACTTCGAAGCGTTCCGTGAAATTCACGGAGAAGATGCAGCCCGTTTCCGATTGGGTCGCGCGCACTTGGTCGAGTTGGGCAAGCGTGGTCACGCCGGGCTTGTCGGCCATGAAATCCTTGCCGTGTTGCATCGCCTCGACCGCATGCCCCGCTCGGTCTCGCGGAATGGCGGCACAGATGATCAAGCCGATGCTGGCGTCCTCCAGCAATTCGCGCCGGTCTGCCATCTTGAGAACCGTGGGAAAGCGCTCCCGAAAGCCTGGCTCGGTGACAGCCCCGGGCTCGGTCCAATATCCGGCACATTCGGCACCGGTGTCCAGAAGGCCGCGTACCTGGTCATAGACGTGGCGGTGGTCAATACCGACGACGCCAAAGCGCAAGGGCGGAAGGGAAGAAGGAGAGTCCATGTCGTCTCGATGTTGTCTTTAGTTATCGGTCATCGTATAAGAATGGACGAGGTTGCGCAAGCCGCCATAGGAGCCCTAGTAAAGATGCGTAAGGCGCAAATCGTCAGCTTGCACCTTTTGCGGCTTATTTGTACGATGACAGACAACAAGCCACAACCATTGGAGACAGACATGTCCGAAGAATCGCGTCGCAACTTCCTGAAAGCGGCAACTCTCGCCCCCTTGGGTCCTCTCGCCGGCGGCGTGGGTCTCGTCGGCCTGCTGGGCGCCTCAAATGCCGGCGCCGCCGTGACCCCGATAAAGCGGGTGGGCGGGCCCGCGGTCAAGTTTTCATGCAACGCGTATTCGTTCGCCAAATTGCTTGGCGGCCAGGCAAAGGGAAAGGGAGGCTTCTCCCTCTTTGATCTCGCCGACTTCTGCGCCAAGGTCAACTTCGACGCCTTTGACGCAACGGGGTACTACTTTCCCGGCTACGAAAAGGACGGCCTCGGCGTTCCCACGGACTCATACATCTACGATCTGAAGCGTCACGCCTTCGATCTTGGTTTGGCCATCAGCGGGACCGGGGTCGGCAACAACTTCACGGTTGCCGACACGGCCGGTCGGGCTCGAGACGTGCAGCGCATCAAGGCTTGGGTCGAGGTCGCACACAAGCTGGGCGCCCCGGTGCTGCGGGTGTTTGCGGACACGCAGATGCGAGCCGAGACCTGGCAATCGGTGTCCAAGGGCGCGACCCGCGACCAAGTGGAGGAATGGATCGCCAACGATATCCGCGACTGCGCCACTTACGCGGGGAAGTTCGGGGTGTTGATCGGCGTGCAAAACCACGGAGACTTCTTGAAGACGGCAGACGACCAGATCAGCCTGATCAAGCGAGTTGATTCGCCGTGGTGCGGCGCGATCGTCGATACCGGCTACTACCGCGCCCCGGATCCGTATGCCGAGATGGCCAAGGCGGCACCGTATGCCGTCAACTGGCAAATCAAGCAAAGCCCCAACGGCGTGGAGAACGAGAAGACGCAGCCGACCGACATCCATCGCCTGCTGAAGATCGTCCTCGATTCGGGCTATCGCGGCTATCTGCCCATCGAGACTTTGTCGCAGCGTGGCGGTACGGAACCGTACGACCCCTACAAAGTGGTGCCCGTCTTCTTGCAGCAACTGCGCGCCGAACTGGCACGACAGACCAGCTGATTTTTTCAGAGTCCATGCGCGCGCGTGTTGGCCGAGCTGAGTCAGCTTGAGCGCCCTCGTCCGCCTCTCAATTCGATTCCAATTCCCAAGGAGTTTTCATGCATGTGAAGTCCTCAAGGGCATCGCGCACGCTGATGGTGTGCGCCGCTCTCTTCATGACCGCCGCCGCCTTTTCAGCAGTGGAAGAGCCCATCGATTCGCGTTTCGTTCGCGCTCAGCCGGATCCGTTCCGCGGCGACTATCAAGGGTCGGCCGGATGGGTGGCGCAGGTGTATCCAACCGATGGCGGGAAATACCGCGCGAACATCTTGACCGCCTTTGACCAGCCAGACGCCAAGGCCGTCGTCGTGCTGCTCGGAACACGCTCAGGGCAGTCGATGTCCCTGAACGGAGAGGGTTGGAGCGGGGCCATCACTGACGGCAAGTTGACGCTGAAAGGCCCGACCCAGCAAGGCGAACTTCGGCACGTGACGCGCACCTCGCCGACGATGGGCGCCAAGCCGCCCGCTGGCGCGGTGGTCCTCTTCGACGGTCACAACGCTGACGCTTTTGCAACCAAGGACGGCAAGGACTGGCTGAAGGAGTTGCCGGGGCCAGCCAGCGCCAATATTGTCGACGGCGCGCTGGAAGTCGTGCCAGGCACGGGTGGGGGACTCATCTCGCACAAGCAGTTCGGTGACTCCCATATTCACGCGGAATTCCGTACGCTGGGAGCGCCCAGCAACAGCGGCATCTTCATTCAGACGCGCTATGAAGCTGACATCAACGAGAGCTACGGCAAGCTGGAAGGCAGCCTCAACGGAAACTTCGGAAATTGCACGCCGCCGGAGGCCCTGCCGCATGTGCGCCCGACCCATCCGGTACTCGAGTGGAACACCTACGACATCGATTTTCACGCACCGCGCTTCGACGCCGACGGGAAGAAGACCGGGGACGCCTGGGTGACCTTGTACTTGAACGGCGTTCTGCTCTACGACCATCAGATCGTGAGACCGCAGAAGGGCGCTGCGGGACGGCTTGGCGAAGCGCCAACCGGCCCGCTCTATTTGCAGGAGCACGGCATGCCGGTCCAGTTCCGCAACATCTGGGTTGAAGAAAAGGAAATGCCCGGCACCGGCCTGCATGCGGACTACTTCAAGGCGTCCAGCAAGAAGGACAAGGCATCGAAGGAAGGCAAGGAATCCAACGACGGCGAGCAGCCGAAACAGGGCAAAAAAGGCAAGAAGGGCAAGAAGTCGAACGAGACGGGGAACGCGCCTGAGGAAGCCAAGTCGGCCAAGGCACCGAAGGAGAAGGCGCCCAAGGGCATCATCCCAGGCGGGAAGGTCGTTGAGATAACGGCTGCAAACACCAGCGGCGCATTTGTGCATCCGGGCGTCACGGTAAACGGCAAGCAACTCGATGAAATCAAGCATCGGGTGTCGGCCGGCGTCGAGCCTCAAAAGAGTGCCTTTGCCAAGCTGCAGGCTGACGCTCTTGGCGCTCTTGACTACGTGCCTCACCCCGTTCCGACCGTTGAGTGCGGTCCGTTCTCGAAGCCCGACATTGGCTGCAAGGCCGAACAGGCCGACAGTGAAGCCGCCTACGCGCAAGCGCTGCTGTGGTACGTCACTGGCAACAAGGCGTATGCCGAGAATGCCGTCAAGATCATGAACGCGTGGTCGAACACGCTAACCGGCGGGCATATCAACGCCAACGGCCCTGTGCAGGCCGCTTGGACGGGAGAAGTCTGGCCGCGCGCTGCAGAGATCATTCGCGCCACGTATTCGGGCTGGCCGGCGGCTGATGTGGCCAAGTTCCAGGCCATGCTGAAGACCCAGTACGTCCCTGTCCTTCTTGAGGGCAGCGGCGAGAACGGCAACAAGGAGCTGGCGCAGAGCGAGGCCCTGATCAACATTGGCGTCTTCAACGACGACCGCACAACATTCAACGCAGGGTTGGACATGTGGCGCGGCCGCGCACCGGCCACGATCTACCTGACGAGCGACGGTCCGGCCCCGCTACAGCCGGCGAAATGGGGCCCCGCCATTTGGGGCAACAAGGGGTTCATCCCGCAGTTGGCGGACGGTCTGCAACAGGAGACGGCCCGTGATTCTGGCCACGCCGCGCTGGCGCTGGCGGCGATGGCGGGCGCAGCAGAGACCGCACGCCAACAAGGCGTAGACCTGTACGGCGAGCAGGCCAAGCGCTTCGTCGCGGCGCTGGAATTCACCGCTCAATACCTGCCGCCGAACAGCGCCCCAGCGCCTGAGAATCTGGAGTTCGGTCTGCATCCGACGTGGGAGATGGCCTACAACCACTATCACGATCGACTCGGCATGGCACTCCCGCTGATGGGCAAGGTGCTGCAAAGGTCGCGTCCAACCGGCGTCAACCACATGATGAACTGGGAAACGCTGACGCACGCCGGAATGGGGAACATCGGCCTTCCCCCAGTGGCGGCCAAACCCTGATCACTACAACAGGACGACCATCGGTCGTCCTTTTTCTTTCGAGGTCACACCAGATGATGGAACTGATTTTCAAGTCGACGTTCAAGGCGGCGATGGCAGCGATAGCGCTGGTCCTTGTCTTGCCCGCTGCCGCCCAGAATGCAGCGGCCGCGACGGCAACTGCGCCAGAAAGGCCAAAGATCACCGGCATTTCGCATGTCGCTTTCCACGTATCCGATCTCGCGAAGGCGCAGCACTTTTGGCACGATCAGATGGGCTTCGACTCCTATTTCAGCTTGCCGAAGAAGGATGGCAGCGGGACTCGCATCGCCTTTTTCAAGGTGAACGATCACCAGCACGTCGAGCTGTTCAACGAACCGTCTCCGCACGCGCCGAATATGCTGGCGCACGTCTGCTTCTCCACCGACGACATTGAAGGCATGCGAGCCTACTTGCGTTCGAAGGGGATCGATGTTGCCGCCAGCACCGGTGGCAAGACCAAGGCGGGCGACTATGCCTTCATGATCAAGGACCCGGACGGCATGCTGGTGGAATTTGTGCAGTCGTTGCCAGACGGCGTCGAAGCCAAAGCGGCCGGCAAGTTCGAGCCGACCAGCCGGGTGTCAGCGCAGATTTATCACGTTGGCTTCACCGTCGGCAATGCCCAGAAATCGCTGGACTTCTACGGACGGATTCTCGGCTTCAAAGAGACCTGGCGTGGCGGTGGCAACCCCAAGGAGCTCAGCTGGATCAATATGCGTGTGCCCGATGGCGTTGACTACGTCGAGTTCATGCTCTATCGCGCGCCCTTGAAGCACGACCAGTACGGAACCAAGAACCATGTGGCGCTCGAAGTGCCGGACGCGGAAGCCACCGTCGCGACGTTGCGCGCGCGCGCAGCCTTTGCGGACTATGGCAAGCCCTTGTCGGTGCAGGTTGGCCGCAACGGCAAGCGGCAAGTCAATATCTTTGATCCGGATGGGACTCGGGTCGAGGTGATGGAGCCGCATACCGTTGACGGTATTGCGAGACCCTCCTCGTCAGCGCCGCCGCCGCCCAATGTCTACGAATGAGGGCCACACCATGATGAACGGGCCAATGCTTTCCCGCCGCCATGCGTTGAGTACTCTCGGCTTGTTGGCAGTGGCAGGCGTAGCGCTGCCACTGCGCGCGCGCGCCGCCCTTGCTGGAGTACGCATCGGCTATACCGCGATGACATGGGGAGAGAACGATCGCCAAGCCATCGACGACATCGCGGAGCTGGGCTACAAGGGCGTGCAGTTCCGGGCCAATGTGGTTCAGAGTTTTCAACCCGCGGAGTTGCGTGATCTGCTCCAGAAAAAGGGCTTGGCGTTTACAGCCTTGTCGAGCGGCTTGGTCGACATCGATGCTGATCCGAATGGCGAGATTGAGCGCCACGTTGCCAATGCGCGCTTTGTGCAGGCTGCCGGCGGACAGTATCTGCAGTTGCTCGACAAGTTGGGCAGCTTCGGTCGCGCTTTCAATCCGGCAGCATGCGCGCGCCTGGGCAAGCTACTGACCGAGATCGGCAGCGCATGCACCGCCCTCGGGGTAAGCGCCAGCTATCACAACCATCTCAATACGTTGAGCGAGTCGCCGGCCGGACTCGACGCAGTGCTCGCGGCCAGCGATCCTCGCCATGTCAAGTTCGAGCTCGATACTGCCCATGCGGTGGCGGGGGGCGCGAATCCCGCAACGCTGATCGAGCGCTATCACGACCGTCTGGCGTTCCTGCATCTGAAGGACCTGCGCGACCTGGTGGGCGAATCCAAAGCGAAGTACCCATTCCAGTTCGTCGAACTTGGTCGGGGCCGAGTGGATCTCGCCTCCGTCTTCGCCGCGCTCGACAAGGTTGGGTTCAGGGGCTGGGCCGTGGTTGAACTCGACCGAGTTCCCGACAAAGGAGGATCCCCCAAACAGTCCGCTGCAATCAGCAAGGCGTTCCTGCAAGCGCACGACGTCGTTGTTTGAGTCGGACCGCGATCGCACTTGTTGACAAGCAGCGATGAAGGTTGGGGCCCTTCCCCCCATCTCGGAACATCGCGGAAGAGCCGCGCGCGTCGTGGGCAACTCAGGTTTACTCCGCTGCAATGGTTCTTCCAGATTCCTACAAGATTCCGGCCTGAACGACTTGTACGATAACAGACATGAAATTTGCCATTGCCCTGCTTTCCGTTTCGCTGATGAGCGCGCACGCGCAGAACATCCCTGCGCCGGAGTCGCAGCCCGTCGTTGCGCTGCTAACGGCGGTGGGAGATCGCATTGAAGTCGTGCGTCAGCGCCAGACGGTGGGCAGCAATCTCGAGCCCTTCACGCGCCAGGTTGTCCATGTGCCCTCGCAGACGCTGAACTATGCAGCGCTGCGCGGGCTTGCAAAGGCGATGGCCGAGGAAGAGCCGCAGGATCGACTCGTGCTGCTGCGCTGGACCATCCCGGCCGAATTGGCTGAGCGCATGGAGGCAGCGCGCGGCATCGAACGGCAGCAATTGGTACTGGACGCCGTACTCGGCCATCTGCGCCAACTGCCGCAACGCTCGGAATGGGACCGGATCGAACTTCTGGTGCCGGCTTATGCCTTCGCGGAGGTTGCGGGCATGGGTCCCAAGCTGTCCGGTATTGGCGTCTATATCCAGCCGCTGTCCAAGCAGAGCGCCGACTTCGGCGGAATGGGCGGCAATGACGCCATCACGCTTTCCGACGTTGACGGCGACTTCCGCACCATCAACCCCAACACGGGCGAGCTAGGAAACTCCTCGGTCTTCGTGGCGCCATTCATGTACTTCGATCGCTTGACGTACGACGCGAGGACGCTGGTGTTGGTCAAGCGGCAGCGCTATTTCTCCAACACCAAATATGCCGATCCGATGTCCTCAGCGCTGGACGTCGCTGACCAGATGCCGCAAGGACAGTTGATCGCCAAGATGGTGGAGACGATCGAGCACTCGGCCTACAAGTCGGTTCGCCAGACTAAGGGTGAGGTCACCGTCTCGGCTCCCAAGCCCGTGTCTGCCGTGGACGGCGCAGCCAGTGCCCCTCGCTGACGATTGGGGTTGGCAAGCCGTCACTTGACCTCAACGCGAGACGGCGCGGCGCACCTTCAGTAGCCCACCAAAGGTTTACCGCCGGCATGGCCTTGAGCTCAATGCTCTCGACTCATGCCGGCGGCTCCGCTTAAAAATTGTAGGTGCCAGTCACCGTGAAGGTGCGCCCAATCGGACTCGAGTAGGTGCGCAAATAACCAGTCGAAATCGTGTTCGTTGCCGGCGGTTGGGCATTGAGCAGATTGCCGACGCCAACATTGATCATGACGTTCTTGAAGCCCGAGTAGCCGGTGGTCAGGTTGTACAGCGTATAGGGCCTGACATCACGCCAGTACTGTTCCGGCACTTGCTGGCCATCATGGTAGCCACTGGTGTAGGCCTGGGTAATCTGGGCTTTCCAATCTCCGAATTTCCATGCCAGACGCAGGCTGTGGCGCCAGCGGAAGGTCATGATCTTGTCGCCTGAGATCGCACCATTCGCCAGGCCCGCGAACGTGCCGACGTTGTGATTCCATACGCCATTCGGCTCGTTTTGATAGTCGTACCGGTTGGTGTACGTCCCGTCCAGGCCCAGCGTGAATTGGCCCCACTCTGTCGTTGGAATGATCCAGTTGGCGGTGATGTCCTCACCACTGGTGCGGGTCTCGCCAAGGTTGTGCGACTGAGCGTTCACGTAGAGCAGGTTATTGTCTGCATCGCGTATGTAGTAGGACGCGTAGCGCGCCGGATCGCTGAAGATCACCTGGTCAGAGAGGGTCCCGATGGTGTCCTTGACCTGTATCTGCCAGTAGTCGAGCGTCAGACTCAAATTCTTGAAGGGGTCGAACGCCAGTCCAAAGGAGATGTTGTTCGACTTTTCAGGCTTGAGGTCGGGATTGGAGCCGGTGATATGCGGCTGCTTGGCATTGCACACGACCAGTGGGCTGTACCCCGCCAACGCCGTGCCGCCGCCTGCCGTTCCGGGCACGCCGCCAGGGCACAGCAACGGATCGTCGTAGTTCGCCTTGGTATTGCTGATGCCGGAACTGCGGCTGCCATAGAGCTCAATCAGGCTCGGCGCATGGAAGCCCGTGTTGTACGAACCTCGGAAGATCAGGTTCTTCGCGGCCTGATAGCGGAAGCTGTACTTCGGGTTGACCGTGCCGCCCGCATCGGAATACTTGTCTCCGCGCACTGACAAGTCCAGGTCGAGCTGCTTGGTCACCGGAGCGTCGAATTCCACGAACGCAGATTGCACCTTGCGTGTCGCTGAATTGACATACGGTGTGCGGCCGTCGAAGGGCACGTTCACGTTGGTGTCCGGGACACTGTCCATGAACGATTCGAAGTGATAGTCCATCCCCCCCGCGAATGCCAGCGCGCCCCCGGCAAGCTGCGTCAGGTCGTGGTTGACGACGAAGTTGAGCGAGTTGTAGTGGGACGTGGAATAGCGTGACTTCTGTCCATTGACGCCAATGCTTTTCAGGTAATCCAGGCCAGCGGACGTCTGGGTGCCAAATGGATTCAGTGTGCCGTCGAGGACACCTGCGTACAGTTTTGGACCATCGACGTAGCCTGTCAGGTAGCGTGTCGATTCCTTCGAGACGCCGCCCAACAGGTTGACCCTGTAGTCCCAGTCCTTCCAGGTACCCTCGTCAGTGATCAGGAGGCGGCCCGTGTTCTGGCGATTGCGCAGCGTAGCCGGGCCCAGTTCGTCGACCTGCCATTCGAGCTGCAAATCCTGACCGGTCACACCGGCCACAGCCGGGACACCGCCACTACCTCCCGGGTAATAGGGGCTGGACTTTGTCATCGTCAGCACGGGAGTTCCGCCTCCACCGCTGGACTTTCCCTTGCTCGTCAGCGCCGTGGCCTTGGTCAGATTGATGTACTCCGTCGTGTAGGCCGCTTCAACGGACAAGGTGTTCTGCTGGCCGAGTTTGACCGCGCCGCGAGTGAAACTGGAAGCCTGCCCGTTTTCCGGCAGCAGCAGCGCGTAGTTCGGATAGTTGTTGGCGGCACAAGTTTTTGACAGTGCCGGCAGCGAGTAGGGAGGGGTGCAGCCCGAGGCGTAGTACGGATTGGCGATCCCAATGGGTTTGATGATGTTGGCCGGCCCCGCATAGTCGCCTGCCGACTGCGTCGGGGCGATGCCGAGTGCAGTCAATTGATAAAGCGTGCCCAGCTTGGGGCGATCGCCGGCGCTCAGTGCGGTGCGGCGATGGAAGTCGGCTGCCGTGTAGATGGTCCAGCCATTCCCTTCCAGATCACCGGTGCCGGCCAGGAGGCTCAGCCCCTGTTCGTCGGCGCCGCCTTTTGCCTGAGGTTGCACCAGCTGGCCTTTGATCTGGAGGCCCTTGAACTGCTTCTTGGTGATGAAGTTGACCACACCGCCGATGGCATCCGAACCGTATACCGAGGAGGCGCCATCACGCAGCACCTCGACCCGCTCCAATGCATTCCTCGGGATCAGATCCATGTTGACGAACGCTGCCTGAGTCGGCTCGAACGGCATCCGCTGGCCGTTCATGAGGGTCAGGGTGTGACTCACGCCAATGCCGCGCATGTTCATGACGGACCCTGAGCTGTTCCCGCCCGGGATCACATTCTGGGCAACGGGCAGCGAATTGAGGGCGTCAGCAATCGTGGTGTAGCCGCGCTCTTCCATCTCGGCAGCTTTGATGACGGTCACCGGCAGCGCCGTTTCCGCGTCCGCACGGCGGATCGAGGAGCCGGTCACTTCGACTCGCTGCAATGTGGTGTCCGCAGGTGGGGGCGTTTGCTGTGCCGCCGCTTGGTCCGTCAGGGCGTACATTGCGACCGTAAAGGCGCTCAGCACAAATTTACTGCGATTGCTCATCTGGTTTGTCTCCTGTTATAGGCATCGGAACTGTCGAAACGGTGTCCAGGCGGTTTTCATCCGCTCATCTAATGTCTGTCATCGTACAAGGTGTTTTTTTAAGACGCAAGCGGATTGGCGAGCATGTGGGCCGCTCGCGCCGTTCGGTCGCGCACCGGCTTTGGCGGTGTCACGGTGAGCAACTTGCGTCACCGCCCTACCCTGAAAACCAGGACGGCGGGAGGCGCCGAAGAGCCCGTGTTTCGCCCAGCTTCCACACATAGAGGCCTGCACGCTGAGGATCGCGCTGAAAACCGCGCGACCACCAATCTGGGGGCAGCGCCGTCAAGCTCGTCTTGTCCATCGCGCTGGCTCGGGCCCATGTCGGCGGACTCACACTCCGAACTCCGCTGACTGGACTCCGCTGACTGGACTAGATAAGCGTTCCGGCTATATGTGATGTCATACGAGGTAATGCTATATTTTATAGATCGCCCTTGTAGATCCAGCCATGTCCGAAACGCTTGCTTCCAGTCTCCCCATGCAACGCCGTCCTCGCAACCTGGCTCAGACGCTGAGCGAGGCGATCACGGCTGAGATACAGGGCGGGGCGATGAAGCCGGGTGACAAATTGCCCTCAGAGACGCTGATCATGGCCAAGCATGGCGTGAGCCGGACCGTGGTGCGCGAGGCGATTTCCCACTTGCAGGCGAACAAGCTGGTGCAGACGCGCCACGGGATTGGCACTTTTGTGCTGGAGCCCGCAGCCAGCCTCAATCTTGGCGCCACGACCGTCATGACCATCCGCGACGTTCTGGCGGTGCTTGAGTTGCGGATCAGCCTGGAAACCGAAGCGGCATGGCTGGCAGCGTCCCGACGCACGCAAGAGCAGGTCGACGAGCTTCGCCTTGTTCTGCAGGCGATGCAACATCACCAAGGGGAGCGTAGCCCGGAGGCGGTGGAGGCGGACGTACGTTTCCACCAGCTGATTGCGCAGGCGACTGGCAACCGCTATTTCGCAGAGATCCTGAGCGACCTGGGCAATGCCATCATTCCTCGGTCTCGGCTCAACACCGTTCGCCTGGCCAACCTCGAACCGGTCAGTTTCAATGATCGTGTCGCGCGCGAGCACGACGACATCTTCCACGCGATCGAGCGACAGGATTCGGAGGCCGCCCGAGCCGCCATGCGCACCCATCTGAGCAACAGCCGTGAGCGTGTGAGACAAGCTCAGGAAACTGTCGAAGCGAATCTGGCTCAGGAGTAGGCGCGAGTCCCTGAAGGCAGGTCGGCGAACTTGTTCGCCCTCCAGTTGAGTTGTATGATGTCAGTTAACACAAGGTCTACTTCCAACTGGAGACGTCATGCATTACCTCGAGCTCAAGCAGATTCTGTCAGCAGGTCTTCTGTCCTTCCCGGTCACTGACTTTGATGCCCAAGGCAATTTCCGTCCCGACACCTACGCCAAACGCCTTGAATGGCTGGCACCGTTCGGCGCCAGCGCACTCTTTGCCGCCGGAGGGACCGGCGAATTCTTCTCGCTGGAGCCGGCCGAGTTTTCGCAAGTCATCAAGGTCGCGGTGGACACCTGCCGCGGCAAGGTCCCCATCCTGGCCGGTGCTGGCGGCTCCACGCGGGCTGCCATCACCTACGCTCAGGAAGCCGAGCGCCAGGGCGCTCAAGGCATTCTGCTGCTGCCACACTATTTGACGGAGGCTGGGCAAGAGGGGCTGATCGAGCATGTGGCTGCCGTGTGCAAGTCCGTCAAGATCGGTGTGGTGGTCTACAACCGCAATGTGTGTCGCCTCACGGCGGACTCGCTCGCTCAATTGGCTGACCGCTGCCCCAACCTGATCGGTTTCAAGGACGGCGTGGGTGACATCGAGCTGATGGTGCAGATCTGGCGCCGCATGGGCGACCGCTTCAGCTTTCTGGGTGGCCTGCCAACGGCGGAAGTCTATGCGGCGGCCTACAAGGCGCTGGGGGTCCCCGTGTATTCGTCTGCGGTCTTCAATTTCGTGCCGCAACTGGCGATGGACTTCTATCACGCGATCGCCGCCGACGACCACGCGACGACCAATCGCTTGCTCGACGAATTCTTCCTTCCATACCTCGATATTCGCAACCGCAAGCCCGGCTACTCCGTTTCGATCGTGAAGGCTGGTGCGCGTCTGGTGGGGCACGATGCTGGCCCGGTGCGCAGCCCGCTGACCGACCTCAACGAAGAAGAATCGGCGATGCTGCAGACGCTGATCACCAAGCAGAGCACACGCTGATATTGGGTCCGTAAGGATTCGACGATGAGTATCACGGACATCAAGGTCCAGCGCGCAGGCTTCCTCGAACGGATCGCGGTCTGCTATCAAGATGTGCCGGACGACTTGCTCCCCCTTGCCCTGAAGGCTGCCAATCCGCTCGGCATTCCGCGTCTGGTCGACGGCGAATTGCAGATCGGGATTTGAGGATGGAGCTGCTGCGCATCGACAACATCACGTGCGAGGTCGGCGAGAGCCCGATTTGGTCCAGCGCGGAACAAGCCTGGTACTGGGTCGATATCGCCGGCCGGACCCTGTGGCGGTATCAGCCGAGTAGCGACGCGTTGCGCAGCTGGCAAACCCCTGAAATGGTCGCGTGCCTTGCGCTTGCGGCCGATGGTGGAATGATTGCCGGCATGGAAAGCGGCATCTTCCGGCTCGCGCTCGGCACAAGCGAGCAAGCCGAGGCAAGCAAGCTGACCTCCGTCGAGCACGCACGCGATCACATGCGCTTTAACGACGGACGCTGTGATCGCCAAGGGCGCTTTTGGAGCGGCACCATGTTCATGGATACGGCGCAGGCCAGCGCGGTGGGTCGCTTGTATCGTTTCAATGGCGCGCGAGGTGCCCTGTCCCCAATGATCGGGGGCTTGATCGTGCAAAACGGCCTCGCCTGGTCACCCGACGGGCGCACCATGTACCTTTCGGATTCGCATCCTACGCGACGCCTGATCTGGGAGTTCGACTTCGACCCCGATGACGGCGTGCCCACCCATCGCCGGATTTTCGTGGACATGCACCAGCACCCGCCGGGTCGTCCGGATGGTGCGGCCATCGACGTCGATGGCTGTTACTGGATCTGCGCCAATGACGGCGGGGCGGTGCTGCGGTTCACGCCGCAGGGCAGGCTGGACCGCTCGCTCTCCGTGCCGATGGCCAAGCCCTCAATGTGCGCCTTTGGGGGGCCAGGCCTCGATGTCTTGCTCGTGACGTCGATTGGTGCCAATCGACATGCCGGAGACCCCTGGGCCGGCGCCGTTCTGGCACTGCGTCCCGGAGTGCAAGGCATGCCCGAATCACTGTTTCGCTCGTGATCGCAGGCATCTGAGCAACTTCGCTCAGTTCGCCCGAGACCAAGGCCCGGGCCAAACCGGAATTCGGCCTCAGTATCGAGGGCCGTCGGTGATGAAAGGCCCCCCCTGGTAGATGGCCGCCAGGTCATTCGGGTCGGGCCGTACCGCGGTCGGCGGGAACAGATGAGCATGTTCGCGTGAGCTGTCGCTTGGCTGGTAGCCCAAGTGTGCGGCCTCGCGGTTGTCCCACCAGGAAGCCGCGTTATCGGAAGTCCCAAATGCGATCGTATGGTCGACCCTCGGCGTGAACAGACTGCAACGCACCAGTTCGATCAGATCGTCGTAGCTCAGGTAGGTGGTCATCATCCGAGACGTCTTCGGTTTCGAATAGCTGGAGCCAATTCGCAAACACACGGTCTCGATGCCAAAGCGATCGTAGTAATAGCGGGACAGTGCTTCCCCGAAGCACTTCGACAGGCCATAGAAGCCATCAGGGCGCAGCGGCATGGACGCATTCACCCGCTCGGAGGTCCGGTAAAAGCCTACCGTATGGCTGGAACTGGCGTAAATCACGCGCTTGACGCCGGCCTGGTGGACGGCTGCGTACAAGTTGTAGACGCCCAGAATATTGGCCTGCATGATGGGCTCGAAGCGATCGTCGGTCGAGATGCCGCCGAAGTGCAGGACAGCGTCCACACCCTCGACGAGAGCGCGTACGCCGGCACCATCGGCCAGATCGCACTGCATCACCTCCTCGCCTTCTAGTGCCTGGCCCAACTCGGCAATATCACTGATACGAACGATCTCTGCCCAGGGTTTGATGGCGTCGCGCAGAATTTTGCCGACGCCACCGGCCGCTCCGGTCAGCAGCAGACGTTGAAACGGTTTTGAAGTCATGTTGTGCTTGTGTCGGCGCCTCTCAGCGCAAAAGGCAGGGACGCTTGTTATTGAAAGTCCAGCCAGGGATCAAATACTGCATCGCGACCGCGTCGTCGCGAGCCCCTGCTCCCATTGATCGATACACCTGGTGCGCCAGCTCCAACTGCTGCAGGTCGATCTCGATGCCCAGTCCCGGTCTGTTTGGCACGCTCACTTGCCCGCCTCGGATCTGGTAGGGCTCCTTGGTCAGGCGCTGCCCGTCCTGCCAAATCCAGTGGGTGTCAATAGCGGTAACTTTGCCCGGCGCAGCCGCACCAACATGAGTGAACATGGCCAAAGAAATGTCGAAGTGATTGTTCGAGTGCGAGCCCCAGGTCAAGCCAAACATCTGACACAACTGGGCGACGCGAACCGACCCCTGCATGGTCCAGAAATGCGGATCAGCCAGCGGGATGTCGACTGATTGCAACTGAATCGAATGAGCCATCTGGCGCCAATCGGTCGCAACCATATTGGTGGCAGTCAGCATGCCGGTTTCGCGCCGGAATTCGGCCATCACCTCGCGGCCCGAAAAGCCGTTCTCTGCGCCGCAAGGGTCTTCCGCGTATGCGAGCACATCATGCTTGTCGCGGCAGACACGGATCGCTTCAGCGAGCGACCAGCCGCCGTTCGGATCGAGTGTGATGCGCGCCTGCGGAAAGCGTTCATGCAGGGCGGTGACCGCATCCATTTCCGCATCGGGTGACAAGACCCCGCCCTTGAGCTTGAAGTCGTTGAAGCCGTAGCGCGCCTGCGCGGCCTCGGCCAATCGGACCACATCCTCCGAGCTCAAGGCTTCCATGTTGCGTCGACGGCACCACGGATCGTCACTTCGGCTTTCATCCCGATAGGGCAGGTCGGTGCGATGGCGGTCCCCGATGAAGAACAGGTAACCCAGCATGTCGACTTTGTCCCGCTGCTGGCCCTCGCCGAGCAGGGCCGCCACGGGCACTCCGAGATGCTGCCCGAGCAGGTCGAGCAATGCCGACTCAATAGCCGTGACTGCGTGGATAGCGACGCGCAGATCGAAGGTCTGGAACCCGCGACCGCCGCCGTCGCGGTCGGCGAAAGCACTGCGCATGCGATTCAGAATGGCATTCCAGGCGCCGATCGGCTGGCCAATCAACAGCGGACGCGCGTCCTCAAGCACTTGGCGGATGTTCTCGCCGCCGGGAACTTCGCCGAGGCCTGTATGGCCGGCGTTGTCCGTCACCAGCACGATATTGCGAGTGAACAGCGGGCCGTGGGCGCCACTCAGATTCAGCAGCATGCTGTCCTGCCCGGCTACCGGGACCACGCGCAGCTCGGAAATCGTTGGACCGGCTCCCATGGCGCTCAGAAAGGAATCATTCATTGGAGTCTCGTGCTGTATTTGAGATTGCTTGCATGTTATCGGTCATCATATGACATGGAGTATAGTGAGCCGCAGATCTTTACGGTCAATGGACTGTGACCAGGAGCGTGTATGACCCTTATTGTTCCCGGCGACGTCTTGCGCCGCCGCCCGCACACGCTGGCCCAGAGTCTCACGCTCGACTTGAGCGCACGCATTCGCAGCCAGGGACTGCCGACGGGCGCCAAGCTGCCGAGCGAGACCGAGCTCATGGAGGCCTATAGCGTCAGCCGAGCTGTGGTGCGCGAAGCCATCACCCAGCTTCAGGCAGCGCGCCTGGTCGAGACGCGGCATGGCATCGGAACCTTTGTGCTGTCGCCGCCCGCGCCGGGGTTTTGGGAGATCGACCCCGCGACGGAGCTCACGCTCAAGGACGTTCTCGCCGTGTTGGAATTGCGGGTAAGTCTTGAAACCGAGGCGGCAGCTCTGGCCGCGCAGCGCCGAAGCGACGTGCAACTCCAGGGCTTGCGCATCGCCCTGGACCATTTGAATGCCTGCAGCTCTGCCGGCGAGCCCGCTGACGCTGATGCGGGCTTCCATCTCTCGATAGCCGTTGCTGCCGGCAATCCTAATTTTCATCGCGTCCTGGATCATTTGGGCACGCACATCATTCCCCGTGCCCGCCTTAGCCTGGAGCGCCTGACGCCTGCGGACCTGCAACGCGTCAGTCAGGAACACGAGGAAATCTTCAGTGCAATCGCTCGCAGCGACGCTGACGCCGCAAGGGCTGCCATGCGTACTCACCTGAGCAATAGCCGGGAGCGGCTGTTGCGATCGCAACGCATCGGATAACACGACTCCCCTGTCTCAATACTCCAAGCGACTCGGCCGGAGGACGCTTGAATCGGTCGAGCTCTGCCCTGCCGCACTTGCATTTGCATTTGGCAGACCCGAATGCGGCCATCCGTGGGCGATATTTCTCCACGCGCAGCCGCTTTTTAGGCGATTTGGCAACGACACAGGTGCAACTCCTACGTTGTCAGACGTCTGGTCACTTCTTAAGATGCTGCAGGGGTGGAACCAGACCGAGCAAGGCGAGGCCCCCTTCAGATCAATTCTTTGGAGGAGACATATGAACATCCAGCGATTCAACCGGGAAGCCACATTGCGCGGCGGCCTGCTGGCAATTCTTTTGGTGGCGGCCGGTCTGGGGGGGTGTGGCGGCGGCGATAACCTCCATATTCCGCCCCCGACGGCCACCGTCGCCATTGCATCGACTGTTGTCGCCGCGAATGCGGCGATCACCCCGTTCGCGCCTGTTACGGCGGGCAGCGGCATGCAGCCCTACACCTATGGTGTTTCCCCGGCTCTGCCGTCTGGCTTGAGCTTGGACACCAGCACCGGCATCATCAGCGGCACGCCCGCCCTCGCACAGGCGCAGGCCACCTACACGGTAGGCGTTACGGATTCGCAGAACGTATCAGCCAGCAATACTTTCACGCTGACCATTACGCCCGCTTTGACTGCGGCAACGGCGGTGGCCACCACGGTCGCTTCGACAAACGTTGCAATCACGCCGTTCACGCCGATCACCGCTGCCAACGGAACGGCGCCGTACACCTACAGCGTTGCTCCCGCCCTGCCGGCGGGGCTGTCCATGAGCAACAGCACTGGCGCCATCAGCGGCGCACCAACCGTGGGGCTATCGCAGACCACGTTCACCGTCACGGTCAAGGACGCCAAGGCGGTCACGGCAAGCAGCACGTTCGCGCTCACTGTGATCGTGCCCGCCGCCCCGTTGACGGCCACCGCCAACGCGGCGGCCCCCACGACACTGCCCGTGGGCTTGCCGCTCACGCCGTTCACGCCCGTCACTGGCGCCGGTGGCACTGCACCGCTGACCTACACCGCCAGCCCCGCTCTGCCGGCAGGCCTGATCATGGATGGCACGACCGGCGTTGTCAGCGGCACGCCATCCACGGCTTCTGCGCAGACGACCTACACGGTGACGGTCACCGACACTGCGGCCAAGAGCGCCAGCGGCACGTTCAACCTGACCGTGCAGGCCGGCCAGTTCGCGGCAGCGGCCGTTGCGCCGACGATCGCCATCGGTCCCAACGCGACGCTGGCCTCTGTCATGCCGGTGATTGCTACCGGTGGCACGCCGCCCTATACGTATACGCTTGGTGGCGCGGCCCCCGCGCTGTCCATGACGGGCCTGACCTACGACTCCGCCACGGGCACCCTCGGCGGCACGACTGCAGCCGTCGTCGCGTCGGCCACATACACCGTGACGGTCACAGATGCGACCTCGGCAGTCGCCACCAGCGGCTTTCAGGTGACGAATCTCCCGAGCGGGTACCTGCTCTTCAATGGCCAGACTTGGATGGTGCCCGACGCCACGAAGACCTACTCGCACGCTGACGCCCTAACGGTTTGCGCGGGCACCATAAACGGCACGTCGGGTTGGCACCTGCCGACCGCTGCAGAGATGCAGGCGATGTTGACGGCGCAGGCGGCCTTGGTCACCAGCAATGGCTTCCTGAAGGGCGTAGGCTGGCCGGTCAGCAGTTCCTTCTATTGGTCTGCAGATCCTGGTACGGGAGCGAATTTCTACTACGTGAACTTCGGCACGAATTCCACCAAGGCGGTCGCAGGGACCAACCTGTACTACGTCACTTGTGCCAAGTAGGCAGTACGCAGCGAAATGGAAAAGGGGCTTGGCCCCTTTTCCAGTCCGTTCGTCCTGCGTGGCATCAGGAGCCTTGCGCGCAGTTTCGCGAGCGGCTCTTCGTTGGTGTTTTGGTGGCCGTGGACATGAGAATCTCCTTCAAGGGCTGCGTGGTTGGGCTAGAGGAATGCCTGGCGGTGAGTCCTACCCTGCAAGCGGATGCTGGCCGACACGCGTACTCCAGAAGTGGGTCTAAGCTTCGGCTGTCGGTTCCCTGACGCGTCGTAGGCAACAAGACGACGACCTCCAAGGCGACCTTTGAGACCCGGAACCGACCAGAGCCGCCTTCAAGGCGCTGGCTCTGGCTGGAACGCCCGAGGAAGGCGCGCCAAGCACCGTGAGGCGGAGAAGCGATGTTCGAGACTGAACTGAAACTGGCCATTCCTGCTGATCGCCTGGAGCGCGTTGCGGCACAGGCGCGCCGCGGAAGCCAGCGGGTGGCGCTGAAGGCGATCTACTTCGACACACAGGATCTGCGCTTGAGCGTGGCACACACATCGCTGCGGCTGCGGCGCGAAGGCAAGGACTGGGCCCAGACTGCCAAAGCGCCCGGCGGCAACGCGGCGCGGCGCAAGGAGCACAACGTTCCGCGCGCGGCCGAGCCGGGCCGCGACGAGCCCAGGCTGGATCTTTCCTTGCATGACGGCACGCCGGCCGGCAAGGCTCTTCACAAGGTGTTGGACAAGATTCCGGACAAGGCCCCGGCAGACGCGTCCCTCCACGAGATATTCCGCACCGAGGTGATCCGCCATCGCCGCACCGTCAACACGCTGGGCGCGCGCGTCGAGGTCGCGCTCGACGAGGGCGAGCTCGTCGCGAACGGCGGCCGGCAGGCGATTCGCGAGATCGAGTTCGAGCTGAAGGCCGGGCCGGCGGCGGCCCTGTTCGCGCTGGCGCGGCGCTGGGTGGCGCGTCACGGCCTGTGGTTCGAGTCCCGTTCCAAGGCGGAGCGCGGCGCCTGGCTGTCGCGCGGCGAAGCCGGCGGCCCGCCGCGCAAGGCCAAGGTCGACAAGCTGAAAGACGTTCGCGCCGCCAGCAACGAGCACGAGTTGCTGCGCGCGCTGGTGGCAGCGGCCTTGCGCCAGGCGCTGGCCAACGCCAGCGAGGTGGCGGCCGGGCGCGAAACCGCCGACCATGTACACCAGCTGCGGGTGGGCCTGCGCCGGCTGCGCACCGCGCTGCGTGCCTTCGGCCAAGCGGCGCCGAAACTACTGGCCTGCGAGCCCGCCATCGCGAAGGTGTTCCGCGCGCTGGGCCGGTGGCGCGATGCCGGCGTGACCCGGGAAGCCATCGCGTCGACCTTGCACGCGGCCGGCGCGCCGGCGCTGGACCTGCCGCCCTCCGCCGATGAACGGCTCTCGCCGACGAAGCTGGTGCGCGGCCCCGCGTTCCAGGCCGCCTTGCTGGACCTGATGGAGTTCGCCCTGGACGAGCCGGCCCGGGGCGGCGCCGCGAGCCCAGGCCCGTCCTTCGGCCGCGAGCTGGACGAGCTGCTTCGCAAACGCCTGTCCAGGCTGCACCGGCAGCTCAGGCCTGCGGGGCAACGCTTCGAGCAATTGGCGCAGGACGACCAGCACCGCGTGCGCAAGCGCCTGAAGCGGCTGCGTTACCTGGCCGAATTCCTCGCGCCGCGCTACAAGCATGCAGCGGTCAAGCGCTATCTCGCCGGGCTGGAGCCGGCGCAGGACGCGCTGGGCGCGCACAACGATACGGTCGTGGCGCTGGCGCGCTATCGCAAGCTGGCCGCGTCCGATCCGAATGCCGGCTTCGCGGTCGGCTGGCTCACCGCCCGGCTCGACCAGACCGCCAGCGAGAGCCGCCAGGCCTTGAAGCGGATCGAGAGTGCCGAGCCTTTCTGGCAGTGAAGCGCCGTGGGACATGAGCGCAGGTGCGGGGCAAGCGGCATGCCTCCGGCCCTCGGGGCAATCCCTCTTCGCCAGAGGAGGGAACGGACGCGTGGGACCCACGCAATGTGATCTACTGAATGTCTTTTTCAAGGCGGTCAGGGGAGAGCTATGGACCCGAGGAGTTCAGCGTCGCAAGGAGTGCCGGATGCTCCGGCACT
Organism: Burkholderiaceae bacterium; assembly: GCA_036500605.1. Lineage (GTDB taxonomy): Bacteria > Pseudomonadota > Gammaproteobacteria > Burkholderiales > Burkholderiaceae_C > JAFALK01. The sequence continues at coordinate 375,544 of DASYBU010000002.1, forward strand.
TCTGGATGCCGCGAACCCGCTGGCGCCTTCCAGCGGCCTGCCTTTTCCGGTCGTCGGGCTGGGCGCGTCCGCCGGCGGCCTGACGGCGCTCACGCGCTTGCTCGAGGCCATGCCCGCCACGCCCGACATGGCTTTTGTCGTGGTCATGCACCTCTCGCCCCAGCATGAGAGCAGCGTGGCGCAGATTCTGCAGAAATCCACGCGCATGGAGGTCGTGCGGCTCAGCACGGCCACGCCGGTCGAGCGCAACAAGATCTACGTGCTGCCGCCCATGCACAGCGTGCTGATGTACGACGGCCATCTGTCGCTGGCCGCGATGGAGAAGGACCGCGGGCGCCACATCGTCATCGATCTCTTCTTCCGCACGCTCGCGCAGGCGCACAAGGAGCGCGCCGTGGCGGTGGTGCTTTCCGGCACCGGCGCCGATGGTTCGGCCGGCATTGCCGAGGTCAAGGAGCAGGGCGGCATCGTGCTGGCCCAGAGCCCCGAGGATGCCGAATTCGACGGCATGCCGCGCAGCGCGATCGGCACCGGCAAGGTCGACATCGTGCTGCCCGTCGTCGAGCTCGCGCAGAAGCTGCTCGACGTCTGGAGCAACGCGCAGAAGATCGAGATGCCCGAGCCCGGTGAGACCGGCCTGCAGGTGCTGCCGCCGACCTCGCCCGAGGCCGCCGAGAAATCGCTGCGCGAGATCATGCTGATCCTGCAGGCCCGCACGGGCCACGACTTCAAGCACTACAAGCGTGCCACCGTGCTGCGCCGTATCGAGCGGCGCCTGCAGGTCAACAGCCTGCCGCACCTGCCGGCCTATGAGCGCTATCTCGACAGCCATCCGCACGAGACCGCGCTGCTGCTCGGCGACATGCTGATCGGCGTGACCAACTTCTTCCGCGATCGCGAGGCCTTCGAGGCGGTCGAGCGCGCGGTGATCCCCGACCTGTTCGCCGAGCACCTGCGAGACGAGCAACTGCGCGTCTGGGTGCCCGGCTGCTCCACCGGTGAGGAAGCCTATTCGCTCCTGATGCTGATCCAGCAGGAGATGCTGGGCACCGAACACCCGCGACCCGTGCAGGTCTTTGCCAGCGACATCGACGAGGCCGGGATCGCGATGGGCCGCGAGGGCAAGTATCCGGATTCGGTGGTCACCGACATTCCGCCCACGCTGTTGCGGCGCTTCATGACGAAGGAGGGCACGGGCTTCCGGGTCGTCAAGACGCTGCGCGACAACATGCTGTTCGCGCATCACAACATCCTGCGCGACCCGCCGTTCTCGCGGCTCGACATGGTGTCCTGCCGCAACCTGCTGATCTATCTGGACCGCGAGGTGCAGAAGGACATCCTGCAGATGTTCCATTTCGCACTGCGGCCCGGCGGCTACCTGTTCCTGGGCAGCTCGGAGACGGCCGATGCGACGAGCCGGCTGTTCTCGGTCGTCGACAAGAAGCACCGGATCTACCGCGCCAACAGCACGGTGCGCGCCGTGCGTGCGCTGCCGCGCTTCCCGCTCGGCGGCGCCGAACACCGGCTGCTCGCCGAAAGCGTGCCGGCGCCCAAGTCGGCGCCGAGCGTGGGCGAGCTGCACCGGCAACTGCTCGAGGATTACGCGCCGCCGAGCCTGATCGTCAAGCCCGACGGCGAGATCCTGCACAGCTCGCGCGCCGAACACTACCTGCGCTTTGCCCCCGGCGTCCCCACGCAACTGCTGTCGGCCGTGGCGATGCCGGAGCTGCGCCCGCCCCTGCGCACCACGCTGTTCCAGGCCACGCAGACCCATGAGACGGTGCAGGCCCCGACGGTCAGAATCGCGCGCGACGGGCGTCACTACGACGTCGTGATCACCGTGCGGCCGCTGCAGCACCTCGACTGGCCCGGCGAACTGCTGCTCGTGCTGTTCCACGAGAGCGAGGACAAGTCCGATTCCGACGCGGCCGCGCTGCGCGCCAACGACAAGAACCCGCTGCTGCACCAGCTCGAGGCCGAGCTGCAGCGCAAGGACGTGCAGCTGCAACGCGTGATCACGCAGTACGAAACCTCGGTCGAGGACCTGAAGGCTTCCAACGAGGAGCTGCAGGCGATCAACGAGGAGCTGCGCTCCGCGAGCGAGGAGCTCGAGACCAGCAAGGAAGAGCTGCAGTCGACCAACGAAGAGCTCATCACCGTCAACCACGAGTTGAAGACCAAGGTCGACGAGACCGCCGAGATCAACGACGACCTGCACAACCTGATCGCCTCCACGGAAATCGCCACCGTGTTCGTGGACCGCGAGATGCACATCAAGCGCTTCACGCCGGCCGCAGCCGGCATCTTCAACATCATCGCCAGCGACGTCGGCCGCTCGCTGCTGGACATCACGCACAAGCTCGACTACGACCAATTGGCCGAGGACGCGGCCACCACCTTCGGTTCGCTGCGCACGGTCGAGCGCGAAGTCGGCAGCAGCGATGGCCGCTGGTTCCTGGCGCGGCTGCTGCCCTACCGCACAGCGGAAGACCGCATCGACGGCGCGGTGCTCACCTTCGTGGACATCACCTCGCGCCGCAGCGCCGAACACAATGTGCACATCGATCAGGAACGCATGCAGCTGATCGCGGCGAGCATGCCCGATTTCGCGATCATGACGATGGACGAGGGCGGCATCCTCACCAGCTGGAGCGCCGGCGCCGAACGGCTGTTCGGCTATACCGAGGACGAGGTGATCGGGCAGTCGGTCGCGCTGATCTTCACGGTTGAGGATCGCGCGGCGGGCGCGCCCCAGCAGGAGATGCGGACGGCCCAGACGGCAGGCCGCGCGCTCGATGAACGCTGGTACCGGCGCAAGGATGGCTCGAACATCTTCGTCAGCGGCATCCTGAGCCCGATGCGCCTGGGTCGCCTCAAGGGCTTCGCCAAGATCGCGCGCGACATGACGGACGTCCAGCAGCAGGAGGCCAACAAGTCGCGGGCGCTGCACTCGGCCATCCAGGACGCGGCCATGGCCGAGCAGGCCAGCAACAAGAAGGACGAATTCCTGGCCGTCATGTCCCACGAGCTCAAGCACCCGCTCAACCTGATCCAGGTGAACACGCAGCTGCTGCTGGCCTCTCCGGAGACGCGCAACATCCCGCTGGCGCTGAAGATCGGCCGCACGATCCAGAGCTCGGTGCGCAGCCAGGCCCGCATCATCGACGACCTGCTCGACATCTCGCGCATGCGCATGGGCAAGCTCAAGATCAGCGCCGCCTCGATCTATCTCGACGAGACCATCCTGGGTTCGCTCACCTGGGCGCGCGAACAGTGCCAGGCCAAGGGCATCGCCTTCCACGCCGAGCTCTCGCCCGAGCCTTTGCTGATCCATGCCGACCCGATCCGCATCGAGCAGGTGGCCATGAACATCCTCGGCAACGCGGTGAAGTTCACCGGCTCCGGTGGCAGCGTGACCGTGCGCACCGCGCTCCAGGGCGATGAAGCCGTGCTGACGGTCCACGACACCGGCCGCGGCATCGCCAGCCACTACCTGGGCGAGGTCTTCGAGTTGTACAAGCAGGGCGCCCAGCGTCCCGTCTCCGGCGATGGCGGGATGGGCATCGGCCTGGCACTGGCCCGCCAGATCGTCACCCTGCACGAGGGCCACATCGAGGCCGCCTCGCCAGGCCCGGGCCGCGGAGCGACATTCACGCTGCGCCTTCCCGCGCACAGCCGGACCGACTTCGCCGCGCTGGACACACCTGACGACTCCACGCCGCTGGCGGGCCTGCACATCCTGTACGTCGATGACTCAGTCGACACGCTCGAGACCTTCGGTGCCTTGCTGGGCTTCGAGGGCGCCACGGTGACCACGGCCATGGGCGGACGCGAGGCCCTGCAGCTGGCGCAGTCCGGGGCGGCGTTCGACCTGATTCTTTCCGACCTCGGCATGCCGGAAATCGACGGCTACGAGCTGATCGCCGCGCTGCGCCGACTGCCCGCCACGGCCGAGGTGCCGGCGATTGCCCTGACGGGATATGGCCGCCCGCAGGACGTTCAGCGCGCTCTCGATGCCGGCTTCAATGCGCATGTGAACAAGCCCATCCAGATGAGCCTGCTCAAGGCCGAGGTGAGCGCCTTGCGATCGGGGTGACGCGCACGTTCAGGCCACGGACGCGCCAAATCTGGGCCACATCGGCATAGGGGGCAGTCGTTATTGACTGCGCCCCTGCCACACCACCCGGCATGCGGGTCCGCACCGGGCGGTTCGAGAGCTTGAGGTCATGAGAGGCGAGGCAGGCCCAAGCGATCAAAGTGAGCGACAGTCAGCACCGTCTTGAGCAGTTGGTCGCTGTTGCGCCACCAGCGCCGGCTGTTGGCCGCCACCCGTTTGGCCACAGCGTCCGCCGCCCCTGACGCTTTGAGTTCGCGGTAGATCACCCGCGGCCTCCTCCAATGCCAGAGTTGGATCGCCCTCAACCTGTGCCTCAGCCACTTGTCCAGCTCTCGCCAGACGCCGGGCGTTTGCGCCGGGCCTGAGCTTGTCCACCACTTGCCCATGCTGCGTCCGCCCGAGCGGCGCGTGAGTTGCCGGATCCGGGCCTTGAAGTCGTCCAGCGCCTTGTGGGCCACTGAACATTTGACTTCCCGGCCCCGTCGGGCTTGGGGATCATCACCCTTCGCACCGGACTGGGCCGGTACCGTCCTGCCAGCAGCGCTTGGCGGACGCTCCGCCGTTTGGCGTCGGACTTTCATCCGCAAGGCGAGATCTCCCCAGGTACAGGCGCACTCCTTCGCTGCACAACCGCCGGATCTACGCCGCCTGACCTTTGACCGATGTCGTCGACAAATCTGCGATTGCGCAAACGATACGAGAACAGCACTTGGTCAGCGGCGTTCTTGGCCGACCAACTCTCAGCAAAGAGGTAAGAGTGACTGAGTGGCTCGAGAGTTCCTTCTCACGACGCTACGGCATCTAGATGGTTGCTATCGCTCGCAAGGCTGGCGCAATTTCCACTGACCCATCGGCCCCTGCGGTCTGACGAATCGTTCTCGCCCGAGTTGCTCTTTGATTCCTGAAATCTGCGCTATTGCATCGAAGCCATCGGCAGCTTCAGGCTGTTATGCACAGGGCTCGGTCATGAACAGTTTCGTAGGCCGATCGGGCTGATGGCCTGGATTTGTCTATGTCGCTGACGGCGGCGTTTCTCGTGAACTGGACATAAGCCCGGCGCTGGCGCAAGGCTGGTGATTTCACAACTGGAGATCGCCATGGATTCGATCCGTTCGCTGCACCCGATGGCCAGGGCCTGGTTACTTGATGGCCCGCTGTCCCCCTATGTCGATGCGTTCGAGGCCTTGATGGAACGAGGCCGGTATCAGTAGATTGCTGTCCTGCCGGTGCCCTTGATGTCGCTCAGAAGACTTCGATCGTCAGCGACGCGCCGTCCAGCCCTTCGCTGACGGCGCGCAAGCTCGCGCGCCCGGTTTCGCCAGTGGACTGCAGAATCACCTGCGCTTGGCCGTTGAAGACGCTGCGCTGCCACGGCGCGGCCGGCATGGTGCTGCGCAGCGTGACCCAGCGGTGGCCGGCTTGGGTGCCGTCGAACAGCGCGCGCGTGCCGCCGGCCGGCGTCGGGAAGACGGCGGTCAGCACGGAGGGGGCGCCGGTGCCCGGATCGAGATCGATGGCGGCCATGTTGGCCTCACGGCGCGGCGTCAAGGCGTGGCCGTCCAGGAAGAAGCGCGTGTCGGGTGCGATGTCGCCCAGGAACAGCACTTGGCGTTGCCCGGCTGGGGCTGTGCGTGTGACGGTGGCTTGCACCATGTTCCACAAAGCATCCGCGGCTTGCTGCTCAGGCGGAACCCAGGCGAAGGGGTCGCGCCAGCCGGCCATGCTGACGTTGCCCATCAGCGCCGGCGCATCCTCGGGGCGCGCGATGCCGCGATGGCGCCAGTTCGTGGCGGCGGCGTAGCGGTGCAGCTCGGCCGGCTTGTCGGCCTCGTGGCTGCCGGGGTCGCCGTTGCCCATGCCGATGAGCCGCACCGGGCCGCTGGTTTCGAATGCGACGCGGTGGCCGTCGGTCGGCACGACGCGGCCCTCGCGGTCGACGACGGTGACCGTCACCACCGCGACCTCGTCGCCGCCGGCGCGAAGCCGGGTGCGGTCAGCGCTCAGGCGCACGGCCGTACCGTCGCCGGTGGTGGCCACGGTCTCCTGCGTGACGAGCTGGCCGCCCTGGCCTCGGTTGTAGCCCAGCGCCGTCAGCCTGCCGGGCGCATAGGGCACGCTCCACTGCAGGTGGCCATAGGGTGCGCGGGCCTGACGGCCCAGCGAGCGCCCGTTCAGCAGCAGCTCAACCTCGTCGGTATTGGCGTAGACGCGAACGTCGATGGGCTGGCCTTCGCGGCCGGGCCAGTTCCAATGCGGCAGCAGGTGCACCATGGGCTCGGGCGTCCACGCCGCCTTGAGGTAGTAGCCGCTGTCCTTCAGCGCGCCGGTCGTGTCCATCATGCCGAACTGCGACGAGATGGCCGGCCAGCCAAAGGGCGTGGTCTCACCCCGATAGTCGAAGCCGGTCCAGACGAACATGCCGGCCAGGAAGGGTCGCTCGGCGCTGAAGCGCCAGCCCTCCTCGATGGAGGATGTGGACTCACCGCCCGAGCGCTTGTCGTAGGCAGCGATGTGCACGCGGGCGGCATCGTCGACATAGATGCCGCGGGTTGCAACCGTCGTGCCTTCCTCGGTGACGACCATGGGCCGGTCGGGGAAGCGCCGGTGCATGGCGTCGATGTCGTGCTGGCCCTTGTAGTTGAAGCCGATGACTTGCGAGCCGACCGAGGTGCCTTCGGCCTGGCCCGAACTGGAAACGGCCAGCGTGGCCGGCCGCGTCGGGTCGAGGCGGCGCACGATGGCCTGCATCTGCTGCGTGAGCCTGGTGCCGATCTCGGTGTTCTCAATCGCCCATTCCTCGTTGCCCACCGACCAGAGGATGACCGAGGGGTGATTGCGATCGCGCCGCACCATGCGCTCCAGCTCGTCGCGGATCTGCGGGGCCGTGCCCATCATGCGGTGCTCGTCGATGACGAGGACGCCGAGCCGATCACAGGCCTCCAGCAGCTCCGGCGTGGCCGGGTGGTGAGCCGAGCGGATGGCATTGACGCCCATGGCCTTGAGCATCTTCAGCCGCGCCTCTTGCATGCCGTCGGGCAGCGCGACGCCGATGCCGGCATGGTCCTGGTGGTTGTTGGCGCCTTGCAGCTTGACGTGGCGGCCATTGAGGAAGAAGCCCTCGTTGGCGTCGAAGCGCAAGGTGCGGATGCCGAAGAGCGTGTCCACGCGGTCGACGACCTGGCCGCCGCGCTTGACGGTGGTGGTCAGCCTGTAGCGCTGCGGCGTCTCCAGCGACCACAGCTGCGGCGCCTTGACGTGCAAATTCGCCGCCACGTCCAGGCTGGTGTCGACGGCCGCACGACGGGCCGGCACGCTGGCGCGCGCAACGATGCGGCCGGCCGGGTCGCGCAGCTCGTGCTCCAGCGCGAAGGGTTCGTCCGCCTTGCCGTCGTTGCGCACCGTTATGTTTACGGCGACGTCGGCGTGGTCGCCGGTCACCTGGGCTCGCACGAAAGTCCCGGACGGCGCCACGTGCAGCGGCCCGGTCTGCGTCAACCAGACATGGCGGTAGATGCCGGCACCTTCGTACCACCAGCCCTCCTGCGTCGTCGCGTCCACGCGCACCGCCACGACGTTGCGGCCGCCGAAGTTCAGGTAGTCGCTGATGTCGACCTGGAAGCTCGAATAGCCGCTGGCCTCGTGGTGCAGGTAGTGGCCGTTGACCCAGACGACGCTGTCGCGGAACACGCCGTCGAACTCCAGCGTTATGCGCCGGCCCCGTGCTGACGCGGGAATGGCCAGCTCACGGCGGTACCAGCCGACGCTGTTCTCCGGGAAGCCCCGGCCCACCGCCTTCATGCCGTGCTGCGAACTGCCCTTCTCGCTGAACGGCAACTCCACCGCCCACTCGTGTGGCAGGTCCACGCGGCGCCAGGGCCGGTCCTCGAAGTCGGCCGCTGCGGGGCCATCGCCATAGCCGGCCTTGGCGAAGAAGAAGGGCCGCAGGCCGTGGGCGAAATCCTGTGCTGGATCCGTGGCATGCCCCAGTGCGAAACGCCAGCCGTCGTCTATGCGCGTGCGCTGGCGCATCCCGTCCGCCGCCGCGGCGCTGCCGCTGCTGATGCCGATGGCCAGCGCAAGGGCGCAGGAAAGGAAGGAAGCTCGGTTCATGGAGTTGGCAGTGCCTGTTCAGTGGGCCGGCTTTGCGGTCACCCGAACCTCGCTGAGCGCGGCTAGGTGTGCGGTGCTGCTGCGAAAGAGAGCACAGTGCCTCGATCCAGAAGAGCCTAGCTTCTCATAGGAGATCACGATTGGACGTCGTTTTTCCTGACGCGGGCACGCATCTTGTCGCTCGTCTGACTGGCGTTTGGGATCTGATCGAGGCCGACGGAGGACCCGAAGGTCATCGGAGCCAAGGCAACTCAGTCAGGCCACAGCGGGCTGATGATGGAAATGACCGACGTTGGCGAGCCGAGCCCTGCTTCCTTCAGGCACCTGGCAGGGGAAGATATTGCGCGAATCCTCTCGCCTCCTCTCAGGGTGGCTATTCTCAACAGGCGTCCGGTAATCAATGGAATTGTCGAGCGCGTGGCGACGTCCCTCGGGGCACAGCTTCGGATTTCGCACGATGAAGCCGAAGTTGCCGGCCGGCTGGGGCCATGGGCCCAATGGTCGTTTACACAACTTGGCGCGAATCAATGGGCCACGTTTGGGCCACAGATGGGCCAAAACTGGGCCACAAAGCAAAACGCCAACCTCTCGGTTGGCGTTCCTTGCATCGCAAGCCTCTGATTTGCCTGCGGAATTCTTGGTTGCGGGGGCAGGATTTGAACCTACGACCTTTGGGTTATGAGCCCAACGAGCTACCAGACTGCTCCACCCCGCGACTGAAGCTAGCAGTATATACCAATTTCACGGGCTCGTCACGCTCACGCGCAAATCAAGCTGATGCGGGGGCCTTCGCGGGGGTGCTCATCGGCGGCGCAGGGCAGTAGCTGGCGAGGTAATCGCCATGCTGCGGGAGCTGACCAACCGTACGTTCGACCTTGAGCTGGATGTCGCCCAGGAAGTTGCCCAGCTCGGCCTTGCCCATCAGGTTCGCGACCGGGTGATAGCTCTGCGGCTGCACGCCCTGGCCCATCATGACCTGGACCCAGGAATTCTCGGAGAACAGCTCGTCGCTGGGACGGAAGACGCGGGCGCTCTCGCGGAACAGCTCGATGCGGTGGCGCAGCGCGCCCGGCACTTCCATCTCGCGCACATGCTTCCACAGCGCGGAGTCCTGGCGCTCGTTGAGGTGGTAGTGCAGGACGATGAAATCGCGGATGTGCTCGAGCTCGCGCTGCGATTGCACGTTGAACTCCTCGACGTCGGCCGGGCGGATGCCGCCGGAGGGGAATATCTGCATGAGTCGGATCGCGGCGCGCTGGATCAGGTGGATGCTCGTCGACTCGAGCGGCTCGATGAAGCCGCTGGCCAGGCCGACGGCGATGCAGTTGCGCTCCCAGGTCTTGTGACGCTGGCCGGGCACGAACCTGAGCACGCGCGGCTGGGTCAGCAGTTCGCCCTTGACGTTCTTCTTCAGCACCTCGATGGCATCGGTCTCGTTGAGCTCCTTGCTGCTGAAGACAAGACCGTTGCCCACACGCGTCTGGAGCGGAATGCGCCATTGCCAGCCGAAGGGATGAGCAATGGCGCGCGTGTAGGGCCAGGGCTCGCGCACGGCGGCCGTCTGCACGGCGACGGCGCGATCGCAGGGCAGCCAGTGGGACCAGTCCTCGTAGCCGATGCCCAGGGCCTCGCCGAGCAGCATCGAGCGAAAACCGGTGCAGTCGATGAAGAGATCGCCTTCGATGCGCGAGCCGTCCTGCATCTGCAGTGCCGTGATGTCGCCGGCCTTGCCTTCGGGACCGTCCTGCAGCACGGTGGCGATCTTGCCTTCGATGCGCTGCACGCCGCAGGCCTCGCTCATGGCGCGCAGGTATTTGGCGTAGCGGCCGGCGTCCATGTGGTACGCGTAGTTGAGGCCGTTGCGCGGCAGGTGCGCGAAGCGGCCGGCAAAGGCGGCCATCGTTTCGGGGTTGTAGGCGGTGTAGTCCTTGGCGATGCCTTCGGCACGGCCCTTGAGCCAGAAGTGCTGGAAGCCGGCGCTCCAGTGGTCGGTGCCGGTCATGCCGAAGGAGTGGAAATAGTCCTGGCCGACGTCCTTCCAGCCTTCGAAGTTGATGCCGAGCTTGATGGTGGCCTGCGTGGCCGCCATGAACTCGGCCTCGGTGATGCCGAGCAGGTTGTGATACGTCAGCAGCGCCGGGATGGTGGCCTCGCCAACGCCAACGGTGCCGATCTCCTCGGACTCGATCAGCTTGATGTCAAGCTGCTTGCCGAGCAGCTTGCTCATCAGCGCGGCCATCATCCAGCCGGCGGTACCACCACCGGCGATCACGATGCGGCGGAAGGGCTTCATGGTGGATGAGGTGCTGGTGGTGTTCATCGTTTGAGTTGACTCAGCAAGTGGGCGCGCGCACGGCGCGAGAGCGTTTCGTCGATGGGGCCGAGCAGGCCGCGTGCGTCGAGCGGGAGATGAGCCCAGGTGGACTCGTCGGCGTCAAAAACGAAATGCTGGAAGTGGTGCTGCCAGATGCGGCGCTCTTTCTCGGGCAGATCGCGGATCGTGGCGAGCGCGAGGTGCAGCGCGTTCAGCGGCGAATCGACATGCGCGGGCGTCTGGCGCCACCAGGCGTTGATGAGCAGATTGATCGGCTCCAGGCCCTCGATGTGATGGAACCACATGCTGGGGATGAAGACGGCATCGCCGGGTTCGAGCTCGGCCACCTCGGCAGCCTCAAGCGCACGCGCGAAACGCGGGAAGCGCTCGAAGTCGGGCGCGCTGAAATCGACGAGGCTGATCGGCTGGCCGGCCGGCGTGGGATCGAGCGGGCCAACGTACAGGTTGTGGATCTGCTCGGGCGGGAACAGCGTGAAGCGGCGGCGGCCGGCCGCAACGATGGCCAGGTTGTCGGGCAGGTCGTAATGCGCGGCGACGCGGCTGCGGTTGCCGAGCCAGAGACTGACGAGCGAGTCGCGCTCGCCAAGGCCCAGCCGGTTGGCATCGAGAAAGCCCGGCAGCACGGCTTCGACCGTGGTCGAACCGACATAGAGCGCGGGCGGCTCGGCCGTGGCGGCGAGGCCGAGCAGGCCGGTCAGCACCTGGTCGAGCGTCGCGACGTGGCGCGTGAAGTTGAAGCTGTTCAGTTGCTCGTCGGCATAGAACGCGCGGCCCTTGGCTTCGGGTGGCAGCTGGAACAGGCCGACGTGAACGCCCTGATAGAAGCTCATCAGGTACTGCGCCAGCGCCTGGTGGGATTGGCGCGCCGCCTGCACGACAGACCAATGCGTGTAGACCCCGCGCAGCACGTGCGGACGATCGGCGGCCAGCAGCTCGGCGGGCAAGCGCTCGGGATCAACGGGCTCGGGCCAGACCGGGAGGGACTTCATCTTCTTCTTGATGATCAGTGGCTGCGATGGGATCGGTTCTGCCGCTCGACCAGATCCTGCAAGCGCGACAGCGAAGCGAGCTGCATGTAGATCGGCAGCAGATGGCCGTCGCGTTGCAGTTTCTCCAGCACCTCGCCGGGCAGCGCGGCGAGGCGCTCTTCGTGGATGGTGTGCAGGCCCGACAGGCGGCCTTGGTTGCCGTCGCTGAGCTCGATGTCGAGCACGAAGGGTTCGAGCAACTGGTGCGTGGTCAGTGCATCGATGAAGGCAGGCAAGGCCTGCGCCTGCGCGTGCAGATGCTCGAGCAGGCTGACCATATGGTCGAGGTATTCGCTGTGGCCGCCATGCGGCATGAAGACGGCGGTGCCGACCTCTCCTTCCTCCGGCTTGACGATGCGCGGGCTGTCCATGTCGACGTGCAGTTTCAGCTCATCGCCGCTGCGGCCGATCAGGAAGGGGTCGCGCTGCAGCGCCATCGGCACGACGGGCGCGTCCCAACGATCGTCTTGCAGGAACAGGTTCTGTTCGGGCTCAAGACCGAACAAGGCGAGCGGCTGGTAGGTGCCTTCGATCGACTGGAAGACGATCGGGAAATAGGCTTGCAGCTGGCGGAATTCGGCGGGCAAGGCGAGCGCGAATTGGCGCGCATCGCCAAAGCTCGCCGAGCGGCCGCTGTGGACGCGCAGGCGGCGATGGTTGACGTTGTCGAGCAGGACGGGACGGGTCATCGTGGAAGGCCGTGAAGGTGAATGTGGTCGATCAGGCTGCGGTGGCCAGGCAAGGCCGGGACGATGCGGCGGGCCTGGCGCGCCGCGTCTTCAAAGCAGGCCTGGGCAGCCCGTAGCGTAGCGGTGGCGGCAGGCAGCGGCTCTGGGCGAAAACCCATGCCATAGAGCACGTACTGGTAACTGGCGGCGGGGAAGACTTCGTCGATGCGGCCGAAGTCGTTGCGAGCCGGCGGGCGCAGGCGCCAGATCGGCAGCAGCTCGCGCAGGCGGGCGGGCCAGGTGGCGGGATCGCGGTGGGCGCGCCAGTAGTCGCTGTCATCGCGCTGGCTGAGCGCGTAGTGCAGCTTCAGGAAGTCGATGACGCGCTCCCAGCGGTAGAGGAAATCTTCGTTGAAGCGGCGCGCGACGGCGGGCATGGCCTCTCGCGTGAGCGGCAGTTCGGCGCACAGCCGCGCGGCAGAGAGCTCGACCATCGCCAGAGCCGAGGCTTCGAGCGGCTCGATGAAACCGCTGGAGAGGCCGATGGCGACGCAGTTGCGCACCCAGAAGTGCTCTCGGTAGCCGGGCTCGAAACGCAGCGCGCGAGGCGTGCCACGCTCGGCCGGCGCGCCGGTGGCATCGAGATAGGTTTGCAGCGCGGCTTGCGCCTCATCCTCGTTGGCATGAGCGCGGGAATAGACAACACCGACGCCGCGCCGCGTCGGCAGGCCGATGTCCCAGATCCAGCCCTTGGCCCAGGCCGTGGCGATCGTGCAGGAGGCCAACGGCGCGTCGGGCTGCGCATACGGCACCTGGATCGCCAGGGCCGCGTCATTGAACAGCACCTCGCGTTCGCTCTTGAACGGCACACCGAAATGCTGGCCGATCAGGCGCGCGGCCAGGCCCGAGCAGTCGACGAAGAGATCAGCCTCGAGCGGCCCATGCTCGCGCGTCTGCAGCGCGGCGATGTCACCGCTCTCATGTGTCAGCACCGCCTCAACATGATCGACGACATGCTGCACGCCGAGCTGAGCGATCGTGTGATCGCGCAGCATCTGGCCGAACAGGCCGGCGTCGAAGTGATAGGCGTAGTTCGCGACGGCGGCGAACTCGGGCGTCTGCGCCTGCTTGGGTGCGCGACCCGCATCGCAGACCTGGACGGCAGGACTGACGAGATCGGCGAAGGCGCGCTCAGCGTGAGCGGCGAGCCAGGCCGGCACCGGATCCACATCGCCATGCCCAACCGGCAGACTGAAGGGATGGAAGTAACGATCACCTTCAGCGGCTGAAGCGCCATGCGCCCAGCCATCGAAGCGCGAGCCCTGCTTGAACGAGACATGGCAGCGGCGCACGAACTCGGTTTCCGAGAGGCCGATGCTGCGCAGCGTGTCGCGCATCGACGGCCAGGTGCCCTCGCCCACGCCGATCGGCGGCTGCTCGCTCGATTCGACCAGCGTGATGTGCAGGCCACGCGGCCCATGCTCCGCAGCCAGCAGGGCGGCCACCAACCAACCGGCCGAGCCTCCGCCCAGCACGAGGACCCGCTTCACTTGATCAGTCACGACAGCAAGCTTCCCAGGAAAGAAAAGGAGGCGCAGCAAAAAGGCCGCGCAAGCGCGGCAAAGGAGGACAAGAGCCGCGCGGATGCGCGCCTGGATTGTCGCAGTTCGGTGTCAGCCGACGCAGGACGTTAGCGGTCCCGCGCCAGCCGTACCCTCCCCTTAGAACTTGTAGCGCGCCCCGATCATGAAGCGACGACCCAATTCCGTGACGGCACCGACCTGCTGTTCGGCACGCATGTGGGTGCGTGTGTACTCGTTGGTCAGGTTGATCGCCTCGAACTGGAACGACAGGTGCTGGTCAAAGTTGTAGCCAACGCTCAAGTCCCACTGGCCGTAGGGCTCGGTGTACTGCGGTTGAGCGCCGTCCGTGCCGCCGTAGTTGGCCGACAGGAACTTGCCGCGCCAGTTGTAGGCCACGCGGGTGCTGATCGTCTTGTCCTCGTAGAACGCGACGATATTGCCCGAGTCGCCCAGACCCACCAGCGCGGAAGACTGCGCACCCGGTACGGCATCGTTGTAGGTCAGGCCCGAGCGAACGCGGGTGTAGTTGACCGAGCCGCCAAAGCCATTGCGGAAGGTGTGCTGCGCGTTCAGCTCAATGCCGTTCAGGCTGGCCTTGGAGCTGCTGTTGGTCTGCGTGGACATCTGGAAGATCAGCACCGGGTCAGCCGACTGGCCCGCAATGGTCTGGCCTGCCACGTTCACGCCCGGCGCGTTCGGATAGTTGGCAAAGATGTAGGCCCGGATGCAACCCGAGTCGGACAGTGCACAGCCACCCTGGCTGACCGCCGCGTTGTACATCGCGCCGCCCACCGGCGTGTGCAGGCTGAACGGGGTGGCGGGCAGGACCGTCGACTGGATGTAGTTGGTGATCGACTTGTGGAAGTAGCCCGCCGAGATGTAGCTGCCCTTGTCGTAGTAATGCTCGGCCGAGAAGTCGAAGTTGTTCGACTTCAACGGCTTCAGGTCGGGGTTGCCCACCGAGCCCGTGCCGCCGTTGATACGCGCCAAGGCATCGAGCGTCTCGCCGCCCTGGATCGCCGCCCAGCCCGGTCGGCCAATGGTCGAGCCGTAGCTGAAGCGCAGCTTCGTGTTCATGGTCACGTCGGCAGACAGATCCAGCGAGGGCAGGAAGTAGCCGTACTTGCCCGAGCGCGAGGAAGCGGTCGTGCCGTTGAAGGTGACCGGAAGCTCGTTGGCGGAGACCCATGTGACCGCGGTCGGGATGGATTCCTGGCTCGGCGAGAGAACCTTGGTGCGCTCGTAGCGGCCGCCGATCGATGCCTCGATCGGAATGCCCCAATCCCATTGACGGTTGTACTCGGCGTAGAGCGCCTGCGACTTTTCCCGCGTGTGGAAGTCGTTCTGGAAGTTGAACGAGGCCTTCAGCAACGCGTCCGAACCGAGGTACTTGATGGCCGCATTGCGCAGATCATCGAAGTTGAAATAGAAGAACTGGTTGTAGAGCGACGAGTTGCCCGAGCCCGGGATGTTGCTGAAGTATTTGCTGATCGAGTCGGCATGCCAGATGTCATCAGGCATTGCGGCCGGGCCGCCCGCAGCGTTGGCACCCCAGGTGTCACGCTGCACATTGGCGAAGGCCGAACGGTTTCGCACATCGGTCAGGTTGACGCCGAAGTTCAGGTTGCTGTCGTCGTCGATCTTCCAGTTGCTGCGAAGCTGAAGCTGGTTGATCTGGTCACGTTGCAGGCTGTTGCCGAACACCGTGCCTTGCAGTTCCTGCAGCGCCGGGTTCAGCGGCGCGTTGAGGATCGACAGGACCGGGAACTTCTGGCTGAAGTCAACCGAGGTATCGCCGCGGTTCAGGGACGCGGTGCCCATGGTCACGTTGGTGCCCAGGGGATCATCGGCGCCCGAGACGGCGGTGGAATGGTGAGCGTCGAGGTCGAAGCTCAGCGCGTTGGTCGCCTTCCAGGTCAGGTTCAGGCCGAGCGACTGATTCTTGTTCTTGGTCTTGACGCGCGACGCGCCCATGGCGACGTCGGCATTGGTCATGTGCTCGCCATACACCAGCGGCGTGGCGATCGGGCCGCTCGTGTATTCGCCGAACTGGCCGCCGAAGTTGAACCAGGCCGAGATGTCGTTGCGGGTCTGGCGGAACTTCTGCTCGGACATCGTGTAGTCGAGCGTGGCGACCATGTCTTGCATCGGACGGGCCTGCAGCACCAGTTGGCCATTCAGACGCTCACGGTGCACGCCGGTGAACGCGTAGTCCAGGTTCTGCGGCACGTTGTAGATGTCGTTCGGGCCCGGGCGGTTCTTCACTTCAGGCGCGGGGATGGGCAGCGGGCCCCAGCCGCTGTCGCTGCCCTTGAAGGTGTGCCAGCCGCTGGTGACGGCGGCCTGGTTGTAGCCGGAGTCACGAACCTGGTAGCTGCCGATCAGCGCGATACCGAACTTGCCGTCGGCCATCTGCGTGCTGTAGATGCCGGAGACTTCCGGGGTCTCCTTCTTGCCTTGTTCTGGCGGGGGCAGGTTCTGCGCCGATTGGTCCTTGACCAGCTTCACGCCGAAGCTGGCAATGGTGGCCTTGCTGTCGAAGGGGCGCGGCGTGCGGATGTTGATGGTGGCGCCCATGCCGCCCGTCGGGCTGCTGGCGCGGCTGGTCTTGTAGACCTCCAGGGCCGACACGCCTTCGGCGGCCAGGTTGGAGAAGTCGAAGGAACGCGAGCTCGGTGCGCTGCCGTCGATATTGGAGCCCGGCATCTGGCGGCCATTGAGCAGCACCAGGTTGAAGTCGGGGCCCATGCCGCGCACCGTGATCTTGGTGCCCTCACCGTTGGCGCGGTCGATCGACACACCGCTGATGCGCTGCATGGCTTCGGCCAGGTTGGTGTCGGGGAACTTGCCGATGTCCTCGGCCACGATCCCGTCCACCACACCGTGCGCATTGCGCTTGAGGTTGACTGAGGACTCAATACTGGCGCGGATGCCGGTCACCACGACGGTGTCGAGTTGCTGGGCCGCGGGGGCGGGAGCCGTGGCTGCGTCCTGCGCTTGCGCCGCAGCGCCTGCAAACAGGAGGCCGCTGGCGGCAGCCAGCTGTGTCAGGCGTAGAGCTGGTCGAAGCTGTCTCATTCACTTGTCTCCGGAGTAAATTTTTATGGAGTGAAAGACTGAAAGCGCTTTCAAGCATAGGCGAGTGACAGCGCTTTCAAACTAGGCAACACCCTTGGTCTGCGGTTTGAAGGCAACACCGTTGCGAAGCTGCCAAGCGACCGTTCGGGCCGTCTCTGCAGCGGCCGATCGGGACTGCAGGCAGCACCAATGCGGTTTTCAAACTGAAAACGTGGGTAAAACGCGACTGCGGCAGCAAACTCGCCGAGGCGAGATCCGTACGGCGAAATCCAGAAAGAATGCTGAAAGCGCTTTCAGTCAATCATCCGGGCTTGCGCAGAGCTTCACCACATGGTTTACCCGCGGCGCGCAACAGGCACCTCACAACGAAGGTTCTCGGCGGGTCAGCGCTGCATGCGCCGGGTCGACTCGCGCACCACCAGCACAGGCTCGGGCAGCTGCGCCTGAGGCCGTGCGCCGCGCAGCATGTCGAGCATGGCGGTGGCCGCCTCGGTGCCCATTTCGTAGACCGATTGGCGCACCGTGGTCAGCGGCGGCATGGTGTAACGCGCCATGATCAGGTCGTCGAAGCCGACCAGTGAAACATCGTCCGGCACGCGCAGATTGCGCCGGTGCAGGCCCAGCGCCGCCCCCATCGCCATCTGGTCGTTCGAGGCAAACAGCGCGGTGAAATGCGCGTCGCGCTCGAGCAGGCGGCTCACCGCCAGCATGCCGCCGGCCTCGGTGAAGTCGCTCTGCACGATCAGTTGCGGGTCGGAAGGAATGCCGGCTTCCTGCAGCGCATCGAGATAGCCGGTCTGGCGGTCGACCGCGTCTTCATGGATCAGGTCGCCGGTCACGAAGGCGATGCGGCGATGGCCCTGCTCGATCAGATGGCGCGTGGCCAGCAGCGCGCCGAGCCGGTTGTGGAAGCTGAAGCTGAAGAGCTGCGGTGCCTCGAGCTGGCGGCCCACGACGACCATCGGCACGCTGTTCGAGAAGTTCACCAGCGTCTCATTCGAGATGCGGCCGGCCAGCACGATGATGCCGTCCACACGGCGCGCCATCAGCGCTTCGAGCGCCTTGCGTTCGTCGTCCTCGTGCCAGTTGCCGCTGACGAACAGCGGCACGTAGCCGGCGCCTTCGAGTTCGCGCTCGATGCCCAGCAGCGCCTCGCCGTAGAAAGGGCTGCTGATCACCTGGGTCATGATGCCGATGCTCAGCGTGCGCCCACCCGCCAGGCCCCGCGCCACCGGATTCGGCCGGAAGCCCAGCGTGCGGATGGCCTCCTGCACGGCCTCCTGCTTCGCCTGGCTGACGGCCGCCGTGCCATTGAGGATGCGCGACACCGTGCTTGGCGAGACGCCCGCCAGCTCAGCCACGCGCTCCAGCGTGACAACGCGGTCCGCAGGATCTGACGGCGCTTTCACGGCAGCAACGGGGGCTGGCTTCTTGGTTTTCATTGTGAGGACCGAGTGTAGGCCTGAGTTTGGGCGGGCGCTGTCCTTGAAAGCGAGCAAGCGGCCGTCACGCCCTAGGGTTTGTGCGGCTGCGGCCAGAGGCGAGCTCCGCGCAAAATCATGAAAGCGCTTTCAAATACTTTTCAAAGCCCCCACGGGGCTCCTGAAGCGCCTGCGCCTTGCGTTCTCTCACCCCAATGCCAGCTCATTTCATCCGTCCTTCGCGCCGCGCCGACTCCCGCATCACGCGTCGCCAGGGGCCGGCCGCCGCCACAAGTTTCCGCCCGGTGGGCATTGGCGCGTGGCTCCGGCTCGCGCCCTTTTATTCCATGTTCCTGCTCATGGATGCGAAGCAGCACTCATGCGCGGGCGCCTTCAACCTGGTGCCGGCCCGTTACGGCCAGGAATGCTGCTCATGACAACAACAATTCCATTGCACCGCCGCTTCCCCGCCGATTTCGTGTGGGGCGTGGCTACCAGCGCCTTCCAGATCGAGGGCGCGGCCCGCGAAGACGGCAAGGGCGAGTCGATCTGGGATCGCTTCTGCACCCTGGCCGGCGTGATCGCCGACGGCAGCAATGGCGATGTGGCCTGCGACCACTACCACCGGCTCGAAGAAGACCTCGACCTGATCGCCAGCCTCGGCGTCAACTGCTATCGCTTCTCGATCGCTTGGCCGCGCGTCCAAGCGCTGGGATCTGGGGCGTGGAACTACAAGGGCATGGCCTTCTACCAGCGGCTCGTGGACGGGCTTCAGAAGCGCGGCATCCAGGCCTACGCCACGCTCAACCACTGGGATCTGCCACAGGCTCTGCAGGAGCACGGAGGCTGGGCCCATCGCGACACCGTGCATCGCTTTGTCGACTACGCGCGCTTCGTCGAGGCACAACTCGGCAACGGGCTTGCCGCGACCACGACGCACAACGAGCCTTGGGTGATGGCCGTGCTCGGCAACGAGAGCGGCAACTTCGCGCCGGGCATCAAGAACCGGGCGACCTGCATGCAGGTGGCACACCATCTGCTGCTGAGCCACGGCCTGGCGATGCAGGCCCTGCGCGCCGATGGTGCGAAGAGCAAGCTCGGTCTTGTGCTCAATCTTGCTTCGAGTGTGCCGGCCACCCATTCGGCCGACGATGTAGCCGCTGCGTCGATGGCGGATGCGCGGTCACGGCGTTGGTATGCCGATCCGCTCTTCAAGGGCAGTTATCCGGAGGAGGTGCTCGCTGAGCTCGGTCGCGATGCGCCCAAGATCGAGGCCGGCGACATGGCCGCGATCGCTCAGCCGATGGACTATCTGGGCGTCAACTACTACACCCGCAGCGTGGTCTCGGCGAGCGGTGCGGACTGGAATGCCAAGGGCCAGGGCCTGCCGGTCACGGACATGGACTGGGAGATCTATCCCGAGGGCCTGACCGATTTGCTGTGCCTGCTGCATCGCGACTACGCGCAGAAGTTGCCGCCCGTCTTCATCACCGAGAACGGCGGCGCCTTCAAGGATGCGGCATTGCAAGGCGGCCGAGTCAACGACGTCGACCGCCTCAACTATCTGCGCGATCACATCACCGCCGTGGCGGACGCGATGGCGCAAGGCGTGCCGATGGCCGGCTACATGGTCTGGAGCCTGATGGACAACTTCGAATGGGCGAGCGGCTACCTGAAGCGCTTCGGCATCATCCATGTGGACTACGCCACGCAGGTGCGCACGCCGAAGGCCAGCGCCGAGTGGTATCGGGACTTCCTCGCCGACTGGCGCGGCGCCTGACAAGAAAAGCTAACGCACAAACGAGGAGACAGCAGCATGACCATGAAGATTGCTCCGGCACCGAGGCCCTTCCGCGGCTTGCTTCCACTCATGGCGTTGCTGGCCGGTTGTGGAGGCGGTGGTGGCGCCTCGGCTGCACCGACGCCGACGCCGACGCCGGCACCGGCTCCCGCGCCGAGCGCCTGGACCCTGGTGTGGAGCGATGAGTTCAACAGCACGGCGGGCACGGCGCCCGACCCGGCGAACTGGAACAGTGAGCTCGGCAACAAGGAAGCCGAAGGCTGGGGCAATCACGAGCTCGAGTACTACACGGCCGCGCCGCGCAATGCCTGGCAGGACGGCAACGGCCTGCTGATCATCCAGGCACAGAAGACGCCCAACGCCGGCCCCTGCTGGGATGGCAGCTCATGCGGCTATACCTCTGCGCGTTTGCAGACACGCGGCAAGGTCAACTTCACGTACGGCAAGGTCGAGGCGCGCATCCAGGTGCCGGCGGGCCAAGGTCTGTGGCCGGCCTTCTGGACGCTCGGCGAAACCGGCGACTGGCCGGCCTCGGGCGAACTCGACATCATGGAGTACATCGGCAAGACACCGAACACCGTCTACGGTACGGCGCATGGCCCCGGCTATTCAGGCGCCAACGGCCTCAGCAAGCCATTGGCGGCGAACACGCCCTACGCGAGCGACTTCCACGTCTACACGCTGATCAAACGGCCGAACGAGGTGATCTGGCAGGTGGACGGCGTCGAGTACAACCACATCACGCCAGCCTCATTGCCGACGGGCGGCACGTGGGTGTTCGAGAAGCCGCTGTTCATCCTGCTCAATCTCGCCGTGGGCGGCGACTGGCCCGGCTCGCCCGACGCAAGCACAGCGTTCCCGGCGCAGATGAAGGTGGATTGGGTGCGGGTCTACAAGGAGAACTGAGGCGCCGTCCTATTTGGTACTCCCGCCGGCTCTTGCAGATGCTTTCCTGCCTTTGTCAGGAGTCTCCTGCGGCGTGATGAAGCCAATTGGTCGCTTGGGTGGATCGGGCTGCGTCATCAATTCACGCAGTGCATCAAACACCTCCCTCAGCTGATTGCGCGTATTGCGGCTGAAGGTGTCATGGTTCAGCGTCAGTGCTTCGGTCTTCTCCTCAAGCTCACCCAGGCGCTTCGCCAGATCGGTGTGCGTGATGGCCAGCTGTCGTACTTTGACAAAGGTGCGCATGATCTCAATGTTCACCGCGATGGCTTGAGGACTGCTGAGCACAGAAGACAGCATCGCAATACCTTGTTCGGTAAAGGCATACGGAGCGCTGCGCCTACCGCCATGGCCAGAACTTGAGATCACAACTTGTGATCTCAAGTCGGCAAGCTCTGCCGCGGTCAGCTTGAACATGAAATCTTCAGGGAATCGCGCAATGTTGCGCTTGACCGCCTGGACCAAGGCGCGCGTTTCGACGCCATACAGCTGAGCCAAGTCAGCATCCAGCATGATCCTCAGCTCACGCAATACATGGATGCGGCGCTGAATCAGACTCTCGGGAGACGCGTTCATCGCCACCTCCCGCGCGCGCGACCGGCAGGCCAAAGCATCGAAAACAGGTTTTCCATGACGTTGATCGTCACTGCACTCGGGCCCTAGCCGGAATGGCAATTGCCCTAATGATCCTTAGAAACGCAGCCCTCAGAGTCCAACGGTAGCCAGCGATGCAACGAACGTCGGCGCATCCTGGAAGCCCACCACACGCTGCGCAGCTTCCTGCCCCTTGGCATCAAAGAAGATGATGCCGGGCGGGCCGAAGAGGTTGAACCGCTTGAGCAGTTCTTTGTCGGCGGGTGTGTTCGCAGTTACGTCGGCCTGCAGCAGCAATGCGGACTTGAGCTTGGCGCGCACGCCGGCATCGGTGAAGGTGTCGCGTTCCATTTCCTTGCAGGACACGCACCAGTCCGCATAGAAATCGAGCATCACGGGCTTGCCGGCCTTGGCGACAGCCGCATCGAGCTCGGCCACGCTGCTGATGCGCTGGAAATGTACGGCCGTGTCTTCGACCTTCGCCGAACTCACACCGAAGCCCGCGAGCGGCTTGAGCGGGTCCGTGCCGCCCGTGGCAGCACCGAGCACCTGCATGAGGCCGAAGGCCATCGTGAGCACAGCGACGGTCTTGCGCAGCCAGCCCAGCGGGCTCAATTGGCGAGCCGCTTCAAACAGACCGAGCATCGCCGCCGAGGCAATCAGCAGCGCGCCCCAAAGCACTTGCGGCAAGGCGCCCGGCAGGATCGGCTGCACGGTGTAGAGCGCCACGGCCAGCAGCAGCATGCCGAAGAAGTGTTTGACGCCATCCATCCACGCACCGGCACGCGGCAGCAGCGCGCCAGCCGAAGCGCCGAGCAGCAGCAGCGGAACGCTCATGCCGCAGGCCAGGGCGAAGAGCGCCGTGCCGCCAAGCAAAACGTCACGCGTCTGGCTGATGTAGACCAGCGCACCGGCCAGCGGCGCGGCCACGCAAGGGCTGACGATCAGGGCCGAGATGCCGCCCATGATGAAGACGCTGAAGACCTTGCCCGCCGGCATGCGTTGCGAGGCTTCGGACAGACCGCCGGTCAGGCTTGAGGGCAGTTGCAGCTCGTAGGCGCCGAACATCGAAAGCGAGAACAGCACAAGAGCCAGCGAGAACACCGCCAACACCCACGGCGTTTGCAGTGCCGCGGCAAGACCATGCCCGGCCAGGCCCGCAGCGACGCCGAGCGCCGTGTAGAGCAGCGCCATACCCAACGAGTAACTGCTGGCCAGCAGCAGCCCGCGGCTGCGCGTGGCCTGGCCGCTGCCGACAATGATGCTCGAGAGAATCGGCAGCATCGGCAGCACGCAAGGCGTCAGCGAGAGCAGCACGCCGGCGACAAAGAAAGCGATCACGACGGTCCAGAAGTGGCCCGACTTGAGCGCGCTGTCGATGGCGTTGTCAGCGGCTGCGGGGGCAGGTGCGGCCGGGCTTGCAAGGACAGCGGGCGTTTCAGCCGGGAGTGCGGTGACCGCAGCCGGCGCAGCATCGATCGTCTCCACTCGCTTGATGCCGGTGGTGCCGCCGAAGCCGTTGAGCCGGACCTCGAACGTCGTGTTCATCGGCGGGTAGCACAAGCCCTTGACGGCACAACCTTGACCCGTCACTGTCAGCTTGAACGCGCCGTTAGCTTGGGTGATCGGGATGCGGACCTTGAGCGCGTCGTGATAGATCTCGACCGTCTTCTGGAAGGTCTCATCGAACTTCGACTCGGGCTTGGGGAACTGAGGCTCGCCCAAGGTCGCGGCTTCCGCCACGGCCTTGAACTGCTCCTTGTACATGTAGTAGCCCGGCGCGATCACCCAGGCGGCTTCGACGGTCTTGTCGTCCACCGCGTTGAGCGTCAGCTTGAAGGCTTGCTCGGGATCGAGGAAATCATCGGCGTGCGCGGATGACAGACGCAGGGCCAGCAACAGCCCGAGGAAGACAGCTTTGATGAAACGGCTCATGGCGGCGGATTATCCAGGCATAAAAAAAGCCAGCTCGAAAGCTGGCTTTTATTTATCAGCGACGCTGACGAATCATCAATCGACGGCTTCGCCGGCGGTTTCGCCTTCAGCGCGGTCGACCAGTTCAACGTAGGCCATCGGCGCATTGTCGCCAACGCGGAAGCCCATCTTCAGGATGCGGGTGTAGCCGCCCGGACGCGCCTTGAAACGCGGGCCCAGTTCGTTGAAGAGCTTGGTGACGATGTCGCGGTCGCGCAGGCGGTCGAAAGCCAGGCGGCGGTTGGCCAGCGTGGGTTCCTTGGCGAGCGTGATCAGAGGCTCGACAACGCGGCGCAGTTCCTTGGCCTTCGGGACCGTGGTCTTGATGGCTTCGTGCTGCAGCAGCGAGACGCACATATTGCGCAGCATCGCCTTGCGGTGCTCGCTGGTGCGGTTGAGTTTACGGAGACCGTTACGGTGACGCATGGTGCTTTTCCTTTCAATAAATTCTCAGCAGCCGTATCAGGTACTGCCCGAGTGCACCGGGTGACGAAAAACCGCCACCCTTTTAAAAACTCTGTCTTCCCCAGCAGAACCCGTAGAACCGGCTTTGCCGGGCTACTGGGTTCGCCCCTAGAGGGGTGGCGCAAAGCGCCTACGGGGTGGATTCAATTAACGCTTGTCGAGACCTTGGGGAGGCCAGTTCTCGAGACGAGCACCAAGGGTCAGGCCGCGCGAAGCGAGGACTTCCTTGATTTCGTTGAGCGACTTGCGACCCAGATTCGGGGTCTTCAGCAGCTCGGTCTCGGTACGCTGGATCAGGTCGCCGATGTAATAGATGTTCTCGGCCTTCAGGCAGTTGGCCGAACGGACGGTGAGTTCGAGCTCGTCGACCGGGCGCAGCAGGATCGGGTCGAAGCTGCTGGAACGCTGGGCCGGCTGGTCGAACACGTCGACCAGGTCGGTGCCTTGCAGCTGTGCGAACACGGCGAGCTGTTCCACCAGGATCTTGGCCGAAGCACGGATCGCTTCCTCGGGCGAGATGGCGCCGTTGGTTTCGATTTCCATGACCAGCTTGTCAAGGTCGGTACGCTGTTCAACGCGGGCGTTCTCAACGGCGTAGCTGACGCGGCGCACGGGCGAGAACGAAGCATCAAGGACGATGCGACCAATGCTCTTGGTCGGCTCGTCGCCATAACGGCGCATCGTGCCGGGCACATAGCCACGGCCCTTCTCGACCTTGATCTGCATGTCCAGCTTGCCGCCTTGCGACAGATGGGCGATGGTGTGGTCGAGGTTGATGATCTCAACGTCGTGCGGGCACTGGATGTCAGCGGCGGTCACAGGACCTTCGCCTTCCTTGCGCAGGACCAGGGTCACTTCTTCACGGTTGTGAAGACGGAACACCACGCCCTTGAGGTTCAGCATGATGTGAACCACGTCCTCTTGCACGCCGTCGATGGCCGAGTACTCATGGAGCACGCCAGCGATGGTCACTTCCGTCGGCGCATAACCCACCATCGAGGACAGCAGCACACGGCGCAGGGCATTGCCCAGGGTGTGGCCATAGCCGCGTTCAAACGGCTCCAGAGTCACCTTGGCGCGATGGCCACCGAGCGGCTCCACATTGATGGATTTGGGCTTGAGCAGATTTGTTTGCATGAGGTCTTTCTTTCAATACCCTCGGTTCGTTACACCGATAAGGCTGAGGACCAGCCGGGCACGCTTGCCCGGACGAGGAAATGCCGACGCAGCCCAAGACGGGCTTCGCCGGCAACAGGAAACGCATTAACGCGAATACAGCTCAACGATCAGCGATTCGTTGATCTCGGCGCCGTGCTCATCACGGTCCGGCGTCTTCTTGAACACGCCTTCGAGCTTCGCGGTGTCAACCGTCACCCAAGCCGGCAGGCCGATGGACTCGGCGAGCTTCATGGAGTCGATGATGCGCAGTTGCTTCTTGGACTTTTCACGCACCGCAATAGCGTCACCGGCCTTGACCAGGTAGGACGCGATATTGACGACTTCACCGTTCACGGTGATGCCCTTGTGCGAGACCAGCTGACGTGCTTCAGCGCGGGTCGAGCCGAAGCCCATGCGGTAGACGACGTTGTCCAGGCGCGATTCCAGCAGCATCAGCAGGTTGGCACCGGTCGAACCCTTGCGGCGCTCGGCTTCAGCGAAGTAGCGGCGGAACTGACGCTCCAGCACGCCATACATGCGCTTGACCTTCTGCTTTTCACGCAGTTGCAGACCGAAGTCGGAGGTGCGCTGACCCGAAGTGCGACCGTGTTGGCCGGGCTTGGTGTCGAACTTGGCCTTGTCCGCGATGGAGCGACGGGCGCTCTTCAGGAACAGGTCGGTGCCTTCACGGCGGGAAAGTTTGGCCTTGGGGCCGAGGTAACGTGCCACTTTGCGTGTCCTTGTTCAATCTGACGCAGCTCCAGCTCGATGCTGGCTGCGCGAGTTCGGCCGGGTCTTTTTATCTGGCTCGAACGGTGGGCTTACGAAGTCCGAGGACTTCAGCTACTCACCGGCACGAACCTTTTCAGGGTCTTGCCGGTGTTGACGGTTCACCGGCACAAACCGTTAAAGGTCTTGTCGGTGTCAACGAAATAGCCGACTGTTGCTTGCGCATCAGCCGGCGGTTGGTGAATCGGCGATTATGACACCAATTCGTAATTTCGCAACTTAGATGCGGCGGCGCTTCTGCGGACGGCAACCGTTGTGCGGCACCGGCGTCACGTCGGAGATCGAGTTGATGCGGATGCCCAGAGCGGCCAGAGCACGCACCGAGGATTCGCGACCCGGGCCGGGGCCCTTGATCTTGACGTCAAGGTTCTTGATGCCTTGATCTTGAGCGGCACGACCTGCCACTTCAGCGGCCACCTGGGCTGCGAAAGGCGTCGACTTGCGCGAGCCCTTGAAGCCTTGACCACCCGACGAAGCCCACGACAGGGCGCCGCCTTGACGGTCGGTGATGGTGATGATCGTGTTGTTGAACGATGCGTGGACGTGCGCGATGCCGTCAGCAACGTTCTTACGAACCTTCTTGCGGACTCGCTGCGCAGCCGCGTTATTGGGTGCTTTTGCCATGATGGTCTTCTTTCAGTGCTGAGCGCGAATTACTTCTTGCCGGTAGCCGCCGACTTGCGCGGGCCCTTGCGGGTACGTGCATTCGTGCGGGTACGCTGACCGCGCATCGGCAGGCCACGGCGATGACGGAAACCGCGGTAGCAACCGAGGTCCATCAAGCGCTTGATGTTGATCGACATCTCGCGGCGCAGATCGCCTTCGATGGTCATGCGGCCGACTTCTTCGCGGATCTTTTCCAGATCAGCGTCAGTCAGGTCCTTGACCTTCTTGTCGAACGGGATACCGCAAGCAGTGCAGACCTTCTGAGCGGTCGTACGGCCAATGCCGTAGATCGAAGTCAGACCGATCTCGGTGTGCTTTTGCGGCGGAATGTTAATACCAGCAATACGTGCCATTTGCGTCCTCTAATTCGCTCTAGTCGTGCTGCAGCAATCAGCCTTGGCGCTGCTTGTGACGGGGGTCGGTGCAGATCACACGCACCACGCCCTTGCGGCGGATGATCTTGCAATTGCGGCACATTTGCTTAACGGATGCCGAAACTTTCATGGTCTGCTCCTTCGCCTCTACTCTTTAATGCTCAAAACGCGTCCGGGACTGATTGAAGCTCACTTCGCCCGGAACACGATGCGAGCACGACTCAAATCGTACGGGGTCAGTTCTACGGTCACTTTATCCCCTGGCAGGATGCGGATGTAGTGCATCCGCATCTTGCCGGAGATGTGACCGAGCACGACATGCCCGTTTTCCAACTTCACTCGAAACGTTGCGTTGGGGAGGTTCTCTTGAATCTCACCTTGCATCTGGATGACGTCATCTTTCGCCATGCCCCGTCTGCTCGTGTTGTTGGGTCTCTGTTAATGGTTGATAGGTTCGGCTTTTCAGCCGGCCTTGAAATTCGCTTTCTTCAGCAGCGACTCGTACTGCTGGCTCATCACGTAGCTCTGAACTTGCGCCCAGAAATCCATGGTGACGACAACAATGATCAGCAGCGATGTACCGCCAAAGTAGAACGGAACGTGGTACTTCAGGTTCAAGAACTCAGGCAACAAGCACACTGCGGTGATATAGATCGCACCAGCCAAAGTGAGGCGGGAGAGGATCTTGTCAATGTGCCTGGCCGTTTGTTCGCCCGGACGAATGCCCGGAATGAACGCACCGCTCTTCTTCAGGTTGTCTGCGGTCTCACGGCTGTTGAACACCAGGGCCGTGTAGAAGAAGCAGAAAAATACGATAGCGCTTGCGTACAGCAGCACATAGATCGGTTGACCCGGGTGCAGCATGTCCGCGATGTCCTTCAACCAGCGCAGCGAGTCACCCTTGGCGAACCAGCTCACGATAGTCGTCGGCAGCAAAATGATCGACGAGGCAAAGATCGGCGGGATCACGCCCGACATGTTCAGCTTCAAGGGCAGGTGCGACGACTGGCCGCCATAAACCTTGTTGCCGACCTGGCGCTTGGCGTAGTTCACCAAGATCTTGCGCTGACCACGTTCAACGAACACGACAGCGTAGGTCACCAGGCCAATGATCACGCAGACGATCAGGAACGACACCGCGCTCATGCCACCGCTGCTCACGAGGCTGGCCAGACCGCCAATCGCGCCGGGCAGACCTGCGGCGATACCGCCGAAGATCAGGATCGAGATCCCGTTGCCCAGACCACGCTCGGTGATCTGCTCGCCCAGCCACATCAGGAACATCGTGCCGGCCACCAGGCTGGACACCGCGGTCAGGCGGAAGCCGAAACCGGGGTTGATGACCAGGCCCGCCGAGCTTTCCAGCGCGATTGCGATGGACAGGCTCTGGAATAAAGCCAGGCCCAGCGTGGCGTAGCGCGTGTACTGCGTGATCTTGCGGCGGCCGGACTCGCCTTCCTTCTTCAGCGCTTCCAGCGTCGGCACCACGTACGTCATCAACTGCAGGACGATCGAGGCCGAGATGTAGGGCGTGATGCCCAGCGCGAAGACGGTAAAGCGCGAGAGCGCACCGCCCGAGAACATGTTGAACAGGCTGAGGATCCCACCTTCCTGGCCCTTGAAGAACTGCTGCAGCTGGGCCGGGTCGATACCGGGCACGGGGATATGCGCCCCGATGCGGTAAACAACCAGCGCCAGCAGCAGGAACACAAGCCGACGACGCAGGTCGCCGAACTTGCCGCTCTTGGCCAGTTGATTGGGGTTGGTAGCCACTGTGTCGATTACCTATTAGGCAGCAACAACCACGGTACCGCCGGCAGCCTCAATGGCGGCCTTGGCACCCTTGGTCGCGATCACGCCCTTCAGCGTGACCTTGCGCGAGATGGCGCCCGACAGGATGACCTTGACGGTCTTCGTCAGTTCGGGAACCAGGCCCACGGCCTTGAGCGTCAGCACGTCGATCTCGTCGCCGGCCAGCACTTGCAGGTCACTCAAGGTGATTTCTGCGTTGTACTTCAGCGATTGCGACTTGAAGCCACGCTTGGGCAGACGACGTTGCAGGGGCATCTGGCCGCCTTCAAAGCCGACCTTGTGGTAGCCACCCGAACGCGACTTCTGACCCTTGTGGCCACGACCCGCGGTCTTGCCCAGACCCGAGCCAATGCCACGGCCCACGCGACGCTTGGCGTGCTTGGAACCGGAAGCCGGCTTGATGGTATTGAGTTGCATCTTTAGTCCTTCGATTCGTGCGAGTGCTTAAAGCACCTGCACGAGATAGGCGATCTTGTTGATCATGCCGCGCACGGCTGCTGTGTCTTCCAGCGTGCTTTGGCTGTTCAGCTTGCGCAGGCCCAGGCCCACCACGGTGGCGCGGTGCGAAGCGCGGCAGCCGATGGGGCTGCGAACGAGCTTGACCGTTACGGTTTTCTTGTCAGACATTGGTCTCTCCAGTCAGCCGATCAGCCGAAGATTTCTTCAACCGACTTGCCGCGCTTGGCAGCGACTTCCGACGCATTGGTGGCGCGCTTGAGCGCGTCCAGCGTTGCGCGGACCATGTTGTACGGGTTGGTCGAACCGTGGCTCTTGGTCACGATGTCGGTCACGCCCATCACTTCGAAGACGGCACGCATCGGGCCGCCAGCGATCACGCCGGTACCAGCAGGAGCCGGAGCCATGATCACGTGCGCTGCACCGTGCTCGCCCACCACGTTGTGATGGATCGTGCCGTTCTTCAGCTTCACTTTGATCATATTGCGGCGAGCCGATTCCATGGCCTTTTGCACGGCGACAGGAACTTCCTTCGCCTTGCCTTTGCCCATGCCGATTCGGCCATCGCCGTCGCCGACCACCGTCAGTGCTGCGAAGGACAGCGTACGGCCGCCCTTGACCACCTTGGTGACGCGATTGACCGCGATCATTTTTTCCTTCAGGCCGTCGTCATTGCCTTCGGTCTGCGCGCGGGGTTGAAACTTTGCCATTTCTAATTCCTTTGTGCGTCAGAACTGGAGGCCAGCTTCACGAGCGGCTTCGGCCAGGGCCTTGACGCGACCGTGGTAAGCAAAACCAGCGCGGTCGAAGGCAACCTTCTCGACGCCAGCAGCCTTGGCCTTCTCGGCGATACGCTTGCCGATCAACGAGGCAGCCGCGACGTTGCCGCCCTTGGCCATCTCTGCGCGGACTTCCTTCTCGGCGGTCGACGCGCTGGCCAGCACCTGGGTGCCGTCGTCGGAAATGACGCTGGCGTAGATGTGCAGGTTCGAGCGGAACACCGTCAGGCGAGCAACGCGTTGGATCGCAATGCGAGCACGTGTTTGACGCGAGCGACGGAGGCGCTGTTCTTTTTTGGTCAACATGGTGCGGCTCCTTACTTCTTCTTGGTCTCTTTGAGGGAGACCTTTTCGTCGGAATAACGGATGCCCTTGCCCTTGTAAGGCTCTGGCGGACGGAAGGCACGCACCTCAGCGGCGATCTGACCGACCACTTGGCGATCCGGGCCCTTGATGATGATTTCGGTCTGGGTCGGGCACTCAACCTTGATACCAGCCGGCATGTCCTTCACCACGGGGTGAGAGAAACCGATCTGCAGGTTCAGCTTCTGACCTTGGGCCTGGGCGCGGAAACCCACGCCGACCAGGTTGAGCTTCTTTTCGAAGCCCTTGCTGACGCCGTTGACCATGTTGTTGACCAGATTACGCATGGTGCCGCTCATCGCATCTGCAGCAGCCGAGTCGTTGGCGGGCGTGAAGCTGACCTTGCCGGCGTCGTTCTTGACGGCGACGAGCGGGTTGGCTGCACGAACCAGCGTGCCCTGGGCACCCTTGACGCTGATCTTGTCAGCGCCGACCGTCACTTCCACGCCTTGCGGCACGGTGACGGGCATTTTTCCTACGCGGGACATCTTGGTATCTCCTTGCGCTTAGGCGACGTAGCAGAGCACTTCACCGCCGATACCGGCTTGACGTGCTTTGCGGTCAGTCATCACACCTTGCGGCGTGGTAACAATCGCCACACCCAGGCCATTCATGACCTGAGGAATGTCGTGGCGGCCCTTGTAGATGCGCAGACCAGGACGGCTCACGCGCTCAATGCGCTCGATCACCGGACGGCCAGCGTAATACTTCAACGAAATTTCCAGCTCCGGGCGGGCGGCTTCGCCGCGCACTTCGAAACCATCGA
The DNA here is from genome assembly GCA_036500605.1 of Burkholderiaceae bacterium. Taxonomy (GTDB): domain Bacteria; phylum Pseudomonadota; class Gammaproteobacteria; order Burkholderiales; family Burkholderiaceae_C; genus JAFALK01. The sequence goes on from DASYBU010000002.1 coordinate 406,826, forward strand.
TATAGCCTTCGTCCTTCAGGACTTTGGCGATCGCCACCTTCAGCTTGGACGACGGCATCACAACGTTGGTCTTCTCGACCATTTGGGCGTTGCGAATGCGGGTCAGCATATCGGCGATAGGATCACTCATGCTCATTGCGATATCTCCTGATCGTGCCGATTACCAGCTGGCCTTGACGACACCGGGGATGTCGCCCTTGAAGGCCAGCTCACGAATCTTGTTACGGCCCAGGCCGAACTTGCGGAATGTGCCGCGCGGACGGCCAGTCAGTTCGCAACGGTTGCGCTGACGGGTCGGGTAAGCATTGCGGGGGAACTTTTGCAGTTCCAGACGAGCGATGTAACGCTCTTCGTCCGACTTCTTGGCGTCATTGATGATCGCCTTCAGTTCCGCATACTTCTTGGCAAACTTGGCAACGAGTTGCTCGCGCTTCAGTTCACGTTGAATCAGAGAAGTTTTAGCCACGAGTCACCTCAGTTCTTGAACGGGAACTTGAACGAGGCCAACAGTGCCTTCGCTTCGTCGTCCGACTTCGCCGAAGTCGTGATGCTGATATTCAGACCACGCAGAGCATCCACCTTGTCGTAATCGATTTCGGGGAAGATGATCTGTTCTTTGACGCCGATGTTGTAGTTGCCACGGCCGTCGAACGAGCGACCCGAGATGCCGCGAAAGTCGCGGACACGGGGCAGCGCGATCGTCACGAAGCGATCCAGGAATTCATACATCTGGACGCCACGCAGCGTGACCATGCAGCCGATAGGCACGTTCTCACGGATCTTGAAGCCGGCGATTGCCTTCTTCGACTTCGTGATCACGGGCTTCTGGCCGGCAATCTTGGTCAGGTCGCCGACAGCGTGGTCCATGACCTTCTTGTCGGCAACTGCTTCGCTAACACCCATGTTCAGCGTGATCTTGGTGATGCGGGGCACTTCCATGATCGACTTGTAGCCGAACTTCTCGGTCAGGCTGGGTACGACCTTTTCGCGGTAAAACGCTTGCAAACGAGCCATGTCGAACCTCTTAAGCCTTGATCTCTTCGCCGGTCGACTTGTAGACGCGCACCTTCTTGCCATCGGCGAGCAACTTGATGCCCACGCGATCGGCTTTGCCGGATGCAGCGTTGAAAATCGCCACGTTGGATTGATGGATAGGCATCGTCTTGTCGACCACGCCGCCGGTAGTGCCCTTCATGGGGTTGGGCTTGACGTGCTTCTTCACGATGTTGACGCCATCCACCACGAGGTGGGCGTCATCGACACGCTTGGACACAACGCCGCGCTTGCCCTTGTCGCGGCCGGTCAGCACGATGACCTGGTCGCCTGTACGAATCTTGTTCATGGCTTGCCTTTGTCTTGAAGTGCTCAGAGCACCTCGGGTGCCAGCGACACGATCTTCATGAAGCGCTCGGTACGCAGTTCACGCGTCACGGGGCCAAAGATACGAGTGCCGATGGGTTCGAGCTTGGCGTTCAGCAGCACGGCGGCATTGCCGTCGAACTTGACCAGGGAACCATCTTGGCGGCGAACACCCTTGGCGGTACGAACCACCACGGCGCTGTAGACCTCACCCTTCTTCACGCGAGCGCGTGGAGCGGCTTCCTTGATGCTGACCTTGATAACGTCGCCGATGTGTGCATAACGACGCTTGGAACCACCCAGCACCTTGATGCACATGACGGACTTAGCGCCAGTGTTGTCCGCGACGTCAAGTCGCGATTGCATTTGAATCATGTCTGTCCCCAACTTGTCCGAATCACTCTTGCGAGCTCATCGAGCAGTCTTGGGCCCGTTGACCAGTCGCCTGGAAGAACTCCAGGCGCCCGGCATTGTTTGGGCGGAACCCGGAAGCCCTGAATGCACTGTGAAAGTGCGCCATTGAATCCGGCGAAGCTTTAGATTATGCGTCAGCACTAACGCCTGTGTCAAGCGTCAGTGCTGACTTATTTTGGATATCTGCTCAGGCGGCCAAATCAGGCGGCCTTGGCCTGCGCCAGCATCGTCGCCGCGTCGCTGACCTCGAACTTGCCCGGACCTTCGATGTTGAGGGTCTTGACCACGCCGTCGACCACCAGCATCGAGTAGCGCTGCGAGCGCACGCCCATGCCGCGCGCCGTCAGATCCAGCACCAAGCCGGTGGCCTGGGTGAAAGCGGCGCTGCCGTCAGCCATCATGCGGACCTTGCCAGCCGTCTTCTGATCACGGCCCCAGGCGCCCATCACAAAGGCGTCGTTGACCGAGAGGCACCAGATTTCGTCGACGCCAGCGGCCTTGAGCGCTTCGGCTTCGGCCACATAACCAGGTACGTGCTGAGCCGAGCAGGTTGGCGTGAAGGCGCCGGGCAGCGCGAAGATGGCGATCGTCTTGCCGGCCGTAGCGGCAGCCACTTCAAAACTGTTGGGCCCCAGCGAGCAGCCATTGCCCTCGACTTCGATGAACTCTTGCAGCGTGCCCGCGGGCAGCTTGTCTCCGACTTTCAGCATCGTGATCTCCGGGTGAAAAGTAAAAACAAAGTAAAAAAGCCGGCCGCCAGTTTCCCAGCTTGCCGGCCTTCAGCGCAGCGGAGTGAACTCCGCCTTGCATGCTCAGACTGCCTGTGCCTTTTCGACCAGGCGGGTCACAACCCAGCTCTTGGTCTTGGACAGCGGACGGCCTTCGGCGATCTCGACCACATCACCCATCTTGTACTCGCCCTTTTCATCATGGGCGTGGTACTTGCGGGAGTGAGCCACGATCTTGCCGTAGAGCTCGTGCTTGGAGCGACGTTCGATCAGGACCGTGACGGTCTTGGAACGCTTGTCGCTCACGACGCGACCGATCAGGGTGCGCGTGTTCTTTTCTTGAGCTGTCGTGGTCATTTCGCGGCTCCCTTCTTCTCGGCGAGGATGGTCTTGACACGCGCGATATCGCGACGGGTCTTGCCCAGGGTCGAGTGGTTGGTCAGTTGCTGGGTAGCCTTTTGCATACGCAGGCCGAAATGGGCCTTGAGCAGATCGGTCACTTCCTTTTCGAGGGCAGCGACGTCTTTGCCACGCAATTCAGATGCATTCATAGTTCTCTCCGATCAGGCGCCGACCATGCGCGCCACGAAGGTGCAACGCAGGGGCAGCTTTGCAGCTGCCAGCGTGAACGCTTCGCGGGCCAGGACTTCGGGCACGCCGTTGACTTCGTAGAGCACCTTGCCCGGCTGAATTTCAGCGACGTAGTACTCCGGATTGCCCTTACCGTTACCCATACGGACTTCGGCAGGCTTTTGCGAGATCGGCTTGTCCGGGAAGATGCGGATGAAGATACGGCCACCGCGCTTGATATGGCGCGAGATCGCACGACGTGCAGCTTCGATTTGACGAGCCGTCAGACGGCCGCGTTCGGTGGCCTTGAGGCCAAAGTCACCGAAGGACACGGCGGCGCCGCGGGTTGCAACACCAGTGTTACGACCCTTTTGCTCCTTGCGGTATTTGCGACGAGCTGGTTGCAGCATGTTTATTCTCCTTTGGTCTCGCCAGTCGCGGGTGCGGCAGCCACATTGGGCTTCCGGACCACACGAGCGCCGGCGGGACGTGCAGCAGGCTTGTCACCCGCTGGGGCAGCAGCACCTTCACCAGGGCCGTCACGACGGCCACGGCCGGCGGGGGCACCCGGGCGGGTGTTGCGACGCGGACGACGGTCGTCTTCGGCACCGGCCGGCGTGTTGATCACCGGAGCGTCGCCATTGGCCAGGCGGTCACCACGGTAGACCCACACCTTCACGCCGATCACGCCATACGTCGTCTTGGCTTCAGAGAAGCCATAGTCGATGTCAGCCTTCAGGGTGTGAAGCGGCACGCGGCCTTCGCGATACCACTCGCAACGAGCGATTTCGATACCGTTCAGACGGCCGGACGACATGATCTTGATGCCTTGGGCACCCAGACGCATCGCGTTCTGCATCGCACGCTTCATGGCGCGACGGAACATGATGCGCTTTTCCAGCTGCTGGGTGATCGAGTCGGCGATCAGCTGAGCATCGATTTCAGGCTTGCGCACTTCTTCGATGTTCACTGCTACCGGCACGCCCAGACGCTTGGTCAGTTCGGCCTTCAGGTTTTCGATGTCTTCGCCCTTCTTGCCGATCACCACGCCCGGACGAGCCGAGAAAATGGTGATGCGTGCGTTCTTGGCAGGACGCTCGATCAGGATGCGCGACACAGCGGCATTCTTCAGGCGCAGCTTCAGGTACTCACGAACTTGCAGATCTTCAGCCAGCATCGTGGCGAAGTTCTGGTTGTTCGCGTACCAACGCGACGCCCAGTTACGGGTGACAGGCAGGCGGAAGCCAGTCGGATGGATTTTTTGTCCCATATCTTTCCTTCTGCCTTAGTTGCCGACTGACACAAAAATGTGGCAGGTAGGCTTGCTGATGCGATTGCCGCGGCCCTTGGCGCGTGCCGAGAAACGCTTCAGCGTGCTGCCTTGTTCCACGTAGATCGAAGTGACCTTGAGCTCATCAATGTCAGCGCCGTCGTTGTGTTCGGCGTTGGCGATGGCGCTTTCCAGCGCCTTCTTGATGATCAGAGCGGCCTTCTTCTGGGTGAATTCCAGGATGTTGAGCGCCTGGTCCACCTTCTTGCCGCGGATCATGTCAGCCACCAGGCGACCCTTGTCGCAAGAGAGGCGGACGCCGCGAACGATTGCTTTGGTTTCCATCGTCTGCATCCTTACTTCTTCCCGGCCTTCTTGTCGGCCGGATGGCCTTTGAAGGTGCGGGTGAGTGCGAATTCGCCCAGCTTGTGGCCGACCATCTGGTCAGACACATAAACCGGCACGTGTTGCTTGCCGTTGTGAACGGCGATCGTCAGACCGATGAACTCGGGCAGGATCGTCGAACGACGCGACCAGGTCTTGATAGGCTTCTTGTCCTTGATGGCAACTGCCTTGTCAACCTTGGCCATCAGATGGTGGTCGACGAAGGGGCCCTTCTTCAGTGAACGAGTCATGGCCTAGCCCTTACTTCTTGCGACGCGAGACGATGAACGTCTGCGTGCGCTTGTTAGAACGAGTGCGGAAGCCCTTCGTGAGGGTGTTCCACGGCGACACAGGAGCCTGACCTTCACCGGTACGGCCTTCGCCACCACCGTGCGGGTGGTCAACCGGGTTCATGGCGGTACCACGAACGGTCGGGCGGATGCCCTTCCAGCGGATCGCACCGGCCTTGCCGTATTGGCGCAGGCTGTGCTCTTCGTTGGAGACCTCGCCAATCGTGGCGCGGCAGTCGATGTGGATCTTGCGGACTTCACCCGAGCGCAGACGCAGCTGAGCGTAGACGCCTTCGCGAGCCATCAGCACCACCGAGGTACCAGCCGAGCGGGCGATTTGAGCGCCCTTGCCCGGCAGCATTTCGACGCAGTGAATGGTCGAACCCACGGGGATGTTGCGGATCGGCAGCGTGTTGCCAGCCTTGATCGGAGCCTCGGCGCCGGACAGGATGGTCGAACCGACTTCCAAGCCGCGCGGAGCGATCACATAACGACGCTCGCCATCGGCGTAGCACACCAGCGCGATGTGGGCGGTGCGGTTCGGGTCGTACTCGATGGTCTCGACCTTGGCCGGAATGCCGTCCTTGTTGCGCTTGAAGTCGACCACGCGGTAGTGGTGCTTGTGACCACCGCCCTTGTGGCGAATCGTGATGTGACCGTTGTTGTTACGGCCAGAATTCTGAATTTGGGGCTCAAGCAAAGCTGCATGGGGCGCGCCCTTGTGCAGATGCTTGTGCACCACCTTCACCACGGCACGGCGGCCAGGCGAGGTTGGCTTGACTTTAACGACGGCCATGATTACGCAGCCTCCCCGGAGAAGTTGAGCTCTTGGCCCGCCTTCAGGCTCACATAGGCCTTCTTGACGTGGTCACGACGGCCGACACGGCCACCGAAGCGCTTGGTCTTGCCCTTGACTTGAACCACATTGACCGCAACCACTTCCACCTTGAACATCAGTTCAACAGCGGCCTTGATTTCGGGCTTGGTGGCGTCGCGCATCACCTTGAACAGCACTTGGTTGTGCTTCTCGGCAACGGCCGTGGCCTTTTCGGACACGATCGGGGCGAGCAGCACGGAGGCCAGACGGCCTTCGGAATACTTGGTGGTGCTCATGCCAGCATCTCCTTGAGTTGCTCGACGGCCGCCTTGGTCACCAGCACCTTCTTGTAGTGCACCAGTGACAGCGGATCGGCGTAGCGGGTCTCGCAAATCAGCACATTGGCCAAGTTGCGCGAGGCCAGAGCCAGGTTGTCGTCGATGACGTCGGCGATGACCATGACCGAGTCCAGACCCATGGCCTTCAGCTTGGCAGCCAGCAGCTTGGTCTTGGGCGCTTCCAGCGTGATCGAATCGACCACGGCCAGACGGCCTTCACGGGCCAGCTGCGAGAGGATCGCGGCCATACCGGCGCGATACATCTTCTTGTTCAGCTTCTGCGTGAAGTTTTCATCGGGCATGTTCGGGAAAATCCGACCACCCCCACGCCACAGCGGCGAGGACGTCATACCAGCACGTGCACGACCCGTACCCTTTTGGCGGAACGGCTTCTTCGTGGAGTGATGAACTTGTTCGCGGTCCTTCTGGGCGCGGGTACCTTGGCGGGCGTTGGCCTGGAAGGCCACGACCACCTGGTGAACCAGGGCTTCGTTGTAATCGCGAGCGAAGACGGTGTCAGGAGCGTCCACCTTGGACGTTGCTTGACCCTGTTCGTTCAGGAGCTCGAGCTGCATCAGTTGGCTCCCTTCTTGGCCTTGACCTTGACGGCGGGGCAGACGACCACGTGGCCGTTCTTGGCACCCGGCACAGCACCGCGGACCAGCAGCAGTTGACGAGCTTCGTCAATGCGCACGATGTCCAGGTTCTGCACGCTCACCGTCACGTCACCGAGGTGACCGGACATCTTCTTGCCCGGGAACACGCGGCCAGGATCCTGCGCCATCGAGATGGAGCCAGGAACGTTGTGCGAACGGCTGTTACCGTGCGATGCGCGCTGCGACTTGAAGTTGTGGCGCTTGATCGTGCCTTCGAAGCCCTTACCGATCGACGTGCCTTGCACATCAACCAGTTGGCCCGTGGCGAACAGCGTCACCGGCACTTGCGCGCCAGCTTTGTATTCAGCAGCCACATCGGCGGCAACACGGAATTCCTTGAGGACGGTACCGGCTTCAACGCCCGCTTTCGCGAGGTGGCCAGCTTCCGGCTTGGTGACGCGCGATGCTTTGCGCGTACCGAACGCCACTTGAAGGGCGCTGTAGCCGTCGATCTCTTCGGTCTTGACCTGGGTCACGCGGTTGTTGGACACATCCAGCACCGTCACAGGGATGGCATCGCCATCGTCCGTGAAGATGCGCATCATGCCCACCTTGCGGCCCAGCAATCCGAGACGATTGCTAAGACTCATGTTTTTTCTCCAGCCCTCTTTCGAGAGCCATGCAATGCCCGACATCGATTGGCCGGGCTGACAAATGCACACCAGATTCCTGAGTAAAGGCAGGACGCCAGAGTGCGCTCATATCCACCCAGGCCGAGGCTAGGGCGGAAAAGACCGCGAGTATAGCGTGAACCCTAAAACTTGTGCAAGCACAAGTTCAGGTCCCGAATAGAGAACGGCGCTCCCTCAGTGACGAGGAGGCGCCGTTTCACGTGAGCCTCGCGGCCCAACTCCAATTACTGGAGCTTGATTTCCACGTCCACGCCAGCCGGCAGGTCGAGCTTCATCAGAGCGTCGACAGTCTTGTCGGTTGGGTCAACGATGTCCATCAGGCGCTGGTGCGTGCGGATTTCGAACTGGTCGCGCGACGTCTTGTTGACGTGCGGCGAACGCAGGATGTCGAAACGCTGCATGCGCGTCGGCAGGGGCACGGGGCCCTTGACGATCGCGCCGGTGCGCTTGGCGGTTTCCACGATTTCCAGAGCCGATTGGTCAATCAGCTTGTAGTCAAACGCCTTCAGGCGAATGCGGATCTTTTGCTTTTGCATGACGATTCCTTAAAGAACGATTTGAGCGAGGCCCGGACTTTCGTCCGGGCTCATCACGCAATTAAGCCAAGATCGTGGCGACGACGCCCGAACCAACGGTACGGCCACCTTCGCGAATGGCGAAGCGCAGACCGGTTTCCATGGCGATCGGCGCGATCAGCTTCACGGTGATGCCGACGTTGTCGCCAGGCATGACCATTTCCTTGTCCTTCGGCAGCTCCACGGCACCCGTCACGTCCGTCGTGCGGAAGTAGAACTGGGGACGGTAGTTGTTGAAGAACGGCGTGTGACGGCCGCCCTCTTCCTTGGAC
>DASYBU010000003.1:0-2390 GCA_036500605.1 Burkholderiaceae bacterium
GTACGCGGTCAATTAATCACGTCCTTGAGTTGCTGGCTGTGACCTGACAGCCTACGTTCCCACATAGATCAACGTGGGAACGTAATGACAGACGATATGGAAGACCTCAAACGCCGGTTGGTGGTGGGTCACAAGAGCGACGGGCGCAGTGTGTATGACGAAGCAGCGAAGTCACAGTTGGTGGCACTGTGTCGGCAGCCGGGTGCCTCGGTGTCGCGCTTGGCGCGTGAGTGCGGCGTCAATGCCAACCAGGTCGGCCGGTGGCTTCGCGAGCATGGCTACGTTGGCCGTGCGCGCAAGACGGCCAGCGTGGCGCCAGCGCCTGCGGCGTTTGTGGCGGTCGCAGTGCAGCCAGCGCCGCCGGTCGCGACTCGACGCGGCGAGGACGTGGTCGCCGTGATGGACGTACAGGCCCGCTTGCCCAATGGCGTGGCGATCGACATTCGCGGCGTAGAGCTGCACATCGTCGGCGAACTGATCCAGGCGCTTGGGAGGCTTCGGTGTTCCGCTTCGACGAAGAACTGAAGGTCTACCTGCATCGCGAGCCAGTGGACTTCCGGCTTAGCATCAATGGCCTGGCAGTGCTGGTGGAGCAGGCGCTCGGCCTGGATCCGTTCGCCTCCTGCGCGTACGTGTTCAGCAACCGCCGACGCGACCGGGTGAAGATCCTTGGCTGGGAGCGCAACGGCTTCTGGCTGTTGCTCAAGCGCCTGGAGAAGGACAGGTTCATCTGGCCTTCGATCGAGGCAGTCCCCACGCTGACGGCCGAGCAGCTGCACTGGTTGCTGGAGGGCATCGACATCGCGGTGGTGCAACGTCACCATCAGCTGCGCTACGCCAGCGTGGCCTGAGGAACGATGATGAGGCATGCCGATCCAAGCTGGCGTGTCGTCGCTTGCCGCCATCACTGCTGAAGAACTCGTCGCGCTCATTGCCGAGCGCGACGCGCTGGCCGGTGCGCTGCGGGTGGCGACCACCGAGCGTGACCTCGCACTGGAGCGGCTGAGGTCGCTGCAGCGCCAGCTCTTCGCCGCCAAGAGCGAAGCCCGCGGCACCGATCAGAAGGACTTGTTTCTCAACGAGGCCGAAGCACTCGCACCCACTGATCAGACGCCGCAGGCCGAGAGCGACGAAGAGGAATCGACACCGGTCGCCGGGCATCAACGCAAGAAGCGTGGACGCAAGCCGCTGGACCCCGCGCTGCCGCGCGAGATCGTGCGCCACGAACTGCCCGAGGCCGAGCGCGTGTGCGCCCATGACGGGCACGCGCTGGTGGAGATCGGCGCCGAGGTCAGCGAGCAGATGGACGTCATCCCCGAGCAGGTGCGCGTGCTGCAGCACCACCGTATCAAGTACGCCTGCCCTTGTTGTGATCAGAGCCTGAAGGTCGCGCCAACACCGGCGCGCATCATCCCGCGCGGGCTGCTCACCGAGCAGGCCCAGGCGTGGGTCATCACCGGCAAGTATCAGTTCGGCATGCCGCTGTACCGCACGGCCGCACTGCTGCGCCGCTTCGGCGGCGACATCGTGAGCAACACGCTGGCCTCCGGCGTCGTGCGCATCGGGCGGGCGGTGCAGCCCGTGATTAACCTGCTGCGCGATCACTTGCTGGACTCGGACCTGATCTACGGGGACGAGACCACGGTCCAGGTACTGAAGGAGCCTGGGCGCAAGGCACAGACGAAGAGCTTTATGTGGGCGCAGATGAATGGCACTGGTCCGCCGGTACGGCTGTTCGCCTATGCGCCGGGGCGCGGCGCCGTGCACGCCGAGAAGCTGTATGCCGGCATCCGCCCCGGCACTACGCTCATCACTGATGGCTACGAGGTCTACAACGGCATCGCGAAGGCCGGCGGTCTCGCGCACCTCGGGTGCTGGGTTCACGCGCGCCGACCGTTCATCAAGGCCGAGGAGTCCATCCCGAAGGCAGCTCGCTCACCGGATCAGATCGCGACCCGGTTCGTGCGGCTGATTGCCAAGCTGTACCGTGCGGAGACCTTGGCCAGGGACTGGACGCCTGCGCGCCGGCTGCGGCTGCGGCTGCGCTCGCGCTACAGCGCCGCCGTCGTGCGCGAGATCGAGCGGCTGCTTCTCACGCACCTGCACAGCGTCGCACCGTCGAGCCTGCTGGGCGAGGCACTGCACTACCTGCACGGGCAGTGGCCCAAGCTCGTGCGGTTCCTGGAAAGCGGCACCTGGCCGTTGGACTCCAACCCGGTGGAGAACGCGATCCGCCCCTTCGTTGTTGGAAGGCGGTCGTGGTTGTTTGCTGACACCGTCGGCGGCGCGAATGCCAGTGCCAATCTTTATTCGCTCATCGAGACGGCCAAGGCCAACAACATCGAACCCTACCGCTACCTCGTCGCGCTGTTCAAGAAGCTGCCGCTGGC
>DASYBU010000004.1:0-165941 GCA_036500605.1 Burkholderiaceae bacterium
ACCGTGGAGTCCGACAAGGCCAGCATGGAGATCCCGTCGACCCACGCCGGCGTCGTGCAGGAACTGAAGATCAAGGTCGGCGACAAGGTGAACGAAGGTTCGCTGCTGCTGACCGTGCAGGAAACCGCTGCCGGCGCCACGCCGGCAGCGGCCGCCGCACCGGCGCCGGCCGCGGCCGCCGAAGCCAAGCCGGCCGAGTCGCAGGCGCCCGCGCGCCCGGCCCCGGCCGCCGCGCCGGCCCAGGTGCCGAACGCGTCCAGCTACAGCGGCTCGGTCGACGTCGAATGCGAGATGATGGTGCTGGGCGCCGGTCCGGGCGGCTACTCGGCCGCCTTCCGCTCGGCCGACCGGGGGCTAAACACCGTGCTGGTCGAGAAGTACGCGACCCTGGGCGGCGTCTGCCTGAACGTGGGCTGCATCCCGTCCAAGGCGCTGCTGCACGTGGCGGCGGTGATGGACGAGGTGTCGCACTTCGCCGACCTGGGCGTCGCCTACGGCGCGCCGCAGATCGACATCGGCAAGCTGCGCACGCACAAGGGCAAGGTCGTGGGCAAGCTCACGGGCGGCCTGTCGGCGATGGCCAAGATGCGCAAGGTCACGGTCGTGCGCGGCTACGGCACGCTGCTGGATGCGACGCACCTGAGCGTTGATGAGACGGCCGGGGCCGCGCAAGAAAAGACCGGCAAGACGCAAGTGCTGGCCTTCAAGAAGCTCATCCTCGCGGCCGGCTCGCAGGCCGTGCGCCTGCCTTTCATGCCGAACGATCCGCGCGTGATCGACTCGACCGGCGCGCTGGAACTGGGCAGCAAGCCCAAGCGCATGCTGATCGTCGGCGGCGGCATCATCGGCCTCGAAATGGGCACGGTCTATTCGACGCTGGGCGCACGTCTCGACGTCGTCGAAATGCTGCCCACGCTGATGACCGGCGCGGATCGCGATCTGGTTCGCGTCTGGCAGAAGATGAACGCGCCGCGCTTCGACAACATCATGCTCAACACCAAGACGGTGGCGGCTGAGGCCACGCCCGAGGGCATCAAGGTCACGTTCGAAGGCGAGGGCGCTCCGAAGGAGCCGCAGGTCTATGACCTGGTTCTGCAAGCCGTGGGCCGCACGCCCAATGGCAAGAAGATTGGCGCCGACAAGGCCGGCGTGATCGTCAGCGATCGCGGCTTCGTCCCGGTCGATGTGCAGATGCGCACCAATGTGCCGAACATCTTCGCCATCGGCGATCTGGTCGGCCAGCCCATGCTCGCGCACAAGGCTGTGCATGAAGGCCATGTGGCCGCTGAAGTGATCGCTGGCGAGCTGCTCGGCGATGCGAACCTCGCCAAGGCGCAATTCGATGCGCGCGTGATCCCGAGCGTGGCCTACACCGATCCCGAAGTGGCCTGGGTCGGCGTCACCGAAGAAGAAGCCAAGGCCAAGGGCATCAAGATCAAGAAGGGCCTGCTGCCCTGGTCGGCCTCGGGCCGCGCGATCGCCAATGGCCGCGACGAAGGCTTCACCAAGCTGCTGTTCGACGAAGAGTCGCACCGCATCATCGGCGGCGGCATCGTCGGCACCCACGCCGGCGACATGATCGGCGAGATCGCGCTGGCGATCGAGATGGGCGCAGATGCGGTGGACATCGGCAAGACCATCCACCCGCACCCGACGCTGGGCGAAAGCATCGGCCTCGCGGCCGAGGTGGCGCACGGGTCTTGCACGGATGTGCCGCCGGCCAGGCGCTAGACTGGGCCATGGCCGCGGCACCGGACTTCATCACGCAAAGGCAGGTACAACTCGCGGATTTGTACGCCCGCAGCGGTGCGCGAGCCTTGCATCTTTTCGCTCCGCAACGCGGGATGACTTCCGATCAGCATTGAGGCCGAGCGGGTGCCGCTCTATGTCGCCTGATTCGCCCAAGTATCTTTGGGATGCTCGCATGGCGGGCGCGAAGGTGCGCCGTTTTGTTCAGGGGAAATCATTTGATGATCACCTGAGCGACGAGGTCTTGCGGTCTGCCGTCGAGCGACAACTCGAGATTGTTGGTGAAGCCTTGAACCAGTTGCGCAGGGCCGACCCTGCGACTGCAGCGTTGGTGCCGAATCTTCCCAGGCTGTCGCTTGGCGAAACATCCTGATCCCATTGGCTTGCTCGAGGCAAAACGTGGCGCCAGCGCTCAGAAATCGTAGACATGCTCGACGAGTGTGACGGGGTCTGATTGCGCTCGCCGCAGTTCGGTCGAGAGCCGCGCAATCGGCACGGCAAACACGATGCGCTTGCGATTCGCCTGGGTCAGGATCGGCTGCTCGAACAGCAACCTGACGCCGTCAGGTCGTCGGTTCAAGGGCACCCATTCGCTGACCAGAACTTCGCCGTCGTTGCCGGCGATCTCCTTGAAGTCGATACCCTGGCCCGCCAGCCAGCGCGAGTAGCTGCTGAAGCCTTCGTAGCGCGGAATCGTGGCGAGCACGGAGCCGTCGCCGCGGGCCGGTGCCAGCGCGGCGTAGTCGCCAAAGTGGGCGGGATCCAGCACGGGCGCCTTGCTCAGCACCACGGCCGTCACGGGCTTCGGCGCGTCGTAGATCGACTGCGTGCCCAGCTTGATCAGGCGCGCGTAGCCTTCCTTGACCAGCAGCTCCGAGCTCAGCAGGTAGCGCCTTTCCCAGCGCCGCGTCAGATCGGGGCCACTCAGCGGTACGTCCTTCCAGAGCTCGCGCAGCTGCGACCGGAAATCGAACTTGTACCAAGGGTCCACGCGGATGAAGTCCACATAGGCCTGCGCGTAGCGCGCTGCGAAAACTTCTTCGGGCACTTGCTGCCGCGATTTGCTCGCTTCGGTGAGCCGGCCGAGGGTGTGTTCGTACAAGCCCTTCAGCGTGTACTCGACGGTGGTGCTCACGCCGATGACCATCACCATCAGGTGGTAGCCGCCATTGAAGGGATAGCGCTCGATCTCCTTCGTGACCGCCGCATAGCCTTGCCAGAACTGGCCGATGTGAGCGAAGAAGGGGAAGCCGCTCGGGTAGGGCGTCGTGTGCAGATACGCGGCGTACTCGGCCGGGCTGTGCACCAGGTACCACTCGGGAAAGGTCAGGAATGTCTGGTCTGGCGTGCGCCGGTGTTCGACCGGCGTGGTGATCGGATCGTCGGCCGGCGCGCCGGCAAGGCCCTGCGCGCAGACCATCGCGACCATCGCGCAGAGCAGTCCGGCGAGTGCGGCAAATCGCTGCTTGAAAAGCCTCATGCTGCCGCTCCTGTCTCGGCCCGCTTGATGAAGCAGAACAGCACGTTGTCGGTCGGATCCTGGTCCTGCAGCACGCGATGGCCGCTGTCGTCGAAGCCGGCGGCATCGAGTCGCTTGACCCAGGTGTCGGCCGACTCGAAGAAGCGCAGCTCGGCCTGGTTGGTCTCCCAGGTCTCGCCGAGGCCCGCGTTGAACACGGTATGCGCGAGCGAGACGAGCGCGCGCAGGTCTTCGTTGCGCACATCATGGTCTCGCACCACGAAGGCGCCGCCCGGGCTCAGCACACGGTGGATGGACTTGAGAAAACCGGTGAGCCGGTCGACCGTCATGTGGTGCAGGCCGATCAGGCAGGTGACCAGATCCACACTGCCATCGGGAATCTGCTCGATGGGTAGCGGGGCAAAGTCGCTTAGCGGGATGTGCTGGCCCAGCTGCGCGAACTGGCCGCGCTCCATGATGTCCACCGGCGAGAAACTGGGCGGCTTCTCATCGACGAAAAGCGCCGGGCCGGTCAGCGTGAGCGATTTGTTCAGGCCGCGGTAGTAGCGGCCCTTGGAACCGATCTCGAGATAGCCCTTGAACTGCCGGCGTTTGCCGAGCACCTGCAAGGTCTGCCGCGTCATCTCGGCTTTCTGCTTGAACAGCGAGGGCAGTGCGAAGCGCAGATCGGCAGCGATCGGCTTGACGCCGCCGAGCTCGCGCTGGATATGGCGGTAGATCGCTTCCTCATCATCATGAAGCCGGCAGGCCTCGCTGATCAAGGCATGGAAGCGGTCTTCGGGCAGCGTGCGGAACACGCTTTGCAGGAAACGGTAGAAGGCATCCGACAGATGCACTGGGCCGAACACCTGGTGGAACTCGGTCACGTGCGCGGCTTCAGGCTTCGGATGCCCGTCGAGCCAGGGCTTGTAGTACTTGTTCCACAGCACGTTGGTGAAGCGGAAATGCGGATCCACCTCGCGCTTGAGCGCAAACAGTTGCCGGGCCTTGGGGTAGGCGCGATGGAACTGCTCGACCGTGCCATGCGGCTGGTAGGGCAGGTAGTAGGTGCCGCCGATGGACAACACCGCATCGATCAACTCACGCGTCCACACGCCCACGCGCGACTTCGCGTTCTCACGTGTGCGCTGCTTGTGATACAGCACGAAGGCAAAGGTCTCGGTGGGCGCCCAGTTCAGCAGCGTCTCCTTGTCCGGCATCGCATGCCGGATCGAGATGTTCAGCGCATTGACCTTGTGCCGGTTCAGGATCTCGGCCATCTTCGGCACGAACTCGGTCAGGCGCTCGACCGGGACGAAATACTCCTGCAGCACATAGGTGCGCGCCGACCGTGAAGGTGGCTCGAGTTCGGCGACGTCATAGCCCGCTTCGTAGTTGCGCCAGTGCACCTTCTTGCCCAGGTAGAGCAGGGGATCGATCAGCTTCTCGCGCCGCTCCTTGCCGAAGGGCGTCTCCGACATGGCCCACAGAAAATACTGATGCAGCGGATAGGAGCGCCTGGGTGCCTGCAGGCGTTCCTGGGTCGTGACGGGCGCCTCGGTCTCGACCCAGCTGACCGCGCGCACGGTGCCGTAGTGCGGCGCGTAGATGTCGGCGTTGTGGAACACCGTCCTGGCGTTGCCGCGCACGGCATCCTTGAAATAGCGCCCATATTCAGCCAGCGGCATGACCTCGTCCACGCGCTGCACACGTTTGTTCTCGGCGAGATCAAGTTCGATCTCCACCGCGATGCCGAGCGAGCCATAACCGCCGATTGCGCCGAAGAAGAGCTCGGCATGCTGGGTTCGGCTGGCTTCCACCGCCGTGCCGTCGTGCAGCACGAGCTTGATGCTGCGCACCGACAGCACCAGCGGCCCCAGGCCCACATAACGCCCATGACAGTTGACACCGAGCGCGCCGCCCACCGTGAAGTTGGCGTAGGTCTGCATGATCTTGATCGACAGGCCGTGCGGGTCAATGAACTTCTGGATGTCGCACCAGCGCACACCGGCTTGCACGCGGATCGTTCTTTCCTGCGGCGAGAACGAGACGATCTGGTTCATCGTCCGCATGTCGAAATGCAGGCTGCCGGCGCTGGCGGTTTGCCCGCCCATGCTGAAACGGCCGCCGCCGATGGAGACCGGGCCCGAGGTCCGGCGCAGCGCTTCCTGAACGTCCTCGACGGAGGTGGGCGCCACGATCGCCATGACCCGCACGGGGTTGAGCTGCGTGACATCGTTGACCAGATGATGGACTGTCATGGCTGCTGCGCCTCCTGGACGACGAGGTACTCGGCTTGCGTGGCCGAGCTGGCATCAAAGCGCGATGCTGAAGGCGAGGTCTTGCGGCAAGCGCATTCGAACATCAGCCACAAGGGACCGATCACAGGGATGCCGGTTGCGAGCAGCCACCAGGCCGAGCGGCCGCGGTCGTGCAGGCGCCGCCCCCAGATCGAGATCAGCAACAGGGTGGTGAGGAAGACGAGCGGCAGGTCGGTCGGCCGGCCCAGCAATTGCTCCGTGGCAATGCTCAGAAAAATCCCCAGCGGCACCAGCGTCAGATGGCGCAGCCAGAAGCCGCCTCTCGACAGCCGTCCGGTCGGCACCAGCTCATGGAACCATCGCATGCAAAGCACTCCCCTTTTTGGGAAAGCATACGTGCGATGCGGCCGGCCTCCGCCCTCTCGACTTGTGAGGAATTACCCGATCAGCGCCTGGGGATACCCTGGGCTCAGCGGATCTTGAACACCGCCACCGTCTGCGCCAGCTGCGCGGCCTGATGCTTGAGGCTTTCCGCAGCGGCGGCGCTCTCTTCAACCAGCGCCGCATTCTGCTGCGTCACCTGATCCAGTTGGTTGACCGCCTCGCCGACCTGGCCGATGCCGCTGCTCTGTTCGCGGCTGGCGGCGCTGATCTCGGCGATCAGGTCGTTGACGCGCTTGACCTGGCTGACGATGTCGTTCATGGATTGGCCGGCCGCATGCGCCTGGCGCGCGCCGTTCTCGACGGTTTCCACGCTCTCGCCGATCAAGGTCTTGATCTCGCGCGCCGCGCTGGCTGAGCGCTGGGCGAGGCTGCGAACTTCCGAAGCCACCACGGCAAAGCCACGGCCCTGTTCGCCAGCGCGGGCTGCTTCCACGGCCGCGTTCAAGGCGAGGATGTTCGTCTGGAAAGCAATGCCGTCGATCGTGCCGATGATGTCGGAGATCTTGCGGCTGCTGGCCGTGATCGCGTCCATCGTCTGCACGACGTCATTGACGACGCGGCCGCCTTCGGTCGCCGCCGCGCTGGCGCTGCCGGCCAGTTGCGCGGCCTGGCGCGCGGTGTCGGTGTTCTGCTGGACCGTCGCGGTCAGTTGTTCCATCGAGGCGGCGGTCTCTTCCAGGTTGGAAGCCTGCTCTTCGGTGCGCTGGCTCAGGTCGGCGTTGCCGGTGGCGATCTGTGCCGAGCCGGTCGCGATCGAGTCGGAGCTGTTGCGGACCTGCGCCACGACGCGCAGCAGGCTCTCGTTCATGCGCTTGAGCGCGGCCAGAAGCAGCCCGGTCTCGTCATTGCTGTCGACCTGCACGTCGGCGGTCAGGTCGCCATCGGCCACGGTCTCGGCGACCTGCACGGCGCGAGCAATCGGGATCGTGATCGAGCGGGTGATCACCAGCGCCATGAAGGCGCCGACACCGATGGCGAGCACGAGCAGGACGATGACCGCCATGCGCGTCTGCGCGTAGGTCTCCTGCGAACCGGCGTAGGCCCGGTTGCCGCCGCGAACCTGGAGTTCAACGTCCTTGGAGACCGCTGCCACCAGCGCACCAAAGGCTTCGCGGTCGCTGCCCGTATAGAGCGTGCGCATGGCTTCGCCACGCGTGCCCGCATCGCCGCGAGAAGCCTGCATCTGCTTGTCGAGTTGCGCCTCGTAGGCTTGCCGTGCGGTGACGACTTTGTCCGCGAGGCCATGCTCCTCTTCGGAATCGATCGTCGCCACATAGCGCTTCCAGGTCTCGTCGAGCGTGGCCTTGGTGGACTGAATGCTCTGAATCTGCGCGTCACCCTCCTGCGTCGAGGTACTCATCACCAGCAGCGCCTCGGCGCGGCGCAGCGTGGCGGTGTCGATGTTGAACTGGCCCAGCGCCTCCATCGCAACCAGCCAGTTGGTGGCCAGGTCGGTGGCCGCGTCGTTGACCTTGCCCAGGCGATTGATTGCAAAAGCGCCGACCAGCACGGTCAAGGCCAAAGTGCAGGCGAATCCCAGTTGCAGGCGACGACCGATGTTGACGCGCGTGAGAATTGACGACATTGCAGCTCGATGGTTGGGTCAGCCCCCCTCCCGGGAGGCAAGGTACTGCGCTGATCGTGAGCACTGACGCAGCGAATTCTCAGCCTCGTATGTTGCCGATCTGTTAAGTAAAGGAAGTAAGGGCTTTGTGCCGAGCGAAGTGCGTTGAGCGCAATCGGAGTACCACGATGCGCGGTGTCAGCTGCAATAACGCGTTAGCGGGGTGGCGAGTCAGCGAGCTGAGCAATTCTGGCAAGCGCAACAGCTTGCGAGGCCGCGCCGCTCAGTTGACCTTGAAGATGGCCACCGTCTGAGCCAATTGGCTGGCCTGGTGCTTGAGGCTTTCCGCCGCCGCTGCGCTTTGCTCGACCAGGGCGGCGTTCTGCTGCGTGACCTGGTCGAGCTGGTTGACGGCCTCGCCGACCTGGCCGATACCGCTGCTCTGCTCGATGCTGGCGGCGCTGATCTCGGTGATCATGTCGTTGACGCGCGTGACCTGGCTGACGATATCGCCCATCGACTGGCCCGCGGCCTGGACCAGGCGGGCACCGTTCTCGACGGCGTTCACGCTGTCACCGATCAGCGCCTTGATCTCGCGGGCGGCACCGGCAGAGCGTTGGGCGAGGCTGCGCACTTCGGCCGCCACCACCGCAAAGCCGCGGCCTTGTTCACCCGCCCGCGCGGCTTCGACAGCGGCGTTCAGCGCGAGGATGTTGGTCTGGAAGGCAATGCCGTCGATCGTGCCGATGATGTCGGCGATCTTGCGGCTGCTGGCCGTGATGGCTTGCATGGTCTGCACCACGTCGTTGACCACGCGCCCGCCCTGGGCTGCCGCCGCGGTGGCGCTGCCTGCCAGTTGCGCCGCCTGGCGCGCGGTGTCGGTGTTCTGCCGGACGGCGGCCGTCAACTGCTCCATCGAGGCGGCGGTCTGCTGCAGATTGGAGGCCTGCTCTTCGGTGCGCTGGCTGAGATCGGCATTGCCCGTGGCGATTTCGGCCGAGCCGGTGGCGATGGAATCGGAACTGTTGCGCACCTGGGCCACGACGCGCGCCAGGCTCTCGTTCATGCGCTTCAGGGCAGCCAGCAGCAGGCCGGTTTCATCGCCGCTGTCGACCGTGACGTCGGAGGTCAGGTCGCCGCCGGCGACGGTCTCGGCCACCTTCACCGCGCGGGCAATGGGCCCGGTGATGGAGCGCGTGATCGCAAGCGCCATGTAGGCGCCTGCAGCAAGGGCGACGACAAGGAGAATGATCACGGCGGTGCGCGTTTGTGCGTAGGTCTGCTGCGAGGACGCGTAGGCAGCGGCGGCACCGCGGTTGTTGAGTTCCACATCCTTGTCGATCAGGGCCAGCATCGCATCGAAAGCCTTGCGGTTGTCTCCCGCGTACAGGCCCTGCATCGTCGCGGCCCGCGTGCCCGCATCGCCATGCGAGGCCTGTATCAGCTTGTCGATGCAGGCGCGATAGGCCATCCGGGCGGCCACGATAGTGTTGGCCAGCTCCCGCTCTTCAGGCGAGGAGACGGTGGCCACATACGCTTTCCAATCCTCATCCAGCTTGGACCTCTGGGCCAGCAGGCGGCCCTCGCGCCGGGTCATCTCCTCCGGTGTCGCGGCCATCACCATGAGCGCCTCGATGCGGCGCATCGCCGAGGTCGATGCACTGAACTGCCCCAAGGTTCCGACGGAAACCAACCAACTGGTGGCCAGCTCGGTGGCTGCGTTGTTGACCTGGCCCAGCCGGTTGATCGCGAAGCCGCCGACCAGCACGGTCAGTGCCAGCGTGACCGCAAACCCGAGCTGCAGGCGGCGACCGATATTGAGGCGCGTGAGGATGTTCATGGCATTCACAGGATTGATGTGGTGATCAATCCCTATGCTGCCGACCTTTGCGTTCGCTCCGTTTGAGCAGGCCCAAACGGGCCGGTATGAGCGCAGCCTGATATCAAACCAATGAGGATGGCGTCAGCGCACGGCCCTCACCGGGGCTGCACGCTGATGCCGCGAGGCTGGCGGCTTGTTCCGCCTGATCTGTTTATCGCGCGGCGCCGTTCGTCACGCCATCGCTGAGCTTGGCCAGCCACTTGTAGAGCCCGCCCGTGGCGAGCACGAAGCCGATGCCGCCCAGGCCCATCGCCCAGTCGCCGAAGCCGGCGCCGACCAGGGACAGCGGCGCATCCTTGCCCGAGAACACGTTCAACGCCGCCAGCGCCACGCCCAGCAGGCCTTCGCCGACGATCATGCCGCTGGCCAGCAGCACGCCGAGTTGCTTGGCCGCTTCGGGGCGCGCCGTCTTGTCCGCGCGGCGGTCCCAGAACCAGCCGATCAGCGCGCCGATGACCACGGTCAACGTCGTCGCGGCCGGCAGGTAGATGCCCAGGCCGACGGCCAGCGGCGGCAACTGCACGGCGTGCTGGCCGGGCTTGCGGCCGCGCTTGAGCCATCCATCGATCATGATCAGCACGACGCCGAGCGCCGCGCCGGTGCCCAGCAGATGCCAGTCGAGATTGCCTTGCAGCACGCCGCGCGCCAGCGCCGAGATCAGTGCGGCCTGCGGTGCGGCCAGCGCATGCGCCGGATCGGCGCCCGGTGCGCCGGCAAAGCCGTAAGCCTTCTGCAGCAGATCGAGCACGGGCGGGATCACCACGGCGCCCGCGATCACGCCGATCACCAGCGCCACCTGCTGGCGCCACGGCGTGGCGTCCACCAGTTGCCCGGTTTTCAGATCCTGCAGGTTGTCGTTGGCGACGACGGCGCCCGCGATCACGACCGCGGTCACGAACAGCGCGAAGGCCACCAGCGCCGGCCCGGCGCTGTCCGGCAGCAACGGCTTCACCGCCAGCACCAGCAGCAACGAGGCCATGATGACCACGATGATGCCCACGCCTGACAGCGGGCTGTTGCTCGAGCCGACGAGGCCCGCCATGTAGCCGCACACGGCGGCCACGAAGAAGCTCATCAGCGCGATGAAGACCACGCCGCCGACCACGAGGATGGCGGTCTGGCTGCCCAGGCCCGACTGGTTGGCGAAGTTGGCCAGCATCCAGCCGATCGGCAGCATGCAGATCAGCGTCACGATGGCCATCCAGCCGATCGGCATGTCCTGCTCGGTCAGCGCGAGAGTGGAACCCTGGCCGGCGCGGCGCACGCGCGAGGCGGCGATGGCCGAACGCAGGCCGCGCGCCACGGGACCGACCAGCTTGATCAGCGTCCACACGGCGGCCACGGCAATCGCGCCGGCACCGACGAAGCGGACCTGCTTGGCCCAGGTCGTGACGGCCACCGCCGCCACATCGGCACCGGCCGGCAGCGGGTGCAGGCTGGTCAGGTAGGGAACCGCCACCGCCCAGGCGATCAGCACGCCGACGCCCATCGCGATGCCGACCCACAGGCCCACGAGGTGGCCGACCGCCACCAGCGCGAACGAGAGGCTGAAGTCGACGCCCGTGACCGAGTTGCTGTCCTTGCCGAGGCGGAAGTAGCTGAGCACATCGCTGGCGAACACCTGCGTGGCGACGACCAGCTGCAGCGCGGCCGAGGCGATCGCGCCCCAGACGATGGCCATCAGGCCCGCGCGGTTCTCGGCCGCGGCGCCTTCGCCCTGGTCGCCGACCTTGAGCACCTCGGCGCAGGCCACACCCTCGGGGTAGGGCAGGTCGCTTTCGGTCACGAGCGCGCGGCGCAGCGGGATCGAATACATCACGCCGAGCACCCCGCCCGAGGCGCAGATGATCAGCGAGGTCCAGTAGGGGAAGCCCGTCCACCAGCCGATCATCACCAGGCCGGGCAGCACGAAGATGATCGACGAGATCGCGCCGGCGGCCGAGGCCACGGTCTGCACGATATTGTTTTCCTGCATGGTCACGCCCTTGGCGTAGCGCAGCAGGGCCATCGAGATGACGGCGGCCGGGATGGAGGTGGCGAAGGTGAGGCCGGCCTTCAGGCCGAAGTACACGTTCGCGGCGGTGAACAGCAGGGTGATCAGGCAGCCGAGCACGACGCCACGCAGGGTCAGCTCGGTGCGTTCAGAGGCAAGTTGATTCAAGAGGACTCCTCAAGCAAGTCCGACATCATCGCGCCTGTTGCAAGCTCGTCGTATAGGGGCTTGCAAGTAACTCCCGACTTGCACGGAGCGTCACCTTCAACGACAGTAGCGCCCTTGATCGGGGATGTGGAATGAGCGATATCGATATTCCGGGCGATGTGCTGGCCGGCGCGGTGGTGGCGCATGCCGTGGGCAAGAGTCTGAAGGGTGGCGAGCACGACCACCACCACGCGACGGCGTGTGCCAACTGCGGCGCCGAGCTGAGCGGCCGCTTCTGCCATCAATGCGGCCAGAGCTCGCATGTGCACCGCTCGCTGCTGCACATGTTCGAGGAACTGCTGCACGGCATCTTCCACTTCGAGACCAAGGCCTGGCGCACGCTGCCGCTGCTGCTGTTCCGCCCCGGGCGCCTGACGCGCGAGTACATCGAGGGCAAACGCGTGCGTTACGTCGGCCCGCTGCCGCTGTTCCTGTTCATGATGTTCGTGATGTTCATGGTGTTCTCCTTCACCGGCAGCAAGGAAGGCAAGGAAGGCAAGCTCGAGCACGCGAAGGTGATCAACCTGGGCGCGAAAGGCGAGGCGCAGGCGAAAGACGCCGCCGCCGAGCTCAAGCGCCTGAAGGCCGAGCTGGCGACGCTGCCGGCCGACGATGCACGCCGCGCTGGCGACGAGAAACAGATCAAGGCGCTTGAGTCCAAGCTGGCCGCACTGACCTGGGTGCCGAGCCTGGCCAAGGATGACGACGAGGATGCGGGCAAGGGCGCCGGCAAGGACGCCGGCAAGGACGCCAGCAAGGACGGGATCGATGTCGACGTGGACGCCACCTTCGACGCTGGCACCCTCACGCAGGAAAAACTGCACCAGCAACTCCAGGAGAACATTCCCTGGGCGGCGCAGCCAACGCTCGAGCGCAAGATCGTCCACGCCTTCCACAACAAGGAACTGGCCTTCTACAAGATCAAGAGCGGCGCCGCCAAGTTCGCGATCCTGCTGGTGCCGATCACGCTGCCCTTCCTGTGGCTGCTGTTCGTGCTCCGCCGCCAGTACAAGATGTTCGACCACGCGGTCTTCTCGTTCTACTCGCTCTCGGCGATGGCGGTGTGGATGACGCTCTCCACCTTGCTGGTCGCGATGGGCTTCAAGGGCACCGGCTTCTTCGTCTACTTCCTGGCGCCGCCCGTGCATCTGTTCGTGCAGTTGCGCGGTGCCTATGTGCTGTCGAACTGGGGTGCGCTGTGGCGCACCGTGGCGCTGTCGATCTATGCCTTGCTGGCGCTGACGGCCTACTTCCTGATCGTGGTGCTGGTCAGCATGTAAGCCTGTAACTCACTTGATCCGGGGCCGCCCGGGCTCGTCACGACACCGTCATCCGCGCTTCCTAAAGTGCCGGACTAGAAAATTGTTCTAGTCAAAAAAGGGAAGCGGGAAATGGTACGCAAAGCATGGCAACGGGGCGCTCTGGCGCTGGCTCTGGGCTTGACGACGGTGCTGGTCGCGGGCTGCCTGGATGGAGATCCGGTGCCGACGCAGCAGTCGATCAAGCATGTCTTCGTCATCACGATGGAGAACAAGAACTACTCGGACTCCTTCGGCAGCAGCACCCAGAACCCGTACATGCAAGGCCTCGCCAAACAAGGTGCCTTGCTGACGCAGTACTACGGCACCGGCCACGTCAGCCTGGACAACTACATCTCGATGATGAGCGGCCAGCCTTCGACGGCCGAGACGCAGAGCGACTGCTTCAACGGCTTCAATGACGTGGTCTCGGCCGGCAGCGATGCCGCCAACCCGAAGGTGCTGAAGACCCAGAACGGCATGGGCTGCGTCTTCCCCAAGGAAGTGAAGACCCTGGGCAACCAGCTCGACGACGTCAAGCTGAGCTGGAAGGGCTATATGGGCGACATGGGCAACGACCCGACCCGCGAAGCCCGCACCTGCGGCCACCCGAAGATCGGCGCGATCGACAACACGCAGGCCGCACAGGCGCCGACGGCCGACGTGCCCAAGGGCGACCAGTACGCCTCGCGTCACAACCCCTTCGTCTACTTCCACGCGGTCATCGACGACCAGGCCTATTGCGATGCGCACATCGTCAACCTTGATGACAAGTTCGCGAATGACCTGAAGAGCATCGACACCACGCCCAACTTCGTCTTCATCACGCCGAATCTTTGCGACGACGGCCACGACGGCGACGGCACCGGCACGGCCGGCAAGGGCTGCGTCAACGGCGACAAGGGCGGCCTCGCCTCGATCGATGCCTTCCTGGCCAAGTGGATCCCGATCATCCAAGCCTCGCCGGCCTACCAGAAGGATGGCGTCATCATCATCAACTTCGATGAATCGGCCGACATCCTGCCCGCCGGCCAGACCGTCGTGAACGGCAAGGCCACGGTCGTGCTGAACCTGCCCGGTGATTCGTGCTGCGGCCAGCAGTCGGGCCCGAACGTGACGCGCCCGATGGATTCGTACCTGCCGGTCTCGGCCAATCTGCAATACCAGCTGCACTACCAAGGCGTGGGCGGCGACCGCGTCGGCGCGATCGTGCTGTCGAAGTGGGTCGCCCCGGGCACCGTGAGCAACACGCCGTACAACCACTACTCGCTGCTGCGGAGCCTGGAATCGATCTTCCAGACCGCTGACTATCTCGGTTATGCCGACGACAAGAATCTGGTGACCTTCGGCCCGGACATCTTCACGAACCTCAAGTAAGTCGTTCCTCAGCATGCGCTGGTCATGGCGGGCTCTCGGGCTCGCCTTTCTTCTCCTGTCGGTGCTGGCGGCGTGCGAGCGAGCGCAGCCCGAGTTCGTCGAGCCCGCGGCGGTGCCCGCTGCCACGCTGGTCGAACTGGGCAAGCTCGCCTTCTTCGATCCTTCGCTGTCCGCCTCGGGTCGGCAATCGTGCGCGAGCTGCCACAGTCCCGCGCATGCGTACGGCCCGCCGAACGGATTGGCGGTGCAGTTGGGAGGGCCCGAGCTCAAGGACGCCGGCACGCGTGCCGTACCGTCATTGCGTTATCTGCGCCGCACGCCGATCTGGTTCAAGACCACGCAGACGAGTCTGCGCGAGCGGCTGACCGACACCGACAACGTGCCTACCGGCGGCTTCACCTGGGATGGCCGCTTCAACACGCTGGCGCAGCAGGCGCGTGCGCCGCTGCTGGCGCCGAACGAGATGGCCAATGCCAGTGAAGGCGCGGTCGTGCAGCGCTTGGCTGCAAGCCCCAATGCGCAGCGCTTCCGCGAGGTGTTCGGGGCGGACATCTTCGCAAGACCCGAAGCCGCATTTGCCGCCCTGGCCGCGGCCTTGCAGCGCTTCCAGCTTGACGATCCGAGCTTCCAGCCCTTCAGCAGCAAGTTCGACCGCTACCTCGACGGCAAGGCCGAACTTGACGCACGCGAGCAGCGCGGCTTGAAGCTCTTCAACGATCCGAACAGGGGCAATTGCGCCTCCTGCCATATCGTGCAGCCCGGCGCGAACGGCGCGCATCCGCTGTTCACCGATTTCGGTTTCCAGGCGCTCGGCGTGCCGCGCAATCCGGAGATCCCGGCCAATGCGAAGCCCGACTATTTCGACCTCGGCCTGTGCGGCCCGGTGCGGACGGACCAGCGCGCCGAGAAGAGCTACTGCGGGAACTTCAAGACGCCTTCGCTGCGCAATGTCGCCACACGCGGCGCCTTCTTCCACAACGGGCGCTTTCATACGCTCGAAGAAGCACTGCACTTTTATGTGGAGCGCGACACCTCGCCGCAGCATTGGTATCCGCATGCCGATGGCCAGCAGCGCTTCGATGATCTGCCTGCGGCGATGCAGGACAACGTCAACCGCCGCAATGCGCCGATGACCAACGAACGCGGCGCGCGACCGGTATGGTCCGATGCCGATATCGCGGACGTCGTCGCCTTCCTCAAGACGCTCAGCGACGCGCCTTGAGTTGGCGCTGCTCAGTCGCCTCGCAAGGCCTTCGCAGCCTCGGCGGTCACGTCGCCTTTCTGCCCGCCAAACCGCAGACGCAGGTAGTTGCCAAGCTCGGCCAGCTCGGCGTCGCTGAGCGTGCGCGCAAAGCCGGGCATGTCCTGCATGCGCTCCAGGCCGGGGAATTGCTGGGCCGGCAGGCCGTCGAGCACCGAGACGATCAAGTTGCGCGGATCGGCCTGGCGCAGCGTCGAGTTGCCCAGCATCGCCACAGCCACGTGGTCGCGGCCCTCGCCGTCGCGGCCGTGGCAGCCGGCGCAGACGTTGAGGTAGGTCTGCCGGCCGGCGGCGAACTGCTGTTCGGCGGCGAGATTGGCTTGCACGGGCAGCGGCGGCAGCGGCGCGTCTCCGGTGACATAACGCGTCAGTGCGTGCATGTCGGCGTCAGTCAGGTACTGCGTGCTCAGGGACACGACGAGATGCATCTCGCCGAAGGCGGAACCTTGCGGCGCAATGCCCGTGCGCATGAAGGTGGCGATGTCACGCTCGCTCCAGCCGCGTGCGGCCAGGGCCTGCGGCGTGATGTCGGGCGCGAGGAAGCGGCCCAGTTGCGCGCCTTGCCACTGCTGGTCGAGCTTGAGTTGCCCGAGCTTGCCGCGCGGGGTGTGGCATTCGGCGCAGTGGCCGAGGCCATCGGCCAGATAGCGGCCGCGCTTCCACTCGGCCGACTGGCCCTGTGATGCGGCCGGCAGCTCGTCTTTCAGGAAGAGCGCGCGCCAGAACCACACGCCGAAACGCATGTTGTACGGAAAGGTCAGACTGGCCTTCGCACTCGGTTGCGCCACGGCGGGCAACTGCATCAGGTAGGCGTAGATGGCATCCACATCCTCGCGTGGCATGACGCGGTACGAGGTGTAGGGCATCGCGGGGTAGAGCTGGTGCCCGCCCGGCGCCACGCCGTCATGCACGGCCGCATAGAAATCGTCGGCGCTCCATCGGCCGATGCCGTGTTCCTTGTCCGGCGTGATGTTGCTGCCGACCAAGGTGCCATAAGGCGAAGCCAGCGGCTCACCGCCGGCCATCGGCGCGCCGCCCGGCGCGGTATGGCAGGCCGCGCAATCGGCGGCTCGCGCCAGGTACTTGCCGCGAGCGATCTGCTCGGGGCTGGCCTTGACGGGCTGGCCATCGCCATGCGGCCCGCCGCAGGCTGCGAGCAGAAGAGAAGTGCTGATCAGGACGAGCAAGGTGCGCAGCATGATCATCAACCCTCCAGCGTCAGGCCGGGCGTCGACAGGATCACGTCCTTGACCGCCTCGTAGTAACGCACATATCCCGTGCAGCGGCACAGGTGCGTGTTGAGCGCGGCGGTGATCTCGGCCTCGACGCGGCTCTTGCGGATCGGTGTGCGCTTGAGCCGCTCGACCAGCACCGTGGCGCCGTTGACAAAGCCCGGCGTGCAGTAGCCGCACTGGAAGCTGAAATGCTCGAGGAATTTCTGCTGCACCGGCGAGAGCTCGACCACCTCGCCCTTGTCATTGCGCCTGGCATGGGCCTCGACGGTGCGGATCTTCCTGCCGGCAAAGAAGTGCGCGCCGGTGATGCAGGTGCGCATCTCCTCGCTGCGGCCGTCGGGCTGATCGACGATCACGACGCAGGCGCGGCATTCGCCGATGCCGCAACCGAGACGCGTGCCGGTCTGGTGCGCGTACTCGTGCAGGAAGTCCAGCATCATCAGGCCGTCGGGCACGTCGACCGGGCCCATCTCCTTGCCGTTGAGCGTGAGCTTGAGGGCTTTGTTCACCGGGGCGTTGTTGCTCATCACAGGACTCCCTTGATCTTGTCGGCCGTGATCGGCAACTCGGTGAAGCGGTGGCCGATCGCGTGGGCCACCGCGTTCACGATGGCGGGCACGATCGGGATCATGGTCACCTCGGCCATGCCCTTGGGCGGATCGGTGTCGGAGAGCGGCGGCAGCACCTCGCCGGTCTGCTTCCAGACCGCCACATCGGCCGCGCGCGGCAACTGGTAGCGGTTGAAGTTCCAGCTGCCATTGCCGGGGCCGTCTTCATACAGCGGCAGGAACTCGTGCAGCGCATGGCCGATGCCCATCGCGATGCCGCCTTGCAGCTGGCCCGAGACGAGTTGCGGCACGATCTGGTTGCCGCATTCGAGCACCGAGTGGTGCGACAGCAGCTCGATCTTGCCGGAGGCCGTGTCGACCGCCAGCTCGGCGAGTGCGGCCACCGCGCTGTAGTAGGTCACGCCCGCGTTGTTGCGCTGGAGCGGCGGATAGAACACCTTCTGCCGCGCGATGAAGTCGTAGCCCTCCTTGGCGCCGTGCCGCACCGCCAGGCCATCGAGCGGGCGGCGTTCCCTGCGGCCATCGATGTCGAAATCGGCGTCGGCCCATTGCCAGCGGTTGAAGGTGTGGCCGACCGCACCGGTCACGAAGCCCTTGGCATGAGCCTGCGCGGCCAGGCGCGCCAGCGGCAGCGCCTCCAGGCCCGCACACGTGAGGCTGCCGTTGACCCAGCGCGCATCCTCCTGCCGAACCACCAGCGGGGCCGCCTGGCCGCCGCCCAAGCCGGCGCTCCAGATCGACAGCGCCGCGGGCCACAAGCCATGCTCGAACAGGACGCGTGCCGTCTCGCGCGTGCCGTGGCTGAAGTAGAAGGCCGAGTTGCTGGCGCTCGACGGCGAGCAGTAGCTCGGTGTCCAGTGCGGGTTGGGCAGGGCCTTGTCCTGGTCGGCCTGGCTCATCATGTAGGGATCGCCGGTGGCGACCATCGGCAGCTCGGGCCAGTCGGCGATCGAGCTGCTGAACTCGTCAGCGGGGCGGCCCAGCCAGCGCGCGCAGAGCAGGGCTTGCGAAGTGCCCATGCCGGTGCCGATCTCGGCGCCGCTGTGGCTCATCACGAGGCGGCCTTCCGGCGAGACCTCGATCTTGACGAAGCACGATTCGGCGCCGGTGCCGAAGTCCTTCTGCACGCAGCCGAAGCCCACGCCGTAGCGCTTGCCGGGGTGCTCCGCCTCGTACGCGGTCTTGCGCTTGGCGCGGTCCTTCCAGAGCGGATGCTGGCGGGCCTTGAGCATCACCTCGTCGGCCCGCGTGGCACCACCGGGGATCGCGCCCTGGCTGTTCTTCATGCCCGACTTGAGCACATTGCGCAGGCGGAAATCGATCGGGTCGAGGCCGAGCTTTTCGGCGATCTCGTCGACCATCATCTCGGTGGCGCCCATCGCCTGCAGCGTGCCGTAGCCGCGCGCCGAGCCGGCGTCGAGCGCGCGCGTGGCCAGGCCCACCGCGGTGAAATCATTCTTGGGCAGGTAGTAGATGCTCTGCGCGGCGGTGGCCGCCACCAGGGTGACCGAGGGTGTGAAGTTCAGGCGCCCGCCGCCGTCGAGCTCGAAGTCGCCCTTGAAGGCGCTGATCAGGCCGGTCTTCTTGTTGACCGCGATTCTGTAATGCATCTTGATGCTGTGCCGCTTGAGCGCGCTCTGGAACTGCTCAAAGCGGTCATTGGCCAGGCGCACCGGCAGGCCCTCGCCGTACAGCGCGGCCATCAGCCCGTAGAAGGGCATGTTGCAGTGGTCCTTCGAGCCGTAGCCGACCGTGTAGCACGGATGGATGAAGAGATCCTTCACCGGGAAGGCGACGACGCAACGGGCCAGCATCTCCTTGGCCGAAGCCACCACCTCCTGCGGCGATTGCGTGGGGACGACCATGTGCAGCGCCTGCT
Organism: Burkholderiaceae bacterium; assembly: GCA_036500605.1. Taxonomy (GTDB): domain Bacteria; phylum Pseudomonadota; class Gammaproteobacteria; order Burkholderiales; family Burkholderiaceae_C; genus JAFALK01. The sequence goes on from DASYBU010000004.1 coordinate 19,179, forward strand.
TCGGCGCGTCGTACCAGCAGTTGGCGTTGTCGGGCTCGAGCGCGGCGGTGTCGATCGACTGCGAAAAGTAGTGACGATCAAACACGACGGTGTCGGCATCGGGATGGCCGAGCTCGAAGGCGATCGCTTCCGCGTGCGCCATGCCGGTCTCGCTGAGGTTCTTGCCCATGCGCGGCTCGGGCCAGAGGGCCTGGCGCTTCTTGAAGGACGGGAAGAGGACGGTGTCCTTCAGCGTGGAGAACACATCGTCGTCATACGGCGTCTTGCCGCCGACGCGCACGTAACGGAAACCGGCCCAGGGCTCGCGCTCCAGCGGGCCGCTCACGGTGCCGCCGCGCACCGCGTTCGGCGTGGCCTTGAGCTTGTCCTTGGCGTACCGGAAGCGCGCGAAATCCTTGTAGATCAGCAGCGCGACCGCCTGCCCCAGATAGGCCGGCACCTGGCCCTCGGGCAGCAGCATGTCGTCGCCGTAGAAGCCGGGGAAGGCGACCTTGTCGCGCACCAGATCGGCGGCGGTGACGACGCGATCAGGCTTCAGTCCATCGCCGAGCGCCGACAGATCAATGCCTGCGAACGGCCGGTCCGCGAAGGTGGCGCGCAGCAGCAGCGCATGCGCCTGCACATCGGGCCAATGCGGCAGGTCGCGCGAGCGGATGTCGTAGGCAAAGACCTTCTGGCCCGTGACCTTGGCCATGCCGTCGATGCGGAACTTGACCGAGCCATCGGCGCCGTTCCATTGGATCGGTGTGAGGTGCTTGTCCTCGAACAGCGCGGCGAATGCGGGGCTGTAAAGCGGCGCGAGCCAGACGCTGATGCCGGCGGCGGTGCCGGCCTTGAGCAAGCCGCGCCTTGAAATCCCAGCGTTGATCTCGGGATCGATCTCGCTGCGGATCTCGGAGGGATCCCACTTCATGCCTGTCTCCAAGGCCGACACTGGCGGCCGGCTTGGGGATCAATTTATGGCTGTGCGCCCGAGGGCATCAGTGGGGGATATCCCTAGGGCTAACTCGTTACTTCTTGATTTGATCGAGGCGCTCAGCGTGCGTACATCGCCTTCGCATCCGCCTTGAAAGCCGCCGCACTCGCCGCACGGTTGTAGAACATATGGCCGCCCGGATAGAGGCCGAGCTTGACCTTGGCCGTGCCGCCGAAGGTCGGCAACTGGTCGATCACGAGGCGCGAGGTGAAGAAGGGGCAGGACAGGTCGTTGTAGCCGTGCGCGATCAGTACGCTCATCTTCGAGTCGTTGGCAATCGCCTGGCGCAGGTCGCCGACCGGCCGGTCCTTGGTGTCGCGGTCCCAGAGGCGATTCACGTCGTACGACAGCGCTTCGTAGTGGGCATCGGTCTTCCAGCCCACTTCGCGCTCGATGAAATCGACGATCGCCGTGGTGGCGGGCGCGAGCAGCATGTTGAGGATCGGATCGCCCGACTGGCGCGTGTAGCTTTCGGGGAAGGGGTCGTAGGCCGTGACGCTGGAGTCATAGACGCTGCCGATCTTGCGGTCGGCGCGGTGGGATTCGCGCAGGTAGGTGCCGATGTCGATGCGGCCATCCATGCGCGCCACCAGGGCGGGATCGAGGCCGGTGTACTCGGAGACCTTCTTCACCAGGCGCTGGACTGCCGCCGGGTTGGCGCGGCCGGCCAGGAAGTCGGTCACGAACTCGGTGCGGTCGTACTGCTCGACCTCGGCCAGCTTGGCCGGCGTGAACAGGCCCTTGCGCTCCAGATTGCCCGCCGCCATCGAGGGCAGCGAGATCATCCAGGGCAGCGGCGAGAGCGCGGTCTCGTCGCCGATCGCGGCCGGGTCCAGGTAAGGCGAGACCATCACCAGGCCCGACACGCCGATGCCCATGCGCGTTTGCAGATGCAGCGCGATGCGCGGCGCCCGGTAGCCGCCGTAGCTCTCGCCCATCACGAACTTGGGCGAACGCAGGCGGTTGTTCTTGACCAGCCAGTCGTAGACCACGCGCGACAGATAGCGGATGTCGGCCTCGGTCGAATAGAAATCCTTCTTGGTGTCGGCCTCTTCTTCAAGCGAGCGCGAGAAGCCGGTGCCGACCGGGTCGATGAAGACCAGGTCGCTCATGTCGAGCCAGGTGTCGGGGTTGTCGCTGACCTTCAGGTCTGACGGCGTGTCGCCTTCGGTGCCGAACTCGACACGGCGCGGGCCGACCGCGCCCATGTTCAGGTAGACCGAGGAGGCGCCGGGCCCGCCGTTGAAGGCGAAGGTCACCGGTCGATCGGCCGGCGCACCGGGCAGCACGTAGGAGGTGTAGACCACTTCCGCGCTCTTCTTGCCCTTGGCGTTGTAGACGGCGATCTTGCCGACGGTGGCGTCGTAGCTGAGCGGCTTGCCGTGCAGGGTGATCGTCTGGCGGACGGTCTTGTCGTCGGGCAGGGGCGCCCGCGCGCTGTCGTCCTTGCTGTCCTTCTTTTCGACCTTGGGCGTGTCGGGCTTTTTTTCGTCGGCGAGCACGGGCATCGCCAGCAAGGCGGTCAGGACGGCGCAGCTCAGGCCGGCGATCAGGGTGGGGCGCAATGTCATGGAACCTCGGCGTTAGCGGGTGAGACGTGACGCGCAGTGTAGGGACGCGCGCCGCCGCATGACTGAGGTAACACCCTCGATAGAAACCCTTGGAATCGACACTTCTTCGATGCCTCTTCGACGCTTCTTTCAGGCTTCGTCGAGCAGCGCGCCCGAGACCTCTTCCCACTGGTCAAGCTCTTCCAGGCCGGCGCCCAGCCAGTCCAGCGCGGCGGCCTGATGGCGAACCCAGTCCACATCCTCGTCCATGCCTTCATGGCGGCGCATGAGGTGCTCGGCCACCAGGCCCATCGCGACCAGGGTCTGCACCTCGGGCTCGACGTCGGAGGCGCCGAAGATATTGAAGTCGTGGTGCAGGCGCAGCGCGGCCATCAGCTCGGCCGGCATGTTCCACACGCGGGCGACCAGCGCACCGACCACGGCGTGATCGGTGCGGTGGTTGGCGTTTTCGGTGGCGATGAAGGGTCGGTCGATGCGCGCGGCGGCTTCGGTCATGGTGCCGCCGTAGCCCGGCACGCTTTGCAGCAGCACCGGCATGCCCACATGCAGGAACAGCCCGAACAGATGGGCCAGATCCTTCGAGACGCCGGGCAGTTGCTCGGCCAGGAAGGAGCAGGCCAGCGCGCGTTTGGTCGAGCGCTTCCAGAAATGTGCGAGCCGCGGGTTGTTGACGGGAATCGCGTGGGTGGTCAGGAAGCTCGTCATCATCAACGACGTCTCGATCAGGCCCAGGCGCGTCATCGCCTGGCCCACCGTGGTGCAGGGCGGCCCCAGCGGGCGGTACAGCGCGCCGTTCGAGACGCGCAGCAGCGTGGCCGACATGGCCACATCGCTGGCTGCGATGCGGGCCACGGCGTTGAGGTCGGGTTCGGCCTGCGACAGGGCTTGCTGGAGCTGGGCCAGCGCCTCCGGACAGGGCGGGATCTTGATCTGCTTGAGGCCGCCACTGGACCGTGACTTGTCAATTTCTTGGCGGATTGCTGAGCTATTCATCGTTCAGGGGAGACTTGGCAGGGAAACACGGCGTTAGGCCCCGGGCCTGCCTGTACAGTGCGGCGAATTATCAGTTTCCCGGCTTGCATTCCCTTACACGCGGCGGCAAAGCCTACCAAGGATTCCACAAACAGGCAGGGTCAGGTCCGGCTTGGCGAATGGTGTTAATGAGACGCGGCGCACAACGATTCCTGCGTCCGCTGGCTTGCGCGCTGGCGGTGCTGCTGTGCGTCACGCCGGCCCCCGCGCTGGACAACGCCCGCCTGCTCGAAGTGGCCAATGCGCGCGGCCCCAAAGTCATGGGCGAGGCGCAAGCGATGTTGCGCATGATCGATCGCGCCTCGAAGGAGGATGAGGTTGCGCGGCTCACCACGGTCAATAACTTCTTCAATGAGCGCATCCGCTACGCCGAGGACAGCGAGGTCTGGGGCGTGCCGGACTACTGGGCCAGCCCGCTCGAGGCGCTCAGCAAGGGCGCCGGCGATTGCGAGGATTACGCGATCGCCAAGTACTTCAGCCTGGCCTCTAGCGGCGTGCCGATCAGCAAACTGCGCATGGTCTATGTGCGGGCCATGCTCAACGGCCAGTCGCTGGCCCATATGGTGCTCGCCTACTATGCACAGCCGGGCGCCGAGCCGCTGATTCTGGACAATATCCAGCCCGTGGTGAAGCCCGCTTCGCAGCGGTCGGACCTGTCTCCGGTGTTCAGTTTCAACAGCGAAGGCCTGTGGAACGGGGTGGGGGCTTCCTCGATGGGCAACCCGGTGGTGCGGCTGTCGCAGTGGCGCGATCTGCTGGCCAAGGTGAAGGACGAGGGATTCTGATGATCCGGCTTTTTGATCATTCGTTGACAATGCGCGGCCCGATGCAGGCGGCCGAGCTTTTGCATCAACGTTCAACGGGCGACAAGTCAACAAAATCGGGGCGGGAGATGCGAGTGCAAATGCGCGTGCGGAAGCAAAGGAGTCGGTCATGTCATTGATGCGTCAAGTCTGGTTGCTCGTGCTGGGCGTGGTGCTGATGTCGCTGGTCGGCAGCGTGGCGGTCTCGGCCGGCTCGGTGCGCCACCTGATCCGCACCCAACTGCAGATGAAGAACGAGGACAACGCCGCCGCGCTGGCGCTGACGCTGTCACAGCAGCATGGTGACGTCGGGCTGATGGAGTTGCTGGTCTCAGCCCAGTTTGATCTCGGCCACTACGAGCGCGTCACCTGGCGCAAGGCCGATGGCACGCTGGGTTTCGAGCGCAGCGCGCCCAAGCTCGCCGCCACCGATGCGCCCGGCTGGTTCGTGAAGCTGGTGCCCGTCGACGTGCAACCGGGCGTGGCCCAGGTGTCCAGCGGCTGGAACGCGATCGGCTCGGTCGAGGTGGTCAGTCACTCGGCGTACGCCTATGACGAACTCTGGAGCAGCTCGCTGCGCAATGTGGAGCTGCTCTCGGCCGTGGGCCTGGCCGCCGGCATCGCCGCGCTGCTGGTGCTGCGCCGCATCCGCCGGCCGCTCGACAACGCGGTGGCGCAGGCACAGTCCGTCGTGGAAGGCAGTTATCGGATGGTCGAGGTTTCGCGCGTGCCTGAGTTGCAGCGCCTGACCCACGCCATGAATGCGATGGTCACGCGCGTCAAGGCGATGTTCGAGGCGCAGGCTGAGCAGCTCAAGGTGCTGCGCATCCAGGCGCATTGCGATGTGCTGACCGGCATGAGCGCGCGCAAGCATTTCCTGGCCGAGCTTGAATCGGCGCTGACGCGCGATGAAGGCCCCGCACGCGGCGGCCTTGTGATGGTGCGCCTGCGCGATCTGGCCGGGCTGAACCAACGCCTGGGCCGCCCGACCGTCGATGAGATCCTGGTCGCGATTGCGCATGCGGTGAAGGCTTACCCGGAGCGCGTCAACGGCTGCTTGGCCGGTCGCCTCAACGGCGCTGACTTCGCGCTCTGGCTGCCCGCACCCGATGTGGCCACCGAGACCGCCCGCGCGCTGGCCGATGCCTTGCGCGCCAGCCTGCCGGCCTTCGGCAATGGCGTGCTGGTGGCGCTCGGCTCGGTCGAACTGCCGCGCGAGCGGCCGCTGGGCCAGTGGCTCGGCGAAGTGGATGCCGCGCTGGCGCGCGCCGAGAATCAGCCCGGCTTTGTGGTCGAGGCGATGGCCGAAGGCGACGACGAAGCGCTCAAGCATGGCGAACGCGCCTGGCGCGCGCAGATTCTTGAAGCGCTCAAGGCGCGCCGTGGCCGCCTGATGCAATACCCGACGCTCGACCGCGAAGGCAAGGTGCTGCATCTCGAATGCCCGCTGCAGTTGCAGCTGGATCCGAACGGCGAGTATGAAACCGCCTCACGCTGGCTGCCGCTGGCGGCGCGCAGCCGCCTGACCGCCGATGCCGATCTGCTGGCCGTGCAACTGGCATTGGAAGCCGTGCTGCGCGATGGCGAATCGCGCTGCGTGAACATCGCCCAGATCTCCCTGCAGGACGGCGGCTTTGTGGCCCGCGTACGCGAAGCGATCTTTGCCCAGCCCACGGCCGCGCGCAAGCTGGGCCTGGAGCTGCCCGAGAGCGCCGCGATCCAGAACTTCGACCTGCTGTTCGAGATGGGCCGTCAGCTGCGGCCGCTCGGCGTCAAGCTCGGCATCGAGCATGCCGGCGCCGGCCTGGCGCAGGTCGAAAGGCTTTACCAAGCGGGCCTGGACTACGTGAAGCTCGATGCCTCGGTCGTGACCGGCGTGAGTGGCGATGCGGCCCGCGCCGCCTTTGTGCGCGGCATGCTGATCATGCTGCGCAGCCTGGCGCTCAAGGTCTACGCCGAAGGGCTCAATGATGAGCTCGATGTGCAGGCGCTGTGGGATTGCGAGATCGACGGCGTGACCGGGCCGTGGGCCACCAAGAAGGCTGGCGGAACGGCCAGCTGAAGTTCAGCTGATATCGGCCACGTGGACCGCATGCGCGCGGCCTGCGCGGCGGTCGGCAAAGTAGCGCTCCAGCGTCACGCGGCTGGTCTGGAAGGCGATCTCGTCCCATGGCACTTCATGCTCGTGGAAGAGTTGCGCTTCGAGCGTCTCGGGGCCCGGATCGAACTCGGGCGAGAGCAGCTTGGCGCGGTAGAAGATGTGCACCTGCGCGACCTTCACCACATTGAGCATCGTGAACAGCTCGCCGAGCTCGAACTGCGCGCCGGCCTCTTCCTGTGTTTCGCGCGCCGCACCCTCGGCCACGGTTTCACCGATCTCCAGAAAACCGGCGGGCAGCGTCCACAAGCCGCGCCGCGGCTGGATCGCGCGGCGGCACAGCAGCACCTGCGCATCAGTCCCTTCGCCCCACACCGGCAGCGTGCCCACCACGTTGAGCGGGTTCTCGTAATGGATGGTGCCGCAAGCGCTGCAGATGGCGCGTTCGCGGTTGTCGTCGGCGGGCACCTCGTAGCGCGTGGCGGCTCCGCAGGTGGCGCAATGCTTGAAGCGGCGGGCGATGAACATGGGCTGAGTGTAGAGCCCGTCGGTGACCCAGGCGCGCGTGGCATCATCGCCGGATGCAGCTGTTCAACTACTTCCGCTCCTCGGCTTCCTACCGGGTGCGCATCGCGCTCGGCCTGAAGAATCTCAGCTTCGACTACAAGGCCGTTCATCTGCTGAAGAACGAGCAGCAGGGCGAGCCGTTTGCCTCGCAGCCCGTGGCCAAACTCGTGCCCTTGCTTCAGGATGGCGAGGCGCTTTTGAGCCAGTCGCTGGCGATCATCGAGTACCTTGATGAAACCCATCCCGAGCCGCCGCTGTTGCCGGCCACTGCGCTGGAAAGAGCGCAGGTTCGGGCGCTGGCGCAAGACATGATCTGCGAGATCCACCCGCTCGCCAACCTGCGCGTGCTGCGTTACCTGACGGGTGAAATGGGCGTTAGCGAAGACAACAAGACGCGCTGGATCCAGCATTGGGTCGAGACTGGTTTGCCGGTGATCGAGGCCCGTTTGCGCGCGCATGCAGGGCAGTTCTGCTTTGGCGACACGCCGGGGCTGGCCGATTGCGCCTTGGCGCCGCTGGTGTTCACCGCGCAGCGCTTCGGGTGCAAGCTCGAAATCGCGCCCGAACTGCTGCGTGTCCATGCCAACTGCATGGTGCTGCCGGCCTTTGCCAATGCCCAGCCTTCGAAGTGCCCCGATGCTGAATGAGTCGAATGAGTTGAATGAAGATTGGCTGCGTCCGGATTGGGCCCTGGACCACGTGCTGGCTTTCATGACCACGCGCGCCGGCGGCGTGAGCCAGGGCGCGCATGCGAGCATGAACCTCGGCCGCGCCGTGCAGGACGATCCCGCCGCCGTGGCCGAGAACCGCGCGATCCTGGCCCGAGCACTCGGCGCTCCGACGGCTTTCATGCCGCAGGTTCACGGCACCGATGTGCTGGTCTTGCGGCCCGAGCACACCGTGCCCGGCGCCGACATGCCCAAGGCCGACGCGAGCGTGAGCACCCTGCGTGGCGTCGGCGTGGCGATCCAGGTGGCCGATTGCCTGCCGGTGTTGTTCGCCGCACCGGGCGGTGTGGCCGGCGCCCATGCAGGCTGGCGCGGCCTGGCGGCCGGCGTGCTGGAGAACACGGTGGCCGTGCTGTGCCGCGAGGCGGGTTGCCAGCCTTCGGAGGTGCATGCCTGGATGGGCGCGTGCATCGGTCCGCAGGTGTTTGAAGTCGGCGCCGATGTGTTGCAAGCCTTCGGCCGCGATGCGGTTCTGCATGACGCTGAATTTTTCCGTTATCAACCGAACGCCGCTGGCGAGCCGCGCTGGCGGGCTGATCTGGTGGGCCTGGCGCGGGAGCGGCTTCAGCGCCTGGGGCTGGCCAGCATCGGCGGCGGCGAGTGGTGTACCTTGAGCGAGCCGAGCCGATTCTTCTCTTACCGCCACGAGCCGCTGGCGGGGCGCATGGCCGCCGCCATTGTGCTGCGCTGACGAAGCTTCGTCAGGGCTCCTCGGTTTCCTCTTCCTGATCTTCTTGCCGGTGGCGCGCCCGGCGCCGCATCGGCGTTCCCAGCAGATAAAGCAGCAGGGACAGCGGCAGCACGCCGTAGAACATCAGCATCAACAGCGCGGCCAGCCCACTGCCCTCTCGGCTGACCGCCTCGGCCCCGGCCATCAACACCACCACAAACATCCAGGCGCCGGCAACAAGGTAGAGCATCAGGATGGGTTCTTTCGGCGCAAAGAGTTGCAAAAAGGTGGCAAGCTTCTTGCGTTGGCTTGAGTCATGAGCCCGACGGTATCTTCGGAGTAGCATCGTCGCACAACAAGACATGAGTCGAGAGAGCAGGAGACATATGCAGCGCGGTTCAGCAGGTCCGGCGGGCATGGCCGTCGATGAGATGGGCAAGGTCGTTCAAGACGCCATGAGTGGCATGGCCGACTCCATGGGGAACGCGCTGCGCTCGGCCTGGGGCGGCGCCCCGCCAGCGGTCGATCCCGTCGTGATGGCGAAGGTGCAATCCGAGTACTTGAGCGAGGCCACGGCCTTGTGGAACACGATGGTCGGCAATCCGGCTGGCGCATCCGGTGCATCCGGCGCGCCCCTCAAGGATCGCCGCTTTGGCCATCAGGCTTGGTCCGAAAACCCGATGGGCAGCTTCAGCGCCCAGCTCTACCTGCTCAATGCGCGCACCTTGCAGCGTCTGGCCGAGCAGGTCGAGGGCGACGAGAAAACCAAGGCGCGCGTGCGCTTCGCCGTGCAGCAATGGGTCGATGCCTCGGCCCCCAGCAACTACATGGCGCTCAACCCCGAGGCGCTCAATATGGCGCTGCAGAGCAAGGGCGAAAGCATCGCACGCGGCGTGCAACTGCTGCTCAGCGATCTGCAACGCGGCCATGTTTCGCAGACGGACGAGAGCGCCTTCGAGGTCGGCCGCAACGTGGCCACGAGCGAAGGCTCGGTCGTGTTCGAGAACGAGTTTTTCCAGCTGCTCGAATACAAGCCGCTGACCGCGCAGGTCTACACACGGCCCTTCCTGCTGGTGCCGCCTTGCATCAACAAGTACTACATCCTCGATCTGCAACCCGAGAACTCGCTGATCCGCTACGCGGTGGAGCAAGGCCACCGCACCTTCGTGGTCAGCTGGCGCAACCCCGATGCCTCCTGCGTCGAATGGGGCTGGGACGACTACATCGAGAAGGCGGCACTCAAGGCGATCGAGGTCGTGCAGGAAATCTCCGGCAGCAAGACGATCAATGCGCTGGGCTTCTGCGTGGGCGGCACGATCCTGTCGACCGCGCTGGCCGTGCTGGCCGCGCGCGGCGAACATCCCGCCGAGAGCCTGACGCTGCTGACCACGCTGCTCGATTTCTCGGACACCGGCATCCTCGACATCTTCGTGGACGAGCCCTCGGTCGCGCTGCGCGAAATGACCATCGGCCCGCAAAGCGCCGTCAACCCGGCCGGCCCGGGCCTCTTGCGCGGGCAGGAGCTGGCCTCCACCTTCAGCATGCTGCGGCCGAACGATCTGGTCTGGAACTATGTGGTCGGCAACTACCTGAAAGGCGAGGCGCCACCGCCGTTCGACCTGCTCTACTGGAACGGCGACGCCACCAATCTGCCCGGGCCGATGTACTGCTGGTACCTGCGCCATGCCTACCTGCAGGACGATCTCAAGCAGCCCGGTCGCCTGACCGTCTGCGGCGAGAAATTCGATCTCTCCAAGATCAAGGCGCCGGTCTACATCTACGGCTCGCGCGAAGACCACATCGTGCCCTGGGAGAGCGCCTACCGCTCCACGCAACTGCTCTCCGGCAAGAAGCGCTTCGTGCTCGGTGCCTCCGGCCATATCGCCGGCGTGATCAACCCGCCGGCCAAGAAGAAGCGCAGCCACTGGATCGGGAAGAGCGCGGCCTTGCCTGAGAAATCGCAAGACTGGCTCACCGGCGCGGTGGAACATCCGGGCAGTTGGTGGACCGATTGGGCCGCCTGGCTGGCCCCGCACGGCGGCGCCAAGAAGGCCGCGCCGAAAGTGGCGGGCAACAAGACGCACAAGCCGATCGAGCCCGCACCGGGCCGCTACGTGAAACAGAAAGCCTGACGATTTTGTTCAGCTGACAGCAGGAGGAAAGAAGCCATGACTACAGATATCGTGATCGTCGCGGCAGCCCGTACGGCGATCGGCAAATTCGGCGGCTCGCTCGCCAAGACACCGGCGCCCGAACTCGGTTCGGCCGTCGTGAAAGACCTGCTGCGCCGCTCGGGCCTCGCCGGTGACCAGATCGACGAAGTGATCCTCGGCCAGGTGCTGCAAGCCGGCGCCGGCCAGAACCCGGCGCGGCAGACGGTCATCAAGTCCGGCCTGCCTGACGTCGTGCCTGCGATGACCATCAACAAGGTCTGCGGCTCCGGTCTCAAGGCCGTGATGCTGGCGGCGCAAGCGATCCGCGATGGTGATTCGCAAATCGTGATCGCCGGCGGCCAGGAGAGCATGAGCATGAGCCCGCACGTGCTGCCGAACTCGCGCGACGGCCAGCGCATGGGCGACTGGAAGCTGATCGACACCATGATCGTCGACGGCCTCTGGGACGTCTACAACCAGTACCACATGGGTATCACGGCCGAGAACGTGGCCAAGAAGTACAGCGTCTCGCGCGAGCAGCAGGATGCGCTGGCGCTGGCCTCGCAGCAGAAGGCGGCTGCCGCTCAGGACGCCGGCCGCTTCAAGGACGAGATCGTGCCGTTTGCGATCCCGCAGAAGAAGGGCGACCCCGTCATCTTCGAGAACGACGAATTCATCAACCGCAAGAGCACGGCCGAGGTGCTGGCCGGCCTGCGCCCCGCCTTCGACAAGGCCGGCAGCGTGACGGCGGGCAATGCCTCGGGCCTCAACGACGGCGCTGCCGCCGTGATGGTGATGAGCGCGGCCAAGGCCGCCTCGCTGGGCCTCACGCCGCTGGCCCGCATCGCTTCTTACGCCAGCGCCGGCCTCGACCCCGCGCTGATGGGCATGGGCCCGGTGCCTGCCGCACGCAAGGCGCTCGAGCGTGCGGGCTGGAAGCCGCAGGATCTCGATCTCCTGGAAATCAATGAAGCCTTCGCGGCCCAGGCCTGCGCCGTGCACGGCGAGATGGGCTGGGACTTGAGCAAGGTGAACGTCAACGGCGGCGCGATCGCGCTGGGCCATCCGATCGGCGCTTCGGGCTGCCGCATCCTGGTCACGCTGCTGCACGAGATGCAGCGCCGTGGCGCCAAGAAGGGCATCGCCTCGCTGTGCATCGGCGGCGGCATGGGCGTGGCGCTGACGGTGGAACGCTGAAGCGCTGAAGACGAAAGAGCAAGTGCGCGTCTTGTAAGGAGAGTGCCGTACCCGGCGTGAGAGACGCGGCGCATGGGGCGGCAAGGTAGTAGGCAAAGCTAAAAGCCCTGGAGGCAAAGGAGATCGAGATGAGCAAGAAAGTTGCATACGTCACTGGCGGCATGGGCGGCATCGGGACGGCCATGTGCCAGCGCCTCCACAAGGAAGGCTTCACCGTCATCGCCGGTTGCGGCCCGACGCGTGACTTCGACAAATGGCTGACCGAGCAGTCAGCCCTGGGCTACACCTTCCACGCCTCGGTGGGCAATGTCGGCGATTGGGATTCCACCGTGGAAGCCTTCGCCAAGGTCAAGGCGGATCATGGCGCGATCGACGTGCTCGTCAACAACGCCGGCATCACGCGCGACGGCATGTTCCGCAAGATGAGCCGCGAAGACTGGCGCGCGGTGATGAACACCAATCTCGACAGCATGTTCAACGTCACCAAGCAGGTGATCGACGGCATGCTCGACAAGGGTTGGGGCCGCGTCATCAACATCTCCTCCGTGAACGGCGAGAAAGGCCAATTCGGGCAGACCAACTATTCGGCCGCCAAGGCCGGCATGCACGGCTTCACGATGGCCCTGGCGCAGGAAGTGGCGAGCAAGGGCGTGACGGTCAACACCGTGAGTCCGGGCTATATCGGCACCGACATGGTCAAGGCCGTACGGCCCGACGTGCTGGAGAAGATCGTTGCGAGCATCCCGGTCAAGCGCCTCGGCACGCCGGAAGAAATCGCCGCGATCGTGGCCTGGCTTGCTGGCGAAGATTCGGGCTTCACGACCGGCGCGGACTTCTCCTGCAACGGTGGCTTGCACATGGGCTGATTGAGGCTCAGAGCAGTACGCATGACGATACCCAGCCTTCGCAATGCAGCGCCAGAAAAAGCCCTGAAGAAGGTTGTTCAAGGCAATGCCATGCTGCCTCGCATTGAGGGTCGCATTCTTTTGCTGCGCGGCATGCGAGTGATGATCGACGCCGATCTGGCCGCCTTGTATGGCGTGGAGACCCGCGTATTGAATCAGGCCGTCAAGCGAAACTCTGCGCGGTTTCCGCCGGACTTCATGTTCAGGCTGGATGAGGCTGAGAAGAGCGAGGTGATCACAAACTGTGATCACCTCGCCAAGCTAAAGTTCTCCAAGTCTTTGCCGTTTGCATTCACCGAATATGGCGCGGTGGCGCTCGCGAACGTGTTGGCATCAGCCCAGGCGGTGGAGATGGGCATCTACGTCGTGCGAGCCTTCGTGCGCCTGCGCGAACTGGCTGCTTCGCATGTCGATTTGGCGAAGCGACTTGACGAACTCGAACAAAAGGCTGAAGTACTCTCAATGAGTCACGAGACTTTCAGTCGCAACACGCGCAATCAACTCAAACAAGTCTTCGACGCCCTACGCGAACTCATGACGCCGCCCGATCCACCAAGGCGACCGATAGGATTCGTCACACCAGACGATGCTACGTCGAAATCCCGAGCACACGGAAAGGGCAACGCATGAGCGACTGGAAACACGATGGCGTGCGCGTCATCCCTGCTGACAAGCTCGACGGCAGCACCGCGCAGACGCCCGGCATGGACCGCAAGGCCGCGATCAACTTTGCTCGCGTCGGCGCGCAAAAGCTCTGGGCCGGTACGGTGCACATCCACCCGAATGCAAAGACCGGCGCGCACCATCATGGGCCGCTCGAAAGCGTGATCTACGTGATCAAGGGCCGCGCCCGCATGCGCTGGGGTGAACAGTTAGAGTTCACCGCCGAGGCCGGGCCCGGCGATTTCATCTACGTCCCGCCTTTCGTGCCGCACCAGGAAATCAACGCCAGCCCCACCGAGGTGCTTGAGTGCGTGCTCTGCCGCAGCGACGGCGAGGCCGTGGCGGTCAATCTGGACATCACGCCCGCGGAGCCGCCTGAGGATGTGGCGTGGGTGGATCCGACGCATCCGGCGCCTTGATCGCCTGCGGCTGAGCGCAAGCGCCTAATATGCGAGCCTCTTGATGGAGGTTTCGATGCTGCTTCGCCACGCCGGTCTGGTCACCTTGTTCTGCGCTTTGGCCGGACCCTCCTTGGCCGCGTCGCCCACGCTGCCTTCCGGCGCTGCCATCGACGCCGAGGCGCAGCGCGCGATGACGCGCACGCATGCGAACGGCCTGGCCATTGCCTTGATTGACGCAGGACGTGTGCGTTATGTGCAGGCCTACGGCAAGCGCAATGCACAGGGCGATCCGCTGCTGACCGACTCCGTCATGTACGGCGCCTCGTTGACCAAGACGGTGGTCGCGTACACGACGCTGCAACTCGTCGACCAGGGCCGCCTCAAGCTCGACACGCCGTTGGCGGACGATCTCGACAAGCCCTTGCCCGAATACGACCCCGATGCGATCTACAAAGGCAAGTACGCGCCGTACCAGCAACTGGCGAGCGACCCGCGCTGGCGCAGCATCACGCCGCGCATGTGTCTCGACCACTCGACGGGCTTCGGCAATTTCTATTTCTTCGAGCCCGACAACAAGCTGCACATCCACTTCGATCCGGGCACGCGCTTCTCTTACTCGGGCGACGGCTTCATCCTGCTCCAGTTCGTGATCGAGAACGGCAGCAAGAAGCAGGGGCTCGGCGTGGATCTTGGCGAGCTGGCCGATGGCGTCTTCAAGCAGATGGACATGACGCGTACGGCGCTGAAACGCCGCGCGGATTTCCCGCCGTATCTGGCCGATGGCTGGAACGACAAGGGCGAGCCGCAACCGCATGACAAGCGCTCGAAGGTGCGGGCTGCGGGCTCGATGGACACGACGATCAGCGATCTCGCCAAGTTCACTGCCGCCTTGGTGCGCGGCGAAGGCCTGTCCAAGTCGAGCTTTGCCGAGATGCTGAACCCCAAGCTGAAGATCGACACGGCGCATTTGTTCCCGAACTTCGGTCCGGCGCTGCCACCCGACAAGCAGCGGCCTGATCTGTATGCCGGCCTGGGCGTCGTGTTGTTCGACGGCCCGCAAGGGCGCGGCTTCTACAAGGGCGGCCATGACGGCCAGACCGCCAACACGATGGTCTGCCTGGTGGGCTCGCAGCGCTGTGCGCTGATCCTGTCGAACGATGTGCGGGCCGAGACCGCGTATCCGGCGCTGGTGGCCTTCCTGCTCGGCGAGACGGGCGTGCCGTTTGATTGGGAGTATGGGGACTACGCGGGCAAGTCTTGAGCTTGCGCGCGAGCTCTCAGCGCTGTTTCTGTTTCGCTTGCCAGGCCGCGAGTTCGAGCGGTCGAATGCCGTAACGCACCGCGTTGCCCGCATGCAGCGCCTGGAGCTGCGTGAGCACGAGCTCGATGAAGTGCGGTCGATCGGCGCGGGCCACGCTGGCGGGCATCTGAGTCTTGACCATCGCGGGTGTTGCGCGCAAGCCTTGATGCACCATCGCCTGAACGACCGCGCTCAGGGCCTGCCGATGTCGCAGCCGGAATAGATCGGGCGACACAAGGTTCTGCTGGACCGCCACATATTGCTGGCATGAGCGTGCATAAGCCGACACGAACACATCGCGTAGCAGCTCGATGCGGTTGAGTTCGTAGACGCCGATCATCGCGTCCACATAGGCCTGCTGCGGCACGTCGATGAAGGACAGCGGGCAGAGGTTGTGGCGGATGAAAGGGATGTTGGCCGCGAGCCGTGAGACGCGCTTGTTCACATCTTCAAACGGTTGCAGGTAGGGCAGATGCACCATCAGGAAGAACGCCTGCTCGAAGGGGTCTTCGATCTCGGCGGCCATCTGGACGACGATGCCGAACAGCTCTTCGAGACGCTGCGGCAGGGCCAGCGGCAGATAGACGCTGCCGCCGATTTCCACCGCGCGGCGGCGGATGCGGCCTTCCGCGGCAGCATCGGCCATCAGACCTTCGGACAGAAAGGCATGCAGCGCCACGACCGTTTCTGCAGTCAGGCTGGCGCGCTCGGGGTCGTGCACCAGATATTCGATCGCCTCCTTGTGGTTGAGGATCATCTGGGTTTCGAGCGCGTTCTTGCCCTCGGCGACTTGGCCAAACTCGATCAGTCGAGCGGTATCCAGGCGGCTGTAGGTATTGCCTTCGAGCTGGGACGAGGCCCATGAGAGGTCGATCAGCAGCCGGTTGAGGATGTCGCGCGCAAAAGTGCCGGCAGGCGTCTGGGCCGCGGGTGAGCGGCCGAGCGTGTGCAGTTGCTCTCGTAGAGGGAGCGGCAGATAGGCGGTCTCGTTCGGATGGTAGGCCTCCAGGAACGCGACCTGGTAGCCCACAGGCTTGCGCAGGTGTCGAGCCTGACGCACGTACGCCTTGATCTCTGCGCCCTCGGGAGAGGTGAGGACATAGGGCTCGGCGGCCGGCACATAGGGCTCCGGCGCTTCTTCGCGAACATGCCAGGTCTGCGGCGGCACCGAGGCATAGCTTGAGGTCGGCAGGTAGCGCGTGGCGCGCGCTTCACCTTGGGAGCGAATGCGCTCTTGCGCAATGAGCAGGGCGAGCCAACGCTGCAGAGTGCGGCGCTGCACTGAACTGCCCAGCAACTGCATGATCTTGTCGATCCCGAGGCCCTCGGGATGCTGGACGATCAGCTGGTGCAGGCGATCGAGTTCGGAAGTCGGCTTGACGCGAGGCATTTCGGTGAAAGTGGC
Organism: Burkholderiaceae bacterium; assembly: GCA_036500605.1. Taxonomy (GTDB): domain Bacteria; phylum Pseudomonadota; class Gammaproteobacteria; order Burkholderiales; family Burkholderiaceae_C; genus JAFALK01. The sequence continues at coordinate 35,648 of DASYBU010000004.1, forward strand.
GCGATTTCTCGCCTCTGCCGAAGTATTGCGTCAATATTCGCGATTTGCAAGGCGTATTGCGACATTTTGTGTCGCGATACCTGAATTGCGTCAATATAAATTCACTTCACCTGCTTCTTGTCCAGCTTGCGCGCCAGCGTCCGCCGGTGCATGCCGAGCCTGCGCGCCGTCTCCGAGATGTTGAAGCCGGTCTCGGCCAGTGTCTCGTGAATGCGTTCCCATTCGAGTGTCTTGATCGAGCTGGTGCGGTTGGTCAGCTCCACCTCGGTCGAGCCTTCCACGCGCTGGAAGGCGGCCTCGATGTCGTCGGTGTTGGAGGGCTTGGCGAGGTAGTGGCAGGCGCCGAGCTTGATCGCTTCGACGGCGGTACCGATGCTGGCGAAACCGGTCAGCACCACGATCAGCAGGGTCTCGTCGAACTTGGCAAGCGCCTGCACGCAGGCCAGGCCCGAGGCTTCGCCTTGCAGCTTCAGGTCGACCACGGCGTGCGTGGGCGCGAAGGAATCGATCAGCGGCAGCAGGGTGTCGAGGCCGGTGGCCAGTTGCACGGTGTAGCTGCGACGCTCGAACGAACGCGCGAGCGTGCGCGCAAAAGTGGCATCGTCTTCGACGATCACAAGGCGGCGGTCTTCTTCAGTGTTCATCGGTCAGCGACACAGCCGAGAGGGGCAAGGTGATTGTCACCTCGGCGCCTTGCCGGCGATTGTTGAGGGTTACTGTGCCGCCCAGCGTGCGCGCCACGTTGAAGACCAGGAACAGGCCCAGGCCGCTGCCGGGCCGGCCCTTGGTCGATTGATAGGGCTTGCCGATCTGCTTGAGGATGTGCGGCGCAAAGCCCGGACCTTGGTCGCTAACGGTCATTTTCAGCGTCTCGCCGACGCGCTCGATGATGAAGGTCTGGGACAGCGGCGAGGCTTCGAGCGCGTTGTCGAGCACGTTGTCGACGGTCTGGCGCAGGGCGGAGTCGGCGGCCATCGGCTCGTCTTCGCCGAAGCGGTTTTCAAAGGTGAGCGCTGAATTGGGGCGCGTGCGGCGCCAGTAGGCCACAAGGTCCTCGAAGAAGGTGTGGACCGTGGTTTCGGCCGAGGACTCGCTGCGCGCGCCGCCCGCCGAGAGCAGGATGCCGCTCACGATGGCCTTGCAGCGGCGCACCTGCACTTCCATGTCCGACACCTCCTCGAGCAGTTCAGGATCGGAGGTGAAGTGCGGCAGGTGCAGCCAATCGCCCAGGATCACGGCCAGCGTGGAGAGCGGCGTGCCCAGCTCATGCGCGGCACCCGAGGCGAGCAGGCCCATGCGGACGATGTGCTCCTCCTCCGAAGCGCGTTCTCGCAGATGCGCCACGCGCTCGTCGCGCCGCTTGATGTTGAACATGATGCGCTTGACCAGGGCCACCAGCAGCACGGCATTGAGCGCGAAGCAGATCACCATGCCGGTCACGTAGACGCTGGAGAGGCCTTGCGCATGGTCGAGCGGCAGCGGCTGCGCAAGGCGGCTCAGGCCGACGAGGCAGAGCACGCTGGTCAGCGTCAGGATCCAGGTGGCCCAGGGTTCGAGCAGCACGGCGCCGAGCACCACCTGCAGCAGGTAGAGGGAGACAAAGGGGTTGGTCGTGCCGCCCGAGAAATACAGCTGCGCGGTCAGCGCGGCCACGTCGACCAGCAGCGCGGCGAACAGCTCGCCGTTGGAAACATCATGCCCGGCGCGGCGCCGGAACTCGCTCAGCAGATTGAAGCCGGCCAGCAGCGCCAGCACGGTGAGCATCTGGTTGAAGGGCAGGGCCAGGTGCAGGCCGTAGTGCACGACCTCGATGGTCATGATCTGGCCTAACACCGCAGCCCAGCGCAGCTGGATCAGCAGCTCGAGGTTGGCCAGTGCGGCGCTGGTCGGGGAATCAGGTTTTCGGAGCATGGGCGCGATTGTCGGGGGCGATGCAATTGCATTCATCCTGTGCATCCTGTTCATCCATGTAGAAAACGAATTCAGGTTTGAACATGGATGGACAGGATGCACAGGATAAGAAAAGGCAATCTATCCGTGTGAGCTGTGCGAGCGCGCTCCTCAGCGATGACGCCAGACGATCACGCTCGCGCCCGCGCACAGGAGCGCCAATCCAAACCAGGTGATCGCGTACTGCAGGTGGTTGTTCGGGAAGCGGATCACCGTCAGGCCGCCGACGGGCCAGGCGTCTTCTGCGCCGTGTTTGTCTTGATCGACGAAGTAGGGCGCGGCACTTTGCAAGCCCATCGATGCAGCCAGCGCCGTCACATCGCGCGAGAACCAACGGCCCGCAGCCGGCTCGTTGTGGCGCAGCAGGCTGCCGCCGGGTTCGCTCAAGCGCAGCAGGCCGGTGACGGTTTGCATGCCGGTCGGCGCAGGAGCGGCCTTCGCCTCCAAGGGCACGAAGCCGCGGTTGATCAGCACGAAGCCGCCATCCGACAAGCGCAGCGGCGCGATCACCCAATGGCCGGGGCCGAGCACGGTGTTGGCCTGCACCAGCGCCGAGCGATCAGGCTCGAAGGTGCCGGTCAGCTGCACGTGCAGGTATTCCTGGTCCGACGCGAAGGTCGTCACAGGCACCGCATGCACGCGCCCTTCAACGCGCTCGATCAAGTCCTGCTTCCAGGCGCGGCGCTGCACCTGCCACACGCCGAGCGCCGAGAAGAGCACAAAGAAAAAGGCCACGCCCAGGAGGAGCGCGGCCTTTTTAGAAGAAGAGACGGCCATGCCGGATCAGGGCATGTTCTTGAGCTCTTGCATCGTCGGCATCATGTTGTGGTTGAGGTGGTACATCACCCACAGCGAGCCCGATAACGTGATGCCCACGACCACGATGGTGAAGATCAGTGCGAGCATGGTCCAGCCGCCTTCCGAGCGCGTGTTCATGTGCAGGAAGTACACCATGTGCACGATGATCTGCACGGCCGCAAAGCCGAGGACCACCATCGCCGTGGTGCTGTTCGAGCTGAACGCCTTCGTCATCACCAGATAGAACGGGATGGCCGTCAGGATGACCGACAGCAGGAAACCGACGCTGTAGCTCTTCAGCGTGCCGTGGTCGTGGCCGCCATCATCGTGATGGTCGTCATGACCGTGATCGCCGTGATCAGCGTGGTGATCGTGATTGTGATCGGCGCTCATCAAAGCACTCCCATCAGATAGACAAAGGTGAACACGCCGATCCAGACCACGTCCAGAAAGTGCCAGAACATCGACAGGCACATCAGGCGGCGCTTGTTGGCGGCGGTGAGGCCGAACTTGCCGACCTGCGTCATCAGCGTGATCAGCCAGATGATGCCGAAGGTGACGTGCAGGCCGTGCGTGGCCACCAGCGCGAAGAAGCTCGACAGGAAGGCGCTGCGCTGCGGGCCGTTGCCTTCGAGGATCAGGTGGTGGAACTCGGTCAGCTCGAGGCCGATGAAGCCCGCGCCGAAGAGGCCGGTGATGGCCAACCAGATGAGCACCATCTTGACCTTGCCGCGCTGCATTTCGAGCATGGCAAAGCCGTAGGTGATCGACGAGATCAGCAGCAAGGCCGTGTTGGTCGCCACGACGGGCAGGTCAAACAGCTCGGCGCCGCCGGGGCCGCCGGCATAACTGCGTCCCAGCACGCCATAGGTGGCGAACAGGCAGGCGAACACCAGGCAGTCGCTCATCAGGTAGAGCCAGAAGCCCAGCAGCGTGCCGTTCTCGGGGTGGTGGTCGCCCCGGACGATGAAGCGGTCGGTGATGGAAAGATCAGACATGGCTGGCCAGCAGTCGGGTGTAGGCGTCTTCGGTCTTCACGACTTGTTCAGCCGGAATGTAGAAATCGCGCTTGTAGTTGAAGGTGTGAACGATGGCGGTGATGACCAGCGCGGCGAAGGCGAGGCCGCCAATCAGCCACATCTGCCAGATCAGCGCGAAGCCCATCACGAAGGCGATGCCCGCCAGGGTGATGCCGGCTGCGGTGTTCTTGGGCATGTGGATGGACTGGAAACCGGTCAGCGGACGCTGGTAGCCGGCCGACTTCATGTCATACCAGGCGTCCAGGTCGTATACGCGCGGCGTGAAGGCGAAGTTGTAATCGGGCGGCGGCGAGGAGGTGCTCCACTCCAGCGTGCGGCCGCCCCACGGGTCGCCCGTGACGCGCAGCTTCTCGCGGTTCTTGATGCTGATGGCGATCTGGATCAGCATGCAGCCGATGCCGATCGCGATCAGCGCGGCGCCGAAGGCGGCGATCACGAACCAGACCTGCAGCGAGGAATCCTCGAAGTGGCTCATGCGGCGCGTCACGCCCATCAGGCCCAGCACATACAGCGGCATGAAGGCGAAGAAGAAGCCGATCTGCCAGAACCAGAACGAGCACTTGCCCCAGAACGGATCGAGCTTGAAGCCGAAGGCTTTCGGGAACCAGTAGTTCAGGCCGGCGAACAGGCCGAACAGCACGCCGCCGATGATCACGTTGTGGAAGTGGGCGATCAGGAACAGGCTGTTGTGCAGCACGAAGTCGGCCGGAGGCACGGCCAGCAGCACGCCGGTCATGCCGCCGATCGTGAAGGTGACCATGAAGCCGACCGTCCACAGCATCGGCACCTCGAACTGGATGCGGCCGCGGTACATGGTGAACAGCCAGTTGAAGATCTTCGCGCCCGTCGGGATCGAGATGATCATCGTCGTGATGCCGAAGAAGCTGTTCACGCTGGCGCCGCTGCCCATCGTGAAGAAGTGGTGCAGCCAGACGAGGTAGGACAGGATCGTGATCACGACCGTGGCGTAGACCATCGAGGCATAGCCGAACAGACGCTTGCCGGAGAAGGTCGAAACCACTTCCGAGAAGATGCCGAACACCGGCAGCACCAGGATGTAGACCTCGGGATGGCCCCAGATCCAGATCATGTTCACGTACATCATGGCGTTGCCGCCGAGGTCGTTCGTGAAGAAGTTGGTGCCGACGTAGCGGTCCAGCGAGAGCAGGGCCAGCACGGCGGTCAGCACCGGGAAGGCGGCGACGATCAGCACGTTGGTGCACAGGGCCGTCCAGGTGAAGACGGGCATCTTCATCATGGTCATGCCCGGCGCGCGCATCTTGACGATGGTGGCGATCAGGTTCACGCCCGAGAGCAGCGTGCCCACCCCGGCGATCTGCAGGGACCAGATGTAGTAATCGACGCCGACGTCCGGACTGAACTGGATGCCGGACAGCGGCGGATAAGCCAGCCAGCCGGTCTTGGCGAACTCGCCGATGAACAGCGAGATCATCACCAGCGCGCCGCCCGAAGCGGTCATCCAGAAGCTGAAGTTGTTCAGGAAGGGGAAGGCCACGTCACGGGCGCCGATCTGCAGCGGCACCACGTAGTTCATGAAGCCGGTCACCAGGGGCATGGCGACGAAGAAGATCATGATCACGCCGTGCGCCGTGAATACCTGGTCGTAGTGGTGCGGCGGCAGGAAGCCCATGTTGTCGCCAAAGGCCACGGACTGCTGGGCGCGCATCATCACCGCGTCGGCAAAGCCGCGCAGCAGGAAGATGATGCCCATCACGACATACATGATGCCGATCTTCTTGTGGTCAATGCTGGTGAACCACTCGCGCCAGAGGTAGCCCCAGAGCTTGAAATACGTCAGCAGGCCCAGCACGGCGGCACCGCCCAACGCCACGCCGGCGAAGGTGGCCACCAGGATGGGCTCGTGATAGGGGATCGCTTCCAGGCTCAGTTTGCCCAGCAGCAGGGTTTGCAGGTCGGTCGTCATTCTTGTGAGCTCGCTTATTTCTTCGCCGACGACGTTGCGTTGGTGGCACTCGTCGTGTTCAGAGCGAAGGCGGATTTCCTGGCGGCTTCTTCGGGCGTGCAGTTGGCGTCGGTAACGCCCATCGCGCGTTGGTGGTCGATGGCCATCATCTGGTCCATGCACATCGAGCCCGCGGCCACGCAGCGGTTCAGGATCGCGCCGTAGAGGTCAGGCGCCACGGTCGCGTAGTAGCGCACCGGATCGTTCTCGCTGGGCTTTTCAAGCGCTTGGTAGCCGGGGCGGTCGAGGCCTTGGCCGCCGCTGGACTGGCGCACCTTCTCGACCCAGGCGTTGAAGTCGGCATCCGACACGCCCTGGAACTTGAAGCGCATGTGCGAGAAGCCCTTGCCGCTGTAGTTGGCGGAGAAGCCTTCGTACTCGCCGGCCTCGTTGATCACGGCGTGCAGCTTGGTTTCCATGCTGGGCATGGCGTAGATCTGGCCGGCCAGCGCGGGGATGTAGAAGCTGTTCATCACCGAGGACGCGGTGATCTTGAACTCGATCGGGCGGTCAACCGGCGCGGCCAGTTCATTGACCGTGGCAATGCCTTGCTCCGGATAGATGAACAGCCACTTCCAGTCGAGCGCGACGACTTCAACCACCAGCGGCTTGACGCCTTCGGGCACCGGACGCTTCTCGCCGATGCGGGTCAACTGGCGGTAGGGATCGAGCGTGTGAGTGCTGATCCAGGTGATCGCGCCCAGCGCGATGATGATCAAGAGCGGCGCCGCCCAGATCACCAGCTCAAGCTGCGTGGAGTGGTCCCATTCGGGCTTGTAGGTCGCCTTGGTGTTCGACGCTCGGTAGCGCCACGCGAACAGGAGCGCCAGGGCAATGACGGGCACCACGATCAGCAGCATCAGCAGGGTCGAAACAACGACCAGCTTGCCCTGTTGCGCGGCGACGTCGCCAGAAGGATTGAGCACCACTGTGTTGCAACCCGCCAGCAAAGTGGCGAGGGCTAACGCAGCGGGACCGCGGAGCTTTTTGAGGGAAGACATGCGAGGGGCAATCATCATTGCCTGGAAGTGCCTGGAACTAGGCGCAGAATGTAGGCGTTATGCCGTTGGATGGCGATTGGACGTTTTGTCCTATTGCCGCGCAAGGTTTTCCGACGGCAAGCTATGGGTATTGAGCGATATTCAGACTCGACATTCAGAGACGACGTCAGAGACAACATCAGAGGAAAAGGGGCCTGAAACGATGTCAAGCATCAGCCATCCGCAAGAGTTCACGCCTGATGGCGACCACGGGGCCCATGACGTTGCGCCCGGCGATATCGCCGTCGGCGTGGTGATCGGACGAGCCTCCGAGTATTTCGACTTTTTTGTCTACGGCATCGCCTCGGTGCTGGTGTTCCCGCAGCTGTTCTTCCCCTTTGCCACGCCGCTGGACGGCACGCTGTGGTCCTTCGCGGTGTTCTCGCTGGCCTTCGTGGCGCGGCCTTTCGGCACCGCGATCTCGATGGCCATGCAGCGCCGCTGGGGCCGGGCGACGAAACTGACTTCATCGCTGTTCCTGCTCGGCACCTGCACGGTCTCGATCGCCTTCCTGAGCGGCTACGCCTCACAGGGCGAGGCCGCCATCGTGGCCCTGGTGTTGCTGCGCATCGGCCAGGGCCTGGCTCTCGGCGGCTCCTGGGACGGCCTGCCATCGCTGCTGGCCATGAGTGCCCCCGAAGGCAAGCGCGGCTGGTACGCCATGCTGGGCCAGCTCGGCGCGCCGATCGGCTTCATCCTGGCCTGCGCGCTGTTTGCGTTCCTGTATGGCAGCCTGGCGCCTGAAGATTTCTACGCTTGGGGATGGCGTTATCCCTTCTTCGTCGCGTTTGCGATCAACGTGGTGGCGCTGTTTGCACGCCTGCGCATGGTCGTCACGCCCGAGTACGCCGAGCTGCTGGAAAAGCGCGAGCTGGAACCGGTCAGCACGCGTGAGCTGATCGGCGCGCAGGGGCGCAACCTCTGGATCGGCGCCTTTGCCGCGCTCGCCAGCTTTGCGCTGTTCCACATCGTCACGGTGTTCCCGCTGTCCTGGCTGCATCTGTACTCGCAGCAGTCGATCAACCAGGTGCTGGCCTTCCAGATCTTCGGCGGCTTCCTGATCGCCGGCGGCATCGTGGCCTCGGGCTGGATCGCCGACAGCGTCGGCCGCCGCCGCACGCTGGCCACGCTTGCCATCATGATCGCGGTGTTCAGCGGCTTCGCGCCCACCTTGCTCAATGGCGGCGCGGTCGGTGAAGACTTGTTCATCATGCTGGGCTCGGTGCTGCTGGGCCTGTCGTATGGCCAGTCGTCCGGTTCGGTCACTGCAAACTTCCTGCCCAAGTACCGCTACGTCGGCGCGGCGCTGACGGCCGACATGGCCTGGCTGATCGGTGCGGCCTTTGCACCGCTGGTGGCGCTGGGCCTGTCGGCCAAGTTCGGCCTGGCCTTCCTGAGCCTGTACCTGCTGTCGGGTGCCGCCGCCACTTGGCTGGCGCTGTACTTGAACAAGTCGCTGGAGGCGACCAAGGACTGATCAAACGCCGTCCAGCTTGCTTCACAATGAGCGCCCGCCGGCCGGCAAGGTCTGCGGGCGTTTTCTTTTCTATAGAGTCGCTAACCTCATATTCCCCCGGAGCCAGTCATGAGCATGGACGTCGTCGATTACGAGATCAAGGGTGCCGAGATGCAGTTCGTCGAGGTCGAGCTCGACCCGGGCGAGGCTGCCATCGGCGAGGCCGGCAGCATGATGTTCATGGATGCCGGCATCGGCATGGACACCGTGTTCGGCGACGGCTCGGCCAACCAGGGCGGCTTCATGGGCAAGCTGCTGGGCGCGGGCAAGCGGCTGATCTCGGGTGAATCATTGTTCACCACCATCTACACGAACGAAAGCTCGACCAAGCTGCGCGTGGCCTTTGCCGCGCCCTATGCGGGCAAGATCATTCCGATGGATCTGCGCCAGCTCGGCGGCACGCTGATCTGCCAGAAGGACGCTTTTCTGTGCGCGGCGCGCGGCGTTTCGCTGGGCATCGCGATCCAGCAGCGCCTCTCGACCGGCTTCTTCGGCGGCGAGGGCTTCATCATGCAGAAGCTCGACGGCGACGGCATGGCCTTCGTGCATGCCGGGGGCACCATCGAGCGTCGCACGCTCGCGCCGGGCCAGACGCTGTACGTGGATACCGGCTGCGTCGTGGCCTACACACCCAGCGTCAGCTTCGAGATCCAGTACGTCGGCAAGATCAAGACCGCGCTGTTCGGCGGCGAGGGCCTGTTCCTGGCCAAGATGAGCGGCCCCGGCGAGATCTGGCTGCAAAGCCTGCCGCTCTCGCGACTGGCTTCACGAATCTTTGCCGCGGCACCGCAGATGGGCGGCCGCAAGGAAGAGGGCTCGATTCTCGGTGGATTCGGCGCGGCCGGCGTCCTCGGCGGCCTGATTGGTGGCGACGACGACTGACCCGCCCGATAGCCGCATCAGTCGATGTGGGGCGCTTGCCGGCGCTTGATCATGACCGGCGGCGGCGCGACACCAGGCCGAGAAGCCCCAGGCCGATTGCCATGAGCGCGCTGCCAGCAGGCTCGGGGACTGCAAGCACCTGGCGAGTGAAGGAGCACGATGCCGCTTGATCGGCGCAAGTATGGCCAAGGTCGAAGTCCTTGTAGGCGGCAGTGCCGTCGGCATTTTCCTTGAACAAATTCAAACCGAGGGATACGTCACCCACCCAATAGACGCCGGGAGCAGCGATGCCATTCTTCGGCGAGAAGATAGCAGCCAAGAAGTCATGGGACTCTCCGGGCGTGATCGTGACAGGCTGATCGGGCAGGAATGAATTGGCACCGCCGCTTTTCCAGTCCCAGGACGCGCGGTTCATGAGACAGTAGATTAGGTCTCCGCTGCACTCGAAGTTACTACCGCCTCCCACGGTGTCCGGGACGTAGTCGCCAATGTCCTCCGGCGAAAAACTAATCGTGCTGCCGTCGACAACCAGGGCTCTATCAGCTGAAGGATCGACAGCCAATCGCACCCACACCTCGATCGAATTTGTTGCACTGACGGTCGCTGTTTGCTGCACCCAACTGACGGTGGTGGCGGGAAGTGCGACGCTGGCCGCTGCGGTCATAGCTAAAGTCGTTGCCGTAATCCAGGACTTCAATTGGAATTTCATAGGGACCTACTAGTTGATTTGGAAGAGGGCATTCGCCGCCAGTCCGAACGAGTCTATTCAGGACTCGCCTTGACAGCGAGCGCTTCGCCCCCCTGAGAAGATGGAATGTCCCCGAACTTCGCTTCAGCGCGCGAATTGTTCTGAGCTTTCAGCAGATTGACGACTGATCGCTCCCGGCGGCCTCAGCGGCCGCCGCTGGCTGCCGCACCGGCGCCGGCCGGCTTGGGCAGCTTGGCCTGGTTCGCAGCCGCGGAGCGGCCGCGTTTGCGAGCCTCGAGTTCAAGCGCGCCGCGATGCGACAGGAAGCAGAAGCACAGGCACAGCACGCCGCCGGTCAGCAGGGTGTAGAAGCCGGCGTCCCAGCCGTACAGGTCGACCAGCTTGCCAATCAGCGCGGTGCCGATCGTGGAGCCGACCACATAGCTCATGAAGCCGCGCAGGCCGACCGCCGAACCGACGGCGAACTTGGGCACGATCTCCATCGTGGTCACCGACAGCAGAAACTGCGGCACATAGATGAAGGCGCCGATCAGGCCCGCCGCTGCGGTGATGACCGCCAGTGAATCGCTCGTGTGATAGATCATCAGCGCGGCCAGGATGACGACCATGCAGAACATGGCCAGGGGCATGCGCCGGCCCTTGAAAAGCTTGTCGGACAGCAGGCCCGCGAACAGCGTTGCGGGAATGGCCGCCCATTCGAAGATCGCGAAGGCCAGGCCCATCTGGCCCTTCGAGAAGCCCTTCACCTGCAGCAGGTAGATCGGCAGCCAGCTGATGACGCCGAAGCGCACCAGGTACACGCAGGCGTCCGCCAGCGAGACGAACCACACATGCTTGTTGAACAGCACATATTTGCGGAAGGTCTGCGAGGCGCTCAGATGTTGGCCGGCCTGATCGGCGGCGTCGCTGATCAGTTCGTTGTCGGCCGAGTTGAGGATCTTGTCCACCGGCGGCAGGCCGGCGTTGTAGGTCGTGCCCACGCCGACCGCCATGAAGAGCAGGGCCGCGACGAAGGTGATCGCCGCCGGAGCCCAGTAGCTGGCCACCTGCCAATGCTCGGTGCCGAAGAAGGCGAACGCGCCCACCGAGATCGGCGCGACGATGCCGCCGCCGATATTGTGGGAAATATTCCAGATCGCCCCCGTTCGACCGCGCTGCATGCGGGGGAACCAGTTGGCGATCATGATGAAGGCGGGGCCGACGCCCATGCCTTGGAACAGGCCATTCAGGATGACCAGCGCCACGAACATCCAGAACTCGGTGCTGAAGCCGAGGAACACATTGACCAGGCACGAGAGCAGCAGGCCGCAGATCATGTAGTACTTGGGGTTGCACTTGTCGGCCAGCGCGCTCATCACGCCCTTGCTGATGCCGTAGGTGACGAGCATGCAGCTGGTCAGCAGGCCGATGTCTGTCTTGCTCAGCGACATGGCCTTCATCAGGTAGGGCGTCGAGAGCGTGAAGTTCGAGCGGACGATGTAGTAGGCGGCGTAGCCGATGAAGATGCCGAACAGCGCGCGGATGCGCAGACGGTGGTAGGTGGAGAGGACGTCACCGTCCGGAACCGGTCGGGCCGCTGGCCGCGATGCCAAAAAGCTGAACATCATTGAATCCCTTGCAAGCAGTGGCGGGTGAGCCGGCGCGCCGCGATCAACCCGTGCGGCCATGATGCGAGGCGGTGATTCGAGGCGTCCAATCAAACGTCGTGATGCCCGCCATCAGCGCTGCGGGTTAGCCCCTGCCAGCACGCTGCCGTCCCGGGCGCAAGCCCTCGCGGACGCCCCTGGATTCAGGGGTGCTCTAAACTCCCGGGCTCATGGCCGAAGCTGCTTGAAGGATTTTTGATGTTTTCTCCGTACCGGTCCGCCGTGCTCGCGGCGTTCCTGCTGGGCGCTCTGACCATGGCTCGCGCCGCGCCGATCTTTGTGCTCAATTCGCTCGACGCCGACATCAGCGTCATCGACCCGGTGAGCTTCCAGCAGATCAAGCGCATCCCGACCGGCAAGGAGCCGCATCACCTCTACCTCTCGCCCGACGAGAAATCGCTGGTGGTGGCCAATGCGCTGGCCGATTCGCTGACCTTCCTGAACCCGGCCACGGCTCAAGTGCAACGCGTGGTGCGCGGCCTCGGCGACCCGTATCACCTGCGCTTCTCGCCCGACATGAAGTGGTTCGTCACCGCCGCGAACCGCCTCGATTTCGTCGCCATCTACCGCTGGGTGCCGACCGATGCCGACAACCCCATGCACCTGGTCAAGCGCATCCCGGCGCCCAAGACGCCGAGCCACCTGTCGATCGACAGCAAGAGCACGACCGTCTATGCCAGCCTGCAGGACAGCGACCAGTTGATGGCGATCGACCTCAACACGCAGACGCCGCGCTGGACGGTCAAGGTGGGCCACATGCCGGCCGACATCTTCCTGTTGCCCGACGACAAGACGCTGCTGGTGGCTTTGACGGGCGACGATCAGGTTGAGGTCTATGACGTGAGCAACGGCCCCGCGCGCCTGATCCGGCGCATCCCGACGGGCAAGGGCGCTCACTCCTTCCGCAACTGGGGCGATGGCCGTCATGTGCTGGTCAGCAACCGCGCCGGCAACACGATCAGCAAGATCGACATGCAGACGCTCAAGGTGGTGGACCAGTTCCCCGCACCGGGTGGCCCCGACGACATGGAAGTGCTCAAGGACGGCAAGACCATCCTCGTGACTTCGCGCTGGGCCGGCAAGCTGACCGAGATCGACACGGTCAATCACAAGGTGCTGCGCCAGGTGAGGGTCGGGCATTCGCCGCACGGCGTCTACACGCTTGATCACACCCCTCGACAATGATTCCGCGCCAATGATGCGTCGAAGAACAGCGTTAGCCCTGCTGGCTGGCGCACCCTGGTTGCCGTCGCTGTCGGCGCAGGCGCAGCCTGGCGACAAGACGGTCTACCTGAGTTTTGACACCGGGCACATGGGCGTCGCGAACCTGATCGCCGACACGCTCAAGCGCTTCGAAGCCAAGGCCACTTTCTTCCTCGCCAACGAGCCCACGCTCGACGGCGGGACGACGCTCGACGATGTCTGGGCGCCGTGGTGGAAGGCGCGCGCGGCCGAGGGCCATGACTTCGGCGCGCACACCTGGGACCACGACATCTGGCTCGAGGACCTGCCCGACAACCGTTTCAAGGTCCGCACCGTGGCCGGCATCAACCCGCCGGTGGTGCATGAGATCACCGCCGAGCAGTACGGCCAGAGCCTGCAGCGCGTGGCCCGGCGCTTCAAGGACATGACCGGGCAGAACCTCGGCCCGATCTTCCGTGCGCCGGCCGGCAAGACCTCGCCCGCGCTGCTGGCTGCCGCCAAAGCCGCCGGCTTCACGCATGTCGGCTGGAGCCCGGCCGGTTTTCTGGGCGACGAGCTGCCCAGCGACAAATTCCCCAATGCCGAGCTCCTCGAGCGCGCGCTGAAAAATATCCGCAGCGGCGATATCCTGTTGGCGCATCTGGGCATCTGGTCGCGGCTCGATCCCTGGGCGCCGGCCGATCTGGAGCCGCTGATGCGCGGGCTCAAGGACAAGGGCTTCGGCTTTGCCCCGCTGCGCGAGCATCCGCGCTACGCTGCACTCTTTTCCTCGCCATCTTCTCCTGCCAATCGAAGTTGAATCATGGACAGCTTGAGTGACCTCTTCAGCGCAGCCCAGCAGTGGCTGTTCGAGTCGCTCGTGCAGCCGGTTGTGTTTGGTCTGGGCTTCGGCAATCTGCTCGAAGACGCATTCGACGCCACCGGCTGGCTGCTGGTCGGCCTGATCGAAATCACCGTGCTGCTGTGCCTGATCGGCCTGCTCGAGCGCTGGCGGCCGGTGGAGAAGGTGACCGACAAGAAGGCGGTGCGCGTCGATGTGCTCTACACGCTGATTCACCGCCTGGGCCTGTTCCGCCTCGTGATGTTCTTCAGCCTCGTGCCGCTGTGGGATGAGCTCTCGGGCCAATGGCGCATGGCGGGCCTGCCGACCTTGCAGCTCGATGAGATGTGGCTCGGCGTCACCGATATCGCCTGGGTCAGCTTCATCCTTTACGTCGTCATGTTCGACTTCGCCATGTACTGGCTGCACCGTGGCCAGCACGCCTTCCGCTGGTGGTGGGCGCTGCATTCGCTGCACCACAGCCAGCGCCAGATGACGATGTGGAGCGACAACCGCAACCACCTGGTCGACGATGTGCTGCTCGACGCCGCCTTCGTGCTGCTGGCCCGTTTGATCGGCGTGCCGCCGGGGCAGTTCATTGCGCTGGTCGCGGTTCAGCAATTGCTGGAGAGTCTGTCGCACGCCAATCTGCGCCTGTCCTTTGGCCGCGTGTTCGAGCGCCTGGTGGTCAGCCCGCGCTTTCATCGCCTGCACCATTCGATCGGCATCGGCCACGAGTCGAAGGGCCGTGGCACGCTGGGCGGCCACAACTTCGCGGTGCTGTTGCCGATCTGGGATGTGCTGTTCGGCACCGCCAATTTCGAGCATCGATTCGACCCCACCGGCGTACGCGATCAACTGCCCGAGGAGGGCGGCCGCGACTACGGCCAGGGCTTCTGGGCGCAGCAGTGGCTGGGCCTCAAGCGTTTGTTTGCAGGAGCCTGATTTTCATGGTGTCTTCGATGGGTCGTGTGGTCAGTGCCTTCTGGCGCGCCGCCGCGTATTGCCTGCATCCGCGAGTGATCGCGCTGTCCTTCATCCCCTTGCTGCTCACGGCGGGCCTGGCCTTCGGGCTTGGCTATTTTTTCTGGGAGCCGGCCAATGATGCGGTGCGCGCCACGCTGGAATCCTGGAAGCTGATCGATTCGCTGCTCGGTTATCTGAACTTCATCGGCGCCAATGATCTGCGCGCCATGCTGACGCCGCTGATCGTGGTGCTGCTGGCGCTGCCGGTGCTGGTGGTGATCTCGCTCTTCATGGTGGCGCTGCTGATGACGCCGGCGCTGGCCCGCATGGTGGCGCTGCGGCGCTTCCCGACGATGGAGCACAAGCAGGGCGGCTCGGCCTGGTGGAAGGGCCTGGCCTGGTCGGTCTGGCATTGCCTGCTCGCCACCGGCATGCTGCTGGTGAGCCTGCCTTTCTGGCTGATCCCTCCGCTGGTGCTGATCCTGCCGCCGCTGATCTGGGGCTGGCTCGGCTACCGCGTGCTGGCCTTCGATGTGCTGGCCGAACATGCCTCGGTCGAGGAGCGCAAGCAACTGATGCATGAGCATCGCGTGCCGCTGCTGATCCTGGGCATCATCACCGGTTACCTGGGCGCCGCGCCGGCTGCCATCTGGGCCGCAGGCGTGTTGACCGTGGTGCTGGCGCCTTTCCTGGTGCTCGTTTCGGTGTGGTTGTACATCCTGGTGTTCGCCTTCTCCACACTCTGGTTCGCGCATTACTCGCTGGCTGCGCTCAACGAGCTGCGCGCCCGCAATGCGGCCGTGGCCGCCGCCTCCGCGGACCTGCCGCTGGTCGAAGAAGTCGTCGTCACGCCTCTCCATCCCCTCTTACCTCCGGTGCTTTAGCAATGAAGATTGGCCTCATCATCATTGGCGACGAGATCCTCTCGGGCAAGCGCCAGGACAAGCATCTGTCGCGCTTCATCGAGCTGCTGAATGAGCGCGGCATGCAGCTCTCCTGGGCGCAGTACCTTGGCGATGATCGCGAGCACATCACCGAGCAACTGCGCGCCGCCTTTGCCAGCGGTGATCTCGTGATCAGTTGCGGCGGCATCGGCGCCACGCCGGACGACCACACGCGCCAGTCCGCGGCGGCGGCTCTTGGTCGTGACCTGGAACTGCACCCCGAAGCGCGCGAACTGATCTGGCAGCGCATCCAGAAGATGGCGCTTGAAACCGGCGTTAGCGCTCCGGCCGACCACCCCGACACGTTGCGGCGGCTCGAGATGGGCGTGTTTCCGCAAGGCGCCAGCATCGTGCCCAACCCGTACAACAAGATCCCGGGCTTTTCGGTCGGCACGGTCTACTTCGTGCCGGGCTTCCCGGTGATGGCGCATCCGATGATGGCCTGGGTGCTCGACGAGAAGCACGCGGACCTGCACCGCGCGGTCGACACGCAGGAGCGTTCGTTGATCGTGCAGGGCGCGATGGAGGCCAGCCTCACACCGCTGATGGAACAGGTCGAGGCCGACTTCCCCGGCATCAAGGTCTTCAGCCTGCCCAGTGTCGACCATCCGCAATGGGGACGCCATATCGAGCTCGGCGTGAAGGGCCTGGCCGATCTCGCCCCGGCCTATGAAGCCCTGAAAAACGGCGTGATCCAGTTTGGTGCCAGTATCAGCTCCGAAATGGTGCGCTGATTCGCGCCAGGCTGGTGCTCTCGCCGATTTGTGAAGCGCCTGTCACTGGCTTGCGCCGGGCGTCAGCGCATAATGCGCCAGCAATTTGGCTGTGCACCGCGAAGGCGCTTGTCCAGGCCCGAGCTGGCACAAGTCCTGCTTAGCTTTGATTGGTGCATGGGCTTGCCCGTGCCTGCCGAATTCGACCCGTACCCCCAAAGCATTCCTTAGGAGCAATTGATGGCCAAGACCGTCGCCGATGTGCTGAGCATGGTGAAGGACAACGAAGTCAAGTTTGTTGACTTCCGCTTCACCGATACCCGTGGCAAGGAACAGCACGTCACCGTGCCCGTGTCCCACTTTGACGAAGACAAGTTCATTTCGGGCCACGCCTTCGACGGCTCCTCGATCGCCGGCTGGAAGGGCATCGAAGCCTCCGACATGCTGCTGATGCCGGACCCGAACACGGCCAATATCGACCCCTTCTTCGAAGAGCCGACCCTGATCCTGACCTGCGACGTGGTCGATCCCGCCGACGGCAAGGCCTATGAGCGCGATCCGCGTTCGCTGGCCAAGCGCGCCGAGGCTTACCTCAAGAGCAGCGGCCTGGGCGACACCGCCTACTTCGGCCCGGAACCCGAATTCTTCATCTTCGACAGCGTGCGCTGGGGCAATGAGATGTCCGGCTCGTTCTTCAAGATCGACGCTGAAGAAGCCGCCTGGAACAGCTCCAAGGAATACGAGCACGGCAACTCCGGCTACCGTCCTTCGGTCAAGGGCGGCTACTTCCCCGTGCCCCCGGTCGATTCGGCCCAGGACCTGCGCTCGGAAATGAGCCTGATCCTCGAGCAGTGCGGCATCCCGGTCGAAGTGCATCACCACGAAGTGGCGAACGCCGGCCAGATGGAAATCGGCACGAAGTTCAGCTCGCTGGTGCAACGCGCCGACTGGCTGCAACTGCAGAAGTACATCATCGTGAACGTGGCCCATGCCTACGGCAAGACCGCCACCTTCATGCCCAAGCCCATCGTCGGCGACAACGGCAGCGGCATGCACGTTCACCAGTCGGTCTGGAAGGACGGCAAGAACCTGTTCGCCGGTGACGGCTACGCCGGCCTGAGCGAATTCGCGCTGTACTACATCGGCGGCATCATCAAGCATGCTCGCGCGCTGAACGCGATTACGAACCCCGGCACCAACAGCTACAAGCGCCTGGTGCCTGGCTTCGAAGCCCCGGTGAAGCTGGCCTACTCGGCCAAGAACCGCTCGGCCTCGATCCGCATTCCTTACGTCGCCAACCCCAAGGGCCGACGCATTGAAGCGCGCTTCCCCGATCCTTCGGCCAACCCGTACCTGGCTTTTGCGGCCCTGCTGATGGCTGGCCTCGACGGTGTGGAAAACAAGATCCATCCGGGCGAAGCCGCCACCAAGGATCTGTACCACCTGCCGCCTGAAGAAGACGCGAAGATCCCGACCGTCTGCCACAGCCTCGACCAGGCGCTTGAGTATCTGGACAAGGACCGTGCCTTCCTGACCAAGGGCGGCGTGTTCACCGATGCCTACATCGACGCCTACATCGACCTGAAGATGCAGGAAGTGACCCGTTTCCGCATGGCCACGCACCCCGTCGAATTCGACATGTACTACGCACTGTAAGGTGCGAGGACAGGCCCTGGCCTGACCATCAAGGGACGGCCAGGCCGTCCCTTTTCATTTCAGTTGTCCATAGCGCGCGCCACCCTCGGCCGATGAAACGAATACAGAGTTTCCGGAACGCAGAGGACGCAAAGGGACGCAGAGCCCGCAGAGAAGTGGTGGTTCCGAGCTTTGCGATCTCTGCGCTTGCTCTGCGCCCTCTGCATTCCGGGAACTTGGTTTCATCTCAGACTTGCAATTTTCAACAATGCATCTGCAGCCGCTTGAGCCACAATCACGCCATGCTTCGACACGCATTGCTGATCTGCATGGCCGCGACCACGCTGCCCGCACTGGCCCAGTCCACGGTCTACCGTTGCCCGGGCCCGCCGGTGCTCTACACCGATGGGCTGACGCCGAAAGAGGCGGCCGACAAGGGCTGCCGCTCGATCGAAGGCGCGCCCATCACGGTCGTGCAGACGCCCAAATCACACAGCGCCGTGGCCAGCGAGGCGCAGCGTGAACTGGCCCGCATCGACGTCAACCAGCAGAAGGCGCGTGACGATGAACGCCGTCGCGTGCTCGAGAACGAACTGCGCGAAGCCGAAAAGCGCATGGCCGCGACGCAGGCCGAATACCAGGACGGCAACGGTGAACGCCAGGGCGACGAAGCCCGCAACTACCAGAAGTATCTGGACCGCATGGCCCAGCTCAAGGCCAGCCTCAACCGGCAGGAAGCCGATATCCAGGCGCTCAAGCGCGAGATCTCGAAGCTGCCCTGATTCCCTGGCGGCGCGCGTTGCTGCAAGCAAGGAGCGCATCCCCTCATGAACGACGAAGTTCAAGCCGAAGCCTCGGGCTTTGCCGCGCTCGACATGCTCGCCACGATGGTGGCTGTCGTCGACGTCAAAGGCGAATGCCTTTTCGCCAATGCCGCTTTCGAGAGTGTGCTTGGCCTTTCGCGCCGCGCGGTGCAGAAGCACAACCTGTTCGACTGGTTCCTCGATCCCGGCCATCTGAGCGACACGATCCGCGGCGTGGCGAGCAACTCCTACTCCAGCAGCCGCTTCGACGCGCAACTGCGCTGGAGCGCGCGCGCCCACGAAGAGCCGCTGCCGGTCCAGGTGATCGTCTCGCAGATCAACGGCGAGAGCTCGCGCGTGATCGTCGAGCTGATCGAGAACGCGCAGCAGACGCGGCAGGACCGCGAAGAACGCAATATCGATCAGGTGCAGGCCACCAAGGAACTCACGCGCAACCTGGCGCATGAGATCAAGAACCCGCTGGGCGGCATCCGTGGAGCGGCGCAGTTGTTGGCGATGGAGCTGACCGAGCCCGAGCAGCTCGAATGCACGCAGGTGATCGTGCATGAGGTCGACCGCCTGCAATCGCTGGTCGATCGTTTGCTCGCGCCGCACCGCCATGCCCAGGTGGTGGGCGACGTGAACATCCACGAGATCTGCGAACGCGTGCGCGCTGTCATCCAGGCCGAGTACCCTCGGGGCCTGGAAGTGATCCGCGACTACGACGCGTCATTGCCCGATTTCCGCGGCGACCGCGAGCAACTGATCCAGGCCGTGCTCAACATCGTTGCGAACGCCGCGCAAGCCCTGCATGTGCAAATCAGCGAGGGCACGGCCAAGATTCTTTTGCGCACGCGCGTGGCCCGACAGGTCACGATTGGTAAGCGCCGCTGGCGCTTGGCATTGGAATTGCATGTGGAGGACAACGGCCCCGGCGTGCCAGTCGACATCCAGGACCGCATCTTCTATCCGCTCGTTTCCGGGCGCGATGGAGGGACGGGATTGGGATTGACTTTGTCGCAGACCATCGTGCAGCAACACCAAGGCATGATTGATTGCGAGAGCGAGCCGGGACGGACTGATTTTCGAATTACCCTGCCTTTGCCCTGAGCTGTTCACCAGACAGCCGCGGTCGAAGGGGAGCACTGAATGAAATCCATTTGGGTTGTTGATGACGACCACTCGATCCGCTTTGTCCTTGAGAAGGCCCTGAGCCGCGAAGGCCTTCCGGTCAGAAGTTTCAGCAATGCGCGCGACCTGATGGCCGCGCTTGATGAAGACAGCCCGCAGGTGCTGGTCTCCGACATCCGCATGCCGGGCGGCTCGGGCCTCGAGCTGCTGGCCAAGGTCAAGGAGCGCCTGCCGAACCTGCCGGTCATCATCATGACCGCCTACTCCGATCTGGACAGCGCCGTCTCGGCCTTCCAGGGCGGTGCGTTCGAATACCTGCCCAAGCCCTTCGACCTCCCGCGTGCGGTCGAGCTGATCCGTCGCGCGCAGGAAGAAAGCCAGCGCGAGGCCGTGGCCGACGAAGATGCGGCGCAAGTGCCCGAGATGCTCGGCCAGGCGCCGGCGATGCAGGACGTGTTCCGCGCGATCGGACGCTTGAGCCAGAGCCACGTCACGGTGCTGATCACCGGCGAATCGGGCTCGGGCAAGGAGCTCGTCGCGCGCGCGCTGCACAAGCACAGCCCGCGCGCCGAAGGCCCGTTCGTCGCGATCAACACGGCCGCCATCCCGAAGGATCTGCTCGAGAGCGAACTGTTCGGCCATGAGCGCGGCGCCTTCACCGGCGCGCAGGCCACCAGGCGAGGGCGCTTCGAGCAGGCCGATGGTGGCACGCTCTTCCTCGATGAAATCGGCGACATGCCGCTCGACTTGCAAACGCGTTTGCTGCGCGTGCTTTCGGACGGCCAGTTCTACCGCGTGGGTGGCCACAGCCCGCTGCGCTCGAACGTGCGCGTGATCGCCGCAACGCACCAGAACCTTGAAGATCGCGTTCGCCAAGGCGCGTTCCGAGAGGACTTGTTCCACCGCCTCAACGTGATCCGCCTGCGCCTGCCGGCACTGCGCGAACGACGCGAAGACATCCCCGTGCTGGCCCGCTACTTCCTGCAACGCAGCGCGACCGAGCTCGGCGTCGAGCCCAAGCGACTGTCCGACGCGGCGCTTGCGCGGCTTGTCAATTTCGATTTCCCCGGTAATGTGCGGCAGTTGGAGAACATCTGTCACTGGCTCAGCGTGATGGCGCCGACGCAGGTCGCCGAGGCCAAGGACCTGCCGCAGGAGCTGCTGACGTCCACCTCGCTGGGCGCTTCGACGGCTTTGCCTGCTCCGGCCGAACTGCCCGTTGCGTCGATGCCCGTGGCCTCGGCTGCGCCAGGTATTCCAGCGGGCACCGACGCCTGGATCAACGAGATGGCCCGCGAGGCGCGCCGCCTGCTCAACAGCGGCGAGCCTGACGTCTGGGATCAACTGACAAGGCGCTTCGAAGCCAGCCTGATCCTGACTGCGCTTGATGTGACGCGCGGCCGGCGGATCGAGGCCGCCCAACGCCTGGGCATCGGCCGCAACACGATCACGCGGAAGATTCAGGAGTTGGGTTTGGAGCCTTAAACGCGCCCCCTAAATTGAACCCCACCGTCCGCTAAACGATAGCGGACTGGTTCGGATGAGTTGTCCAGACGCTGCTGAGCTTCGAGGCTTTATGCCCGATGTCGGCGGCTTGAAGGCACAACACACGGGATCCGAACATCATGGTGGCAATCGTCAGCGGCAACAGTCTGGGTCTGAGCCTGAGCTCATTGGCGACTCTGGGCAGAAACGGCGGTTTGGGTGATGCAAGCGTGGGTCGCAACGGCGAGCGAGCCTATGTGAACATCGCCACCGGCAACCTCGTCGTGCAAGACGTGGACGCACGGCTGGTGGGCATTGGTTCTGACGCAGCGGCCTTGCGCACCTATAACAGCAGCGGCCTGCAAAACGACGACAACGCCGACAACTGGGCGCCCGGCGTGTACAGCCGGCAAATGCAGCTCAGTGGCACCGTCAATACCGCCGGCAGCACGCTGACCCGCACGGATGCTGATGGTGCGGTCAGCGTCTACACCTGGAACGCCAGCCGAAGCGCCTACTTGAGCACCGACGGTGCAGGCGCCTATGACCGCATCCAGCTCCAAGGCAGCACCTATGTGTGGACCGACGGTGATTCAAACGCCACCGAGACCTACGACACCGCCAGCGGCCGGCTGAGCAAGCGCACGGACGCGCAAGGCAACAGCCTGAGCTACGCCTACAACGCCAGCACCGGCCTGCTCACGAGCATGACTGACGCCAATGGCGAAGTCCTCTACTACGACTACAGCGGCAAGCAACTGACGGGGCTGCGCACCGTCACGGCTGACGGCAAGACCCTCTCGGCGGTGAGCTACAGCTACGACACCTCAGGCCGCCTCTCGCGAGTCACCGTCGACCTGACTCCGGCCGACAAGACCGACGCCAAGATATTCACGACCGACTACACGTATTCGCTACAGGCTGGCAAATCCTGTCTGGCCAGCATCACCCAATCTGACGGCAACAAGCTGGCATTCGGCTATGCCCAGTTCACGGACGCCAGCGCGATCGCTCGCACCGTGCTGGCCTCGGTCACTGATGGCCTGGGCAATGTGACCACCTACGGCTACACCAACAACAAGACCACCATCACGGATCCGCTCGGTCTCGTCACGAGCTACCAATACGACGCCGCCCGGCAATTGACACAAATCACAGGCCCCGCTGTCGGGGGCGTCACTTCAATCACCAGCTTCAGCTACAACGCCAATGGCGACCTGACGCAAACCACGGATGCCAACGGTCGCGCCGTGAGCATGGCGTACGACGCCAGCGGCAACCAGACGCTGCAGCGCGACGCCGCAGGCAACACCGTCACACGCAGCTTCGACGCCAACAACCGGCTGATCACCGAGACTCTCTACACCGTCCCCGACCCTGATGGCGCGGGCGCTGCACAGCCCGGCGGCGCACAGACCACCCGCTACGTTTATGACGCCCTTAACAAGGGCCTGCTGCGCTTCAGTCTCAGCGCGGCCGGGCGCGTTACAGAAAACCGCTACGACGGCTTTGGCAACCGCACCAGCAGCATCGAGTACGCCGCCAACACGTATTCCTTGAGCGGTCTGGCGCAAACGGCCGTACCCACCGAAGCCACCATGAGCACCTGGGTCGCCTCGCAGAACAGGGCCCTGACCGCTCGCACGGACATCAGCTCCGACGCACGCGGCCAGGTCAAGAGCACGACCCGCTTCGCCGCCGTGGACGCTCAAGGCCTGGGCCTGCTCGATGGCCATCAACTCGTCACGCAATACGTCTACGACGTCTCTGGCCTGCTGCTCAAGACCATCGAGGGTGTTGACGGCCAGACCGACCGCACCTACGACGGCCTGGGCCGCCTCCTGAGCACGATCGATGCGCAACAGCACACCACGATCAACAGCTATGACGACGCCGGCAACCGCAGCACCGTGGCACTGGCCAACGGCCTGTCTACCATCAGTACCTACGACAAGGCGGGCCGCCTGACCAGCGTGCAGCAAACGGGCCCCAGCAGCCTGGACCTGGGTACGACGAGCTACACCTACGACAACGATGGCCGGCTGCGCATGGCGCAAGACGCCACCGGCGCGCGCCAATGGTTCTTGTACGACGAGATGGGCCGCAAGGTCGCCGATGTCGACGCACAGGGGCGCGTGGTCGAATACCGCTACAACCCCAGCGGCCAGCTCACGCAGACTCTCCACCACGCCAGCACGGTGACCGCGGCACAGCTCACCACGCTGGCGCAAACCCCTGCGACCGTCAAGCTTGCCGACATCCGCCCCGCCGGCAACACTGCCGATACGAGCAACTGGAACCTCTTCGACGCTGCCGGCCGCCTGAGCAAGACCGTCGATGCGCTGGGTTATGTGGTGGAGACCCGGTACGACGGCGCCTCGGGTGTCACCGACGTCATCCGCTACGCCAATGCGATCAACCTCATCACCTTCTCTGCAGCGCCCATCGCAGCCAATGCCACCCCGGTCGTCAACGCCACGGCCGACCGCCGCACTCGCAACTTTTACGACGACGATGGCCTCTTGCGAGGCACCCTCGATGCCGAGGGCTACCTCACCGAGATGGTCTATGACGCGGCTGGCCGGCTGAGCTCGCGCCTGAGCTACGCCACGCAAGTGCCCGATGCCCTGCGTAGCGCCGTCACTCTGGATGCACTGCGCCCGGCCATGGCGGCCGAAGACATCCGCTCGCACTACGTGCTCAACAGCGCTGGCCAGATTGCCGGGGAGGTCGACGGCGAAGGCTACCTCACCGAGCACGTCTACGACGCGCGCGGCAACCTCACGCAAAGCATCCGCTATGCCACGGCGCTGAGCGCCACCGTGCGTGCTGGACTGACCGGCGCCACCAGCGTGGCCAGCCTGCGCCCGACGCCGCTCACCGCCAACAAAAGCACCAGCTGGCACTACAACGCGCTCAACCAGCTCGACCAGATGAGCGACCCCAACGGCCTGATCACCAGCTACAGCTACGACGCTGTGGGCAACCTCATCCGCACCAGCCGCGCCGCTGGCACCGAGGTTCGCGCGCTGACCGAGCTCTACGATCTCCAGGGCAACCTCACCGGCGAGCTCGACGGCGTGGGCAGCGCGCTGCTCACCGGCAACCAGACGCAGGCGCAGATCGACGCCATCTGGTCCCAATACGCCACCCGCTACACCTACGACCGGGCCGGGCGGCGCACCAGCCAGACCCGTCCCGGCAACGCTCGCACGCTCTACTTCTACAACGCCGACAACCGTCTGGCCTACACCATTGACGCCCTGGGCCAGGTCGAAGAGCACCAATACGACGGGCTGGGTGAGCTCACCCACGTGCTGCGCTATGGGGGCAAGCTGCCCAGCACCACCTTGACGAGCATGAGCAGCCTGAGCAGTTCAGGCGGGGGCCTGGTCACCACCGCCATCACTGCCGCCGTGCAGCAACTCATCGCGCAAGGTCTGGCCACAGCCAAAACCGACTACGCCTACGACGCACGAGGCCAGCTCAGGACCAGCCTCAACCCGCTGCAATACCTCAGCAGCACCGCCTACAACGCCTTTGGTGAGCAGCAAACCCTCACGCAGCAGTTGAAGACCGATGGCACTTCCACCGCCCGGCAATTGGCCTACGACCGCAGAGGCCTGCTGAGCAGCACCACCAGCGACAGCCTGGGGCTGCAAGCCAAGGTGCAATACCGTTACGACGCCTTCGGCCGACGCGTTGGCACGACAGACGCCAACAACCTTGCGCAGAGCGCCAGCTACGACCACCTGGGCCGCGTCGTGCAGACCAAGGATGGCAAGGGTGCGGCCCGCAGCAGCACTTATGACGCCTTCAACCGCGTACTCACCCAGACCGACGCAACCCAGCAGACCACGCGCTACGTCTACGACGACATCGCCCGCAGCGTGACTGTCACCACGCCCGAGGGCATCAGCAGCAAGCGCACGAACAACGCCTTTGGTGAACTGGCCAGCAGCGTGGACGGCAACGCCCAGCTCACCAGTTACGTCTACGACCGCGACGGCAACCTCAAGAGCATCACCACGCCACTGGCCAGCACCGGAAGCAGCTACGACGAGCGGGATCGCCTGATCACGAGCACCGATGGCAACGGCGTCAAGACCAGCTACAAGTACGACGACCTGGACCGCATCGTCAGCCGCACGGTTGACTCTGCAAGCGGCGGACTCAATCTCGTCACCGGCTACGCCTACGTCAGTACGAGCAGCGGCAGCTCGGTCACGATCACAGCGCCTGGCACCAATGGATGCATCACCCGCAACGACTACGACCTGAACGGCCAGCTCGTGGCCACCACGGTCGACGTGGGAGGGCTGGCGCTGCTGACCAAATACACCTTCGATGGTGCGGGCAACACGCTCACCGTGACGGATCCCAAGGGCGTGGTGAGCGCCTACGTCTACGACAAGCTGGGCCGACGCACGAGTGAAGTGCTGGACCAGGGTGGCCTGGCCTTGACCAAGAGCTACGAGTACGACCTCGATGGCAACATGATTGCCAGCACCGACGCCAACGGCAAGCGCAGCGTCTATGCCTATGACGCCAACAACCGGCAGGTCTATCAGGTGGATCCGCTGGGCGACACCACGTATACCGAGTACGACGCTGAGGGGCGCGTGCAGCGGGTCACGCGTTACGTGCGGCCCGTCTCCGTGACTGGTCTGCCCGCGGCGCCCAAGGCCAGCGACATCGCGAGTCGCATTGTCTTGGCGACGGGTTGGGATCAAGTGCAGATCTATCGCTATGACAAGGATGGCCGAGTTCGCTACACCGGCAATGCCTACACCGCCATCGTGCGGTTCACCTATGACGGCAATGGCAACGTCATCGAACGGCTCGCATATGCCAAGGATATTGCTCCCAGCAGTTGGGACATCAGCACCGACCCCGCGCCGGTGGCCGACGTCGCGCACGACATCAGGCAAAGCTACACCTACGACGCGGCCAACCGCGTCAAGACCAGCAACAACAATGCCGGCCTGATCAGCGCCTATACCTACGACCCAGATGGCAACCTGACGCGGCTGACTCAAAGCAGCACAGATGCCGCCCAGGATCAAACCACGGTCTACGCCTACGA
The DNA here is from genome assembly GCA_036500605.1 of Burkholderiaceae bacterium. Taxonomy (GTDB): domain Bacteria; phylum Pseudomonadota; class Gammaproteobacteria; order Burkholderiales; family Burkholderiaceae_C; genus JAFALK01. The sequence goes on from DASYBU010000004.1 coordinate 61,999, forward strand.
CGGCGCCAGTCGGCAGACCCTGAGCATGGACGCTGTGGGCGCCGTGACCGAGCAACAGTACGATGCTGCCGGTCACGTGATCAAACAGATCCGCTACGCCAACATCAGCAGCAACGCCACGCTGCTCAGCGCAGCGCGCGCCACGCCAAACGCTCAGAGCATCCGAGCCTGCGTCACGGCAAACGCATCGGCAGATCGCGTCACTTACGCCACCTACGACAAAGCCGCCCGTCAAACCTACAGCATCGACGCCGAGGGCGGCATCACCCGGCTGCAGTACGACGCCAACGGCAACGTCACCGCCAAGCTTGACTACGCCCGGGCGTTCACCTCGGCACAGATCACCGCACTGGGTAGCCCGGTGACTGAACAAGGTCTCGCGACACTGATCACCTCGCCGCTGGACCGTCGCACGGGCTACAGCTATGACGCGGCCAACCGCGTCCGCTTCGAGCTCAACGCGCTCAATTACGTTACGGAGACAAGATACAGCGGCCTGCAGACCGACACCATTCGCTACAAAAACGCCCTGGATGTCTCAAAGGACAGCACACCCAGAGCACCACTGGCCTCGGCCACAGACGATCTCAAGTCCGCAGCGATCCGCGACGCTGCGGGCCGTGTGGTCTCCAGCTTCGATACAGCTGGCGTGGAGACCTACAACACTTACGACGCGGTAGGGCAACTGGCTACGCAGACCGCAGCCCGCGGTTTGCCTGAGGAGACGACGACACGTTACGTCTACGACGGAGCGGGCAGGATGCGCAACAAGACGATTGCTGATGGCACAGCGGTAGCCAGCGTCACTCGATACGGATACGACGCCCTCGACAGCTTGATGATGGAGATCGATGGAAATGGGGCAAGAAGTGACTATCTCTACGACGCCGCCGGCCGCCTCATCCAGACCACCAACGCCCTCGGCGGCATCACCAAGACCAGCTACGACGCCTTCGGCAACGCCGTCAAGGTAACCGACCCGCTGGGCAACGTCGGCTACTTCTACTTCGACAAGCTCAACCGTGTCACCCTGCAAGTGGATCCGGAAGGCTATGCCACGCAGAGCAGCTACTGGGGTGCGGGCAGCAGCCAAGTGGCCAGCGTGCGCCGCTACGCCACCAAGGTCGCAGCGACCACCAACGAGCTCACCGCGCCCGTGCTGACCACCAGCGTGCAAGACGCGCTGACCACCAACCTCTACGACAAGCTCGATCGCCTCACCAGCGCCACCGACGCCGCCAATCAAACCGAGAAAACGGCCTACAACGCCGACGGCAACGACGGCGTGGCCGCCAACCGCTTCGACAAGCGTGTCACCAACAAGCTCGGTGGTACCGCCACGTACCACTACGACCAGCTCGGCCGAGAGATCTCGGAGCGTCTGCCCGTGCAGGCCAAGAACACCAGCAACCAGCTCGTGGACGTGGTCAACACCTATGCCTACGACGCGTTCAACAACCGCACCCAGTCCGTTGAGGCAGTGGGGCTGAACAACCGCGTCACCACCTACCAATACGACAAGCTCGGCCGCCAGACAGCGCGCTACGGCTCGGCGCAAGCCATACTTGATGCTTCCTTCAATCCGGCCACGGTCACCCCTGCCGAGGCCACGCGCTACGACGCGCTGGGCCGCGTGATCGAGACCAGCACAGGCGCCATCTGGAACGGCAGCGCCGCCGTCGACGGCTACCGCACCACGAGCTACTTTGATGCGGCGGGCAACAAGACCGGGCAGGTCACCCCGAGCGGGGCCTACACCACCTACCAATACGACCAGGCTGGCAATCTCGTGCGCATGAGCGAGCATGCGACCCAGATCCAAGGGTACATGGACCTCTTCACGCTGGACCCGGCCAAGGATCGCAACACGGTCATGGTCTACGACAAGCTGGGGCGTCTGACCCAGAAGCTGCGCGAAGCGGTCGTCTATTGGGAGCCCACCTTCGACAGTGGTGGTCTTATCCTGCAAGTCGCGCCGCCTTCCACGGTGGCCCTGCAAACCCTGGTCTACGACGCCAATGGCAACGTGATTCAAGAGACCGATGCGCGCGGGAATTCCGCCTTCACCTACTACGACAAGATCGGCCGCAAGGTCCTGCATATCGACGAAGACGGCTACGCCATCGGCTGGGACTATGCCGACTTCCTTGACACCCCCACCACCGAGATCAAGTACGCCGGGAAGGTGAGCAGCTACGCCCGCCAGGGCGACAACTCGGCGCCTCTGGCCCTGCGAGACCCGGCCACCTTGCGTGCGGGCCTGAGCCTGACCGATGCGCGCCGGACTGGTTTCGCGACTGACCGCCTGGGCCGTGTGCTCACGCAGACCGTCTATGGGGTGGCCACGCAGTCCGTGGATAGCAGCGGTGGGATCATGTCCAACGCCAATGCGAACGCCGTGACCACCTACCTGTACGACGGGTTGGGCAATATCACCCAGACCCGCCAGCTTGTCTCAGGCACCAGTTGGAACCAGACCGATATCAGCTACGACAAGCTGGGCCGAGAGATCAGCCGCATCGCACCGAGCTATACCGATCAGAACGGCTATCTCGTGCGCCCGGAGACCGACACCGAGTACGACGGCTTGGGCGGCGTCAGGCGCAGCATCCAGCGCGGGCGCGACAGCGCAGTCGAGACGGATGACCGCATCACCAGCTACGGCTACGACGGCAATGGCAATCGCGTGTCGCAGAGCGACCCGATGGGAAATCTGACGATCTACGAGGTCAATGCGGCCGGCCAGATCGCGCGCGCGCGGCAGAAGAACGTGTTGGATGCTGACGGCAACAAGCGAGACATCGTGAGGCTGCTCGGCTACGACGCTGTGGGGCGGATCAGTATGAGCACCGTCGAGGGCACGGGCGAACTGCACATGACTGCCTACAACGTCTTCGGAGAGATCAGCAAGCAAGGCACCGGCGACGGCTGGCAGGAGTACACCGAGTACAACACCATGGGCAAGGTGCAGCGCACCAACACCGGAGACGGCGCCAGCAAGATCTACCTGAACGACCGCAATGGCAACGCCACGCGCGAGATCCAGGGAACGCAAGGCAGCGCGGTGGACATGCGCACCGTGCAGATCACGGCAGCCGCGGTGGACAAAACCCTCAACCAGACGTTCAGCGTCTATGACAAGAAGAACCAGCTGATCAGGACGGTTGAAGCCGGCATCCAGTATCAAAAGGACACCCTCAGCATATCCGGCGCTTTCGAGGCAAAGCTGGGCGACCTGTATAGCGCCATCCAATTGGACAGCTCCGGTGGCGGTGCTTACACGGGAGCCTCTGGCTCGGGCCAAGGTTCCGGATTCATCACGACAGTGATCGGCAGCGATACCGGCGGTGAGGCGGCGTTATTGGATACGGGCCAGCACAAAGGGCAATTCGATGCAAATTCAGTGCTGAGTATTGGCGGCTATCGGCCATCCCAATCGTACTCGCAAACGCTGACGCCGTTTGGCCTGCAGCAAGCGTTCAGTGGAGAAATTAATACCAAGGAAGATCAAATAACCAATGGATCGACTCCCCCTGATCTGCCCGTCCCGTTCACGTTATCAAGAGACGCGCCACCGGCAACGAACAGTGTTGCAAACCCGCTGGGACGGTATGAGGTTGTCAGAATCAATGCCGACAATTCAACTACGAGTATGGGATTTGTCGGGGCGGGTGAGACGATAAATCTTTTCTCCGGTTTGAAGCAAAGCGGCACCGCGAACTTTGAACTATTGGCGCAAATTGGCAGTGAGACCTTCTACGTGTTTGGGTTTATGGTGCAGAGCACCTACACCTTGAAGCGTCAAGTGTATAACGCATATTTTTGGGCGGTAAATCAAAAATTGAGTTGCGTCTCTCCGCTCGCTCAGCATGTCAGTCTTGGAAACGCTACGACCATTAAAGCAACCAGAGTGGTGGATGGCGTGGAGGTGCCGGTGGTCACCCGTCCGGCCTATGCTTTTGGGGTTTTTGTATGGCCATCATTGGCGTCAAAATCACAAGTGATAGTGGATTTTTCCGCCATTCCAGTAGGCAGCAATGAAATAATTATTCGTGGCTATGACGCAAATGGAAATATCGTTCACGCCACTGATGAAATCGTCAACGTCCAGACGAACGCTTCCGGTGCCGTAGGGGTCGCGATAATTGGCTCACCCAACGCTATTATCGGTTCTGACACGAACATCGGCACTATCGGCGGCTCCCCATCGCTCAATTTCTCGCCCTCGCTCCTGCCAGCAGGCACTGCGAGCCTGCTCGTAAGAGTCAAGGGCGTGCCTCCGCCTCCATGGTCAGCCCCTATCACCATCAATGGCGGCGGTATTGCCCTGAGCTCCTTGCCTACTCAGACTGGCACGGCCTATGAATTCATCCTGCAGAAGTCTGTAACTGAGTTCTACTACGGCACATACATCGGCCAGTCCGGCGCCGTCGCTCTTGATAGCCCCAGTCTACGGCCAGTAACCCTGCCAAGCGACATCAGCCAAACCCCAGCGCTTCAATTCACCATCCTGCCGTCAATGGCGCTCAATCCGGGTGAGGCGTATCGGGTGGCGCTGACGATCAACGAGCAAACATGCTCCATCAACATACCTTACGGCTCCGCCAGTTTCCAAGTCCCATGGTCTCAACTCAAAGCCCAGTACGGTGTCTCGGCCTTGCAACCCACAACGCTCAACTATCACTACAGCGCCTATATTGATCGTAGTGGTCGCAGCTACTTTGTCGCGGACAGCGTCGGCACTGTCACAGTTGGCAGCACTTATGCCGCTACGGAAACACCAACGCCGGCCTACCCGCCTTTTGCGCACATCGCGCTGGCCGGCTTGGCATCGGCCATTCACCTGAATATTCCCAATATCGGCGATGTCGCTCTGCCGCCAACAGGTGACCCCCGTCGCTGGGAGGTCAATGGCAACACCTACCTTGACCTCAGCGCTTGGCTGCCAAGCGGCGCGCCGATCACTGTTGGCGTTTCATACGCGGGTACGGATGCCAATTTCAGCGGCACCATCACGCTCTGCAGCAACGGCGCCATTTCGGTCTCTGTCACGCCGAGCACCTTTGGCAATGAGCAGGTCACGATCAACGTTCCGGGTGCCAAGACTCTGGACGTGCTGAATATCGGCCTTGCCAGCGGCACCCTCCAGGCCCATGCCTACACGCCGCTTGGCAATGGCTCGTTCCGGTGGAGCCTCACGGCTGATGATCGCAATAAGTCCTTCGATGTCTATTACGAGACCACCGATGCCAATGGGAGCAAATACAAGAGCTTCGGTCACTACTCGGTAGACGGCCAAGGCATTGCGCGCTACTACGACGGTACCAACAGCGCCGGTGCGGTTGCAGCATACAAACCATCTACGCTGACCTTCCGCCCGCCTGCAAGCACCGGCTCCATGCAGGTGATGGTCAGGGGCTCCGGCTCACAAGGCGCCTGGACCACCTACAACAACGCAAGCTTCACGGCCTTAGGCGCCGACAGAACTCTCACCGTTGATCCCGCGCTTAGGCCCGCCAGCGGCAATCCCGCAGCCTACGATTTGCAATATACGGCCTACGACGCGAGTGGCAATGTCGTCAGCAGGGGCTCGGGGACTTTCACTGTGGGGCCGGACGGTGTCGTCAAGCCGGGCCTCATCACACCTGACCGTCAGCCACTTGCGCCAATCACGCTCTACTCGGTCGGCAGACAGAACGCAGCGCAGATGAATCTGGCCCTGACGCGCAACGGCACGACCCTTAACGTGCCCTTGATTGGTGTATGGAATGCCACGAAAAGCCGCATGGAATACACCTGGAGCAAACCTTTCGACGGCCGCGTCTTCCAAGGCCCTGAAGCCTACAGCTTTGTCATGTCACTTCAGAGCGCGAGCGGCACCCAGTTGTTGGATGAAGTGGGCGATCCGCTGGTCACCAAGGGCCAGATGGTTTTCGGTGGAGGCAGTTCCAGCGATGGCGTTCAGATGAACGTCTCGTACGACGTCTTGACGGCGCAGGCCCAGGTCTCCCACAACCAAAGCTACAACGCCTTCGGAGAAATCTCCGACGAGTACGATGACAGCACACTGGCCCGCGCACAGGCGATGGTCGACCAGTACAACGCGGCGCACCTCGGTGTGTTCACGGTCAACCAAAGCGCGCTGCACACCACCTTCACGTACAACACGCTGGGCAAGCTGATTGCCAAGCAGGATCCCGAGACATTCCAGACGTTGGCCAACGGCTTCGTCCAGCGCAGCAGCCCGATCACCAAGTACGGCTATGACTTGGCGGGCCGCATGACCGTTAGCCAGGACGCCAACGGCAATGTCAGCCGGCAAACCTACGTGGGAGGCGGCGAGCAAGTCGGTACGCAATGGGCAGGCGACAACAGCAAGCGAACCAGCGAGTACGACATCTTTGGTGATGCGCGCCGGCTGACCAATGAGCTTGGTTCCATCATCGAACAAGACTTCGACGGCCTTGACGATCTCGTCACCGTGCGACGCCTGAACATCACACGGGCGCAGAACTTCACCAATGGCGAATTCACTGGTGCGAAAGCGGTGGGCAGCACCCTCACCGAGACGTATGCCTACGACAGTCAGCGTCAGCGCATCAGCCACACCGACGCCTTGAACCGAACCGACAAGACCTTCTATGACGTCATCGGGCGTATCACCCAAACCAGGTCTGCCGCAGGCTTCAGCACGCTCTACAACTATCAAGCCATCGCTGCAGGCGCATCCAGCGATGCGATCCTCGGCGTAGGGGGCGGAAATCTGGGTGGCTACAAGCTCACCACGACGACTGCGGACCACGGCGTGCTTGTGGACAAGGTTGACTATTTTGGCCACACGACCTCGCACACTGACCTGGGCGGCACCGTCTACAGCTACAACTACAACGCCGCAGGCCAGCTCAGCTCGCAGACCAGCACCGCTGGCCAGAACATCGTCTACAGCTATCTTCAGAATGGCTACATCGGCGAGTCCAAGGATCTCGCCGGGCTCACCGTCTCGCGCTACGGTTACGACGATGCCGGCAACCGCACCTCGGAAACTTACGCGAGCCTCACGGCCAGCGGCGCGCTCAGCACGGTCTACCAGGCCAGCACCATCGCCTACGACGAATTCAACCGCATGAGTCGTGTCAACGACGGCGTCAGCTACAAAACCCACGACGTTCGCTATGAATACGATGCGGTGGGCAACCGCCGAGCGGTGATCGCGGTGTATTGGGATCCACAGACCAGCGCAGTGCAGCGCCAGGACGACCTCTGGTACACGTATGACGCCGCCAATCGCTTCACCACCTCGATGGGCTCGCTCACTGCTCGAGGCACCTCGGCCACTGACACCAAGGGCCAGATCGTGCGCGGCGCCAATGGCGTGCTGGTGCAATACGACCAGGCCGGGCAACGCTCGCAGGTCACTGACTCCGGCGGTGTAACGACCTACACGTACACCAAGGACGGGTATCTGGAGGACTCGGTCGTCAATGGCGTGCTCACTGCCCGACGCCGTGCGGATGCGAGCGGCCGCACGCTGCAATACATCGACTATGCCAATGGCGTGCATGCTCACAACATCACGACCACCACGGTCTACGACAATGACAACCGCACGCTGACGCAAACCGTATCGGGCACGAACGATGGCGCTGGAGACGCCACGACGCAGTCCTACTACTACGTCAACAGCGGTGACAAGATCGCCAGCGCAGGCACGCAGTCCGGCGCGGGCTCGCTGGCGCGCACCGTCACCACCAGCACGGGCGGCAACCCGGTCACCACGACGACGGCCTACGTCTACCAACGCTGGGACAGTGACAAACAAGCCAGCATCACGAGCACGCAGACAGGTAACCCAACCCCGGGTGTGACCACCTTGAGCTACGACGTCAACGGGCACATCAAGACAGCGGACAACGCCTACGGCAGCCATTTTCAGTACTTCTCGGACGCGCAAGGGCTCGTGCTCAACCGCTGGGAGAGCAAGACGGTGAGCGGCGTTGCACAGACCTACAAGCACCTCTACTACTACGCCGACGGCAAGCGCATCGGCGATGTGACGACAGACCCGAGCGACAGAGTCGTTTCCTATGCCGAACAGTTGGCAATGGAGGACGCAACAAAGACGACCAAGTCGCAAGAAGACAAGTTCAAGAACTACAAGCCCGTGACGAGCGCGGACTTTGATCAGAACTACGAGCCGATCAACGCGAGCTACCCCGGAGCCACGGGGAGCAGCTACACGGTGCGCAAGGGCGACACGCTGAGCTCGATCGCGCAGAGCGTGTGGGGCGATGCGTCGATGTGGTACCTGATCGCCGATGCGAACGGCTTGCGCGGCAGCGACACGCTCACAGCCGGCCAGGTGCTGACGATCCCGAACAAGGTCGCGAACATCCACAACAACGCGAACACCTTCAGGCCGTACAACCCGGGCGAGGTGATCGGGCATATTGATCCGACGCTGCCGGCTCCGCCACCTCCGGCACAGCACGGCGGAGGCTGCGGTGGCATCGGCATGATCCTGATGGTCGTCGTGGCTGTGGTGGTGACGATCTATACGGCCGGGGCGGCAGCGGGATACTTGGCCGGCTTGTCGTCCACCTTTGCCGCGGGCACGGTAGCAAGTGCTGCCGCTTCCTTGGCGATTGGTGCGGCGGCTGGATCGGTGGCCAGCCAGTTGGTGGGCATGGCGACTGGGAATGTGAAGGATTTCAGCTGGAAGGCGGTGGGGCAGGCGGCACTCGGCGGGGCCATCACGGCCGGCGTCGGGGCGGGTCTCAATACCTTGGCGCAGACCGGTGGCGTACTCAGCGGCACGGCGCTGGGCAATGCGCTCACGGCCCAGGAAGGCTGGATGGCCAGTGTCGGATCGGCCGTGCGCGCGGGCGCCGGCACGGCAGTGAGCATGGCCATCAAGGGCGAGTGGAGCTGGCGCGCCGTAGCGGCATCGAGCATCTCGGCCGGCGCGGGTAATGCAGTGGCGCAGAACATCCAAGGGGCGTTCTCAAGCTGGGATCCAAGAAGTGTGAAGTTCGCGACCACGGCGATCTCCAGCGCGGCAGGTGGCTGGGCTTCGGCGAGAGCGACGGGGATGTCGGATACGCGCTCAAGAGTGGGGCAGGCGTTCATCCAGGGGCTCGGGCAGGGAATCAGCGACGTGCTGAACAGCGGAGTTCAGCAGGCCGGTCAATTGAAGACACAAGGTGTTGGGCCTTGGTCGGATGTGAACTACCGCAATGGCGGAGACATCGAGAGTGACAACTTCGATGCGGCGCATGTCGCTGCGGGCATTCGCATACCAGCGCCTTTGGATCTTGAGCCTCAACATCCGCTGCCCGATGTGACGCTCGGGCAGTTGAAGCCGTTCAAACCGCTTCTGCTGCCGAGTGCGAATCGCGTGAGCAGGCCGGTGGCAACGCCAGCGGATTACGCGATGTTCTGGTCGGAAGGTTTGCCCTCATTGGGTGTCGAAGGACCAAATCCTGCCCGTTCTCCTTCGCTGCCAGACTCTATGAGCACGCACGCCGAGCAGGCGCCCGTGACTGTTCAAGGCCTCAGTTGGAAGCTTGGCAACGGCGGGCAACGTGTGGCCAACATGGATTGGGTGAGCCCGAACGGCGAGGCCAATCCCGTGCTACCGATTGACCCCTCAGCGGGCTCGCAGCGGCTGAGTTCGTTTGGTGTCGCTGCGCGTGATGTTGAGATGGCCTGGACGAACAAGTGGGAAGCAGCCGAGGCTTTAGGCGGACATGTCTTGAACTGGGCGGTGCAGGCGGGTGCCTACGATGCATCGGGGAGTTCCTTTGGGCTGGATCCCGGCACACTGGCCGCTGTCAACAAATTGGCGAGCGGGGAAACCCTGGTCTATACACCGACCACGCGGGCCGAATTGGGAGGCTACGGGCTTGCAGTGAGCGGACCGGCGTTTGGGCTTGAGATGGCGGGCGCTCTGCAATTTGCCCGGGGACTGTCTGGGCTTGGCAATGTGGGAGACGTGCCTCGGTCGCTCAGCGAAGCGGATTTCATGGGACCCATGAAGCCGAGCAACTGGGACGCTCTGACGGCACATCCCGACGGTCATGCATTTGGCGTGCACGGGGGCGGCGTAACGGACGCTGACCTCGTAGTCCGCGCGCGCACAGGTGTAAAGCCAGACGGAAGCACGGGACCAATTCCGCCGCTCTCCTCGGCGTTCCACTCCGACAACTTGCTGATTTCCACAGACCAAACCGTTCGTAACGGCGGCGGCTTGGCGAACGCCATCGCGCGTCAGCCAGGTCAATCGGTTGTCCGCGTCGAAACGCAGGACGTGGGCGACCTGGGGATGGATTTGGGATATGGTTATGCCCGGATTGGTGCCACGGCCAACAAGGCCGCGAACGCAGCGGCCATCGGCCCGACACAGCGGATCGGCGGCCTGAATAGTGCACAAGGCATCTATGAACTGAACTCGGCGACGGGCGTATGGGAAACCATTACGGTCTACCCCGCACCATATTGAAGGACAGGCGATGAAGGATTTCCCCACCATCTCCAACATGCTGCGTACCGTGTACAACGCCGAAGACGGGCTCAGCGAGGATGCTTCGATTCGTTTGTACCAGCGCGCTTCCGCAACTGGGGACAACCGGGCGAAGCTAGAGGCTGAGCTTCGCTCGGCCTTCTCGCGGGACGACGTGTCCTGGCGGCAAATGCTCTGCAACGACGATTACGAAGTTGCTGACATCGAGACTGAGGATGAGGCGCGCACGTACGCGCATAGGCTTCTGTGGGAGCCCTTCTTCGGCAAAGGCGGACACTCGCAAGCAGAAGCATAGATCAAGTCAAACCTTCGAGGAGTCGCTAAATGACTGAACGATGGAAGTACTACCTTCTTGATGATGGCCGCGGTGGTCCCTATGAAATCTACCGCCAAATTGACAACGGTAATCCGTTCTACGGGCATCGTGAGCCCGGGAGCATATACCTCGCTCGCAGCAACGGCGAATGGTCAAATCATGTGGATGACATTCGCGGCCTTGTGAATGCGTCGTTGTGCGGCGATTTCGATCCTGCAGATGGTGAGATCTCTGAGAATGAGGCATTGATACGACTGGAGCAATGGCGCACTACGGGACCGTGGCCCGGCCGTCCTTGAGTGGTGAGACTGACGCGCACCGGCGCATCAGGCGCACCGATTCGCTGCCAAACACCGAAGCTCGCGACGCCAACTGCTCAGCCTGCTACCTATGGCTTCAATACCGCCCTGTCCAGCCAGATCTCCAACCCCTGCGCATTCAGTTCGACATCCATCGTCAGCAACTGCATCTGCACCTCGGGCGCCAGCATGCAGCCATGCGCTTCGAGCTGTTCCAGATAGAGGCCTCGCAGAGCCGCCTTGATGCGCTCGTGCCGCTCATCGGCATCGCGCAGTGGCAGACTCAGTGCGACGGTGGCGTCGATCGTCTCGATCATCAATTGACCGAGACGCTGCACATCACCGACGCGGCCGTAGTGCGTCAAATACAGCCACTGCGGATCAAAGGCGAGCATGCGGCGCACCGAGGCCTTCATGGCCTCGGGATCGAACTGCACGGGCGAACTCGTCGGCAGGATCCAAGGCCCCTTGGGCGTATCGAACTCGCGATACGACAGGCCGAAGGTATCGCCGGTGAAGAAGCCGCGCGTCTTCGCATCCCAGATGCAGATGTGGTGGAGCGCGTGGCCCGGCGTGTCGAGGATCAGCAATTCGCGGCTGCCGAGCTTGACGATCTGCCCATCGCTCACCGCCTCGCCGCGCGCGGCGGGCACGGGGATCAGGCGGCCGTAGGAACGCTGCATTTCCTCGGCGCCATACACGGCGCTCGCGCCGGCCCACAGCACGCGCGGATCGATCAGATGGCGAAGGCCGCGCGGATGCGCCAGCAGCCGGGCCGAGGGCAGGGCCTGCATCAGCGTGCCGACGCCGCCCGCATGATCGAGGTGCACATGGGTGGGAATCACCCAGTCCACGCAATCGGGCGTTAGGCCCGCGAACTCCAGCGCGGCCAGCAGGCGCGGCACGGCGTAGTTGGTGCTGGTGTCGATGAAGGCGGCGCGGCCGTTCTCCACCACCAGGAAGGCGGCGTCAAAGCGCGGGCGCTGGTAGCCGGTGTCGATGCAAAAAACACCGTCGGCGACCTCTTCAACGAAGTCCTGCATAGTCATACTCATAATCGATTCACCCACGATAGCGCAGGAAGGCAAAGCCCATGGCGGTTCATGAAATTCTCAAGATGGGCGACCCGCGCCTGCTGCGGGTGGCCCAGCCGGTGACCGAGTTCGGCACGCAGGCCCTGCGCACCTTGATCAGCGATATGTTCGAAACGATGGCCGCCGCCAATGGCGCCGGCCTGGCCGCTCCGCAGATCGGCGTCGACCTGCGGCTGGTGATCTTCGGTTTCGAGCACAACGCCCGCTACCCCGATGCCGAGCCGGTGCCGCCGACGGTGCTGATCAATCCGCGCATTGTCCCTTTGGAATCAGCGTTTGAAGAAGGCTGGGAAGGCTGTCTTTCGGTGCCGGGCCTGCGCGGCGTGGTCGAGCGCTTCAGCCATGTCCACTACAGCGGGTTTGATGCCGAGGGCCGGCCGATCGAGCGCGAGGCGCACGGCTTCCATGCGCGCGTGGTGCAGCATGAGTGCGACCACCTCGACGGCATCCTCTACCCGATGCGGGTCAAGGATTTCAGCCGCTTCGGTTTCACCTCGGTGCTGTTCCCCGAACTCGATCCTGCCGCGGACGATTGAGCCCAGACGCAAGCGTTTGTAAGCGAAGGTCAGCCGGCCGGCCCTCGGCGCGTTAGACAATGGCGCGAGGAGACCGCTATGAAAAACGCTGCCCGATCCCCCATCGCCCTGACACGCGCCGCCTGGCTGCGCCTGGCCCTCGGGGTGCTCATTGGCTTGGCCGGCCCGGCCATCCAGGCTCAACCCGACCCGGGGCCGCCGCAAGGCGAGCCGGCTGACCCGCCCGCCCGTGTGGCCCGTGTGGCCGACGTGATCGGCGACGCCTGGCTGTTCGACGAGGAGAACAAGGAATGGACGCGCCTGCTGCGCAACCAGACCATTGCCGAGGGTGATCGTCTGCGCACCGACGACCATGCCCGCGTCGCGCTGAGCGCCGGCTCCACTTCGCTGTGGCTCGACGAGCGCAGCGATCTGCTGATGGACCGGCTCGACGAAGGCAGCGTGCAACTGCAACTCGACCGCGGCGACCTGGCCGTGCAGGTGCGCAGCCCCGATGCCGCCAGCGATCTGCGTGTCTACACCCATCAAGGCCAGCTGCGCCCCGAGCGCGATGGCCTCTATCGCATTGAACAGCTCGACCGGGGCACCTTGGCCCGGACCTGGCAAGGGCGCTTGCGCTTCGATCCGGACAGCAATGTCGGCGGCGCCGGCCCGTCCTGGGTCGAGGCTGGCGAGCAGGTCGAGTTCTGGTGGGCCGAGGGCCCGCGCGCGGAGCGCCAACGCATGGTGGGCGACTCGTTCGGTGACTGGGTCGTGGCGCAATCGCGCAACGAGGGCGGCCTGAGCGCCTCAACGCAACGTTTTGTCTCGCCCGAAATGACCGGCTCCGAGGATCTTGACCGTTATGGCAGCTGGGACCAGGCGCCGGACTACGGCCCGGTGTGGTTCCCCGCCCAGGTGGCGGTGGACTGGGCGCCGTACCGCTACGGCCACTGGGCGTGGACCCGCTACTGGGGCTGGGCCTGGGTCGATGACTCGCCCTGGGGCTTCGCGCCTTTCCACTACGGCCGCTGGGTGCAGTACCGCGGTCGCTGGGGCTGGACGCCGGGCGCCTACGTGGCACGGCCCGTCTACGCGCCGGCGCTGGTGGCCTTTGTCGGCGGTGGTGGTTCGGTCGGGTTTGGCGTGAGCATCGGCATCGGTGGCCGTCGCCCGCCGCCGCCCAACCGCGGCTGGGTACCGCTGGCGCCACGCGAGGCCTTCATCCCGGCCTATCGCCATACCGACACCTATGTGCGCCGCCTCAACAATGCCCGCGACGTGAAGCCGATCCAGACGCCGCGCAATTTCAGCGTTAGTGGCGCGGTCAGCTTCCCGCAGCCGAACCGCCCGCAGGCTCAGCAGCAGCAGCGCCGCTCCGAGGCCGAGATGCAGCAGCAGTGGCGTGGCTCGAATGGCGGCGGACGTGACCGTGATCGTGATCGCGGAGACAACAGCAACAACAACCGGTGGCAGGGGCAACGCCCGCAGGTGCAGCCGCAGCCTCAGCAGCAAGGCCGTCCGGCGCCGCAGGTGCAGCCGCAAGCCCAGCAGCAACTCCCGCAGCAGCAACGCAATGACGATCGGAATGATCGGAACGACCGCGGCCGCAATCGTGACTTCGAGCAGCAACGCGCGCAGCAGCCGCAGCAGCAGCAACAAGCGCCGGTTGCGCAGCCTCAGGTGCAACGTCCGCAGGAGCAGGTTCAGCAGCAGCAGCAGCAACAACAGCGCGACGCGGCCCGACGCGAGCAGCAGGAGCAGCGCGATCAGCAGCGCGAGCGCAATGATGCCGAGCGCTTCAATCACAACAACGAATCGCGCGGTCGAGGTGGCGAGCGCCAGCGGCAGCCCGAGGTGCAGCAACAGCCGCAGCAGCAAGTCCAGCAGCCGCAACAGCCGCGTCCGCAGGCCCCGCCCCCACAAGCGCAGCCGCAGCAACAGCGCCAGCAGCAGTCGATCCCCGCTCAGCCGCAGGCGCAGCAGCCCAAGAACGAAGACAAGTCGCGCGATCGCAAACGCGAAGAGCGCGAGCACTGAGCGTCAGGGGGGGCAGGGAGCGGCTCAGAGCAGCCGCTTCACCTCCGGCCAGACGTTGTCGAGGATGATCGGATGCGCACGGGCCAGGGGGTGGATGCGGTCCGCCTGGAACCACGCATCCATGTCGGTCTGCTCGGCCACGCCCTTGAGCAGAAAGGGCACGAGGCCGACCTTTTCGCTGCGGGCCAGTTCCGCATACATGGCCTGGTAGGACTCGATATAGGCGCGCCCGAAATTGGGCGGCACCTGCATGCCGATGAGCAGCACCCTGGCGCCGGCGGCCTTGGCCGAATGGATCATCGCCAGCAGGTTGGCGCGCGCATCCGCCACCGGCAGTCCACGCAACATGTCGTTAGCGCCGAGCTCGATCACCAGCAGCGTGGGCTTCTGCTCGCGCAGCAGGGCGTCCAGGCGCGCCCGTCCGCCCGAACTGGTGTCGCCACTGATGCTGGCGTTGACGACGGAAGCGGCGATCTTCTGCTCCGCCAAGCGCTTCTCCAGCAGCGCGACCCAGCCGCTGCCGCGCGCCAGGCCGTATTCGGCCGAGAGGCTGTCGCCGAGCACCACGATGCGTTTGTCAGGCTTGCCGGGCTTGTTGGGCTTTTGCGCGAGGGCATGACTTGCGGCCAGGGACAGCCACAAGGCGCTACAGTGCCGCAAGACTCTTCTTCTGTTCATCCCAAACTCCATGAGCGCACCCCTGATCGAAGTCGATGCCGTGACCAAGCGTGTGCGCGATGCCACCGGCGAGCTGACGATTCTGCATGACATCAGCTTCGCGCTGAACGAGCGCGAATCGGTCGCCATCGTCGGCGCCTCGGGCTCGGGCAAGAGCACGCTGCTCGCCATCCTGGCGGGTCTGGATACACCGTCGAGCGGCACGGTCCGCCTGCGCGGGCAGGACCTCTTCACGCTCGATGAAGACCGCCGCGCCGCCGTGCGTGGGGCCGAGCTCGGCTTTGTGTTCCAGAGCTTTCAGTTGCTGCCCAATCTGACCGCACTCGAGAACGTGATGCTGCCGCTGGAGTTGCGCGGCGAGCGCGAGGCCAAGGCGCTGGCCACGCAGATGCTGGCTCGTGTGGGCCTGGGTGAGCGGCTCTCGCACACGCCGCGCGTGCTCTCGGGCGGCGAACAACAGCGCGTAGCCTTGGCCCGCGCCTTCGTGCAGCGGCCGGCTCTTTTGCTCGCCGATGAACCGACGGGCAGCCTCGACTTCGCCACCGGCGCTCAGGTGATGGCGCTGATGTTCGAACTCAATCGCGAGGCCGGCACCACGCTCGTGCTGGTGACGCACGATGTCTCGATTGCCGAACGCTGTGAGCGTCAGCTGCGCATCGAAGCCGGGCGCCTGGCCCCATGAATTGAGTATTTATCCTGTGCATCCTGTGCATCCTGTCCATCCATGTTCAATGAATGCATTTTTAAATGGATGAACAGGATGCACAGGATGAATGCAAGATCTCAATGGAAAAGGCCCGCATCGAGCGGGCCTTTGTACATTTCGTACGTCGGAATCAGCTGTTAGCCGATATCAACGGCTGAACTTGTAGTCGGTCTTGGCCGCTTCCTTGAGCTTGTTCTGGAAGTCAGCAACCTTCTGCTGTTCCATGCGCTGCAGGATCTGCGCCTTGACGTCGTCGAAGGCCGGGAAGGTGGCCTGGCGCGTGTCTTCCAGCTTGATGATGTGATAGCCGAATTGCGACTTGACCGGCTCATCGGTCATCTCGCCCTTCTTCAGCTTGGCCAGTGCGGCGGTGAATTCCGGCACGTAGCTGTTGCCATTGGCCCAGTCGAGATCGCCGCCGTTGACGGCCGAGCCCGGGTCCTTGGATTCGGTCTTGGCCAGGTCTTCAAACTTGGCACCGAGCTTGATCTTGGCGATCAGGGCCTTGGCCTGGTCTTCGTTCTCGACCAGGATGTGGCGAGCCTTGTATTCGGTACCCGAACCGGCGGCCTTGAACTTCTCGTACTCGGCGCGTGCATCGGCTTCGCTGACCGGGTTCTTCTTGGCGTAATCCTGGAACATCGTGCGGATCATCAGCGACTGGCGGGCCAGTTCGAGCTGGGCCTTGAAGTCGGCGCTGGCGGGGATGCCGGCCTTCTCGGCAGCTTGCATGAAGATCTCGCGCAGGACGACTTCGTCCTTGACCTGCGCTTCGACTTCCGGCGTCACCGGCTGGCCGTTCTTGCTGACTTGACTCAGCAGCAGGTCATAGCGCGCCTTGGGCACAGGCTTGCCGTTGACGAGGGTGATGTTCTGCGCACCGGCGGTGGCGGACAGGGCCGCGATGGCAGCGGCGAGCACAAGCTTCTTCATGGGTAGAGCCAAGTAAATAAAAAAATGGCGCCTTGCCTTCTCAGGGGCGTGGGGCGCGGTTCTTGCTGACTTCAGCCGACGTCTTCACCTTCACCCGGCGCCCGGGCGTCGATCGCCAGGGCGTGGATGCCGGAGCGCATCAGCTCAGCGAGCGCATGATATACGAGCCGATGTCTGGCCACTCTGTGAACACCTGTAAAGCGGGAACTCACGATGGTGACGGTGAAATGAGCCCCTTCGCGCGCGCCTGCATGGCCCGCGTGGAGGTGGCTGTCGTCCTCGATGGCGAGCATTTCAGGCGTTAGCGCCGCGCGCAGGCGCGCCTCGATCTCGTCACGGAGCATCGTTCTTCTCCGCTTGCTGTTTGGCCTCAGCGTCGGCAGCGTCCAGGTGCTTGTTCAGATAGAGCCCCTGGCCGATCGTGAACAGCACGATCAGGCCGGTCGAGCCAAATGCCTTGAAGTCGACCCAGGTGGAGCGTGAGTAGTGATAGGCAACATAGAGATTGAGCACGCCCATCGCGCCGAAGAACACCACCCAGGAACGGTTGAGCACGGTCCACACCGCGTCGGGCAGCGGTAGCTCATCGCCGAGCATGGCCTTGATCAGGTTCTTGCCCCAGAAGGCGGCCGAGGCCCAGAACACGAGGGCCGAGGCCCAGTACATGCCGGTGGGCTTCCACTTGATGAAGGTCTCGTCGTGGAAGTAGATGGTCGCGCTGCCCAGCGTGACGACGAGCCCGAGGCTGATCCACAGCATCAGGTCGATCTTGTGGCCGCGCAGCTTGATGATCAGCGCCTGCGCCAGCGTGGCCACCATCACCACCAGCGTGGCGAGCAGCACCGGCGCTTCTTCAGCGCCAACCTTGCCGCCAGCCACCAGATAGCCGAAATGCTCGCTGGCAAACACGGCCGCCCAGTCCTGATGCGAGTCCGCATATTTGAAGGTGACGAAGAACAGGAGCAGGGGCAGGAAGTCGAGCAGCAGTTTCATGGAACAGACCTGGGACGAAGGCTCGCAGTCTAGCGCCGCGTCGAATCGGGCTCCAAAGGCACCCGCGCTGAGCCGCATCAGCCACGCCAAGCCGGCACTGCCGCTCGAAGACCGCCTCGCCGTGCCCGGCGGGGTCAACCTGGCACACCTGCTGGGTGGCGATGATCTGTCCGTGATCAAGGAAATGCTATCCATGATCCGGGGGGATAGCTTGTAGACTGGCCTGACGGCATATTTCGACGCATCCCCGCAACCTCAGCGTTAGGGCTGAGTGCTGCGGAATGACCGTCTGAGATCGGAGGGACCTTCTTGACGCTGCCAGTTTCGGGCTCCAACCTACCGGACAAACCGGAACGACCGGAACGACCGGAACGTCGCCAGCGCGCCCGCAGTGGACCGTCGCTGCAAGCCCTGTTCTTCAGCGTGCCCCAGGTGCTGCTGTGCCTGCCGCTGGAGTCCGTGCACAAGGTGCTGGCGATGGTGGCGCTGCAGGAAGTGCCTGATGCGCCGCCCCATGTGATCGGCCTGCTCAACCTGGCTGGCGAGGCGGTGCCCGTCGTCGATCTGTGCTTGCTGCTCAAGCGCCCGCATTTCGAGTACAGCGTGGACACGCCGATCCTGCTGTGCGAGCGCAATGGCCGGCGCTGCGGCGTGGTGGCGGAGGCGGTCTCGGGCGTGGGCCATATCGAGAACAGCCAGCGCCGCATGGGCGAGCTGGTGCGCGACGGCCGCGCGCCTTTCCTCACCGTGTTCGAGGCCGCCGCGGGACTGGTCTTCATGCTCGACCTCGACACCGTGTGCGATGGGCTTCAGATGGACCTGACGGCAGGGACACTGGCAACCACGACGGCGGCCTCTGCATGAACTGGCTTGTCCTGAGAGACCTTGAAATCGACAGCTTGCGGGCCTTGGTGGAGCGCCGCATGGGCCTGGTGTTCCACCCGCACCAGATGCAGACGCTGATCGAAGCGTCGCAGGAGACCTGCAAGCGCTTCGGCTATGCCGACACGCACCGGCTGCACGACGCCCTGTCGCGGCTGCCCGACGGCTCGCCCGAATTCGACTACCTGATCGCGCGGATCACGGTGGGGGAGAGCTTCTTCTTCCGCGACGCGGTGCAGATGGATTTCCTGCGGCGCGAGTTTCTGCCCAGCGTGATCAGGCGCCGGCGCCGCTGCGGACACCGGCGGCTGCGCGTGTGGAGTGCGGCGGCGGCGGCAGGACAGGAGCTTTATTCCGTGGCCATGCTGCTGCGCGAACTTTTGCCCGATGTGGACGAGTGGAATCTGCATCTGCTGGGCACCGACATCAATGCGCAGTCCTTGCAGAGTGCGGTGGAAGGCCACTACTCCGAATGGTCGATGCGGGCCGTGGAGCCGGCCCAGCGTGAAAGGCATTTCCTGCCCGAACCGGGCCTGGCCGGTGGCGCCCGCGTGCGGCCCGAGTTGCAGCGCATGGCGCGCTTCTCGATCCTCAATCTGGCGGCTGATGGCTTCCCTTCGATGACGACCAACGTCCACGGCTTCGACCTGATCCTGTGCCGCAATGTCTTCATCTATTTCGACCAGCAGCGCGTGCATTCAATCCTCTCGCGCATTGTCAAATGCCTGGCCCCGAACGGCGTGCTGATGCTGGGCGCCTCTGACATCGTGGCGGTCGACATCGAAGGGCTCGAGACGCTGCAGCGCGAAGGCATGTGCTACTACCGGCTGATCGATCGCACGGGCGCGACGGAGCCGATGCCGCTGGCCGATCTGCCGCTGCCGGCCCAGTCGCGCGCAGCCCAGGCGCGCGCGGCAGCGGCGCGCGCCGAGCTTGCCACGCCGCCGAGCCGGCCCAGTCTGTCCTCGCAGATTGCCAGCCTGGCGGAGAGCGCGCGCTGGCAGGAGCTGGCTTCGCTTGCTGAGCGCGCGGCGCTGCTGGGCTTGCGCGACGATGCACCGAGCTGCCGGCATATCGCCACGGCCTTCGGCAATCTTGGTCTCAACGAGCAGGCGCTCGACTGGTGCGGCCGCGCGCTGCAGCTCGATCCGATGTCGAGCCAGGCGCAGCACCTGCACGCGCTGCTTCATGTGGAGGCCGGCGACGACATGGCGGCGCTGGAGGCCTTCCGGCGCACGCTCTTCCTGGCGCCTGAATCGGTAGAGGCGCACCACCAGCTGGCGCTGTTGCAACTGCGCGTGGGCAATCGCGACAAGGGCTTGCGCAGCCTGCGCAATGCGCTGAGACTGGCCCAGCGGCTGGTGCTGGAAGCGCGCGGCGAGGCGCGCAGCAACGCGGCCCGCATGGTGGAAATCATCGAAAACGAATTGGTGATCCATGACCAAGAAGAAAGCCGCGGCTGAGCCCGTTTCGTCCTCACCGTTGGCGGCCTTGATGGCCGACGAGGGCAGCGCCGCGCTGCTCAGAAAACGCGCGGATGAACTGGCCCGCTCCGGCTCGCCCGAGAACGTGCAGGCGCTGGAGCCCTTTGTGCATGTGAGGCTCGGGCGCAGCGAGGAATACGGCCTGCCGCACCGCCATGTCGATGAAGTGGTGGCGGTCACCAGCATCGCGCGCGTGCCTTGCGCGCCGCCGTCGATCGCGGGCGTGATCAACCGGCGGGGCCAGATGCTGCCGGTGGTCGATCTGCAGCACTTCTTCGGCATCGAATCGGACGTGGCGCGTGGTGCCAATGCCGGCGCCGCGATTGATATCGTGGTGATCAGCGCCGGCACGGTGAGCGTCGGCATCCGCGTCGATGAGCTGCTCGGTGTTTCGGAGTACCGGAGCGATGAACTGTCAAGCGTTCTGGCCTCTCAAGGTCCGCTCGATCGCAGCCATGTGGTGGGCCTGCTCAAGGGGCGGATCACGATCCTCCATATCGAGAGAATCCTCCATGACTTGTGTGCATGATGGGTGTCCAATGGCGTCGCGGCTGTGCAGCCACGGCGGCCGAGCCCTGGTGACCAACAAGTAACGCCTTATTTTTAGGGGAAGCTATGCTGAGCGAAGGCAGTGTGAATCGCAGTTTCACCTTGACCGCGGCCGAGCGTGAGGCGCGCCTGCGTTTCATCGGCTTCACTGACCAGGACGCGCGCATCCTGCGCGACATCGGCCCGCTGGTGGAGCCGCATGCCGACCGCATCGTCGATGCCTTCTACAACAACATCAGCGCCTACCCGCACCTGCTCGATGTGGTGAGCCGCGCGGGCTCCAGCGTCGAGCGGCTCAAGGCGAAGCAGCGCAGCTATCTGCTCGAGCTGTTTGCCGGCGACTACGGCGAGAGCTACTTCGACCGGCGCCTGGGCATCGGCATGGTGCACAACCGCATCGGCCTCGGGCCGCAGTGGTTCCTCGGCAGCTACGCCGGCTACTTGCGCCTGATCGTGCCGCTGATCATGAAGAAGCATCGCTTCAACCCTTCGCGGGCCGAACGCATGATTGATGCGCTCAACAAGATCATCAGCCTCGATTCGCAGCTCGTGATCGACACCTATGTGCACGGCGTCACCTCCGAGTTGAGCGGAGCCTTGCAGGACTACACGGCCTTTGTGGACCGCGTGGCCACGGGCAATCTGGGCGCGCGCGTGGACCTGCCCGACAACCAGGACCTCGCCAAGCTCGGCGTGCGGCTCAACGACATGACCAGCAGCCTGCGCGACATGGCGATGCGCACCGGCAAGGTCAGCCAGGGCCTGACCACCGTGGTGGGTGAGATGCTCGAGGTTGTCAATGTGCAATCGGCCGGTGCGAGCCAGCAGGCCGCGGCCATCAACGAGACGACCAGCACGCTTGAAGAGATCCGCGCCATCTCGCGCCAGACGCAGGAGAAGGCCGAGGCTCTGGGCGGCACCGCCGAGCGCACGCGTGCGCAGGGCGAGAAGGGTTCCGACATCGTGCAAAAGACCATCGCCAGCATGGAAGCCGTGCGCGCGCAGGTCAACGACATCGCCGACAAGATCCTCGCGCTGTCCGAGCAGATCCACCAGATCGGCGAGATCACCGGCACGGTCAACAGCCTCGCGCAGCAGCTCAAGATGCTCTCTCTCAACGCCGCCATCGAAGCCGCCAAGGCGGGCGAGGCCGGCAAGGGTTTCGCGGTCGTGGCGGCCGAGGTCAAGGAGCTGGCCGAACAGTCGCAGCAGGCGACCGTGCAGGTCAACGCCATCCTGCAAGACATCCAGCGCGCCACCGACAAGGCCGTGATGGTGACCGAGGAAGGCACCAAGGGCGTGGACCGCGGCACGCAGATGGTCCAGGAGGTCGGCGACGCCATGCAGCAGCTGACCGAGGCGATTCGCGAGGCGGCCGTGTCGAGCCAGCAGATCGTGACAGCCGTGCGCCAGGAGGGCATCGGCATCGACCAGATCGCCACCGCGATGCGGGAGATCAACATGGCGACGCGGCAGACCGTCGAGTCGACCCAGCAGAGCAAGGAGCGCGCCGAGAAGCTGGGCGCGCTTTCGGCCGAGATGCGCGACAGCGTGCGGCTCTACCAGCTCGGCCAGTAACGCCGGGTTCAGGCGCACACCATGAGCCTCGATCCTCGGTTCGTCAGTCTCCTGATGGAGACCTTCAAGGCGGAACTGAACGATCAGCTTCAGCAGATGACCGATGGCCTGCTGTCGATGGAACGCGACCTGCCGACGACCGGGCTGCAGCCCGAGGTGCTCGACGCGGTCTTCCGCAGCGCTCACAACATCAAGGGCTCGGCGCGCGTGGTCGAGGCCACGGCGGTGGCCGATCTGGCGCACCAGCTCGAATCGATCTTCATGGAGATGCGCGCTGGGCGGCTCAAGGCCGAGCCGGCGCTGATCGACCTGAGTCTGGCCGCCTGCGATGCCTTGCGCGACAACGCGCAGGCGCTGGCCCAGGGCGAGCCGGCGCCCGACAACGCAGCGCTGCTGACGCGGCTGCGGACGGCGATCGAGAGTCGGGGCGATGCTGTGCTGCATGTAGCGCCGCACGTAGCGCCGCAAGTTGTCGCGCGCGCTGCGAACGTGCCCGCACGCAACAGCGGTGGCAACAGCGCCGACGCCCTGCTGTCCGCCGAACTGATCAAGGTCTCGCCGGCCAAGCTCCAGCGCGTTTCGGGCCTGGCCGAGGATCTGCAGATGGCCAAGATCGCGATCGGCGAACACTTCGAGGCCATGCAGATGATCAGCCAGCGGATTGGCAAGCTGGAGACCCGGCTGCGCGTCGCGCGCTCCTCGCTGCGTGCCGATCCGCGGCATGAGCGCCTGCAGCTGGAAGAAGGCCGCAAGGCGCTTGACGAGGGCCTGCCCGAGCTCTCCGATCTGCGCCGTGCCGCGGCCGGCCTGACCAAGGCCTTGCGCGGCACGCTGACCCGCGCCAGCCAGGTCACCACCGCGATCCAGGGCGATATCCGCATGATGCAGCTGGTGCCCGTGGCGCATGCGGTGCGGCCGCTGGTGCGCATGGTGCGCGACCTCGGCCGCGAGCTGGGCAAGTCTGTCGAGCTGAGCCTGAGCGGCGATCAGATCGAGGTCGACCGCGCGGTGCTCGACGGCCTGCGCGATCCGCTCACGCACCTGCTGCGCAATGCGATCGACCACGGCATCGAGACGCCCGAAGAACGCCGCCTCTCCGGCAAGCCCGAGCAGGGCACGCTGTCAGTCGAAGTCAGCAGTTCGGGCGGCCAGATCCATTTGAGGATCAGCGACGACGGTCGCGGCATCGATCCCGAAGTGATCGCGGAGGTGGCGCTCAAGAAGCAGCTCGTGCAGGCCGAGGAGCTCGATCGCATGAGCGCGCAAGAGCGGCTGATGCTGATCTTCCGGCCCGGCTTTTCAAGCAAGGAAATCATCACTGATCTGTCGGGCCGCGGTGTGGGCCTGGATGTGGTGGTGGCCAATCTGCGCAAGCTGAAAGGCTCGGTGAAAGTGCAGACGCAGGTGGGGCAGGGCACGCAGTTCGTGCTTGAGCTGCCGCTCACGCTGGCGATGGAGCGCGGCCTGCATGTGCGCGCCGGCGGTGAAAACCTGCTGGTGCCCAGCATCTCGGTGGACCGCATCGCCGAGATCCGGCGCAGCGATGTGCTCGAAGTGGCGGCCAGCCAGGCCTTGCTGTTCGACGGCAAGCCGGTGGCGCTGCGTGATCTGGCGGGCACCTTGAGCCTGTCGGTGCGCGCCCGCAAGCGCGAGGAAAAAATGCCGATCGTGTTGCTGGCGCGAGGCTGGTCGCGCGTGGCCTTCATGGTCGACGAGGTGGTGGGCGAGCGCGAGATCGTCGTCAAGCGACTGCCGCCGCCCCTGCAGGCCGTGCCCAATATCAGCGGCGCCACGCTGACCGGCAATGGCGAGATCATGATGGTGCTGAACGTCGACGAGTTGATCGACAACGCGCACCACCTGAACGGCCGCTCGCTGGCTGATGCTGACACGGCTTTGCTGCAGGAGCGCCGGCCGCACATCCTGGTGGTCGATGATTCCATCACCACCCGCACGCTCGAAAAGAACATGCTGGAGTCCCAGGGCTTTCGCGTCACGGTGGGTACTGATGGGCAGGCCGGCTGGGAGTTGCTGCAGCGTGACAACTACGCGCTCGTCATCACGGATGTGGAAATGCCGCGACTGAATGGCTTTGAGCTCACGGAGAGAATCCGCCAGAGCGGGCGCTATCCCCACTTGCCTGTCATCATCGTGACCTCGCTGGCCAAGGAAGCGGACAAGCGTCGCGGTGTCGAGGCCGGCGCCGATGCCTACCTGGTCAAGAGCGACTTCGAGTCGCGGGCGCTGCTGGACATCGTCCGGCAGCTGATCTGAAACCCAGCTGTACTTACTCCTGAACGCGCCATGATCCGAGTCCTTGTCGTCGAAGATGCACAGCCGGTTGCCCTGCTGTTGCAGGCGATACTGGATCGTCAGCCTGATCTGCGCGTGGTCGGCATCGCCAGCGACGGCGCCGAGGCCCTGCGCCTGACCCGCGAGCTGCGCCCGGACGTGATCACGATGGACGTGAACATGCCCAATGTGGATGGCCTGGAGGCCATGCGCCGCATCATGGAAGAAATGCCAACGCCGATCGTGGTCGTCAGCACGGAGGCGAATGACCCGATGGGGAACGTCACGTTCCGCGCGCTCGACCTGGGCGCCGTGGCGGTGTTTGGCGGGCCGCCGGTGCCCGGCAATCCGCGCATGGAGGCGCAGGCGAAAGAGCTGGCCGAGCTGCTGAGGGCGATGGCCGGCGCGAAGCTGGTGCGCCGCCGTCCGCGGCCCGACGCTCCGCCAGCGCTGGCCGAGCCCGTGGCGGCGCCTGCGGTTCCTGCGCCGCCCGAATTCCCCCGACTGCTGGCGATTGCCGCCTCGACCGGCGGCCCGCAGGCGCTGGCCACCTTGCTGACCGAGCTGCCGGCCAATTTCCCGCTGCCCGTGGTGGTGGTGCAGCACATCTCGCCGGGCTTCATCAACGGCATGGTCGACTGGCTCAACGACGTGATTCCGCTGCGCGCCCGACTGGCACGCGACGGCGAAACGCTCAAGCCCGGCGGCGTGCTGTTCGCGCCCGATGGCCAGCATCTGCTGGTCGAGCAGTTCGGTGCACGCCTCGTGCTGAAGCTGGCGCAAAGTGAGCCGGTGGCGCGGCATCGGCCTTCGGCCACACCGCTGTTTGCCTCGATCGCGCAGTCCTGCGGCGCGCGCGCGATCGGCGTGGTGCTGACCGGCATGGGCGCCGATGGTGCGCCGGGTCTGGTCGAGCTGCACAAGGCCGGCGCGCTGACGCTGGCGCAGGAGCCGCGCAGCTGTGTCATCGGCAGCATGCCGCAGGCTGCGATCAACGCCAATGCCGTGACGGAAGTGGTGCCACTCGCACAAATGGCCCAGCGCATCCGTCTGGGCGCCATCACGCCGGTCACACTCGGGGTACAAACAGGTCTTGCCGATACGACGCTGCCGCCACCGGGCGGGCTCGACAACGGATCGAAGCAGTACGGAACCGGGCTCAAACTGGTAGGCAATGGAGGGGAAAAATGAACGCCTTGATCATCGAAGACTCGCCGGTCTTCAGGCAGATGGTCCAGCACACGCTGGAGGAGCTGGGTTTCCAGACTGAATGCGCCGAACTGGCCGCAGAAGGTATGGCTGCACTCGAACAGCGCCGCTTTGACCTGCTGATCCTGGATCTGCACCTGCCCGACCAGAGCGGCCTGGAAATCGCTCGCCGCATCCGTGCCCAGGCCGCGCACCGCCTGCTGCCGATCCTGATGCTCACCTCCGACGACAGCAAGCTGCTGATGCAGCGCGCGCTCGATGCGGGCGTCACCGAACTGTTCCGCAAGACCAAGATCGCCGAACTCCACGACTCGCTGCGCGAGTACATCGCCCGCATGCAAAGGCAGCTCAAGGGCCGCGTCATGCTGATCGAAGACAGCCCCACCACGAGCGAGCTGCTGGCCTACATGCTGAACCGCATGAACCTCGAGGTTGATCGTTTCGAGACGGGCGAGGCGGCGCTGGAAGCCATCACCAAGTCCAACTACGACCTGATCGTCAGCGACATCGTGCTGGCCGGCCAGATGACCGGCCTTGGTGTGACGCGAGCGATCCGCTCGATGGAGGGCGAGGTTTCGCGCACACCGATCCTCGGCCTCTCGGCGCTCGAAGACGCGGCGCGCAAGATCGAGATGCTCAAGATGGGCGCGAACGACTACGTCTCCAAGCCCGTCGTCGAAGAAGAATTCGTTGCCCGCGTGGGCAACCTGATCAGCAGCAAGCAGCTTTTTGACCAGGTCCAGCAGCAGCGCCGCGAACTGCGCGAACGCTCGATCCGCGACGCGCTGACCGGCCTCTACAACCGCCATTACCTGTCCGAAGTTTCGAGCCAGCTTTTCGCGCATGCCGACCGCCAGCAAAGGCCGCTCAGCGTGATGATGGTCGACCTCGACCACTTCAAGAAGATCAACGACACCTACGGTCACGACGTGGGCGATAAGGTGCTCGCCAGCGTGGGTCAACTGCTGGCACAGGATTG
This sequence comes from Burkholderiaceae bacterium, assembly GCA_036500605.1. Lineage (GTDB taxonomy): Bacteria > Pseudomonadota > Gammaproteobacteria > Burkholderiales > Burkholderiaceae_C > JAFALK01. Next base: position 89,065 of record DASYBU010000004.1, read on the forward strand.
CCGTCAAGGCGATGTGGCGGCGCGCTTCGGCGGCGAAGAATTCGTGATCCTGCTGCCCGACTGCACGCAAGCCGCCGCAACGCAACGTGCCGAACGCCTGCTCGCCGATCTGCGCGCCCTGAAGCCCGCCGACATCACGGTCACCGCCAGCATCGGCATCAGCGCCCAGGGCAGCTCACAGATCATGGGCTTTGACCAGCTGTTCAAGATGGCGGATGAAGCCGTGTACGAAGCCAAGCAAAGCGGCCGCAACAAGGTTGTGACCCGAGAACCCTGAGCCGTGCAGCAAGAAGCCACTCCGGCTTCTTCCACCCGCGAGTTTTTCGGCGAGCGCGTGCGCGGACGCCCGATTTCTCAACAAACCTCGGTGCGCAGCCAGCATGTTCCGGCCCGTATCCGCCGACATCAGCGGGTTCGGAGGTGGATACGGGCCGGGACGTGCTGGCGGTATGGCGTGCAGGTCGTGGCAAAAGAAATCATCCTGCGACGAGCCGGCGATTGAAGCCGGAGCGTCCCTGCCCCTAACGACCTCCGAACCCGCTTATGTCGGCCGTTAGGGGCAGGAACACTCCAGCTTCTTCCACCAGTGGGTTCTTCGGCGAGGGCTCTCGCGCCGGCCGCTCAACATTTGGCGCTGTCGCGGGCGGGACAAAGAGCCTTTCTCGTTCCTGCCTAGAATCGAACGATCGTTCTTTTCAGTTGGGAACTCCGATGACAGCTCATTACGAAGTCCGCGGCAGCGTTGCCGTGATCACCCTGGACAACCCGCCGGTCAATGGCATGGGCCTGTCGACGCGCAAGGCGATTGCCGAGGGCATTGGTCGGGCCGAAGACGACGCGGCCGTCAAGGCCGTGGTGCTGACCGGCGCCGGCAAGGCCTTCTCGGGCGGCGCGGACATCCGCGAGTTCGGCAGCCCCAAGGCGCTGGCCGAGCCCAATCTGCTGAGCTTGATCCTGCGTGTGGAGTCGTGCAGCAAGCCCGTTGTCGCTGCGATCCACAGTGTCTGCATGGGCGGCGGGCTGGAGATTTCGCTCGGTTGCCACTACCGCGTGGTGGCCAAGGGCACCAAGATCGCCTTGCCGGAAGTGAAGCTGGGCCTGCTGCCCGGCGCCGGTGGCACGCAGCGCCTGCCGCGTGCTCTGGGTGTTGAGCCTGCGCTGAACATGATCGTTAGCGGCGAGCCCGTGTTGAGCGAGTTGCTGAACATGGTGCCCGGCCAGAAGCTGTTCGATCGCCTGGTCGGCGACGACGTGCTGGGCGCCGCGATCGAATTCGCGGAGGAGATCGCCGATGTGCGCCCCCTGCCGCGCATTCGCGACATCAAGGCGCATCACCCCGACCCGGATGCTTACTTCCAGTTCGCACGCAATATGGTCGGCGCCCAGGCCAAGAACTACCCCGCGCCGCTGCGCTGCCTGGAGGCCGTGGCCGGTTCGGTGAACCTGAAGTTCGACGACGGCATCAAGGCCGAGCGCGAAGGCTTTGCCGCGCTGATGGTGACGCCGGAATCAAAGGCGTTGCGCCATGCCTTCTTCGCCGAGCGCGCCGCCGGCAAGATCGCCGACGTGCCCGAGACGACCGAGCAACGCGTCATCGCGAAGGTGGCCGTGATCGGTGCCGGCACGATGGGCGGCGGCATAGCGATGAACTTTCTCAACGCTGGCATCCCGGTCACGATCCTCGAGACGAAGCAGGAAGCGCTCGACCGCGGCGTGGCCACGATCAAGAAGAACTACGAGGCGCAGGTCAAGAAGGGCAAGCTCAAGGAAGACAAGTACGCCGCCCGCATGGCGCTGCTGTCCACCACGCTCAGCTATGGCGACCTGGCCATGTCGGACCTGGTGATCGAGGCCGTGTTCGAAGACCTCGGCGTCAAGGAAGCCGTGTTCAAGCAGCTCGACGAAGTGATGAAGCCGGGCGCGATCCTGGCTTCGAACACCTCGACGCTGGATTTGAACGCCATCGCGGCCTTCACGCAGCGTCCGCAAGATGTCGTGGGCCTGCATTTCTTCAGCCCGGCCAATGTGATGAAGCTGCTCGAAGTGGTGCGCGGTCAGGAGACGGGCAAGGACGTGCTGGCAACCGTGATGGCGCTGGCCAAGAAGATCAAGAAGACCGCCGTGGTGTCGGGCGTTTGCGATGGTTTCATCGGCAACCGCATGATCGAGCAGTACTTCCGCCAGGCCGGCTTTCTGCTCGACGAAGGCTGCACGCCGCAACAGGTGGACAAGGCGATCGAGAAGTTCGGCTTCCCGATGGGGCCGTTCCGCATGAGCGATCTGGCCGGCAACGACATCGGCTGGGCGATCCGCAAGCGCCGCGCGATCGAGAAGCCCGGTTTCCGCTATTCGAAGAGCGCCGATCTGCTGTGCGAACTGGGCCGCTTCGGCCAGAAGACGCAGGGCGGCTGGTACGACTACGTGGCGGGCAAGCGCGACGCGCTGGTCTCGCCCGTCGTGACCGAACTGCTGGCGAATCATCGCAACGCACTGGGCTACGCCGAACGCAAGATCAGCGAGGAAGAGATCGTGCACCGCTTGGTCTACGCGCTCGTCAACGAGGCCGCACACCTGATCGAGGAAGGCATCGCGCAACGCGCTTCGGATGTGGACATGGTCTACCTGACCGGCTACGGCTTCCCGCTCTGGCGCGGCGGCCCGATGTGCTACGCGGACACCGTGGGTCTCTACAACGTGGTGCAGTCGATGCGCCGCTTTGCCGCCAATCCTCATGACGATGCCGCCTTCTGGAAGCCTGCGCCGCTGCTCGCGCGCCTGGTCGAAGAAGGCAAGAGCTTCACCTGAACAACGACGTTAGGAAGAAAGAAACATCATGAGCAAGGCTCTTATCGTCTCCACCGCCCGCACCCCGCTCGCCAAGAGCTGGAAGGGCGCTTTCAACATGACGCATGGTGCGACGCTGGGCGCCCATGCGGTCCAGGCGGCCGTTGAGCGCGCGGGCATCGAGACCGGCGCAATCGAGGATGTGCTGATGGGCTGCGCCACGCCCGAGGGCACGACCGGCGGCAACGTCGCGCGCCAGATCGTGCTGCGTGCCGGGCTGCCGGTCACGGTGTCCGGCGTCACCATCAACCGTTTCTGCTCGAGCGGCTTGCAGACCATCGCGATGGCCGCGCAGCGCATCATCGCGGGCGAGGGCGACGTGTATGTGGCCGGCGGCGTGGAAAGCATCTCCTGCGTGCAGAACGAGGCCAACCGCCACATGTATGCCGATCCGTGGCTGGTGCAGAACAAGCCCGAGATCTACTGGAGCATGCTGCAGACCGCCGAGCAGGTCGCCAAGCGCTACAAGATCGAGAAGGAGCGCATGGACCGCTACGGCGCCGCGAGCCAGCAGAAAGCCTGCGCCGCGCAAGCCGCCGGCAAGTTCAACGACGAACTGGTGAGTGTGAGCACCACGATGGGCGTCTACGACAAGCTGCAAGGTCTGATGAGCAAGCAGGTCACGATCAGCGCCGACGAAGGCCTGCGCGAAGGCACGACCTACGAAGGCATCAAGGACATCCGCACCGCCATGCCCGGCGGCGTGGTGACGGCCGGCAACGCGAGCCAGTTTTCCGACGGCGCCGGCGCCTGCGTGCTGGTCAGCGAAGGCTATGCCGAGACGCACAGTCTCAAGCCGCTCGGCCGCTTCCTCGGTTTTGCCGTGGCCGGCTGCGAGCCCGATGAAATGGGCATCGGCCCGGTGTTCGCGGTGCCCAAGGTCTTGAAGAAGCTCGGCCTGAAGGTCGACGACATCGACCTGTGGGAACTCAACGAAGCCTTCGCGGTGCAGGTGCTCTATTGCGCCGACACGTTGGGCATCCCGATGGACAAGCTCAACGTCAACGGCGGCGCCATCGCGGTCGGCCATCCGTACGGCGTGTCGGGCCAGCGCCTGACCGGCCACGCGCTGATCGAAGGCAAGCGCCGCGGCGCCAAGCTCGTGTGCGTGACGATGTGCATCGGCGGCGGCATGGGCGCGGCGGGCGTGTTCGAGGTGCTCTGACGTGCAATTCAATCAGTTTCCGGAACGCAGAGTGCGCAGAGGAACGCAGAGGTCTCAGAGGCTGACCTCAATGTTCTCTGCGACCTCTGCGTTTCTTTGCGTCCTTTGCGTTCCGGAAATTTCGTATTTCCCGATCATCAAGAACGAAGGCAAATGAAGATGGCGAGTGAACGCGCGCGAGTTAGGGTTGAACGTCTGGTCTGGATCCTTCTCTACGGGGGGCTACTGGCCCTGAGTCTGGGTCTGTTTGTCCTGCGCGAGGGCGAAGCCTTCTGGGGCTGGATCCTGATCGGCGGCGGCGCGATCGTGGCCGCTGTCGGTGCCTTGCTGGTATGGGTTCGCTCGCGCATGAAGGAAGAGAAGAAATGACGAACGCGAAAGTGCAGGAGCTTTTTGACCTGAGCGGCCAGGTGGCCCTGGTCACCGGCGGATCGCGCGGGCTCGGGCTGCAGATGGCCGAGAGCCTCGGCGAGGCCGGCGCGAAGGTGATGCTCAGCTCGCGCAAGGCGGCCGATCTGGAAGAGGCTTGCGCGCATTTGAAGGCGCGCGGCATCGAGGCGCACTGGATTGCGGCCGATGCCAGCAACGAGGCGGACGCACGCCGCGTGGTGGCCGAGACGATGGAGCGCCTGGGCCGCATCGACATCCTGGTCAACAACGCCGGCGCCTCCTGGGGCGCGCCCGCCGAGGAGCATCCGATCGCGGCATGGGACAAGGTGATGAACCTGAACATCCGCAGCCTCTTCGTGTTCGCGCAGGAAGTGGCCAAGGCCTCGATGCTGCCGCGCGGCTCGGGCCGCATCATCAACATCGCCTCGATCGCCGGCCTCGGCGGCAACCCGGCGGCGATGAAGACGATCGCCTACAACACCAGCAAGGGCGCGGTGGTGAACTTCACGCGCGCGCTGGCCGGCGAGTGGGGCGCGAAAGGCATCACGGTCAATGCGATTGCGCCGGGCTTCTTCCCGAGCAAGATGAGCCAAGGCCTGCTGGACGCAGTGGGCGCCGATGTGATGGCCTCGCATGCGCCGCTGAATCGCCTCGGCGACGATGAAGACCTGAAGGGCGCGGTGCTGCTGTTCGCGAGCCGCGCCGGCAAGCACATCACGGGCCAGATCCTGGTTGTTGACGGTGGCGTCAGCGCGGTCATTGGTGCTTGAGGACGGTTTGGCGATGGAATTCCCGATCCACATCCCCTTCGTCGAACAACTGGGCTTCGAGCTGATCCGCATGGAAGGCGGCGAGGCCGAGCTGCAGTTGCAGCTGAACGAAGGCCTGCTCAACTCCTGGGCCGTGGCGCATGGTGGCGTGCTGATGACGCTGCTCGACGTGGCGATGGCGCATGCCGCGCGCAGCCAGGGCGGGCCGGAAGGTCCGGGCGTGGTCACGGTCGAGATGAAGACCAGCTTCATGCGCCCCGGGGAAGGGCGGCTTCAAGCCATCGGCAAGCTGCTGCATCGCAGCACGACGATGGCTTTCTGCGAAGGCTCGGTCTTTGATGAACGAGGCCAGATCTGCGCGCATTCGACAGGCACCTTCAAATACCTGCGCGCTTTGCCGGGCCAGGGCCGGACGCTGAAGCCCCTACAGCGCAAATAAGACGGGCGTGCATCCCCATTCCGGCCAGGCGGACATGCGTCTGCGGCTTGAGTTGCGGGGCGGTATGCGCTGAAATCAACTGTTACGTTTTTCAGCCGCATCCGTCGCTCGCCGCAGCCGCCGGATGCCATCCACTCGCGCCGCGGCCCTGGAAAGGGAATGCCATGTTGCAGCACCTCCGCAGGACGTTGTTTCTCGCTTTGGCCGTGCTGGCCTTGCTGGTGCTGTTCGTGCCGCTGCCGCCGGGGGCTGAGTGATCTGCAGATGATGCGCAGATGACGCGCACATGACGCGCAGGTGACTGCGGCCCGGGCTCGCCGGACTACGATCCGGGCCACTGATGCGCGCGGCTGAACGCGCGCCGAACAAGAAGAGAGCCTCCCATGCCGCTGAACCATCAAATCCAGCTTGTCTCGCGCCCCGCCGGCGAGCCGAGCGCCGACAACTTCCGCCTCGTGGAGATCGAAGCGCCCGCGCTGGCTGAAGGGCAAGTGCTGGTGCGCCACAGCTTCCTGAGCCTCGACCCGTACATGCGCGGCCGCATGAACGACAGCAAGAGCTACGCCGAGCCGCAGCCGCTCAACGCCGTGATGATCGGCGGCACGGTGGGCGTGGTGGTCGAGTCGCGCCATGAACGTTTCAAGGCCGGCGATGCCGTCGTGGGTATGGGCGGCTGGCAGGAGTACTCGGTCGTTGACGCGGGACAGCCCGGCGCGCTGCGCAAGGTCGACACCGCGCACATCCCGCTCTCGGCCTATCTGGGCGCGGTCGGCATGCCCGGCGTCACGGCCTGGTACGGACTCACGCAGATCATCGCGCCCAAGGCCGGCGAGACGGTGGTGGTCAGCGCGGCCAGCGGTGCCGTCGGCGGCGTGGTCGGGCAACTCGCCAAGCAGCGCGGCGCGCGCGCCGTGGGCATTGCCGGTGGCGCCGAGAAATGCCGTTATGTGGTCGACGAGCTCGGCTTCGATGCCTGCATCGACTACAAGCAGCATCCCGATCTGAAGAGCCTCGGCGCGGCGCTCAAGGCCGCCTGCCCGGACGGCATCGACGGGCATTTCGAGAACGTCGGCGGCATGATCCTGAACGCGGTGATGCATCGCGCCAATGCTTTCTCACGCGTGGCCCTGTGCGGCATGATCGCCGGCTACAACGGCGAGCCGATCCCGCTCAACGCGCCGCAACTGATGCTGACCAACCGCATGAAGGTGCAGGGCTTCATCGTGAGCGAACACATGGACCATTGGCCCGCCGCGCTGACTGAACTCGGTGGCCTCGTGGCCACGGGCAAGCTCAAGTACCGCGAGACCATCGCGGAAGGCCTGGCCAGCGCGCCCGAGGCTTTCCTGGGCCTGCTCAAGGGCCGCAACTTCGGCAAGCAGCTGGTGCGCTTGTAAGGTCGCATATACCCCGGGCGGGCGCCGGTGCCGTGTCCCCTGTTTTTGGCGTGGGTCGGTCGCGACACAGGGCCTGCGAGAGAAGGCGCCTCAGTAGACTTCGGCCGCTGGCAACCACCTGCCGGCATCGCCGGAGGTGTAGATGTTCGCGCCCAGGGCTGTTTGGAGCTTGGTTCGGAAGCTGTTGTGTTCCGGACTGATGAGCGTTGCCGCGATGTCTCCGGCCGAGGCGGAAGTCGCCTCGCTGCCGCCCGTCCTGGTCGCGGCGAATCGTGTGCTGGAGCCGCTCCAGGACGTGCCCGTTGCCGTGACGGCCGTGTCGGGCGCGGCGCTCGAAGGACTCTGGACCGGTGGCTTCCAGCAGGGCGGGCAGACGGTGCCCAATGTCTATCTGCAAAGGCCCGCGGGCGATGCCACGGCGATCCAGTACAACATCCGCGGCATCTCGGCCGGCGCTACCTCGCCGCAGCTTGACGCTGGCGTAGCGCTCTACCTCGACGGCGTCTACCTGGGCCGCCCCGCGCCGACGGTGTTCGATTTCTCCGACCTTGAGCGCATCGAAGTGCTGCGCGGGCCGCAGGGCACGCTGTTCGGGCACAACGCGACGGGCGGGGCGCTCAATATGGTCAGCCACGCGCCCAGCGGCGTATTCGGCGCCAGCGCCGATCTCAGCGTGGGCAACGACGGTTTTCGCTCAGGGCGGCTGGTGCTGGACCTGCCCGTCATGAGCGGCCTGGCAGCGCGGGTCAGCGTGGGATCGCAAACGCGCGAGGGCTATGCGCGCAACAGCGCCGTGCCGCGCGCTGTGGACTTCGGCCCGGTCTTCGGCACCGTGTCGACCAGTCCGCGCTTCGGGGATGAGAACCGCGACGGCGCGCGGCTGGCTCTGCGCTACACCGGTGTGCGCGGGCTCACCCTGGATTTCCGCGGCGAGTACAGCCGCTTCAAGGGCACGCCGATGGCGCTCCAGCTGCTGTCCCTCGATCCAGCCGATGCGAGCCTGATCAAGTTCGATCAGCAGGCCGGCCTGCCCGGCGCCGGCACGCAGGTCGTGGGCTTCGGGCCCCGGCGCGCGGTGCCGGCGGGGCTGGCTTCGCCCACGACCTTGCACCTGCAAGGCCAGAGTTTCAGCGCCGACTACGCGTTCGCTGAGCACCAAAGCCTCAAGTTCATCGGCGGCTGGCGCGGCTACGACAAGTTCGCCGGTGGTCACGGCATCGACGGCAATGCCTTTGTGGACCCCCAAGGTTCGGGCGATCCCAGCTTCCTGACTTACACGCTGGCCCGCAGCCGGCAAAGGCAGTGGTCACAGGAGTTGCAATGGATCGGGCAGGCAGGGGCCTTCAACTGGATCGCCGGCCTGTTTCATTTCGAGGAGTCGGTGGACTTCGACAGCCCGGTCATGAGTGCGAGCCTCGGCAACGCCACCTTCGCTGCGGTTTCGCCGGTCGACGATCAGGACTATCGGCTCGGACAGCAGACACACGCCCGGAACGAATCGAGCGCGGCCTATGTGCACGGCCGCTATGCCTTGGGCGATTGGACCTTCAACGCGGGCCTGCGCGAGACCCGTGACCGGCGCGAGGAGATCCTCGATCGCGCGGGATCGAGCCCGGGTTCTCTCGATCTCAAGTACCGCGGTCTGACTTCACGGTATCGCGGCGGCAAGCTCGATCACGACGCCTCGATCGGCCATACGCTGAAGCCGGGCATGAACGCCTACGTCAGGCTGGCCACCGGCTACGTCTCGGGCGGCGTGCTGCTGGGCGTGCCCTTCATGCCCGAGGAGCTGCGCACCGTCGAGCTCGGCCTCAAGAGCGAGTTCGGCGCCTTGCGCATCAACGCAGCGCTGTTCGAGCAGAAGCGGACACATGCGCAGATGCAGATCTTCGACCTCCAGGCCGGCGGCTACACGCTGCTCAATGCCGGCTCGAACAACGCCAGCGGGCTGGAGCTTGAAAGCACCTGGCAGCCTGCGCGGGAGCTGCGCCTGCATGCGGCCTACGGCCTGATGCGCAACCGCAATCAGAACGGCGTGCGCTCCTTCCAACCCCGCCAGACCTTGCATCTGGACGGCGAGTATCAGTTCAGCCGATGGCCCGGCGGCGTGCTGCCGAGCCTGCGCGTCGGCGCGAACTGGCGCGATGCCGCCTACCGGCTCGAATGCCCGATCGGCTCGACGCGCGATCCGCAACTGGGCTGCATCCATCTCGAAACGGCCGACTGGGCGCTGGACCGGCAGCTCACGCTGAAGGCCCATGCCACGCTGAATGCGCGCTTCTCGATGGCCAATCTGCCCTTGGGTGATGCGAGCTCCGCAAAGCTCGCCTTCTGGGTGCGCAACTTCAACAACAGTCGCCCGCTCAGCTATGTCTTCACGCTGGGCAACAAGACGGCCCTCGGGACCTATGAAGACCCGCGGACCTGGGGCGTGGAGCTCTCGGTCGCGTATTGAACTGCCGCTGCCAGCCGGATCAGCTCGGCGCGTTTCACGGAGTCGCAAGTTTTGGATTTCTCGCTGGAACTCATCACCGCATGGGCGCGACACCTGTCCTTGCCCTGGCTCGTCGCGTGGGGTGATGTCGGGTTCTGGCTCGGCGGGCTGCTCGTGCCGCTGGCCTTTGGCGGCCTGACGCTCAAGCCCACGCCGCACTGGGATCTGCCGCGCCTGATGCGGCACTGGGACGGGCAGGATCTCGTCGACGCGGGCATTGCCGCGGCCTCCGTGGCCTTGCTCGGTTATGCCTGGCCCTACCTGGTGGGCGAACCGAGCAACCAGCTGTTCGAAGTCCTCAAGCTGGCCGTGGGCCTGGTGACGCTGCTGGTCTTCGGCTACCCGGCCTTGCTGGCCATGCCGGTCGGCTTCCTGCTGGGCGACCTGATCACGGGACGGCCTTTGAGTCTGATCCTGGCCTGGCTGCCGGGCTACCTGCTCCTGCCGGCCTATATGTGGCTGGCGCCCCTGCTGATGGGCCGTTGGCCGGATTTCCGACGGCGCCGCACCTGGCTGCGCTACGCTGCTTTCGTGCTGATCTTCATGGCGCTGGAGCCACCGATCTGGTCGCGCTTTCTCGCGCCGCTGATGAGCTCTGAGCTGGCCTACCGGCACCTGCTGCCTGTCACCTGGCTGGTTCATCTGGCGGTGCTGGTGCTGGCGCCGTTGGCGCTGGCGGTTCTCAGCGCGGTGATGGCCGTGTTCAGCGGTCTGCGTTGGGGCGAGGTGGAGCGGAAGATGCAGCCGTCAACCGGCTCAGGCCCAGGACAAGGCACCGGCTGGCGCCGCAGCGTGAGCCTGCGCAAGGCTTCGGGCGTGGCCATGATCCTGCTGTTTCTGCTGCTGGCCTGCCTCATTTCCATCGGGATCCAGCACACGCGGGCGGACGAGGTCCGGGAACGTTCGCAAAACGTGCGCATCAGGGTCGTGGACGAAGTCATGCGCGGCCTCGACCGGGCCACCGCCGGCGCGCCCGAAAACGCCATGCGACGGGTCTGGAACCACCTGCTGCCGACGCTGCCCGAAGATCTGTTGACCCGCGCCTACATCTTCGATGCCGGCGGCACGCTGCTGGCCGATTCCGCCGGTGCCGACGACGAGGTGCTCGATGCGGTGCGTTCACGGCTGCGCGGCGCACCGCTCACGCAGCCACGCGACTTTGATTTCCAGCTGACCCACACCCAGCTGCTCGTGTACATGTCAGACTGGACCGCGACGGCCGCGCCCTACCAGCGCGCCGCCTCGGGAGACAGCGCCGATCGGCTGACGGTGGTTGTCGTCACCGAGATCGCGCACACCACCACCTCGGGCAGCCGCGCCTTCATTGCCGCACAGACGCTGGAGGCCGTGGCGGTGCTGTGCTTTGTGCTGCTGTTGACGATGTTTGTCTCCGTGCCATTGCGCCGCATTGCGGCGGCCGGCGCCGACCTGAGCCGCCGCGGCCGCGCGCCGCCCTTGCCGCGCAGTGCGGTGCAAGAGTTCAACGAGGTTTCCGGCACCTTCAACCATGTGTTCAGCGAGCTCGCGGAACGCACCGAGCGGCTCGAGCTCGCCACGCGCGCCGCCAATATCGGTGTCTGGCAGATCGACCTGCGCGAAGGCACGAGCTTCCGTGATGAAGCCACCTGCCGCTTGCTCGATCTGGTGGGCCCCGGCGCACCGGCCGGCGCCACGCCGTGGCAGGACGCGAACTTCGAGCAGGGGCATCTGCAACTCGATGTCGCGCTCAACCAGTGTCGCTACGGCGCTGCGGCCTTTGATATCGAGCCGCGGCTGCGCGCCGCCGATGGCCAGATGCGCGAGCTGCGGCTGCTCGGCCAGGTGTCGGGTGAGCGCCATGATCTTTCCAGCCCGTGGCGGCTGACCGGCGTGTGCCGCGACATCACGCAGTTCAAGACCGAAAAGGTCGAGCTGAACCGCCGCCAGGCCGAGCTCGAGGAGATGGTGGCCGCGCGCACCGCCGACCTCACGCTGGTGATCGAACAGCTCGGCAAGTCGGCGCGCGCCAAGAGCGACTTTCTCTCGCACATCAGCCACGAGATTCGCACGCCGATCAACGCGATCTCGGGCCTTACGGACCTGGCGCTGCGCACGCAGCTGAACTCCGAGCAGCGCGGCTATCTGGGCCGCACGCACCAGGCCTCCGAGGTGCTGCTGGCGCTGGTCAATGATGTGCTCGACTTCTCCAAGATCGAGGCCGGAGCCCTTGAGCTGAGCAACATCGAGTTCAGCCTTGCCGCCTTGCTGGACAAGGTCTTGAGCGTCGTCGGCGTGCGGGCTCAACAGAAGGGGCTCTCGCTGCGCGTGCAGCCGCCCGAGAGCGTGCCGGACAAGCTGATCGGCGACGAGCATCGGCTGAGCCAGGTGCTGCTCAATCTGTGCAACAACGCGGTCAAGTTCACCGAGATGGGCGAGGTGCTGCTCAGCGTGCACGGGCGGCCCGCCGAGCCTGGGCGTTATCACCTGCGCTTCTCGGTGCGCGACACCGGCATCGGCATCACGCCCGCACAGCGGCGCCGCCTGTTCCAGCCTTTCAACCAGGCCGATGCCTCGATTGCCGGGCGCTTTGGCGGCACGGGCCTGGGCCTGGCGATCTGCCATCAGCTCGTGACGCTGATGGGCGGCGGGATCGATGTGAACTCGCGGCCCGGCATCGGCAGCGAGTTCTTCTTCAACGTGATCTTGCGCCTGGGCGCACAGCAGCCGCGACCCTTCAACGAGGCCGCGGTTCCCGAGACGCCACCCTTCGACAACGCGGGTGATCTGCGCGGCAGAACCGTGCTGGTGGTCGACGATGACGAGCTCAACCGCATCGTCGTGAGCGTCTTCCTCACGCGCGTGGCCGGCATGGAGGTCACGGTGGCGGAAGGCGGCCAGGCCGCTTTGCAAATGCTGAACCAGCGCCGCTTCGAGATCGTGCTGATGGACATGCAGATGCCCGAGATGAACGGCATCGAGGCCACGCAGGCGATCCGTGCCGACGCGCGTCATGCGGAACTGCCCATCATCGCCTTCTCGGCCGACGCTCAACCCGAAGATCGCCGGCGTGCGCTGTCAGCTGGGATGAACGATTACGTCACCAAGCCGTTCCGGCCGCCTGAATTGCTGGCGGTGCTCAAGCGCTGGCTGCTGAAGTGAAACACAACATCCGGAACGCAGAGGGCGCAGAGGGCGCAGAGAAAGCGCAGAGATCGCAAAGCCTGGAGCCCCCACTTCTCTGCGGACTCTGCGTCCCTTTGCGTCCTCTGCGTTCCGGAAACTCTGTGTTCGTTTCATCGGCTCTGGGTGTTACGCGCTATAGATAACCGAGGTGACGATAATTGCGGCTCTTTCTCACCGGGATCCCGCATGTCTTCAGCAGTTAAACCGTCGGTCGTCATTGTGGGCGGCGGCCCGGCCGGGCTGATGGCCGCCGAGGTGCTGGCGCAGGCGGGCGTGCAGGTCGATCTCTACGACACCATGCCTTCGGTCGGCCGCAAGTTCCTGCTGGCCGGCAAGGGCGGGCTCAACCTGACGCACTCCGAAGACGCCGCGCCCTTCCTGTCGCGCTTCGGTGCGCGGGCGCCGCAGATCGAACCCTTGCTGCGTCAGCTGGACGGTCCAGGCTTGCGCGATTGGGCTGCAGGCCTCGGCATCGAAACCTTTGTCGGCACTTCGGGCCGTGTGTTTCCCAAGGATCTGAAAGCCGCGCCGCTGCTGCGGGCCTGGCTGCATCGCCTGCGCGAATCGGGCGTGCGCTTTCACATGCGCACGCGCTGGCTGGGCTGGAACGAGGCGGGCGCCTTGCGCTTCCAGGGGCCTGACGGCGAGTTCACACGCACAGCCAACGCGACCGTGCTCGCATTGGGAGGCGCTTCGTGGCCGCATCTGGGTTCTGATGGCGCCTGGGTCGAGCGTCTGGGTGCGAAGGGTGTCGAGCTGGCGCCTTTGCAGGCCGCCAACTGCGGCTTTGACGTGGCCGGCTGGACGCCGCACTTTGCCGAGCGCTTCGCGGGCCTGCCGGTCAAGCCGGTGGCGCTGAAGGTCGGCGACGCTTTCTCCCGCAAGGGCGAGTTCGTGATCACGGCGACGGGCATCGAAGGCTCGCTGGTCTATGCGGCCTCGCATCTGATCCGCGAAGAGATTGCGCGCAAGGGCGAGTGCCGCATCGAGCTCGACCTGCTGCCCGACCGCGCGGCCGAGTTCGTGACGGCCGAGGTGAGGCGCGGGCGCGGCTCGCGTTCGATGTCCACGCACCTGAAGTCACGTCTGCACATCGAGGGCCTGAAGGCGGGCCTGCTGCACGAGATCCTCTCCAAGGACGAATACCAGGACACTGCCGTGCTGGCCCGCAGCCTGAAGGCCTTGCCGCTCACGCTGGTGCGCCCGCGGCCGGTGGCCGAGGCGATCAGCACGGCCGGCGGCGTGCGTTTTGAGGCGCTGAACCCACAACTGATGCTCACGGCTTTGCCAGGCGTGTTCTGTGCCGGCGAGATGCTCGACTGGGAAGCACCCACCGGCGGCTACCTGCTGACGGCCAGCATGGCGAGCGGGCGTGCCTGTGGATTCGGTGCCAGGGATTGGTTGCTGACAGCATAACGGGCGGGCAAACCCCGGTGGGTCAAGTCAGTAGCTTTGATTACATTTCCGATACTCGGAGACAAATCGGAGCCTTGGCCCATGACAAAACAACACACCTTCCGCCCCACGCTGCTGGCAACTGGCGCGCGCGCCGTGATCGCCCTGGCCGCCTTGACCGCCCTGACCGCCCTTACGGGCCTGTCGGCTTGCAGCAAGACTGACACCGTCGCGAGCACCGCAACCGCGAGCGCCGGCGATCGCCCGATCGATGTCGATCTGCAGAAGAAGGTGCAGGAGCAACTGCTCGACGCCAAGCCCGGCACCGTGGTCGAACTGCCGGCCGGCAACTTCCACTTCGACCGCGGCCTTTCGCTGCGCGGTGACGGCGTGACCATCAAGGGCGCCGGCATGGACAAGACCATCGTCTCCTTCAAGGGGCAGGTGGCGGGCCCCGAGGGCCTGATCGTCTACGGCAGCAACTTCACCATCGAAGGCGTGACGCTGGAAGACACCAAGGGCGACGCGCTCAAGATCAATGACGGCGAAAACATCATCGTGCGCGGCGTGCGCGTGCGCTGGACCGACGGCCCGAAGACCAGCAACGGCGCCTACGGCATCTACCCGGTCAAGACCCGCAACGTGCTGATCGAGGACTCGCAGTCCTTCGGCGCTTCGGACGCCGGCATCTACGTGGGCCAGTCGCACAACGTCGTCGTGCGCCGCTGCCGCGCCGAACAGAACGTGGCCGGCATCGAGATCGAGAACACCACGCAGGCCGACGTCTACGAGAACCTGGCCACCGGCAACACCGGCGGCATCCTCGTCTTCAACATGCCCAACCTGTCTCAGCCGGGCTGGGGCACGCGCGTCTACAAGAACAAGTCGATCAAGAACAACCTCGCCAACTTCGGTGCCAAGGGCACGGCCGTGGCCAGCGTGCCGGCCGGCTCGGGCATGGTGATCAACTCGAACTCGAAGGTCGAGATCTTCGACAACGACATCCAGGACAACCAGACTGCCAACGTGATCGTGTCGAGCTACTACTCGACCGGCTATGCGACGACCAAGGGCGTGGAAGCGAACTACGACCCGTATCCGAAAGCCATCCTGGTCAAGGACAACCGTTTCAGCGGCGGCGGCGATTCGCCCGACGGCCTCGACCTGAAGACGCTCAAGACGGTGATGTTCGGCATCAACGGCCATTTCCCCGATGTGATGTTCGACGGCTATACCGACCCGAAAGCCAAGGGCCCGGAGGACCGCATCTGCGTGAAGAACGGCGGCAAGTCTGAAGTGCTCAACGCCGACGGCCCGAACAAGTACAAGAACCCCAAGGTCGACACGACGACCTACGACTGCGATCTGCCGCGCCTGCCGGCCGTCGAGCTGAAAAGCGCTGCCTGAGAGCCCTGCCATGTTGTTGAAGTCTGTTGTGAGGCGCAGCGCGTGGGTCGCGCTCGTCTGTTCTTCGATGTTCCTGGCGGCTTGCCAGGGTCCGATGGAGCCGGTGAGCTTCAAGGCCGAAGGCAAGCCCGCGAAGTTGAGCGAGTGGCACCTGCTGCGCGCCGATGGCAAGCAGCTGGAGCTGAACAAGGGCGTCGAGCCCTACGAGCTCAACTCGCCGCTGTTCAGCGATTACGCGCACAAGCTGCGCACGGTCTGGATGCCGGCGGGCAAGCCGGCCGCCTATTCGCAGGACGGCGTGTTCGACTTCCCGGTCGGCACGGTGATCAGCAAGACCTTCTACTACCCGAAGGGTGAGGGCGCGACGCTCGTCAAGTCGATCTCCGACACCGGTGCCGAGCTGGTCCAGGGCAAGCTCGACCTGAGCAAGAACCGCCTGATCGAAACCCGCCTGCTGGTGCGCCGCGCCGACGGCTGGGTGGCGATGCCCTATGTGTGGAACGCCGAACAGACCGAGGCCACGCTGGCACGCACCGGCGACCAGGCGCAGCTCGATCGGCAGGGCGAGCATTTCACCTACGTCGTGCCGAACGAGAACCAGTGCGCGAGCTGCCACATGGCGGACTACAACAAGAGCAAGGCGATCCAGCCGATCGGCCCGAAGACGCGCCACTTGAATCGCGACTTGTTTGGTGAGAACCAGTTGGCGCGCCTCGTTCGCGTCGGCTATCTGACGGGCGTGCCGGGTGTCACGCCGGCCGAACTGGCCGCTCTGCCGCGCAATGCCGACTGGCATGACGAGAAGGCCCCGATCGACCGCCGTGCCCGCGCGTACCTCGATATCAACTGCTCGCACTGCCACAACCCGCAAGGCGTGGCCAGCACGACGGCGCTCAATCTGCAGCCCTTCCTCGCGGCTGATCTGCACCTGGGTCTGTGCAAGCCGCCCGTCGCAGCCGGCAAGGGCACGGGCAATCGCACCTTCGACATCGTGCCCGGCAGCCCCGACGCTTCGATCATGCTGTACCGCCTGGCCTCGACCGAAGGCGGCGAAATGATGCCCGAACTGGGCCGCAACACCTCGCACGCTGAAGGTGTGGCTTTGATACGTCAGTGGGTGTCTTCCATGACGGGCGGATGCCAGCAGGCACAACCACAATAACGAGCAGAGAGAGACAAGCTTCCACAAAGGAAACCGATATGAAGAATAACCATCATTTCAAGCGTCATACCGTCCTCGCACTGGCCGCCTTTACTGCCTGCGGTGCCTGCGCTTCCTTCTCGGCCATGGCCCAGGACAGCGAGATCCAGAACCTCGGCGTGGTGCAGGTCACCGGCCAGAGCCGCGTGCAGCAACTGCAGGAAGTGCCGATCACGATGAGCGTGGCGGGCGCCGACACGATCAAGGCGGTGGGTGCGGTCAACATCTCCGGGCTTGATGGCCTGATGCCCGGCCTGACGGTCGACGGCACACAAGCCACGCAGCCGCAGTTCACGATCCGCGGCCTGGGCAGCGGCGACTTCGGCATCGGCACCGATGCACCGGTGGGCATCTACCTGAACGGCGTCTACTCGGGCAAGACCGGCGGCGCGCTGCTGAACTTCAACGACATCAAGCGTATCGAGCTGCTCAAGGGCCCGCAGGGCACGCTGTTCGGCCGCAATGCCGCAGCCGGCGCGATCTCGATCATCACCAACGAACCCTCGGGCCAGAAGGAAGTCAGCGCGATGGCGCGTCTGGGCAACCAGGGCCAGTACCACGGCGAAGTGCTGATCAACCAGCCGCTCAACGACAGCACCTCGATCCGCTTCAGCGGCGTGCGCGAGCACAAGGACGGCTGGCAGACCAACGAAGCCGACGGCAGCAAATACGGCGGTGACAACGGCTGGGGCACGCGCCTGGCCGTCAAGTGGACCGGCGATACCACGACCGCGCTGCTGACCTGGGAGCATGAGCAACTGGCCCAGAAGCCGCGCTCGTTCATGGCCCTGCCCACCGACAGCAAGCTGCAGAACAACCCCTTCCCTGAAGACCCGACCACCTGGCAGAACCCGCTGACCAGCACGCTCGACAACAACTACGCCCACCAGCTCGAGTCCCGCAAGCTCGACGGCGTGACGCTGCGCCTCACGCACGACCTCGACTTTGCCCAACTGACCAGCACCACCGCCTTCCGTCACTTCAACGCTCAGAACGTGCAGGACAACGACGGCAACGGCGTCTATGCCGCTTCGCTCGCGACCGGCAATTTCGAGAAGAGCCGCAGCTGGCAGCAGGAGCTCAAGCTCAACGGCAGCAATGACAAGATCGACTGGGTGGCCGGCGCCAGCGCCTACTACGAGGACGCCGCGCAGCAGACGGCGCTGTACTCCAACACCGCCACCATTGACCGCGTGCTGGGCAACGCCAGCGGCGGCCTGCTGACGCCGTTCTCGATCACCAACCTGCTGGCCCAGGCGGTCTTCCACATCCCGAACGTGAATGTGCTGACCGACGACTGGACCGAGTCGATGTACAACACCGGCAAGTACAAGGCCGCGGCCGTGTACGGCGACGTGATCTGGAAGCTGACCCAGAACACCAACGTCACCGGTGGTATCCGTTTCACGCACGACTCCAAGAGCTTCACCTGGCACAACCCGACGCGCACGGCACCGGCGCTGGATGCCCAGCTGACCGCGCTCGGCGCTCCCGGCACGGGCGGCTTCTTTGACGGCGTCAACGGCGCGCAGGATGCCCTCGCACCGCAGTTCGGCATGACCGCCGCCCAGTTGCGCGGCTTCCTCACGCAAGCCGTGGGCACGCCCAATCTGGGTGATGCGCTGTATGGCGTGATGAACACCAACATCAACTTCAACAGCCCGCAGGCCACCAACACCGTGCTGGGCAACAGCGCCTCCTGGAACAACACGAGCCCGCGTCTGGTGATCGACCATCACTTTGACAAGGAAACGATGGTGTTCGCCTCGGTCACGCGCGGCTACCAGGCCGGCGGCTTCAACGCGATCTACAAGGAAGGCGTCAGCACCTTCAGCCCCGAGACGATCACGAACTACGAGGCCGGCATCAAGGGCGGCGTCAAGAGCGCGGGCGTGTTCTACACGGCCTCGGTCTTCCATTACGACTTCAACAACCTGCAGTCGATCGGCACGACCACGGGCTCCAATGGTGTGCTGACCTACATCGTGCAGGTGTCCGACCAGAAGGCCACCGGCGCCGACCTGGAAGGCTACTGGCAGATGGACTCCCACTGGCGCCTGAACGCAGCCACGGAGCTGATCAACCAGACCTACAAGCGCTACGCCTTCTCGCCCAATTCGACCACCACGATCAACATGGCTGGTCAGGCCGTGGGCACGCCGCGCGTGACCGCAACCTTGGGTCTGAACGCCCGCTACGCGCTGTTCGGCGGCGAGGCCAGCGGCTCGCTGAACTGGGCCTACTCGGGTGCGGCGCGCTGCAACTCTGAAAGCATCGCCAAGTACGAATGCGGCCAGTTGCCGACCTTCAGCGTGGGCGACGCCACCAACCGCTTCGACCTGCGGCTGGCTTGGGACGCACCCAACGGCAAGTGGGGCGTGGCCGGCGTGATTCAGAACCTGACCGACAAGCAGTATGTGGGCTATGTCAGCTCGACCGGCTCGGCCGTGGGCTCGCGTACCGCCAACATCACGGCGCCGCGTTCGATGGCGCTGGAAGTGTCGATGAAGATGTGAGTCGCGGCTTGTCGGCTGAATTCAGCTGTCAGCCAATGAGAAAAGGGCCGCGATCTGCGGCCCTTTTGCTTTGAGTTGCCTCTTGCTTCAGCTGCGGCGACGGGCAACCCAGCCGATGCAGGCGATGCCGGCCAGCAGCAGCGCGCCGGTGGCGGGCTCAGGCACGGCGGCGGTCAACGTGACGTTGTCCAGTGTCGGGCCCGCGACCGAGTTGGTGGCCGTGCCGAACTTGACGCTCTGGATGCTGTCAGCAGCGGCGGTCCAGCTCAGGGATCCGTGTGTGACCGTCGACACCGCGCTGAAGTTCGTATCGCTGCCGCCCAATGAAACCACCATGTCGGCCGTGGCACCGGAGCCATTCCGGAATTGGTCCCAGCTCAGCGTGTAGGTGGTGCCGGCAACCGCTGAGAAGGTTTGCGAGATGTAGCCGGGGCCCGGCGTACCGGCCAGATCGACGCTGATGTCGTTGATGGAGCCGTAGGCATTGCGGACCAGATCGACCGAGGCTCCCGTCACGGACCAGGCGCCGATCTGAGAGCCCGCGTTGATCGTGGTGAACGAAGCCGAACCCACGTTGGCGGTGAAGCTCTCGAAATCGCCGTCGGACAGCAGATTGGTCTGGGCCTGAGCGCCGAATGCGCCGAAGACACCGAGAGCGAGGGCCGCGGTGCGGCTGAGCTGGCGAATCTTCATGAGGTACTTCCTTGGTGTGATGAAAAACGGATGGGTTCAATGTAGGGATACGGCCGGAGCTCGGCATCCAGCGGCCAGGGGGCCGGGAGGGCGTTTCGTGATCTGGCTCACGGCCGGCGTCTGCGCTATGGCAAACTGACCGACTTTCCATTTGTGCCTCAGAAGTTTTGGACAAGATCCTGCTGCAAATCGCCGCCGAACTGAAAGTCCGGCCGGCCCAAGTCAACGCTGCCGTTGAACTGCTTGATGGCGGCGCCACCGTGCCCTTCATCGCCCGCTACCGCAAGGAGGCCACCGAGGGCCTCGACGACACGCAGCTGCGGGAACTCGAAACCCGCCTGGCGTATCTGCGTGAACTGGAAGACCGCCGCGCGGCCGTGCTCAAGAGCATCGACGAGCAGGGCAAGCTGACGCCTCAGCTGCGCGCCTTGATCGAAGCCGCGCCGACCAAGCAGGAGCTCGAAGACCTCTACCTGCCGTACAAGCAGAAGCGCCGCACCAAGGGCATGATCGCCCGCGAGGCGGGCCTGGAGCCGCTGGCCGACAAGCTGTTTGCCGATCCTTCCCTGGATCCGGCGAATGAAGCCGCCGCCTTCATCAACGCCGAGGGCGGTTTCGCCGACGCCTTCGCCGTGCTCGACGGCGTTCGCGATCTGCTCTCCGAGCGCTGGGCCGAAGACGCCTTGCTCATCGGCAAGCTGCGCGACTGGCTGTGGGCCGAAGGCCTGTTCAAGTCCACGCTGATGGCCGGCAAGAATGAGACCGATCCCGAGGTCGCCAAGTTCCGCGATTACTTCGATTACGCAGAGAGCATCAAGACCGTGCCCTCGCACCGCGCGCTGGCCGTGTACCGCGGCCGCACGCTCGAGATCCTCGACGCCAAGCTCACGCTCGATGAAGAGTTGCAAGCCGGCAAGCCCGGCCTGGCCGAAGGCCGCATCGCGCAGCATCTGGGCTGGAGCCACGCCAAGCGCGCTTCAGATGAATTGATCCGCAAGACCGTGGCCTGGACCTGGAAGGTCAAGCTCAGCATGAGCCTGGAGCGCGATCTGTTCTCGCGCCTGCGTGAAGACGCCGAGAAGGTCGCGATCAAGGTGTTTGCCGAGAACCTGCGCGACCTGCTGCTGGCCGCGCCGGCCGGCAAGCGCGTGGTGATGGGCCTGGACCCGGGCATCCGCACCGGCGTGAAGGTGGCCGTGGTCAGCGATACCGGCCGCGTGCTCGATACCGCCGCCGTGTTTCCGCATGAGCCGCGCAAAGACTGGGAAGGCTCGCTGCACACGCTGGCCAAGCTCTGCGCCACGCATGGCGTGAACCTGATCGCCATCGGCAACGGCACGGCCAGCCGCGAGACCGACAAGCTCGCGGCCGACCTGATCAGGCGCATCCAGCAGCTGGCGCCCGACACTCACATCGACAAGGTCGTGGTCAGCGAAGCGGGTGCGTCGATCTATTCGGCTTCTGAATTTGCTTCCAAGGAACTGCCCGATCTCGACGTGACTCTGCGCGGCGCCGTGTCGATCGCACGCCGTCTGCAAGACCCGCTGGCCGAACTCGTGAAGATCGATCCGAAGAGCATCGGCGTGGGCCAGTATCAGCACGATGTGAACCAATCGGCGATGGCGCACACGCTCGATACCGTGGTGGAAGATTGCGTGAATTCGGTCGGTGTGGACCTGAACACCGCTTCGGCCCCGCTGCTGGCGCGCGTCTCGGGCCTCTCGGGCACCGTGGCCGCCAGCATCGTGCGCTGGCGTGATGCCAACGGCGCTTTCAAGTCGCGCAAGCAATTGCTCGACGTGAGCGGCCTCGGCCCCAAGACCTTCGAGCAGGCCGCCGGTTTCCTGCGCATCCGTGATGGCGAGAACCCGCTCGATGTGACCGGCGTGCATCCGGAAACTTACCCTGTGGTTCAGCGCATGCTCGACAAGCTCGGCCGCCCCGCGGGCGAGGTGATGGGCAAGAGCGATGTGATCCGCACGCTCAAGCCCGAAGCCTTTGCCGACGAGAAGTTCGGCGCGATCACGGTCAAGGACATCCTGACCGAGCTGGAGAAACCCGGCCGCGATCCGCGTCCCGATTTCAAGGTGGCGCGCTTCAACGACGGCGTCGAAGACCTCAAGGACCTGGTCGAGGGCATGGTGCTCGAAGGTACGGTCTCGAACGTCGCGCAGTTCGGCGCCTTCGTCGACCTGGGCGTGCACCAGGACGGCCTCGTGCACGTGAGCCAGCTCGCCAACAAGTTCGTCAACGATGCGCGTGAAGTGGTGAAGACCGGCGACATCGTCAAGGTCCGCGTGCTCGAAGTCGACCTGCCTCGCAAGCGCATCTCGCTGACGATGAAGCTCGATGCGCCAGTGCAGCGCGGCGCGGCCAAGACCGACAACGCCTTCAGGCCGGCTGGGCGGAATGAACAGTCGCGTCGCAGCGATTCGCCGAATGGCGGTGGTCCGGCAGGCGGAGCAATGGCGGCGGCCTTCGCCAAGTTGAAGCGCTGAATTGAAGCGCTGAAGACGGCTATAGACTCTGGGGCCGCCCTATCGGGAGCTGAGGGCTCTGATCTGCCGGGCTTGCGGCATCAAAGTGCCTTGGCTTGTTGACCCGCGCGTCAACATTCAGAACGACGGCGGCAAAGCCAAGGGCTACCCAGTCCGTCAAGTGCTGCTTGCCATTGAGAAACTGGAGGCCCCAAGCCATGAAGCCTGACCACTACACCTATCGCGTCACCTGGTCCGCCGAAGATGGCGAACATGTGGGCCTGTGCGCCGAGTTCCGTGTGCGCAATCCGCCGGAGCAGCATCGGCAGCTTGCATTGCAGGCCAGCGAGCAGGGGGAGCTTGAACCGCCTGGTGAGTTCGAAGCTGGCGGCCTAGGTCCGCTCAACCCGGATTCGTCGGCAGAGAAATCACGAAGCTCACGCCATCAGGCGCATTGACGGCCTCGATCCGGCCATCCATCTTCGCCAGATAGCTGCGTGCCACGAACAGGCCCTGGCCGCGGCGTTCGCCATTGCTGGCGGGCGTGTCGCTGACGCCGTATTCAAAGATCTTCTCCAGCTGATCCTCGGCGATCTTCGGGCCGCGGTTGTGGATCGAGAGCACGGCGTTGCCTGCATCGGCATGCAAACTCAGCGTGATCGGCGTGTCGGCCTGCCGGTAGCGCTGCGCATTGCGGAGCACATGCGTGACCACGTCTTCGAGCGAGTATTCGTCGGCGTTGACCCACAGCTCACCGTCGGACCAGGGCGTTAGCACGACGCCTTCGATGCCGGCATAGGCGGCGTTGTCGGCGAGCTGTGCGGCAAAGGCGGCGAGGTCGAGCTTCTCGGTGGCGAACTGCGCCGAAGCCAAAGCCTCGCTCGGGCTGGCCGTTCCGTAGAGCACGCGCACCGCCTGCTGCATGCGCAAGAGATAGCGACGGCTCGTATGCTCTTCATCGGGATGCAGGGCCAGCAGCGATTGCAGCGGCGACATGATTTCGTGGCCGACCGCATGCCACATGTCACGCTCATGCTCGGCGCGCAACTGCTCGCGGCGCAGGGCGAGCTTGGCGCGGTCGAGCAGGTCGGCGATCGTGCCGGCGAGGATGCCGATTTCATCGGAGCCGCGCAGGTCGGCCACGTCGAGCTCGCCGATGCGTTCGTCAATGCGCGCCGGCTGCATGTTGTACGACACCGCTGCCGCGCGCTTGGTCAGCCGCGCGATGCGGCGCATCAGCCCCGTCGTGAGCGCCAGCCAGGCCAGGAAGATCGCGCCCAGCATGCCGCCCACCAACCACGAGACACGCGCCGCGCCGGCGCTGAGAAAGCGGTCCACGCTCTTGACGTCGCCGCTCAGGTTCAGGTCATAGCGGCCGAGCGGCGTGCCGACGCTGTCATGCGCGACGAGCTGCGGTTCGGCCTCGTTCAGCGGAAGATGGCGGATCAGGCGTGTCAGCCAGGGCGAGGGCAGATCGTCAGGCTCGACATGGCCGCGCAAGGTGGTCACGAGCTTGCCCGCGTGTTCGATCGTCAGCACTTCGCCGGCCTGCAATTCACTGCTCAAGCTCTGCAAGGTGATCGGCGATTGCGGCGCCTCGGCCGCGCTGTCGAACAGCGCCTTGCCGTCGGGCCCGAGCAGTTCGATGCGCAGTTCCATCCGCGCCAGATCGCGCGGCGGCCAGATCATGCGCTCGTGCTTCAGCATCAGCGCTTCCTGCAGGGCCGCCACCGGCAGTCGCAAAGAGAACATGGTGAGGCGAGGGCAGTCGTCAGCCTCTTTCAGGCAAGGGCCTTCGCGCCAGATCCAGCCGCGGAAATCACGTTCAGGCCGCGTGCGCTGCGCGAGCACGTCGTTGCTGCTGGCAAAGCCGGTGAGCCGGCCACGCTGTTCCCAGCCGCCGCTGTCCATCGCCTCGAACGGCGCTATCCACTGTTGGGTCTGCCCTCGGTAGCTGAGCTTCACGCGGACACGGTGCACGCCGGAAAGGTCGAGCTGGCCGCGTTCGCGCGCTACCAGCTCGTTGGCCTCCAGCGAACCCACGGCGTAGACAAAGCCGCCCGCGTAGGCGTTGCTGCCGACCGCCAGACAAAGGCTCGCTCCATTGGCGTAGTGCAGCGCGCACCCCGACATCTCGACCGCACTGCGCGCCTTCTGCGGATCGTCGAAATCAATCGCCGAGAAGGGCAGCAAGAGCGGCGTGGCGTGTTCGTCCTGGCCGGCTTCGGGGTTGAGCAAAGCGAGCTGCCCGGTCGGGTGGCGCAGGCGCGCGGCCACGGTGTCGAGCGAGCGGCCGAAGCTTTGTGCATAGCGCTGATAGGAGCGCGCCTTCTCTTCGCGCAAGAGCGTCACGGCCAGCGTGACGGTCGCCAGCGCAAGCAGCAGGAACACGCCGTGGAAGACGATGCGGTTGCGCCAGGCGGCCAGGCCCAGGCGCGGCATCGGCGGCATCGCCGGGACCTTGAAAAAACTCATGCAGCGGTCCAGCGGAAGCCGCGCATCGGCACGTTCTCGATGCCGTCGAAGGTCGGGTCCGCATCGCGGAAGGCTTCGCGGATCGTCGCCACATGCTTGCGCACGTTGTCGCGGCTGCGGCCGCTCTTGACCACCTCGAAGAACTCTTCGTAGCTGACCACCTCGCCGCGCCGCTGGTAGAGCGTGGCGAGGATGCGCTGTGCGGTCAGTGGCAAGTTGATGCGCTGGCCGCGCCAGACGGCTGAGCGTTGCCACAGCGGATCGAGCAGCAGCTCCTGCGCCGGTGCGGGTGCGGCAGCTTCGCCGCGCCGAGCGCGTGCGGCGCGCAGCATGTCGAGAAAGGTGTCGATGAACTCGGCCTCGCTGAAGGTGGTCTTCTGGAGATAGTCCCAGGCGTCGAGCGCCTTCATGATGCCGCGGTAGATGGCGGCCGGCATGGCCGAGACGACCAGCACGGGCGTGCCCTGGTGGCGCTTGTTGATCGCGTTGATCAGTGCCACGCCGGCATGGCGCTCGCGGCCGAGCTCGATGTCGAGCAGCACGAGGTCATAACGCTCACGTTCCAGTGCGGCCTCGGCGCTGTCGCGGTCGAACCATTGGTCGATCTGCAGCTCGGGGCGGGCGCTCAGGATCCAGCCGGCGAGCTGGTCACTGGTGGGGCGGTCGTCTTCGATCAGGGCGATGCGGGTGACAGGAGGCATGGGGGGATTATGGAAGTGAGCGAGGCAGGCGCTGCGGAAGGTTTCTTCCGCGCGACGGAGCAATGTCACCCGGCGCCGGCATTGAGGCTTCCTGGGGTGCGGAGGAATCATTCGATCACCCCAAAACCACGGAGGTCATCATGCAAATCCCCGAGTCGATCAAATCCCTCCCAGGCCGCTTTCGTGACGCTCTGCCGAGCCCTTATGCGCTGGGCCGCACCGTGCCGAAGCTCGCCGCCGTGGCCCTGGCCTGCGCGGCGGTGTACGGCCTCTACCAGCACCCGCCGTTCTACACCGTGCCGCGTGGCGAGGTCGCGGTGCGCACCAACCTCTTCACCGGCCACGCGACCAGCTTCAACGAAGGCCGCATCCTCGACATCCCCGGTCTCTTCGAGGTGCGCAGCCTGCCGCTGCGCGACCAGATCTTCCACGCCATCGAGATGGCCCGCGCCGACAGCGGCGGAGCGCTCCAGTCGCTAGAAGGTCTCTCACTCGGCATGGACCTGACCGTGGGCTGGCGCGTGGATGCGAGCCAGTTGCCCGGCCTGGCCGAGCGCCTGCCCGAGAACATCGAGCGCGACCTGATCAACCCGGCCTTGCAGGCCAGCGTCTACCCGGTCGTGTCGCAGCACACGGTGCGCGAAATCTTCTCGAGCAAGCGCGGCGAGATCGAGCAGGCGATCGCCAGGAACCTGCACGACAAGCTCAAGGCGCAAGGGATCGAGCTGCGCGGCCTGCAGATCGGCCATGTGGACCTGCCGCCCGACTACCGCCGCGGCATGGACGGCCTGCTGGCCGAGGGCCTGGCAGCCGAGAAGATGCAGTTCACGCTCGACCTCAAGGCCAAGCAGGTCAAGCAGACCGAACTCGAAGCCCAAGCGGACAAGTCCCGACGGGAGATCGCCGCCCAGGCCAGCGAACAGGAGCAGATCATTGCCGCGCGCGCCCAGGAAGAAGCGATGAAGCATGTACTGCCGCTCAAGGAAAAGCAGATCGAACAGCGCAAGCTCGAAGCCGAGGCCGCGAACGCCCAGCGCATCAAGCTCGCGGAGGGCAACGCGACGGCCCGGCAGATCGAGGCCGAAGCCGAGGCCAAGGCGCGCGACAAGCTTGCTGATGCCGAGGCGTATCGCATTGCCGAGATCGGCAAGGTCGACGCCAAGCGCATGGCCGACGAAGGCGCGCTGCTGACGATGCATCCGCTGCTGGTGCAGAAGGCGCTGGCCGACAAGCTCTCGGACAAGATCCAGGTGATCATCGCGCCGCCCTCGGTCAGCGGCGGCTTCATCGGCTCGGGCCTGGTGGGCAATGTGGGCCTGCGGCAGGCCGCAGCTCAAACCCAGGCGCAGGAGTAAATCATGAGCAAGATTTATCCACTTGTGGTGGGCGTGGCGCTGGTGAGCGCCGCCGTGCAGACCTTCGCCGCACAGACGGCCCTGGTGGTGCAGGACGGCGCGATGCTGCGGGCTGCGGCGCGCGACTCCAGCCCGCAGCAGGCCCAGCTGGCGCGCGGCGAGGCGCTGGAGATCCGCGCCGAGCGGCTCGATTACTGGCAGGTCTGGGACTACCGGCGCGAGCGCGGCGGCTTCGTGCGCAAGTCGCAGGCGATGGTGCTTGCCAGCGATGCGCCGACGCTGCTGGCGCAACTGCGCCTGACGATGCCGCAGGAGGGCAACGAAGGCCTGGGCGTGGCGTTGGCCGCTGCCTACGTCCAGGCCGCCACGCCGGCCGAACTGGCCAGCGCGACCGGTGCCGAGGTGCTCGACGACCTGGGCCAGCTCGGCGCGCGCATCGCGGCTAACGGCACCACTCGGCGCAGCAGTCTGCTCGACGTGGCTTCGCGCTATGGCCTGCGCTTCGACAATTTCGAGCAGGCCGACGGCAATGTGCGCGTCTGCTACGACGGCGACGCTTTCCGCCGTGTCCTGAGCCTGCCGGCCACCGCCGGTGCGAAGGCCCGCGCCGCGCTGGCGCTGACACGCGCCGAGTGCCGCCCGACCACGCTGACCCCAACGCAAGCGAAGGCCAATGACGACTGGCGCGCCGAGGTGTTGAGCCACGCGCCGCTTGAAGGACTCTCCACGCTGGAGAAGAACCGCCTGCTGCTGCGCCGCGCCGGCATCGCGGCCACCCGCGCCTTCGAGCATCGCGATGCGGCGCTCGCTCAAACCGCGCTGGCCGATTTTGCGCAGGTCGAGCCCGTCGAGCTGGCCGAAGACGACATGCCCGACTACAACGACGCCGCCATGCGCGTCAATGCGATGCGCTGGTTGGCCCAGGCGCAGCCGGCCGAGCGCAGCTTTGCGCAGGGCTATCTGCGCATGACCTCGAACGACGGTGCGACGGCTGGCGAACACTGCCTGGTGCTGGCCGACACCAAGAAGGAGTTGTTCAGGCGCTGCAGCTTCGGCGCCATCGCGCTGGCCTCCGCGAGCATGAACCGCGAAGGCAATGCGATCGCCGTGGCCGTGCAGCCTCTCGATGGCTGGCGCGAGCTGTGGGTGCTGCGCGCGTCGAAGGCGGGGTGGGACTTGCAGGTGCTGCCACCGGCCGCTGCCGCGCCAGGCCTGGGCTATGCCGAGTTTGCGGGCTGGGTGCCCGGCGGCAAGCAGCTGCTGGTGGTCTCCGAGTCGCGCGCCGAAGGCCGCTACATGAGCCGCCGCTTCTCTCAGCTGGCGCTGGACACGCTGGCGGTGCAGCACATGGCGCCTGACCCGACGCAGCTCGGTGTGTTCCAGCGCTGGGCCGATCCGGGCTGGAAGGGAGCGAGCCTGGCTTTGCGCTGAAACACTCAGTTATCCTGCGTTGCGTCAATCAAGAGGGCCCTGAGATGAAACTAACGTCAATCGGTTTCCGGAACGCAGAGGACGCAGAGCGAGCGCAGAGATCGCAGAGTGTTGAGCTGCAACTTCTCCGCGTACTCTGCGTCTCTTTGCGCTCTCTGCGTTCCGGAAACTCCGTATTCGTTTCATGCGATGCGGGTGGCGCGCAGTGCTATGGACAACTGAGATGAAGCGACGCGTTGTGCTGCAAACCTTGGCCCAGGCCGCGTGCATCGCGCCCTGGTCGCTCCCCTCGCTGGCGGCGGCAGAGCCCTTCAAGCGCGTGCGGCCCGGCGACGCCGCGTGGCCCAGCGAGGCGCAATGGCGCAAGCTCGGCGAGACGCTGGGCGCGCGGCTGATCAAGTTGAGTTCCGCGCTGGCCTGCGCCAGTGGCGATGCGTGCGCAGAACTTCGGCGCAAGATGCGCAACCCTTTCTACGTGGGCGACGACCCGGCACTGACGCAGACCAGTGGCTGGCTCGATGCCTGGTCCTCGCAGCCGAGCGCCTATGCAGTGGCGGCGGAATCGGCGGCCGATGTGGTGGCTGCCGTCAATTTCGCGCGCGAGCATCGGCTGCGTGTGGTGGTCAAGGGCGGCGGGCACAGCTATCTGGGCACTTCGGATGCGCCGGACTCGCTGCTGATCTGGACGCGGCATCTGAACGCGGTCGTGGTTCACGAGGCTTTCGTCGCGCAAGGCAGTACCGAGCCGGCTCAACCCGCCGTCAGCGTGCAGGCCGGTGCGATGTGGGCCGACGCATACGACGCGGTCACCACGCGAGCTGGGCGTTATGTCCAAGGCGGTGGTTGCAACACGGTCGGCGTCGCCGGCCTGGTGCAGAGCGGCGGCTTTGGCAGCTTCAGCAAGGCTTATGGCACGGCGGCTGCGGGCTTGCTTGAAGCCGAGCTGGTCACGGCCGATGGTCAACTGCGGGTGGTCAACGCGCATCAGCATCCCGAGTTGTTCTGGGCCTTGAAAGGCGGCGGAGGCGGCAGCTTCGGCGTGGTCACGCGGCTGACGCTGCGCACGCGCGAACTGCCTCAAACCTTCGGCGCGGTGTTCGGTTCGATTCAGGCCAGAACCGATGAGGGCTACCGCGCCCTGATCGCCAAGATCGTCAGCTTCTACGCGAGTGCGCTGTTCAATCCGCATTGGGGCGAGCAGATCAAGTTCGAGGGCGAGAAGCAGCTTGGGCTCTCGCTGGTGTTTCAAGGCCTCAGCAAGGAAGAGGCGGAAACCGTATGGGCGCCGTTCATCGAGTGGGTCAAGTCTCACGAGGATGAGTACAAGATGCTCAAGCCGATCCAGGCGCTGGCCTTGCCGGCCCGGCATTTCTGGGATGTCGAGTTCATGCGCAAGTACGCGCCGCCCGGCGTGATGGTGTCCGACGAGCGGCCCGGCGCGCCTGCGCATCATGCGGCCTGGGGCGGTGACCTGGGGCAGGTGGGCTGGTTCATCCACGGCTATCAATCGGCCTGGTTGCCGCAGTCGCTGTTGCAGGCTGATCAGCAGGCCAGCTTGGTGGATGCGCTCTATGAATGCAAGCGCGATTGGGACGTGGCGCTGCATCTGAACAAGGGCTTGGCTGGCGCCGCACCGAGCGATCTGGCAAGTGCGCGCAACACCGCAACGAACCCGCAGGTGCTTGAAGCCTTTGCCTTGGCCATCGTTGCC
Source organism: Burkholderiaceae bacterium (assembly GCA_036500605.1). GTDB lineage: Bacteria > Pseudomonadota > Gammaproteobacteria > Burkholderiales > Burkholderiaceae_C > JAFALK01. The sequence goes on from DASYBU010000004.1 coordinate 119,088, forward strand.
GGCGGCGGTGGGCCAGCTTATCCAGGGCAGGGCGGCGATGGCCCCGATCTGGGACGGGCTCGCCAGCGCGCGGCCACGATCGAGCGTGCCATGAAGTCCTTGCGTCGGGCTGCGCCCGATGCCGGCGCCTATGTGTCCGAGAGCGACTATTTCCAGGCCGATTGGCAGGCCGCCTACTGGGGCGCGAACTACCCGAGGCTGCTGACTGCCAAACATCGCTATGACCCCGAGGGCCTGTTTTTCGTTCACCACGGCGTGGGCAGCGAAGGCTGGAGCGAGGATGGTTTTGTGCGCAAAGCCTGAGCGTTATTCGCCTTTCATCGCACCGTGACTTTGGGAACGGTCACGGGCCTTTGGCATGATGCCGGGTTTTGTCGGGAGTAGATGTTGAACAAGACCCTCGTGGCCCTGGCCGTAGCGGCGCTCGTGCAATCGGCGCTGGCGCAGGAGGGCCCGCCGACCGATGCCGCGCCGCGGCCGGCCGCCAAGCTGGACCGCGTGGAGATCAATTCACGTCCGCAGAGCGACAGCGATCTGCGCCGCAAGTCGCATGTGGCCAAGCAGATCTACGGCCGCGAGGAGCTGGACAAGTACGGTGACACCAATGTGGCCGACGTGCTCAAGCGCCTGCCGGGCGTCACCATGCAAGGCAGCGCGCCGCGCATGCGCGGCCTGGGCTCGGGCTACACGCTGATCCTGATCAACGGCGATCCGGCGCCTCCAGGCTTCGACCTGAGCCAGCTCGATCCGGCGCAGGTCGAGCGCATCGAGATCACCAAGGGCCCGACGGCTGACCAGAGTGCGCAAGCCGTGGCCGGCGCGATCAACATCATCCTGAAGGATCCACCGAAGGTGAGGCAGCGCGACCTGCGCCTGTCGATGAGCTACAACGCCGCGCGACCGACGCCGGCGGCGACGTTCACGTATGGCGAGCGCAAGGGTGGCTTGTCGTATTCGATCCCGGTCTCGGCTTTCGAGTGGCGTGGGGAGAACGATTCGGTCACGACGCGGACGCAACCGGGCCTCGACTACAAGGACTCCAAGGTCACGCAGGCCACCCGCACCGATTTCTGGGGCCACGGCTTCAACAGCACGCCGCGCGTGAACTGGAAGATCACCGACGATGAATCGCTGAACCTGCTGGCCTTCCTGCAGAAAGGCCATTGGCATACGCGCAACACCAGCACCAACAGCGGCATCGACGGCGATCCGAGCATTGATCCCAATTCGCTGAGCCTGGGCACGTTCCAGATGGTGCGCGGCAATCTGCAATACCTGAACCGCTTCAGCGATTCACAGCGTATCGAGCTCAAGGCCAGCATTCAGGACGTGCGCGCCACGTTCAACAACGATGCGGCGGCGCTGGATACCGTCACGCCGGTGATCCCGGAGCGCGTCTCCTTCGGCAACAACAAGGACCGCAGCTACACGCAGTCGGGCAAGTACGCGCAATTGCTTGGCGATGAGCACAGCCTGGCGGTGGGCTGGGAGCTGGAGTCGCGTCGTCGAGACGAGTTGCGCACGGTGTTGATCGATGGTGTTCAGCAACTGCCCGGCGTCGATGGCCTGCCTTTCGCGGCGCGCATTCAGCGCCAGGCGCTATATGTTCAGGACGAGTGGGAAATCTCGCCGCAGTGGTCGGCCTATCTGGGCCTGCGCAGCGAGCGCATTTCAACCGAGAGCGCCACCGAAGGCGATACCGACCGTCACAACGTGAGCCGCGTCACGACGCCGCTGCTGCACGTCAACTACAAGCTCGACCCCAAGGGTCGCGACCTGATCCGCGCCAGCCTCACGCGCAGCTACAAGGCGCCGGACCTGAGCGCCTTGTTGGCGCGGCCAGCGCTCTCGGGCCTGTATCCTGACCCGGGCGTGGCCAACACGCAGCTCTCGCCCGACCGGATTGGCAACCCCGAGCTCAAGCCGGAACTGGCCACCGGTCTCGATGTGGCCTACGAGAAGTATCTGAGCGGTGGCGGCCTGATCAGCGTGGGCGCTTTCTATCGCAGCGTCAGCAACCTGATCCGCAACATCACGGATCTGGAAACGGTCGACTACTCGCCGGTGCAGCGCTGGGTCTCGCACCCGGTCAACTTCTCCAAGGCACAGACGGCCGGTCTTGAATTCGAAATCAAGGGCCGCGCGGGTGAATTGCTGCCCTCGCTGTTCGACCCCAAGCTGCCGCTCAATCTGCGCGGCTCCTTGAGCTACTACCACTCGCGCGTGGAAGCGCTGCCAGGCCCTAACAACCGCCTCGACGGCCAGCAGCCCTGGTCGGGCAATCTGGGCTTCGACTACCGCCTGACCAGCCTGCCGCTGAACATGGGCGCCAGCCTGGTGTTCACGCCGGGCTACACGACCACGCAGACCTCGACCCAGTCGCTGGTGCAATCGCGCAGCCGTGGTCTCGACATGTTCGCGCAGTGGAGCTTCAGCCGCGTCACTTCCGTCCGTCTCGCGGTCAACAACCTGATGGCGGTGGACACGCAGGCCGACACGCTGCTGGGCAGCGGCTACAGCAGCAACACCACGCGCCAGGGCCGCACCTTCGTCAATCTGGGCGTCGACACCAAGTTTTAAATAAACTGGCCGGATGAAGGAAACCCAGAAGCAGCCAGCCCTCCAGATCTTCGCCGGCCCGCGCGCGCTGAAGCGCCTGGCCGAGCGCGGCTTGCAAGCCACCGATGTGCACGCGGTACCCGCTGCGGCGGGCGGTCCCAAGGGCTTGGTGCTGAACAAGCTCGACCAGTTCCTGTTCGGCGAGTGGCTGCCGCAAAGCGGCCAGCCCGTGCATTTGCTCGGCGCGTCGATCGGCGCATGGCGCATGGCCACGGCCTGCATGACGCGTTCGGCGGCCGAGATCCGGCATGAGTTCGATCGTCTGGCGACCGAGTATGCGCATCAGCGTTACGACGATCCGCCAGGCTCTTCGGTCGCGCCTGGCGCGAAGTACAAGATGCCCGACGCGGCCACGGTCACGCGCGGTTTTTCGGCCAAGCTTGATGAAGTGTTCGCCGGCCATGAGGCTGCGGTGCTTTCGCATCCGCAGTTCCGCCTGCATGTGTTCACGTCGCGCGGCCGTCATGTGTTGGCCCGCGAGGGCAAGCTGCGCACGCCGGCCGGTTATCTCGGCGCTTTCGGGGCTAACGCCCTGGGTCGGCGCATGCTGGGGGGCTGGCTGGAGCGCGTGGTGTTCTCGGATGCGCGCTCGCCTTTGCCTTTGCCGCTGAACGATTTCCGCACGCGGCAAGTGGCGCTGACTGAAGAGAATCTGCGTCCCAGCGTGCTGGCCAGTTGCTCGATCCCGTTCTGGCTGAAGGCCGTGCACGACATTCCCGGCGCGCCGCGCGGTGCCTACTGGGACGGCGGCATCACCGACTACCACCTGCATCTGAACTACGCCGCGATGGGCGAGGAAGCGCTGGTGCTCTATCCGCACTTCCAGCAGCAGGTCGTGCCGGGCTGGCTGGACAAGATCTTCAAGGGCCGCCATCGCGCCAGCCCCTTCCTTGACAACCTGGTGGTGCTCGCGCCGCATCCTGACTGGATCGCGAAGCTGCCGCGCGGCAAGCTGCCCGATCGCAATGACTTCGCCCATTACGGCATGGACGTGTCCGCGCGCGCCAAGGCTTGGCTCAGCGCGGTGAGAGAAGGCGAGCGGTTGCGCGATGAGTTTGCCGCCCTGTGCGGACAGGCGTCGGTCCAAGCCGAGGCGTTATAGGTTATAGAATCGCCGCTCCAGCAATCAACAAGGGCGAGAAAGGCACGATGGTTATGACACCGCGAACTACGACCGTTACCCCCACTCGGGTTTAGTCGCCGCGGCCTGCTCACGTCTCATCCTTTCCCCAGACAAAAGCGCGGCACCGGCCGCGCTTTTTTCATTTTGCTATTCGGAGTTTTGACATGGTTTCGATTCAATTGCCCGACGGTTCCAAGCGAGAATTCGACGCGCCCGTCACGGTGGCCCAGGTGGCCGCCTCCATCGGCGCCGGCCTGGCCAAAGCGGCCCTGGCCGGTCGCGTGGACGGCAAGCTGGTGGACACCAGCTTCCTGATGGACAAGGATTCGCAGCTCGCCATCGTCACTGAAAAAGACGCCGATGGCCTCGAGGTGATCCGCCATTCGACGGCCCACTTGCTGGCCTACGCGGTCAAGGAGCTGTTCCCCGAAGCCCAAGTCACCATCGGCCCGGTGATCGAGCATGGCTTCTATTACGACTTCTCGTACAAGCGCCCGTTCACGCCCGAGGATCTGGCCGCCATCGAATCGAAGATGAGCGAGCTGGCCAAGAAGGACGAGCCCGTGACGCGCTCGGTGCTGCCGCGCGACGAAGCCGTCAGCTACTTCAAGAGCATCGGCGAAGCCTACAAGGCCGAGATCATCGAAAGCATCCCGGCCGACCAGGACGTCTCGCTCTATGCCGAAGGCAAGTTCACCGACCTGTGCCGCGGCCCGCACGTGCCCAGCACCGGCAAGCTCAAGCACTTCAAGCTGATGAAGGTGGCCGGCGCCTACTGGCGCGGCGACCACCGTAACGAGCAGCTTCAGCGCATCTACGGCACGGCCTGGGCCACCAAGGATGATCTGCAGAAGTACCTCGTGATGCTGGAAGAGGCGGAGAAGCGCGACCACCGCAAGCTGGGCAAGGATCTGGACCTGTTCCACATCGACGAAGTGGCACCGGGCGTGGTGTTCTGGCACCCCAAGGGCTGGGCCGTCTGGCAGGTGGTGGAGCAGTACATGCGCCAGGTCTACCGCGACAACGGCTACCAGGAAGTGAAGGGCCCGCAGCTGCTGGACCGCAGCCTGTGGGAAGCCTCGGGCCACTGGGACAAGTACAAGGACAATATGTTCACGACCGAGTCGGAGAAGCGCGACTACGCGCTCAAGCCGATGAACTGTCCCGGTCACATCCTGATCTTCAAGCACGGCATCAAGAGCTACCGCGACCTGCCGCTGCGCTTCGGCGAGTTTGGCCAATGCCATCGCAACGAGCCGACCGGCGGCCTGCACGGCATCATGCGCGTGCGCGGTTTCACGCAGGACGACGGCCACATCTTCTGCACCGAAGACCAGATCCTGCCCGAGTGCGTGGCCTACACGGCGCTGCTGCAGAAGGTCTACAAGGACTTCGGCTTCACCGACATCATCTACAAGGTCGCCACGCGCCCCGACGCGCGCATCGGCTCGGATGAGGTGTGGGACAAGGCCGAGTTCGCGCTGATGGAATCGCTGCGCGCCTCGGGCGTGGACTTCATCATCTCGCCCGGCGACGGCGCCTTCTACGGTCCCAAGATCGAATACACGCTGAAGGACGCGCTGGGCCGCCAGTGGCAGTGCGGCACCATGCAGGTCGATTTCTCGATGCCGGGCCGTCTGGGCGCCGAATACGTCGGCGACGACAGCGCCAAGCACACGCCCGTGATGCTCCACCGCGCCATCGTCGGCAGCCTCGAGCGTTTCATCGGCATCCTGATCGAACAGCACGCTGGCGCGCTCCCCACTTGGCTGGCGCCGACGCAGGTCGTCGTCGCCAATATCACGGACGCTCAGGCGGATTACGTGGGGGTGATCGTGAATTCGCTGCAAAAACAAGGGCTTAGAGTCCAGGCCGATTTGCGGAATGAGAAAATCACGTATAAAATCCGCGAGCATTCATTGCAGAAGGTCCCGTACATCCTTGTCGTAGGCGACAAGGAAAAGGCAAACGGGACTGTTGCGGTGCGCGCCCGTGGCAACCAGGACCTGGGTGTGATGGCTTTGGCAGACTTCGAATCGAAGATCGCACAAGCCATCACAGACAAGACCTGACAACTGCTCCCAGGGCGCGCTTTGCTTTTTGTTTTGGGCTCTCTATGCCTTGGGGGTCAATAAAGGATATGCACCATCGCTACTTTTGCTGATCGTCGAGCGATTCCTGAGCGCAAGCACAGGCTGAACCGCGAAATCATGGCTCCTGAAGTCCGTCTCAATGGCCCCGAAAACGAGCCTATCGGGGTGGTGAGCATCATGGAAGCCCTGCGCATGGCGGGCGAGCTTGATGTGGACTTGGTCGAGATCTCTGCCACCGCCAACCCGCCTGTGTGCCGGTTGATGGACTACGGCAAGTTCAAGTACCAGGAGCAAAAGCGCGCAGCTGAGGCCAAGTCGAAGCAGAAGGTCATCGAGATCAAGGAAGTCAAGTTCCGTCCCGGTACGGACGAAGGCGACTACCAGATCAAGATGCGCAATCTGCGCCGCTTCATCGCCGAAGACGGTGACAAGGGCAAGGTCACGTTGCGCTATCGCGGCCGCGAAATCACCCACCAGGACATCGGCATGCGCCTCCTGGAACGGATCCGCGACGAGCTGGCCGATGTGGCGGTGGTCGAGAACATGCCGAAGCTTGAAGGTCGGCAGATGATCATGGTCCTGGCGCCTAAAAAGCGTTAAGACCGAATCGGGAAACCGAAACTGTTTAGGCCTGTCGATTTGGTCGTCGGCAGGTCCATTAGTCTCCAGAGGCCAGCAAGTGTTGCGAGTCCCGCAACCGCCCCTGGGACATCTTAAAAGGAGCACCAAAATGCCCAAAATGAAGACCAAGAGCAGCGCGAAAAAGCGTTTTCGCGTTCGTCCGGGTGGCACCGTCAAGCGCGGTCAGGCGTTCAAGCGCCACATCCTGACCAAGAAGTCCACGAAGAACAAGCGCCAACTGCGCGGCTCCGTGACGGTGAACGACCACAACATGGGCGGAATGTCGCAAATGTTGCCGTTCGCCGGTCTGTAATCCACTACTTAACCCAAGGAGAAATATATGCCTCGCGTTAAACGTGGTGTTACCGCCCGTGCTCGTCACAAGAAGGTCCTGGCTCTGGCCAAGGGCTACCGTGGTCGTCGCAAGAACGTCTTCCGCATCGCCAAGCAGGCGGTGATGAAGGCGGGCCAATACGCCTACCGTGACCGTCGCGCCAAGAAGCGTGTGTTCCGTCGCCTCTGGATTGCCCGTATCAACGCGGCAAGCCGTGGCCTGGGCCTCACGTACAGCAAGTTCGTCGCTGGCTTGAAGAAGGCTCAGATCGACATCGACCGCAAGGTCCTGGCCGATCTGGCTGTGCACGATCCTGCTGGCTTTGAAGCCATCTTCGCCAAGGTGAAAGCCGCTCTCGCTTAATTTGCCTGACGCCGTCTTTTGACGGCGTGGCAGCCCCGGTGCAAGCCGGGGCGCGACCCCTCAAGGCCGACACCCTGGTGCTCGGCCTTTTTTGTTTTCCTCTCATTGATCGCTGTTCAATGAACGATCTTGATTCCTTGCTGCAGACGGCCGTCGCTGACTTCGCCGCTGCCGCTACGCCCGCCGACCTCGAAAACGCCAAGGCGCGCTTCATCGGCAAGTCCGGTCGTGTGACCGAACTGATGAAGGGCCTGGCCGCTCTGACGGTCGAAGAAAAGAAGACCCGCGGCGCTGAAATCAACCAGCTCAAGCAAGGCATTGAAGCCGCGCTGAATGCGCGCCGCCAAGCGCTGGCCGACGCCGAACTGAGCTTGCAGCTCAAGGCCGAGGCGCTTGACATCACGCTGCCCGGCCGCCAACGCGGCACCGGCGGCCTGCACCCGATCACGCGTGCGATGGAGCGCATCGAAGCGATCTTCGGCTCCATGGGTTTCGATGTGGCCGACGGCCCCGAAATCGAGAACGACTGGTTCAACTTCACCGCGCTGAACACGCCTGCCGATCACCCGGCGCGCTCGATGCATGACACCTTCTATGTGGAAGATGGCCATGTGCTGCGCACGCACACCAGCCCGATGCAGATCCGCTACGCGGTCCAGCATGTCAAGAAGCACAAGCACCTGATCGATGCGGGGCAAGCGATGCCCGAGATCCGCGTGATCGCACCGGGCCGCACCTACCGCGTCGACAGCGACGCCACGCATTCGCCGATGTTCCACCAGGTCGAGGGCCTGTGGGTGGGCGAGAACATCAGCTTCAAGGATCTGAAGTCGGTCTACGTGAACTTCATGCAGCAGTTCTTCGAGACGACTGACATGGAGATCCGTTTCCGCCCCAGCTACTTCCCTTTCACGGAACCGAGCGCCGAAATCGACATGATGTTCGGCACCGGGCCGCTGAAGGGCCGCTGGCTCGAGGTCTCGGGCTCGGGCCAGGTGCATCCGCAAGTGATCCGCAACATGGGCCTGGACCCGGAAGCCTACATCGGCTTCGCCTTCGGCTCCGGTATCGACCGCCTGGCCATGCTCCGTTATGGCGTGAACGACCTCCGTCACTTCTTCGACGGCGACCTGCGTTTCCTCAGTCAGTTCAAGTAAATCGTTATGCAATTCCCAGAATCCTGGCTGCGGAGCTTCTGCAACCCCGCGCTGAACACGCAAGAACTGGCCGAGCTGCTCACCATGAGCGGGCTCGAAGTGGAAGAACTGCGCCCCGTGGCGCCGCCTTTCCACGGCATCGTCGTGGCGGAAATCCTTGAAGCCGAGCAACATCCGAACGCGGACAAGCTGCGCGTCTGCAAGGTCAACGCCGGCGGCGCGGAGCCGCTGCAGATCGTCTGCGGCGCGCCCAATGCGCGCGTCGGCATCAAGGTGCCTCTGGCGATGGTCGGCGCCGAGTTGCCTCCGGGTGAAGATGGCAAGCCCTTCAAGATCGGCGTCGGCAAGCTGCGCGGCGTCGAGAGCTTCGGCATGCTGTGCTCGGCGCGCGAGCTCAAGCTCAGCGAAGACCATGGCGGCCTGCTGGAACTGCCGGCTGATGCACAAATCGGCCAGAACATCCGCGAGCACCTGAACCTCGACGACACGCTGTTCACGCTCAAGCTCACGCCGAATCTGGCGCATTGCCTGAGCGTCTACGGCATCGCGCGTGAAGTCTCGGCATTGACCGGCGCGCCGCTGCTCAAGCCCGAGATCAAACCGGCTGCCGTCGAGCATCAAGACAAGGTGGCCGTGACCGTCAAGGCCAGCGATCTGTGCGGCCGTTTCTCGGGCCGCATCGTGCGCGGCGTGAACACCCAGGCGCAGACGCCCGCGTGGATGGTCGAGCGCCTGGCGCGTTGCGGCCAGCGCTCGGTGTCGCCGCTGGTCGACATCTCGAACTATGTGATGTTCGAGTACGGCCGTCCTTCGCACATCTTCGACCTGGACAAGATCCATGGCGGCCTGGTGGTGCGCTGGGGCGAGAAAGGCGAACAACTGAAGCTGCTGAACGGCAACACGATCGAGGTCGATGAGACCGTCGGCGTGATCGCCGATGACAGTCAAGTTGAATCGCTGGCCGGCATCATGGGCGGCGACGCCACGGCCGTGTCCGACGACACGCAGAACATCTACGTGGAAGCCGCCTTCTGGTGGCCCAAGGCCGTGATGGGCCGCTCGCGCCGCTACAACTTCTCGACCGATGCCGGCCACCGCTTCGAGCGTGGCGTGGACCCGGCCGAGACTGCGCTTCACATCGAGCACATCACCGCGCTGATCCAGCAGATCTGCGGCGGCGAGGCCGGCCCGATGGACGACCAGACGCTGGCCTTGCCGGAGCGCAAGCCTGTCACGCTGCGTGTGGCGCGCGCCGCCAAGATCATCGGCATGCCGGTGACGCAGGAGCAATGCGCGACCGTGCTGCGCCGACTCGGCCTTGAGTTCGTCGAAGATGATGCGAACGGGGGCACGCTGACCGTCACACCGCCGAGCTGGCGCTTCGACATGGTGATCGAGGAAGACCTGATCGAGGAAGTGATCCGCGTGATCGGCTATTCCGAATTGCCGGCCACGCCGCCTCTGGCGCCGGTGGTGGGCAAGGTTCGCAGCGAATCGCGCCGCGCCGCGCATGCGGTGCGCCACGCGCTGGCGGCGCGCGACTATTTCGAGACGCTGAACTTCAGCTTCGTGGAAGCGCGCTGGGAAGAAGACTTCGCCGGCAACACCAACCCGATCAAGCTCCTGAACCCGATCGCCGCGCCGCTGGCCGTCATGCGAACGAGTCTGATCGGCAGCCTGGTGAACGTGCTCAAGAACAACCTCGCCCGCAAGGCGCCGCGCGTGCGCGTGTTCGAGATCGGCCGCGTCTTCCTGCGTGACGAGAACATGCGCGAGAGCGACACCAGCATTGCCGGCGTGGCCCAGCCCATGCGCGTGGCCGGTCTGGCTTACGGCCCGGCTGATCAGCAACAGTGGAGCCAGCGTGACCGCACAGTCGATTTCTTCGATGTGAAGGGCGACCTGGAAGCGCTGTTCGCGCCGCGCCAGCTGCAGTTCAAGGCTGCCGAGCATCCGGCCCTGCATCCGGGGCGTAGCGCCCGTGTGGAGCTCGATGGCACGGTAATCGGCGTGATCGGCGAACTGCACCCCAAGTGGCGTCAGGGCTATGAACTGCCCGGCGCGCCCATCGTATTCGAGCTGGCACTCGATGCGGTGCTCGCGCGCACCTTGCCGCAAGGCGCCGGTGTTCCGCGCCAGCAAGCCGTGCAGCGCGATATCGCCGTGATCGTGAACGACTCGGTCACGCATGATGCACTGATGGCCACGATTGCCGGTGCCCATGACGGCCTGATCCGCTCGGCGCGCCTGTTCGACGTGTTCAAGCCCGCCGCTCCCTCCCCCGAGGTGAGGGAGGGCGAGCGCAGCCTGGCCGTGCGGCTGGAACTGTTGGACGATGATGCGACGCTGACCGATGAACGCATCGAGCAGGCAATGGCTGGCGTGGTCAAGGCGCTCGGCGAGAAGCTGAGTGCGCGCCTGCGCGGTTGATGATGAATCCGGGAGACAAGAAGATGAGTGACGACACCGAAGCGCGCCCCGTATTGCTGCCGACCCTGGAGACGCCAACGCTGACCAAGGCCGAGCTGGGCGAACTGCTGTTCGACAAGCTGGGCCTCAACAAGCGCGAGTCCAAGGACATGGTCGAAGCCTTCTTCGACATCATTCACCAGACCCTGGTGCGGGGCGACGACGTCAAGCTCTCGGGCTTTGGCAACTTCAATATCCGCCGCAAGGCACCCCGCCCGGGGCGCAATCCGCGCACCGGCGAGTCGATCCCGATCAAGGCCAGAAACGTCGTGACGTTTCATGCAAGTCACAAACTCAAGGGCCTTGTACAAGGTGATACTGCATCGAGCGAAGACTTCGAGTAGAGTCTGACCTCCTTTAGTGAACCCTTTGATTTCCATGGAGAAATCGCTTCCATCCATTCCGGCCAAGCGCTACTTCACCATTGGTGAGGTCAGCGAGCTGTGCGGCGTCAAGCCGTACGTGCTGCGCTATTGGGAGCAGGAGTTCACCCAACTCAAGCCCATGAAGCGCCGCGGCAACCGCCGCTATTACCAGCACCACGAGGTGCTGTTGATCCGCCGCATCCGTGATCTGCTCTATGACCAGGGCTTCACAATCAGCGGCGCGCGCAACCAGTTGACCGAAGGCGCGGCCCTGCGTGGCGACGCCCATGCGTTCAAGCAAGAGGCCGATGCGGCCCTTCGTGCCGAGTTCGACGAGCTCGACAGCGTGGTCGAGCTTGATGAGGTCGACGAAGGCGAAGTGGCCCTGGCCGTGCGGCCCGAAGTGGCTTCCACGCGGCTGACCAGCCAGACCAAGCTGACCCTCACGCAAGTGAAGAACGAGCTCAAGGCGATTCGCGACCAGCTTCTTTTCTGAGGCCGGAAAATCTGGCTATAATCTGAGGCTCAGTCGGGGCGTAGCGCAGCCTGGTAGCGCACTTGCATGGGGTGCAAGGGGTCGCGAGTTCGAATCCCGCCGCCCCGACCAACAATAAGAAGTCAGATAAGAAAAAAAGAAGCAACGGCCTGGAGACTTTTGTCTCCAGGCCGTTTTTCATTGCTGATCACGAAATTCAAACCCCAGAAAACCCCATTGGCTTTCGATCTGAGAGCTGATCGGAGCCCGCGTCTTCTCGCACTTCGCGTGCGGTCGACAAGGTGCGCATTCCAAGCTTCGGAATGCGCCAAATGGCCTGGCAAGCTTGGCCGCCTTCCAGGCAACGATGTTCACAGGCCTTGAGAGACTTCCAACTTGAAAATCAAATACCTGCCTCTGCTGGTCGCCACTGCCGTGGCGTCCATGGCTTCCACTTCTGCCATCGCATCCGGCTACCGTTTCGGCTCGCAGAGCGTTTCGGCCCAAGGCACGGCTGACGCCAACGGCGCCGAAGCCAGCGATGCCAGCACCCAGTTCTACAACGCCGCCGGCATCACCCGCCTGCAAGGCCAGAACGTCACCGCCGGCCTGACCGTCGTCGTTCCCCATTCGACCTACACCGACACCGGTTCCACCCGCTTCACGCAGACCCCGGTCGGCGGCACGGGCACCGAAGATTTCGCACCGAGCGCTGTCGCGGCTCCGTCGTTCTATTACACGCAACAGCTGAACAGCCAGTGGACCGCCGGCCTGGGCGCCTTCGTGCCTTACGGCACCAAGCTCGACTACGGCAACACCTGGACGGGCCGCTACGCGCTCACCAGCATCAAGCTGCAATCCGAGGCGTTGAACCCGTCTCTCGCTTTCAAGCTCGACGAGCACCACTCGTTCGGCTTCGGCGTCACCGCCGAGTACATGAAGGCGAATCTGGCGCAAGCCGTGGACGTGCCGGGCACCATCGCTGCGTTGTCGGGCACCGCGACGGGTAACGCGCTGGTTCAGCAGATCGTTGCGCTGGGCGGCAATCCGGCCGTGCTGGCTGCCGTGAAGGATGGTCATGGCGAGAACGAAGCCAAGGATTGGGGCTACGGCTTCAACCTCGGCTATATGTTCCAGCTGAACGAGAGCACGCGCTTCGGCATTGCCTACCGTTCGTCCATCAAGCATGAGCTGACGGGCCACACGGTTTGGGACTTCTCGAACGTGACGAGCGATCCGATCGTGAACCAGGTGATTGCGGCCAGCTCGCGCAAGGCCAACTCGGCCGCGCTGGTGGAACTGCGCACGCCGGAAACCCTGTCGGTGAACGGCTTCAGCCAGCTGAACAGCAAGTGGGCCGCAATGGCCGATGTGACCTGGACGCGCAGCTCGCGCCTCGGTGACCTGAACATCCAGTTCCCCGGTACCACCGAAGGTGACGAAGTCATTCGCCAGCAGTGGAAGAACACCGTGCGCGTCTCGCTTGGCGCGAACTACAGCTACAGCGACGCGCTGACCCTGCGCGGCGGCCTGGCCTGGGACCAATCGCCAGTGCGCAGCGATGAGCTGCGCCACGCGGCGCTGCCGGACAGCAATCGCACGCAGTTCTCCATCGGCGCCAACTACAAGGTGAGCTCGCAATCGTCCCTGGACCTGGCCTACAGCTTCCTGCACTTCCAGCAGGCTGATGTGGACTACACCAATCTGTGCTCGCCGGTCTCGACCACCTGCACGGGCAATGGCGAAACCACGCGCGGCACGTACAAGACCTACATGCAGTTGCTGGGCATCGCCTACAACTACCGCTTCTAAAACAGCCTCGCTGTTTCAGCAAATCAACGGCCTGGATGCTTGCGCGTCCAGGCCGTTTTTTCATGGCTGAAGATACTGCAGCAAGCGCTGCTCGCTGATCTTCAGGCCGCTCTTGGCTCGAACGCGCACGAGCAAAGCGAGCTTGTGGCGGGCAGCAGTCGCTGAAGCCTTGTCACTGAGCTCGGCCCACAAGGCAAGAATCGCCGGATGCAGATAAGACTTGCGGCACACCGCGGGCGTGTTGCGCAGGCTCTCCGCCACTTCGGTCAACACCGCCTTGGCATTGAAGGCTTCGGGGTCCTTCTTGCAAGCCAACTGCGTCAATTCAAGAGCGCGCGCACTGCCATGCCAGGTCCGAAAATCCTTGGCCGTGAAGCCAGACCCGCAGACCTCGGCGAGATAGCTGTTCACATCAGCGGAGCCGATGCCATGCACGCCGGCTCCGTCTTCGTACTGGAACAGATCCTGCCCCGGCAGATCGCGGCAACGCCGCACGATGCGTGCCACGCGAGGATCCTCCACGCTGATGTCGTGCGGCACGCCGCTCTTGCCACGGAATTTCAAACGCAAGCTGCCGGCGCTGATTTGCACATGCGAGTTGCGCAAGGTCGTGAGGCCGTAGGAGCCGTTGCTGCGCGCGTATTCGTCATTGCCGACGCGCAGCAGCGTGGTATCGAGCAAGCGCACCAGCGTTGCCAACAGCTTGGTCCGGCTGAGGCCGGACTCTTCGAGATCCTTGGCCACGCGCGTGCGCAAACGCGGCAGGCTTTCGCCGAACTCCGTCAAGCGGCCGAACTTGTCGGACTCGCGGGCCTCGCGCCAAAGCGGGTGATAACGGTATTGCTTGCGGCCCCGCGCATCGCGGCCGGTCGCCTGCAGATGGCCGTTGGGCAAAGGGCAGATCCAGACGTCCCGGTAAGCGGGCGGAATCGCCAGCTTTCGTATGCGCTGAATCTCGCCGTTATCGCGCAGCCACACGCCATTGCTCGCGCGATAGGCGAAGCCGCGACCTTTGCGTATGCGTTGCAGGCCGGGCATCTCATCGCTGACGTAAACGAGATTGCGCGTGGAGTCCATGAGCGCAACTTTAGAAGCGCATCGCTCACGGCTGTCTCAGCCGAACGCACGTCGGCCTGTAGGAGGGCGCCTAACGTGACGGCCTGTGATCCGCTTCGAACTTGCCATTGAGCGGACTGCGCGTTCCGCCCTCTGTGTCCAAAGGACCTTCCGACTCGGGCGTCGTTTCAACGGGTTCTTCGGCCGGCTTCACATGCGTGGCTGCTTTGCCCGGCTTTCCCGGCTTGGTCGGGGTGGGAGTGGGAGTGTGTGTGTTCTTGGCCATGATCTCAGGACCCCACCGTGACGTGAATGCCGGGGTACACGTCGTTGTAGAAGGCGACGCGCTGTGCCAGGTCTTCGTGCTCCTCGTAGGGCTTCTCGTAGGTCCAGACGGCATGCTTCAGGCGCCGCCCTTCAGCCTCCAGATCGAAGTAGGTCGCGTGGCCCTTGAACGGGCAATCGCTGGTCGTCGGGCTCGGCGACAAGGTCTCCATCCGCACGTCAGAACGCGGGAAGTAATAGCGCACCGGCGATTCGTCTTCAACGACCTTGATCACGTCCTTGGACTCGGCAATCGTCAGGCCATTGAACTTGACCTTGACCACTTCCTTGACGGGTTCTTCTTGCACCTTGTGCTCGGGGAATTTCTGATGTCCGGGGGATTTCATGGTGGGTCTCCTGTTCGTCGCATGCGTGCCTTCCGAGGGGCAATCGGCGTGCCTCCGTGACCGGCAGGTAAAGCGTCGGCGATGGGCATGTGACTTGCCCTGACAACTCACGGTGCCGGGCGCGATCAAGCCCGCTCGGTGAGTTCAAGCAATGCAGGACGAAAGGATGTGACCATGGGCCATCGCAACAACCCCACCAATCTGGCCAAGCGTGACGGCGAAGGCCGCTTCGCGCAGCAGGACTCTCGTGGCGACTATCGGCAAGACATGCCGCCGTCTTATCAAACGCGCCGCGGTCATGACGAGAGCCGCTTCGGCCGCGATGAAGAGCCGCGCGGCGACCCGTACATGGCCGCCAGCAACACCTACCGCGAACCGCGCGACAACCTCGATTACGGCACGGACGACTATCCGGGCTACCGCGGCAGCTACAGCAACTATGGCCGCTCGGAGGCGGGCCGCGACGACTACGACCGCGCCCAGCATGCCGACTGGCGCCGCGAGGAATACCAGCGCCGCATGCAGCCGTCGCGCGCCCCTTACAACCGCGACGACAGCTACTACGCCGGTGATCATCGCTATCCGCCCACAGGCGCGCCGCACGAGCACTTCGATCCCGACTACCACCAGTGGCGCTCGGAGCAGATGAGCCTGCTGGACAAGGACTATCGCGCCTGGCGCGACGACCGCTACAAGAAGTTCTCGGAGGACTTCAATACGTGGCGCAGCAATCGCAAGAGCAGCGAGAGTAGCGAGGCCGCGCAGACCGCCGAGAGCACGGCCAAGCACAAGTAAGCGAACGATCCCTCCTTGGAATGAAGCCCCGCCGCTCGTGAGCCGCGGGGCTTGAGCGCGTCTGCATAATCGGCCCCTTCAAATTCGAAATGGGGACGAGCATGACGAAGACCAGCACCGCCCTGATGCTGCTGACGGCTTTCCTGAGCGCCACGGCTCCCGCCGCGAACGCTGCGAACGGCGCGAACGGCGCGAACGGCGCGAACGGCGCGACCGGCGCGACCGGCGCCATCGGCGCCATCGGCGCCAACGACCCGACGCTGATGCTGCATCAGCCCACGGTCTCCAAGGACCACATCGCCTTTGTCTACAGCGGCGATCTGTGGATCGCGGACCGCCAGGGCGGCCATCCGCAGCAACTGACCACCAGCGGAGCCGCCGAGTTCAATCCGCGCTTCTCGCCGGACGGGCGCTGGATTGCCTACTCGGCCACGTTTGAAGGCAATACCGATGTCTACGTGATCTCGGCCTCGGGCGGCGCGCCGCGACGCCTGACCTGGCACCCGGGTGCCGATGTCGTCAGCGGCTGGAGCGTGGATGGCAAGCGCGTGCTGTTCACTTCGGCGCGCGACATCGGCAACAGCCGCAGCCGCCAGTTCTTCGAGGTCAGCACCGAGGGCGGCTTCGAGAAGAAGCTGATGAGCGCTGTGGCCGTCGATGGCGTCTGGTCGCCGGACGGCAAGCGGCTGGCCTACCAGCCCTATGGCACGGCCTTCGCCGGCGCGAGCGGCTGGCGTCAGCATCGCGGTGGTGACACGCCGCCGATCTGGATCATCGATCCGGCCGCAGACCCGGCCAGGCAGACCTGGGAGAAGCTCCCGCACGTCAACGCTTCGGACACCAATCCGCGTTGGGCCGGCAATGAGCTGGTCTTCATCTCCGACCGCAATGACGGCGCGGCCAATCTGTTTGCCTACAACAGCGCGACCAAGGCCGTGCGCCAGCTCACGCATGAAACCGTGTGGGACGTTCGCTCAGCCGACGTCGAAGGCGGCCATGTGGTCTATGAAGTGGGTGGCCGGTTGAAGTCCTTGAGCCTTGGCGGCGGTGAGCCGCAGACGCTCGACATCCACCTTGAGGCCAGCGGCCCGCAGGCGCGCACGCAATGGAAGGATGCCGGCAAGAACATGACGAGCGCCGTGCTCTCGGCGACCGCCAAACGCGTGATCGTGACCGCGCGCGGCGAGGTGTTCAGCGTGCCGGTCAAGGACGGCTCCACACGCAACATCACCGGCACCGACGGCGTGCGCGAAGACGGCGCGCTGGGCAGCCCCGATGGCCAACAGATCGCCTACCTCTCGGAGGCCGGCAGCGGCATGAGCCTGCATCACGTGCTGATGCTGCGCAAGCAGGATGGGCTCGAGCCGGCCCGCGTGATCGCGCTCAAGTCGGAGGGCTATTTCAAGCTGCTGGCTTGGTCGCCCGATGGCAAGACCCTGGCGCTGAACGACAACCACCTGAACACCTATGTGCTCGACATCGCCAGCGGTGCCCTGAGCCGCATCGACACGAGCGATCGCCGCGATGAGTCGAGCGAGGCTCGCGTCAGCTTCTCGCCCGATGGGCGCTGGCTCGCGTACACCGTGATGGCCCGCAACTACTTCCGGCAGCTGCGGCTCTATGACGTGGTGGGCAAGCGCGTGGTGCCGGTCAGCGACGGGCTCAGCTCGGTGACCTCGCCGGCCTTCTCGCCGAAGGGCGACGTGCTGTATTTCGCCTCGTCCAACAACGCGGGCCAGGTGGATGCCGGCATCGACATGTCGAGCCAGGATCGCCCACGCCGGGCCGGGCTGTTCGCGCTGGTCCTGAGTTCTGAGGGCAAGTCGCCGCTGGCGCCGAAGCCGGGCGACGAGGAAGCCAGGAAGGCGGACGACAAGAAAGCCGACGACAAGAAGAGCGATGACAAGAAGGGCGACAAGAAGGGCGGCAAAAAAGACGACAAGAAGGACGAAGGCAAGCCCGACGCCGCGTTGAAGCCCGTGCGCATCGACATCGAAGGCCTGCAGCAGCGCATCAACCCGCTGCCCGTGCCCGAGCGCAACTACGACGCGCTGGCGGTGGCGAGTGACGGCGCGCTGTTCTATCTGGACCAGCCGCAACCGGGTGCCACCGGCGATGCGCCGGGCCGCAAGGTCGAGGCCGCCACCGAACTCATGCGCTTTGATTTCGAGAGCAAGAAGGCCAAGACGGTCAAGTCCGACGTGACCGACTTCAGCCTCAGCGCCGATGGCAAGAAGCTGCTGGCCCGCAGTTCCGGTGACTCGCTGGAACTCGGCGATGCGGGCGAGAAATTCGAAGGCAAGCCGGTGCCGTTGATCGGCCTGCAGATGCGCGTCAACCCGCGCAATGAATGGCGCCAGATCTTTGATGAAGCCTGGTGGATGGAACGCGAGTACTTCTACGACCCCAAGCTGCACGGGCTTGATGCCACCGCTGTGTATCAGCGTTATCTGCCGCTGCTCGCTTCGGTGCAGCGCCGCGAGGATCTGACCGAACTGATCGTCAACATGATTGCCGAGCTGCAGGTCGGTCACAACCGCTCCGCGGGTGGCGATGGCTTCAGCGAGAAGCCGGTCAAGGTGGGCCTGCTGGGCGCGGACTTCGTCCTCGACCAAGGCAAGCTGCGCATCGCCAAGATCCTGCAAGGCGACCGCTGGAACCCCTTCCTCAGCGCCCCGCTGGCCGCGACGGGCCTGGGCGTGAAGGCGGGCGACTACCTGCTCGCCATCAACCAGGTGGCGATCGATGCCGAGCATGGCAATCTGTACGAGCTGCTGGCCGACACCGTGGGCCAGCAGGTCACGCTGACCGTGGCCGACGATGCTGCCGGCAAGAACCGCCGCCATGTTGTCGTCGTGCCGGTGGACAGCGAAGCCGCCTTGCGCCATTGGGACTGGCTGGAGCACAGCCGCCAGTACGTGGACAAGCACAGCGGCGGCCGCATCGCGTATGTCTACATGCCGGACACGCAGCGCCAGGGCTTCCTCTACTTCGACCGCATGTTCGCCGCGCAGAGCGACAAGCCGGCGCTGATCGTCGATGAGCGCCGCAACGGCGGCGGGCAGATCGCCAACTACGTGATCGAGACCTTGCGCCGCACTTACCTGATGGGCGCCAAGGATCGCGACGGCGCGATCATCAACTCGCCCCAGGTCGCCATCTACGGCCCGAAGGCCATGCTGATCGACCAGGATGCCGGCTCGGGCGGCGACATCATGCCCTACCTGTTCCGCCAGACGGGCCTCGGCCCGCTCATCGGCAAGCGCACTTGGGGCGGCGTGATCGGCATCGCTGTCAACCCTCGTTTGATCGACGGCGGCATGCTCACGGTGCCCTATGTGCGCCTGTTCAGCCCCGAAGGAAAATGGGTGATCGAGAACCAGGGCGTGGCGCCCGATCTCGATGTGGAGCTCGACCCGATCGCGGTCAACAAAGGCCAGGATCCTCAGCTCGATGCGGCGATCCAGAGCGTGCTGGAAAGGCTCAAGACCGCGCCGGCGCTGCCGCTGGACAAGCCGCCCGCCATGCCGGACCATCTGGGCGACTGAAGCACCGGCCAGCAAGCCCATTGGATCTCGCTATGAGATCCATTTGGGAAATTGCATTGATCGCTGGACGGGTGAACTCTAAAGTGACTGACACAGCAAACAGCCCAGGAGTGAATCATGTCCAGCGAATCCAAGTGCCCCGTCCACGCCGCGCCCTCACATACTTCGGCCGGTGGGCCGGGCAACGCCAACTGGTGGCCCGAGCAGCTGAAGCTGCAGATCCTGCATCAGCATTCCGCCCAGTCCAACCCGATGGGCGAGGACTTTGACTACGCGGCGGAGTTCAAGAGCCTCGATCTGAACGCCGTCATGAAGGATCTGCATGCGTTGATGACCGACTCGCAGGACTGGTGGCCCGCCGACTACGGGCACTACGGTCCCTTCTTCATCCGCATGGCCTGGCATGCCGCCGGCACCTATCGTGTGGCCGATGGCCGGGGCGGCGCGGGCACGGGCGCACAGCGCTTCGCACCGCTCAACAGCTGGCCGGACAACGGCAATCTCGACAAGGCACGGCGCCTGCTGTGGCCGATCAAGCAGAAGTACGGCCGCAAGATCTCGTGGGCTGACCTGATCGTGCTGACCGGCAATGTCGCGCTGGAGTCGATGGGCTTCAAGACCTTTGGTTATGCCGGTGGCCGCGTGGACCACTGGGAGCCCGAGCAAGACATCTACTGGGGCCCTGAAGGCAAGTGGCTGGCCGATGAGCGCTACAGCGGCGACCGCAATCTCGCCAACCCGCTGGCCGCCGTGCAGATGGGCCTGATCTACGTGAACCCCGAAGGCCCCAATGGCAAGCCCGACCCGACGGGCTCGGCGCGCGATATCCGCGAAACGTTCGCGCGCATGGCGATGAACGACGAAGAGACCGTGGCTTTGGTGGCCGGTGGTCATACCTTCGGCAAGACGCATGGCGCTGGCGATCCGAGTCAGTTGGGCCGCGAGCCCGAGGGCGCCAGCATCGAGGAGCAGGGTCTCGGTTGGGCCAACAGCTTCGGCAGCGGCAAGGGCCTGCACACGATCACCAGCGGTCTTGAAGGCGCCTGGACGCCCACGCCAACGAAATGGGACAACAGCTTCTTCGAGACGCTGTTCGGCTACGAATGGGAGCTGACCAAGAGCCCGGCCGGCGCTCATCAATGGAAACCCGTCGGCAGCAGCGGCGCGGGCACGGTGCCTGATGCGCATGACCCGAAACTGCGCCACGCACCGATGATGTCGACGGCCGACATGGCGCTGCGCACGGACCCGGCCTACGAGAAGATCTCGCGCCGCTTCATGACCCATCCCCAAGAGTTTGCCGATGCGTTTGCGCGCGCCTGGTTCAAGCTCACGCACCGCGACATGGGCCCGCTGGCGCGTTACCTCGGCCCATTGGTGCCGAAGGAAGTGCTGCTTTGGCAGGATCCGATTCCGGCCGTTGATCATGTGCTGATCGATGAAAAGGATGCGACCGATCTGAAGGCCAAGGTGCTGGCTTCAGGGCTCTCGGCTTCTCAACTTGTGACGACGGCGTGGGCCTCGGCTTCCACCTATCGGGGCGGCGACAAGCGCGGCGGCACCGATGGCGGGCGCCTTCGTCTCGCGCCGCAGAAGGATTGGGCTGTGAATCAGCCGGCCGAACTGGCGCAGGTGCTGGTCAAGCTCGAAGCCATTCGGAAGGCCTTCAACGGCGCTGCATCGGGCGGCAAGAAGATCTCGCTCGCGGATCTGATCGTGCTGGCGGGTGCTGCTGGCATTGAAGCCGCGGCGAAGCAAGCGGGCGCCGATGTGAAGGTGCCGTTCACACCGGGCCGCATGGATGCTTCGCAAGAGCAGACCGATGTCGAATCGTTCGCCGTGCTGGAGCCCAAGGCCGACGGCTTCCGCAACTACGTGAGCCCGGGCCTGGAAACCGTGCAGGCCGAAATGCTGCTCGACAAGGCGCAGTTGCTGACGCTGAGCGCCCCGGAGATGACGGTCCTGATCGGCGGCCTGCGTGCGCTCAACGCCAACGTCGGCGCATCGAAGCACGGGGTGTTCACGCAGCGGCCCGGCACGCTCAGCAACGACTACTTTGTGAATCTGCTCGACATGAGCACGCTGTGGACGAAGTCTGCGGGCCACGAGGGCGTTCTCGAAGGCCGTGATCGCAAGACCGGTGCGATCAAATGGACGGGCACGATCGTCGATCTGGTCTTCGGCTCGAACTCGCAACTGCGCGCGCTGGCCGAGGTCTATGCATCGAGCGATGCCCAGCAGGTCTTCGTGCATGACTTCGTGGCAGCCTGGAACAAGGTGATGAACCTGGGCCGCTTCGATCTGCAATAAGCCTTGATGCGTTGGGGAGGCCGGATCAGCCGGTCATTCCCCGGCGCTGCACGACGGCAGGCGGATCTCGCAACGTGCGGATCGCATGGATGGCCCGATGCGAAAGCGCGAAGGTCAGGAACTGAGCCGCAGGCACGGGCTGGGACCACAGATAGCCTTGTCCTTCGCTGCAGCCCAGCGCCGTGAGTTCGTCCAGCGTCCGCACATCTTCGACGCCTTCTGCGATCACTTTGAGGCCGAGGCTCAAACCCATCTGCACGATCGCGCGGACGATGGCTTCGTCATGCGGGTTGTCATGCAGCCGGCGCACAAAGGATTGGTCGATCTTGAGCCGTTCCACATCGAAGCGCTTCAGATAGCTGAGGTTGGAATAGCCGGTGCCGAAGTCGTCGATGGCGAGGCCCACGCCCATCTCACGCAGCCTGCGGATCGCGCCGCGCAGTTCGTCGCTGTCGCCGACCAGCAGGGACTCGGTGATTTCGAGCTCCAGCATGTCGGCGCGCAGACCCGAATTCCGCAGCGCATGCGCGACGGCCAGGTCGATATCGCCGCGCTGGAACTGGATGGGCGAGACGTTCACGGAGATGGTCAGCCCATCCAGCCCGGCCGTCGCCCACTCGGTCGCTTGTCGGCAGGCTTCGGCCAGCACCCAGGCGCCGATCGGGACGATCAGGCCGGTCTTTTCCGCAATGGGAATGAAGCGGGCCGGCGAGATCGAGCCCAGCGCAGGGTTGGTCCAGCGGAGCAGAGCCTCGGCGCCGATGATGCGTTCGGTGCCGAGCTCCAGCTGCGGTTGGTAGTGCACGCTGAACTCGCCTCGCACCAGCGCGGTTCGCATTGCGTTGGCGATCTTGGCATGCTCGAAGATGTTGGCGTTCATCGCGGCGTCGAAAAAACGGAAGGCGCTGCGGCCGCTGTCCTTGGCGCGGTACATCGCGGTGTCAGCGTTCTTCAGCAAGCCGTCGAAGTCAGCGCCGTCGTCCGGAAACAGGGCGATGCCGATCGAGCAGGCGCTGCTGAAGCCGAAACCGTCAATGACGAACGGCGCCGCGAATTGCTCGAGCACGGTCTGCGCGGCCGCCGCGGCGTCGCCGGCATCGGACAGCTCGCCGAGGATCACGAGGAATTCATCACCGCCCAGACGACAGACCGTGTCGTTGGCCCGCAGCGCGCCAGCCAGTCGCGCGCCGACCTGCCTCAACAGGTCATCGCCGGCGCTGTGGCCCAGCGTGTCGTTGACGGTCTTGAAGTCGTCGAGATCGAGGTAGAGCAGGCCGGCCTTGGTCTGCCGGCGTTGTGCGCTGGCGATGATGTGCTCCAGCAGATTGCGGGCGAGCACCCGATTGGCCAGACCGGTGAGAGCGTCGTGCGTCGCGATGAATTCGATCCGCTTCTGCGATTCGCGCACGCGCTCGTTCTCCTGCTGCGCGCTGTGCAGTGCGCGGTGCAGGTCAGCGGTCATCATCCACACGACCGCGGCGGTGGCGGCCAGCACGCCGAGCGGATCGATCATGTCGAGCAGGCCGGCGCTTGGCACAGTACTGACATGCCAACCCTTGGCATCGCTCAGCACCACGGCAATGATCACCACGGCGTCAAATGCCACCAGCTTGAGCAACAGGTCGCGCCGGCCGAGGATGCAGGCAAACATCAGCAGGCTGGGGAAGGCGAGCATCGCGGAATCGTGCACGCCGCCGTTCTTCCAGACCATCACGGTCACGAGGCCGGTCAAGGTGCAGAGCAGCAGCGAGGTGGCGGCGGCCCGGCGTTCATGGTGCAGCAGCCACCAGCCGATCCAGAGGATCACAGCGCCCACGGCGAGCACGGCGGCGTCCGTCCAGTTGCTGTTCAGTGCGCTGCCGATGCCGCTGACGGCAATGGCGATCAGGGCCACGCGCATCACCTGCCTGACGCGTGCCGCACCGATCTGCTCCTCGGCTTGTGCGGAGGAGAGGGAGGCCTCGGTCGCGCTGGGCGAGACGTCGGTCGCGCTGGGCGAAGGGCGTGGACGAACCGTCAGAGGTTCATCGTCGATCAGTTCCGTGCCGGACAACTTCTCTGGCTCCATACTGCAAGGGCATTCAGATGCGTCTCAAGGCTAGCCCAGATCGCTGATCAACTGAATCGGGCTTGCCCTTTTTCCAAGCCCGCGATGCGGCCATTTTTCATGGCGCGTGCGTCTGTCGACGATCGCCTAGCGCTGCATCAAACGGACTTCCCGCTGAAGAATCCCTCGATCTGTTCGAGTGTCTTGCCCTTCGTCTCGGGCAGCAGGAATGCAGCGGTCAGGAAATACACCAGCGTGCATCCGGCCCAGAAATAGAACATCGCTGCATAGCCGTGCAGACCCACGGTCGGCAGGAAGACGGCCGCGATTGATGTGGCGACAAACTGGTTGATCAGCAGCGCGATGCTCATGCCGTTGGAGCGGATCCGCGTGGGCATCAGCTCCGACAAGGCCAGCCACACGCAGACGCCAGGACCCACCGCGAAGAAGGCGACGAAAGCGAGGATGCAGGCCGCCACCCAGGCGCCGTGGGCGGTGCTGGGCACGGCACCGAGCCGCGCTGAATCGATGCGCAGTGGCGCTTGCGCGGCGGTGATCGGATCGGCAAAGGGATTCAGATGCAGGCGGCGGAAGAAGGCGCCGATCACGCTGTCGGGCTGCACCGTGTCGGCGCGGTTGATCTGCAAGAGCACTGCGTCGGGCGCATCGCTGCGCAGGGTGCGCACGTTGCTGAAGTCGCCATAGGACCAGGCCACGGTCAGCAGTTGCGGGCCTGCGCTCGTGTC
Organism: Burkholderiaceae bacterium; assembly: GCA_036500605.1. Lineage (GTDB taxonomy): Bacteria > Pseudomonadota > Gammaproteobacteria > Burkholderiales > Burkholderiaceae_C > JAFALK01. The sequence goes on from DASYBU010000004.1 coordinate 143,692, forward strand.
GGGCCCGAGTTGCTGCCAGTGGGCGGCATCCAGGTCCAGGCTCAAGCTATCGCCTTGCTGTTGAGCGCTGAGTACTGCGCTGACATCATGCTGGTCGCGTTCGGCCGACTGGAACAGCAAGGCCGCGCCCAGCAGCGAAAGCATGATGCCGCCGCTGCCCAGCATCAGCAGGAACTTGCGGCCCTTGCGATCGACCAGCAGCACGGCCAGCACCGTCATGATCACGTTCAGCAGCTTGACGGCCACATCGGCCCAGTTGGCGGCGGCACCGGGCAGGCCCGCGGCGTTGAGGATGTTCACCGCATAGGACAGGATCGAGTTGATGCCCGTGGCCTGCGTGCAAGCGAGCACCAGACAGGCCAGCGCGAAGGGCAGCAGGTAGCGGCGGCTGAGCAAGGAATCGCGCGAGGTGGCGGTCTGGCCCGAGGGCTGCCCGGCGCTTTCCTGGATCTCGCGCAGTTGAGCCTGCGCCTGGGCTTCGGGGCTGCTGCGGCGCAGGACATTCAAGGCGGCATCGGCACGGCCGCGACGCAAGAGCCAACGCGGAGATTCGCCCAGCAGCAGACTGCCAAGGGTGAACATGAGACCCGGCGTCAGGCACATCCAGAAGATGCTGCGCCAGGCGTGGTCGCGGATGGCGAGGATGGCCTGTTCGTAGGCGCCACCGGCCGAACGGGCAGCGGCGCTCGCCGCTTCAACCGACTGGGCCTGGTAGAGGCCGATCACCGCTGCCACGACCAGGCCGATCGTCAGCAGCAACTGGAACATCGCGGTGCCGCGCCCGCGCCGGTCGGCGCTCAGGCATTCGGCCAGGTACAGCGGCACGACCACGCCGATCAGGCCACCGCTGATGCCTTGCAGCAGGCGTCCCAGCAGCAGCGGCGTGTAGCCCTCGGCCAGCGCGATCACCGGGATGCTCAGCGTGAACACGGCACCAGCCAGGATCATGGCCTTCTTGCGCCCGATGGTGTCGGCGATGGCGCCGGCAAACAGCGAGGAGAGCACGCTGCCGAGCAGCACCGCTGCGACGACAAAGCTGAGCTGCTGGGCGCTGAGCTTCCAGGCCATCGCCGCGGTCGATTCGAGATAGGGCAGGGCGCCGGCAATGATGCCGATGTCAATGCCGTACAGCAGGCCACCCATGCCGGCGATGAAGAGTTGGTAGCGCGAGTAGGCCAGGCCGCTGAGGGCTCGGCGACGCGCCGCAGGCAAGGTGGCGGAGACGGTCATCAAGAATCCTTCTTCTTCTAGAGACTGGGGCCGGGCACGATGGCGCGGCCTTCGGCGAAAACCTGCAAGGGTTGCAGCGCCGGGTCGAGCACCACCACATCGGCCCAGGCGCCGAGCTCGAGGCGGCCGCGATCGGGCAGGTCCAGATAGTCGGCGGCAAAGCGCGAGACGCGGTTCGACGCATCGACCAGATCGAGGCCCAGCTCGACGAGATTGCGCAGGGCCTGGTCCATCGTCAGCGCGCTGCCCGCCAGCGAACCCGTGGCCAGGCGCACGCAGCCGGCGCATTTGTAGACGCGCTGCGGGCCGAGCGCGTACTCGCCATCGGGCATGCCGGTGGCGGCGGTGGCATCGCTGATCGCATAGATCTTGGGAATGGTTCGCAAGGCCGCGAGCATGGCGCCGGGTTCAACGTGTTGAAGATCGGGAATCAACTCGGCATATTCGGCATGCGCGAGCGCCGCGCCGACCATGCCGGGCTCGCGGTGATGCAGCGGTGTCATGCCGTTGAACAGATGCGTGAAGCCGCTTGCGCCGGCCTTGAGCGCAGCCACGCCGTCCTCATAGCTGCCCGCGCTGTGGCCGATCTGCACCTTGATGCCGAGCGCGACCAGATGCGGGATCAGCTCGAGATGGCCGGGCATCTCGGGCGCGATCGTCAGCACGCGAATCGGTGCAATGGCGTCGAGCTGTTGCACGGCTTGCAGGGTGGCCGGTACCGTCAACGCCGGCTGCGCGCCGAGGCGGTGCGGATTGAGGAAGGGGCCTTCGAGATGCACGCCGAGCACGCGGGCGCCATCGTCGATCGGCGCGGCGATGACGCCGGCCAGGCCTTGCAGCGCACGCACGATGTCCTTCTCATGCGCCGTCATCGTGGTGCCCAGCATCAGCGTCGTGCCGTGACGCGCATGGAGGCGAGCGACGGTGCGGGCCGCGTCGCCCCCTTGCATGATGTCTACGCCGCTGCCGCCATGCACATGCAGGTCGATGAAACCCGGGAGGATGTGCTGATCCGGCACCGGGGTATCGAGCGGTTCGATGCGGCGGATGTGCGTGTCGAAATGCAGCCGGCCGGCAATCCAGCCGGACGGCGTGAGGATGCGACCTTCAACGAAATGCATGGTCATTCAGCGACGATCAGCTCGACGCCGAGGCGCTGCAGGCCGTCGCGGTATTCGGGGCTGATGCCGGCATCGGTGATCACGGTGTCCACGCGTTCCAGCATGGCGATGCGGTGCAGGCTCACGCGGCCGAATTTAGAGGCATCGCTGAGCACGACAACGCGCCGCGCGCGCTCGACCATCTTGCGGTTCAGGCTGGCCTCGGCCTCGTGGTGCGTGGTCAGGCCGAATTGCAGGTCGAGGCCGTCGACGCCGAGGAAGAGGAGGTCAAAGCTGTAGGCATTGAGGCTCGCCTCGGCCTGCGCGCCCTGGAACGAGAGCGACCGCTTGCGCAAGAGTCCGCCGGTCAGCATCACCTCCACGCCTTGCGCGTTGGCCAGCTCCCACGCGATGTTCAGGCCGTTGGTCATGACAGTGACCTCGCGGTGATCGAGCAGGTGGCGGGCCAGCGGCACGGTGGTGGTGCCGGAGTCGATGAGGATGTTGTCGCCCGCCTGCACAAGGCCGGCGGCGCGGTTGCCGATGGCTTCCTTGAGCCCGCTGTTGAGGCTGTCGCGCTGGCGCACGCTCTGTTCCTGCGGCGGCGTGCGCACCAGCGTGGCGCCGCCGTGGTTGCGCGTGGCCAAGCCTTGCGCTTCGAGCTGCGCAAGATCGGTTCGGATGGTGACCGAGGAGACGCTGAACTGCGCCACCAGGTCGGACACCTGCACGCCGCCTTGCTTGATCAGCTGCTGGAGGATCTGTTCGCGGCGCTGGGTCGTGTTTCGCATGGTCGGGAGTGGTGTCGATCAAGCTTGCAAGCTTACTGACTCTTTTGCTGAATCGTCACGGCACGGTGCACGGTTGTGATCGCAGGCGCGTGCGTAGCGGGCCAGCGCCTGGTGCACCTTGTCGCGCACCAGATCCTCGGCACGCGCGGCGAGGCGGCCTTCGAGCACGGCCTGCGCCTGCTCGGGCAGGAACTGGCTGAGCAGGATGATCGGCAAGGGCTGCGCATTCAGATTGCTCACCAGGCGCTGCAGGGCTTGCTGAACAGTGGGCTCGCCCCAGTAGTAGCGGCAGCGGTCGCTGAGCGCGAAGGGACGCAGCAGGCGCTGTGTCGCGGGCGTGCCAGCGTAGTGCTTTTGCCAGTGGCGCGGATGCTCGAGCATGACGTGCTCCAGCGTCTCGATCAGCTGCGAGCCCTGTTCGGCGGGCAGCAGTTCGCGCTCCAGCAGCGCGAGGCCGAACCAGGCTTCGCGCAAGGCAAAGGTGGCGGCGGGGCCGACCTTGAGGATGGCGAAATGGTCGCGCACCATGCCGTGCAGCGAGGCTTCGGTCTGGTAGTCGGTCGAGTGCGCCTCGAACACCAGACCGGGCTGGCCTTCGATGAAGTTCGAAAGCTCGGCTGCGGCCGCTGGGTCGTAGTGCTGAACGCTGCTGTGGTCGAAGTCCACGCCGGGCTGCACCACCATCGCGATGACGCGCTTCCACGCCTCGCGCAGATCGGGCGTGGCGAAGGCGCGGCGGTGCACCTCCAGCGTTTGCGCGGCCGCTTCGGGGCTGGTGACGGCAACGCCTGAACCCAGGGCAGACTCGCCGCCGGGCACGGGCACTTCGGTGCCGATCACGTAGACAGGCGGAGATAGGCCCGCATCGCTGGCGGCAGTCTCGGCCACGAGCGCCAGTTCGGCCGAGCGCGCGGCCACGACTTCATCGGGCAAGCGCGCCGGATCATCGGCGCAGGCCATGCTGCAGTCGAGATGGATCTTGTGGAAGCCGGCCTCGACATAGGCGCGGATCAGCTCGCGCGCATGCGTCATCGCTTCTTGAGCGGGCAGGTGCTGCCAGGCATTGGGGCCCAGGTGATCGCCGCCCAGGATCAGGCGCTCCAGGGGCAAGCCCTGCGCACGCGCCATGTTCTGCACCATGTCGCGGAACTGCGGCGGCGTCATGCCGGTGTAGCCGCCGAACTGATCGACCTGGTTGGAGGTGGACTCGATCAGCAGCAAGGTGCTTTGCGCCAGGGCCAGCTGCATTGCGGCTTCGAGCACGTAGCGGTTGCTGCAGCATACGCTGTACAGCCCGACGGGTTCGCGGCGGCGGTGCGCGGCGATGCGATTCTGGAGCGGGGAGGGGGCGAACATTGACGTCAAGCTCTGATCAAACGCTGAGGGTGCGCTGGCGAGCCAGCAGGGCAGCGCCGCGCGCGCCACCGGCATCGCCGAACTTCGGCGGCAGCACGGGCGGCACACGCACGCCGCGGAACAGGTGGCGTGCCATCGCGGCGGGGAGCTCGTCGTACAGGCGTTGCAGCTTCGAGAGCCCGCCGCCGAGCACGAGGGCATGCGGGTCGTAGGCCAGCACCAGGCCGGCCAGGGCCTGGGCGAGCAGGTCGAGGTGGATGTCCAGCGCGTCGCGCGCCAGCGCATTGCCCTTGGCCGCCAGGGCGTGCACCGCTTCGGCATCGTCCACGGCGTAGCCCGTCAGATGCTGATGCAGGGCGACCAGGCCGCGGCCCGAGACATAGCGCTCCAGGCAACCGCGCAGGCCGCAAGGGCACTCCAGCAAGGGCAGGCCATAACGCTGCAACTGAGCTGACGAAACAGGCCAATGGCCCCATTCGCCGGCCAGGCCGTTGTAGCCTGTGATCAGGCGGCCGTTCACACAGAAACCGCCGCCCGCGCCGGTGCCGAGAATGGCGCCGAACATGCTCGGCAGGCCCTCGGCCGCGCCGCCGTTCGCTTCGGACAGGGCGAAGCACTGGCAGTCATTGCCCATGTGCACGGGGCGGCCAAGGCGGGCACTGAGGGCGGGCGCCACACGCTGGCCGTTCAGCGCTGGCACGTTGGAGCTGAGCTGACAGCCGCTGGCCGCATCGACGATGCCCGGCATGCCGAGACCGATCGCAGTGGCCGCGCGGCCGATCTGCGCTTCGCTCTGCTGCACGAGCTTCGCGATGCCTTCGATGAAGGCTTCAAAATCCGCGCCCGGCGTGGCGATGCGCTCGCGCCCGAACACATTCAGCGCGTCATCGCAGGCCGCCAACTCGATCTTGGTGCCGCCGATGTCGAGGCCGAGGAACAGCGCCGCTTCAGCCATGGCGGTGGAGGGTCACGCCCTGCACGACGCGGTTGACCGTGCCGTCGGGGAAAGGGTTGTCGGGCGTCAGGCCCAGGTCCACGGACTTGTTCAGTGCCAGCAGTTGTGCCGCAATCAGCCACAAGGGTGCGAGCCAGGCGTCACCGAGTGCGGGCAGCAAAGGCACGTCGAGCGTATCGGTATCGAGACTCAGCACTTGCGCGGCGATGCCATCGCGCTGCAGCTCGTCGATCAGGTCCTGTTCATAGCGGCGTGCGGCCAAGCCCTGGCTGCGGAACACGAGCACCAGCGATTGCGCATCGAGCATGGATTTCGGGCCATGCCGGAAGCCCAGCGGCGTGTTGGCCACGGCCATCACGCGGCCGCTGGTCAGCTCGAGCACTTTGAGCGCAGCTTCCTTGGCCAGCGCCTCGTGCGGGCCGCTGCCGAGGTAGACGATGCGCTGCACGGGGCTTTGCGCCAAAGCCTGCATCGGCCCGGCCCACCTGTCGAGCGCGGCCTGCGCCGCGACTGCGAGTTGCTCAAGGCGCGCCAGACGTTCCGGCCAGGGTTCGCGGCCCAGCACGACAAGCGCCGCCAACAGCATCGTGCTGAGACTGCTGGTCATGGCAAAGCTGCGGTCGCAGCTGCCTTCGGGCATCAGGAGGTTCAGGCTGTTCTGCTGGCCCGCGCTGCCGCTGAGCAGCTGGCCTTCGGCATTGCAGGTGATGTTGAGGAAGCGCGCTTGATCGACGAACTGGCTCAGCAGCTCGACGGCGGCCAGGCTCTCGGGGCTGTTGCCGCTGCGGGCGAAGGAGACCAGCAGCGTCGGCCTTTCGCGCCGCAGATAGAGCTCGGGGTGCGTCAGCAAGCTGGTGGTGGCGATGGCGCGCACCTCGGCGGGCCACGCGGCGTTCAAGGTGTCGGCCAGCATCTCGCCGATGTAGGCGGAGCTGCCGGCGCCGGTCAGAATCACCTGATGCCGGGGCTGCTGCAGCCAGTCGCCCAGAAAGCCCTCGATGCGAGCGCGCTCGCTTTCAAGCAGTTGCGCCAGGGCGCGCCAGATGGCGGGCTGGTGCTCGATTTCCTCGGCCGTGTGCAGGCCCCCAAGTTGCAGCCAGTTCTGGCGCTCGCGGTGCAGAAGTGAAGAAGTCATTGTCGATTCCAAGTTCCGCTGAACGATAGCAATCAACTTTCGAAATGTCAAATAAAGAAAGAAATAGAAAGAGTTGATTGAAGGAAGCTTGCGGTCTCTGTCCGGAGATTTCCGTCTTGAGGCTTTTAGTGTTCGATGGGTGCTGGGTTTTCGTGCCCAGACTTGGCCGAGATCGTCTTGTTGTTTTGTCGCGCTAATTCGAAAGTTTTGACCGCTTCCCATCTCGAAAATGGCAAGTTTTATGAAAAAATCGCCCAGTACTTACCCGGAGATATGAGGTTAACTTTCGATTATGGATTTGTATTCGTTGACTTCTTTCGATCTCGTTTCTAGAGTTTGCATATTGGTTTCGGAATGCGCTCCTTCTGGGGGCTGGCAAGGACTCGAATGAAGAAGACAAGAGCACGCAGCAACATCCTCGGCTTGATGGTTGGGTTTCTCGGCACGGCCGCCGTGGCGGCGCCTGTCGGCAATCTGCTGAAGCTGGAAGCCGCAACCGCGCCCGCCCCGGCGGGTTCAGAAGACGGTGCCGCCACCAGCTTCGAACTGCGCACCGATGCCGGCGCGCGTTTGCGTATCAGTCTGTTGCGTGCCGATCTGATCCACGTGCAGGCCGGTCCGCAAGGCCAACTGCTGCCCAACGGCGACAAGGCCACGCCGATCGTGCTGCCGCGCCCGTGGACCGCCACGCCGTACAAGCTGGTCGAAACTGCCGAAAAGGTCGAGATCCAGACCGCCGCGCTGACGCTGCGCATCCATCGCAAGCCGCTGCGCCTCGAACTGCTGCGTGCGGGCCAGAGCCAGCCGCTGTGGCGCGAGGTGCAGACGCTCGACCTCGCGCCGAAGCGCGCCGTGCAGGTGCTCAGCAGCGAGGCCGGCGAGCATTTCTACGGCGGCGGCCAGCAGAACGGCCGCTACGAGTTCAAGGGCCGCGAGCTGCCGATCTCGTACTCCGGCGGGTGGGAAGAAGGCGATCGCCCGAGCCCCGCGCCTTTCCTGATGAGCTCGCGCGGCTGGGGCATGCTGCGCAACACCTGGAGCGACGGCAACTACGACCTGCGCCTCGATGAACAGATCAGTCTTGAACATCAGGAAGGCCGCTTCGATGCTTATTACTTCGTTGGCGCCGGCTTGCACGAAGTGCTGGCCACCTACACCGAGCTGACCGGCCGCGCCAGGATGCTGCCGCGCTGGGCGCTCGAATACGGCGATGCCGATTGCTACAACGATGGCGACAACGTGCGCAAGCCCGGCACCGTGCCGAAGGGCTGGAGCGACGGCCCGACCGGCAAGACGCCCGACGTGATCGACAGCGTGGCGCGCAAGTACCGCGAGCACGACATGCCCGGCGGCTGGATCCTGCCGAACGACGGCTACGGCTGCGGCTACAGCGACTTGCCCAAGGTCGTGAAAGGCTTGTCGGAGCTGGGCTTTCACACCGGCTTGTGGACCGAGAACGGCGTCGACAAGATCGCCTGGGAAGTCGGCCAGGCCGGCACGCGCGTGCAGAAGCTCGACGTGGCCTGGACGGGCCAGGGCTACCAGTTCGCGATGGACGCGAACCACTCGGCCTACGACGGCATCCTGAACAACTCCGACTCGCGGCCCTTCCTGTGGACCGTGATGGGCTGGGCCGGCATCCAGCGCTATGCGGTGGCCTGGACCGGCGACCAATCGGCGAGCTGGGACTACATCCGCTGGCACATCCCCACGCTGATCGGCTCGGGCCTGTCGGGCATGGCCTATGCCTCGGGCGATGTGGACGCGATCTTCGGCGGCACGCCCGAGACCTACACACGCGATCTGCAATGGAAGAGCTTCACGCCGGTGCTGATGGGCATGTCTGGCTGGGCGCTGGCCGAGCGCAAGCATCCGTGGTGGTTTGAAGAGCCGTACCGCAGCATCAACCGCAAATACCTGAAGCTGAAGCTGCGCCTGACGCCGCTGATGTACACGCTGAGCCGCGAGGCCGAGCAGACCGGCGCGCCGCTGGTGCGCGGGCTGATGTGGGATCACGCGGAAGATCCGCAGGCCGCGACCGAAGCCTACAAATACGAATTCCTGCTCGGCCGCGATGTGCTGGTCGCGCCGGTGTTCCGCAGCCAGGTGGCCAGCCAGGGTTGGCGCAAGAACATCCATCTGCCCGAGGGCTTGTGGTTCGACTACTGGGACGGCCGCCAGGTCGAAGCCGGCCGCGAGGGCCGCACGATCGATCGCCAGATCGATCTCGCCACGCTGCCCTTGTTCGTGCGCGCCGGCGCCATCCTGCCGATGTATCCCGAGGTGCTGTTCGACGGCCAGAAGCCCAAGGACGAGCTGACGCTGGATCTCTACCCGAGTCACGCGCAAGGCGAGTCGAGCTTCCTGCTCTACGAAGACGACGGCCAGACGCGCCAGTACCAGCAAGGCGCGTTCAGCGAGCAGCGCTTGAAGATGCAGGCGACGGCGCAAGCCGTGCAGGTGCAGATCGACGCCGTGCAAGGCCAGTACAAGGGTCAGGAAGCCGCGCGCCGCTACGCGCTGGAAGTGCACACACACGCCAAGCCGCATGCTGTTCTGCTGGGCGGCAAGGCGCTGCCGATGCTGGCCGATCGCGCCGCGTTTGAAGCGCTGCCCGTCGACGCGCAAGGCTGGTTCTACGACGCCGCCGATCGCCTGGGCACGTTGTGGGTGCGCAGCGCCCGCACCGACATCCGCCAGGGCTTGAGTTTTGAGATCCGCGTCGCCGCTGATGCCGTGCAGACGCGCAGCAGCGAGTACCCGGCCGCACCGGAAACCGGTCGCGTCGTGCCCGCCGACAGCCTGATGGTGGTCGAGCGTCCCGCCGAGGAACCGGGCAATCCGCTCGAGAACGCTTTCGACGGCAAACCCGAGACCTGGTTCCGCACGATCCGCGATCAGTCGCAGCGCACCGGCCCGCATGAGTGGGTGCTGAGCCTCGGCGAGCGCCGCCTGATCGATGGCATCGAGATCGCGCCGCGCAGCGACAAGAACTGGAAGTACGGCCAGATCCGCGACTACGAGGTCTACCTCGGCGACAACAACGGCGACTGGGGCGCGCCGGTCAAGCGCGGCCAGCTGAAGCTGCAGCAAGAGCCGCAGCAGATCGACTTCCGCCCGACGGCCGGCCGCCTGCTGCGCTTCCGCGTGCTGTCGACGCAGAACCCCGATGGCAACGGTGCTTCGGCCGTGGATCCGATGGTCAGTGCCGCCGCTGCCGAGCCCGTCGCCAAGGCTTTCAATGCATTCGCGCCGAGTGATGTGGGGCCGATCACGCTGTCCGAGTTCAAGGTGCTCGAGCATCGCGTGCCTGAAGCCCGACCGCTGCAACGCGCGGTGTCGACCGTGACGCTGCCGAGCGGCGTCAGCAAGGACAAGCCTGCCAGCGCGGCGACCGAGATGCGCATGAATGGCCTGTTGTTCCACAAGGGCGTTGGCATGCGATCGGGCCAGAGCCTGGCGCTGCAACTGTCAGGTAACTGGCAACTGTTTCGCGCCGACCTCGGCATCGACGACAGCTGCCGCACCGCGGGCGGTTTGCAGTTCCAGGTCTGGGGCGACGGGCGCCTGTTGTACGACAGCGGCTTCGTGCAGGCGCCAGGCGTGGTCAAGCCCGAGCTCGATGTGCGCGGCTTGCAGACGCTGGAGCTGCGCACGCTCGGTGCACGCGGCGCCAAGCCCGATCAGGTTTGCGGCAACTGGGCCAACGCCCTGTTGCTGGGTCAGGAAGGAGATGCCGTCCAGGCAGTTCCGATGAGCAAGAGCAGCACCGCGCGCAAGCGCTGACACCCCATCCCCACCCGCCCGGCGATCGAGGTCTTTCAGGACCTTGAGGCCAGAGGCTTGCCTAAAAAGAGGAAAGACGATGAAACCGACGAAGCTGATGGCCGTGCTGATGAGCGCCGGTCTTTGCACGACGTTTTGCACCACGCTGCTGGCTGCCGAGCCTGCGGCCGATGGCGACGATGCCAAGCGCGTCGAAAAGGTCGAGCGGGTGGAAGTGACCGGCTCCAGCATCAAGCGCATCAACACCGAGACCGCTTCGCCGGTGCAGGTGATCAATGCGCAGCAGATCCAGAACATGGGCGCCAAGACGCTGCAGGAAGTGCTGTCGAACCTGCCGGCCAGCGCGCCGGCTCTCGATGACAGCCACTCGATGTTCACCGGCACCGATGGCGCCTCCGAAGCCAATCTGCGCGGCCTCGGCGCTTATGCGACGCTGGTGCTGCTGAATGGCCGCCGCATCTCGCCGTACGGCGCGCCCGATGGCTTCCAGTATCAGTTCGTCAACATCGATGCCTTGCCCGCAGCCTCGATCGAGCGGATCGAAGTGCTGACCGATGGCGCTTCGGCGATCTACGGTTCCGACGCGGTGGCCGGTGTGATCAACGTGATCACCAAGAAGAACTACCAGGGCCTCGAGCTCAGCGGCAGCACCGATCGCTCGCCCCGGATTGGCGCCTATGGCAACCATGAGGCCTCGGCCCTGTTCGGCTTCGGCGATCTGGATCGTGACCACTACAACATCTACGGCTCGATCAATCTGTTCAAGCGCGATGCGGTCTATCCGAGCGACGACTACAACAAGCGGCCCGCCGGCTGGTACGTCGACAACCCGAGTTATGTCAGCAACTTCTACACCGCCAACGGCAGCGCGCCCGGCGTGATGAACCCCGGCACGGAGTTCGTGTTCGACTCGAACGGTGCGCGCCACAGCGCCGCCAATCCCGGTTGCAACAACATCGTGACGACGGGCAGCGATACCAAGTGCGTGGCCAACACGCTGCCGTACGCGCTGGCCGACGTGCCCAAGAGCGATCGCGCCACGGCCTACCTGAGCGGCCGTTACGCGCCGAACGCCGACACGGAGGTGTTTGCTGACTTGGCCTATACGCGCATTGACCTGCGCTCGCACAACACGCCGCGTAGCTTCAGCAGTGGCTCGGTCAGCAACTGGTACTCACGCGATACCGGCAACACGCTGAACACCTTCACGGTCCCCTATCTCGGCCCGAACAACGTCTACAACAACCTCTCGCCGGCGATGCGCGCGATGATGGGCGGCGATGCCGGCCTCAGCTATCTGCTGCTGGACAACCCCGGCCACTTCGGCCAGCGCAATACCGATGACAACTACCGCGCCGTCGTCGGCGTGCGCGGCTCCCTCGGCGATTGGGACTATGAGACCGCCTTGACCACGGGCGGCAGCCACTCGGTGCTCTACCAGACCACCAACATCAGCCTGTCCGGATTCGCCAAAGCCTTCGGCCCCTTGAGCGTGGACCCGAACACGGGCCGCACGATCATTGCCGACAACCCGGCCTACAAGTTCGGCACGATCAGCCCGGAGAACTCGGCGCTGCTCGACGCGGCCTTCCCGACCTTCGACATCCAGTCGTGGACGCGTCTTTCGACCTGGGACGGCAAGGTCGAGGGCAAGCTCTTCAAGCTGCCGGCCGGCGATGTGCGCGCCGCCTTTGGTGCGAGCCTGATGCACGAGTCCTTCTTCACGCCGGGCAACGCCGCGGCGGCGGCCGGCGACATCACGCAGCAGGGCGGTTCGTGGTTCAAAGCCAGCCGCAATGTGATGGGCGTCTTCAGCGAGACCATCGTGCCGGTCACCAAGGCGATGGAGGTCGATGCGGCCCTGCGCGTGGACAAGTACCCGAACTTCGCCACGCACATCACGCCCAAGGTTGGGCTGAAGTTCCGCGCCAGCCCCGAGCTGCTGCTGCGGGGCACCTTCTCGGAAGGCTATCGCGCGCCGGGCTTGCCCGAATCGGGCAACGGCGGTGTGTACGCACAAACGGTGGTGAAGGACGACGTCCGCTGCGCGCAGACCAACGCGCTTGCCAACGTGCTGCGCAACTCGACCGTGGCCTCGGACGTGACCAACGGCAACAACCTCTACAACACCGACTGCAACGGCACGGTGGTGGGCGGCGTGACCGCACCGAACCCGAACCTCAAGCCCGAGACCTCCAAGAACACCACGCTGGGCTTCATCTTCCAGCCGACCAAGGACCTGGATCTCTCGGCCGACTACTGGTTCATCTACCGCCGCAGCCAGATCACGCGCCAGGATTTCTACACGACGCTGCTCGATGCCACCGCCAAGTACGGCCCGGGCCTGGTGGGTGCGCCGAACGTGTTCCGCTCGCCGATCTCCGACAGCGACCGCGCCGTCATGGCCGAGGTCACGACGATGTGTGCCAACGCCGCGAATGCCGCCGCCTGCTCGGGCACCTTGCCGAGCTACACGGTCGGCAGCCTTTCCGGTGTGACGACCAACTACACCAACCGTGGCCGCACGCTGACCGACGGCTTTGACGTCGATGCCAAGTGGCGCTTCGGTCTCGGCGACTGGGGCAAGGTGCAACTGGGCAGCGTGCTGACCCTGCTGAACCGCACCAAGTACAACTACGAGGACGGGGAGGGTTGGACCGCCAACTGGGTCGGCTACTACCAGAACCCACGCGTGAAAGCCAACTTCACCGTCGATTGGGCGTATCGCGATGTCGTCGCCAGCCTCTATGCCAACTACAACGGCGGCACCAAGTGGGACTACGACCCGGCCTACATCAGCTACGACGCGCAGAGCTGCACCGACAACGGCGGCGCGCTGAGCGGCGCGCAATGCGCAAAGGGCACGCCGTCCTACACGATCGTCTCTCTGAACCTCAACTGGGCGGCCACCAAGGAGCTGAAGCTCGGCCTGAACATCAAGAACCTGTTCAACAAGCAGCCCTATTACGACCCGAACGGCTGGCAAGGTTTTGACAACCGCTACAACGTGTTCGGGCGGATCTTCACGGTCTCGGCGAGCTACAAGTTCTGGTGATCAGTTCGGTTGAAGCGTAGCTAACGCTTGAATTCGACGGCCCGGAGGCGCAAGCGTCCGGGCCTTTTTGCGCCTGTGCCGCGTTTCTCGACGACTGTTCGCGCGCTTGCGCAGTCTGTCGCAAGAGGCTCGCTCGCAAGGGGTTCATGCGAATAAGCTTCGCTCATTCCTCAACGCTTTCTAAGGAGCGAGTCATGATCAACACTGAAGAACTTGGCAAGCTGGCCGACCTGCATCAACGTGGCGCGCTGACCGATGAAGAGTTCGCGCAAGCCAAGGCGCGGATTCTTTCCGGCGAGTCGGCGCATTCAAGTGCGGGCTCGAGTCCCAGCGGCGGATCGGCGGCACACGCCATCAACACCTTCCACCGCAGCCGCACTGACCGTTGGATCGGCGGCGTGTGCGGCGGCGTGGGCGAGTTGACAGGCGTGGCTTCCTGGATCTGGCGACTGATCTTCGCGGCGCTGATGATGTGCGCGGGCACCGGCGTGCTGTTCTACATCCTGTTGTGGATCTTTGTTCCTGAAGAGTGATCCTTCGCCTTCTCCCGGGCCTTCGCCGCCACTCTTCGTCACCTCCGGTGGCGATTGAGGGCGGCGAAGTCCATTCAAGGCTATGCTGCCGCGCATGGATGGCGCACTGGACCTAACGCCAACACTCAGCGGGGGCACGGCGGCCGACGGCACGGCCGTGGCTCGCGTCGCGGGTGCTTGGACCTTGCTGCTGCTGCGTGATCGCTTCGAGGAGCTTTCGACGCAGGCGGCGGTGCTGGCCGCATCCGCCATCGGCCTGTGGGATCTTCGCGAAGTTCAGCGCCTTGACCACGCCGGGGCGCTGGTGCTGTGGCAGGCCTGGGGCCATAAGCGCCCCGAATGCGTGGCTTGGCGGCCTGAGCATGAGGTTTTGTTCAAGAGTCTCGATGTGCCAGGCCTGCCTCGGCCGCGCAAGCGTCTTGCGAGAGAGAGCATGGCGCCACATTTGCTCGGTCTGGCCAGCCATCTGCGCGATGCCACGCTGCTGATCGGACAGCTTGCGCTCGATGTGGTGGCGCTGGTGCGCAAGCCCGGCCTGCTGGCCTGGCGCGATACCTCGGCGCAGATTTTCCGTGCCGGTGCGCAGGCGATGGGGATCACGGCCCTGGTGGGCTTCCTGGTCGGCATCACCTTGTCGTACCTGACCTCGCGCCAGCTCAAGGCGTTCGGCGCCGACATCTTCGTGGTCAATATCCTGGGCCTGTCGGTCTGGCGCGAACTGGGGCCCTTGCTGGCGGCGATCCTGGTGGCGGGGCGCAGCGGTTCGGCCATGACGGCTCAGCTTGGCGTGATGCGCGTCACGCAGGAACTCGACGCACTGTCGGTGATGGGCATCTCGCACACGCAGCGGCTGGTGGTGCCACGCTTGCTCGCGCTGGGCCTGTCGCTGCCGCTGGTGGTGGTGTGGACCAGCGCGATGATCCTGATCGGCGGCATGCTCGCGGCCAGCGCGATCCTGGGGCTGGATTACATCCAGTTCCTGCGCGGCATTCCGGCCGCGGTGCCGATTGCCAATCTGTGGCTGGGCTTGGCCAAATCCGTCGTCTTCGGCGTGTTGATTGCTTTCACGGCCTGCCACTACGGCCTGCGCATCAAGCCCAACAGCGTCAGCCTCGGCGCGGGCACGACAGAATCGGTGGTGAGCTCGATCACGCTCGTGATCATCGTCGACGCCATTTTTGCGGTGCTGTTTTCGGACGTGGGCCTATGAGTGAAACCGTGATCGACGTCAGCCACATCAGCACGGTGCTGGGACGTGTGGTGATCCACCGAGACATCAGCTTGCAAGTGCAGGCCAATGAGGTGGTGGCCATCATCGGCGGCTCGGGCAGCGGCAAGACGACCTTGATGCGTCTGATGCTGGGGCTGGAACAGCCGACCAGCGGCACGGTGCGCGTGTTCGGGCAGATGCTCGGGCAGTGCGAGATGGCCGATCTGGAACAGGTGCGCCATCGCTGGGGTGTGCTGTTTCAGCAGGGCGCATTATTCTCCTCGCTGACCGTGTTCGAGAACATTGCCCTGCCGCTGCGCGAGCTCAAATCGCTGCCCAAGCCGTTGATCGCCGAGCTGGTGATGCAGAAGCTCCTGCAGGTGGGCTTGGCGGCCAATGATGCACTCAAGCTGCCGTCCGAGCTTTCGGGCGGCATGATCAAACGGGCCGCGCTGGCACGGGCCTTGATCATGGATCCGCAGTTGCTGTTCCTTGACGAGCCCACGGCGGGCCTGGATCCGGCCAGCAGCAAGCAGTTCGTCCAACTGATCGAGAACCTGCGGGCCGAGATGAAGCTGACCGTCGTGATGGTCACGCATGATGTGGACACGCTTTTTGCACTGGTCGACCGCGTGGCTGTCCTGGGCGAGAAACGGCTGCTGGCCTTTGGCAGCTTGGCCGAGGTGGTGTGCCAGCCGCATCCTTTCATCCGCAACTTCTTCCTGGGCCAGACCTCGCGCTGCGAGGAAGAGAACCTTCGCGACTATCGGGCCACGCTGTCCACCGCATCACTCTTGGAACAGGAGGCCTGAGTGGAGACCAAGTCCCATGTGCTGGCGACCGGCATCTTCGTGCTCTTTCTGGGCGCGGCCCTGATCGGCGTGATCGCCTGGTTCCAGGGCGACCATCGCAGCACCAGCAGTTACACGGTGGTGGCGAAAACGGGCGTTCCGGGGCTCAATCTGAAGGCGCCGGTGAAACTCGGCGGCGTGGAGATCGGCAAGGTCGAGGACATCGACTTCGATCCGGCCAATCCGCGCCAGATCCTGGTCGGCATCGAAGTGGCCGAAGGTTCGCCGCTCACCACGGCGACGTTGGCCAAGCTCGGCTATCAAGGTATCACGGGGCTCTCTTTCATCGACCTGGGCGACGATGCCGGCGTGCGCGCACCCAAGCCGCTGCCGGTCGGCGCGCGCATTGAACTGCATGCCTCGACGCTGGATGAAATCGCCAGCAATGGGCCGCTCGTGCTGGCCAACATCAGCAAGGCGGCACAACAGGTGAACCAGTTGCTGGGTGACGCCAACCAGCAGCAGCTCATGCACACCCTCAAGAGCGTGGATGCCGCCGCCGAGCAGATGGCCAAACTCGCGCAAAGCCTGCAACCGGCTGCGAGCGGATTGAAGCCGCTCACTCAACGTGCCGACACGGTGCTTGTGCAGGCGGACAGCACCCTGCATCGTCTCGAAGGTCTGGCCGACGAATCGACGCAACTGGCACGGGAGCTCCGCCAGCGGGCGGGCGCGCTTGACCACATGGCGGCAGCGGCTGACCAGTTGCAACACACCGCAGCGCGCCTGGAGGCTTCCATGGTGGGGCCCGACAAGCCGGCGCAGCAACCCCTGGTGGACGCGCTGAAACAGGCCGCCAAGGCGGTCGAAAACGCCGCCAAGACGCTCGACGATCAACCGCAGAGCCTGATCCTCGGTCGCCCGACGGCCAAGCCCGGCCCGGGCGAGGCTGGCTTTGATCAGAACCGCAAATGAGGATGGCCCGATGAAGCGCAAGCTCCTGCCGCTAACCTTGCTTCTGAGCGCATGCAGCGCCTTCACACCGGCGCCGCTGCCGGTCGTCTATGACCTGGGGCCGGCGCCCGCGGAGCAGATCGAAGCGCCGGTGCAATTGCTTGACGTGAGTGCACCGAGCTGGCTGGACGGTGTGGCGATGGCCTACCGACTTGAGTACGCTGACAGCCGCCAGCGCCAGACCTTCCGTGACAGTCGTTGGCTCGCGCCTCCAGCCGAACTGCTGGCCGCGCGGCTGCGCCAGCGTTTGCAGGCCCGAGGCGAAGCCCGCCCGCTGCGGATCGAGCTGGAGAGCTTCGAGCAGGATTTCAGCGCTCCAGCGCAGAGCGAGGTCCGTATCCGGCTGCGCGCCAGGCTCGGCGGTGCCACAGTCACCGAACGGGTTTTCGAGGCCCGCCTTGCGGGCGGAGCCGAAGCCGCCAGCGGCGTGCAAGCACTGGCCCGCGCGAGCGATGCGTTGACGACCGAAGTGCTGAACTGGGCGGCCCAGGCGCGCTGAGCAACAGCCAAGCCTTCATAAGAGGGACGACCGCTGACAAGCCCCAAGGTCATGGGGAGTTGACCTGGCGCTTGATCCCTATCAAATCTCATATTTGCGTGCCCCGGACACTGCCTGGCTCGTTTGACAGATACGTCAAACCCATTGCCAACAAGGTGTCCGCATGCAAATTCCCAAAAGACCGCTACAGAGTTTCTGTCTTATGGCCAGCGTGCTGGCTGCCGGGGCCGCCATGGCTGCAGGTCCCAATCTGGTGACCAACGGCGGCTTCAATGATGGCCTGACTGGCTGGACCGAAATCAACCCCGGCGCGCACTATGGAAGCGTCAATTACCAGGACCGCTACCTCGATAACCCCTGTGGTACGACCGCAGCGCAAGCGGCGAATGGATGTGGCAGCAGCAACTATGGCTTGTCCACGGTAGAAGGCCGGTATGCCAGCGATGCGGCAAGCAGCACCAAAGGAATCTTTCAAGCCGTCAATGGCCTGGTCGTTGGCGATACCTATCAACTGAGTTTCTATCAAACAGGCTCAGACTATCGTTGGGCGGGCGAGAGCCAATGGTGGAAGGTGAGCTTTGGCAGCGATGTTCAGAATGGTGCCGTTTGGAAAGTGGAGCCGGGGAATGACAACTACCTCTGGAATGGCAACTGGGCGCGTACGGACGCCACCAGCGATTCCATCAACGCCAATTTCCGTTGGACGCATTCGGTCCTGACCTTTGTCGCCACGGCAACTTCCGAGAAGCTGACCTTCAGGCAGCAGCAGAACGCAGCCTCCGATTGGGATACCTCGGTGACGCCCTATGCGACGCCGATGGTGTTCATGATCGACGGCATCACCCTGCAGGACCTCAGCGCCGCTCCCGTGCCTGAGCCCAGCGCTGCCAGTCTCGGCCTGCTGGGCCTGACGGTCGTCGGCTTCATGGCCAGCCGCCGTCGCCGCCATGCAGGTCGCTGAGCTTTTGAGGGCCTAGTACGCAAAAATGCCGCCTCTGTTGACGAGGCGGCGTTTTCTTTTTGCGGGACTTGGTGAACCATCAAGCCCACGACATCAGCTCGTATTCAGAACAACCGGAACGACTGGACAAGAGAACGCATGGATCTCTCAGCATTGATGCATTGGGCCACCAGAGGTTTCGAGATCGGTATTTCGAAATTCCAGATCCTTTTCGTCTGGCTGATCGTGGTGGCCCTGATCTTCATCCCGCTGGAGCGGCTCTGGTACCTGCGCCGCCAGCCCCTGCTGCGCGAAGGTCTGCGGGATGATCTGGCGCTGTATTTTCTTGGCGGCTTGATTCCGCCCTTGTTCGGCCTGTTTGTGACCGCGGCCTGCATTGCCGCGTCGCTCTGGTTGTTACCGGCCGGCTACTTTGCCTGGCTGACCCGTTGGCCCCTGTACATCAGCGTGCCGTTTGCGATCTTGGTGGGCGAGATCTGCTACTACTGGGCCCATCGGCTGAGTCATGAGATTCCCTGGCTCTGGCGCTTCCATTCGCTGCACCACAGCCCCACCGAGATGGACTGGTTGGTCAATACGCGAGCCCATCCGCTTGACCTGGTGTTCTCCCATGTGATCAGCGGAGCTCCCTTGCTGCTGTTGGGGATCAAGCAGCCTGACTCAGCGGGTGCCGCCAAGTGGCTGGTTGCCGTCGTGATCTTCAATGTGTTCTGGGCATTCTTTGTCCACTGCAACTGCCGCATACGCCTGGGCTGGTTCGAGCATGTGCTGACGACGCCGGCCTTCCACCATTGGCATCACGCCAATGACAGCCCGGAAGTGATCAACAAGAATTATTCGGCGGTGCTGCCGTGGATCGATCGACTCTTTGGTACGCACCATTTGCCTGACCGGCACCCTGCGGTCTATGGCACACCCGATCAATTGCCGCAGGGCATCTTTGCGCTGTTGGCCTATCCGTTCAGGCGGCGGACCTGAAGGCGCCACCACTGCGTTGTTCGCAGCGCTGGATGAAATCTCGCGCCAGTTGCGAATCGGGACGCAGGCGCTGGCCGATGTAGATCTCTTGTCGGCGTTCGGCGATCTGCGATTGCAGCCGTGCCGCCATTACGCCCAAGGGATCCAGCCCCTTGGCCTCGGCGCTCACCACCGCCACGCAGAGCTTTTGAACCGAGTGGGCATCGAGCAAAGCACGATGAGCCTGCACCACGCGCAAACGGCCTTGCACGGCTTGCTCGCAGCGGTTGAGCCAGTTGCGCATGGCATCCGTGTTGCCGCCGGTGACCTTGACCGGATCCTCGCCGGAGGCCAGCAGCATCTGTTCGATGCATTGGCGGTCGCCATTGGCATAGGCCTGGTTGATGGCCATCATCTGCTGCTCGCGCTGGCGGCGTTGACCTTCGCTGGCAGCCAGGTCGGGATGGAAGCGCATCGCTGCGCGGCGGTACAGCGTCTTCATCGGCGGCGGGCCCAGTTCGACCATGCCGCCGGCCGGCTCTTCAGGCAAAGGCGAGCCCGCAGGCAGTATCGGCAACCGGGGCAGGGCAGTGGCTTGCGGCGTGGCAGGCAGGCCAGCTTCGACGCCATTGCGGCGCAATGCCTCAACCAGCAAGGTGGTTGCACAGTGCAACTGTGACTCCAGCGCGTCCAGCTCCATGTAGAGCGGCTCAAGCGCCTGCGTGTAGCGATCGACGAAGACTTGCAGCTTGTCGCGCGTCTGCGTGAACTCCTTTTCCTGTGTGGACAGGAAGCGTTTCAGTTCATCAAGCTGGGAGCGTCGGCGGGCCAGGTCGTGTTTGGTGATGGCCGTGTTGCTCATGCCTCGATTGTGCAGCGAGTGACCTGTGAGCAAAAGCAAAACAGCCCCCGAAGGGGCCGTTTTTGGATGCGATCTAGGGCTTTCCCTGAGCGCTACATCGAGGCGGCGGACGCGGCCGCAGAAGCCGCAGCTTCGGGCATGGACGCTGCATCGGAAGCGGCCGGTGCCGGCGCGCTCATCACGGCAGGTGCGGGCTCGGCAGCAGGCGTTGCAGAACCGCTCATCGGCAGCAGCGGCACGATCAGCAGAGCCACGATGTTGATGATCTTGATCAGCGGGTTGACGGCCGGGCCGGCGGTGTCCTTGTAGGGATCGCCCACGGTATCGCCGGTCACGGCCGCCTTGTGCGCCTCGCTGCCCTTGCCACCGTGGTGACCATCTTCGATGTACTTCTTGGCGTTGTCCCAGGCGCCGCCGCCAGTGCACATCGAGATCGCCACGAAGAGGCCGGTCACGATGGTGCCCATCAGCAGGCCGCCCAGTGCCGCCGGGCCAAGGGCCAGGCCCACGATGATCGGTGCGACCACGGGCAAGAGGCTGGGCACGATCATTTCCTTGATGGCGGCGCTGGTCAGCATGTCCACAGCCTTGCCGTATTCAGGCTTGCCGCTGCCGTCCATGATGCCCTTGATGTCGCGGAACTGGCGACGGACTTCTTCCACCACCGAGCCCGCAGCGCGGCCCACGGCTTCCATCGCCATCGCAGCGAACAGATAGGGGATCAGGCCGCCGATGAACAAGCCCACGATGACCTTGTGATCGGACAGATCAAAGCTCACGTGCATGCCGCGTTCTGACAACGCGTGCGTGTAGTCGGCGAACAGCACCAGGGCCGCCAAGCCAGCCGAGCCAATGGCATAGCCCTTGGTCACAGCCTTCGTGGTGTTGCCCACTGCATCGAGCGGATCGGTGATGTCGCGCACGCTATCCGGCAGGCCGGCCATCTCGGCAATGCCGCCGGCGTTGTCGGTGATCGGGCCATAAGCGTCCAGCGCAACGACGATGCCGGCCATGCTCAGCATGGAGGTGGCGGCAATCGCAATGCCATACAGGCCAGCCAGCGAGAAGGCCGCCCAGATGGCGATACAGACGAACAGCACTGGCCACGCGGTCGAGCGCATCGAAACGCCCAGGCCCGCGATGATGTTGGTGCCGTGGCCCGTGGTCGAGGCTTGAGCGACGTGCTGCACGGGCTTGTAATCGGTGCCCGTGTAGTACTCGGTGATCCAGACCATCGCCGCCGTCAGCAGCAGGCCGACCAGGCAAGCCCAGAACAGCGACATCGGCGTGATCACTGCACCGTCATGCGCCACCAGTCCGTTCGGGAACATGGCCATCGTGACGAAGTAGAAGGCGATCAGCGAGAGCACACCGGCCACGATCAGGCCCTTGTACAGTGCTGGCATCACGTTCTTCATGCCCGGTTTGGCCTTGACGAAGCCGCAGCCGATGATCGACGCGATGATCGACACGCCGCCGAGCAGCAGCGGGTAGACCAGCGCGTTGACTGAGCCTGCGAAGGTGAGGGCGCCCAGGGCCATCGTTGCGATCAGCGTGACGGCGTACGTCTCGAACAGATCGGCCGCCATGCCGGCGCAGTCGCCGACGTTGTCACCGACGTTGTCGGCGATGGTCGCCGGGTTACGCGGATCATCTTCCGGGATACCGGCTTCCACCTTGCCGACCAGGTCAGCGCCGACGTCAGCACCCTTGGTGAAGATACCGCCGCCGAGACGGGCGAAGATCGAGATCAGCGAAGCACCGAACGACAGCGCCACGAGCGCATCGATGACGACGCGGCTTTCCGGCTTGAGTGCCAGCGGGCCGGTGAGGACCATGTAGTAGATCGCGACGCCGAGCAGCGCCAAGCCCGCAACCAGCATGCCGGTGACAGCGCCTGCCTTGAACGCGATGTCGAGGCCGGCAGCGAGCGATTTCGCCGCCGCCTGCGCGGTGCGCACGTTGGCGCGGACCGAGACGTTCATGCCGATGAAGCCGGCAAGACCCGACAGCAC
>DASYBU010000005.1:0-395715 GCA_036500605.1 Burkholderiaceae bacterium
GATGGAGCGCTTCTTCTTGAGCCTCAAGACAGAGCGGGTCTGGCAGCGCGACTACGCCAACCACGCCGAGGCCATGACGGACATCGCCGACTACATCGTGGGCTTCTACAACAGCGTGCGGCTGCACTCCAAACTGGGCAACCTGCCACCCAATGCCTTCGAGCAGCAATCGGCAATCAAACAACCTATCGGTGTGTCCGAAAAAACTTGACCAGCACACAATTCCAGCTTGTCGCGGACATCAAGGAGCTCCCATCTCACTAGGGGCACCTTGCACGTAAGGTCGTTGCCGCCATCGTCAATGATGGGCTGACACGCTGCTCCGCGATTGCTCATCGTACGGGCGTGCCAGCCAAGCGGCGCTATCCTCGCTGCCTTGCAGCGGCACGCTTGCTGCGTCGGTCTATGTCATTCGGCCTGGAGGATTGCAGAATGCTTCACCAGTTCAAGAAGGGCTTTCGCATTGGTTTTGCAGAAGGCGCTGCAGTCTATCTGCGTCCCTTCGCGGCTCTCGGCGCGAACTTTCTCGCGCTGATGAAGCGGTGGCTACGCGGCTAAAAATCTACAACTTGTAGACCGTCTTCATCTGGCCGGCGTCAATTGCCGTACGAGTGTTGTCGTGCGAGGCTGTCGGGGGGGCAATGGTCAAAAGTGTGTGGCTTCGGTCAATTTGCATGGCAGTCTTCAACTCTGCCTGTGAACGGAATCGGGGGTCATAAGTCAAGGTGACTGGTTGCAGTCAGAATCCGCATAGATCATCTCGACGAATCTTCTTTCTCTAGTGCCGAGCGACGCCCTTAGCACCACGTGTTCGACGAACCTTGACGAGGTTGTCGTCCCTTTGCGAATCATGGGCTTAGGCCACTTTCGATCGACGAACCTTATTTGCTCCAGTCATGCTAACTTGACGTCGGCTGACAATTGATTTGGAGGGCCGGAACGCCGACGGCGATACGGCTCGGTCAGCGCGATCGCTAGCTGCGCGATGCCGAACGTAGCGTCAAGCGCTGCTGGCCGGGTTGTGGCTCTGCCCAAATTCCTTGAGCGCAGGCACGTCGAGCACCGTGATGGTTGAGTAGCCATGCCGGATCAGGTGGGTCTGTTCAAGCTGCTGAATCGCGAAGTTGATGCGTTGGCGAGAGACCCCAAGCCAATCGCCCAGATCGCTCTGCGCAATCCGGATGTTGAGCTCCACAACGCCGTCCATTTCGGGGACCCCGTACAGGTCGATCAGCATGTGCAGCAGATTGGCCAAGCGCACCTGCACCGGCAACGACGGGTCGGCTGAAAGACGGTCGTACAGCAGCCGGTTGCGAAATAGCGCCTGGCGCTCGAAGGCCCGAACCAGGTCGTGATGCTGATCGCGTAAACGCCGCACCTTGTCCCCCGGCACCACCAGCAGGCAAGTCTGCTGGCGCGCGCGCCATGTGTGCATCTGGTTCTGGCCATCGACGATGGACATCAGCCCGATGACATCGCCCGGCTGCAGAAATCCGAGCAGGTGCCGATTGCCGTCGGCGCGAATCAGGCTGATCTCGAGCGAGCCCTCCAGGATCACGCACATATTGTCGAAGGGCTCGTTCTGCGCAACGAGTTGCTCGTCGCGCCCCAGCATGCGGCGATAGCCCGCTGACACCAGCGCATCGATGGTTTCACTGCTGCAGTCGCGGAATCCCAAGACCCGTTGAAGCAATTCACGAGCCACGGCCTCATGGTCCGTTAATGGAATTGTCCGGGACCGGACAGATTGTGTTGTCGCCACTGTCTAACCTTTGCGCAAGAGACATCACCGAGGACTGTCGGCGCGCGACGTACTGAAGCTCAGCGCGGCACCGCCTTGATTCGACTAACGGAGAGGACCGGCCCCGAGCGCTCGCTACGGGCCCCCAGAGCAACACCCATGAGCACAAACAACAGCAATCCGACCTCGGATTTTAAAGGCCATATCGAGCGCCTCATCAAGGACTCCGAACCCTCGTGGCCGCAGACCCCGGCCGAGCGCGTGCATGGCAAGCCCAATGTCGTGATCGTCTACCTCGACGACCTGGGATTTTCCGATTTCGGCTGCCATGGCGGCGAGATTGCAACGCCCCATATCGACGCCCTGGCCGCCGGTGGCCTGCGCTTCATGAACTACACGACGGTGCCGATGTGTTCGCCAGCTCGCGCGGCGCTGTTGACGGGCAAGAATCCGCACTCGGTTGGCTGCGGCTGGATCTCGCACGCCAACCCCGGCTATCCCGGCTACCGTAGTGAGATCTCCGGCGACGCACCGACCCTCGCCGAAATCCTTGGCACCGAGGGCTACAGCACGATGATGGTCGGCAAGTGGCACAACACCTGGAGCCACAACGTGCATGAGGCCGGTGACAAGCAATCCTGGCCGACGCAACGCGGCTTCCAGAAGTTCTACGGTTTCATGGACGCCGAGACCAGCTACTTCCAGCCCGAGCGCGTCTACGAAGGCAACAACCCGGTTGAAGTTGAGAGCTACCCGGACGACCACTTCGTCACCGACGACTGGACCAGCCGTGCGCTGGGCTGGCTCAAGGAGCATCATGCGAGCGAGCCCAACCATCCCTTCTTCCTCTACACCGCCTTCAATGCGCCGCACATGCCCATCCAGTGCAAGCCGCAGGACAGCGCGAAGTACCGCGGTCGCTACAAGGCCGGATGGGACGTGATCCGCGAGGAACGCTTTCAGCGCCAGCGCGAACTGGGCTTGATCGATGAGCGCCATCGCCTCGGGCAACTGCCGCCTGGCGTGCCGGCCTGGGACAGCCTGCCGCCCGATAAGCAGGAGCTGTTTCAGCGCTACATGGAGATCTACGCCGGTCTGGTGGACAACATCGACCAGAACGTTGGCCGCATCGTTGACTTCCTACGCCAGTCGGGCCAGCTGGACAACACCATCATTCTGATCAGCTCCGACAACGGCGCCAACGCCATCGGCGGTCTGGACGGCACGCCCAACTACCTTGAACAGCGCGAGGGCCGTCCGCCCAGCATCGAGCAGGCCATGGCTCTGGCGCGCGATGGCATGCTCGGCGGTGACCAGTCCATGGCTGCCTATCCGGCCGGCTGGGCGCAGGTTTCCAACGCCCCATTCCGCTACTTCAAGCGCACGCCGCTGAACGGGGGGATCCGCGTGCCCTTCGTGGCGCACTGGCCCGAAAAAATCAAGCAAGCTGGCGCGATCCGCCGCGAGTGGATCCACGTGACGGACGTGACTCCGACCCTGCTGGAGCTGCTGGACATTCCTCATCCGGACGGCCTCAACGGCCACACCACGCGCAAGCCCGACGGCGTGAGTTTCGCTGCGATGCTGAACGACGCCGAAGCCCAGACGCAGCGCAGCCAGCAGCACTACGAACTGGAAGCCAATCGCGCCTACATCGACGGCACCTGGAAGATCGTCTCGCTGCAGCCGCGCGGCGGCAAGATCGAGACGCTGGACAACTGGATGCTTTTCGACCTGGCCGCGGATCCCTGCGAGACCACCGATCTGGCCGCCCAGCATCCCGATCGCGTGGCCGAAATGGTGCAGCGATTCGATGTCGAGGCCTGGGACAACTTCGTCTATCCGCTCGACAACCGCGCGCTCGAACGGGCGCTCACCATCCCGCCCTTCCTGAAGGAAAGTGTCAACACGCCGCGCACTTTTTATGCCGGCGTGCCGACCGTTTCGCGCGCCGTCGTGTCGCCGCTGATCGTGGATCGCAACTTCAGCATCAGCAGCCATTTCGACTGGCAACCGGGGCAACAGGGCGTGATCTTCGCCATCGGCGAGGTCTTCGTCGGCCTGGTGCTCTACGTGATGAACGACATGCTGCATTTCACCTGGCACCGCTGGATGGCGCCCATCGAGCTGCCGCCGGTGCGCCTCCTGCCGGGCGCTCAGGCCGTGGAGCTGGAATACCGCGCCCTGGGGCAGCGCAAGGGCGAGGGCCGCCTGCTGGTAAACGGCGTAGAGGTGGTGCCCAGCACAGACCTGTCGCCCACCATCATCGGCGTGCATGTGGAAGGCGTGGACATCGGACTGGACCGCCGCCAGCGCGTTTCCAATCGCTATGCCGCCCACGGCAGTTTCAAGTACCAGGGCCAGATCGACCGCGTCGTCATCACGCCGGGTGCGCAGGCGCCCGGCAGCCTCTCGAACATGATCGAGTCGGAGATGCATCGCCTGCGCGATTGAGGTCCGGATCACGCAATGGACAGCTTTGATTTCATCGTCATCGGCGCCGGCTCTGCCGGTGCCGCCGTGGCCGCACGCCTGAGCGAGAGCGGCCGTCACAGCGTGCTGCTGCTCGAACCTGGCGGCGTCACCAACACCTTCAACCACCGCATGCCGCTGGGCGTGGCCAACCTGGTCTACGACCCCCGGTACGCCTACACCTACGACAGCGGCCCGGAGCAGAGCCTGGGGGGCTACAAGGTCTACTCACCGCGCGGCTACGGCCTGGGCGGCAGTTCGGCGATCAACGGCATGCTGTGGACACGCGGCAGTCGCCACGGCTACGACAGCTGGCGCGACGCGGGCCTGACCGGCTGGGGCTGGGACGATGTGCTGCCGTTCTTCGAGAAGATGGAGCGCTTTGATGAGGGCGGCACCGGTCGCGGCAAGAGCGGGGCCATGCGCATCAATTGGTCGCCGAGGAACGCTCTGGGCGATGCGTTTCTGGCGGCCTGCGAACAGGCCGGCCATGCGGCGGTGGCCGACTACAACACCGGCAACGTCGAGGGCTTCAGCTATCTGCAGACCAACACCCACCAAGGCCGGCGCTGCAGCACCTTCGATGCCTACCTGAAACCGAATCTGCACCGTGGCAACCTGACCGTGCTGACCGGTGCCGCCGTCACCGAGCTGGTCTTCGAGGGCTCGCGCGTGACCGGAGTGAAGTACCAGCTCAGCGACGCCGCGAAGGGCAGCCACGCGGCGCATTTTCACCCCGAGGCCGCGAAGGCGACCCAGGCCCGCTGCGAGGTCATCCTGTGCGCCGGGGCCTATCACAGCCCCGCGCTGCTGGAGCGTTCGGGCATCGGCCAGGCCGAGGTCTGCGCGCGGCTGGGCGTGGCGCTGCACCATGCCTTGCCAGCCTTGGGCGAGCATCTGCGCGACCACCTGCGCAGCTGCACCAGCTACGAAACCACGGGCGCCTTGACCGTGAACGACATCGTTCACAAGCTCAGCGCCAAGCTGCGTGCTGGCGCCCAATACTTCACCCGGCGCAGCGGCTGGCTGGCGACGGCCACCATGAGCACACAGCTCTGCATGCGGGCCCTGCCGGACAGTCCCGACGCCGATCTCAAGTTGCAGCTGAACGCCATTTCGAACGACTTCTCCACGCAGGGTTTGAGCCACTATCCGATCCCGCGCTACAGCGGCATCTCGCTGCTGAATCTGGCGATCCATGCCCGCTCTGAAGGCCACTGCCATGCCCGAAGCATGGACCCCTGGCAGCAGCCCGACATCGTCACCAACTTCCTTGCAGATCCCTACGACCAGGCGCTTGCCGTGGCGGGCCTGCGCGCTGCGCGCAAGCTGGCCGGACAGCCCGCCCTGGCCCGCTACATCGTGCGGGAAGCCTTCCCCGGCGCCGATGTGCGCAGCGACGCGGAGCTGCTGGACTACGCCAAGGGCACCGGCCTGACGGTCTATCACCCGATAGCCACCTGCCGCATGGGCCGGGACGCCAGCACCAGCGTGGTCGACGAGCAGCTGCGCGTGCATGGCCTGCAGGGCCTGCGCATTGCTGACGCCTCAGTGATGCCGACGCTGCCGGCCTCCAACACCAACGCCCCTTCCATCATGATCGGCGAGCGTGCGGCCCAATGGGCCCTCGCTGCTGCTGCTGCATAGACACACAGACAGTTTCCAAGGAGTCTCACATGAGCCAGTTTTCCGAGAGCGTGTTGCAGCGCCCCCATCAATACATCGACGGCCAATGGGTTGCCAGCGCCAATACCGCGCGCCATCCCATCATCAACCCCGCCACTGAACAGCCCCTGGGCTGGGCCGCACTGGGCGACGCGGCCGATGTCCATCGCGCAGTGGCCGCGGCCAAGAGAGCCTGGCCAGCCTGGGCAGGCCTGCCGCGCGCCGAGCGCGCACAGTGGCTGGCCAGGCTGGCCGGTGCGCTGAAGCCCCGCATCGAACTGATCGCGGCGCTGGAGTCGGCCGAGATGGGCTGCCCGATCAGCTTCTCCATGCAGGCGCAGGCGCAGTTGCCGGTCATGATCATGGCGTCCTATGCCGAAATGATTGCCACGCCGGAGCCGGTGGAGCGCATCGGCAACTCGCGCGTCGTGCGGGAGCCGGTCGGCGTGGTGGCTGCCATCACGGCGTGGAACTATCCGCTGATGCTGCTGATCGGCAAGATCGCACCGGCTCTAGCCGCCGGCTGCACGGTGGTGGCCAAGCCCAGCGAAGTCACGCCGCTCACCAGTTTCGTGGTGGCCGATGCGATAGCCGAGATCGGCTTCCCGGCCGGCGTGTTCAATCTGATCAATGGCACCGGCATCGAGGTTGGCGAGGCACTGGTGAGCCATCCCGATATCGACATGGTTTCCTATACCGGGTCCACCGGCACCGGGCGGCGAATCATGGCCGCGGCCTCTGCCACGGTTAAGAAGCTCGCACTCGAACTTGGCGGCAAGTCGGCCAGCGTGGTGCTGGACGACGCGCCGCTGGAGCGAGCCGTGCGAGCGTCCATGCAAGCCGGCTTCCTCAATGCCGGGCAAACCTGCATCGCCTTGTCGCGCTTGATCGTGCCGGCCCATCTTCATGCGCAGGCCATCGAGATCGCCGTGGATGAAGCGGGCAAGTACAGGCTGGGCGACCCCATGGACAAGACCACGACCATGGGCCCGATGGCGTTTGCTGCGCATCGCGATCGCGTGCGCGAATTCATCCGCACGGCCGAAGCCGAAGGCGCACGCAAGGTCTGCGGCGGCGCGGCGCAACCCGAGCATTTGCCCACGGGCTACTTCGTCAAGCCGACGGTGTTCGCCCAAGTGGATCCACAGTCCACGCTGGCACAACAGGAAGTGTTCGGCCCGGTGCTGTCCCTGATCAGCGCGGAGAGCGAAGACCAGGCCATCGACATCGCCAATGGCACCATCTATGGCCTCAACGGGGCGGTCTGGGCGGGTGATCTCGACCATGCCGTTCGCGTGGGTCGCCGCATGCGCTGCGGCAAGGTGGACATCAACGGCGGCGGCTTCAACTTCAACGCGCCGGCCGGCGGCTTCAAGCAGTCCGGCATCGGGCGCGAGCGGGGCCACTACGGCCTTGAGGAGTACTACGAGGTCAAGGCGCTTCAGTTCAACAACGAAGAGATCGCCATCCAGGCACCCTGACCAGAAGCGGCCCTCCGGGCTGCTCAGGCGCGGACGCCCAACTGGGCTGGGCCGCACCGCCGTAAAGCGTCTTGGCACGAAAGCCCAGCCCGGGCGCCATGACGGGCGTCTCGCCGGCCAGCGTCCAGGGCAAGATCATCTGGCGCTGGATGGACTCCTTCACCGCTTCACCGAGATCCCGAACCCGCGCGGCCGCGACACCACCGCGGTTGAGCCGCTCTTCAAGCTCGACCGCCGAGGCCTCGCGCGCCACTTCGGCGAACAGCTGCCGAATCTCGTTCGTGTGCTGCGGACTGACGAAGCCACCGGTCTCGTTGGCCAGCAGGGGTTCGACTTGGGCGCCCACCCCGAGGAGGCCCGCGAGCTTTCTCAGCTGAACCGGCGTGTTTGCACCGATGGCCAGCAGGCCGTCGGCGCAGGTGAGCGTATCGGCGGCCGGGCTGCCGGAGTAGCCGAGATTGCCGCGACGCACTGGCGCCTGGCCACTCGCCATCGTCTCGACCACCATCGGGTACATGGTGTGCATGGCAGAAGCCATCATCGACACATCGAGCGATTCGCCGAGGCCGGTCAGGTCACGCCGCCGCAGCGCGGCCAGAATCGCGAAGGCCGCGATGATGCCGGTCACCGAGTCGACCACCGGAAATCCGACCTTGACAGGCGCCTCACCCGCCTGGCCCGACATCAAGCTCATGCCAGACGCGGCCTGCACGACGTGGTCGTAGGCCGCGCGATCGGCCCACTCTCCATCGCCGCCGTAGCCGCTGATGCTGCAGTGAACGATGCCGGAATTCAATTCCCGCACATGAGGCTCGGCCAGTCCGTAGCGGGCCAGCACGCCGGGGCGCATGTTGTCGACCATCACGTCAGCCGTGCTCGCAATGGCGCGGGCAGTGGCGAGATCGTCCGGGTCGGCGAGATCCAGCTTGAGGATTTCCTTGCCGCCGTTGATGGCGGCGAAGGAGCGGGGATTCGAGCGCATCGAATCCCCGCCCTTCGGATTCTCAATCTTGATCACTCGCGCGCCGAGTGCAGCGAGATGGAAAGTCGCGAAGGGACCCGCGATCACATGGGAAAAGTCGAGCACCGTGATGCCGTGCAGCGGCAAGGTCGAAGCGGGCAGCTTGGAAGAGGTAGGCATGAGAGGTTCCATCGAGTTGACTGAGTGGCGGCTGAGCGGTGGCCTTATGCCGTCACCGTGGCATGGGCGTTCTGCGCCGCTTCCCGCGCATAGCTGCGCGATCCGAGCAGGTAACCCACCATCGAAACCAGCGGCATGCAAGAGAGGATGGCCAATGCCGTCGTGAGGTCGAAGTGATCCGACAACATGCCCGCGATCAGCGGCCCCAGCGCCATGCCGAACAGATTGGTGGTCGTGGCCAGTGCGCCCAGCGCGGAAGCGCGCATGCCGGGGTGCACGAGTTCTTGGACCGCCGCCGTGATCGGCCCCATCACGCCCAGCATGAAGAAGGCACCCCCGAACAGCAACAGGCCTTGCTGCGCGCCCGGCGCGCTGCGGAAGGCCGCGAAGCACAGTACTGCGGTCAGCAGCGCAGAGACCGCGGGGCCGAGCAGGCGCCACTCTTCGCGCGTCCTGGACAGTTTGTCGACGATGAAGCCGCTGACGACGATGCCCAGCGCCGCCATCAGCATCACTGCCGCCGTGCGCACGCCGGACTGGGCAATGTCGAGCCCGTAGGTGCGATTGAAGAAACTGGGCAGCCAGTTGGCCATGGTCGCGGCAAACATCAGTTGGGCCGCTTGTGACATCACCAGCAGCAGGATCGTGGGCGAGCCGACGAACTTGCGCAGGATGTCGGTCCAGCGCACCTTGCGGAACATCTGGCTGTCCTTGTCGAGCACCTCCATGACCACGGACTTGTAGTCCTTGACGAAGTACACGATGGCGGCCAGCAGCAGCCCCGGCACAGCCACCAGGCCGAAGGCATGGCGCCAGCCCCACCGCGCCGCGATGAAGCCTCCGAGCAGCACACCGAGAATCGTGCCCAGCATGGAGGCCGCATTGAAGATGCCAATGGCGGTGGCGCGCAGGCGCTTGGGGAACGAAGCGGCCAGCAGCGCGTTGCCACTCGAGGTGTAGCCGGCCTCGCCGGCACCGATCATGAGGCGCGCAGCAAGCAGGTGATAGAAGTTGCTCGCCAGCGCACAGGCTGCTGTGGCCAGGGACCAGGTCACCGCCATTGCGCTCATGCTCTTGGTCCGGCTCCACTTGTCGGCAATCAGGGCGGTGGGGAAGGCCAGCGCGGCAATCGCGATATTGACGGCCGAAACCAGCAGACCGAGTTGCGTATCCGACAGCGCCCAATCCTTCTTGATGTAGGGAAGAACGGCGGCCAGGACCTGCCGGTCGATGAAATCGAAGGCCATCAAGAAGAAGAGCAGGAGCAGCACGCACCAAGCATGGCCCTTGGAAATCAGGTAGTCGTCTTTGGAGAGGGATTTCATCGCGGCGCCCAGCTTGTCTCGGTTGTAGTCAGGACTCTCAACCTTACGGAAGCCGGGCCGGAGTTTCTGTCCACATCCCGACAGATGAGTTTTGGAAACTCTGGTGAATCGTCCCGGCTTTGCTGCGTTGGGCAGGGGCCAGGGCGAGTCAACGCTACCTAGCCGCCAATGGGCTACCGGAATCATCCCCGTTCCGACGTTCGTGTCGGCAACAGTGACTTCCGCTTTGCAGCGCCTGCTCGCCTGGCTCACGGGCAAACCGCTGCCAACAAGCGACGAGCTGGCCATAATCGCCGCCATGAAAACCCTGCTGGTTGACGATCACCTGCTGTTCAGCGAGGGCCTGACCCTCCTGATGGAACAGTCCTTCGAAGAAGTCGTCTGCTTTCAGTCCGCTTCGATCGCCGAGGCGTTGGAACGCGGCGCCGAACACCCGGACCTTGCGCTGATCCTGCTGGACCTGGGCCTGCCGGACAGCCAGGGACAGGATGGCCTGCGGCGCCTTCAGGCGCGGTTTCCCACCACACCGCTTGTCGTGATGTCTGCGGACGCTCGTCCGCAGACCGTGATCGACAGCATCGAGGCCGGCGCGCAGGGCTTCATTCCCAAGAGCGCCCGCCCGGCCGAAATGCGTGAAGCGCTGGCCTGCGTGCTGGCCGGCGGCATCTACGTGCCGTCCGCGTTGGCAGGAGGCGCTTCAGCGCCCAAGGCTGCAGACGCCATCGAGCTGAATCTCTCGAACCGCCAGATCGACGTGCTGCGCCTGCTGATCGCCGGCTGCGCCAACAAGGTGATCGCGCGCGAACTGGGCTTGTCGGAATCCACCGTCAAGACCCATGTGGCTGCGATCTTTCAGCGCCTGGAAGTGAACACGCGGACGCAGGCCGTGATCAAGGTCGCGAGCCTGGGCTTGCGACTGCCGCATTGAGCGCGGCGCTGCGTCTGCTTGTGCTTCTCAAGGCTTGCCGACGCTGACGCCGAAGCTGTCGGTGCCATCGGCACTGCCGCTGAACGTGAGGCCCAGGCCGTTCAAGGGCACCACCAGGTTTTCCTTGAACTTCTTCACGCCGCCGGTGGTCTGGCTGCTGCCGGCCGGGCGATCCCGCATGCCGGGGCGCGGCTGATTGAGGCTGAAGCCATCGACGCGGCCATCCGAGCTGCGCTGCCGCGTATAGGCCTGCGCCACGGTATCCACGGACTGCACCGTCATTTGCACGTCGTCCGGCAAGGCCAGGCTGCTGCCGGTGATCGTCGCATCCCAGAACTTGTCGATCTGGCCGACGCTGGGCAGGCTCAGCGCTTGCTGCTTTGCCGCGACGGCCAGCAGGGTGCCGTGGCCGCCGACGCGCACCGCGAAGAAGACGGTCTGCCCATTGCTGCCCTTGAACAGGAAGTAGCGCGTCTTCACCGTCGGGTATTCGGGGTCGATGGTGTAGAAGCCGCCGTCAGGATCGACGGTCCAGGTGTCGCTGGCGCGTGGCGTCCAGCTCTCGCAAGCAGCCAGGCCCAGGCAGTCGGCACCGCTGGTGACCTCGCCCTTGTCGTTCATGGCTTCATCCGAGTAGCCCACGCCGGGCGTGCTGCTCGCAGACGCGCCGGTGGCAATGTCCTCGTCGTCGATGCCGTAGCCGATGATGTTCCAGCGCCCCGCGACCTCGCTGACCGGCAGCGTCTGCTCCGGCACCAGCACGATGGGACGCAGCACCGCCTGCGCATCGGGCTTCGCCATCAGCGCGAGACCGGACTTGGCGACGTACAGATGCGTGGCGCCGCTGTCGGTGGAGAAGTGGCAGCCGCCTTCGTCCTTCAAGGTCTTGGCCTGGCCGTCGGCGCCGGTGAAGCTCAGGGCACTGACGTCCACCGTTACGCGCGCGCTGGCCAGCGCGGTCGAGCTCGCGTTCAGGTCCAGTGCACGGTAGCTGCCGCCGCGCAGGCCGGCGCAGGCGCTTGCAGCAGGCTTGAGCAGGGTCTGCACGACGGCCGGCGTCTTGTCATTGCTGACGACGGCGGCGGTCAGGTCGGCCAGGGGCGTGCCGGACGCGGTGAGCGCGAGCGCCAGGGTGTCCAGCGCCTGATCGAGCTTGTTGCCGGCGGTGCCGCCGTTGGCGGCCACCAGGGCGTCCTTCAGCGGATCGACGCCGCTCAGGTCGATCACGCCCTGCAGGGCTGCGGTGAGCTGCGCGCGCGCCGCGGTCACGGCATTGGATGTGAGCTTGGCCTGCGCCGCGGTGTCGAAGGTGTTGAACAAGGCTGTCGCATCGCCGCCGGCGACGCTGGCCGTCACGATCTCCGTCAGCGGCGTCACGTTGGCGGTCACGGTGGTCGCGCTGCCGCTCTCGACCAGCGAGTGCAGCGTGACGGTGCTGTTGCTCGCGCTCAGCACGCAGGGCAGGCTGGCGCCGGTGATGCTGACTTTGAAAGTGCCATCGGCCGCCGAGGTGGCGGACCCATTGCCGCCCGCGCATTTGATCTGCACCGAGGCTGCGGCCAGGGCCGCGCCGGTGGCTGCGGTACCTCCGACGGTCAGGCTGGCGGGTGCTGGCGGCGTCGGCGTCGTGGCGGGCGTGTCATCGCCGCCACCGCCGCAGGCGGCAAGGGCGGCGGCGACCTGGGCGATGAGGGCGCGCTTGAGCAAGGTCTTCAGTGGCATGGGGCAAGTCCCTGTTGTTGAAATTCCAGAGACGCATGCTCATGGGAACCGGGAGTGCTGCCCATCGGCCAAACGTATGAGCCCACACCAGCGCGGCGCGGGCTGCGTGAAATACTTCCGCGCTGTGGAGAGTTCAGCTGGCGGGCGCGAGCTGCAACAGGGGCAGCAAGACCTCCGCTCGGAAGGGCTTGTGCAGCACCGGCACGCCGCGCCGCGTGTGTGCGGCCATCGCCTCGGAGGACAGCGTCACGTCGCCCGTCATGACCACGGCGGTCCCGTCGCCAAAGCGCGCCGTGAAGAGAAGCAGCGCTTGTTCGCTGTCGCCGTCGGGCAGTCGGTGATCGCTGAGCAGGGCGCGCGGCGCGCTCTCGCACTCGGCCAGGGCTCGGCGCAGATCGGCCAGGCTGGCCAGCGCCCGCACGTCCGCACCCCAGGCCTGCAGGCGAGCGGTCAGCGCCTCGCGCAGAGCGCCGTCATCCTCGAGAATCCACAGGGACTGGCCCAACAACGGTTGGCCCGCCTGCAGAACCGGCTTCGGTTCGACCCGGACCGCCGCCGCGTGCGGCAACTCGATCCAGAAGCAACTGCCGCGGCCCGGGCGCGACTGCACGCCCACGGCGTGCCCGAGCAGGGCCGCGCTGCGTCGCACGATGGCCAGGCCCAGGCCCTGGCCCTTGGAGCGATCGCGATGCGGGTTGTCGAGCTGAACGAACTCTTCAAAGATCTGCTGCTCATGTTCGGGCGCAATGCCGCAGCCGCTGTCCCAGACCTGCAGCTGCAGCCGCTCGGCCCGCCGTCGAACGCCCACCACGACACCGCCGCGTTGGGTGTAGCGCAGGCCGTTGCTGACCAGGTTGCGCAGCATTTGCTCCAACAGCAAGGGGTCGCTGGCCGCCACCGCATCGCTGGCAACGAAGCGCAATCGCAAACCCTTGGCCTGCGCATGCGGTTGCTCGTGCAGCGCGATGGCGTCGAACAAGGCTTGCAGGGACACGGCTTGCGGCGCGGGCGGCTTCGTGCCGGCATCCAGCCTCGACAAATCGAGCAGCCCGCTCAACAAGTCATCCAGCGCCTGCACGGCCTGCTCCAGCTTGCTCATCAGTACCGGTGCACTGGCACTGGCCAGACGTTCGCGCAGCAGGCCGGCCAGCAGACCGATGGCGGTCACCGGCTGGCGCAGGTCGTGACTGGCGGCAGCGAGAAAGCGTGTCTTCGCGGCGTTGGCCTCGGCCAACTCGGAGGTGCGCTCGGTGACCCGCCGTTCCAGTTTCAGGCTCAGCTCCTCACGGTACGCCAG
Source organism: Burkholderiaceae bacterium (assembly GCA_036500605.1). Taxonomy (GTDB): domain Bacteria; phylum Pseudomonadota; class Gammaproteobacteria; order Burkholderiales; family Burkholderiaceae_C; genus JAFALK01. Next base: position 13,773 of record DASYBU010000005.1, read on the forward strand.
ACCTTGAACCAGGCGATTCATCAGCAGGGCCGCGTAACTGGCCATGCCAAACGGCACGGCATAGCCGAGCCAGTAGAACTCCGTCACCGGCAGGCCGGCGTTCATGCAGAGATAGTCATGCGCGGCCGCCAGAATCAGCACGACCATGCACAGCAGCAGCCAGGCCAGCGCGGCGCCGCGCTGCTTCTTCAGCATTCGCCACAGCAGCGGCACCGTGCCCAGGCCCAAGCCCATCAGCAGTGGGTAGGTGATCAGTTGCAGGAGGGTCAGGCGGCCCAGCAGCGTGGCGAGGGCGCCCAGTGCGGGCAGGACGAGCAAGGTCCACCAAAGAAGTCGACGGAAACGCGGCCTCGCCTGGCCCGAGAGCTCCAGCGCAAACAGGCCCATCACGGTCACGTTGCTGCACAGCGCCAGGTAGTAGAGCCAGGCACTGAAATCGGGAGGCAACGGCGAGGGGGTGACGTAGTAATCGAAGTTGCGCAGCGAAGCCACCAGCCACAAGGTGCCGAACAAACCTGCGGCGCGTTCCTGCCGGCGGCGCCACCACAGCAGCAGCATGCCGCCCGCGAAGGCGGCGCCGGCCATGTTCAGGTACTGCGGCCAGCGTGTGTCGAGCCAGCGAGATGCCTCATGGAGCGGCAGCAGTTCAAGATCGGGGCCGACCTTCACGCGAGACAGGCCCGCACGCCCGCTGAATCGCGCTTCCAATCGCAGTTCGTTGTCGCCCTGCCGCAGGAGCTGCGGCGTGAGTGGCAGGTAGAGCGAGCGCATTCGCAGGCGCTCTTCCGGGTCGCCTGCGGAGATCAATTGGCCGTTCAGGTAGAGGCGGTGCCGGCTGACGAGGCGATCAATGCTCAGACCCCATAACTGATCCCGCGGCGCTGCATCCAGATGAAAGTGCATTACGTAGATCGCGTCCTGCAAGGCGCTGGATGTGGGTGTCAGCCACGTGTCTGGCAGGGCCACCGCGTGCCAGGCTTCCTGTCCTTGCTGCAGACGGTCCGCCTGCGACAGTTCCTGCATGTGGGGCCCTGCGCGCCCTTGTTCCTTCGCGTCCGTCGACGTTTGTGCAAATGCGTGGAGGGATCCCGCCAAGGACAAGAGCACGCACACCAACACCCGCAACACCCTCAACCCATGCCACCCGCCGCGCCGAAGTTTCTCGTGCATGTTTTCCTCTCCTGATGGCGCGCAGTCTAGAGCCTGGCCATACGCCCGGTGCGAGGCCATGGCCACCATGGACGGGACGGGTCAGCCGCCTGACGGAAATCCAGTTCGCGCTGTACGCAGGAACTGGCGCGGCGCTTGCCCGACGTGCCGACTGAAGGCCGTGCTGAACGTACTCGTGGACGCATAGCCGACGCGCTCCGCGACTTCACCATGAAGTGGTCGGTGGACTGGGCTGTATCAACACGTTCAATCACGGCAGCCCGCGGGCGAGTTCCTCGGCTTCGGTGCGGCCGACATGTGTCGGCAGCACGGACTCGCGCAGGACCGGGAGTGCCTGGGCCAGCAGTTGTCGCGCTGCCGCCCGATCGCCGAGCTTGAAGCGTATTCGCGCCAAGGTAGCCCGTGTAGCGGCGACGTCCACCGGCTTGGCGGCAGCCTCAAGGCGAATGATGGCCTCACTCAGCGCGCGATCGGCCGCGGCCAAGTCACCGCGAAGCTCGGCGAACACGCCCTCGTTCACCTGGGCATGCGCGAATATTGGATGCGCCTGCGGCACCAGCTTCGCCCAGCGCTCGCGCGTCTCTTGCAGCAGCAGCACGCCGCCGGCCGCGTCGCGCATGCGCCGGGCCAACACCACGCGCTGCCACAACACCCAGGCATATTCCTGCGAGTCCACGCCGTCGATCTGGCGGGCCTGCTCCTGCAGGCGCAGCAGCAGCTCACGCGCCGCGCCGAATTCGCCGGTCATGCTCAGCACGCGTGAGTAGTTGCGCATGACGCCTCGCCGGACGGCGTCCGCGGCGCTGAGGTGAGCCGCATCGAGTTGCGCGATCGCGCGGTCGTACAGCAGCCTGGCCCGCGCATAGTCACCCGCGCTCTCGTTGACGGCGGCCTCGTTGGCGAGCACCGCGATCTGTTGCGACGGCGCATCGGCGGCCGACGACATCACCGCGTTGCTGTGCGCGAAGGTCGCGGCGGCCGCGCCGAAATGGCCTTGTTCGAACTGCGCGAGGCCCAGTGCGTTGTAGAGCGCGCCCGTCTCGACACCATACTCGCCGACCGTTCTGGATTGCAGCTCGATGGCGGCTCGGATGCTTTGCTCCGCCACCGCGGCATGGCCGCTTGCGATCAGCGCCTCGCCCTTGCGCCGCAGCAGCGAGATGCGCAGCGGCGAAGCTGCGGGCACCCCCTGCCGATCCGCGAAAGCCAGCCCCTCCTCGAAGGTCTGCAAGGCCTTGGCACGCTGGCTCTGCTCGCTGCGCAACGACCCCAGCAATTCGTAGATGCTGATCACGTCTTCCACGGGCGGCGAAGCCATGGACTTTGACAATGCGATGGCCTGTTCCCACTGCTGCACCGCCTTGTCGGCCTCGTGGTTGCCGTAGTAGCCCGTGCCCAGATCCCTGCAGGCGAGAAGCTGCTGCCTGGCATCCCCAGGCGCGAAACGAGCCCGCAGCGCTGCGGCCCGCTGCGCCACGGCCAGAGCCTGCGCGCGCTCCTCCATGTCGAGCAGGGCATTGACCTGCGTGGACAGATCGTCGGCCAGCGGCAGGGCCTCCTCGCGCCGCTGCGGTTCCAGCCCGTTGAGGCCTGCGGTCAACAGTTCCGAGGCGATCCGCGACTCACCGAGCGATTGGTACAGGCGCCCGAGCAGGCGCTGCACGGACTGCCGCACCGCAGGCTCCATGGCGCCGTCCGCTTTCAGCTGCGCGCGGGCCTTGTCCAGCAGGGTGCGCACTTTCACATCGGTGCTGAGCGACTGCTCCGGTGCGGCGGCGGCCAGCGTGTCGGTGAGGAACTGCATGGCGGCGCGCGCATTCGCGCTCTGCTGCTCGGCGAAGCGGGCCTGCAGCCGCGCCTCGCGCGCCTGCCACAGGGACACCCCCGTGCCCGCGATGAGCGCCGCGGCCACGGCCGTGATGCTGGCCGAAAGAAGCCGGTTGCGCCTGAGCCAGAGCCAGGCACGCTCGCGGCGGCCGATCTGCGCAGCGGCCACCGGCCGACCGGCCAGCCAGCGCGCCAGGTCCGCCGCCAATGCATCGGCGCTGGCATAGCGCGCGCCCGGCTCGCGGTGCAGGCAGCTTGCAACGATCGCGGCAAGGCCGCCGCGCATGGACGCAGCCAGGGCCTGCGGGCTCGACGCGCCGCGACTCGCGGCCTGCTCGGCGCTGGCATGCACCGCCGCCCGGGTCAGCGGCTCCGGCGCATTCTCGAGCTGCTGCAACTGTTTGGGCAGCGGTGTTTCCTGCGTGATGCCGAAAGGGTGCGAGCCGCTGAGCAGCCGATGCAGCACGATGCCCAACTGCCAGATGTCCGTGGCCGTGGTGATCGGCGCCTGCTGCAACTGCTCCGGCGAGGCGTATTCGAAGGTCAGCGCATGGTCGCCCGTGCGGGTCGCTTCGCCACCCTCCAGCTGCTTGGCAATGCCGAAATCCAGCAGCTTCACGTGGCCCGCGCCATCGACCAGGAGGTTCGAGGGCTTGAGGTCGCGGTGCACCACGAGGTTGCGGTGCGCATAGCCGACCGCATCCAGGACCTGGGCGAACAGCTCCACGCGCTGACGCAGGCCGAGCCCATGTTCATCGCACCAGCGGATGAGCGGCAGGCCGTCGATGTACTCCATCACGAAGTAAGGATCGCCCTCCGGCGTGAAGCCGCCATCGAGCAGCGTGGCGATGTTCGGATGCTGCAATCGAGCCAGCGTCTGGCGCTCGCGCAGGAAGCGCTCGCGCGCCAGCGGCGAATCGGCCGCAGCACGGATCAGTTTCAGCGCCGCGCGTTGCGAGTAAGCCGCGTCGTCGCGCTGCACCTCGTACACCGCGCCCATGCCGCCGTAGCCGAGCACCGCCATGATCCGCCAGGCGCCGATCTGCCGGCCCAGGATGTGTTCATCCTGAGCGGCATCCGCGCGCAAGGAATCGCCAGCCTGTGCGGCGATCTGCAACAGCGGCTCCGCCGTCTCGTTGTCGGCTGCCAGCATGGATTCCAGCAAGGCGCGCAGTTGCGCGTCGCCAGCGCACAGCGCCTCAAGACGTGTTGCGCGGTCAGCCGGAGACAGATCGAGCAGTTCGTCGAAGATGGCGAGCGCGCGCCGCTGGCGTTGCTGCTCCTGATCTTGCGGCGTCACGACGCCAGCCCCGCCGCAAGGAAAGCGCGTGCCTTGCGCCAGTCGCGACGCACGGTGTAGTCGGCAATCTGCAGGATGACGGCGATCTCGGCCATGTCGTAGCCGCCGAAGCAGTGCAACTCCACGACCTTGGCGGCGCGCGGATCCAGCGCTTCCAAGCTCTTCAGCCCCTGATCCACGGCCAGCAGGTCGGCGGGATCCAGCCCCGGCGCCGCGGCGATGTCGTCCGTCAGCGTCACGGGTGCCAGGCCGCCACCCCGCTTTTGCGCGTGCATGTGGCGCACATGGTCCACCATCACTTCACGCATGGCGGTCGCCGCGAGAGCCAGCAGGTGGTTGCGGTCGTTCAGCGGAGGAACTTTTCCGCCGGTGAGCTTCAGGTAGGTCTCGTGCACCAGCACCGTGGTTTCCATCGGTCCGGACCTGCTGCGCAGCTGGCGCCGTGCCACCCGCTTCAGCTCCTGGTACATGGCGGCGTACGCGGCCTTCAGCGCAGCGGAGTCGCCGGCGCCGGCGCGCACCAGCAGCTGTGTAACCGATTCGGGTTGCATGAACCCAAGTGTGGCACAGCCCTTTGACCGGGAGGCACCTCCGCCTGCAGCGATGGGTCGCGCTCATCGAGCGGGCTTCAGCGTGACTGTGACGCGATGGTGTATTTCATGGCTGATGTCGTGATAGCTCAGTTGAGGGTAGAGATCGGCATTGGAGGTCACGCTGCCGCTCGGCGGGATCAGGATGGGGCCGTAGTTGTCTGCGCCGGCGTAGGGCAGGGCGGGCACCGACAAGCTCAGCGGCACCACGGCATGAGGCTCGACGCGGGTGTCGCCCGAGTCGCCCTTGGTGGTGAGGGTCATATACAAGGGGGTGACGCCGTAGGCATGCAGCGTCATGCTGAGAGAACTGCTCCGTGGCCCCTGCTTGGTGCGCAGGACGGGGATGCTCAGATCCCAGGCCGCCCAGGGCGACGTGTCTGGATCAGGCGTCGCGGTGGAGTGGGTGTGCAAGGTGCCTTGGTTCGAGGTGGTCTGCAGCTCCACGCTGGTCAGCCGCATCGGTGAGAGGGTGATCGGCGCATTCAGCCCGATGGTGGTCGTGCCGTCCACAACCGTGCTGAGCTTGTAGTCGCTGTCGATCTGGTCCGGCAGCGTGTGCCATTCGTTCGTGTACTCATGATGGAAGGTCACGGTGAACTGCGAGCATTGCGACAAGCTGGCCTCGAGCTCGTCGCTCTTCGCCTGGTGGCCGAGCAGTTGCAGCGTCCGCATCCAGCCGAGCATCGCCTGCAGTTGCGGCGGGCCACCCACGCTGGCGCATTGGCTGGCAACGTAATCGGCATACCGGTCCGCGAGCGTGGAGATGCGCGCCTGGAGATCGTCGGCAATCGGCTGCAGCGGGCCGCCGGACGCAGACAGGCCGGTCAGCTCCGCGTTGCGCAGGAACATGAACCCCGTCTGGATGGCCGCCGGGATCTGGGCCGAATCGCCATAGGCCGCCGCAAACGCGGGCACGACGCTGTTGTTGAAGTAGCCCTGGAGCGGTGCCAGCAGCGGATTGGCGGGCTCTGCGTCGAGCGCTCGCACCTCGGCGGGCTTGATCCTGGCCGAGGCCGCCGCGGGCCGCACGGTGTTCACCCAGGCCGCGGTCATCGCTGGCGCGAGCGCAGCGGCGATCTGGTCGCGTGGATCGGCCGGCCATGCTGCCGCGAGGGCGCTGCGCTGAGCGGCGCTGGCCACCGCAATGCCGAAGATGCCGAGGTGATCGACCTGGATGACCGGCACGTTGGCGGGACCGGCAAAGATCGGCACGAGGTGGAGGTTGGAGCCGTCGCTGTCGGCGACGAAGCCGACGAGATCGTCCAGCGCGACGCCGCCCGTCAGCGTGCCGGGCAGCGTGAAGGCCACCTTGATCCCCTTCCGCTCCGTGACCAGGTCGCCGGGCTCGACGCTGACCGCAGCGAGCACCGCAGTGAGCGGCGCCGAGGCCGAACCGACCGGAGCGAGATTTGTCACCTCGGTCACCGTGATCGGAACCTCGTCGATGAATGCATCCACAGGCACTTGCAGCCGCGCCTGGGCGTCGTTCGAGAGGCCGAGCGTCATCGAGACCACGCCCGAGGACAACGGCTCCCACGAGATGACGCCGCGGTCGCTGCGGCTGCCGGCCACCGGTGTCACCGACAGCGGCGCCGGCGTGTAAGGGAGCGGATCGGCAGGGCCCGCGAGCGGCGTGAGGAAGGTTCCACCGGAAGGTGGTGCCACGACGGTCAACTGCACCGCTGCGCTGGTGACGCTGCCCGCGCTGTTGCTGACGATGACCGAGTAGTAGCTCCCGCTCATGTTCACCGCCGTCGCGCCGGTCTGGTAGCTCGCGGCGGTGGCGGCGGCAATGGGCGTCCAGTCTGTCCCGTTGGCCGAGTTGCGCCATTGGTAGGTGAGCGGTGCGGTGCCGCTGGCCGCCACCGAGAAGGCGGCTACCGCAGGGGCGGTAACGGCCTGTGCCGTGGGCTGCGTGGTGATCGTCGGCGCGGTCGCTGCAGGCGTACCGCCGTCGCCCGAGGGCTTGTCGCCGCTCGCCGGTGCGCTGTTCTCAGAACCGCCGCCGCAGGCCGACAAGGCGAACAGCATCGCCATGACGGTCAAGCAAGTCGACAACGCTTTCATTTTCATCATCATGCAATCTCCCTGAGCGGGGCCGGCGGAATCGCGGCGCCTCAGGGATAGATGCGCAATCGCCGGCGCTTTTGTACACCGAGCGAGTTTTCCCGCAGCAGAAAAAAAGTTTCCCTGCCCGTGTACGAAATCGGGGGCGATTGCGCATCTGTAGGTCGGGAGCCGGAATTCCGCAGGCTGCCTGTTCCGTACAGCCAAGCGCGCCGAGAGGCGTATTCACGATCAAAGGAGATTTGCCATGCAATCCATGTTCCGCCGTTCGGTGTCCTGCCTTGCGACACTGCTGCTCTTGCTTGCTTTTGCTGCGCCTTCGCGCGCCGGCCTGGTGCTGACGCTCGTGCCCGCGTCGGGCACGGACCTGTCCAATATCCACGTCGGCGATGTCGTGCACTTCCTGACGATAGGGAGCAGTGACGTCGACCCCACCGAACACCTGACCGCCATGGACGTGCATCTCTTCAGCAGCGGGACCGGCGATTTCGATTGGGTCTCGATCAGCGCCGTGCCGGGATGGTTTGACCCGCTGGGCACGAATCCGGCCCTGATGGACTGGAGCCTCACGGCCACAGTAGCAGGCACGATCGATATGTACAACGGCTTCTCGGATTGCAACGGACTGCCGAACAACGTCGCAGGCTGCGCCGTGACGAACCTTGGCGCCACGCGGCCCGCTGACAGCAACCACCTGACGTTCACGATCAACGACGTGCCGGAGCCTTCGTCCATTGCACTCGCAGCGGCCGGATTCCTTGCGCTTCGCTTCAGCCGCCGCAAGTCAGCTTGAAAGACGTGCCATGCGGATGCGCTCGCAATCGCTTCAGCGGACGCACCCCTCGGTCGCAATCATTCAAATCGTTCAGGGTCGTGGCCTGTATGGATGAAGAAGGACGGCGTCAGGGTGCAGATCCAGTTCGGGCGACGGCTTCGCGCACGCGACCGGAGCCCTGACGGCTAGCGCTTGCGCAAGATGCCGAAGCGCTCCAGCGTCTTCTGCCGCGCCACCTCGTGTTCGACGATCGGCGTCGGGTAGTCCGGCGGCATCGCCAGAGGCCCGAGCTTCCAGGGCGTATGCACGAGCTTGCCCTCCAGATCGGCCAGTTGCGGCAGGTAACGCTTGATGAAGCGCCCCTCAGGATCGAGGCGCTCGCTTTGCAGGATCGGGTTGAAGATGCGAAACCAGGGCTGTGCATCACATCCGGTGGACGCGGCCCATTGCCAGCCGCCGTTGTTGGCGGCGAGGTCGAAGTCCAGCAGGTGCTGCGCAAAATGCGCTTCGCCGCGTCGCCAGTCCAGCCCCAGATGCTTGACCAGGAAGCTGGCCGTGACCATGCGCAGGCGGTTGTGCATGTAGCCGCTTCGAAGCAGTTGCAGCATGGCCGCATCGACCAGCGGATAGCCGGTGCGCCCATCGCACCAGGCCTGGAAATGAGCGTCGGCCTTGGGGCCGTGCTCCCACTGCACCGCGTCGTACTCGGGCTTGAACGCGCTCGTCATCGCATGAGGATGGTGGTGCATGAGCTGGTGATAGAAATCCCGCCAGATCAGCTCGGACAATCAGACTTCCGCGCCGCGGTCGCCGGCCACCATGCGCCCATGGGCGACGCGCGCGAGCCGGCGAATGGAGATCGTGCCGAAGCGCAGGTGCGTGCCGAGATAGCTGGGGCCCTTGAGTGCCGGGAAGTCGCGCTGCGCGGCATAGCGATCCATCCGATCCTCGAAGTCTTCGAACAGCGCGTCCGCGCCAGTGCCGCCCGTCCCTAACGGCGCGGGCAAGCTGACCGCATCAAAGCCGATATCGGCAGGCCGCGGAACGCCGTTGGCATGGGCAGCAGGGCAGGGCGCGAGTGCCCGGGCCAGACCTTCACTCGAATGCATCTGCAGATCGCTGAGCTCGACCTTGCGCAGCCAGGCGTTCTTGTAGGGCGTGAAGACGGTGTAGGGCTTGCCCGTGGTCGTCAGCAACTCGCTGCGCTCGAAGATGACATGGTCCTTGCTCGTCAGCAGGCGTCGGCCATCGCTCGCCAGTCGTCGCGCCACCTCCGCATCACGCAACAGGGCTGCGGGCTCATCGTCATGGTTGGCATAGACCGCTGCGGCAGCGAGCTCGGCGGCCAGTTGGGGAATGAGCTCAATCGGCTTGCCACGGCAGACGATCAGGCGCGCCTTCGGGCGCGGCGCACGCAGCTGCTCGTCGATCTCTTGCAGGGCCGCAAGGATGAAGGCGACGCGCCGATCGGCACGCGGCAAGGCATCGAGGATGTCCGTGTCCAGGACGAAGACCAGCTGCACCTGCGCGTGATGGCGCAGCGCCTGCGCCAGCGCGGCATGATCCACGAGCCGCAGATCGCGGCGCAGCCACACCAGGGCGGAATCAGCGCTCATGAGACGTCATCCGCTCACCTTCGACGGCAAGCGCCGAAGACCCAGAAGGCCTTTCGCGGCTTCAATCCGAAGCGCGAGTTCAACCGAATCGTCGTTCAAGACCTGCTGCAGAAACTGCTGCGCGTCGATGTCCGCTGCGCGGTCGCCGGATCCAGTCGGTCGCCAGGCTGCTGTCGGGTTCGACGCCCGGGTCAAGGGGGTCTCTGCGGCGGGCGCGGGAGACAGAGATTGCAGGGCCGCCTCAAAGGCCGACGGCTTGATGCTCTCCAGCCGAGAAAGCAGGTCTGCCTGGCCTTCAACGCTGGGCTCGACGTCGAGCCACGGCGTATCGACGAAGACGGCGGCAAGGTCCGCGGCAATGAACGCCGACCAGTTGCCGGTCGATTCCGACAGCTGGGGCAAGGTCGGCATCGAGAACGGCCCCTCCGGGGTCGATGGCAGCAGGCGGACTCGTTGCGGCGCGATGCCGGAGAGATAGCGCGTACGCAGGCCCGCCAGAAAACCAGAGGCTCGCGCAAGGCTCGTCGGCTCCTGCAGAGAGAACCAGAGCTGCATCCCGTCACTGCCCGAGACCGCGATGGCAGGCGCGGGCAGCCGAAGATCCGTCTGGACACCGCGCCACAACGTCGACAACTCGCTCCAGTCGGCAGGGGCCGCCAGTTCCAGCACCATCCCTCGCACCATGCCCGTCGCCTCGTCCAGGCGTTTCTGCTGAGAGGTGGTGTCATGTCGGTCGGGCGAGGAGAGCAGATACAGGCGGGACAGCTCGGACTGGAGGCGATTCATGTCAAAGGGCAGCGGGCGGAGGATGGCGCGAATCTACCGGAAATGCCGACCGTTCGCGGGGACCGTTGCCGCTCGCCCGATGGGCGACGTTCATCGGGCAACGATCAGCGACCCACGAACACGGAGGCGTGGGTCTGCTGAAGGGGCAGTCCAGCGACGCCAGAGGCCGGCGGCGGCGAAGTCGACCGTGGCCAGCAAGGTGATGTCGGCCACCGAGAAGTGCTCGCCAGTCACATGAGTCGAGTCCTTCAGCAGCGCTGACGTCGGCTCCAGGCTGATCGGAGCCATTCGAACCGGAGGGGCCGCCGGATGGCTGCAATCTCCAAGCATCGGCATTCAAGGATGTCCGCAGTCCTTGTCGGTGACCACCTCGACCCGGCCCCTTGACGTCCATTCACCGGGCCTCCAGGCAAAATCCAGATGATCGGGGCGAGCCTGGCTTCAGGCCCGCCGGGAAGCCCAACTTGAAGAATGGAACGGCATCAATGGCACTGACGAAGAAGGGCGAGTTCTGGTACGGGACGACGTCCGGCGATACCCAAGCCGAGCTGCGCAGCTACAGCGTTGCGAATCGCCATGAGGCCGTCCGGTTTGCCGCGTCCAAATGCGATTGCGGATGCCGGACTTTCGCGTTGCAGACCGATGAAGAAGCCGGCGTGGCAATCCGCACCTGCACCGACTGCGGGCAGGAACACCTGATGGGGGACAGCGCGGACTGCGTTGAAGAGGCCGCCCCCGAGGCGCACGAGTGCGTGTGCGAGAACGAGGTGTTCGAGTTGATGTCCGGCGTCTCCGTGTACGAGGGCACACATGACGTGCGCTGGTACTACATCGCTTGCCACTGCGTGGAATGCAATCTGGTCGGGGTCTTCGCAGACTGGCAGTGTGAAGCGGGTGACGCGGCGGCCTTCCTCGCCAAGGTATGAGCGCCCGCCCCCCGGCAGAGATCAGGCTCGCGGGCCCGAGCGGCCGAGGAGTGTCATGAAGGGGGCGGTGGACTTGGCTGTATCAATGATGGCAACGGCCGCGGACCAGTCTTCCCCGCGCAGGCGGCAGGTCTAGGCTGGTTTGAGTCATTGGCGGCTGGCGCTCCAAATGACCGGTGCGTTACTGACCGGACATTCGATAGGTAGCGGCATGAACTGCCAAGCAAAGAAAACACTGTCGCTGGGCGACACGCGTCGCTGCTGACCTTCGTTTGATTCGACCTGGATCGGTCCGGCGACGCCGGACTAGCTGCTCACGCTTGGTCGGCAGGCTTGGACGATAGCTGCCGGATGCCGGCCTGGTCGACCAGATACCCCGAGCGGGTGCCATCGAGTTGCTTGGTCAAGACGAACTTGACGGACTTGCCATCAGAAGATGCACCGGACACGAACGGGATCGAGCGGAATTTACCGGTGCCGAAGCGGACCGGCGTGGAGACGTTGGTGGCCTTCAGACCGACCCGCAGTTCGAGGATTTGCCCGACCTTGTCTTTTTCCTCGCAGCGCCAGAGTCCGTCAGGCGATGTGTAGCTGAACCAGAAGTCGTGGCTCTGGTTCTTGGCCATATTGGCCCACACCACGTCCCGCAGCTGCTGCAGGTCGAGCATCGACCGCACGAGCTCATCGATGGTCCTTGGCCCGTTCTCGGTCGGAAACGACGCGGACCGAGGAATCGGAATCTGGATCTTCGGCCCGTCATCGAGCTGGACAACGCCCTCGACGTCATAGGCCACGGTCATAGTCTCGAAGAAGCCTTCGGGCGTGAGCGTGTCGATGAGGCTCCAATCGGCCACGCTTGCGTCTTCCATGGTCAGCAGTTCGACGCCATAGAACTCCGCCTTGCGGTAGGCAGGCTCGTAGAAACCGCGCTCCGACACCAGCACCAGTTTGTCAGTGGGCAGGTTCTGGTGCTTGGCCAGCATCTTCTCGATCCACGGCGTGTCCGCAGGGCGCGCCCAGGAGATGACCTCGATGCCGACCCGCACCGTGTAGCCGCCGGCTTCGGCCACGAGAAGGATGTCAACTTCCCGTTCCTCCTGGGTGACACGGTCGGTAAGCATCGCCGACTCGGTGACCGTCGCGCGGCCGCCAAGCGATGCAGTCAGCAGGGTGACCAAGCGTTGGAAGGCGTTGGTGCGTTGCGGCATTGATACACGTGAGATGTCAATGCGGCAATTATCTCAGCGCGCCTGACTCTGCCTTGAGCTTGCCACTCGGGCCGCTTGTCGGGGCCCCGTTCGGTCGCCGTGTAAGGGCGGGCGGTATTCGCGTCGCCCCAGCCACACGTCGGCGACTATGGTCGAGCCTATCATTCTTGGATGGGAATCAATCTCGCAATGCTGGGGGCAAAGCTCAAGAAGTATCGCGACCAGCTTCAGGAGTCGGTCGCCGAAGTTGGGGCGCGGACCGGCATCGACGCGGGCCGGTTGGAGCGGATAGAGGCCGGAGCCGTGGAGCCCACTGGTGATGAGATCTTGATCCTTGCTGATCACTTCCAGTGCGATTTCAAGTTCTTCATCTCGAACGAACGGGGCGCCCCCTTTGAGCAGACTGACGCGCTCTACCGCGCGCATGGCCAAGACTTCACTAAGGCCGACCGTCGAGCAGTTCAGGAATTCTTGTATCTCTGCGAAACCGAGGCGTTCCTGATGACCGAGCTGGGGCGTTCGACCAGCGAGTTCGTGTTCGTGCCGCAGGGCACCTTCATGAAGGCACATGGCGAGGAGGCTGCCAACGCCCTGCGGGCAGCGCATGGCTATGGCGACCACGAAGTGCCGCGTGACGTCTACGACGAGTTCCGCAAGGCGGGGGTGCATCTGTTTAGACGGCATCTGGGCAACTCTGACATCTCAGGCCTCTTCATCAACCACCCTGTCGCCGGCAAGTGTGCGCTGGTCAACTACAGCGAGGATGTGTACCGGCAACGGTTCAGTGCGGCGCATGAAATGGCACACGCCATATTCGACGCCGACGAACAGGCAAGCGTCTCTTACAACTCACCGCGCGGGAAGGACTTGCGAGAAGTGCGAGCGAATAGATTTGCCTCGTGCTTCCTGATGCCCACTGCGTTTCTTTCAAGCCTACCCGCTCCCCGCCGTTGGAGCGACCAAGATGCGGTGAACTGGGCCAGCAAGCTGCGTGTGAGTTGTCATGCCCTTGGCATCGCACTGCGCGAGGCCCAACTGGTGGACGATTTCCGTAGCCAGCAGGTTCAGCAACTTCGAGTGCCGAGAGACTCAAAGATTGACCCCGAGCTTCCGGAGGGCCTGACCGAGGTCCAACGCGAGCGCAAGGCCCGCCTGCTGCAGCTGGGGCTGTCGGACTTCTATGTCGGGCTTTGCTTTGATGCTTGGAAAGAGGGCGTAATCAGTGTCGGGCGCCTCGCCGAGGCGTTGTTGAGCAGCCCCGCCGAGTTGGCCGGGCTGGCATCTCTGTACGGACGGAGCCTCCATGGCCATTGACCCGTCCAAATTCCACCTCATCAATGTCGCAGACACGTGCTCGGTATGGAACGTGCTGTCCTCGCTGCGCCTCTACGGCGCGGCGAGAGAAGCACGATGCGATTTCTGTATTACTGAGTTCGTAAGATACGAGTGCCTGATCAAGCCGCGAAAGGCGCCCAGTGCGGCGGATGACAAGCTGATAAGGCGGTTGACGACCGAGCAAGGTCGTGGCACGTTCCGAGCGCACGCTTGTTCGATTGATGATCTGCAAGCTATCGAACTGCTGGAGAAGCGAAAGCGCCTTGGCAAAGGGGAACTGTCTTCTATTGCCTTTGCAATGAAGATTCGGCAGGCAGTGATCACTGACGATCAGAAGGCCCGCAAGCTAGCATCAGACGCCGGTCACGCGTTGGTGCAAACGACCCCGCATCTTTTTTCGTGGCTCCTGTTTACAGGGAAGCTCGGGGACTCGGACAAAGCGCTCGTAATCAAACAGCACGAGGAAATGGATCAGGACCTCGCACCTCATTTCGAGAAGGCATACGCCATGGCGTTGGAGTGCAAGCTCAACAGCGTGCCTCGCGGCTGAGCACGCGCCCCGGCGGCCTTCTCGCCTCCAACTACTTGCGTGATCTAGGCTCCTGAGCAGGCCTTTCATTTGCAACTGGCCCGATGTTTCGATAACACGGGCACTTCCGGCCGGATAGCTGCTTCAGGCTGGGTGCTGCCACTCGCGGATATTGGATCGCCCGGTCGCAATCGAATCAAGGGCACCGGTTCGTCGCGCATGGGAGCCCATAGAAATGCGGCCAGCGAATGCAGACCGTCGCACCGTCTTGCACCGGAGTTGCGTTACCGCGAAAAGAGAGTCTTCGGCTGGTTCGAATTGCGCCCTTGCACGAACACGCGAGCGACGATGTGATCGAGACCGTCGACACCAATGACGGTATCAGGCGTGAACCCAATCAATGGCACGGCGTCCTTGACGACGTAGATCGCATGCAGGCCTTTTCGCCCACCTAGATGCGCAACGTCGAAGCTAGCTGTCACGTTCGTTCTCGGAGCGCCATCAAAGAACTCACTTACTGAACCGGGCGTCGAAACTCCTCGGGCAGCCATGAGGGTGGTGCGCTCCTCGTTCTTCAGATTCTCAGCGTCAGTAGGCTCATCCGAGAACACAACTTGGCAGCCTACGGCCTGATCGCGAAAGCCCGCAGTGAACAACTTCAGATTGACCCAACCGCCTCTACGTCGAGTTGAGTGCCACGCGGCAGCCATGCGGATAACAATCTCAGCTAGCACCGATAGACCTGACTGAACGATGACCCGGTCTGCCTCGTTTCCGCCCGGCGCGAAATAGGTCCTGCCGCCTTTTGCATGAAACAGAGGCAACCTAGCATTCTTGTAAATCCTCGCGAGGAGATACGGAACGCAGTCGACGGTCCCAGCGGGGCAAATTGCTTGGAGCTGTAGGTCAACCAATGAAGCATTTAACGCGCGATGCAGCCATTGAATCTCCTGCTCGTTCCCTTTTGGATGCCTAGAGGAAAGTAGGCTTTCGAATGCCAAGTACATGCTTCGAAAGGAGTCATACAGGTCGTCCGAGACTTGGGCCTGCCGAAAGAAGCGGAACGCGAGGTGGTGCTGGGGAGTGACGACAGGCGATGGAATGATGTCGCCGTTAGCGTCACGAACGACAAGCTGTGGGGTTCCAACCCTCGCAGAGAATGTTGTTGTGCTTGTGAACGACAAGGTGTTTTTCGTGCCATTGCGCCACCACGCGATGTACTCGTCCTTGGTGTTCTTGACGGAAAGGTCAGCTCGACCAAGCATCGAATGCAAATCGAGGGCTTCTTGAAGGAGCGCCGTTCCCATTCGAACTGTGTCCGACTCATCAACGGCGCCATTGAACCGGCAGATCACATACGGCGTAGATGGTGAAGTCATCAGATGTGAGGAGCCGTAGTGCTCGCTCATCTCTTCCTCAGGTTGAGCGACTAGCTGGAGGGCTAGGCCGGAATCAAATCCGTCGTCCAACTGAAAGCGCAGGGAGCCAATTGCCGGCATGGCCGGGATCCTTTCGTGGAAATTGGTTGAGCAGCGAAGCCGTCCGAGGCAGCAGACGTGAGGCTAACTCAAGCGTCAGCGAGGCCCTCGCCGCAAGTTATGCGAGTGCGCGTAGTAGAGCCTTGCGTCGCAGATTGGTGCGACTCTCGCCACCCGAAGGCGGGCCTTTGCAGCCGACCGCTCATTGACCGCAACCCGACGGCTTGCTATGCCCTCTCGACAGACCGCAACCGCTGCTCAGCCGTCTTGGCCACAACCGATTTCGTGGCGGCTCACCGCTGCCATGCACAGGCAGAAATCGGCCGCTTCGCGTGCGCCCAGTGCCAACCAGATCTGATCGAGCACGAAAAAGCGATTCGGCGCGGTCCCACGGACATGACGACCTCAGCTGCAGAGGAGCCAGTCATGGACATCCGAACGTCGCGCGAGCGCACTACGAATACTCGCGGTCGGGGTCGCCGGCGATCGTCTGCAGCCCGCTGGCCAGCGAGTCCAGCGTGCGTGCCCGGCCCAGCGCCTTTGCGCTGTAAAGCAGCGCGTCTGCGCTGCGCAGCAATGCGCCGAGCGAGTCTTGTGGCGAGGTCCGCGTCGCAATGCCGGCGCTGTAGTTCAGCTCGAAACCGAGTTCGTCGCGGGCGGCTTCCTTGATGTAGGCACGCATGCGTCGATCGAAAGCCATCGCAGCGTCGACGTCGCCATGACTGATGAGGACGCAGAACTCCTCGCCCCCGTAACGGCCGACGAGGTCGCCGGGGCGCACGGCGGCCTGCAGGGCTCTGGCGACAAACTGGAGCGCGCGGTCACCCATCTCATGACCACGCTGATCGTTGATCTGCTTGAAATGATCGAGGTCGATCATCAGAACCGTGTACGGGTAGGCGTAGCGCGCGCTGACCGAGAGCTCGGTTTCGGCGCGCAAGAGCCAGGCGCGGCGGTTGAAGACGCCCGTCAGGCCATCGCGTTCGGCCAAACGCTCAAGCTCACGCGCACTCTCGTCGCGGTGCGCGAGGAGAATGCCGATCAATGAGAGAACGGTGGTGACGTTGGCGACGATGGCGAAGGTGAAGTTCACCGGATGCGGGGCCAGGAAATTCGGAAGACTCTCGGTGTAGAACGCGCCGAGCACACCGCGCCAGGTCGTCGTGATCAGTTGTGAGATCAATGCAATGACGAGCAGCCAGCGCCACCGGCCGACCGGCACTTCGGCCTTTCGCCACAAGGTCACGGCGACCAGACCCATCTGGAGCGCCAGCAGGCCGTTGGCCCAGCCGACGCGGAACGCGTAGTTCGAAAACCCGATGCAATAGCCGAGCGGCATCACCACCGCAATGATCACCGGCGCCACAGGATGCCGGGTTCGGCCGTACCAGAGATCGAAGGCCCGGGCGTTCAGCGCGAGGCCGCCCGCGATGCCGACCATGGCGAGCGTGGAGAGTGTTCGGTCGCTCCATGAGCCCGCATCCACAATCCCCGACAACAGCAGCAAGGCCCAACCCGCAGCCTGCATGGCCACTCCCGCCTGAGCCCGCCTGGCCGCTCGGTTCACTTGCCCCATGACGGCCGGCAAGGCGACGGCCATCGTCAACATGCTGGCGGTCAGGGCGATGAGGATCGAGGCAATGTCGGAATGCATGGGCGGCCTTGCGAAGCATCGGATTCTGGGCCCGGCGCGCTCGATGCGAACAGGGTACAGGCTCCAGGAATGCCGATTCCTGGGTAAAACTTGGCTCGGTAAGCGACTGCTTCAGACGCCTCAGGCCCCCGAAGCAAAGTTGCGCGCTCGGTAACGTGCGGCCTGCGCACGTCAGCGGCTACACCTGCGCTTGAGTCCGGTGGCGGCGAGGGCTGGCCAAGGTCAGCCAAGTCAGCACCAGTGCGATCACCGCGCCAGCGAACATGCCGACCACCATCGGCAGCGGCCGGCCCTGGATGAAGGGCCCACTCACCGCCATCAGCACGGCACCGGTGAGCATCTGGATCGTGCCCAGCAGGGCCGAGGCGGTCCCGGCGATCTCGCCGTGCTCCTCCAGCGAAAGCACCGAGGTCAGCGGGACCACCAGGCCCATGAAGGCGCTGGCAATCAGGTAACCGATGATCAGGACGGCAAGGCTGTCGCCGCCGGCGAGGAAGTAGCCCAGCAAGACGAACACGACAGTGGCGCAGCAAAGCGCCGCGGTCTTGACGACCGGCACCATGCCGAAGCGCTCGCCCAGCTTGCCGCAGAGTTGCGAGACGCCGATGAACGACGCTGCGTTGAGCGCGAAGGCAAGGCTGTATTGCGTGGGCGTGAGGCCGTAGTGGTCGATCATCACGAAGGGCGAGTTGGCCAGGTAGATGAAGAAGCCGCTGATCGCAAAGCTGCCGATCAGCACCAGGCCCATGAAATGCCGGTCGCGCAACAGGAAGGCATAAGCGCGCAATGCGCTGCCGAGGCTGCTATCCACGCGTTCCTCGGCGCCGCGGGTTTCATCGAGCACCGTGCGCATCATCAGCATGCCGGCGAGAGCTGCCAGCGTCACGGCCCAGAACACGCCGCGCCAGCTGAAGGCCACGATCACGGCGCTGCCGGTCAGTGGCGCCAGGATCGGCGAAACGCTGAACACCAGCATCAGCAGGGACATCAGCTTCGCCGCCTCGGTGCCCGTGTGCAGGTCGCGCACGATGGCGCGCGGGATCACCATGCCGGCCGCGGCGCCCATGCCCTGCAGGAAGCGCAGGCCGATCAGCACGTGCACGTCCGAGGTCAACGCGCAGCCAATGCTGCTGGCCGCGAAAAGCGCAAGGCCGAAGTACAGCGGCGGCTTGCGGCCGAACATGTCCGACAACGGGCCGTACAGCATCTGGCCCACGCCGATCGAAATGAAGAAGGCTGTCAGGCTCATCTGCACGCTCGCGCTGTCCGCGCCAAGGGCGGCGCCGATGGCGGGCAGGGCGGGCAGGTACATGTCAATGGCGAACGGGCCGACGGCGGACAGCAGGCCCAGCACCAGGGCAATCTTGAAGAGGCGGGAGGTCATGCCGGCATTGTCACAGGGCTTGTCCCGGCACCGCTCGATCTTGACCTCAGGTCCGGTGGTCCGGTGGTCGGGCGGCTTGAGGACGCGGTGCGCTTCTGTGCCGAGCGCGACTCGCGACCCCGGGGCGTTCTATCCGAAGAGAACTCAGCTCCAGCTGTCCATCAACGTCCTGCTCTGCTCCCGCGCCAGTCGCTTGATCATGGCCAGCTCCTTCGGCCCGAACCGCTCCCACCCGAGCTTGGTCAACATCGTGCGGCGGCCGTGCGTGAACCCCATCACCTGCCCGTAAAGCATCATCACGCGCAGCCGCAGCTCGCTATTGGTCGGCTTGATGCCGCAGTAGCGGGCCACCAACTGCAGTGAGGCGTCGCGCGTGCGCGCGCCGAGCTTGCGGTCGACCATCTCGAACAGCGGGCTGCTCTCCTGGCGCGCTTGCTCCTGGGCCATGAAGAGGCGGTGGTCGTCGAGGTGCTCGGACAGCAGGTGGTGGTCGACCAGCGTGTCGAGCAGCGTGCCGAAGGCTTCGAACAGCGCTTCGCGCGAGGCGTGTTCGTCGGCCAGCAGAGTGCGTGCCTCTTCCACCACGGGCGAGAAATGCTCGACCGCCAGCGCGGCGATGTGCTCCCCGCACGCCTGGTAGAGGCCTTCCTTGCTGTCGAAGTAGTACTGCAAGGCCGGCGCATTGACGCCCGCTGCCTTGGCGATCTCGCGGGTGGAGGCGCCCTCGAAACCGCGCTCACCAAACACACGGATCGCGACCGCGACGATGCGCTTGCGCGTCTCCTCGCCGCGCGCATAGCTGGCGCCGGCGCGGTGGCGGGCCGGGCGGGAAGAAGAGGTGTCGTCGTCGCTGCTCATCGTGATCGGATCGGGTGCAGTCAAAAATATACCAGTTGACATAAATATTCCAAATGGTAAAAAATATCAATTGGAATAAATCTAAGTCAATCGAGCATGTCCGACTCCCCCACCGCCACCCCATCGCCGGCCACGTCGCAAGCGCAGCCGCCCTCGCGCAAGCGCCCCATCCTCTGGGCCTTGGCCGCGCTGGCCCTCGTCGGCGCGGGCGGCTACGGCCTGTACTGGTGGAGCGTCGGCCGCTTCCTCGAAAGCACCGACGACGCCTACCTCAAAGCCGACAGCGTCACCGTCGCGCCCAAGGTCGTGGGCTATGTCCTCGAGGTCTATGTCCAGCCCAACCAGGCCGTCAAGAAGGGCGATCCGCTGGTCCGCCTGGACCGTCGCCAGTACGAGGCCGCGCTGGACCAATCTCAGGCCGCGATCGACGGTCGGCAGGCCGACATCCGGCGCGCCGAGGCCGATCTCACGCAGTTGCAGGCCCAGCTGACGCAAGTCCAAGCGCAAGCGCAGGCCGCTCGCCTGGCGCTGACCCATGCGCAGACAGAGGTTGATCGCTATGCGCCGCTGGCCGTCACCGGTGCCACGACGCACGAGCGCCTGGACGAGCTGCGCAACACACGCAACCAGGCGGCCTCCACGGTCGATGCCAACATGGCTGCAGTCAAGGCCTCGCAAGGCAAGCTCTTGTCGAGCGAAGCGCAGGTCGCGCAGTCGAAGGCGCAACTGAAGGCGGCGCAGGCCTCGCTGCGCCAGAACCATCTCGATGTGGACGACACGCTGGTGCGCGCGGCCACCGATGGCCGCGTCGGCGACAGCACCGTGCGCGTGGGCCAACTGGTGCAACCGGGCACGCGCCTCATGACCCTCGTGCCGGTGCAGCAGGTTTATCTGATCGCCAATTTCAAGGAAACGCAGATCGAGCGCATGCGCGCCGGCCAGCCTGTTTCGGTGAAGGTCGATGCGCTGCCCAAGCAGGATCTGCATGGTGTCGTCGAGAGCTTCTCGCCGGGCACCGGCGCGCAGTTCGCGCTGCTGCCTTCGGAGAACGCCACGGGCAACTTCACGAAGATCGTGCAACGGGTGCCGGTGCGCATTCGCGTGGAGGCCGATCCGGCCCTGCGCGAGCGCCTGCTGCCGGGCTTGTCGGTGACCGCCGAGGTGGACACGCGCGATCATGGATGACTCCCAGGTGATGCAGGTCGCCACTCCGGCGCCTGCACGTGATCCCAACGCATCGGCGGTCGATTGGCTCGCCGTCGCCGCCGGTGGCCTCGGCGCGCTGATGGCGACGCTCGACATCTCGATCACCAACTCCGCGTTGCCGCAGATCCAGGGTGCGATCGGCGCCACCGGCACCGAGGGCACGTGGATCTCGACCGGCTACCTGATGTCCGAGATCGTGATGATCCCGCTGGCCGCGTGGCTGGTGCGCGCCTTCGGCCTGCGCAACTTCCTGGTCGGCAACGCCGCGCTGTTCACGCTCTTCTCGATGCTGTGCGGCCTCTCGAGCGCCTTGCCCGTGCTGGTGCTGGCGCGTATCGGCCAGGGCTTCACCGGCGGCGCAATGATCCCGACCGCGCAGACCATCATCCGCTCGCGCCTGCCGCGCCACCAGATGGCCGTGGGCATGACGATGTTCGGCCTGATCGTGTTGCTCGGGCCGCTGCTGGGCCCGGTGCTGGGCGGCTGGCTGACCGAGAACTCCAGCTGGCGCTGGTGCTTCTTCATCAACGTGCCGGTCTGCGCGCTGCTGCTGTCGTTGCTGATCTTCGGCCTGCCGCCCGAGCGCGTGAAGCTGAAGGAATTCTGGCGTGCCGACTGGCTCGGCATCGCGGGCCTGGCGCTGGGCCTGTCCACGCTGACGGTCGTACTGGAAGAGGGCCAGCGCGAGCGCTGGTTCGAGTCCTCGACGATCATCACCTTGAGCCTGATCTCGGCCTTCGGCATGGTGCTGATCGCACTCTCGCAGTTCATGTCGACCAAGCCCATCCTGCGGCTGAGCCTGCTGCGCAACAAGAGCTACGCGAGCGTGATCTTCATCGTGTCCACGGTGGGCGGCTGCCTGTATTGCGTGTCCTACCTGCTGCCGCAGTTTCTGTCGCTGGTGGCCGGCTACAACGCCGAGCAGGCCGGCGCGATCATGCTGCTGAGCGGCCTGCCGGCCTTTGCGCTGATGCCGATCCTGCCGCGCCTGATCAACCGCGTGGATTTCCGCGTGATGGTGATCGCGGGCCTGCTGTGCTTCGCCATCAGTTGCGCGCTCGATCTGGACCTGACCGCGCAGAGCGTCGGCCATGACTTCGTGGCCTCGCAACTGCTGCGCGGCGTCGGCCAGATGCTCTGCATGATGCCGCTGAACCAGGCCTCGATGGCCGCCGTCTCGCGCGAGGAATCGGGTGATGCGGCCGGGCTCTACAACATGGCGCGCAACCTCGGCGGCTCGATCGGCCTGGCCGTGATCGGCACCTTCATCGATCGTCGCAACGTGCTGCATGTGGACCGGCTCAGTGAGACGCTCAATGCCAACTCCACGCTGGTGCAGGAACGCGTGGCGGGCGGTACGGTGAGCCACTTCGCGCAGATCGGCGATGCCGCGGTCGCGCAGTTGCAGACGCTCAAGGAAATCGCGCTGCAGATCCACCAGCAGGCCACCGTGATGACCTTCTCCGAAACGTTTTATGTGCTCACCGTCGCGCTGCTGCTGTGCGTTCCGCTGGCGTTGATGTTGAAGACACCCAAACCCGGCCAGCAGGCCGGCAATCAGGCCGCACATTGAGCCGATCACTGCCATGACACGACCCCTAACTCTCATTCTCAGCGCACTGTCGCTGGCGCTGCTCGCCGCGGGCTGCACCACGGTCGGCCCCGACTACAAGGGCGCGCCCGCCGTGGCGCCCGGCGCCATGCAGGCCCCGCACTTCGCGCGCGAAACGACCGGTACTGACGCCAAGGCGCCCGTCAGCGCCGCGTGGTGGCGCAGCTTCGGCGACACCACGCTCGACACGCTGGTGGACCAGGCGCTGCACGACAGCCCCACGCTGGCTGCCGCGCAGGCGCGCCTGCGCCAGGCCCGCGCCACGCTGAGCCAGCGCGACGCCGAACGCCTGCCGACGGCCTCCGCCTCCGGCCTGGGGCTCTACCTGCGCCAGGCGCCCACGACCGACCACGCCACCACGACCCAGCTCTACAGCCTGGGCTTCGATGCCACTTGGGAAGCCGATCTGTTCGGCGGCACACGCCGCAGCATCGAGCAGGCCAGCGCGCAGGCCGAGGCCGTGCAAGCGGATCTGGCCGATGCCCAGGTCTCGCTCGCCGCCGAGGTCGTGCAGAGTTATGTGGCCCTGCGCGCCCAGCAGCAAAGCCAGGCGCTGTGGCAAGAGAAGGCGAAGCTGGATGAGCAAGCGATGGTCCTCGCCCGCCAGCGTCGTGCTGCCGGTGTGGCCTCGGCTGACGAGCTCGAGCAACGCGAAACGCAGCGCGAAGCCACTCAAGCTTCATTGGCGGACACGGCCGGGCAGATCAGCGCTTCGCTGGATCAACTGGCACTGCTGACGGGCCAGGCGCCCGGCGCGCTCGATGCCCTGCTGCTCACCCACGCGAGGGCCCTGCCGAGCCTTCCCGACGAGGTGCCCATCGGCGATCCGGCCGAGCTGCTGCAACGCCGGCCCGACATCCGTGCCGCCGAACGCCGCCTGGCCGCGAGCAACGCACAGATCGGCCAGGAGACCGCGAAGTACTTCCCCAAGCTGAGCCTGATCGGCGGCCTGGGTTTGGCCGGCGCGCATCCGAGCAATCTGTTCAGTGCGAGCGGGCTGTCCTTGCTCGGTGTTCCGTACCTGAGCTGGAACGTGTTCGATTTCGGCCGCACGGCCGCTGGCGTCCGGCAGGCCGAAGCAGGCCGCGACGAATCCATCGCCAAGTACCAGGCCGCCGTGCTCGGCGCGCTCCAGGACGCGAACAGCGCGTTGTCGCGCTATGGCCAGCACCGCCAGATGCTGATGCACCAGGAAGCGCAACAAGCCTCGGCGCAGCGCAGCCTGGCGCTGACGCAGCAACGCCGCCAGGCCGGTGTGGCCAGCGACCTCGACCTGTTCGATGCGGGCCGGACTCGCAGTGACGCGCAGTTGAAGACTCTGGACGGCGAGGCCGCGCTGCTCAAGGATTTCGTGGCGCTGCAGAAGAGTCTGGGGCTGGGCTGGCGGTAGGCGAGGAGCCTGCTCGTGCCCATGGTCTTGGCGGCTGACCCATGTGCCGACTGAACGCGGTGCTGAATGGGCGGGTCGACGCGTACTCCGCCCGAGCCTGGGCGAAGGCGGACTGACGCTGAGGCTCAGGCCGCCGGTAGCCGCGCGATGACGCGCTCCAGCGCAGACCGCAAGGTCTCGTTGCCGCACTCCTCGCGGCGCGCCTTCAGGAAGGCCGCCGTCTCGGGCGCGGGGGCGCTGGCCAGCAGGCTGATCAGGCGCTTGCAGCGCTCATAAGGCTCGAAGCTCCAGTTCGTCATGGCCCACTCGCCCAGGTGCAGCGCGACCTCGGGGTCCAGCGCACCCACATGGCTCCACTGGTCCAGAGCGAACAAAAAGCCCCAGGCGAGGTCGTCCACGCTTTCCGCCTTCTCGCGGGCGAGCGCGAACAGGATCTCGAAGTTGCGCCGCACATCCGGCTCCTCGGGAAAGGTGCCCTGGGCTTCCAACTGCTTGCGTAAGGTTTCCTGGCTCATGATGGGAACATCCTTGTGAGGCTTGAGTCGCTCAAGCCAAATCAAATCAATCAATCAATAAAGCGCCATGTGGCTGCTGGCGTCAAAGGCATCATCGATCAGATTGCCGTCGGGCTGCACGTAGTCGCCGTTGACCGTCATGCGCACCAGATTGCCCTTCTTGCTGTCGGCATCGGCATGCACCGCCTTCGAGTTGGTCGGGCCGTGACCGTAGATCACCATCTTCACGCCGCTGGGCGTGGTCCATTCGTAGCGGAAGCCCTTGGGGTACTTGGGCGAGGCATGGTAGACGTTGGGCGTGCCCTTGGGGATGAGGTTCTCGATGTCGCCGAGCGACACGCCGCCATGCTTGACCAGCTTCTTGAGCACCTCCACCGTCTTCTTCACGCGGCGCTCGGTTTTCACGTCCTCGTCGGTCGTGTCGTCCTCCTGGATGACGACCTGCAGCGTCTTGGCCTCGCCCTTCGGCGCGGCCACCTTCACCTCGGCCTTCCAGCCCACGATCTTGGCCTCGATCTCGTCCACCTCTTCCATCAGTGCGTTGATGTGGGCGAACTTCTGCTCGTCGGTCCCGCCCTTCTCGGCCTCCAGGCGTAATGCGTCGAGCGACTGCATCTGCGTGCTGTGCACGCGTTTGAGCTGCAGGTCGGTATTGCTCTTCTTGGCGCCGTCGAGCTTCTCCGCGACGCTGAGCACGTCGACCTCCACCTCCCGCTCGTCGGTGAGCTGGTAGTTGTCGTCGGGCTTGGCCGCCACGCGCAGCTTGCGCTTCTTGCCCGCGGGCGGCTTGGCGCCCACCGCCAGCTCCAGCTTCTCGATGAAGAACTGCGCCTCGCCGTCGCCGGGGTTGAAGCTGGCCTTGGCGCGCAGCTTCTTCATGTCATTGGACTGGACGATGGCGCCGATGGCCGGCGGCGCCGCCATGGCGAGCGTGCGCACCGCCTTGTCCACCTTGAAGGTCAGCGTCTTCTCGGCCGCGGCCAGGAAGTTGACCCGCGCCGGCGTGCGCACCGTGATGCGCCGCGCGTCGCCGGCCCCAAGCACGCTGCCGACCTTCACCGCCTGGCCCTTGTCGTCCACGTACTCGAGGGCCTTGCTCAGATCGGACAGACGGTCGGCCAGCGGAGGATCGGTGCTGATGGTCACGCGGGCATTGAGCTGCAGTGCGGTCAGTGCGGCGGGGAAGGTCTGGGTCTGCGGCGCAGCGCCCTCCCAGACGATTTCCTGCTGCGCCGGCTTCACGGTCAGGCTCACCGCCACCTCGGCCGAAGGCTCGAAATTCTTGTTGCCCGGGCTGCGCACCTTCAGCGCGTGGACCTTGGCATCCAGCTGGTTGCCTTCTTTCAACGCCTTGCCTTCGAGCAGGATCTCCAAGCCCGAGAGCAGGTCGGCATGTTCGCCTTCGGAGGCCGGTTCGGTCGCGACGCCGGCGCCCAGCAGTGCGCTGCGCCAGGGGGTGCCGTAGCCGTATTCGAGCGTCGTCGCCTTGCAACTGACCGTCGTCTTGGCCTTGAGCACATTGAGAGGCACTTCAACCGGCACGACGGTGCGATAGACCTCGGCGTCCGCGCCGACCACGGCAGCCCGCAGGCGCTGGCCGGCGCCGGCGGGGAGCACGGTCTTTTCGGGCTCGATCGCCTTGCCGGCCAAGGTGTAGTGGATCGTGCCGCTGTCCGCCGACAGGCGCGCGTTCAGCTGCGTGGCGGAAAGCGGCGTGCCGTAGACGATGTCCGCCGGCGCGGCCCAGGTGATTGCCAGCGGCAGCTTGGCGTCTTCGATCAAGGCCTCCAGCGGCTTGCGGCCCTGGCTGCGCTCGGTCTCCAGCGTCTCCAGGCTTTTCTCGGCGCCGCTGAGCGCCTGTTCCAGCAGCGCGTGGGCCTTGCAGGCCTGGACCACTTTGCCGGCCAGGGTCAGCAGCTTCTGCTCCTCTTCCGACTTCTTCTTCACCAGGTTGAGCCGCGCCACGGTCTTCTCGTAAAAGTCCAGCGAGGTGGCGGTGAGCGGATTCGCCAGGGCCCGGCCGTCGGTGTTCTTGAGCAGCTTGCCCGCCTCCAGGCTCTGCGCCACGGCCTTGCGCTTGTTCTCGACCTGGAGCTCCTGGTCCGCCACCTTCTTGTCCGCCACGGCCAAGTAGTCGCCCAGCTTCTCCTTGCGCTGCGCCACCTCATCCTCAAAGGTCTTCCGGGCCTCGGCCAGCTCCTTGCGCGCCGCCGTCTCGGCCTGCTGCATCAGCAGCGAGGCGGCCTCGGCCTTGACCAGCAGGCGGGCGCAAATCTTCTGCTCGTCCTGGGCCAGCGGAGCGCGGCCGACGTAGGGCTTCAGGCCGTTCAGCTGCCGCTCTACCTCGAACTCCAGCGCGCCGATGCGGCCCTCCAGCGCATGCGGCTTGCCGGCCTTCCAGGCCGTGATCTCGGTGGACATCTTGATGAGCGGCGCGCGCGCCAGGGCCACGTCGTCGCGGATCTTTTGCATCGCCACATCCAGCCCCGGTTTGGCGAGCTTGTCCAGCGCCGCCTGTTCCAGCGCCTGCTGCTCGCGGACGCGCTCGCGGCGCGCCTGGCTTTCGCTATCCTTGGCCAGCAGCAGTTCCAGGGCCTTGCGCCACTCCTCGAGCACCAGCAGCGCGTTGTCATAACGCTCGGCTGCCACGCAGTTGTAGACGGTCAGCGCGAACAGCGAGCACTGCTGCTTCTCCAGCTTGGACATGGGGTCCAGCCTGGCCACCAGGACGGCAATCACCTGGGAGGCCTTCCTGAAACCGGCCTCATCCTCCTGCCGGCGCTGCGTCGCCTTCACCGCGTCTTCGTCCACCACGGCGACCAAGCCGCCTTCGCGGCCCTCGTCGCGGATGTCTCGCGCGCGGTGCCCGGCCTGCTGCAGCAGGTGCCCGGCCGTCTCGAACTGGCCCAGCAGGGCGTGGTTGTCGGCCAGTTCCAGCGCCAGCTCCAGCGCGCTGGCCTCCTCGGGCTTCAGCACGTTCACGAGCGCTTTGCGCAGCAGGGCCAAGTCCTTGCGCAGTTCCTCGAACAGCTTGCGCCCTTCCACGTCTTCGGATTCGCCCTCGCCCTCGCTGCCGGACAGCGCGCCGGCCAGCTCCTCCAGGGCGGTCGTCAGCTCGGGCGCGAGATTCCTCAGGACCGCGGGGTCCTTGGCGAACTTGAGCAGACCTTCCTGCAAGTCCAGGAGTTCACGCTCTTCCATCTGCCTGCGGCCCTTGCCGAGCAGTTCGCGCGCACGCTGAACCCATTTGCGGGCCTCGGTCAGTTCCAAAGACATTGGAATCGCTCCATCTCGTGGTGAGAGCGTGCAACTCTAACGTCTAAAGCAAGCGGATGGCCGAGCGGATGGCCTCCAGCTTCAGGCCGATCTCGCGTTCCTTGGCGGAAGGCGGCGAGCACGCAGCGCCCTGTGCCGCTGATCCTGCGAAGAGGGGATGCGGGCGGAAGGGTCTTCGTCGCATCGGCCGAATTCTGAGTACCCTTGCCGGGGTCCACTGGCCGCCATGAGGAAGAAGAAGGAGCGCTCCAAGCTCCTTGACGCGCCAGGGACGGGCTTGTCATGAGCAGTAAGCGTCGATGTCAGAGGGGCGCGGCCTTTTCTCCTTCGCTGTCACGAGTCGGACCCTGGAAAGCAGCGCTTTCCGGTCGCGGCTTCACCGGGACAACTCATGAACTCGATCAAATCGATGGCGGTTTCCTTGTTGCCGCCGAAAGCGGTCATGCATCTGCAGGCTGTCGATCACTACTTCAACGGTGAACAGGAGATCCGGCTGCTCAGAGGCCTGGTCGATCGCAAGCGACGGGCCATTGACGCGGGCGCCAATATCGGAACGTACTCGTACTTCCTCAGGAAGTATGCGGCCGAGGTCCATGCCTACGAACCGAACCCCGAGCTGGCCTCCAGATTGGGCGCTTTGCTTCCGACGATCAAGGTTCATCCGGTGGCGCTCTCCGACAGGTCGGGCGAGCTGACCTTCACGGTTCCGATCAGCGAGTCCGGGAGGCCGCAGCACGAGCTGGGCAGCGTGAGTCAGTTCTTTGACGGCGAGGTCCTGAGCCGAATCGTCCAGTGCGTCACGATCGATTCAGAGTCGATAGACGATGTCGGTTTCATCAAGATCGATGTCGAGCAGCATGAACGCGAGGTGCTGCACGGCGCGATGAAGACGATCGAGAAGTCGCGGCCGACCATGTTGGTGGAGGTCTATCCGCTCAAGTACGAGCAATCGCTGAGCGATGAGTTCGCCTTCATCTTGAAGAACGACTACTGTGCCTGGTTCTTCTTCGCGGGGAGCTGGCGGCCGCTGAGTTCATTCGACCCCAAAATCCATGCGGCGTCAGAGCACTTCGGAAAGTCCGATCGCTTCATGGGCAACAACATTGTCCTGTTCCCGGTCGAGCATCCTCGCGCGGCTACAGGGCCGATGCGCAGCCACTGAGACGCAGAAGACCCTGCCAGACTTCTAGTTGCGGCAGGTCGGCGCGCGCATGCCGTACGCATTCAGCAGGTCTTGCAAGCGGCCCGATCGACAGAGATCGTCCACCACCTGGTCAAAGCGGGTGACGTTCGCCGCATCGAAGTGTTTGCGCGAAAAACCGAAGTGATAGCTGAACGGTGTGGTGGTTCCAGCCTGGCGCAAGCCGCTCAGCGATTCGCGTTCGATGAGGTCCTGCGCCACGCGCTCGTTCACCAACGCGAGCCCGTCGGGGCCGTAGCGGCCGGCGCGCAGCTTGCGCAGCACCGTGCGGTTGTCGATCTCGATCACCATGTCGGCCTCCTTGCCGCCGAGCAGGCTCTGCAAGGTCGAGGAGGTGGCCGACGGGCCGTAGACACCGACCGTGCGACCGGACAGATCATTCGGTCGGCTGAATTCAAACGGGTTGCCGGCCAGCGCGAAGAACGCGTACTGCGCTTCGACAACGGGCGCCGACACGTACAGCACCGCGCGGCGCTCCGGTGTGTCCGCCACCGTGAAGACGCCGTCGACTTCGCCGTTGACGGCCATCGCCAGCGCGCGGCGCCAGGGCATCACGTCGACCCTGCACGCCTGCTTGAGCCGCGCGCAGACCGTGTTCAGCACATCGACCATCGGCCCGGCACCGCGGCCCGCGAGCTCGTAGGTGTAGGGCGGGAAGGGCTCCGTCACGAAGTGCCAGGCCGCAGTATCTTGTGCCGACGCGGGATGGGCGGCTCCCAGCAAGATGCCGATGCCGACAAGCCACTTGTTTGTCTTTGCAAAAACCGGACGCACCTTGCGAGCAAGATTCATCCGTCGATCGTAGCGTCTTGGGCCGCAGGGCCGGTGCCGAGGTTCTGCCTGACCCGTCCGATCAGCGTCAGCAATTGGCCCTGCTCGGCCTCGCTGAGGCCCGCCACCGCTTTGGCGCTGAGCTTCCTGGCCTGCTGGCCGAGCGCGCGCTGAATGGCTTTGCCCTCGGCGGTCAACGCCAGCCTGACGTTGCGACGATCGGCCTCATCGACCGTGGCCTCCAGCAGCCCGCGATCGCGCAGGCCCTTGATGAGCCGCGCCAGCTGAGCCTTGTCCCGGCCCGAGTGCTCGGCGAGGTCGCTCTGCGTCGAGCCCGGATGGCGCGAGAAGAAGCCCAGCACCTTGCTGTCCATGTGCGTGATGTCGTGCGGCCCGTCGCGCAGGAAGCGGTACTGCAGCGCGCGGTACTCATGCATCAGCGCATGGACCTGCTCAAGGATGTCGGCGGGCCCGGCATTGCCCATATGGTTGACATTATCATTTGATTTGCGCATGATGGATGACATTATCAATCGATTATCAAGAACAGTCCAATGAGCGAAATCACCCACCAGAATCCTGAAACCCGCAGCCGCGTGCAACGCGTGCGCCACGAACTCAAGCGCCGTGATCTGCAAGTGCTGCGGGTCGAGGCCCTCAGCCCGCATTTCCGCAGCATCACCTTCACCGGCGAGTCGCTGGCCGGTTTCGTCAGTGCCTCCTTCGACGACCACCTCAAGTTCATGCTCGACGCCGATGGCGAGAACCCCGTGCGCCGCGACTACACGCCGCGCCGCCACGACCTGGCAGCGCGCGAGCTGACGATCGAGTTCGCGCTGCACGGCGAAGGGCCCGTCGCCGAGTGGGCGGCGCAGGCCCAAGCCGGCCAGCGCGTCACCGTCGGTGGCCCGCGCGGCTCGTTCATCATCCCGCTCGACTACGACTGGCACCTCTTCATCGGCGACGAGACCGCGATGCCGGCCGTAGCGCGGCGGCTGGAAGAGCTGCCCGTCGGCGCTCAAGCGATCGTCGTGCTGCAGACCGAAGACGCCGCGGATCGACGCAGCTTCAAGACTGCGGCGGCGCTGAGCCTGCAATGGGTCAGCTCAAGTGACGAGTTACTTGCTGCGACCCGGCAGCTCGTTCTGCCCAGCGGAGAAGGCTACGCATGGTGCGCCGGCGAAGCCGCGACGACCGCCGAGTTGCGCCGCATCCTCGTCGAGGAGAAGGGCCACGATCGCCACGCGATCCGTGCGGCGGCGTATTGGAAGCAGGGGGCGGTGGCGCACCATCAGAATATTGAGGAGTGAAGCTGGGTTTTGCTTGAGAATCCGAGCTCTCTTCAGCACTCCTGAGTCACTTCCGGGCATCTCACCTGAGCGCAGCCAAGGGGCACTTTCTTCAAGCCATGTCTGACGACGAGTTTCAACAATTCATCGACTCCTGCGTTGCAGAACTGCAAGCCAAGCAAGAGGGCTTGCCGACCTACGGCATCGGTTCATTCGAGCGCTGGGACTTCAACCAGCACGATGGAAAGCTGCGCTTCACCTCAGCCGCCGGCACCACGGGCGTGGTCGCCGAGGTGTTGATCATCGGCACCTACTCGCTCAAGGCGGAGTCCTGGAAGTGGGCCTGGGCCAACGACTCCATGCTGACGGAAATTCGCACGAAAGCGACCGTCTTCAAAGAGCTCGCCGCTGTGACGGGCCTTGATTTCTTCGAGGATGCCGACCCTCTGGAGATCGACCCCGCCACGGCCTGGGAAACCGTCGCCATGTGTGTGAAGCACGTCGGCGCCTTGGGCGCGTATCGCGGCCCGTCCTCCGATGGCAGGCTGGTCACGATGTTCGCCATCACGCGAATTGCGCCGATGCTGTCCGCGTGAGGGCTGAGCCCCTCCGCCGAAAAAAACGGCCCGCACTTACTTCGTGTTACCCCGTTAACACGCCCTTGGCGCCTCGTCCTACCCGCCTGAACCGCATTGGCTGACGCTGTAACTAAACGCAGGCCAGCAGACTGGACTCATCGCAACAAGCCATGAGACCTCAACATGACCATGCAATTCCCGAAAAGCCTCCACGCCGATGATGGTTGGTCGGACCACATGCCTGCCGGCCATCAGGTCGACATCGACATGAACCCTGGAGAGTTGCCCTCGTCGCGTGACAACGGATTGACTCGCCGGAACCCCTTGGGACCTAAACGGCGGTCGACACTGGGCCGCAGCACACGGCCCGCCAACATCGTGATGGGCGGCGAGCCCGAGGTGGAAAGCACCTTCACGGTCACCACACCGCCGCCACGCCGTATCAAGCGCAGCCACGCGAGTGCCTGGATCTTGGGTGCTGCGGTGTGCGCAACCGGCGGCGCCTTGGCCGTGGCCACGATGCACGAAGGGCATCGCAACACCACGGTGGCCGAGGTGAGCAATCCGACGACCGATACGGCGCCTGGCGCGGCTGCGACAACAACGACGACAGCAATGGCCGCGGCGCCGGAAGCGACAGCGGCAAGTGCCGAAGCATCGGCCCCTGTTGTTCAAGAACCGCCGCCAGCTCCGGCGCCCGTGAAGCTCGCGCAGGCCGCGCCCGCACAAAAGCTTTCATCTGATGAGCCGCTGCCGCCGATCGCGCCAGCCGCGGGTCGCAGCGCGGCGAAGGAGCGAGTGCCGGCCGAGCCCGTTGCCAGGAAGTTGGCGACGTTGACGTCGAGTTCGAAGGCCGCGACGGACGAGTTGGTGGCGCAGAGCACCATGCCCGAGCAGCCCCTGACGCCGCCGCCGGTCCAGCCGCCGGTGACGATCGCCCCGCCCCTGAATGTGGAGCCGCCGCCGCTTGAAGTCGCACCGCCGCCGGTGCAACCGCCGGCTTCGGGCCCGCAGTAAATCAGGAGAGCAAGTGAGTGAGCGAGGCGGGGCATTTGCCCCGCCTCGCTCATGCATGGGCCTCTGTCGGCCCCGGGCAAGGCATTCGTGCCGCCCATCTCACGTCCTCGCACCTGAGCCCCGCGCTTGAGCCGCCCATCGCATCCTGATCGCTCGCACCGACATCCTTGATTACTCTGCGCCCCTTCTGGTCATGGCCGCGGTGGCTGTGGCGCGATCAAGTGGAGAAAAGAAAGATGCGAGGGATGTTCTTCAACGAGCGGCGCGAACTGCGCAACGGCTGGAAAGCGCTGGCCTTCTTCCTGGGTGCGGTGGTCTGCTTTGGCGGCGTGGGCTATGTCAACCACCAGATGTCAGCCGAGGTTCGGGTCTATGTGCCCGGCGCGATGCTGGTGATGGGGGCGGCGCTGCTGCTGAGCTGGATTGCCGTGCGGCTCGAAGGCACAAGCCTGGCCGGCATCGGCTTGAAGCTCGATGGCCGCTTCACGCGGCAATGGCTCATCGGCACGGCAATCGGCGCGGGCCTGATCTTCAGCACGGCGCTGATGGTGATGGCGGCGGATGGCTTTCACTGGGTTGCGGCGACGCCGCCTGCGCTTGGTGTCGAGATCCGGACGATCATCGGCTTCCTCGGCGGTGCGGTCTTCGAGGAGCTGGCCTTGCGCGGCTTCGCCTTCCAGCGCGCGGTGCGTGGTGTGGGCGCGCGCTGGGCTGTTCTGATCTTCGGGATCATCTTCAGCGTGTTGCATCTGCCGGGCAATACGGAATACAGCGGAACGCTGCTTGCTGTCGCGATGATCGACATCTTCATGGCCGGCGTGATGCTGAGCCTTTGCTATCTGCGCACGAACTCGCTCGCGTTGCCGATCGGGTTGCACTTCGGCTGGAACCTCACGCAGGAGTCGCTTGGCTTTGGCGTGAGCGGCATTGCAACGCACGGCTGGCTGACGCCGGTCTTCCATCAACGGCCGGACTGGCTCACCGGCGGCGCGTTCGGCCTTGAAGCCTCGGTGCTCGACCTGATCGGCATGGCGATCGTGATCGCGTGGCTGTGGCGCGATGTGCGGAAAACGGTCTGAAGATAAATCGCCTCAGTTGCCCCTAGCGAGCGCCGCCCGCAGCCGATGAAGCGAATCCAGAGTTTCCGGAACGCAGAGGGCGCAAAGGGACGCAGAGCCCGCAGAGAAGTGGTGGCGCCAAGCTTTTCGATCTCTGCGCTTGCTCTGCGCCCTCTGCGTTCCGGATGTTGTGTTTCACTTCAGGCGTGCTCCGCCCACGCCGCTTGTCCAGCCACATAGGGCACGCAGGGCGCGAAGTGGCCCGGCGTCTCGGCATAACGCAATGCTTGCGTGCAGCCGATCTCCGAGGTGAAGTAGCCAAGCAGGGTCAGCTCCTTCATCATGCGGAAGAAATGCGGCTGCGGCAGCGCGGCGCGCTTGCTGCTGCGGCGGCTCGGTGTGGCGGTGGGCTTCTTCTGTTCGTCGTCGAACACGGTCAACACCGCAAGGCGCTGCGCCGGGCTCGCATGCATGAACGAAATCTTGGCAAGCCGTTGCGTGGCGGCGTCGATCTGGCGCATGCCGTCGCGGAAGACCGCTTGCTGCGGTTCGTGATAACAGTCGGTGACCATCACCGCCATGAAGGCGCCGACCTTCGCGGCCTTGGCGCCGGGCGTTTTCGTCTCGGGCAGGATGGTCTCGGCGATCTCGTCGAGGAAGGCGATGTCGGCGGCGCTGAAACCGCTGGTGTTCGCAGCTGTCGTCATCGCCGGCTTCTCCATCGCCGCCAGCAGATCGCCGCTCGCGATCGTGAGCGCCGTGCCGCCGAGGCAGGCGCTGACGAAGCGGATCATCTCGCGGCGATCGAATTTGGGCGCGTCGAAAGACATGGTCCGAACCTCCTAGAGATTGCCGCGCTTGAGCTCGGCCACCGCAAAGTCCGCGGCTCGCGCGGTCAGCGCCATATAGGTCAGCGAAGGGTTCTGGCAGGCCGAGGAGGTCATGCACGCGCCGTCCGTCACGAACACGTTCGGCGCATCCCAGACCTGGTTGTGCGCGTTGAGCACCGACGTCTTCGGATCGCGGCCCATGCGCGCCGTGCCCATCTCATGGATGCCCATGCCGGGCGCGTAGCCGTTGTCGTAGGTCGAGACCTGCTTGAGTCCGCATTGCTCGAGCATCTCCGCCAGGTCGTTCATCATGTCCTTGCGCATCAGGCGTTCGTTCTCGCCGGTGGCGCAGTCGATCTTGAGC
The DNA here is from genome assembly GCA_036500605.1 of Burkholderiaceae bacterium. Lineage (GTDB taxonomy): Bacteria > Pseudomonadota > Gammaproteobacteria > Burkholderiales > Burkholderiaceae_C > JAFALK01. The sequence goes on from DASYBU010000005.1 coordinate 48,386, forward strand.
ACGGGCAGGCCCCATTTGTCCTTGCGCGTGGTGTCGAGGCTGGCCTGGTTCGCATGGTTGGGCAGCATCTCGCCAAAGGCCGTGCCGCCGAAGTGCCAGGGGCCGGGTGTTGCGGCTTCGTCCTTGGCGGCGGCGCCGATGCCCATCTCGGCCACGGCGCGCATCCAGTCGTCGCGCGCGGCGCGGCCCTGGTAGCCGAAGCCGCGCAGGTAGGGGCGCTTGTCACCGAACAGATTGCGAAAGCGCGGGATGTAGACGCCGGTCGGGCGGCGGCCTTCAACGTAACGGTCGTCGATGCCTTCGATGCGGCCTTCGGCGCCCGCGCGGAAATGGTGGTCCATCAGGTTGTGGCCGAGCTCGCCCGAGCTGCTGCCGAGGCCCTCGGGCCACACGTCAGTGGCCGAGCGCATCAGCAGCCACGCGGTGTTCAGCGTCGAGGCGCAGACGAAAACGATCTTCGCTTTGTAGTCGATCGTCTCTTCGGTGATCGCATCAAGCACGCGCACGCCGCTGGCCCGGCGGCGCTCCTTGTCGAACAGCACCTCGGTCACGATCGACCAAGGCTTGAGCGTCAGCTTGCCCGTCTTCATCGCCGCGGGCAGCGTGCTCGATTGCGTGCTGAAGTAGCCGCCATAAGGGCAGCCGAGCCAGCAGGCATCGCGGTACTGGCAGGGCGCGCGGCCTTCGAGCGGCAGCGTGGCATTGGCGGTGCGGCCGCTGATCAATTGGCGGTGGCCGTCGTAGAACTTGCCGAGCCGGTCAGCGATCACGGTCTCTCCGCAGTTCAGCGGCATGGCCGGCTGGAACTGGCCGTCGGGCAATTGCGCCAGCCCATCGCGCGAGCCCGAGATGCCGGCATGCTTCTCCACATGGTCGTACCAGGGCGCGAGCTCGGCGTAGCGGATCGGCCAGTCGACCGCGATGCCGTCCTGCGCATTGGCGTTGAAATCGATATCGCTCCAGCGGTAGCTCTGGCGGCCCCACAAGAGCGAGCGCCCGCCGAGCTGGTAGCTGCGGAACCAGTCGAAGCGCTTGACCTCGGTGTACGGCGACTCCTGCTCGTTGACCCACGAGGACAGGTTGGTCTCGTTCAGCAGATCGCGCCGCAGCACCTGGAATTTTTCTTCCATCGAGACCGTGCGGCGGCCGCGGTGCAGATATTCCCAAGGGCCCTTGGTGGCGTTGACGTAGTCCTTGATGTGCTCGACATGGCGGCCGCGTTCGAGCAGCAGCACGCGCAGGCCTTTCTCGGTGAGCTCCTTGGCGGCCCAACCGCCCGCGATGCCGGAGCCGACGACGATCGCGTCGTAGGTGGTGACGGTGGTGGAGTTGGAGTTGGAGTTGGAGTTGGCGGCGCTCACGGTGCTTCCTTGCTCAAGGCTTGTGCGCAGTCGCCCGGTCCAGCACCTCGGTGAAGCGCCCGACCCAGATCTCGCTCTCATGCGCTTTGAGATACGCGAGCAATTGCTTGTGGGCTTCGGCCGTCACTTCAAGATAGTCGCCACCCACACCGTGAAAGCCGATCACCACCACGCCGCCGCCATGTTGGCGCAATTGCTCGACGTAGGCAATCATCTTGGCGCCCGTGTCGCCCACGCCGAAGAAATGGCTGGGCACGACGAAGGGATCGATCGGTGCGCGACCGTCGCCGGCGTCGCCAGCTGCACGCACGTAACGGGTTAGCCCCGAGGTACGCAAGGCCGGCATGTAATCCTGACCGCCCGCCAGCGTCTGGCCGCAGGGCGTGGCGTACGCGTGGTCGGTGCGGCCGTCGATCGCCTGCAGCATGTTGTTCATGGTCTGGATCTCGGTCAGCGTGACGGCCACGCTCGAGTTCTCGCTCATGTACTGCGGCGGCATCTCGAACAGGGCGCGCGGGCACGAATGCAGGACCGTGTGGTTGCCGATCTCATGGCCCTCGGCCACGGCGGCCTGCCAGCGCTTGAGATTGCCCTTGATCTCGCGGCCGATCAGGAAGAAGGTGCCCTTGAAGCCGACGGCATCGAGCTGCGGGATCGCGATGTCCAGTTGCGAGGGCAGGGCGTCGTCGTAGGTCAGTGCGATGGCGAGCTTCTGGCCTTTGGGGCCGATCGCGACCTCGGGCGTGTGGGCCTGTGCCGGCACTTGAAGAGCGAGGGCCAGGGCAATGAACGCGGCAAGTCTGAGCATGTGAACTCTCGGTTGGCTAACGCTGCTGCTGGCGCAGGGCGCGGTAGGGATGCATGAGGACATAGAGCGCGTAGGCGGCACCGCCCACGGCCACGGCCAGCTCGGTATAACGGGCCAGTCGCACGGTGGGCGCTGGCACGCCGGCAGCGTTCGCGTACTCGGCCAGCACGGTCAGCGCGGCGTCCACGAAATCGCTGCCGCCGAGCGCCACGGCTTCGCCGCCCACGACGATGGAGCGCGGGTCGAAGGTGGTCCAGATGTTCTGCAGCAGCACGCCGAGGTTCTTGCCGGCTTCGCTGAAGGCGGCGCGGGCCTTGGCGTCGCGCGCGGCGATGGCGGCTTTCAGAGCGTCACGGTCAAGCGGGCGGCCGAGGCCGGCATCGGCCGCGATCGCTCGCAGCCCGATATAGGCTTCGGCGCAGCCGCGGCGGCCGCATTCGCAGGCGCGGCCTTGCGGGTGCAGCGTGTTGTGGCCGATCTCGCCGCCCGCGCCGGTGGCGCCGATGAAGAGGTTGTCGCCCAGCACGATGCCCGATCCCAGGCCCACGCCGCAGCTGATGTAGACGAGCGGATCGTCAGGCGGGCGCGGGCCGAACTCGGTCTCGCCGATGGCGGCCAGGTCGGCTTCGTTCTGGTAGTGCACGGGCACGGCAGACAGGCCGGCCGAGGCCAGCTCCGCGCTCAGGCGCTGGCCGACCGGCACATTGCGCCAGCCGATATTGGGTGCGAACTGCAGCATGCCGGTCTGCGGTTCGACCGCGCCGGGCAGGCCCACGCCGATGCCGAGCACCTCGCGGCCCTCGCCGACCACGCGGCGCATCAGCACCGAGATCATCTCGACGAGCTGATGGCAGGCGCCCTCGGGATCGATCTGGCGCAGCGCCGCTTGATTGACTTCGAGCACATCGCCGTGGATGGACGTGGCCACCACGCGGATCGTGTCGGGCGTGAGCTCGGCGCCGACCAGCACAAAGCGCTGGCCGTCGAGCTGCAAAGGCGTGGGCCGGCGCCCGAGTTGCCCGGTGACAGGCACCTCGTTCTCGCGCAGCCAGCCTTCATCGATCAGCTCCTTGACGAGCAGGCTGACGGTCGAGCGCGTCAGTCCGCTGCGCTCGGCGAGGTCGGAGCGTGAGAGGCCGTCCTCCTCGCGCAGCAGGCGCAGCAAAGCAATGCGGTTGATGCTCTTCACCAGGCGCAGATCGCCGGTGATAGGCGCTGTTCCGGAGGGCGAGGCGGGGGCGGAGATCGTCATGGGCCGCGAATATTAGGCCAGTTTGCTGCTCTTGAAGAAGGCGTTGACGGTCAGTCGCCCGAGGCCCGTCTGGTACGCAGCGGGCGGGCCCTGGATGTCGCCCGAGTGGAAGAGGCCGCCGTCGTAGAACACGATGCGGTTCCAGCGGGCCGGCACGCGGCCGATCAGCTCGAAGTAGCGGTTGCTCCCGGTCATGTAGCCGGGCGCGATGCCGTACTTGTCGCCGAAGGCCGAAGCCTCCAGCGTGTTGGCATCGCGCAGGAAGACTTGCGTTTCTTCATCGCTCATCTTCGAGCGGAAGAACACGGTGCCGCCGAGCTGTTCGTCCTGGAACAGGTAGTGGACCGCGGCCGACATCGCCTCGCCGGGCTGCAGGCCCGAGTCGTCGCGGTGGCAGATGCGCTGGCGTGCGTCGAGCGTCTCGCTCGCTTGCGTGACGCGCGAGAGCCGCGCAAAGCTGCCGAGCGATGCGCCGGCTTTCAGGGGCTCGCGGCAATGCTGGTCGAAGAAGGCTTGCAGCGGCGCGGTCACGGTGGCGGGCAGGTTCAGCTGCGGGCCTGGGTACGGATGGCCAGGCACGGCTTGAAACTGCGCGCCCGCCGATTGCGCCGTGGCCACCAGCGCCTCGGGGTTCAGCGCGAAGTCGTCCACGATGTAGACCTTGGAACCATCGTCGAGTGCCATCGTCTGCACGCGCGCTTCGGGGTTGATGCGCAGTGTGGGAGCCGACGTGTCTGATGGCTTGTTTTCCGGCTTGTTTTCCGGCTTGTTCGCCGGGCAGAACTGCTCGACAAAAGCCTGGTGCTTCGGCAGCTTCATCAGCGTGCGTGCGGCGTCCTTGCGGATCTCGTTGAGGAAGTCCGCCAGCGCGCGGTCTTCCATCTGGCGCGTGATCGGGTGGTGGCCGGCCGGCCAGATGCCCTGGCCCAGCATGACCTGCACCCAGGAGTTCTCGGCAAAGAGCTCATCGCTGCCCAGCATCACGCGGCCGGTGTCTCGGAACAGCTGGATGCGGTGGCGCAGGAGCTCGGGCACCTGCATCTCGCGGCAGTCGCGCCAGAAGGGGGAGTCGGTGCGGTTCTGCACGTGGTAGTGCAGGATCACGAAGTCGCGCACGTTCTCGATGGCAACGCGCGTCTGCTGGTTGTACTCGTCGATATCGCTCTGGCAGATGCCGTCGACCGGGAACATCTGCACGAGGCGCGTGATGCCTTTTTGAATCAGGTGGATGCTGGTCGATTCGAGCGGCTCCAGGAAACCGCTGGACAGGCCGATCGCCACGCAGTTGTGCTTCCAGACGATATCGCGCTGGCCCGGCTTGAACTTGATCACGCGTGGCGGGCGGATCACCTCGCCCTGCACCTTGGTCAGCAGCGTGGCCTTGGCCTCGTCGTCGCTCAGATGCTGGCTGCTGTAGACCAGGCCGTTGCCGACGCGGTGCTGCAAGGGGATGCGCCATTGCCAGCCCCAGGGGTGCGCGATCGACTGCGTGTAGGGCACGGCGTCGCCGACGAGCGCGGTCTGCGCGGCCACGGCGCTGTCGCAGGGCAGCCAATGCGACCAGTCTTCATAGGGAACGCCGAGCGTCTCGCCGAGCAGGACGGAGCGCATGCCGGTGCAGTCGATGAAGAGGTCGGCTTCGAGCAGACTGCCGTCCTGCAGGGTCAGCCCGCTGATATGGCCGTTATCTTGCTGCGTGTGGACCTTGACGATCTTGCCCTCGATGCGCTGAACCCCTAACGCTTCGGCATAGCGGCGCAGGAAGCCGGCATACAGCGTGGCATCGAGGTGGTAGGCGTAGTTGATGCCGTTGTCGGGCAGCAGCGCGAAACGGTGGTCGAGCGCGGCGCGCGCTTCGAGGCAGTAGTCGGTGTAGTCGCTCGCCAGCTTGCGCTTGCGGCCTTCGAGCCAGAAATGCTGGAAGCTCGCGGTCCAGTGCGATTTGCCGGTCTTGCCGAACGAGTGCAGGTAGCGGTCGCCGACATCGCGCCAGTTGTCGAACTGGATGCCGAGCTTGAAGGTGGCCTGCGTGGCCTGCATGAACTCCTTCTCGTCGAGATCGAGGATCTCGTGGAAGAAGTGCAGCGTCGGGATGGTGGCCTCGCCAACGCCCACGGTGCCGATCTCTTCGGACTCGAGCAAGCGGATCTCGTACTGCCGGCCCAGGCATTTGGAGAGGCCGGCGGCCACCATCCAGCCGGCGGTGCCACCCCCGGCGATCAGGACGCGACGAATGGGTTTGTTCATGATGGAGAGGCTCAGCGGTTGAGCCGGTTCAGGAGCGCGGCGCGCAACTGCCGCGCACGGTCGGGCGTGATCGGGCCCAGCACGCCGCGTGCGGCGCTGGGGATGTGGGCGGCGGTCTGCGCGTCGGCGTCAAAGACGTAGTGATCGAACAGCGCGCGCCAGGCGTCGCGCTGCACCGGCGGCAGGTCGCGGATGCTGAGCAGGGCCAGCATCAAGGTGTTGAGCGGCGTGTCCATGTAGTCAGGCGACTGCCGCCACCAGAAGTTCACCAGCGCATTGATGTCGTCAAGGCCCTCGACGGCATGCCACCACTGGCTCGGAATGAACAGCGCATCGCCGGCTTCGAGTTCGAAGACGCGGGCGGTCTCCATCGCCTTGGCGTAGAGCGGGTAGCGCGCGAGATCGGGCCGGTTCAGATGCACGAGGCTGATCGGCTGGCCGGCGGGCGTGAGGTCGAGCGGGCCGACGTAGAGGTTGGCGACCTGCTCGGGCGGGAACAGCGTGAAGCGGCGGCGGCCCGACACCACGCAGGCGAGGTTGTCGGGCAGGTCGAAATGCGCAGGCACATGCGTGCGGTTGCCCAGCCAGAGGCTGACCAGCGGATGGCTCGCATCGAGCGCCGGCAAGGCGTTCTCGGCGCGCAGGCCGGGGAAGGAACCGTCGAGCTCGGTCGAGCCGAGATAAAGCGCCGGTGCCTTCATGTTCCCCGCGTTCGCGAGCAGCTCATCGAGCAGCGTGCCGAAGCGATGGATCTCGCGCTGGAAATTGAAGCCGGTGAAATCGTCGTTGTAGAAGAAGCGGCCTTCGATCTCGGGCGCGCCGCGCCACACGCCGATCTCGGTGCTGTTGCCGAAGCGGCGCAGGTAGTTGCAGAAATCGAGGTCCGATTGCCGCGCCGTCTGCACCAGCGGCCAGTGCTTCACCAGCCCGCGCATCAGCACGGGCTCGGTCGACTGAAGCACGTCTGGGTCGAGCATGCGCTCAGCCTTCCATCGCCAGGCGACGGCGGATCATCGGCGTGAAGTTCGACAGCGAGGCGATCGCCATGTAGATCGGCTGCAGGTAGTCGGCCTGGTGCAGCATGGTGACCGTGCCGGCATCGAGTGCCGCCAGCCGCTCCTCGTGGATCATGTAGAAGCCGACAAGGCGGCCGACCGAGCCGTCGGGTTTCTCGACGTCCAGCACAAAGGATTCGAGCAGCTCGTTCGCCACCAGCGCCTGCACGAAGGCGGGCGTGGCCTGCAGGCCTTCGTGCAGCGTGTGCAGGATGGAGTTGGCGTGCTCCAGCAGCTCGGAGTTGCCGCCATGCGGCAGGAACACGGCTTCGCCGTCGGCGCCGGTGCTGATACGCGGGCTGGCCATCTCCACCATCATGCGCAGTTCATCTTGCTGGTCCTGTGCGATGCCGATGGAGAACGGCATGCGCTGCATGGACAGCGGCAGGTAGTCGGCGTCCCAACCCTGCTCGCTCTTCGGGTCCAGGAACAGGTTCTGGCCTTCTTCCAGACCGAAGAGCACGACCGGATGGAAGCTGCCTTGCCCGTCCTTCTGGAACACGATCGGGTAGTGCGCTTGCAGGCTGCGGAATTCATCCGGCGTGACCGGTGCGGACATCACGTTGTCGCCCCACTGCGCGCCGCGGCGGGTGATGATGCGAAGGTCTTTGTGCGTGACGTTGTTGAGCAGTTGGAGCATGGTAATTTCTTATGCCGACGGCATGCCGTGCGTGTGGAGATGTTGAAGAAGATCGCGATGACGTGGCAGGCCGCTCATGAGCCGACGAGTGAGGGTCGACACGTCTTTGAAAGCGGCCTCGGCAGCGGCCAGTTGTTCCGGACGCGCGGTCCGGCTTGACGCTGGCTTGAAGCCCATGCCGTACAGCACGTACTGGTAGCTCGCGGCGGGAAAGACTTCCTCGATGCGATAGAAATCAACGCGTGACGGCGGGCGATGGCGCCAGATTTGGAGCAGCTCGCGCAGCGACTCGGGCTGCGTGTCGGCGCGGCGATGGGCGCGCCAGTAATCGGAATCCTCGCGCTGGCTCAGCACGTAGTGGAGCTTGAGGAAATCGATGATGCGCGCCCAGCGGTAGGCAAAGGCTTCGTTGAAGCGCTTGGCGACGAGCGCCATGTCCGCGCGGTCCACCGGCATCTCGTCGCGCAGCATCGCGGCGGAGAGCTCGACGAGCGCCAGAGCCGAGGCCTCCAGCGGTTCGATGAAACCGGCGGAGAGGCCGATGGCCACGCAGTTGCGGTGCCAGAAGTGTTCGCGGTAGCCGGGGTTGAAGCTGATCTTGCGCGGCGAGGCGACTTCGGCCGGTGAGCCCGTGCGTTGCAGATAAGCGCGCAGCGTGCGCTCGGCGGCTTCGTCGGAGCTGTGCGCGCTGGAAAAAACGAGGCCCACGCCGCGCCGCGTCGGCAGGCCGATGTCCCAGGTCCAGCCCTCGGCGTGGGCGGTGGCGATGGTGGCCGAGGCCAGCGGCGTTGCCGGGTCTTCGTAGGGCACTTGCACCGCCATCGCGGTGTCATTGAAGAGCACGCCTTTCTCGGAGCGGAAGGCCACGCCGTAATGCTGGCCAATCAGCAGCGCGGACATGCCTGAGCAATCGACAAAGAGATCGCCCTCGATGTCGCCCAGCTCTCGGGTGCGGAGCGCGGCGATGTCGCCGTTCTCATGTGAGCGCACGGACTCGATTTCGGCCAGGATGTGATGCACGCCCAGCTTCGTTGTGGCGTGGCGTTGCAGCACTTGCCCGAGCTTGACGGCATCGAAGTGATAACCGTAATTCACCGCGCCAGCGTAGCCGGGCGTGGTGACTTGTTTGGGGGCCAGGCCGTGTTCGCACAGCTGCACTTGCGGGGTCACGGTGTCGGCGTAGGGGTGTTGGGCATGGCCATGCTGCCACGCGCCGATCAGTTCGACTTCGCCATAGCCTTGCGGCAGCGAGAACGGATGGTAGTAACGGTCACCTTCAGCGCCAGCCGCGCCACGAATCCAGCCATCGAACCGCGAACCTTGCTTGAAGGAAGCATCACATTCCCGAATCAGATCGATCTCGGGCAGGCCAATGCGGTGCAGCGTGGAGCGCATGCTCGGCCACGTGCCTTCGCCCACGCCGATGGCGGGCCGATCGGGCGACTCGATCAGGCTGATCTTGAGCTCGCGGTGCTCGGCAGCGAGCACAGCGGCCGTGATCCAGCCGGCGGAGCCACCGCCCACGACGACCATATGTCTGACTGCATCCGTCACGTCAAATCTCGATCAGAAGACAAAACACCGATGCTCGCATGGACTCACGCGGGATCGGTGTCATTCGAGGAAGAGAAATCCCTGAGTCCGTGCCGCCCTAACGGGACGTTAGAGCGGCACTTTCTCATCCCGGATCAGATCAGAACTTGTAACGAGCGCCGATCAGGTAGCGTCGACCCGTCTGCAGGGCCTCCACCAGCATCTCGTCGGTGCGGCCATGTTGGCGGATGTACGCGTCGTTCAGGTTCAGCAGGTCGAGTTGGAAGGTCAGGTTCTTGCCGAGCTTGTAGGCGATGGTCGCGTCGACCTGGCCGTAGGGCTCGGTGTAGACCGGGTTGTTCCCGTTGCCGTCGCTGGTGGCCGCGAGGAACTGGCCGCGCCAGTTGTAGGCCCCACGGATGGACCAGGTTTCGTTCTCGAAGAAGCCCACCACGTTGGCCGAGTCGCTCACCCCCAGCAGCGCGGCCTGTTGGTCCGTGCCCAGGTTGTTGAACTTCAAGCCCGTCTTCACCTTGGTGTAGTTGCCCGACACGCCGAAGCCACTGTTGCCGAACATGTGCTGGAAGTTCAGCTCCAGGCCCTTGATGTTGTCGCCGGGCCCGTTGGTAAACGTCGTGACCTTGAAGGGGATCGGAGTAGCGCCCGCAACGGCGCCGGTGATGGTCCCGACGACTTCTGGGATGCCCAACGCACTGGTCGCCGTCACGCCCGGCTGGCCGTTGTAGTTGTTGAAGATGTAGTTGCGGATGCACAGCGGCTGCGTGTTGCCGTTGCAGGCTGCCAGCGCAGCGGTGTAGTAGGTGCCGCTGGCCGGGTTGAGGATGCCCGGCACGGTCGTGTCAACGCTCGATGTGGTGACGAAGTTGCTGACCTTCTTGTAGAAGGCACCCACCGCCATATAGCTCGACTTGGCGTAGTAGTACTCGGCCGAGAAGTCGAAGTTCTTCGACTTCAGCGGCTTCAGCGCCGGGTCGCCGGTGGAGCCGTTGCCGCCGCCGTTCGGGTTGGCCGTGCCGCCCAGGCTCAGGCCGCCCTGCATCTGGTTCCAGCCCGGACGGCCGATGTTCTCACCATAGCTTGCGCGCACCTTCAGCTTGTCCGTCACATCGGCATCCCAGTCGATGCTGGGCAGCACGTACGAGTACTTGCCGGTCTTGGTGCCGAAGGTGGTGCTGCCCGAAGCCAGGTTGATTTCGTTCTGGGAACCCCAGACCGTCGTGCCCGAATGATCGACCACCTGCGACGAGGAGACCACCTTGGTGCTCTCGTAGCGCAGACCCACCGAGACATTCATCGGAACCGTCGTTTCGAAGGAATGGTCCCACTGGCCGTAGAGCGAGCTGGACTTCTCCTGCGCACGCCAGTCATCACCCATGGTGTAGTTCGGGGCGGCCGCGAAGTAGGCCTGGGCCTGCGCCAGCGTCATGCCCGGCGTGTTCGCCATCTTGATCTGGATGGAGCGGTCACGCAGGCTGTTGAAGTCCGCCATGTAGTAGGACGGGAACAAACGCGGGTCGTCGTGGCCCGGGATGCGATTGAAGAGGCTGCTGAGGCTGTAGCTGCTGGTGCTGATGCCAGCAAACTGGCCCAAGCTTGGCGCCACGCCGCTCCAGTCGTTGTTCTGGTTGTTGTAGCTGGCGGAGCGGTTCTTGGTCTTCGTGAAGCCCAGGCCTGCCAGCAGTTTGTCGTCGCTGCCGAGGCGGTAGCTGCCCCGCGTCTGGAACTGATCAACCGTCTGATCGCTGAGGTTGTTGCGGAACTGCGTACCCGTCACATTCAGCTTCGTAGGGTCGAGCGTCTCTCCGGGCAAGGCCAGGATCGGGAACTTCTTGTCGTAGTAGGCCGTGGCGTTGCCCTGGTTGAACATCGCCAGGTCCATCGTGCTGTAGGTCCCGAACGGGCTGTCCGGGGTGGTCTTGGCGTTCGAGTGGTGAGCGTCGACCTCGAGATGCAGCGCATCGCTGATCTTCCAGTCGGCGTTGATGCCGGTGGAGTTCAGCTTGGACTTCTGGGCGTACTCGCCGGTGTTGAGGGCCAGGTCATGCGTGCCGTCCCAGATCGCAGTCTGGACGATGGGCGACGCGATGGGGCCGGTCGTGAACTGGGTGGCGGGGCTGCCATTCAGATCACCGGAGAACGAGTTGTTGAACCAACTCGACATTTCGGCGTTCTTGGAATGAAGCTTGTTGGTCGCCATCGTCTGGTCGAGGGTGAACCGCAGGTCCTTGCTCGGCGCGTACTGCAAGGTGGCCTGGCCGTTGAGGCGCTCGCGCTCCATGCCCGTCACCGAGTAGCGCAGTTCGCGCGAGGTCGCATAAAGGCCGGTGGGGCTGTTGACGATATTGGACGCCGGATTGACCGTCGTGACGGCCGGATCATTGGTGCCCCAGCCGTTTTGCGTGTAGGCCTTGTTGGAGCCCGAATCGCGCTTGGAATAGCTGCCGCTGATGGCGAAGCCGATGGTGCGGTTGGCGAAGGTGTCGCTGTAGATGCCCGAGACTTCCGGCGTGGTCTTGGTGCTCTGCAGCGGCGAGGGCAGGCGGCCGACGGAGGCGTCGTAGTTGGCCTTGATACCGATGCTGGCGACCCGCTCACGCAGGTCCAGCGGACGGGCCGTCTTGATGTTGATCGTGGCGCCGATGCCGCCCGTGGGAGATTCGGCGCGAGACGTCTTGTAGACCTCCACCGCGGAGATCGAATCCGAAGACAGGTTGGCGAAGTCGAAGGCGCGAGAACCGTTGGCACCGGCAGTTTCCCAGCCGATGTCGGCGGTGGGCATCTGGCGGCCGTTCAGCAGCACCATGTTGAAGTCGGGACCGACGCCACGCACGGTGACCTTGGAGCCTTCACCGCTGGCATTGCGGTCGATCGAGACACCGGCGATGCGCTGCATCGATTCGGCCAGGTTGGTGTCCGGGAACTTGCCGATGTCTTCGGCCACGATGCCGTCCACCAGGCCGCGGCTCTCGCGCTTGAGGTTCAGCGAGGTTTCGAGCGACTGGCGGATGCCGGTCACGACGACCGTATCCAGCGTGTTGTCGGCGGTAGCGGCCGGCGCGGCTTGCTGCGCGTGCGCGTTCGACGCGAGCAAGGACAAAGTGGCCACGCATGCGGCGGCCACGGGCTTCATCGCGACGGCGCGCCGGCGATGAGGGGGTTGAGATTTTTTCATTTAAGTCTCCTCGAATCCATGATGGGCTGCCGCGCAGGCAAAAGCCTGCACGACATCGGTACTGCATTCAAAAAACGAGCTACTGCGGGAACTGCTGCGGCCTTCTTCGGACCGACTTTTTCTTGTGACTTGCGGGATCCACTTCGGTTTCAACGGCTGATGTTCAGCGGCTGTTGTTCAGCTGTTGTTCAACTGCTGTTTCAGTTGCTGTTTCAGTTGTTGTTGAAGCCAGTAATAACTGTCCTTGGGCGTGCGCTTCTGCGTCGCGTAATCGACGTGCACAAGGCCGAAGCGCTTGGCATAGCCGCTGTCCCACTCGAAGTTGTCGAGCAGGCTCCAGGCGAAGTAGCCGCGCAGGTCCACGCCGGCGGCCTTGGCCTCGGCCAGGGCTTCCAGGTGCTGGCGCAGATAACGGATACGTTCAGCGTCAGGGACATGGTCGCCCTGGCTGCTGTCGATGCTGTCGGCGTTGGCCATGCCGTTTTCGGTGATCAGGATCGGCGGCAGCTTGCCGCTGTAGTCGCGGTGCAGGCGCTGCAGCAGCTCGGACAGGCCGGCGGCGTAGATCTCCCAACCCATGTCGGTCACGCCCTCGGCGCGCGGTGCGGGCGTGCCCTGCGTGCTCGACCAGATGCGGGTGTAGTAGTTGACGCCGAGAAAATCCATCGGCTCCTGGATCACCGCCATGTCGCTCTCGCGCTGGATCGGCTGGAGCCATTCGGCTTCCTTCGGATACTGGCCCAGCATCAGCGGCTCGATGAACCAGCGCACCATGCGGGCGTACTCGCGTTCGGCCAGCTTCACATCGGCCGGATCCTGCGTGGCCGGGGTGGCCGGGCTCATGTTCAGCACGATGCCGAGCGGACACTTGACGCCGGCTGCGCGCAGCGATTGCAGCGCCAGGCCGTGCGAGAGCAGCAGATGGTGAGAGACCTGCGCCATCGCGCCTTCATCGCGCCAGCCGGGCGCGAACTGGCCGGTCAGGTGGCCGAGGATGGCGGTGCACCAGGGTTCGTTGTGGGTGGCCAGGCTCTTCAGGCGATCGCCGAGGCGGCGGCCCACATGCTCGGCGTAATCGGCAAAGCGCTGCGCGGTCTCGCGTACCGTCCAGCCGCCGATGTCCTGCAGCGCCTGCGGCAGGTCCCAGTGGTAGAGCGTGGCATGCGGTTGCAGGCCGCGCTCAAGCATGCCGTCGACGAGGCGGTCGTAGAAGGCGAGGCCTTGTTCGTTCCAGCCGGCTGAACCCACGCCACCGTCGGCCTGCACGCGCGGCCAGGCGATCGAGAAGCGGTAGGCCGAAAAGCCCCCGTCGCGGATCAGGTCGAGGTCTTCGGACCAGCGGTTCACGTGGTCACAGGCGATCACGCCGGTGTCGCCGTTGCGCACCTTGCCGGGTGTGTCGCAGAAGCGATCCCAGATGCTTTCGCCGCGGCCGTCACGGCCTACGCCGCCCTCGATCTGGAAGGCCGAGGTCGCGACCCCCCAGACGAAATCGTGGCCGAAATCGACGCTCTTCGCCGCCGACGATGGCGGCATTGACAGCGCTGTCATTGGCGTTGACAACGCTGTCATCGGCAGCTTGTCGGGGTACAGAGCCGCCCGTGCAGCGGCAATCAAATCTTTTGGCATGTGGGCGTTGTCTCGAAGCGCCTGAGGGCACTGGTCAGTCAGCTGAACTGCCAGCGGCGTATTTACTTTTGTTGTCGAATTATTTAAGTTGATTGCGGGTCGGCCCGGTACTAGGGTCACTACTCATGAGTACGAAAAAACACGTATCACGGTGGGAATCGACAACACAAATACTAGGTAAAAACACTCGGTCATTGCGTTTCACACCCGAAAACGGAGCGCTAACAGAGTGTCTCAGCCGGTTTAACTTTGTTTGCCATTCAAACTAATTGCCTGGGGCGAGGGCCGGAACGGCCCGCTGGGGCGTCATTCGCGCCAACAGCCGCTTGACGAGGCCGCTCGAATCCTCCAAACTAGAAAATGGTAGCGCTACCTAATTCGATGAAATGGGGGCGTTGCCAATCATGGTGGCCTGCGGAGCGATCCCGGGCGAAGCCCAAAAGAAGGAAAAACCAAATGCCCCTCCCTCGAGACAAGGGAATTCCGCTCGCTACGGAAAAACAGCTTGACGCAGAACCCTCGGCCGGTGACGGCGGCGGGGCTCGACCCTGCCGAGGCAACTCAACCCTGATCGGTCACTGAGCTGCCACTGAACCCAGGATGCGCCCGCCGGTCGGGCTCCCCAACCCGCGTGGCTGCACGCCTTGTCCTTTGGATCCAGGCCGTGTCTTGCACCCAACACCACCATGACGCAAGCAAAACTCTCGTTCCTTGAAAAAGCCGGCTACAGCGCCGGCGACGCGGCGGCCAACCTGGTCTTCATGACCATGGTGCTGTTCCAGCTGAACTTCTATACCGATGTGTTCGGCCTCAGCGCCAACGCGGCGGCCGCCATCCTGTTGTGGCCGCGCCTGTGGGATGCGATCTTCGACCCCGTGATGGGCGTGCTGGCCGATCGCACGCAGACGCGCTGGGGCAAGTTCCGCCCCTGGATCCTGTGGACCGCCGTGCCCTGGGCCGTCGTGATGGTGATGGCCTACACCGCGCCCGACAAGAGCTGGGGCTGGAGCACCGGCATGGTGGTGGCCTACGCCGGCATCACCAACACCTTGCTGATGACGCTCTACTCGATGAACAACATGCCTTACTCCGCGCTGGGCGGGGTCATGACGGGCGACCTGAACGAGCGCACCAAGCTCAACTCCTACCGCTTCGTGTCGGTCAACATCGCGCAGTTCGTGGTCGGCGGCTTCACGCTGCCGCTGGTCGCCAAGTTCGCGCATGGGCATGACCGCCAGTACGGCTGGCAGATGACCATGACGATCTGGGCCGCGGCCTGCCTGGTGCTCTTCATGGTGACCTTCTTCACCACGAAGGAACGCATCAAGCCGATCGCGCAGGTGCAGTCGTCGCCGAAGCAGGACTTCGCTGACCTGCTCAAGAACGGCCCGTGGATCTCGCTGGTCTGCTACACGGTCTTCCAGTTCGGCATGCTCGCGCTGCGCGGTGGCGCCCATTACAACTACTACCACCACTACGCCGACAAGGCCGCGATGTTCGACTTCGTCGAGATGCTGGGCCTGACGAACCCGGACATGGCCGCCACCGGCAGCCTGGCCGACACGCTCGGCTACATCGTGCACGGCACGCGCGACACGATCGCCAACTCGAACGTGGCCGATGTCTACAACAGCATCGTCAACATGCTGGGCTTCGGCACCACGATCATCGTGATCATGCTGTCGACGGGCCTGGCGGCGCGCTTCGGCAAGCGCACGGTGGCGATCACCTGCTTCTCGCTGTGTGCGGTCAACGCCTTCGCGATGTACTTGCTGCCGCCCGTCGCGGTCTACGCGATGGCCGCGCTGGCCATCATCGGCTCGCTGGTCTTCGCGCCGACCTGCGCCATCATGTGGGCGATGTATGCCGATGCCGCCGACTACTCGGAATGGCAGACCGGTCGCCGCTTCACCGGCATGGTGTTCGCGACCATCGGCTTCTCGTTGAAGGCTGGCCTGGCCCTCGGCTCCGCGAGCCTCTTGTGGATGCTGGCCGGCTTCTTCGGCTACGACACGCACCTGCCCGCCGCGGCCAACGCGATCGTCGGCTACCGCTTTGCTTCGAGCATCGCGGTCGGCCTGCTCTTCGCGGGCTGTGCGCTGAGCCTCGCCGCCAACAAACTGAACAAGCAGACCACCTTGCGGATGGTGGCCGAACTCGAACAACGCCGCCAGGAGGCTGGGCTCACGGCTGGGCTCACCACCGCCTGAACCTCACCCCACTTTTTCTCAGACATCTTCAGATATTCCAGACCGAAGGGAACCCGCCATGAGCACCGTCTTCTCCAACATCCCGACCATTCAATACGAAGGCCCGAAATCCACCAACCCGCTGGCCTACCGCTGGTACGACGCCAAGCGCGTGGTGCTGGGCAAGACGCTGGCCGAGCACCTGCGCCCCGCGGTCTGCTACTGGCACAACTTCTGCTGGAAGGGCGAGGACATCTTCGGCCTGGGCCAGACCGTCTTCCAGCGCCCCTGGTTTGCCGAAGCCGATCCGGTCAAGGCCGCGCACATGAAGCTCGACGCGGCCTTCGATTTCTTCGAGAAGCTGGGCCTGCCCTACTGGTGCTTCCATGACCGCGACGTGGCCCCCGAAGGCGCGACGCTGGCCGACTCCAACCGCATCCTCGACGGCCTGCTCGATGCCGCCGCCAAGAAAATGCAGGACAGCGGCGTGAAGCTGCTGTGGGGCACGGCCAATCTGTTCTCGAACGGCCGCTACATGAGCGGCGCTGCCACCAATCCTGATCCGGAAGTCTTCGCCTACGCCGGCGCGCAGGTCAAGCATGTGCTCGAATGGACGAAGCGCCTGGGCGGTGAGAACTACGTGCTGTGGGGCGGCCGCGAAGGCTACGAGACCCTGCTGAACACCGACCTCAAGCGCGAGCTTGCGCAGTACGGCCGCTTCCTCTCGGCCGTGGTCGAGCACAAGCACAAGATCGGCTTCAAGGGCGCGATCCTGATTGAGCCCAAGCCGCAGGAACCGACCAAGCACCAGTACGACTACGACAGCGCCACGGTCTACGGTTTCCTGAAGACCTACGGCCTGGAGAATGAGGTCAAGGTCAACCTCGAAGTGAACCACGCCACGCTGGCCGGCCACAGCTTCGAGCATGAAGTGGCGACCGCCTGCGCGCTGGGCATCTTCGGCTCGATCGACGCCAATCGCGGCGACGAGCAACTGGGCTGGGATACCGACCAGTTTCCCAACAACCACGCGGCCCTCGTGCCCGCGATGCTCGAGATCATCCGCGCCGGCGGCTTCACCACCGGTGGCACCAATTTCGACGCCAAGGTGCGCCGCCAGAGCATCGACCCGATCGACCAGATCGAGGGCCACATCGGCGGCATGGACACGATGGCGCGCGCCTTCCTTTCGGCGGCCGATCTGTACAGCAGCGGTCAGCTGGAGAAGGTCGTCAGCGACCGCTACGCCGGCTGGAACGGTGACCTCGGCCAGCGCATCCAGAAGGGCGCGAGCCTTGATGACCTGGCGCAGATCGTGCATGGCCAAGGCCTGTCCCCGCAAGCGCAATCGGGCCGCCAGGAGCGCCTCGAGAACATCGTCAACAACTTCGTATGACGCATCGCCGCTGGCTGCTCGCCGCCTTCTTGCTGGGCGGCGCCTGGGCTGCGCACGCGCAGACCATCGCCGCCAATCGGACGGGCGAGCAGGGCGGCTACTTCTACTCGTTCTGGACCGACTCGCCGGGCACCGTCACGATGCAACTCGGCGAGGCCGGCCACTACAGCATGCAGTGGAAGAACACCGGCAACTTCACGGCCGGCAAGGGCTGGCAGACCGGCAGCCGTCGTGACATCCATTTCGCCGGCAGTTTCGACGGCGGCAGCAACGGCTATCTCGCCGTCTACGGCTGGACCACGAAGCCGCTCGTCGAGTACTACATCGTCGAAAGCTACGGCGCCTGGACGCCGCCCGGCGGCGAGCCGATCGGCACCGTCGAGAGCGACGGCGGCACCTACAAGATCTACAAGACCACGCGCGTCCAGCAACCGTCGATCCAGGGCACTGCGACCTTCGACCAATACTGGAGCGTGCGCACCACCAAGCGTTCCAGCGGCACGGTGACCACGGGCAAGCATTTCGACGCCTGGGCCCAGCTCGGCTTGAAGCTCGGCACGTTCGACTACATGATTGTCGAGACCGAGGGCTACCAGAGCAGCGGGAGCTCGGACATCACGGTCCGTTAGCCCGCCGCGCCACGGCTGCGTCTGTGCGTGACAGCACCGACGCACCCGGCTCCGCGCATCTACAAGGCACGCACATCCTTCGACGCCCCGAAGGCCTTGTGGAGCCTCGTCATGCCGCCAAGACTGGCAAAACTCTTGCCCTTGATCGCCGCCCTCGCCTCGGGAATCTCCGCGCCTGGCGCGCAGGCGGGGGACGCGCCGGACGCGCCAGCGCCGTCTCAGGCGCATGGCCTCCTCATGCTCGACTACCAGACGATCCCGATCAAGGGACGCCCGTCCATCGATCTGGTCGGCACCCATGTCCTCCAGCAATTCAGCGACGGCCTCTACGCGGGCATCGGCATCCATGCGCCGCTGGTGAAGGGGGAGTACGGCGGCCTCATGGCCTTTGATGTCACGCTCCATGCCGAGCGGCGGCTGTCCGGAAATCTGTACGGCGACGTGGGCGCTTCACTCGGCGGCGGTGCCGGCGGCAACAGTGCGGCGCAGGCCAAGGTCATTGCGGGCGCGGGTGGTTTCGTCAAGACCTACGCGGGCCTGGGTTATCACTTCGACGGCTTCTCCGCCGGCGTGAACCTGTCGAGGGTCCGCTTCACCGAATCGGCGCTTCACGGCTCGCAGCTCGACTTCTTTGTACAGCTGCCGTTCTCGTATTCGACCGGATCGTATGGGAGCTCGGGCCAACGTCGCCCCGCTGATGCCGCGAGCGAGCCCGACACCAACATCGTGATGCTGGGCCTCGACAACTTCATCCAGATCAGGCCGCAGGGCTCGTACAGGCAGACCGTCAACTTGGTGGACGTGCAGGTCGATCACTTCCTCAACGACTCCTACTACGTGCTGTTCGAGGGCAGTGTGGGCTACCGAGGGCTGCCGACCTACAACCAGATCCTCGGTGGCGTGGGCTATCGCCATGCCTTCGATCGCCGCTTCAAGCTCTACACCCAACTGGCGCTGGGCTCGGGCGGCTATGCACCCGAGAAGATCGATACCGGCCCGGGCCTGCTGCTCTATCCGAAGCTGATCGCTGAATACCGCCTCAGCGAGAACCTGGGCGTGGCTCTGTCCGGCGGCTATCTGTATGCGCCGAAGGGCTCCTCGAAAAACATCACCGTGGGCGCCTCGCTCACCTATCACCTTTCGCCTGACGGCGGTGGCTCGCTCGACGGCGGCAGCAGCGGCCACGAGGTCGTGCAGCGCGGCTTTCGGTTCCATGTCTTCCAGCAGACCGAGTTCGACGTGAAGGTGCGCGACCACGACCAAGGCGCGGTCAGGCTGCTGTCGCTGCAGCTCGATCATGTCGTGAGCGACCACCTCTACGTGCCCGTGCAGGCCAGCATCGCGTACAGCCGCTTCCTCGGTTATCCGGGCTACGGCGAGTTGTTGACCGGCGTGGGCATTCAAAGCCGCTACTCGCCCGATCACGGCCTGCAAGCCTTTGCGCAGCTGCTGGCCGGCATCAACATCCACGGCCTCGTGCTCAAGCCCGCCGTGGGCCTGAACTGGGGCCTGAGCGATCGCCTGGCTCTTTATGCGCAAGCCGGCAAGACCTTTTCGGTGAACGAGGCGCACCTCTATCCGCGGCAGTACGCCTTCAGCGCCACGTCGGTCGGCTTGGGATTGAGTTACCGGTTTTCGTTGCCGCTCTAGTCGCTCTAGTCGCTCTAGCCGCTCGCCCACACCGTGATTTCCGGCCGGGCCTTTCTTGATCTTGCTCCGGCCCGCCGCCCGCGCCCCCGTCCCAGAATCCGCCAGAGTTGAGTGCAGTCGTGTCGAATCTCGGAAGGGTAGGCGGTCATTCATGGAAGACAAAGCAACGCATCCCGCGCCTCGCGCCGTTCCCGATTGGCTGGTGGCGCACTGGCAGGCCACGGCCAATGCGGTGGCGAACATCTTCGACGTGCCGTCCGGCCTGATCATGCGCTTGCTGCCCCGGCATCTTGAGGTGCTGGTCGCGGCCGAGCGCGAGGGCAACCCCTTTGCGCCTCGCGATCAAGCCTGCCTCGACACGGGCCTGTATTGCGAAACCGTCATGGCCACTCGCGCGCCGCTGCTGGTGCCCAACGCGCTGGAAGACGAGCAGTGGAAGGACAACCCCGATGTCGCGCTGAACATGATCGCCTACCTCGGCGTGCCGCTGATCTGGCCCGACGAGCAGATGTTCGGCGTGATGTGCGTGCTCGACACCAAGACGCGCGACTTCCCGCCGCGCTATGTCGAGCTGCTCATGGAGATCAAGCGCGGCATCGAACGCGACTTCCAGCTCGTGATGCAGCAGCAGAGCCTCGAGGAGAAGAACCGCGAGCTGAGCCAGACGCTCGAGTCGCTCACGCAGGCGCAGGCCGAGCTCGTGGTCTCGGCCAAGAACGCGGCGCTGGGCGCGATGGTGGCCGGCGTGGCCCATGAACTGGGCACGCCGATCGGCAACAGCGTGCTGGTGGCGAGCACCTTGAACCACAAGATCAGTGAATTCGCGAACAAGGTCGACCAGGGCGTGAGCCGCGGCGACTTCAAGGAATTCGTCAAGGCGGTGCGCGACGGTAGCGATCTGCTGACCGGCAACCTGGGCCGGGCTGCGCAACTGGTGGCGAGCTTCAAGCGCGTGGCCGTCGACCAGGGCACGATGGTCATGAGCAGCTTCAACCTGCGCGATCTCGTGAACGCCAGCATGGCCAGCTCATCGCTGGCGCGTGGCCGTTATCACGCGGTCAGCAACATGGTCTCGCCTGACATCGAGATGAGCAGTTATCTGGCGGCGGTCTCCGAGGTGCTGACCGAGTTGCTGGAGAACGCCGCGCGGCATGCCTTCACGGACGGGCGCCAGGGTCTGGTCACTGTCTTCGCGGAGACCGACGCTGAAGGCCAGGTGCAGATCGGCGTGCGCGACGACGGCGTCGGCATCGCGCCGGCCGATCAGGAGCGCGTGTTCGATCCCTTTTTCACCACGCAGCTCGGCCAGGGCGGCAGCGGGCTGGGCCTGCACCTCGCCCACAACATGGTCAAGACGGCGCTGCGCGGGCGCATCAGTGTCGAGAGCTCCTCGGGCGAGGGCGCGTGCTTTCGGGTGACGCTGCCCTTGATTGCAGCCGCCGCATAGACGAAGCTCGTGCGATCAGGCCGCGCCGCCAGCCCGCATGCGATCCGCGACCCAATCGACAAACACGCGCACCCGCTGCGACAACTGCCGGTGCTGCGGATACAGCACATAAGCCGGCATCGGCGCGGGCCGGAAAGCCTGCAGCACCTCCACGAACTGGCGCGACTTCAGTTGCGCCTCGACGTGATAACGCGGCAGCTGGATGAAGCCCTGGTCGGCCTCGCAGCACAGCACATAGGCCTCCGCGTTGTTGACCGTGAGCGCGCTCTTGAGCTGAATGGTGCGGCGCTGCCCGTCGACGACGAAATCAAACGGCATGACGCGCCCGCCCGGCGCCGCGTAGTTCACGGCGCGATGCTTTGAGAACTCTTCAAGCGTGGTCGGCTTGCCGGCGCGCTTCAGGTACGCGGCGCTGGCGCAAGTCACCTGATCGAGCAGCGCCACACGCCGACCGACCATGCTGGAATCGCGCGGCTCGCCGGCGCGCAGCACGCAATCGATGCCTTCGCGGACCAGATCCACGAGCCGGTCGCCCATGCCGATCTCGAGTTCCAGCTCGGGGTAGGCCGCGCAGAAGGCGCCGATATGCGGCAGCAGGAAATGCCGCGCCAGCGTGCCTTGCAGATCGACGCGAAGCTTGCCCTTGAGCTGGGTGGGCGTGGTCGTGAACGCCTCTTCGGTTTCTTCAAGATCGGCCACCAGGCGCTGGCAGCGCAGGAAGTACGCATCGCCATCGAGCGTGGTGCTGACCTGGCGCGTGGTGCGATTCAGGAGCCGCGTGCCGAGCCGCTTCTCCAATTGCTGGATCTGGTGCGTGACGGTGGAGCGGGGCAGGTCCAGCTCATCCGCCACCTTCGTGAAGCTCTTGAGCTCCACCAGGCGGATGAACAGCTTCATGGCGTCATAACGGTCCATTCAAGCGTCGCCTTTATTGTTCGACTCAGTTGGATAGTGATGGCGATTTTATGACATTTATCTTTGCAGTTACGAACACCAAAATTGAGTCACTGATTCGATGCAGAGCCCAACACGGAGATGCAGCGAATCGGCCCTTTAGCCCTTTAGCCCCTCTGCCCCCTCTCTCCCTGTCCAAGGAAACACATCATGAACAACGCAAGCAACAACACGCAAGTCGCCATCGTCACCGGCGCCTCGCGCGGCATCGGCGCCGCCATCGCCCAACGCCTGTCCCGCGACGGCATGGCCGTGGTCGTCAACTACGCCGGCAATGCCGAAGAGGCCGCCAAGGTGGTCGACGCCATCACCGCTTCGGGTGGCCAGGCCATCGCCGTCAAGGCCGACGTCTCCAAGTCGGCCGAAGTCCGCGCCTTGTTCGAGGAAACCGAACGCCGGTTCGGCGGCGTCGACATCGTCGTCAACAACGCCGGCGTCATGCCGCCGAACCTGCCGCACCTGGCCGACACCGATGACCAGACCTTCGACAACATGGTCGCTGTCAACCTCAAAGGCAGCTTCAACGCGATGCGCGAGGCAGCCCAGCGCCTGCGCAGCGGCGGCCGCATCGTCAACTTCTCGACCAGCGTGATCGGCCTGGCCATGCCCGGCTACGCGGCCTACGCCGCCACCAAGGCCGCGATCGAAACGATGACCAACATCCTGGCCAAGGAACTGCGCGGCAAGAACATCACCGTCAACGCTGTGGCCCCCGGCCCGACCGCAACGGACCTGTTCCTCAAGGGCAAGTCGCCTGAAGTGATCGAGCGCCTCTCAAAGGCCGCGCCGCTGGAGCGCCTCGGCTCGCCCGAAGACATCGCCGCCACCGTCGCAATGCTGGTCTCGGCCGACGGCGCCTGGATCAACGGCCAGACTCTGCGCGCCAACGGCGGCATCGTCTGAGCGAGCGCTCGCTAACTCTCAATTCAATCGGAGCCTGAATATGAACACGAACACGAACATGAACAAGCAGATCATCCTCGTCACCGGCGCTTCCACCGGCATCGGTCAACTGACCGCCCGTTCCCTGGCCCAAGCCGGCCACACCGTCTACGCCAGCATGCGCGACACGGCCGGCCGCAACGCCCCGCGTGTGCGCGAGCTGCGCGACTGGAGCTTCGCCCACGGCCATGACATCCGCGCCGTCGAACTCGACGTGCTGGACCAAGGCTCGGCCGATGCCGCCGTCGCGCACATTGTCCAGGAGCAAGGCCGCCTCGACGTGGTCGTCCACAACGCCGGCCACCTCGTCGTCGGCCCCACCGAAGCCTTCACACCCGAAGAGATGATGAAGGTGCTCGACACCAATTTCCTCGGCACGCAGCGCGTCAACCGCGCGGCGCTGCCCGTCCTGCGCGGCCAGCAGAACGGCTTGCTGCTGTGGGTCAGCAGCTCCACCACGCGCGGGGGCTTCCCGCCCTTCCTCGGCCCTTACGCCGCCGCCAAGGCCGCGATGGATTCGATCGCCGTGACGATGGCCTATGAAGTCGCGCGCTTCGGTATCGAGACCTCGATCATCCTGCCCGGCGCCTTCACCAAGGGCACGCAGCATTTCCCCAATGCCGGCAAGCCGGCCGATCAGGCCAGGCTGCAAGCCTATGCGCGCTACGACGGCTTGCTCGACCAGGTTGGCGCCAAGCTCAGCGCGCTGATGCCCGAAGAGGCCGATCCGCAAGCCGTGGCCGACGAGATCGTGCGCGTGGTCGGCCTGCCGCATGGCGAGCGTCCGTTCCGCTCGGTCGTCGACTTCCTTGACGACGGCGTGGCCGCGGTGACGGTGGTGGCCGAGCGCAAGCGCGTGGAGTTCGCCGAGCGCATCGGGATTGCCGATCTGCTCAAGCCGACGGTCAACAGGCACTTTGTTGCCGATTGAACTGGAACCGCCGGTCTATGGGCATCTATCTGCCCATTCGTGCGCGTATGTCACAGAGTTTGGCGAGCTGGGTCTTCAACGCAGCTTGAAGCCCTGCGCAAGCAACCAGTGCCGGTAGCGCTGGGTCAGCTTGCGCAGGCGCAGCTGATCCAGGATCAGGCTCAGCAGCGGCGAGTAGCTCGCGGCCGGGGTCTTGCGCGCGCCGAGGATGCGGAGTCGGCGCTTGACCAGGGACATGCGGGCGATCGAGGCCTTGACCTTGTCCTGCCAATGGATCTCCTGCGGCACGGCGACGGCGTCCTCGCCGGCCAGCCAGCGGCGCGGCAGATCGGGCGTGATCGCCAGTGCCGTGGCCATGCCGACCACGGCCACGCCTTCAGCCAGCACCTGCTCGGCCACTGCCTTGCGCCGGATGCCGCCGGTGACCATCACCGGCATGCGGGCCACGGCCGCGATGTCTTTCGCGAACTCCAGGAAATACGCCTCGCGCGCCAGCGTCTTGCCATCGGCCGCGCTGCCTTGCATGGCCGGGCTTTCATAGCTGCCGCCCGAGAGCTCGACCAGATCGACGGCGAGCTCGTTCAGCCACTCGACGACCTGCCGCGCATCGCTGGCCTCGAAGCCGCCGCGCTGGAAGTCGGCCGAGTTCAGCTTGACCGCGACCACAAAACCGGGCGAGACGCGGCTTCGCACTTCGCGCACCACGGCAAGCAGCAGGCGCGCTCGATTGACGGCGTTGCCGCCCCATTGATCGTCACGCTGATTGCTCAGCGGCGAGAGGAACTGCGAGATCAGATAGCCGTGCGCTGCGTGGATCTCCACGCCGCTGAAGCCCGCGGCTTCCGCTTGCGCCGAGGTATCGCCAAAGCGCCGGATCACCTCTTGAATTTCCGCCTCGCTCATCGCCTTGGGCGTGCCAAAGCGCGAGCTGTACTTGCCCAGTTGCAAGCCGATCGCCGAAGGCGCCCAGGCCAGGCCGCCCATCGCCGCCTGCACCTGCCGGCCCGGATGGTTGATCTGCATCCACAGCTGCGCGCCGCCGGCGCGGGCGATGTTGGCCCAGCGCTTGAACGGCTCGAGGGGCGTGTTGGCATCGAGCACGATGCCACCGGGGCCGGTCAGCGCGCGGCCATCGATCATCACGTTGCCGGTCAGGATCAGGCCCGCGCCGCCTCGGGCCCACGCCTGGTAGAGACCGTAGATGGCCTCGCCCGGCAACTGGCCCGGCGCGGCCATGTTCTCTTCCATCGAGGCCTTGGCCAGGCGGTTGGGCAGGGTGGCGCCGTTGGGCAGAACAAGCGTGGATTGGAGGGAGAGGGGCATGAGACAGGGGTCCGATTTCAGTGCAATGGCCGCGATACTAAGATTGAACCTGACTTCAAGGTCAAGCGGAAAGAACAGCAATGAAGATCGGTGAACTGGCGCTCAAGTCCGGCGTGACAAGCTCCGCCATCCGCTTTTACGAGCGCAGCGGGCTGCTGCCCTCGGCGGAGCGCGGCAGCAATGGCTATCGCGTCTACGGCGAAGACGCACTCGAGCGGCTGCGCCAGATCACGTTGGGCCAGTCGCTCGGCTTCACGCTCGACGCGATGCGCAGCGTCTACGCTTCGACGGGCGGTTTCTCCAAGGACGAGCTGCTGTCCAGGCTCGACACGCGGCTGGACGAGATCGATCAATTGCAAGCAGCGCTGCGCTCACAGAGCAAGGAACTGCGCGGGCTGCGAGAAACCTTGAAGAGCCATTGGGACGACGGGCTTTGTGCCGAGGTCAAAGCGGTGGCCAAGAAGGCGGAGAAGGCGGGTGGCGTGCGGCGATGAGTGAATTGAAGACTGTTCATCTGGCCTGCCTGTGCGCCGCCTGGTGCCGCCTCTGCGATGACTACCAGCCCATGTTCGAGCGCGTGGGCGATGAGATCGCCGCAGCGCAGCCGGGCCTGCGCCTGCACTGGATCGACATCGAAGACGAAGCCGATCTGGTCGGCAGCTTCGACGTGGAGACCTTCCCGACCCTGGTGATCGTCGGCCCCGAAGGCGTACGTTTTGCCGGGCCGGTCACGCCGCAGGAAGACACCTTGCGCCGCCTGCTGCGTCATGCCGTGCTTGAAGCCGATCGGCAACCGTCGTGGCCCGCCGTCGCTCCCGAAATTGCCGCCTTCGCCGATCGGCTTATTCAGCGCTGATCGCACGCGAGCCGCGACTTGCCGCGAAAATGCCGGCTTCTTCGCAGGAACAACAACGGTCCCATCATGAGTTTCGAACCCGTCGACACGCTCGACATGTCCAGCCCCCAGGCCAAGCGCGAATCGTATGAACTGCTGAGCGCGCAGGCGCGTTCGCTGTTCGAGGGCGAGCGCGATTGGCTGGCCAACCTGGCGCAGTTCTCCGCGTTGATCTACGGCGCCGTGCCCGGCCTCAACTGGGCCGGCTTCTACATGGCGCGCGGCGGCGATGAGCTGGTGCTCGGCCCCTTCCAGGGCAAGGTCGCCTGCGTGCGCATCCCGTTTGCACGCGGCGTCTGCGGTGCCTGCGCCCGCACGCAGGAGATCCAGCTTGTGCCCGATGTCCACGCCTTCCCGGGCCACATCGCCTGTGACTCGGCCTCGCAGTCCGAAGTCGTGCTGCCCGTGATCGTCAACGGCCAGTTGAAGGCTGTCTTCGATCTGGACAGCCCGCATCTGGCGCGCTTCGACGAAGAGGATGCCGCGGGCTTGTCCAAGGCGCTGGCCGAACTGGTTCAGGCCACGGCCTGGGACTGAGCCGCGCGCTGGGCCTCGATCAGACGGCGCACCACCTCGTCGAGGTCTATAACGCCTTGCCTCGGCGTGCCCTCAAAGCTCATCCAGCCCTCATTGAAACCTTCGAGCATCTGCATGCGCGGCAATGGATTGCGCATGCCTTGAGCGCGGAAGTTCGCTTCCCAATCGGCACGGGGCGCTGCGATGGCCCGCACCGGACGACCGAGGCGCTCGCTGAGCGCCTTCGCGATGTCGAGCGGCGAAACGCGCTGCGGCCCTTCAAGTTCCACCACGCGATGGCTGGTCCATGAATCGAGCAGCAGCTCGGCGGCGGCGCGGCCGACGTCTTCCGCACTGACCATCGGGATCGCGCGATCGAGCGGCCGCAGGTACGAGGTGATCTCGCCCGTTTCGCGCGCCGCGGCGATGTCCCACTGCAGGTTCTCCATGAACCAGCCGGGCCGCAGAAAGCTCACCGGCAGCGGCAGATCGGCGAGCGCCTGTTCGAGCAGACTCAGCTGCGTCAGCAAGCTTTGTTGATGGGCCTGTGCGCCGACGGTGGACAGCACCACCACGCGCGCTGGACGCGCTTGCAGCAGTGCTTCGCGGATCGCCGCGATGATGGCGCGCGACTCCTGGAAGCCCGGCGAGGGATCGAAATTTGGCGGCAGCAGGATGAACACGCCCTCGCAGCCGCTGAAAGCCGCGGCCATCCCGGTCGCATCGTTCATGTCGGCCAGCGCCGTGGCGCAGCCGGCCTCGGTCCACCGAGCGGCCTTCGCCGCATCGCGCACCACCGCACGCACCGGTTTTCCTTGCGCCAACAGCGCCCGCGCCAGGGCGCCGCCGACCTGTCCTGTGATTCCCGTGATTGCAAACATGCCTGACTCCAAGAAAAGATTGTGCGGACCGAGTGCCGCTGGGGCCGAATTCTGGTGATTCACAATCATTTCAGCGATAGCATGGATGTCACTTCATTGATGACACGGTGGCATCTATGGCGGGTTTCGACGAACGGCTGCTGGGCGGCCTGCGCGTGTTCCTGGCGATCGCAGACGCCGGCAGCTTTGCGGCGGCGGCCGAGCAGCTCGACATGTCGCCGCCCGGCATCAGCCGGTCCGTCTCCAGATTGGAGCAGCGCCTCGGCGTGCGCCTGTTTGATCGCACCACGCGCGTGGTCACCCTGACGGAGGAAGGTCGTCGATTTCAGGCACGCGTATTGCCGCTGCTGGCGGGCCTGGAAGAAGCGGCGCACGACGCCGTCGCCGGCCGCACGACTGTCAGAGGCCGCCTGCGCGTGCAGCTCGACCCTTTCTTCTCACGCATGGCGCTGGGCCCGCGCCTCGGCGAATTTCTGAGTGCGCATCCGGACCTGACGCTCGACCTCGTCACACGCGACCAGCTCGGCGACATGGTGGCCGATGGCTTCGACCTGGCGGTGCGCTTCGGCCATCTGCCCGCCTCCAGCCTGATCGGGCGCAAGCTGCTCGACACGCGCATCCTGACCGTCGCCTCGCCAACATATCTGGCCCGCCACGGCCGGCCGAAGACACCGCAGGACATCGAGCTGCAACATCACGCTTGCATCGATTTCCGCGACCCGCTGACCGGCCGGCCCTTCGCCTGGGAGTTTCATCGCAAGCAACGCAAGCTCGTCGTGCCGACCGACGGCCGTCTGATCGTCAATGACGCCGGCACGCTCTTGAGCACCTGCCTGGCCGGCTACGGCATCGCGCAGGTGATGGCCTTCGGCACGCAGGCGCTGGTGGAGCAGGAGCAGTTGATCGAGCTGTTCCCCGACTGGCAGGACGAGCGCTTTCCGCTGCATGCGATCTACCCCTCACGCCACCAAGTGCCGGCCAAGGTACAGGCCTTTCTGAACTTCGTGGTCGGTGTTGTCGGTGTGGTCGGAGCTGTCTGATTTTGCGGACGCGCTGCACCGCGGTTAACACAACGCTAACGCCGCCTGTGTACGGTGTCGGGATGCAGAAACGTTCCTTCTTCGTCCTCGATGCCGCAGTTCTGATCGTCGCTTCTCTGTTGCTGGCCGCAGCCTTGCCGGCGCGAGCGCAAGGCGGTCCGCCGATGGTCACCGACGACCCCGGCACGCCCGGCGACGGCCATTGGGAAATCAACTTCGGCGCGATCACCGCGCACACGCGCGGTCGGACCGTAGTCGCCGCACCGGACATTGACCTCAACTACGGCTGGGGCGACCACATCCAGCTCAAGATCGATGCGCCCTGGGTCAGCGCACATGGGAATGGGCCGAGCGGCCAGGGCTGGAAGTCCGGCACCGGCGATACCGAGTTCGGTGTCAAGTGGCGCTTCATCGACGAAGAGAAGTCGGGCTTCTCGCTGTCCGCCTACCCGCAGCTCACACGCAGCCTCACCAACAGCTCGATCCGGCGCGGCCTGGCCGGCGCGGGCCATGAATTCTTCCTGCCGCTGGAACTGGCCGGCGATCTTGGAGACTTCAGCATCACCACCGAGGCTGGGCGCAATTTCGTGCAGGACGGGCCCAACGAATGGGTGGCCGGCATCGTGGTCGCGCATGACTGCGGCGTGGAAGGTGTCGAATGCATGGCCGAGCTGCACACGGTGCAGGCGCCCGGCGCACGCCAGACCTTGTTCAACATGGGCTTGCACTGGAAGCTTGAGGAAGCGCTGACCTTCCTGGCCGCCGTGGGTCGCGATTTCGGTTCGCGCAGCGACGAACGTCGCCAAGCGCTGGTCTACCTCGGCCTGCAGTTCACCCACTGAGGCAGCGCGCTGAAAGCGCCTCAGCCCTGGTCGTACTCGAAGCTCGCGGCCTTGCTCTTCTTGCCGCCGCCAAAGCTGTAGCTCATACCGACGTAGACCACGCGGCCCATCTGTTGGCGCTGATACGTTTGCTGCAGCGTTTCGGTGCTCAACATGCGGTGAAAGCGCTGGCCGTTGAAGAGGTCGGAGACGGTCACGAACAGCGACAGGTCGGGTTGGACCAGATGCTTGTAGCCAAGGTTGACCAGATTGATGGCCGCGACTTCGCCTTGCGGTGTCAGGCGCTTGTCCGCGCGGCTCATCGAGAGCTGCGCCGTATCGGCGGCGGTGGGCCGGTAGTCGAGGCTGGCCTTGAGGTTCAGCCCCGTCGTGGAGCGCAGGCCGGCGTAGCCCAGCGCGCTCGCATCGATCTGGCTGCAGAACAGATTGCCGCTGACGCGATAGGCCCAGGCCGCATTCAGCGGGGCATCCGAGTTGAATTCGAGGCCCAATGAACGGCTGCGTGGCAGGTTGACGAGCGAGGAGAGCGTCACGTCGGTGCTGATCGCCTGGGTCAGCGTGGTCACGCTGTTATGGGTCTCGCGCGCGTAGCCGGTCAGGCCGTAGCTGTGCCGTGGCAGGGCCACGCGATAGCCGAGCTCCAGCGACTGGACCGTCTGCGGCAGCAGATCGGCATTGCCGGCGCGCAGGTTGTGTGTGTCCTGCGCATCGACGAAGGGGTTGAGCGCCTCGGCATCGGGGCGCGAGACGCGCTTGCTGTAGCCGAGCGACCAGGTCTGCGTGTCGCTGCTCGCATGTTCGAGGCTGAGGCTCGGGTAGACGCCAGTCTCGCTGTGCCGGCTGATGACGCCGGTGGTGATCTGATCGCCGACATGGGCGCTGTGCTCGCCGCGCAGGCCCGCGACGACGGACCAGTCATCAAGCATCAGCTGATACGAGGCATAGAGCGCGTGGATGGTCTGCCGATAACGGAAGCTGTTGGTCAGCGCCGCGTTGGGGATGTTGACGCCGCTCAGCGGATCGGCGTCGTCGCCGGCATTGGCAAAACCGTTGTCGTCGTGTTGCAGCGCGTAGCCGAATTTGAGCGTGCGTTCGGGCGTCAGGGCGCGGCTGTAGTCGACGCCGAGATCGTCGGTGCGCAAGTCGTGATTGAGGAACAGCCGATCAAAGCTCGCCGGAGAGGCCGGCAGCAGCGACGTGTTGCGATAGGCGTAGTGCTCATGTTCGACGTCCGTGCTCTGGTGCAGGCCCAGCTCGAGCGACTCGCCCGCGTCGCGCAGCAACTGCTTGAAGCGCAGGCCCTGCTCCTGGCTGCGGCTCCACTCATGTCCGTCGCTGTGGCGGTCGCTCGCGGCCAGCAAGGAGCCGTCGGCGGCATGGTCTTCATCGTGCTGGTCGAAGTAGCGATTGCCGTTGCGTTGCCGGACGCTGACGCTGGCGTTGAGCGACTGCCGCTCGTTGAGCTTGTAGTCGACGCCGAGGCGCAGGGAGGGGATGAAGCGGCGCGCATGCTCGTCGAGCGCCTGGCTGCTTGACACCGCCGTGGCGCCCGGCGCGCTCACCAGCGTCGAGTCGAGCTTGCGTTCGCGATCGTCTTCGCGCACCCCGAGCGCGCCGCTCAGGTTGAGGTCTTGCCCGCCATAGCCGCCGCTCAGGCCCAGCACGTAGCGGTCCTGCTTGCCGACGCTGAACTGCGCCGTGCCCGAGGCGCCTGCCTGGCGGTTCTTGCGCGTCACGATATTGATCACGCCGCCGGTGCCCGCGGCCTTGTACTGGGCCGGTGGGTTCGTCATGACCTCGATCCGCTCGATGTCCTTGGCCGAGAACTGCTGCAGGCCGTCGCCGCCCTTGGCGCCGCTGAGCTGGACCGAGGGCTTGCCGTCGATCAGCACGAGGACGTTGGTGTCGCCGCGCAGGCTCAGGTTGCCATCGATGTCCACGGCCACCGAGGGCAGGGTGTTGAGCACGTCGGCCGCCGAGCCGGTCAGCGCCTGCACATCGTCGGCCAGCTTGTAGACCTTGCGATCGGCCAAGACCTGGACCGTGCTGGCCCTGCCGGTGACGACGACCTTGGCCAGCGATGATGAGGCCTCTTCAGCGGCCGCGGCACCGCCGGAAGCGATGCACGCGCCCAGCAAGAGGCTCCAGGTGGAACGGCGCCCCGCGCGATCAGGCCGCACTCAGCGCCACCGCGTTGATCTTCTTCACCTCGTAGAAATAAACGATCAATGCGATGAACAGGGTGCCGGTCAGGGCGGTGCCCACGGGCAGGCTGATGCTGTGGGCGACGAAGTCCCCGGCGGCCGTGCCGGCCGAGCGGATCAGGGCGATCGTCACCCAGTAGAAGATCGGCTGCACCATGCGCCCGCCGCGGCCCGTGTAAAGCATCGCGGCGACGAACAGGCCGTAGACCGCCGTGGCGCCGAGCGTCTTGAGGCCGATGTCTTCGGCCAGCCAGTCGCCGGCCAGCGTACCCAGCACGCCAGCCAGCATCATGCAGACCCAGTAGGGGGTGTCGACTCGAACAGAAGGTTCGGTTGAACGCGCCGGGCTGGATTCACCGGCCTTTTTGTAGATCGCAATGCTGATCGCGAACAGCACGATGACGATCGGGATCGAGATGCCGAAACCGAGCTTGAAGTCGTGAAAAGCATCGCCAACATTGGTCGCCGCCGTGCGCACCGTGATGATGGCCGCCCAGAAGTACAGCACGCTGGCGCGCGGGCTGAAGCGCTCCACCCACAGGATCAGGGCGAACAGGCCGATCAGCAGCGGCAGGCCGTTCAGGTGGCCCATGTGCAGCCGGCCGGCGAAGAAGTCGCCGGTGTTGGTGCCGAAAATGCTGGCAAGCACCAGGGCCTGCCAGTATTTCGAGTTGATCTTGGGAAGCGCACGCATGGTTCGGGCTTTCAGCGGTGAAGGAATGTTGTGCCGCATTGTTCAAATCAAATGTGCAGGAATTTTGAGGAAGGCGGGCGCTGTGCAGCCCGTCTTGCCAAGCTGATCCAGGTCTGCGCCAATCGCGCCTGGATCTCACCGGAACATCGATGAAACGCCCCGGCATCACCGCCCGACTCGCCCTCTACGTGCTGGCCCTCGCCACCCTGATCGTGGTGGCGATGAGCGTGGCCGGCCGCATCAGCTTCAAGCGCGACTTTCTCGGCACCCTGAACCACCAGGCCGTCGAGCGCATGGAGGCGGCGCTGCCGCGACTGGGCCAGGCCTATGCCGAGCATGGCAGCTGGGCCTTCATGCAGGGGCGCGAAGACCTCTGGTACGACATCGTCGGCTCCGAGGTTCGCGCGCTGCCGCAGGAGCATGACCGCCATGCCGACCTGCCCAGCGCGGTCGCGACCGACCTGCTCGGCGCGGGCCGGCGCCTGACGCTGCTCGATGCGCAGCGCCACTTCGTGATCGGCTTTCCCGTGCTGCTGCATCACAACGAGCAGCGGCCCGTCGTCGTGAATGGCCAGGTGGTCGGTTGGCTGGCGATGGCCTCGATCCAGTCGGTGGCCGATGAGGTCGTCGATCAGTTCCTTGATGGGCAACTGCGCGGCAGCCTCCTGCTCGGCGTGGCCGCGATCCTGCTCTCCTCGCTGGTGGCCTGGTGGCTGGCGCGCAGTCTGCTGGGCCCGGTTCGTTCGGTGGCGCGGGCCAGCCATCGACTGGCAGCCGGCGACTACAGCACGCGCATTGAGGTGAAGGGCCATGACGAGGTGGCCCAGCTCGCGCAGGATTTCAACCAACTGGCCGTGACGCTCGACCGCAATGAACGCATGCGCCGCGACTACATGGCCGACGTCTCGCATGAACTGCGCACCCCGCTGGCCGTGCTGCGCGGCGAGCTCGAGGCGATGGAAGACGGCGTGCACGCGCCGACGCCGGAATCGCTGCGCATGCTGCAGGGCGAGGTGGCCACATTGACCCAGCTGGTCGGTGATCTGCACGAGCTGGCTCTCGCCGATGTGGGCGCGCTCAGCTATCGCAAGGTCGATCTTGACCTTACGCGCCTGCTCGAAGAAGAGAGTGCGGCCTTCCGCCCGCGCTGCACGGAGGCCGGGCTCGAGTTGAGTCTGCAATCGCCGGGCGAGAGCGTGACGCTGCTGGCCGATGAAGCGCGGATGCGCCAGCTGCTGCACAACGTGCTGGAGAACTCGGTCCGCTACACCGCCAAAGGCGGGCGCCTGCTGCTGCAGCTGCGTGTTGAGGATGACCAGGCCGTGCTCGACCTGCACGACTCGGCGCCCGGCGTGGCGCCCGAGCTGCTGCCGCGCCTGTTCGAGCGCTTCTACCGCGTCGAGGCCTCGCGCGGCCGCGCCAGCGGCGGCAGCGGCCTGGGCCTGTCGATCTGCCGACGCATCGTGGAGGCGCATGGCGGCCGGATCGAGGCGCGGGCCTCGCACCTGGGCGGTGTCTGGATGGAGATCCGCCTGCCCGTGACGTTGGCGCCGACGGAGGCTGCAACATGATGAGCGCCGGTGCACCGGGCTTCGTGCTGGTCGTCGAGGACGAGCCGCGCCTGGCCTTGCTGGTCTGCGACTACCTGCGCGCGGCCGGCTTCGAGGCGGCCTCACTGGCCGATGGCGCCGCGGTGCTGCCGGCCGTGCGCTTGCGGCCGCCCGACCTGATCGTGCTGGACCTGATGCTGCCCAACCGCGACGGGCTGAGCCTGTGCCGCGAGCTGCGCGGTTTCTCGGACGTGCCGATCGTGATGGTCACCGCCCGCGTCGAGGAGGTGGACCGGCTGATCGGGCTCGAGGCCGGCGCGGACGACTACCTGTGCAAGCCCTTCAGCCCGCGCGAGCTGGTGGCGCGGGTCAAGGCGATCCTGCGGCGTCCGCGCAGTCGGGTGCCTGTCCACGGCGCCGGCCTGGTCATCGACCGCGAACACCACAGCGCTCGAATCAACGGTCAGCTCCTCGATCTGACGCTGCTGGAATTCCGCCTGCTCGAAGCCTTTGCCTCCGCGCCGGGCCGCGTCTTCTCACGCGACCAGCTGATCGACAAGCTCCACGGCGATCAACGGGCGATCAGCGACCGCACGATCGACAGCCACATCAAGAACCTGCGCCGCAAGCTCGAACAAGCCTGCCCGGACGAGGAGCCGCCGATCCGGTCGATCTACGGCGTGGGCTACAAGCTCGAGATGCCGGTCTAGCCCAACGCTCTGTCCAGATGCACATAGCCGCCATCCGGATGCAACCACTGCCCCGTCGTGTGCGATGAGCGGTCGGACAGGAGGAAGACCACGAGATCGGCAATCTCCTGGTCGGTCGTCATGCGGCGGCCGAGCGGAATGCGCGCGTTGATCGCCTGCATCGTGCCCAGCGGGTCGTCCTTGCTCTGCAGCCAGCGCTCGTAGAGCGGTGTCATGACCTCGGCCGGCAGCACCGCGTTGACGCGCACGCCGTGCGGCGCCAGCTCGGCCGCCCATTCGCGCGTGAGCCCGAGTTGCGCGGCCTTGGCGGCCACATAGCCGCTGGTGCCGCCCTGGCCGGTCACGGCCGTCTTCGACGACATGTTCACCACCGCGCCGCGCCGGCTTTTGAGCTCTTCCACGCACAGATGCATCATCAGGTAGCAGTGGCCGAGGTTGGCTTCGAGCGAGTGCATGAAAGCCGCCCGCCCCGCATCGAGCCCGACGCCGTCGTTGGCGCCGGCGTTGTTGACCAGCGCGTCGATCCGGCCGAAGCGCTCGAGCGTGGCGGCCACGGCGGCCCGGCAGGCAGCTTCATCGCCGAGATCGAGTTGATAGAAGGCATGCCGCGGGCTCAGCCGGCGCAGGGCTTCGCTGAACTCGGGCGTTAGCGGGCTGCGGCCCAGGATGACGGGCACCGCGCCCTCGCGCGCCAGCTGCAGGCTGATCGCACCGCCGATGCCCGAGCCGCCGCCGGTCACGATCACGACGCGGTCTTGAAGATGAAGGTCCATGACTGACGGGCTCCGGGGTTCAGGCGCGAAAGGTGTGTTGCGCCAGGGATTGCGGCTTCATCTCGATCGAGTAGCCGGGGCGCCGCGGCGGCAGGTACGCGGCCTCGCGGATCACGCAGGGGTCGACGAAGTGTTCGTGCAGATGATCGACGTACTCGATCACGCGGCCTTCCTTGCTGCCGCTGATGCACAGGTAATCGATCATCGCGAGGTGCTGCACATACTCGCACAGGCCCACGCCGCCGGCATGCGGGCAGACCTTGAGTCCGTACTTCGCGGCCATCAGCATCACGGCCAGCACCTCGTTGACGCCGCCGAGCCGGCAGGCGTCGATCTGCACCACGTCGATGGCGCCGCGCATGATCAGTTGTTTGAAGATGATGCGGTTCTGGCACATCTCGCCCGTGGCCACCTGCATCGAGTCCTTCACCGCTTCGCGGATGCGCCGGTGGCCCTCGATATCGTCGGGGCTCGTCGGCTCCTCGATGAACCAGGGCTTGACGAAGGCCAGCTCGCCCAGCCACGCAATCGCCTGGTCGACATCCCAGACCTGGTTGGCGTCGATCATCAGCGCACGGTCGGGGCCCAGCACCTCGCGGGCGATGCGCACGCGGCGGATGTCGTCCTGCAGGTCGCGGCCGACCTTGAGCTTGATGTGCTTGAAGCCCGCGTCCACGGCTTCCTGCGCGAGCCGGCGCAGCTTGGCGTCTTCATAACCGAGCCAGCCGGCGGAGGTGGTGTAGCAGGGATAACCGTTCGCTTCCAGTTCCACGCGGCGCGCATCCTTGCCCGCCGCGCGTTGGCGCAGCAGGGCGAGCGCTTCCTCGGGCGTGATGCAGTCGGTGATGTAGCGGAAGTCGATCAGCCGCACCAGCTCCTCGGGGCTCATCTCGGCCACCAGCTGCCACACGGGCTTGCCTTCGGCCTTGGCCCACAGGTCCCAGACCGCATTGACGACCGCACCCGTGGCCAGGTGGATCGCGCCCTTGTCGGGGCCGATCCAGCGCAGCTGGCTGTCGGAGGTGATGTGGCGCCAGAAGCGGCCCATGTCGGCGGCGATCCAGGCCAGATCGAGGCCGACGACGAGGTGCTCCATTGCGCGGATCGCGGCGCAGCAGATCTCGTTGCCGCGGCCGATCGTGAAGGTCAGGCCGTGGCCTTCGAGACCGCTGCGATCGGTCTTGAGGATCACATAGGCCGCCGAGTAATCGGGGTCGGGATTCATCGCGTCGGAGCCGTCGAGCAGCGCCGAGGTCGGAAAGCGCGCATCGATCACGCGCATCGAGCGGATCGTGGTGGTTGTCGTCATGCCTGCACGGTGCGCTGCTTTTGCTCGCCGAGGCCCGCGATGCCCAGGCGCATGGTCTGGCCCGCCTTCAGGTACAGCGGCGGCTTCTGGCCCAGGCCCACACCGGGCGGCGTGCCGGTCGAGATCACATCGCCGGGCTGCAGGCTCATGTGCTGGCTCAGGTGGCTGACCAACTGCGCCACCGTGAACACCATGGTCCGCGTGTTGCCGTTCTGGAAGCGCTTGCCATCGACCTCCAGCCAGAGATCGAGGCTTTGCGGATCGCCGATCTCATCGGCCGTCACCATCCATGGGCCCAGCGGGCCGAAGGTATCGCAGCCCTTGCCCTTGTCCCATTGACCGCCGCCGCGCTCCAGCTGCACCTCGCGCTCCGACACATCGTTGACCACGCAGTAGCCGGCCACATGGTTCATGGCATCGGCCTCGCTGATGTAGCGGCCGCCCTGGCCGATCACCACGCCGAGCTCGACCTCCCAATCGGTGCGCGTGCTGCCGCGCGGGATCTCCACCTCGTCATCCGGGCCGACGATCGCGCTGGTCCATTTGTTGAACACCACCGGCTCCTTCGGGATCGGCATGTTCGACTCGGCCGCGTGGTCCGCGTAGTTGAGCCCGATGCAGACGAACTTGCCGACCTGGCCCACGCAGGCGCCGAGCCGCACGGTCTGCTGGGGGATGCCGTCAACGAGCGGCAGCGTGTCGACGTCGAGCGCCTTCAGTCGGGCGAGGCCGGTGGGCGTGAGCACCTCACCGCCGACATCGGCAACGTGCGCGGACAGATCGCGGATGCGGCCGTTGGCATCGAGCAGGCCGGGCTTTTCCTGGCCCTTCGGGCCGTAGCGCAACAGTTTCATGGGTGAACTCCTTCTCAGTCTTTTTTCGAATCAGTCGTAGAGAACAGCCGCGATCTTGGGATCGTTGATGTTCGTTTTGTCGTACCAGTAGAAGCCGGTGTCGATGTGCTTGGGCAGCTTCTCGCCCTTGAGCGCCTTCACCGCTGCCTCGACGGTCTGGTAGCCGATGCCCACCGGGTTCTGCGTGATCGCGCCGGCGATCAGGCCGCTGCGGATCGCGTCCTTCTGCTGCTTGCCCGAGTCGTAGCCGACGATCACGACCGAGCGTCGCATCTCCCTGACGCCGTTGGCCACGCCCACGGCCGAGCCCTCGTTGGTGCCGAAGATGCCCTTGAGCTTCGGGTACGCCTGCAGGATCGACTTGGCGATCTCGGTGGATTGCAGGTGATCGCCGCCGCCGTACTGGATGCTGACGATGCGGATGTTCGGGTACGCGGCCTTGACGCGCTCGACGAAGCCGTCGCGGCGATCGACGCCGGTGCGGCTGGTCTGGTCATGCGCGACGATGGCCACCTCGCCCGCGCGGCCGATCAGCTCGGCCATCTTGTCGGCGGCGAGCGCGGCGGCGGCCTTGTTGTCGGTGGCGGCCGTGGTCACCGGGATGTCGCTGTCCACACCCGAGTCGAAGGACACGATCGGGATGTGCGCGGCCTGCGCCTTCCTGAGCAGCGGCAGGGCGGCCTGGCTGTCCAGCGCGGCAAAGCCGATCGCGGCGGGCTTCCTGGCCAGCGCGGCGGAAAGCATGTCGATCTGCTTGTCCACCATCGCCTCCGACTCCGGCCCCTCGAAGCTCACCCGCACGTTCAGCGCCTTGCCCGCTGCTTCAGCACCGGCCTTCACGGCCTGCCAGTACTGGTGCTGGAAGCCCTTGGACACGAGCGGGATGTAGAGCTGCTGGGCCATCGCCGAGCTGGCGCAGACGCTCAGGCCGATGAGCAGGCCCAGGGCTCGCCTTGTCGTGAACATCATCTGTCGTCTCCTTGATTTGCGAGTCAGCGGGCGCGGCGGCGCCGCGCGATGTCCGCGTAGACCGCCAGCACGATGATCACGCCCGTCACCACCGTCTGCCACTCCTGCGCCACCGACATGATGCGCAGGCCGTTCGTGAGCACGCTCATGATGAAAGCGCCGATCAGCGTGCCGACGACGGTGCCGGTGCCGCCGCTCAGCGAGGTGCCGCCGATCACCACGGCGGCGATCGCGTCGAGCTCATAACCCTGTCCCAGAGCGGGCTGCGCCGAGTTCAGGCGCGAGGCGATCAGCAGGCCGGCGATGCCGCAGATGCCGCCGCTGAGCGAGTAGATCAGCACCTTCCAGAAGTCGACCTTCACGCCCGACAGGCGCGCCGCCTCCTCGTTGCTGCCCAGCGCAAAGGCATAGCGGCCGATCAGCGTCTTGTTGAGCACCAGGCTCGCGCTGATCGCGACAAGGAAGAGGATCAGCACCGCGTTGGGAATCGGCAGCGCGGGGATCAGCTCGCCGATCAGCGAGTCCTGCGAGATCGCCGAGAAGCCCGGCGTGTCATTGAAGTAGATCGGCCGCGTGCCCGAGATGATCAGCGACAGGCCCTTGAGCACCATCATCATGCCCAGCGTGGCGATGAAGGGCGGGATCTTGAGCTTGGCGATCACCAGGCCCGAGACACAGCCGCTGAGCGCGCCGAAGAAGACGGCCGCCGCGATGCCGACGGCCAGCGGCAGGCCCAGCTTGGTCAGCACCACACCCGCCATCACGGCGCAGAAGGTCATCAGCGTGCCGACGGAGAGATCGATGCCCGCCGTGATGATCACGAAGGTGCAGGCCACGGCCAGCACGCCGTTGACGGCGGTGGCCTGCAAGATGCTGACCAGGTTGTCGGTCTCCAGGAAGTTGTCGGAAGCGAGGCTGAAGAACACCAGCAGCGCGATCAGGCTGGCGAAGGCGAGCAGCTTCTGCCGCGTGGCGGGGGAGCCGATTCTTGCGAAGAGATTCGTGGTCATTCGATGAGCGCGGTTTCGTGCCGCGTGGCGAGCTGCATGATCTTTTCCTGCGTGGCTTCGTGCGCGGCCAGCTCGCCTGTGATGCGGCCTTCGCACATCACCAGGATGCGGTGAGCGAGGCGCAGCACTTCGGGCAGTTCGGAGGAGATCACCACGATCGCCTTGCCCTGTGCAGCGAGCTGGTTCAGGAGCTTGTAGATCTCGGCCTTGGCGCCCACGTCGATGCCGCGCGTGGGCTCATCGAAGATCAGGATCTCGCAGTCGCGCAGCAGCCATTTGGCGATCACGACCTTCTGCTGGTTGCCGCCCGAGAGCAGCGCCACGGGCTGGTCGAGCGAGGGCGTCTTGATCTGCAATCGCTCGACCAGACGCGCGGCCTCGGCGCGCATCGCCGCGGGTTTGATCACGCCGATCGCGCCGCTGAAGCTCGCCAAGCTGGCCATCAGCACATTGGCCTCGACATCGAGCGCCGTCGCCAGGCCGAAATGCTTGCGGTCTTCGGACAGATAGCCGATGCCATGCGCAACCGCATCGGCCGGTGAGCGGATCACGACCTCGCGGCCGCGCACGCGGATCTCGCCCGAGTCGATCTCGTCGGCGCCGAACACGGCGCGCGCCAGCTCCGTGCGGCCCGCGCCCATCAGGCCGGCGAAGCCGAGGATCTCGCCCCGGCGCAGCACGAAGCCGGCGTCTCTGACGGCCTTGCCCCGGTTGAGCCGGCGCACCTCCAGCATCACCTCGTTGTTGGCGGTGTCGGGCGCTTCGCTCGCGACTTCGGCGAGCTCGCGTCCCACCATCATGCTGATGATCGTGTCCACACTCGTCGTCGCCATCGGCAGTGTGGCCACCGGGTGGCCATCGCGCATCACGGTGACGCGGTCGGCGATTCTCCGCAGCTCGTCCATCTTGTGCGAGATGTAGACGATGCCCACGCCCTGTTCCTTGAGTTGCCGCGTGAGACGGAACAGCTCGGCCACCTCGGCGCCGTTGAGCGCGGCCGTGGGTTCGTCCATGATCAGCACGCGCGACTGCTCGAAGGACAAGGCCTTGGCGATCTCGACCATCTGCTGTTGCGCCACGCTCAGCTCGCCGACGAGCGCGCGCGGATCGAACCGGAGCTTCATGCGCTCGAAGATGCGGCGCGCGTTGTGGTTCAGCGCCGCTTCGTCGAGAAAGAGGCCCAGGCGCCCGCGCGGCTCGCGGCCGATGAAGATGTTCTGCGCCGCCGTCAGGTGGTTCATCAGGTTCAGCTCCTGATGGATCATCGCGATGCCGAGCGCCTGTGCCGCACGCGGATCGGCGATCTGGACGGGCTGCTCACGGATGCGGATTTCTCCCGCGTCCGCGCGGTGCACGCCGGCCAGGATCTTCATCAGCGTGGACTTGCCCGCGCCGTTCTCGCCCATCAGCGCATGGACCTCGCCGGGCCGCAGCTCGAAGCCGACCTGGTCCAGCACGCGCACGCCGGAGAAGGCTTTCGACAGCCCCCGGATCGAGACGACAGGCGCGGCGGTCGTCACGACGACAAGCCGTAAAAGCGCTGCGCCGTGCCGCGCCAGACCTGCGCCGCCTCATCGGCGGGCAGGCTGTCGATCAGCGCCGCGCTGAGCCGGACCCAGCCCGCGTAGTCGCTGTTCAGCGTCAGCACCGGCCAGTCGCTGCCCCACATCAGGCGGCTCGGCCCGAACCATTGCAGCAGCAGCTCCCAGACGGGCCGCACCTCGTCCAGCGGCGCCATCAGGCCCGAGAACTTGCAGCACACCTGCGGCAGCGCGGCGAGCTCACCCATGTGCCGGCACCACGAGGGCACCCAGTCGGCGTGCCAGCCGCGCGTCAGCGGGGGTTTCGCGGCATGGTCGATCACCACGGGCAAGTCGGGATGCTCGCGTAACACCTGAAGCAGCGATTCGAGATGCTGCGGCATCACCAGCGCGTCCAGGCGCAGGCCGAAGTGAACCAGCGCATCGAGCGCTTCGGGATGAGCCTGCGTAGCGATCCAGTCGACATCGGGCAGGTCTTGCAGCATCGGTCGCACGCCCTTGAACTTCGGTTGCCGGCTCCAGCGTTCGAGCGTCGCGATCGAGTCGCGGCGGCTCAGGTCGACCCAGCCGACCACACCGCCGATGAACGCATGTTCGGCCGCCAGTCCGAGCAGGTAATCCGTTTCTTCGACGGTGTCGGCCGCCTGCACCAGCACCGTCTGCGCGACCTCATGCTTCGGCAGCGTCTCCTGCAGGTCCGCCGGCAGGAAATCGCGCTGCAGCACGGACGGCGCATCCCGCAGCCAGGCGTAATCCCCGCGGTCCATCCGCCAGAAATGTTGGTGCGAATCGAGGCGCAAGCTCATCGCGTGCCGGCCTCAGATCGTCACGCCGCCGTCGACCGAGACCGCCTGGCCGGTGATGAACAGCGATTCATCGCTGAGCAGGAAGACCACCTGCGGCGTGATGTCGTCGACCGTGGCCAGGCGCCCAAGCGGCTGGCGCGCGATGAAATCCTTCTCGGCCTGCGCCGGATCGGCGGCCGCCGCGATGCGCCCGCGCAGCGAGGGCGTATCCACGGTGCCGGGGCACAGGGCATTGCAGCGCAAGCCCTGCTTGACGTAGTCGGCCGCGATTGACTTGCTCATGCCGATCACCGCCGCCTTGGTGGCGCCGTAGGCAAAGCGGTTCGGAAAGCCCTTGATGGACGAGGCCATCGAGGCCATGTTGAGGATGGAGCCGCTGCTGCGCTGGCGGGCCATGCGGGCCAGCATGCCGGGCAGGAAGGCGCGCGTCAGGCGGTACGCGCCCTTGACGTTGAGGTTGAAGCTGAAGTCCCAGGCGGCTTCGTCGCAATCGAGCACCGTGCCGTGGTGCACATGGCCGGCGCAGTTGAAGAGGCCGTCAAGCTCCGGCAGCTTCGCGGCCAGCGCCAGCACGGCAGCGCTGTCGAGCACATCGAGCATGTGGGTCTCGATCTCGGGCGCCGCCTGCTTCAGCGAGGCCAGCGCATCGGCCTGGACGTCGGTCGCGATCACGCGAGCGCCTTCGCGCGCACAGGCCAGCGCGCTGGCGCGGCCGATGCCCTGGCCGGCGGCGGTGATCAGGATGGTCTTTTGTCGCAGTCTCATGGCGATGCCTTTTGCAGGCTTGTGTTCTGGGCATCAGCAATCGCGCGGATTGCAAATATTCATAGATGCACAGAAGATGCATGAATAAACACGCAAGACTCTAGATCACAATGCCGCGCGACGACCGAGTAGATACCCCCGAACCTGATCGTTACCGCGCTCCCGCGCTGGACAAGGGCCTCGACATCCTTGAGTTGCTGTCCGCGCAGCCGCAAGGCATGACGCGCGGCGAGATCGTCAAGGCGATGGAGCGCGGCCCGAGCGAGATCTACCGCATGCTGGAGCGCCTGGTGGCGCGCCAGTACGTGACACGGTCACCTGAGGGGGACCGTTATGCGCTGAGCCTCAAGATGTTCGTGCTCGCCCACCGGCACCCGCCGCTGAGCCGGCTGTGCGCGCAGGCGCTGCCGGCGATGGACGCTTTTGCCAAGGCGGCTGAGCAGTCCTGCCATCTCGGCGTCTACGACCGCGGCAA
This sequence comes from Burkholderiaceae bacterium, assembly GCA_036500605.1. Lineage (GTDB taxonomy): Bacteria > Pseudomonadota > Gammaproteobacteria > Burkholderiales > Burkholderiaceae_C > JAFALK01. The sequence goes on from DASYBU010000005.1 coordinate 91,399, forward strand.
CGTCACGATCGCCGCGCAGGTGAGCAGCCCGGCGAGCTGGGGCCTCTCGACCCGGCTCGGCGCGCAGGTGAGCCTGCTTGACACCGGCTCGGGCCATGTGCTGCTGGCGTTTCAGTCGGACGGACGGCGCGCGGAGATGCTGTCGGCGCATCAGGCGCTGGAAGGCGAGGTGCCGATGGCCGGCAAGAAGCTCGACAAGCTGCTCGCCGGCGTGCGCGAGACCGGCTACTGGCAGGGCGAGAGTCAGCAGGCGTACGGCGTTACGGATCTGTCCGTGCCGATCCTCGGGCCCGCCGGCGACGCGCTCGCGGTGCTGACCTGCCCGTTCATCCGGCGCATCGACCGGCATGTCGGGCCTGCGCTGGCGTCGACGCGCGAACTGCTGCGCGAGGCCGCACTGACTCTGTCAATCGACTGAGCAGGACGACAAGGCTTCAGCTAGATGCGCCCCATCACGAGCAGGATGACCACGATCACCAGCACGAGCCCGAGGCCGCCGCTGGGGTAGTAGCCCCAGTTGCGGCTGTGAGGCCAGGCTGGAATGGCGCCGAGCAGCATCAGCAGCAGGACGATCAGGAGGATGGTGCCGAGGGTCATGATGGAACTCCGCTTGAATGCTTAGTTATTGGCCTTGGCCTGCGCCATGCATTGATCCTTGGCATCGCCGGCCAGGGCATCACACTTCTCCTTGGCGACGGCCACGGCGGCGGCGTGCTTGTCGGCGGCGGCATCGCTGCGCGCTTCGGCCTTCTTGTCGCTGGCCTTGGCATCTGCTGACGCCGTCTTCATCGCGAGCTTGGCATCGGCCAGCGCGGCGACGTGGGTGCTGTCAGCCTCCTTGCGGCAGACGTCCTTCACATTGCCGGCGCTGTCATCGCACTTTTCCTTGGCGATGGCGAAGGCGGCATCGGCGCGGGCCACGCGGGCGTCGTGGTCATGCTTGTTGGAGGGTTCGTAGTTCAGCTCCAGATCGGCGAGGGCAACCTTCTCGCGGCCGTTGGCCTCGGCGATGCAGATGTCCTTGGCGTTGCCGGCTTGCGAGCCGCAGGCGCTCTTCTCGGTGCTGTGGCGTTCACTGATGGCCTTCTTCTCGGCCTTGTAGTCGTCCTTGCTCATGGCGGTGGTGGTGGCGGCGAAGGCGCCGGTGCTGAGGCAGAGCAGGAGGGGAATGAGACGGTACTGGATCTTCATGATTGGTGTCCTTGTGAAGGGGTGAGCGATGACTGCTTGTGAACGGCTTCAGGATCGCCGCGGCGCGCCGCACGGTCCGTACGCTGGGCCACACAGAAACGGCGACAGCCTCCGAAGAGGCTGTCGTCCTACAGGGGCATAACGCCTTATCTGATCGGGCTTTGATCAGCCGATCAACGCTGCGAGACGCGCGTGCCCGGATCCGGGAACAGCACTTCCACGCGGCGGTTCTGCGCGCGGCCCGTGGCCGTGGCGTTGGTGGCCACCGGCTGGTCTTCACCGTAGGCGCGGGTGGTCAGGCGATCGGGCGGCACGCCCAGGGCCACCAGGGCCGACATCACGGCCTGAGCCCGGCGCTCCGACAAGCCCTGGTTGTAGCTGGCCGAGCCCACGCTGTCGGTGTAGCCCTCGATGATGGCGCGCTGCTCGGGGTGGGTCTTGAAGTAGGTCGCCAGCTTGTCCATATTGCGTTCGCTGGTCGGCAGCAGGTTGGCCTTGCCGGTCTCGAACAGCACGTCGCCGAGCGTCACCACCATGCCGCGATCCGTCTTGCGCGCTTGCAGGTCCTGCATCTGCGCCTGCATGTCGGCCAGTTGCGCATCGCGTCGTGCAATACGGGCCTGGTCGCGGGCGGCCTTGTCATCGGCAGCGGCGACGACGGCGGCAGTCGTGGCTTGGGCGGCGGCGGCTTGCGCCTTGGCGGCATCGGCCTCGTTGGTGCGGGCGGCCAGGCGCAGGCGGTCACGCTCGGCGGCGGCTTGGGCCGACGAGGCTTCGGCGGCGCGGGCCGAGGCGGCGTCTTCGGCGATGCTCACGCGCTGCGAGCTCAGGTAGGCCATCTGCTCAACGCGCGAAGCGGGCTCATGTTCCTTCCAGGCGTGGTCGGCTTCGTGGAGCTTGTCGGCGGCGCGCTGCAATTCAGGCGCGGCCAGGCTGGCCACTTGCGGGTTGCCGGCGGCGGCGTTGTAGCGGGCGTGCGCATGCTCCAGAGCACTGTTGGGCTCCAAGTGCGTGGCACAGGCGGACACGAGGGCTGCCACGGCGGCGAGGCTGATCAGTTTGCGGTGATGGGTGTTCATGATGAATCTCCTTCTTGGATGGGCTTATGAACCCGCCTTGCGGTTGATCTCGTCCTGCAGCGCGCGCGCCGCGTCTTCAGAGTCTTGCGCGGCCTTGCGCGAGCGCACCGACTGGGCATGCTGCTGGGCCACTTGCGCATCGACCTGCGTCTGCTCGGCCAGGTAGAGCGCGCGGTCGTAGTTCTTGTCGTTCATGGCCTGGTGGGCGAGGGCGAGCTTGTTGACGGCCAGCTGCAGCTCAGCCGGCGCGGCCTCGCTGGTGCTCGGTGTGTTGGCGGCCTGCACGGCGGCATCCGCCACGGCCATCTGGGTGGTCGGGGGCGGCGTGCTGCTGGCACAGGCGCCGAGCAAGGCGGCGGTGCTCAGCAGCAGGCCGGGAAGGATGAGTGAGCGCAGCGGACGCTGCGATGGCGTGCGGATCAATGTTGTCATGGCGAATCTCCTGAAGTGCTCGGGGCCTCGCCTCGGGGGAGCAGGCCAGCCAAAGGAAAGGCCACCGCTTTTTTGAACACATGACGGTGGTCACGGTGAAAGCAGTCTGTTCAGGAGGAAGAGGCGCGTCTGTTGGCCAGCACACCAAGCATCGGACGCCGCTGTCAGACGGGACGCCGAGTGAAACAGGCGCCGCTTGAAATGCCCGTTATTTGGGCAGATTGCGCCTCACGCGGTGCCCGGGCTGAGCCTCCAGCGCGCGCCGCGCATCGAGGATCACAGGCAGGCTGACCTCGATCCAGTCGGCCAGCGACTCGACGCGCTTGCCCACCTGCCTGCCCAGCGGCGTCAGCGAATATTCGACGTGCGGCGGCACCGTGGCGTAGGACTTGCGCAGCACGAAGCCGTCGTCCTCCAGCCACTTGAGCGTCTGCGCCAGCATCTTCTCGCTGACCCCGCCGACCTTGCGGCGCAGATCGCTGAAGCGGTGCATACCGCCCATCAGCACGACGAGCAGCAAGACCCCCCAACGGCTGGTGACGTGCTTGAGAACATCGCGCGAAGGGCATTCGGCCGACATCAGCTCGCCGCGGCGGGCGCGGGCGGAGAGGGAGTCTTTTGCGGTGCGCGTGGCCATGTTCACTTGCTTCCTGGCTGGGCTATTAACTAACCTTTAGGTGCGTACTTACAAAAAGTAAGCAAGGCGCCTATTCTGAACGCATTCGTCAATGTTTCCAAGGGATTTGTCATGATCGTCGTCACCGGTGCCACCGGCCAACTCGGCCGCCTCGTCATTGAAAACCTGCTGCAGACCGTGCCCGCTTCGAGCGTCGTCGCGGCCGTTCGAGACCCCGCCAAGGCGGCCGACCTGGCGGCGCGCGGCGTGCAGCTTCGGCAGGCCGACTACAACGACGCCGCCTCGCTCGATCGCGCCTTTGCCGGCGCCGAGAAGCTGCTGCTGATCTCGTCCAACGAACTCGGCCAGCGCGTGGCCCAGCACCGCGCGGTGATCGACGCCGCCGTGCGCAGCGGCATCAAGCTGGTGGCGTACACCAGCCTCTTGCATGCGGACACTTCGCCGCTGGGCCTGGCGCGCGAGCACCAGGAAACCGAGGCGCTGCTCAAGGCTTCCGGCCTGCCGCATGTGCTGCTGCGCAACGGCTGGTACACCGAGAACTACACGGCCGGTGCGCCTGCGGCCTTGCAGCACGGCGTGTTGCTGGGCGGTGCCGGCGCGGGCCGCATTTCGTCCGCAGCGCGAGCAGATTACGCGGCGGCCGCGGCGGCCGTGCTGGTTCAGGAAGGACAAGCGGGTCGCGTCTACGAACTGGCTGGCGATGCGGCCTTCACGCTCGCCGATCTGGCCGCCGAACTGGCGCGCCAATCGGGCAAGCCGGTGGCCTACCGGGACTTGCCGAAGGCGGACTACGAAGCCGCGCTGCTCGGCTTCGGCCTGCCGGCGCCGATCGCCGAGTTGATCTCAGACTCGGATCTCGGGGCCTCGCGCGGCGCGCTCTTCGACGACGGCCACCAACTCAGCCGGCTGATCGGGCGCGCGAGCACGCCGCTGGCGCAGACCGTTAGCGCAGCGTTGAAGGCTTGATCGCCTGACGGTTCAAACAAGCGGTCCCAACGAGCGCCAACCTAGGGAAAGCGCTCGCAGTGTTTGACCGGTGGACAGATGGCTTGGCCCGCGCTCAGAATGCAGCGTCCAGTTCAAGATCCACTTGCATGACGACACTGCCTCCGAGCCCTTTGCCTGGCCCTGCGTCGAGCCCTCTGCCGCGCCGGTTCGCCTGTGCGCTGCTCGCAACGCTGGCCGCCTTCCTCGCCGCGGTTCTCACGCTGGTGCTGACCTCGCTGGCCGTGGCGATCGTGCTGCAGATGATCTGGGGCAGTTGGGACGGCCTGCCCGGCGGCACCGGCTTCATCGCCTTGCTGCTCACCGCGATCGCGGGCACGCCGATCAGCGTGCTGGTCTTGCTCTCGATCTTCCGGCGCAGCTACCGGGCCTGCGCGGCAAACAAGGGCTGACGGTCTTCTCCTCGGCTCACGCGGCGTGTGTGACGTTCGTACGGTGTGTACCGTGCGTGGCGGCTTCCTGCGCCTTGCGCCCCGCCGTCAGCCACAGCAGCAGCGCGAACACGGCGCCCAGCACGCTGGCGATGCCGAAGAACATCATCATCGCGTCGTAGCCGCCGGGGTTCTGCGCGCTCGCGCCGGCGCGCGTGTTGAGCCAGCCCGCCACCAGATTGGCGCCGGCAATGCCGGCGTTCTGGATCACCCACATCAGGCCGATGGCGGTGCCGAAACGCGCGGGCCCGACGAGCTTGCTGGTCAGCGGCCACATGACGGCGGGCACCAGCGAATAGCTGACGCCGATCAGCGCGGTGGGCACCCACAGGCTCAGGTCGGTGAGCGCCATCATCGCCAGCGCAATCGGCAGCAGCACGGCGCCGAAGGCGAGGAAAGGCGCGTAGCGGCCCACGCGGTCGCACAGCCAGCCGAAGGCCGGCGTGGCGAACACGGCGGCCAGGAACACATAGCTGTTCATGGTGCCGGCGGTGGCCAGGTCGAGGCCGTGTGTGTGCTGGAAATACTTGATCGAGAAGGTGCTGCGGAACGCGAGGATCACCGAGTACCAGAGCACGCACAGCAGCAGCAGATACCAGTAGGCGCGGCCGAAGTGCAGCAGGTCGCGCAGCACGAAGGGTTTCGCTTGCGGCGCGACATGCCCGATGCCAGCGACGCGCGCGGCCTTGGCGCCGCGATCGATCCACCAATAGACCAGCGCGGCGATGAAGGAACTGGCCGCGAAGATGACGGCGATCTTGAGCGGCGGCTGCCAGCCCTGGGCGTAGGCGCTGGCAAACCAATCGGGCGACTTGTCGGCTGAATAGGAACCCAGCCGCGCGATCGACAGCGTGAGGCCCATCGCAAAGGCGACCTTGCCGCCCTCGAAGTATTCGGCGATGGCCGCCAGCGTGGCGATGCTGAAGGTCTCGGCGCCGATGCCGAACAGCAGGCGGCCCGCCGCCATGCCCATGAAGTCGGGGCTCAGCGCGGTCAACAGCGCGCCGGCCAGGCAGATGCCGGCGGTCACGACCGTCATGCGTGCCGCGCCGAAGCGGTCGACCAGGATGCCGCCGACCAGGACCAGCACCACGTTGGGCAGGCTGTAGATCGCGTTGAGCATCCCGACCTGGGTGTCGGTGAAACCGCGCTGCTGCTGGAGCAGGTCGGCCACGGGGCCGATCGAGTCGTAGACATAGAAATTGCCGTACTGCGCCAGCGACACGAGGCCGCAGATCAGCCAGGCGGCCAACAGGGCAGGGGAGGTCTGGGTCTTGCTCATTCGGGTCTTGTTCTCGTCTTGGCCCTGGGGCCGAAATGTGGGCGCATTTTCGGCGCCCCGGCAGGCGTCGGGCATTGGTGTCTGCCCCCTGTCACCGCGGCATGGTCAGCCGAGGCAGGGAGTTACGCGATCTTTACGCGAGGGTCAGGCGACTTCCACGCGGTCGCGCCCGGCTGCCTTGGCGCGGTAAAGCGCCTGGTCGGCGCGGCCCATCAAGAGGTCAGCCGTATCGCCGGCCTGCCAGGCCGCCACGCCAAAGCTGGCGCTGATCGCATGCCGGCCGTCCGAGGCGGCTTGCGACACGTGCAGGCGCAGGCGCTCGGCCAGGATGGCCGCGCCGCCGTTGTCAGCCTCGGGCAGCAGCACGCAGAACTCCTCGCCGCCATAGCGGAAGGGCAGGTCCTGTGCACGCAGGCCCATGCGCAGGCGTTCGGCAAAGTCAGCCAGCGCCACGTCGCCGGCCGAGTGGCCGAAGCGGTCGTTGATCTGCTTGAAATAGTCGAGGTCGACCATCACGACAGCGAAGGGGCGCTGGCTGCGCTGTGCGGAGGCCAGCGCATGTTCGAGCGCCTTCTCGAGCGAGCGCCGATTGGCCAGGCCCGTCATCTCGTCGGTCATGGCCTGCAAGCGCACCTCGGCTTCCGCGCGCATCTTGCACATCAGCAGAAAACCCAGGTTGGTGACGATCACGAACAGGAAGCCAAAGGCGTAGATCGGCTCCTGCCAGGCGAGCGGGCGAGAGAGGTAGTCAATCCCCGAGCCTTCCAGCGCCAGCGCCGCCGCGCGCAGCGGCAGCACCACGCCCATCGCCAGGTAGAACAGCGCGACGAGCCTTTGCACGCGGGCCGACTCGGGCCGCGGCGCGCGCAGCAAGGCCCAGCCGTTGAGCAGTTGCACCACGCCGTAGACAAAGCCGTTGAAGACCGTGGCGCCCTCGTAGTGGGAGCCCGCCAGGGCGCCGACGACCGAGACGATCAGCACCATCACGATCAGCGCCCACTGGCGAGCCGGGCGCTGCAGGAACTGGCGGATCGCCACGAAGAACAGCAGCACGCTCAGCGCGCCGAGCATATTGCCGAGCAGGGCCGACATCCACGTGGGGATGCGCCCGGCATTGGCCAGCAGCAGGTAGGCGAGGCCCTGGCTGGTGACCGCGTAGGTCCAGGTGCCCAGGCCATTGCGCTCGTCGGCTTCCGCGCGGGCCACCCACAGCATGGCGGCTGTCGCTCCCAGGGCGCCCGTCTGGGCGAGGAACAGGGTGCGGACATCCATGAATGCGTGCTGCCAGGGCGAGGTGGAGGGACGGGAGGAGGGCGGATTCTATCGGTGGGGCGTGACCGCTGCAGCCGGCGCGCTCTGCAAGCTTCGGTGGGCGAGCGCGAAAGACAGGAACTCATCGGGTGGCACCGGCCTCGACCACAGGAAACCCTGCCCCTCGGGGCAGCCCAGCGCAATGAGCATCTGCAGCGTCTGCGAATCCTCGATGCCCTCGGCGATGACCTTGAGGCCAAGGCTCAGGCCCATCTGCACGATCGCGCGGACGATGGCTTCGTCATGCGGGTTGTCGTGCAGGCGGCGCACAAAGGACTGGTCGATCTTGAGCCGCTCGACCTCGAAGCGCTTCAGGTAGCTGAGGTTGGAGTAGCCGGTGCCGAAGTCGTCGATCGCGAGACACACGCCCATCGCGCGCAGCTTGTGGATCGCCTCCGACAGCTCCTCGGTGTCGTGCACGAGCAGCGATTCGGTGATCTCGAGTTCGAGCAGGTTGGGGCGCAGGCCCGAGTCGTGCAGGGCGTCGACCACGGCGAGATCGATGTCGCCGCGCTGGAACTGGACCGACGAGACGTTCACCGAGATCACCAGCTCATCGAGCCCCGCTGCGGCCCAGCGCGTGGCCTGGCGGCAGGCCTCGGCCAGCACCCAGGCGCCGATCGGGACGATCAGGCCGGTGCGCTCGGCGATCGGGATGAAGCGCGCCGGCGTTACCGAGCCGAGCTCAGGGTGGTGCCAGCGCAGCAGCGCTTCGGCGCCGATGATGCGCATCTCGCCGAGGTCGAGCTGCGGCTGGTAGTGCACGCTGAACTCGCCGCGCGCCAGCGCATTGCGCATCGCGTTGGCGAGCCTGGCGTGCTCGAAGATGCTGGCGTTCATGGCCGCGTCGAAGAAGCGGAAGGCGTTGCGGCCTTCGTCCTTGGCGCGGTACATGGCGGTGTCGGCGTTCTTCAGCAGGGTGTCGAAGTCCAGGCCGTCCTGCGGGAAGACGGCAATGCCGATCGAGCAGCCGCTGCTGAAATTGAAGCCGTCGATCACGAAGGGCATGGCGAACTGCTCAAGCACGGTCTGTGCGGCCATCGCGGCGTCGCCGGGCTCGCCCAGCTCGCCGAGGATCACGAGGAACTCGTCGCCGCCGAGACGGCAGACGGTGTCGCTGGAGCGCAGCGCACCGGCCAGCCGCGTGGCCACCTTCTGCAGCAGCTCGTCGCCGGCGCTGTGGCCCATCGAATCGTTGACGGTCTTGAAGTCGTCAAGGTCCAGATACAGCAGGCCCGCCTTCGTGCGATGGCGCTGCGCGTTGGCGATCACATGGTCGAGCAGGTCGCGCGCCAGGATGCGGTTGGCCAGGCCGGTCAGCGCATCGTGCGTGGCGATGTATTCGATCTCCTTTTGCGACTCCTTCACGCGGGCGTTCTCCTGCTGGGCGCTGCGCAGGGCGCGGTGCAGGTCGGCCGCCATCATCCACGCCACGCCGGCCGTGGCCGCGAGGATGCACAGCGGATCGACCATGTCGTACAGGCCCGCCGTGGTGACGACGTTCTTGTGCCAGCCCAGCACATTGCTGAGCACCAGCGCCACGACCACGGTGCCCATGAACAGGCACAGCCGCAGGAGCAGGTCGCGGCGCCCGAGGATGCTGGCGAACATCAGGAGCGCGGGGAAGGCCAGCATCGCGGAATCATGGATGCCGCCGTTGCGCCAGACCAGCGCGGACAGCATGGCGGTGAGTGTGCTGAGCAGCAGCGCCGTGGCGCCGGTGGTGCGGCCGCGATGCGCAAGCCACCAGCCGAACAGCAGGGCCGCAGAGGCCAGCTCCACCACCAGCGCATCAAGCCATTGGCCGTTGAACAGGCTGCCGGCGCCGCTCATCAGCATCACGGCCATCGAGACCAGCAGCACCTGCTTGACGCGGGTGGCGCTGATCTGCGGCTGGCCGGGCGGCGTCTGGAGGCTCGCGCGGGCCCCGTCGGCCGTCGGCGGCTCGACTGCTTTCACGGGCTTGGGGATGGCGTCCATCTTGCAAAGGCTCTCGCGCGGGTGCCGCCAGAGCCTAGCGCAAAATCCCCTCTCGCTGCGCAAATCGACGATGAGCGCGGTCGGCCCCCGTTGGCCCTCCGGCCTCTACACTCGCCTCGTCAAGCAAACCGGGGGTCCGCACGCATGTCCAGTTATGTCGAAGACGCCCTTGTCGGCGATGAACGCATCATTCACCAGGGCCGCTTGAGCCTCTGGTCGGTCTGGCACCTGATCGCGCTGGGGCTGATCTTGCTGCCCGCCTTCGGCCTGGGGCTGATCTTCTGGCTGATCGCCTATGTGCGCATCCGCTCGACCGAACTGGCCGTGACCAGCAAGCGGCTGATCGTGAAGCACGGCTTCATCCGGCGCAGCACCATCGAGATCAATATCGGCAAGGTCGAGAGCATCCAGATCGACCAGGAGGTGCTGGGCCGCATGTTCAATTTCGGCACGCTGGTGATCTCGGGCACCGGCACCTCGCACGCGCCGATCACGGGCATTTCGGAGCCGATGGCCTTTCGCAAAGCTTTCATCGAAGCGCAGGACATTGTTCAGCGCAACCCCGGCAACTGAACGCAGGAGCATTCCATGAAACGAGTCACCGGCATCGGCGGGATTTTCTTCAAGGCCAAGGACCCGAAAGCCCTGGGCGAGTGGTACCGCAAGCACCTCGGCGTCGAGGTCACCCCCTGGGGCGGCGCCAAGTTCAAGTCCGAGGAGGGCGGCGTGACGGTCTGGACGCCGTTCAAGGAAGACACGAAGTACTTCGCGCCGAGCACGGCGCCCTTCATGATCAACTACCGCGTGGACGACCTCGTCGCGCTGATCGCGGTGCTGAAGGAAGAGGGCGTGGAGGTTGAAGGCGATGGCGCCGATTCGGAATACGGCCGCTTTGCCTGGGTCGTTGACCCGGAAGGCAACAAGGCCGAGCTGTGGCAGCCGCCGGCGGCGCAGTAAAGCGAAGCGCGGCGAAGTAAGGCGAGCTTATTCGCCCAGATGCAGGGCCGCTTCGCGCAGCGCCTCCACCAGCGGCGGCGTCGAGCCGTCGGGAATCCAGCCTGACAGCGCGATGCCCACATGGGCCGGGTCGCCCGACGACACGGCCACGATGTGGTGGTCGCGGTCGTCCGCCACATGGACCCGCGCATAGCCGAGCTGCCGGATCTCGGCCAGCTTGGCCAGCAGCTGCGGCAGGCCCTCGGGGAAGTTGGGAATCTCCTTGCCCGCGTAGATCGACGAGACGTGTTCGTCGCCGAGTTCGGCCAGCAGCACCATGCCGATGCCGCTGATCGTGGCCGGCAGCAGGCCGATCCGCCCCAGCCCGCGCGAAGCCTCGAGGCCCGGCGGCGCGTGGAACAGATAGCTGACGTTGTCGTTCCACAGCACGCCCAGCGCCACCGTGTGGCCGAAGCGGCGCAGGCTTTCCAGCAGCGGCAGCGCGCGGCGGATCAGGCCCGAGGCGAACAGGCTTTGCGCGGCCAGCACGTGCATGCCGGGGCCGGAGGTGTACTTGCGGTTGGCGGTCTGCCGCGCAATGCCCAGATAGGTGAGCGTCTTGAGCAGGCGGTTGACCTTGGTCGGATCCAGGCCGATGCGGCGCGCGAGTTCCCGACAACCGACCGGCTCGGGCGAAGTGGCCAAGGCCTGCAGGGTCGCGATGCCGTCGATGAGACCCTGGTTGGGCTGGGCGCCAAGAAGCGATTGCATAGGGTCGGTGCGGTCTTTGACGGGTAGGCGGCTTGGGGGGATCTCGTCGGGCTCGGCATGATGCCATCAAACGGCTTGCAGGACCTCAGCTCACCAGCTCCGCATGGTTCCAGAACGGCGCAGCCGGCACCACGCCAAGGCCCGGGCCCGAGGGCAGCACATAAGCGCCGTCGCGATAGGCCATGTCGGTCTGCAGCAGGCTCAGGCTGCGCTCGAAGATCGAATGCTGCCATTCATGCTTCCAGAAGCGGTCCACCGCGCAGGAGGCCTGCAGGCTCGCGGCGAGGAAGATGCCCACGCCGATGGTGGCATGCGGCGCCAGCACGGCGCCCGTGCGCTGGCCCAGCGCGGCGATGCGCAGGAACTGCGTGATGCCGGTGTGGCCCATCTCGGGTTGCAGATAACGCAGGCCCATATGTCCCGCATTGCCCAGTCGGTGCCGGGCCTCGTACAGCGTGCCCCATTCCTCGCCCGCCGCGATCGGCACGGGGCTGCGCTCGCAGACCTCGCGCAGGCCCTCGATGTCTTCGGGCTTGACCGGCGCTTCCAGGAAGTGAGGGCGGTAGGGCGCCAGGGTGTGCGCCAGTTCGACGGCCTGGTCGGCGCTGAACTTCCAGTGCAGGTCGGCCATGATGTCGGCATTGGGGCCGAGCTGTTCGCGCAGCGCCGCGAACTCGGTCGTGATGCCTTCGTGACTCACCACGGCCGCGAACTTGAAGGAGCGCACGCCGCGGCGCTGCCAGTCGAGTGCCAGGTCCACACGTTCCTGCAGCGTGGCGGCGGGCAGGCCCGACAGGTAGCCGGGAACGGCCTGGCGACGCGGCGCGCCGAGCAGCTCGCGCAGCGGCAAGCCGCGGCCGCGCGCACGCAGGTCCCACAGTGCGATGTCGAGTGCGGCGATTGCATCGACATAGTGGCCGCCGAAGCTGCCGCGCACGCGCATCAGGCCGTAGAGCTCGTCCCACAGCGTCTCGACCTCTTCGGGGTGACGGCCCAGCAGCACCGGCGCGAGCAGGTCGTTGACGATCTCGCAGGTGGCGCGTGGCGCGCAGATGCCGTAGGTTTCGCCCCAGCCTTCGGCGCCGCCGCGCGTGGTGATGCGCACGACCACGGAGCGGTCGACCGTCGGGTAGATCGTGCCGTTGCCCTTGCGCACGATGTAGCCGCGTGCATTGACCGACTCGCCCGGCCCCAGCGGCCCCAGATAAGGCGTGCTGCGCGGCACGGTGACGATGAAGGTCTCGACCTTGGCGATCGATTGATCCGGGTGGAGCGGGGGGAGCGCGTTCGTCATGATCGGGCGGAAAAATCGATCAGACCGAGATCGCGCAAGCGTGCCAGCAGCGCATCGAGCTCGTGCAGGTCATAACGGTCCAGTTCAGGGCCAGCCGCGCGCACATGCGTGCTCTCGATCAGGCCGCGCCGCTGCAGCACGGCCTTGGTCAGGTGCCAGCGGAAATTGGCCTGCATGTTCAGCAGCGGCAGGGTCTGTTCGAACAGGTCGCGCGCATGCCGCTCGTCACCGGCCACGAAGCTGCGGTGCATCTCGACATGCAGCTCGGTGATCTCGCTGGCGGGCATGGTGCCCTTGCTGCCGCGCGTCAGCTCGTCGATCACGAAGCGCGCGCCGGCGCCGCCGAAGACCGCGTCGAGTGCATCGCCGGCCAGCTCGCCGAGCTGCGTGATGCGCTGGCCCGAGGGCGCAGCCTCTTCCTTGACATAACGGATGCCCTTGACGGCATGCGCCAGCTCGGCCACTTTTGAGAGCGGCATGCCGATGCCCATCGGCGCGGGTGCGTTCTGCAGCATCACATCGAGCCCCGAGGTTTCATGCACCTCGCTGAAGAACCGGGCCATGCCGGCGAGGTCATCGGCATAGGCCTTGGGCGTGAGGATCATCGCGGCCACCGCGCCGGCCTGCGCGCCGGCCTGCGCATAACGCATGGCCTCGGCGGTGCCGGGAGCGCTGGCGCCGACCACGAAGGGCACGCGGCCGGCGGTCCATTCGCCGATCCGGGCGCTCATGTGGAGGCGCTCATCCATCGTCAACGTATCGTATTCGCTGGCCAGCCCGGGGAACACGACGGCCGCGGCGCCGGCCTCGATCACGTAGTCCAGCACTCGCCGCGTGCCGGTCTCGTCGATCGCGCCGCTGCTCGTGAAGATGGTGGGAAGAATGGGCATCACGCCCTGAAGTTCTGGCATTTCGTCTCCGTTTGGACTGAGCTTCGAGTCCATTTATGTTGCTATATGAGCATAACACCGTTCATGAATTATGGTGCTTATATAGCAATGACATGAAGGCGGCCTCCGGTTCTCCCCTGTAAATTTCCAGATTTCATCAGGGTAAACGACGAATTTGATTTCTTGTTGGTCCATCAATGTTGCTTTAATATACACATTATCGACAGCGAGGGCATGTTCCTGCCCGGCTGTCGCGGCGACATGGCCTGCTTGCGAAAAGCGCGCCCGTCGACCCATAACGGAGACAAGAAAGGATCGAACATGGCAAAGAGAGTCATCCGCGGACTGTTGGCGTCCACGGTGATCAGTTCGGGCAGCATCGGTGCGGCCCTCGCTCAGGATGCGAACGTGACGGCGCAGGCCCAGCAACCCGCCGCTGAAGCGCAGCAGCCCGCTGCCGCTGCCGCCGACGGCAACACCCAACTCGAGCGCGTGGAGATCACCGGCATCCGCAAGAGCCTGGAGTCGGCACGCAACCAGAAGCGCAACGCCGCGCAGTTCGTGGACGCGATCGTGGCGGACGACATCGGCAAGCTGCCCGACCGCAACGTGGCCGAGTCGCTGTCGCGCGTCTCGGGCATCCAGGTGGACCGCGGCATCGGCGAGGGCACCAACGTCTCGATCCGCGGCCTGCGCCAGAACGTCTTCCTGTTCAACGGCCGCGAGATCATGGACTCGACCGGCCGTGGCGGCACCGGCATCGATCAACTGGGCACCACCACCTACGGCATCATGGCCCTGGTGCCGTCCGAGCTGATCTCCAATCTGGAAGTGACCAAGCTGGCCGGGGCTGAGCAGATCGCCGGCGGCCTCGGCGGCATCGTGGACATCCGCTCGCGCCTGCCGCTGGACGGCCCCGATCAACTGGTCGGCAAGGTTGGCGCCACCTACGACCAACTGCCCGGCAAGATGGGCGACGAGTTCTTCGGCCTGATCTCGCGCCGGCTCGACGGCGACCGGCTGGGCATCATGGCCTCGTTCTCGTACGACCGGCGCAAGCTCTCGCAGCAGGGCCTGGATACCTTCTCCGGCTACCGCCAGTTCAACGACGCGAACAACTCGCCCACCACCGTGCGCTTCGGCAACCAGGACGTGCGCGCCACCGACATCCAGGAAGACCGGCGCAAGAAGGGCTTCAACGGCGCGATCCAGTGGCGCCCGTCGAAGGACTTCGAGCTGATCGCCGACACCTTCGTCTCCAAGCTCACCTCGGCGCGTGACCGCTACTGGATCGGCTTCAACCCGACCTCGGGCCTCACCGGCGCCACCTACTCGGACAACAACATCCTGCTGTCCGGCCACGCGACGGTGCCGGTGCAGACCAATACCGAGTTCGCCGATGTGGACGCGAGCGTGGTCTCGAGCGCGCTGCGCGCCAAATACACGATCTCCGACACGCTGCGCGCCACGGCCGAGGTCTCGGGCGGCCGTTCAAGCTCCGACTACCACCAGCGCTATCTGCGCATGCAGCCCAATGCCGGCATCACCAGCAGCGTCGACTTCGACCTGACCCAGGGTGCCTTCGGCTCGTTCACGATCAATGGTGTCAATCTGTCCGACCCGACGCAGATGACGCAAACCATCATGTTCGACAGCTACTTCGCCGCCGTCACCGAGAACAAGGCGGCCCGCGTCGACTTCAAGAAGAGCTTCGGCGATTCGTGGATCGACTCGGCCGAGTTCGGTGCGCGCTACTCCGAGCTCGACTCGACCCAGAACCCGCTGATCGCCGACATCCGGCCGGTGGGCGGCATCCCGGCGAGCAGTCTCTCCGCCTATCTGACCACCTACTCGAACCCCTCGTTCGCGAGCGGCAGTTTTGACGGCCTGCCGCGCAGCTACCTGGTGCCTTCGCGCAGCGCCTTCACCAACTGCCACGCCTTCACCGACTTCCCGGCCATCTCGCAGAACGCCGCCTGCCTGGATGCGGCCTCGCAGCTGACCTCCGTGGCGGCCACCTTCGAGATCAAGGAGAAGTTCGACGAGGCCTACGGCAAGCTCAACTACGACACGACGCTGCTCGGCAAGAGCCTGTCGGGCAATGTCGGCCTGCGCGCGGTCCGCCGCAGCATGACCTCGATCGGCAACCTGATCGACTCGGCCGGCGCCGCAGCACCCAACACCGCCTACCGCACCGACAAGGAGTTCCTGCCCTCGGCCGTCGGCAAGTTCGAGCTGTCGCCCGAGACCATCGTGCGCTTGGGCGCTGCCAAGGTCGTGGCCTTCGCCAACACGGCCGACCTGAACAACGGCCTGCGCCTGTACGCGCCGACCTATGCCAACGGCGTGCTCGTCAACCCCGGCACGGGCACGGGCGGCTCGCCGCAGCTCAACCCCTTCAAGGCAACGCAGGTCGATGTCTCGATCGAGCATTACTTCGGCCGTCAGGGCGTGGCCTCGCTGGGCCTGTTCAACAAGGATGTGTCGAGCTACATCATCCAGAAGCAGATCGCCGAGACCTACGGCGCGGACACCTACCTCGTCAATCGCAAGGTCAACGGCGAGGGCGCCACCGTGCGCGGCGTGGAACTGCTGCTGCAGCTGCCGTTCTACTTCCTGCCCGAAGCCTTCCAGGGTTTCGGCACGATGATGACGTACTCGTACATCGACTCGAAGACGCCGGTGCAGGACGCCACGGGTCGCACGCTGACCTTCCCCGGCCTGTCGAAGAACAACGTCAACATCGTCGGTTACTACGAGCAGGGCCCGTTCAGCTTCCGGCTGGCGCTGAACTGGCGCGATGCCTACCTGGTCAGCCTGTCGGCGGCCAACACCGGCATCTACACCGATTCGTACACCGATGTGTCGGCGACCGTGCGCTATGACTTCTCGAAGCGCGTGTCGCTGGGCCTGGAAGCCAACAACCTGCGCAACAGCAAGCTGCGCACCTACGACGGCTCGACCGAAGGGCTGCGCACCAACGCCATGTTTGGTCGGGTTTACAAGGCCAATCTGACGATGAAGTTCTGATGAAATCTCCTGCTGTACGGATTCCCGGGAGATCGAGATGAATGCCGCGTCCAAACCCGCGTCGGGAGAATTGACCGGACGCCGCGCCCTGGTGACAGGGGCGGCCAGCGGTATCGGCGCGGCCATCGTGCGGCGCCTGCAGGAAGAGGGCGCCACCGTTGCCGGGCTGGACCTCAGCCCGGCGATGGCCTCGGACTGCAATCTGGTGGCCGACCTGCGTTCCGAAGCGAGCCTGGCCGAAGCGCTGGCCGAGATGGAGCGCAGCTTCGGCGCGCCGGACGTCGTCGTCCACGCCGCCGCGATCACCGCGATGGGCGGCGTTCTTGACGTCGAACCTGAGCGTTATCTCGACATCTATGCGGTCAACGTCGTCGGCGCGGTACGGCTGCTGCGCCACTGCGTGCCGGCGATGAAAGCGCAGGGCGGCGGCGCCTTCCTGCTGATGTCTTCGATCAACGCGGACTTCGCCACGCCGACGCAAGCCGCCTACGCCGCGTCGAAGGCGGCCTTGAACAACCTCTGCAAGACCGCGGCGCTTGAATTGGCGCCGCACCACATCCGCGTCAACGCGATCGCGCCGGCCTCGATCGACACGCCCGCCATGCGTGCCAGCATTGCGCGCAGCGCCGACCCCGAAGCGGCCACCCGCAACAACATGAACCGTCACCCGATCGCCCGCTGGGGCAGCTCGGAAGAGGTCGCCGAACTGGCGCTCTTCCTCGTCTCCGACCGCGCCGCCTGGATCACCGGCTCCATCCACCGCATCGACGGAGGCGCCAGTGTCACGCGGCGTTGAATTCCACGCCGAGGACATCGTCGGCATCAACTGGGGCAGCAGCAATTTCAGGGCTTACCGGATCGATGCGCAGGGCCAGCTCGTCGATGAATTCTCGAAGGCTGCGGGTGTGGCCACGCTCAAGCGCGAGGGCATGATCGAGCTGATGCGCGAGCTGCAGGCGCGCTGGCCGGCCGCGGCGCGTGTCTATGCCTCGGGCATGATCGGCTCCAACATCGGCTGGTGCGAAGCGCCGTATGCCAGCGCGCCCGCGCGGCTCGAGGATGTGCACCAGGCGCTGGTGCGCACGATGATCGCCGAGACCGAGGTCTTTATCGTGCCCGGCGTGAGCTGCCGCCGGGCCTTTGATGACGGCCCCGACGTGATGCGCGGCGAGGAGATGGAACTGTTCGGCTTCGCCGTCGCCCACCCCGGCTGGAGCGGGCTGATCGCCTTGCCCGGCACGCACACCAAGTGGGCGCGCTTCGAGGACGGCCGCATCGTCGATTTCTTCACCAGCATGTCGGGCGAGATGTTCGACCGGCTGACCGCGGCGGGCCTGCTGGCCTCGATCGTGGAAGGCCCGGCGGTCGACGGCGCGGCCTTTCACGAAGGCGTGCTGACCGGGCGGCAACGCCAGCTCGGACTGTCCACGGCGCTGTTCGGTGCGCGGGCTCGCGTGATGCAGTCGCGGCTCGCCCGCAGCGATGCCGCCTCCTATTTGCGCGGCCTGCTGATCGGCTCCGAGATTGCCGATGCGCTGGCCATCCTGCCCGATCTGACCCGCGTCGCCGTGCCCCTGGTCGGCAACGGCCCCTTGTGCCAGCTCTACGCCAGCGCGCTGAACAGCGTCGGCATCAACAGCGTGTTCGTGGACTCGCGTACCGCCTGCGTCAGCGGCTTTGCGCACCTCCATGCCTCTGCTCGGGAAATCGTTTGATGACTTCAACAGATTCACCGATCGCGCAGGTCGAGACCTTCGCGGTACGCGTGCCGCGGCCGCTCGCCCCGCACATGGGCCATGCGGTCCAGCCCAATGCGCAGGGTTACCTGATCGACCCCGACAACGGCACCATCTACCCAGCCGATGACCGCACGCTGCTGATCCGCATCGCCTGCGAAGACGGCACGGTGGGCTGGGGCGAGACCTACGGCATCGTCGCGGCCGGTGTCGTGCGCGAGCTGGTCAGCGATGTGATCGCGCCCTTCCTGCTGGGCAAGGATCCGCTCGATGTGCAGCGCCTCTGGGAAGCGCTCTACAACATGATGCGCGTGCGCGGCTACACGACGGGCTTCTGGCTCGATGCGCTCGCCGCCGTGGACATCGCCTTGTGGGACCTGTGCGGCAAGCGCCTCGACCAGCCCGTGCACAAGCTGCTCGGCGGCGCGGCACGCACACGCATCCCGGCCTACATCACCAACATCCAGGGCGCGGACCCAGCAGCGCGGCTCGACTTCATCACCGCGCAGCACGCGCAGGGCTACCGCAGCTTCAAGGTGCATGCCTCGACCGCCTTCGATCCGGTCGCGCTGATCCACGCCATGCGCGAACGCCATGCCGACATCGAGATCATGCTGGACCTGCACTGGTGCTTCACCGCCGCCGAGGCCAGCGCGATTGCCAAGCAGATCGAGCCCTGCCGCATCGCCTTTCTCGAAGCGCCTTGCCGCACCGAAGACATCGACGGCCTGGCCCGCCTTGGCGCGGCGACCAGCATCCCGATTGCCGTGGGCGAAGAATGGCGCACGGTCTACGACGCGTACGCGCGGCTCAAGACCGGCGCGGTCGCCGTGGTGCAGCCCGAGATGGGCCGCACCGGCATCACGCAGTTCATGCGCATCTGCCAGTTGGCCGAGGTTCATCACGCGCGTATCGCGCCGCATGCGACGATCGGTTTCGGCGTCTTCATGGCCGCCAGCCTGCAGGCCAGCGCGGCGGTCGAGAGCCTCTCGCGCCACGAGGTGCAGAACCATTTCCTGCACCGCTATCTTCAGCACTTCGAGACGACGATGACGTGCGAGGCCGGCTTCTACACCTTGCCGACGGCACCGGGTCTGGGCATCACGCCCAAGGCCTCGCTGTTTGATCATGCGGTCTGAGATGTCGCCCGAGGCCAAGCGCCAACACCTGCTGGCGTGGGCCGTGATGGCCCTGCTGGCGGTCTCCACCTTTCTCAACTATCTGGACCGCCAGGTGCTGTCGCTGCTGGCGCAGCCGGTGCAGCAGATGCTGAGCATGGACGACCGCGGCTACGCCTTCGTGGTGACCGCCTTCATGGCGGCGTACACGCTGGGCAACCTCAATGCCGGCTACCTGATCGACCGCTTCGGCGCAGTGCGCGCGGCGCCCTTTTTTGTCGGCGCCTGGTCGATTGCGGGCTGCCTCAGCGGCCTGGCGCAGAACATGCCGCAGCTCGCGGCGAGCCGCTTCATGCTGGGCCTGTTCGAGGTCGGCAACTTCGTCGCCGCGCCGATGCTGGTGGCGCTGTTCATGCCGGCGCGGCACAAGGCGCTCGGCGTCGGCCTCTACACGGCTGCGGCGATGTTCGGTGCCGCCGTCTCGCCACCGCTGATCACGACCATCAATGCGGCGATGGGCTGGCGCGCGGCCTTCCTGATGCTCGGCGGCGCGGGCCTGTGCTGGGTCGCGCTCTGGTGGCTGCTGCCGCTCGGTTCAGCGCGGGCGCAGGATCCTGGAGACGAAGCCGCTTCGGCGCAGGCCTCCGGCATGACCGACCTCACGCAGTGGCGCCAGGCCGTCTGCGAGCCCAAGGTCTGGGCCATCGGCCTGGGCACGATGCTGAGCTACCCGGTCTGGTTCTTCTATCTGAACTGGTTCCCCAAATACCTGACCGACGAGCGCGGCCTGAGCACGCTGGAAATGGGCCGGCGCGCCTGGATCGTCTACCTCGCCGCCGGCCTCGGCTGCCTGGCCGCCGGACCGGTGATCAGCCTGCTCGCTCGCAAAGGGCGCCACCCGGTGCCGGCACGCTTGCTCGCGATGGGCGGCGTGGCCGTGCTGGCGCCGCTCGGGGCGATCAACTACTTCGAGCCGCCGGTGCTGATCAGCCTCGCCTTGGCGGCGGCGGTTGCCTTCATCCACATGATCTGGCAGGTGACGATCACCTCGCTGCCGCTTGAGCTGTTCAGCGCGCGCAGCATGGGCAAGGTCTTTGCCGTGGCCGGCATCGCGTCAGGCGTGGGCGGCATCGCCAGCACCTGGCTGATCGGCCAGCTGGTCGGCAGCGTCAGCTACCGGCCGATGTTCGTGGTGATGGCGGGCGCCTACACGGTGGCCTTGCTCGTGCTGCTGAGCCTGCTCGGCTGGCGCCAATCGCTTCGTCCTTTGATTCAGGAGTCGCATGGCTGAATCCGCCGCTCTCTCACGCTTCGACGCCGCGCTGCGCGAGCTGCCCGTCATCGCGATCCTGCGCGGCATCACGCCCGAGGCGGCGGTCGAGGTCGTGCAGGCGCTGCATGACGAAGGCATCCGCATCGCCGAGGTGCCGCTCAATTCGCCGCGCCCTTTCGAGACGATCGCCTTGCTGGTGCGGCACTTCGGCAGCCGCATGGTGCTGGGCGCGGGCACCGTCACGCGGGTCGAGCAGGTGCGTGAGCTAGCGGCGACCGGTGCGCTCTTGTGCGTGTCGCCGAACACGGATCCTGCAGTGATCCGCGAGGCGATCGCGCTGGGCCTGGTTGCGTTGCCCGGCTACCAGACGCCGTCCGAGGCGTTTGCCGCGCTGGCCGCCGGTGCGCGGCATCTGAAGCTCTTTCCCGCAGCGGGTCGCGAGGCCGATATCGCGGCCTTGCGCGCCGTGCTGCCTGCCGACGCGCAACTGATCGCCGTTGGCGGTGCCACGCCGGCCAATGTCGCCGGCTACTTCGCGGCCGGTGCGACGGCGCTGGGTGTGGGCTCGGATCTCTACAAGCCCGGTGCGTCCGCCGAGCAGGTTCGCCAGCGTGCCCGCGTGTGGGTGCGCGCATGCGGTGCGGCGCGCGATGCGCCCGTGGTCGAGCTCTGCTGGAACCCCATCGCGATGATCGGCGAGGGCCCGGTCTGGCGCACTGCCGACGCTTCGCTGCTCTGGGTCGACCCCGTGCGCTCGAAGCTGATGCGCTATGCGGCCGCTGAGCAGCAAGGCCGTGAAGTGGCGCTTGATACGGCCGTGTCCGCTCTGGTCACGACGAGTGACGGCAAGCTGCTCGGCTGCTTCGAGAACGGCCTGGCCGAGATCGACGCGGACA
The DNA here is from genome assembly GCA_036500605.1 of Burkholderiaceae bacterium. GTDB lineage: Bacteria > Pseudomonadota > Gammaproteobacteria > Burkholderiales > Burkholderiaceae_C > JAFALK01. The sequence continues at coordinate 112,691 of DASYBU010000005.1, forward strand.
CCGGTGAGGTCCGGCGCGGCGCAACGGCGGTGCTCGACGCCGGTTGCCGCTTCAACGACCTGACGATCGATTCGCACGGCGGCCTGTGGATCGGCGTCATGCACAAGGGCCTGCTCGCCGGCCGCGGCTCGCTCTATCACGCGCCGGGTGTGGACGGCCCTTTGCGCCGCGTCAGCACGGGTCTCGGCGTGCCCAACGGCATGGCCTTCGACGCGGCCGAACGCACGCTCTACCTGATCGACACGCTCTCGCGCCATCTGCTCGCCTTCCCGGTCGACACGACCGCGGGCGCCTTGGGCGAGCCCGTCATCGTGACCGATTTCCTGGGCCTGCCGGGCAAGCCGGACGGCATGACGATGGCGCCGGATGGCAGCCTCTGGGTGGCGATGTGGGGCGGCGGCTGCGTGCTGCGCCTTGCCCCTAACGGCGCCGTCGAGCGGCAGATTGCGGTGCCTGCACAGCACGTCAGCAGCCTGTGCTTCGGCGCCGAGGGCGAGCTCTGGGTGAGCACCTCAAGAATGCGATTGAGCGAGGCCCAACTGGCGGCCAGCAGCGGCGCGGGAGCGCTGTTCCGAATCCACCTCCGCTGACACGGATCTGCAGCGCCGCTTGATGGGCACTTGAAGGGCACTTGACGGGCGCTCGCTTTTGCCTTGTAATTAACCAAATGGTTAAACACGAAGCACAGCTCGACGCCGTCTTCACGGCCCTGGCCCACCCGGCGCGGCGCGCGATGTTGGCGCGCCTGGGGCAGGGCGAGGCCACCGTGGGCGAGCTGGCCGAGCCGCTGGCGATGTCACTGCCCGCCGTCACCAAGCACCTGAAGATGCTGGAACGCGCTCAGCTGATCAGCCGCAGCCGGAACGCGCAGTGGCGGCCATGCCGGCTGGAGGTGGAACCGCTGAATGCGGCTTCAGGCTGGATCGAGGAGCAGCGCGAGGTCTGGAATGCGCGGCTCGACCGTTTGGAAAATTATCTGCACAGCATGCAAAAAGAGAAGGGGCGCAAAGATGCCAAAGCCAAGAAGTGAAAGCGATCGCGAGCTGATCATCCAGCGCGAGATGCCGTTCCCGCGCGAGCTGGTCTGGCAGGCGATGACCGACCCGGCCCATGTCAACAACTGGTGGGGGCCGGACGGTTTCAAGAACGAGCATGTGACGATGGATTTCCGCGTCGGCGGCGCCTGGACCTTCGACATGGTGGCGCCCGACGGCACGCGCTATCCGAACCACTCGGTGTTCACCGAGATCGCGCCGCCTTCGCGGCTCGTCTATGACCAAGGCGACGGCAAGCGCGTGTGGTTCGTGGCCAGCATCCTGCTCGAAGCCACGGCCACCGGCACCCTGATCACCTTGCACCAGCTCTATCCCGATCAAGCCTCGCGCGACGAGGTGGTCACCAAATACGGCGCGATCGAAGGCGGCAAGCAGCATCTGGCGAAGCTGGAGGCCTACGTCAAAGCCCACTTGCTCAAGGCATCCTGAAGAAAGGTTCCTCAACATGTCCCTCGCACTCTACGGTCACCCCTTCTCCTCGTACACGCAGAAAGTGCTGATCGCGCTGTACGAGAACGCCACGCCTTTCGAGTTCCGCTGCATCGGGCCGGACACGCCCGAGCATGTGGGCGAATGGCTGCGCCGCTGGCCGATCGCCAAGTTCCCACTGCTGCTCGATGGTGACCGCAGCATCGTCGAAACGAGCACGATCATCGAGTACCTGCACCTCCAGCATCGCGGGCCGGTGAGCCTGCTGCCTGAGGATGCGATGGCGGCGCTCGACGTGCGCTTCCTTGATCGCTTCTTCGACCTGCACGTGATGAACTGGGTGCAGCACGCGGTCAACGGCGCGCTGACGGGCGTTGATGCCAAACGTGAAGAGGCCGTGGCGCTGGCCAAGACCAAGCTGGAGCTGTCGTACGCGTGGCTCGAGGGCCATCTGGCGGGCAAGGCCTGGGCCGCCGGCGATGCGTTCACGCTGGCCGACTGCGCGGCGGCGCCCGCCTTGTTCTACTCGGACTGGGTGCACCCGATCAGCGAGTCGTACCCGACGGTGCGCGCCTACCGTGCGCGCTTGCTGGCGCGGCCGAGCATTTCACGAGCGGTGGAAGAGGGACGGCCTTACCGTCCGCTCTTTCCGCTCGGGGCTCCGGATCGAGACTGACCGCGACTGAGCGATCAGTCCGCCGACAACTCGCCCGCCGACCACCCGCCACCTAACGCCCGAATCAACTGCACACTGGCGCGGCGCTGGCGGGTTTCAAGATCGAGCAGATCACGCTGCGCCTGCAGAGCCGTGGTCTGCGAGACGACCACATCGAGGTAGTTGACCGCGCCCTCGTGATAGCGCTCGTTGGAATGATCGAGCGCATCCTGCGCGGCCACCACGGCGGCCTGCTGGGATTCAGCGGCGTCGCGGTAATGCTTGAGCAGGGCGAGGTTGTCTTCCACTTGCGCGAAGGCGCCGAGCACCACGCCGCGGTAGACGGCGCCGGTCTCGTCGAGCACGGCCTTCGTGCGGTTCACTTCGGCCTTGCGGCGGCCGGCGTCAAACAGGGCCAACACGGCCGAGGGGCCGATCGACCAGACGGTGTTCGGCGCGCCGATGAAGTTGCCGAAGTTCTTGCTCGCGTAGCCGAGCGTGCCGCCCAGCGTCACCGAGGGGAAGAAGGCGCTGCGGGCCACGCCGACATTGGCATTGGCCGCGACCACGCGGCGCTGTGCGGCGGCGATGTCGGGCCGGCGCTGCAGCAGCGTGGAAGGCACATCGAACGGCACATCGGGCAGCGTGAGCGCGACCTTGCGCGGGCCGATCGTGAAGCTCGATGCGGACTCGCCGACGAGCGCGGCAATCGCATGTTCGAGCACGGCGCGCTGCGCCATCACTTGTTGGTACTGCGAGCGCGTCGTTTGCGCCTGCGTCTTCGCGCGGGCCACGTCGAGGCCCGAGGACACGCCGCCCTTGTAGCGCGATTGCGTGAGTTCCAGCGCCTTGTCGTAGGCCGAGACGGTATCGGCCAGCAGCGTGAGCTGGCGGTCGAGCCCGCGCAGGGCGATGTAGTTGTCAGCCAGCTGCGCTTGCAGGCTCAGGCGCGCCGATTGCAGATCGGCCTGCGCGGCCTGGCGCGTGGCATCACCGGCATCGACCGTGTTGCGCACGCGGCCCCAGAGGTCCAGCTCGTACGAGGCGCTCAGGCCCAGCGTGTTAGCGTTGTACTCGTTCGGCGAGTTCGGGCCGAGCACGCGCAGCGGCGCAGTCTCCGATTGCTTGAGGCGCAAGGCGCCGCCGGTGGCGTTGACCGTCGGGAACAGGCCCGAGTGCAGCGAATCGTCGATTGCACGCGCCTGGCTGTAACGCGCCAGGGCAGCGGCCAGATCGGGGCTGTTCTTGATCAGGCGCTGCTGCAGGTCGTCGAGGTCGGCGTCGCCGTAGAGCGTCCACCAGGCATCGCGGGCGATCGCGTCGGCGGGCTTGCCGGCGACCCAGGGCGCGGCTTCCTTGAAGCTGGCGGCCATCGGCACCTCGGGCAGCTTCAGCGTCGGCGCCATTGAACACGCGCCCAGGGCCAAGGCCAGGACGAGCGGCGTCAGCTGGACTAGGCGGTTACTTGTTGCCACTGGCGGCACTCCCGGCCGCCGGGGCGGCCTTTTCAGCAACGTGGACCGGGTCGCCGCTGGCAATGCCGTCCGGCGGGCTTTCGACCACACGGTCATCGGCCGCGAGACCGGAAGCGATCTCCAGATATTTGCCGTAGTCGCGCGCGATGGTCACGGGTTTCACGACGATCTTGTTGTCGGCGTCTACCGTCGCGACTTGCAGGCCCTTCTTGTTGAAGACCAGCGCGCTTGGCGGAATGCTCAAGGTGGCCAGGCCTTGCGGCAGGTCGAGGTTGACGCTGGCAAAGCCGCCGGGCAACAGCTCGCCCTTGGCGTTGTCGACGGCCAACTGGATCAGCATGCCGCCCGCCGCCGCGTTGACCGCGCCGGACACCGATTCCACCGTGGCGGTGAAGCTCTGGCCGGGACGCTCCGGTACCGACAGGCGCGCCTTGGTGCCGCGCTTGATCTGCGCCGTGTAGCTCTGCGGCACGGTCACGTAGACGCGCAGCTTGCGCGTGTCGGAGACCACGAAGAGCTCCTGCCCCGCGCCGCCGCCGACATTGATCAGCGCGCCCACATCGGTGTTGCGCGCGGTGACCACACCGTCAAACGGCGCCACGATGCGCGTGAAATCCTTCATCGCGCGGAAGCGGTCGACATTGGCCTGGCCGGCCTTGACCATCGCCTGCTTGGCGGTCAGATCGCTGTTCTTCTCTTCAGCCTCCTGGCGCGAGACCGAGTCGGACGAGAGCAGCGCCTGCCAGCGCTTGGCCGTGGCCTGCGCCTGCAAGGCGTTCGAGGTGGCGCTGGCCAGGTCGGCGCGCGCTTGCAGCAACTGCTGGTCCAGGTCGGGCGTCTCGATCTCGGCGAGCAATCGCCCGGCCTTGACCGGCGCGCCGATGTCGACCTTCCAGCTCTTCAGGTAACCGCTGACGCGAGCGTAGATCGATGCGCGCGAATTGGCTTCGAGGCGGCCGGGCAGGTCGAGCGTGCCGGCGGCACTGACCTTGCCGGGCGCGATGACGGCCACGGTCGGGATCGAGATGCTGTCGGCGCGTGCCTGCAGGTTGGACGCTTCCGAGCGGCGCACGGAGACGCCGGCGATCACGATCGCTGCGGCGAGGACGACACCCACGGCCGCGGCGATGCGCAGCTTGCGGTGGTGAGCCGGAAGAGAAGGAGGCGTAGGAGAGGCCAGGGAATCAGACATGGAGCGCTCCATCAAGAGGCGGTGTGGGTTCAGGCTTCTTCTGACCATGCTTGGCATGGACGATGCTGAACACGACGGGAACAAAAACCAGGGTGGCGACGGTCGCGAAGATCAGGCCGCCGATCACGGCACGGCCCAGCGGCGCGTTCTGCTCGCCGCCTTCGCCGAGGCCCAGGGCCATCGGCAGCATGCCGATCACCATCGCGAGCGCGGTCATCAGCACGGGGCGGAAGCGCACCACGCCGGCATCGAGCGCGGCGGCAATGCCGTCGCCCAGCTCTTCAAGCCGCTCACGCGCGAAGCTGATCACCAGCACGCTGTTGGCGGTGGCCACACCCATGCACATGATGGCGCCCGTGAGAGCCGGCACCGACAGCGTCGTGTGCGTGCCGAACAGCATCCACACGATGCCGGCCAGCGCGGCGGGCAGGGCGGTGATGATGACGAAGGGATCGCTCCACGACTGGAAGTTCACGACGATCAGCAGGTAGATCAGCAGGATGGCGCCGAGCAGGCCGTACATCAGGCCGGAGAAGGCGGCGTCCATCGTGCGCACCTGGCCGACCAGCGCCACGCTCGAACCCCTGGGCACATCGCCCGCGGTCTCGGCGATCACGCGGCGGATGTCGGCGGCGACGGAGCCGAGGTCGCGGTCCTGCGTGGTGGCGTTGATCTGCACCATCGGCTGGATGTCGTACTGGCTGATCACCGCATTGCTCTGGCGGCGGTTGAATTGCGCGAGGCCGCCGAGCACCTGCGTGGATCCGGTGGAGGCCGTGCTGACGCCGCCAACCGGCAGGTTCGCCAGCGCGGAGAGCGAGTCGAGCTTGTATTGCGGCGTCTGCATCACGATCGGGTACGACACGCCGTTGGCCGGGTTCAGCCAGAAGGTGGGCGCCACCTGGCTGCTGCCGGCGAGGCTGACGACCAGGCTGTTGGTCACGTCACGCGTGGTCACGCCGAGTTCCTGTGCCCGCGTGCGGTCGATATCGACGTCGAACACCGGGGCCTTGCGCGACTGCTGGATGCGCGCATCGGCCACGCCGGGGATCGCACGCACCAGCTTGAGCAGCTTGTTCGCGTATTCGAAATTGGCGTCCAGATCGCGGCCGCGCACCTGCAGGTCGATCGGAGCCGGCGCGCCGAAATTCAGGATCTGGCTGACGATGTCGGCCGGCGGGAAGGAGAAGGTGGTGTCGGGGAACTCGCGCGGCAGCACTTCGCGCAGCTGGCGCACATAGTCGGCCGTCGGCTTGTGGTCTTCGCTCAGCGCGATCTGCACGTCGCCGTCCTGCGTGCCGACCACGCCGGTGTTGTTGTACGTGAGGTTGATGCTGCTGGGCGGCAGGCCGATGTTGTCGACCATCGTCACCACTTCCTCGGCCGGGATCACGCGGCGGATGGCCGCTTCGATCGCGGCAAAGCGAGCCGCCGATTCTTCCACCCGCGTGCCCACCGGCACCCGCGCATGCATCAGGATCTGCCCGCCGTCGACGGCCGGGAAGAAGTTGCTGCCCAGGAAAGGCACCAGCGCGAACGAGGCCATCACGAAGGCCAGGAAGCCGATCACGAAGACCTTGCGATGGCCCAGCGCCATCACCAGGATGCCGCGATAGCCGGCGCGGATCTTCTCGAAGCGCGCCTCGAAGCCGCGCTGGAAGCGTTGCAGGGCATGGCCCTTGCCATGCAGGTCGGGGTCATGCGCCGTGTGGACTTGCAGCAGGTACTTCGACATCGTCGGCACCAGCGTGCGCGAGAGGATGAACGAGCAGATCATCGCGAAGATCACCGACTCGGCCATCGGCACGAACAGGAAGCGCGACACGCCGGTCAGGAAGAACATCGGCACGAACACGATACAGATGCACAGCAGCGAGACCAGGGCCGGCGTCACGATCTGGCGTGCGCCGTCCATGATGGCGGTCTCCACGTCCTTGCCGTGCTCGAGGTGCCAGTTGATGTTCTCGATCGTCACCGTCGCGTCGTCCACCAGGATGCCCACGGCGAGCGCGAGGCCGCCCAGCGTCATGATGTTGAGCGTCTCGCCGATGGCCGCGAGGCAGATCAGCGAGCCCAGGATCGACAGCGGGATCGAGATCGCGATGATCACCGTGGAGCGCCAGCTGCCGAGGAACAGCAGGATCATCAGGCTGGTTAGCGCCGCCGCGATCGCGCCTTCAAGCGCCACGCCGCGGATGGCCGCGCGCACGAAGATCGACTGGTCATTGATCGGCTTGACGACGAGAGCTTCCGGCAACTGGTCCTTGATCTCGACCAGCTTGGCGCGCACGCCATCGACGATGGCCAATGTGGAGACCGCACCGCTCTTGAGCACCGACATCAGCACCGAACGGCCGCCGTCCACGTGCACCACATTGGTCTGTGGCGAGTTGCCGTCCAGCACATTGGCCACGTCGCGGATATAGACCGTGGCGCCGTTGACCACCTTGATCGGCAACTCGCCCAGATCCTTGACTGCCGAGGGCGCGTTGTTGAGATGCAGCGTGTACTCGAGGCTGCCGATCTTCTGCGTGCCGATGGGCACGAGCAGGTTCTGCGCCGCCAGGGCGTTGGCCACGTCCTGCGCGGAGAGGCCGCGTGCCTGCAGAGCCGCCGGGTCCAGGTCGATCTGCACCTGGCGCTGCTTGCCGCCGTAGGGATAGGGAATGGCCGCGCCCTGCACCGTCACCAGGGGCGTTCGCACCGTGTTGACGCCGAGGTCGAACAGGTTCTGTTCCGAGAGCCCCTTGCCCGACAGCGCGAGCTGCAGGATGGGCACGGTCGAGGCGTTGTAGTTCAGGATCAGCGGCGGCGTGATGCCCGGCGGCATCTGCTTGGTCACCACCTGCGAGATCGCCGTGACCTGCGCATTGGCCACCGCCACGTTCACGCCGGGCTGGAAGAAGATCTTGACCACGCCGATGCCGGCGTAGGAGTTGGCCTCGATGTGCTCGATGTCGTTGACCGTGGTGGTCAGCGCGCGCTGGAACAGCGTGCTGATGCGGCCCGACATGTCCTCGGGCGGCAGGCCCGTGTACTGCCAGGCCACCGCGATCACGGGGATCTTGATGTCCGGGAAGATGTCGGTCGGCGTGCGCATGGCGGCCAGCGGGCCGACGATCAGCAGCAGCAGCGCCAGCACGATGAAGGTGTAGGGCCGCTGCAGCGCGACCTTGACGATGTCTACCAACATGGCGAGCTCATTCCTTGACGGTTTTATTCTTGACGGCCGCGCTCGGCTTGCGCGCGACGGGTGTTCTTCTTGCGGCGCCCTTGCCCAGTTTGGCAAGCGCCGGTTGACCCAGATTGGCGTACATCTGTTCCAGCAGCCGGACCAGATGTTCACGGTCCTCGGCCGACATGCGTGTAAAGGACTTCGCTCGCGCCTTGTCCGACACGCGCCAGATTTCCTTGAGCACCGGGCCGGCGGCCTCCAGCAGATAGAGGCAGCGCGCGCGGCGGTCGTTTGGATCGGGGCGGCGCTCCACCAGGCCATCGGCCTCCATGCGATCGAGGATGCGCACCAGCGTCATCGGATCGGTGTCGGTGATCTGCGCCAGTTGCACCTGCGAGATGCCCTCGTTGCGCTGCAGGTAGCAGAGCACCTTGCTCTGCGTCATGCTCAGGTTCAGGTCACCGGCATGTTGCTCGAAGTTGAGTGTGTGCAGGCGCGACACCTCCTTGAGCAGGAAGCCGAAATTACGCAGACGGCTGGTCATGGGGCGCGTGAAGTTGGGAATGACATGGCGGCGAGATCATATCGGGTGATATTAAACCTACAAGGCAGTCGGCTTTGCGTGTGGATTGCGAGTTAGCATCGCGCCTGGTCAAGCCAGGGTTCGCGCGTTTTCATCCATGAGTGACAAGCAGAAAGCTCCGCTTAAACAAGCTTTACAGACAGCCGTCATGACGATGCTGGCCGCGCTCGCCACACTGGCCTGCGCGCTGGCTCTCGACGCTGAAGCCGGCCCGGCCATTCTTGGCGTGGTGCTGTGCCTGTCGCTGTCGCGCAGCCAGCTCGACCTGGACACGCGCGGGCGCATCGAGGCGGCCGTCGCGCTGCCCGTCGTCAGCCTGGGTGCGCTCGGCGTCGGGATGTTGCTGCACTACTTTTTCTGGATCGGCGCCGTCGCCTTCGTGGCGGCGATCACCGTGTCGATCTGGCTGCGCCGCTTTGGTGCGGAAGGGCGCAAGGCCGGTTCGCTGATCGCCCTGCCGTTCGTGGTGATCCTGGTCACGCCGCATGTGCCGACCACGAAAGTCAGTCATGCGATGGCGTTAGCGCTGCCGATCATCGTGGCCTTGCTGGCGCTGTTCTGGGTCAGTCTCTTTCATGCGGGCGGCAAGCTGCTGGGTTGGTTGCCAGAGCCGGAACCGAAGCCTGTTGCGGTGGCCGCTGCGCCGCGCGGTGAAGGCAAGGATTTGTTGGTCAGCACGCGCATGGCCTTGCAGATGGGGCTGGCGCTGACCGCCTCCTTCGGCATCGGCTATGGCTTCTTCGCCCAGCACTGGGCCTGGGTCGTGCTGACGGCCTTCATCGTCGGCAGCGGCAACCAAGGCCGGTTGGATGTGGTCTACAAAAGCGTGCTGCGTGTGGGCGGCGCCGGGCTGGGCACCGTCGCTGCCTTGACGCTCGCCGGGCACTTCGGCGCGCATGACGCCACCACCGTGGGCCTGATCCTCGCAGCGGTCTTCCTCGGCGTCTGGCTGCGCCCGCTCGGCTACGCCTGGTGGGCCTTGTTCATCACGCTGGCGCTGGCCTTGTTGCAGGGTTTTGAAGGCGTTTCGATGGACGCGATCCTGCTGCCCCGCTTGCTGGAGATCATCGTCGGCGCATTGATCGGCGTGGTCTGCGCCTGGTTCGTGCTGCCCGTGCATTCGACCGATGTGATGCGGCGGCGGGTGGCCGATGCGCTGGCGGCAATGGGCGAAGCACTGGATCCTGCCCAGGCCGAACGAAAGCCGGATCGCTTTGTGGCGCAGATGGCGGCGGTCGAGCGTGTCGCGCCGGCCTTTCGCGCGGCGCGTTTGGCAACGCGGCGCTGGCGAACGCTTCAGCCGGCTGATTGGGTCGATCAGTTGGAGCGGTGTCGAAAGCCCGCGTTGGCGCTGATCGAGAAGGGCGAGACGCCGGGCGCAGTGCGCAAGGCGATCGGCGAGGCGCGCAAGTCGATGCGCGAGCCGCAGGCGATAGCGCCGGCCCTGGAGGCGCTGCGCAAGAGCTTCACGCCCGCCGCCCGAACTGTTTCCGATAAGCCGTCGGCGCCGTCCCCGTGAGCGTGCGTGTGCTCATGGCCGCGCGGCGAACTGCGCCTGATCGCCAAGGCGGTGCGGCGGGATTACCAGCCGCTGAGCCACGGCGTTAGCTGTTCTGGACCCGATGGCAGCGGCTGCCTGAGGCAGCTCAGACCAGCGTGTCGACGATCGCCTGTTGCGAGCTCAGTTGCGCCGCCAGGGGCGACAGGCTCGGGTTGCTCTTGATCAGCGAGGCCCAGCCCGAGTCAAGATTGGAGGGTGCCGTGCCGGTTGGATCCGATGACGTCAGGGGATCGCTTGAGGTCGTCGTGCTCGGTCCTGCATTGGCCACGCTGTTGTAGAGATCGATCGCGCTGTTACCGCTGTTGCCGCTGCCGGGCGTGCTGCCGCTCAAGGAGGCGATCACGCCCGCATCCACCGCGAGGCTCGCCGCCGAACTGGCGTAGTTGCCGGCCGTCTTGGAAGCCACGACCGGATTGGACGTGCTGCTGGCCACCGCGCTGGTGGCGGTGACGGAGTCGACGGGAGAGATGCTCATGGTGAACTCCTGACCTGAGTGCCTTTGCTGCATGTTCGGCTGTTTTGCCTCGAAAGGGAACGCGGCACGGGTTTGAATTTGTAAAGTGCGCGAGCTGCCGCTGTCTGCTATACCAAGGCGTTAGGCTTGTGCATTCAGTCGGGAGTGGCAGCGAATGAAATACATCATCGTCGGAGGAACCTCGGGCATCGGCCTGGCAACGGCCAAGATGGCCATCGAGGCGGGGCACTCTGTCCTGGCGCTGGGGCGCGACCCGGGCAAATTCGAAGTCGCTCAGGCGATTGGCGCTCGCACGGCGCAGCTTGACGCCAGTGATTTCGAGGCGACGCAGGCGCTGTTTTCCGCCGAAGCGGGCTTTGACCATCTGGTGCTCTGTGCCTCGGGTTCGGCCGGCTCGGGCTTGTTCCGCGACCTTGCACTCGAGGATCTGCGCAAAGGCTTCGAGGGCAAGTTCTGGCCCCAGGTGATCGGTGCGAAAGCGGCGGTCAACACGATCAAGGCCGGCGGCTCGATCACTTTTGTCGGCGCCATCTCATCGCGCGCCATGAGGGCCGGAACTTCGGGGCTGGCCGCGATCAATGCGGGGCTGGAGGCGATGATTCCGATCCTGGCCTCGGAGCTGCGCCCGACGCGGGTGAATGCGGTCGTGCCCGGCGTGGTCGATACGCCCTGGTGGTCACGTGTGCCCGAGGCCGCCAAGAAGGAGTTGTTCGAGCAACTGGCCAAGGACGTTCCCGTCGGCCGCGTCGGTCAGGCGGAAGACTTGGCGAGCGCCATCATGCTTTTGTCTACCAACACCTTCATCACCGGCACTATCCTGGACTGCGATGGCGGCTGGAAGCTGCGAAACGCCTGATCAGCTGACGTTCATGTCGGTGGATAGACAAAAGCTGGCACGCCGCTTGCTAATATTTCACTATCGATTGTCTCCTCCATCCCCTCGGATGGATTAACGCCCCAGGCTGGTTCAGCCTGGGGCTTTTTTTTGGTGCGGCGCCCTCGTGGGCACCTGTGGCGTGCATCGATGCACTAGCCAAAGGCCTCGACCATGAAGTCGACGAAGCTGCGCAGCTTCGGCGTGGGCCGGCGGTCGGCGAGATAGACGACATGCATCGGCCGTGAAGGCAACTCATGGTCCGGCAGCAGTCGCACCAGACGGCCGGCGGCCACGTCTTCGCCGACCAGGATCTCGGGCTGCATGATGATCCCGAACCCTTCGAGCGCGGCCATTCTGAGCGCCTGCCCGTTGTTGACGCTGAAGCGTCCTTGCACCTGAACGGTTTCGCTGCGCCCTTCATGGCTGAAGCGCCAGGTGTTTTTCTTCTGCCAGTAACTGAAGCCCAGGCAGTTGTGAGCGGCGAGGTCTTGTGCGGTCTGCGGTGTTCCGTTCGCCGACAAGTAGGAGGGAGCGGCGCAGAGCCACATCGTGTAAGGCTTCAAGGCTCTCGCGGTCAGGCCCGAATCGGGCAGGATGCCGATCCGGATGGCAGCCTCATAGCCTTCTTCCACCAGGTCCGCCACGCGATCGGACAGGGCCAGATCGATGCTCACTTCGGCGTGCAGCTTCAGATAGCGCGCCAGCACCGGCGCGAGTCGCTGGCTGCCGAAGGACACCGGCGCGTGGATCTTCAAGAGACCACGCGGCGCGGCGAGCAATTCGTTCGCGCAGGTGTCGGCCGCCTCGGCATCGGCCAGCAGTTGCTTGCAGTGCTGGTAGTAGAGACGCCCGACCTCGGTCAGCGATTGCTGCCGTGTGGTGCGGTTCAAGAGCCGCGCGCCGACCCGATCTTCGAGCGAGCGGACGTGCTTGCCGACCATCGTGGCCGAGATGTCGAAAGCTTCGGCCGCGGCGGTGAAGCTGCGCTTGTCCGCCGCGTGGATGAAAACCGCCATGCTCACAAACCGATCCAGCATTGATTGATGACTCTCAGTTGCTAATCAATAAACCAGACGGCACTTTATCAACCTGCGGGCGATGGAGAAACTGGCGGCAAGGCTCGGCTCTTCAAGGCGCTAACGCCAGGAGTCAGCTGACAGACCCATCAACGAAAGGAAGCTGTGATGACATCCCAACAAACCACGCCGCTGCGCCGCCGCGGCCTCGAACTGCTCGAACAACTGCACGGCGGCCATGCCGGCGCTGCGATGGTGGCCGAGATGCAGGAGATCTGCCCCGCGTTTGCCGACATGACGATTGACTGGGCGATCGGCGGCATCATGGATCGGCCCGGCCTCGACCTGGTGACGCGCGAGCTGGTGCTCATCGCTTCCTGCGTCACGACGGGCAACGCCGCGCCCCAGCTGCGCGCGCATGCCGAGGCGGCGCTGAAGGTGGGCGCCACCCGTGAGCAGATCGTGGAGACGGTGCTGCAGCTGACCTTCTATGCCGGCGGCCCCAATGTGCGCAATTCGCTGGTGCTGCTCAAGGACGTGTTTGCCGGCGCAGCATCAACCTCATGAGCCTCAAGCGCGCAGCACAAACCCGATCGCCGCATCGATCGTCGCGCCCTGCGCCGCATTGCACTCGGCCGGGCTCGCTGTCGGGCTGTCGGGGTAGACCTCGGTCGTCGTCACGAAGCGCGCGGCCGTCATGCCGCCGCACAGGCCGAGCGAGCGCTTGGCGTAGTTGATGACGCCCGGCTGCTGCAGCGGCGTGCCGATGATGCAGCCGTGTTCGTCGGCCTCGGCGATATGGGTCACGCGGCGCACCGCATCGATCAGCACGCGCTGGAATTCGGGCACGGGCCGTTCGGTGTCCGCCACCAGGTAGAAGCCGTCGGGAATGGCGTGCCAGTCGAAGGGCTTGCCGTCGCGCGCGGCCTTGGCGGGGCCGAACTCGCTGTTGTCGGTGTCGGTGGTCTCGTGCAGGTCCACGTGCAAGTCGACGTGGGTGCAGTTCGCGGCCACGCAGGTCATGGCGAGCGCTGCTTCAGCGGCCGGGCTGTCCTGCTTGAATTGACGGTTAGGGTCCAGCGCGTCGGGGTTCCAGCGGTTGACGGTCTCGTAGCCCCAGGGGCTGATGCAGGGCAGCACGAGCAGGTTGACGGTCTGTGCATGGCGATCGAACTCGTGTGCGATCCATTGCAGTGCGCCTTGCACGCCGCTGGTTTCATAACCGTGCACGCCGCCGGTCACGAGCACCGTCGGGCGATCGGGGTTCCACTCCCGGCTGCGAACGGCGTGGAGCGGGTAGCTGCCGAGGCCGAGGCGCGTGTAGTCGAGCGTGCCGTACTGGAGCAACTCGGCCGATGCGGGCAGAGCGGCCTTGAGGCGCGCGACGACTTCTTCGTCGTAGCTGCGTTGCACGTGCTGCTGCGCGAGCCAGGCGGATTTCTCAGCGTCGCCCCAGGGCGTGCCTGGGGTGCCGATCGGATAGGGTGCGGGTTGCAGTGTGGCCACGAAATTCATTCGCCTGATGAGGGTGATGCCGCCGACGATACACCGTGAACGGGCGCCATGATGGTCTTGGCTTCAAGGAACGATTCCAGGCCCTGCACGCCGAACTCGCGACCGATGCCCGATTGCTTGTAGCCGCCGAATGGAGCCAGCGGATCGTGTTGCATGGCGTTGATGGCCACACGGCCCGCTTGCAATCGGCGCGCCACGGCTTGGGCGCGCGCCGGATTCGAAGAAAACACGTAGGCATGCAAGCCGAACATCGAATCGTTGGCGATCGAGACGGCCTCGTCTTCGCTGTCATAGGCGACGATGCTCAGCACGGGACCGAAGATCTCTTCCTGCGCGATCGTCATGTCGTTGCGAACATCAACAAACACGGTGGGCCGCACGAAGAAACCGCGACTCAGATCGTCGGGGCGGCCGGGCCCGCCGACGAGAACGGTCGCGCCTTCTTCGATCCCTCTGCGGATGTAGCTTTGCACGCGCTCGAAGTGGCTGCGATTGGCCATCGGGCCGACGACCGTTTCGGGGTCGGCGGGGTCGCCCACTTTCAGCTGTTCCACGAGGGTCTTGATCCGCGCCGTGACCTGCGCAAGCTGCGCCCGTGGAACCAGCAAGCGCGAGCCCGCGATGCACGCCTGGCCGCTGTTCTGGAACGCTGCCGTGAGTGCCGCGGGGAGGGCTGTCGCAAGATCAGCGTCATCCAGGATGAGGGACGGCGACTTGCCGCCGAGGCCCAGCGTGACGCGCTTCATCGTGTCCATCGCCAGCCGGGCGATGGCTTTGCCGGTGCCGCCCGATCCGGTGAATGAGATCCGGGCAATGTCGCGGTGGGTGCTGAGTTCGGCGCCGATGACGTCGCCGCGTCCGTTGAGGATGTTGATCACGCCGGGAGGCAGGCCGGCCTCGTGCAGGGCTTCGGCCAGGATCTGGGTCTGGATGGCGCTCAGCTCGCTGGGCTTGATGACCGTCGTGCAGCCCGCCGCGATCGCCATGGCCAGCTTGCTGCAGATCGAGCCCGCGTTGCTGTTCCAGGGCGTGATCAGCAAGGCGACACCGACAGGCTCCATCACCACCGTCGACCGGCCCGCGCGCTGCTCGAACTCATAGGTCTCAAGAACCGTGGCGGCGTCGAGGAAGGACTGGGCCGCGTACTGCGACACCCAGCTCGAACGTGACAGCGGGCCGCCGTATTCCTCGACAGTCGCATCGCGCAGCGCATCCTTTCGCGACAGCACCGCAGCATGCAGGCGCTTGAGCATGTCGACGCGTTCGGCCTTGCTCGTTTGCGAGAAAGACGGCAGGGCTCTCTTTGCCGCCGCCACGGCACGCAGGGCGTCTTCCCGGTCGGCCAGCACGACGTGGCCGAGGATGTCTTCGGTGGTCGGGTTGACGAGTTCGAGGCGTTCGGTGCCGTGCGGTTCGACGAAGGCGCCGTCGATATAGAGCTGGTTGATGGTTCGCATGGGGACTCCTGATGGGACTGAAGGGATGAAGGACACAGTTCCAATTTAGGAGTTGAGGATTGATTTGATAAGATGAACAGATGCTTATGAGACGTCAC
The DNA here is from genome assembly GCA_036500605.1 of Burkholderiaceae bacterium. Lineage (GTDB taxonomy): Bacteria > Pseudomonadota > Gammaproteobacteria > Burkholderiales > Burkholderiaceae_C > JAFALK01. The sequence goes on from DASYBU010000005.1 coordinate 128,254, forward strand.
GAAAATCGGGACAATGCATAAATCGGGTCTCGTCGAACTTGAGGCCGTGCTGGCGGTGGCCAGGCATCAGGGCTTCCGTCCCGCCGCCGTCGAACTCGGCATGTCGACGACGGGCTTGAGCAATGCCGTGGCCGGGTTGGAGCAGCGCCTGGGTGTGCGGCTTTTTCATCGCACCACCCGCAGCGTCTCGCTCACGGAAGCCGGCGAGCAGTTCACGGCGCGCATCCTGCCGGCGATGTCGGAGATCCGCGGCGCGATGGAGACGGCCACCAGCCGGCGCCTGAGGCCGGCGGGGACACTCCGCCTCAATGCTGCGTTAGGTGCCGCGCGCATGGTGTTTGCGCCGCTCGTCCCCGAATTCCTGAACCGCTATCCGGACATGAGCCTGGATATCGTGACCGAGGGGCGCCTGATCGACATCGTGGCCGATGGTTTCGACGCGGGCTTGCGCCCCAGTGAACTGGTGCCGCGCGACATGGTGAGAGTGCCGATCGGCCGCGACATGCGCATGGCCGTGGTCGGTACGCCCGGCTATTTCTCGCAGCATCGCAAGCCGAAGTCGCCGGCAGATCTGGCCGGGCACGAGTGCATCCGGGCGCGGCTGCCCAACGGCGCGCTCTCGCGGTGGGAATTCGCCAAGCGCGGCGAGCCCCTGAACGTCGATGTGCCCGGGCGCCTCGTGGTCGACGCGCCGGCGCTCATGATCGACGCCGCTCGTTCCGGCCTGGGTCTGGCGCAGGTCGCACAGTGGTATGTGTCAGAGGATATCGAGGCCGGGCGGCTGGTGCGCGTGCTCGAAGACTGGACGCCAGCCTACCCGGGGCTGGCGCTCTACTATCCGGCAGGCCGCCACGTGCCTGCAGGATTGCGCGCGTTCATCGACCTGATTCGAGAGATCAGTGCGCGGGAGCCGTGATCGCCTTCAAGCTCAGAGCTGCTTGAATCGATACGCATAGCTCGGGCTGACCTCGAGCGTCTCGGGCCGGCTCTTGAGCGCGATGCTGAGCTTGCCGCTCAAGGCCCGGCTGACCGACTTGATCGCATGCGCGTTGACGATGGTGGAGCGGTGCACCTGCCAGAAATGCTCGCCGTCGACGCGCTGCACGAGCTCCTTCAGCGGCATCGAGATCAGCGCTTCGTTGTCTGCGGTGACGACGACCACGTACTTGTTGTCGGCGCGGAAATACACCACCTCGTCCACCGCGATCAGCTGCAGCTCGCGCCCCAGCTGGACTGTGATCCAGCGCAGCGGCTCGACGCCGGCCACCAGGCTCGTCAAGCCGGCAAGACCTGCGAGGTCAGGCGGCGGCTGTGTCAGTCGCTCCTTCAAGCGCACCAGCGTGCGCGCCATGCGAGCCGGGTCCAGCGGCTTGAGCAGGTAGCCGACCGCGCCTTCGTCAAAAGCCTGCACCGCATAACGCTCATGCGCGGTGATGAACACGACCTGGGCGCGCCGGCCGATCAGCTGCGCCACGTCGAGGCCCGAGAGCCCCGGCATCTGCACGTCCAGAAAACAGACCTCGGGCTGTAATTGCTCCACCAGCCGCAGCGCCTCATGTCCGTCGCGTGCCATGCCCACGATCTGCGCCTCGGGCCACTGGCGCAGCAGCTCCTCACGGATCTCGGCGGCGAGCAGGGCTTCGTCTTCGGCGATGAGGATGCGAGTCATGGGGGTTACGTGGGTTACGTGGGCAGAGGCCAGCGGAGTTTGAACAAGGGCAATTCCTGCTCGATCAATTCGAGCGAGGCCTGCTGCTCGCCATGCACGGCGCGCAGGCGCTGCGCCAGTTCGGCCAGCGGCACCAGCTCCGCAGCATGCCGCACACTTTGAGGGTCAGGGCCGAGGCCTTGCAGGCGCAGCTCGGCGCTTCGCGCCTCGACCTTCAAGGACAGGCTCCAGAGGGTCGTGCCCTCATCGAGCAGCGGGCGCACCAGCGGCAGCAAGACCATCGGCGCGAAGGGCCAGTCCTGCGGCTCGCTCAGGCCTGCGAAATGCAGCCGCTCGGTGTGCTGCGCATCGGCGCTGACCAGGGCCGCGTACGCGCGCAGCGCGACCAGCTCGCGCGCCAGCGTGGAGACTTCGGTTTCGATATGCGGCTGCAAGGCGCGCAGCAGGTTGATCAAGGCCGCGAGACGCGCCAAGGCCCGCTGCGGCTGCTCCAGCAGTTCAGCGTCGATCAGCGCCAGCCGGTCCGAAAGCAGGGCGGGATCGACGCGCGCCTGCAAGGCCAGCAGTTGCGCGGCAGCCAGCTGGCGCTGCCTTTCGGCGGCCGCATCCTGCAAAGCCTTGAGACGCGCCTGCGCGCGCCGTGACGAGCGCAACTGCACGTAGACCGTCATGCCGAGCGCATGCCAGACCAGGCTGCTGCCGGCCAAACGGAAGTCCTCGCTGCTGTTCCACCAATCGACCTTGCCCAGCACCGGATAGAGCGCGGGGGCAATCACCCACACGCCTGACGTGATGGTTGCAATGACAACCGCCGGGTAGGCGATCCACGGCGGCAGCTTGCGGGCATCCACCAGCGCATCGGCCACGCGCACCAGCAGCACGGCCGGCACGCCGAACTGCAGCACGTTATAGGCCACGGTGTGGAACATGCCGCCCTCGAGGTGGTTGCTCAAGGGCGTGCCGTTGGCGAACAGCGTGGCCAGGCCGACCAGCACCATCCAGACCAGATCGGCGGGGCCGATAGGGGCGGTCTTCAACGCCACGGCAATTGCACCCGCGCGATCAGGCCCTGCGGCTCGTTCAGGTGCAGGCTCAAGCGCGCCTCGGTGCCGTGCAGGGCTGCGAGCCGCGCGCGCAGCGTCACGAGGCCCGTGCCGCCGCCGCTGGTCTTGGCCATGCCGGCGCCGGTGTCGGCCACTTCCAATCTCAGCATGTTGGGCTGCTCCGGATCGGGGACGGCCAGCACGCGGATCGCGCCGCCTTCCACCTGCGGCGCGATGCCATGCTTGACCGCGTTCTCGGCCAGCGTCAGCAGGCAGGTCGACGGCACGACGGCCTCATCCAGACCCGGCGCGATCTCGAAGCTGAGCTGAAGCCGGTCCGATCCGATGCGGCGTTGGTGCAAGGCGAGGAAGGCGCGCACGAGCTCGATCTCGCGGCCCAGCGAGGTCTCGCTCTGCCGCAGCTCGGGCAGCGCCGCGGCCAGGTAGATGCGCAGCTCCGACAGCATCGCGCGTGCGGCTTGCGTGTCGGTCTGGGCGAGGCGGCGCAGATGGGCCAGTGTGTTGAAGAGGAAATGAGGCTCGACCTGGGCTTGCAGGAGCGCGGTGCGGGCTTCATCCAGCCGACGCGCCAGGGCCGAGGCGTCGAGTTGCAGCGACTCAGCATCCGCGTCACCGCGGCGCCGCCGCTGCCGGAATTCGACGCTGAGGCAGGCGACTGCTGCATAGCTGAACTGCACTTGCAGGTCATAGAGGCTGCGCGCCACCAGCGGCGCATGCGTGTGGGCGAACAGACGGCCAAGCGCGGGGCAGAGCAAGCCCAGCGCGAGGATCTGCAGGCCCAGCGCGAGCGGTCGCTGGTCGCCCGCCTGGGGCAGCCAGGCATGGCTGATGCTGGCGGCCAGCCACAGCGACCAGATCCACATCGCCGTACCCAGCCACAGGGACAGCGTGCTGGGCGAGTTCCACCGGCAGGAGCCGTCCTCGTCGCCGAAATTGCAGCCCAGGATGCGGGGCGCCTGCATGCCCGCTGCCAGCATCAGGCTCAGGCCCGCAGCGATCAGCGCTTCGCGGCGATCGGCGCGAGTGGCGAAGGGCAGGGAGACGGTGAATTGCATGAAGAGGAGAGGCGGCGGGAATCAGCGGGGTTTGCTGTCGGTGCTGGTGGCGGCCGAGGCTCGTGTCATGGAAGGCGTTGGAGCCGCGAAGCGGATCTTAAGGACGTATCGCTGCGGCGTGCCACCGGTGCATTCCAATGATTCGAGCGCCGTGCGCACGCGGCTCTGGTAGCGGCGTGTGCCCTCGAGCGAAATCGAGCGCACGACACCCCGCGCATCGACATCGAAACTGGCCCGTACCTCGCCGTCCGGGCCGACGCCCGGCATCGCGCTGGCCAGCAGCTCGGGCAGGTCCTGTGCCAGCTGCGGGCAGACGGCGGCATCAGCGAAGGTGGGCGTGGCGCACAGCGCCAGCGCCAGCGCGGTGAGGGTGGCAAGGGCAAAGGTTTTTTGCATGACGGGCTCCCGGGGTTGACGGTGGCGCCAAGTTACGCAACCGTGAGGAGCCGATCAGCCGATGCCCGACGAAGCTGGGAGCGAGCCGACGAACCGCCGTTGGCGGTCGATGAAAAAACGCGCGCCACGATGGCGCTGCGCATACTCAGTCAGTCAGTCAGTCTGTCTGTCCGTCAATCAATCAATCAATCAGCAAGCTCTGAATCCAAAGTGCCGATTGGCCGTGGCACAAGCTGCGATCCGGTGCCCGGTAGCGCAAGCCGATCGCGACGCGGCCGGTCCACCAGACGGTCCGCCCGGTTTCCGAAAGCACGACCGGGCCGACATGCCCGTCGGGCACCTTGAAGCCCATGTAATCGTCGTCCGGTTCCCACACGTATGAGCCCCGAATGCACTCATCGTTCGCTGCTGAAACTGCCCTCATGTCTACTGCTCCTCGCTGACGCGGCCATCCTCGCGCGAGGCACCGCCGGTGGCAGCGCCTGGTTCGCGGGGGTATCCCGCAGCCTTGTGGGCAGAGCGCTTGCGTCGACATCAAACCGGGCGCACAAACAACAAGGCCCGCCGGTCCGAAGACCGGCGGGCCTGACTCACAGACACGCAGCCGCAACGTTCAGAGACTTGAAGCGACTTGCACGTCGGGTTCTGCAACGCGATGGCCGGTGACCACGACGCGGGGCAGTTGCACGATCTGCATCGAGGCCTCGGAGGCATCAGCCCGCTTGCCCACCACGACCACGCGCTCCAGCTTCACGATCTCGGTGCCTTGTGCAGGCTGGGCGCTGAAGTCGCCGAGGCCGGTGCCGATGGCAGCGGCGGTGGCAACGGAAGCAACGGCGAAAACGAGGGCTTGGGCGGTGATGTTCATGATGGGCTCCTTGGGGTGTTTGGCTGTGTCGATGAGTGAACTTTCGGCGATCGGCCCGCGCTCCACCAGCGCATAGCGATGAACTGCAGGAGCGGAGCGGTGAAGCGCGGTTTGCGGCGATCAACGGCCGGGATCAGTAGCGCCGATCAGCGGCTGCACAATGGTGGCTCACCACCCGCAGAGACAAGCCCATGAGCGCCGCAGCACCTCACCGCCTAACGTCCAAGATCATCTGCAGCGAAGCCGAGCTCCGTGCGCTGATCGGCGCGCCGGCCGAGCTGACCTGCGCCAAGATCAGCAACCGGCTCAATGCCATGACGCGCCAGTTCATCGAGCGCTCGCCTTTTGTCTGCGTGGCCACCAGCGACCCTGCCGGCAACTGCGACCTGAGCCCGCGCGGCGATCCGGCCGGTTTTGTGCGGATACTGGATGAACGCACCCTGCTGATGCCCGAACGCCCCGGCAACCGCCTGGCCGATTCGCTGCGCAACATCGTCGCGAACCCGCATATCGGCCTACTCTTCGTGGTGCCGGGTGTGACCGACACCTTCCGCGTCAACGGCCGCGCCACGATCACCACGGATGCGGAGCTGCTCGCGCCCAGTGCCGTCGAGGGCAAGACGCCGCTGCTGGGCTTGCTGGTCGATATCGACGAGGCGTACACGCAGTGCTCAAAGGCCTTTCTGCGCTCACACCTGTGGGATGCCCAGCGCTTCATCGACCCGGCCTTGATGCCCACCGGCGGGCAGATCCACCGCGCCATCCAGGGCGAGCAGTTCGATGCGCAACAGTACGACGAGGAGCGGGCCGAACGCTACAGCCGCCGCGTCGGGTTCTACTGATCAGGAGCCGGAAACAACAAGGCCCGCCGGTCCGAAGACCGGCGGGCCTTTTCACACAGCCGCAAGGTTCAGAGGCTTGATGCGACTTGTACGTCGGGTTCTGCAACGCGACGGCCGGTGACCACGACGCGCGGCAACTGCACGATCTGCGCCGAGGCAACAGCGGTGTCAGCCCGCTTGCCCACCACGACCACGCGCTCCAGCTTCACGATCTCGGTGCCTTCTGCAGGCTGGGCGCTGAAGTCACCCAGACCGGTGCCGATGGCAGCAGCAGTGGCAACAGCGGCGACGGCGAAAACGAGGGCTTGGGCGGTGATGTTCATGATGGGCTCCTGGGGGTGTTGGCTGTGTCGATGAGTGAACTTTCGGCGATCGGCCGAGGCTTCACCAGCGAGGAGCGACGAACTGCAGGAGTGGGGCGCCGAAGCGCGATTGGCAGCGACGCGCTGCCGGGATCACCGCCGTATCCGCTCAGGAAGATCGGCTCCGACGCGGCTCAGAGCCGGGTCCAGCGCGTCGGCAACGACCAGAACACCACCAGCGCGATCAGGGCCATAGAGGCGGGGAAGCCCGGGCTGCCGGGTTCATGCGCGGTGAACACCTGGAGCGCCGTCATGACGATCGCAGCCACGATCAGGGCCGACCATTGCACGGCGCGGGCCAGGCGGAACAGCTGGCGGGTCAGGGCGTCGGGCCGAGGGGATTTTTGGGCGGGCAGCGCGGCCATCACACGCAGGCTGAAGCCGGCATCGGCAGGCTCCGAGCCCTCCCGCAGGACCTGGCTCAGCAGGTCATCCATTTCCGAATCGCGCGTTGTCTTCATGTTTGAGGCTCCCATGCCTTGAGCTGCTCGCGCAATTTTGCGCGCGCTCGCAGCACTTGCGTCTTGAGGGTACCAAGGGGCCAGCCCAGCACCTGGGCCGCTTCGGCATGGCTGAGTTCGGCGCCGAAGCACAGCAGCAGCGCCTGGCGCTCGGCCTCCTTCAAGCTGTTCATGGCACGGTCGAGGTCGAGCCGCCAGTCGGCTTCGGGCGCAAAGTCGCTGATCGCGCCGGCGGCGGCCAGCTCTTCGTCGCTCAGATCCTGGCCCGGTGGCGGCGCCCGTTCGGCGGCCAGGGCCGAGAAAGCCAGTCGCGTGAGCCAGGTGCGAAAGCGCGCCTCGCCGCGGAAGCCAGGCAAGGCCTTCCAGGCGCGCACAAAGGTTTCCTGGGCCAGATCGTCGGCCCGCGCCTGATCGCCCCGGCACACGCGGCCAAGCAACTTGCGCAGATAGCCCTGGTGGGTTCTCACAAGCCCGGCAAAGGCGTTGCGGTCGCCGGCCGCGGCGCGCGCGATCTGGCGGGCCTCTTCCTCGTTGCTCACTGGCCGGGTGTGTTCGAGGCCGACTGCCTGTCCAGGTGCTTCTGCTGGATGAAATAGATCATCAGCAGCCCGAGCCCCAGGCAGCCCGGGATCAGGCCGATGGACCAGAGCCAACTGCCCGGCATCATGAAATAAAACATGCCGCACAGGCCGACACCGACGGCGAGGTTGATCACGGCAGGAATCAGCACGCGCTGCGGACCGGTGAAGCTCGACGGCTCGCGCCGGCTGCTGTTGGGCCAGTCATTCTCGGTCGGGTCGGCCAGCAGCTCGGGCGGTATCGGCTGGCCGGCGCGCGCCAGTTCGCGGATCGTCTCGTGGCGTTCGCGATCGCGGGCGACCTTGCTCAGCGCGTTGGTCACGACCGCCACGATCGGGATAGCCAGCGCCAGGATCGGGATCAGCAGGCCGGGCGGGAAGTCGGTGCCGAGGAAGGTGGACATGGGCGCTCCTTGATTTTTCAGCAGATGATGCTTCCTTGGAGCAGTGCGGCAGGGCGTTTGGATTCACCCAAGGCGATTATTTCTTCCTTGAGCATCAAGGCAGGCTGATCACCGACTTCTGCGCGCGCCGCGCTTCGGCGGCCCAGATCTGCTTGATCTCGCCGCGCTCCTGCATCTCCTGCAGCACGTGTTCCACACGATCGGCGAGCTGTTCATGGCGCTTGTTCAGCGAGTGATAGAGCTCCGAGACGAGGACCGGCTCGGCCACTTTGCAGATGTCGTGCAGCTTGTATTTGATGATCAGGGCGTCGGTCTCCAGCTGACCGGCCACGGCGTAGTCGGTCACGCCGCGCTGCACATGCAGGAGCGCATCGAGGTTGTTGTTGGCCGCCCGCAGCGCCTTGGCGGGCAGGGCATCCTCGATCGAGCGCGTGCCTCTCATATAGGCCACGCGGGCCGCCGAGAGTTCGCTGATCTTCACGCTCGCCGGGCAGTCGGGCCCCTGCTTGTAGGCCGAAAACACCGCCCGGGCCACCGGCACCTTGACGACCACCAGTTGCGCCCACTCCTTCAGCGAGGGCAGGCTGTGCATCAGATCGCCGTCGAGTTCACCGGCGTCCGCTAACTGCACGCCTCGGCGCAAGGGCAGGGAACGGATCTTCACGCTCACGCCAAGCTTGGCGTAGGCCTGCTGCAGGACGGTCAGCGCCACCGGCACGATGGCAGCGTTCTCGGGCGCGGCGATCTCGAGGCTCTGCTGAGCCGGTGCCTGGGCCTGGGCCTGGGCCCGGACCTGGGCGGCCAGCAAAAAGATCAGCACCCCGGCAGCGCATGACCGGGCTCGCAAACTTCTTCTTGTCTGGATCGTCAGGAGGGGCACGCAAGGATTCTGCTCCGCCCGGCCGGGAAAGTCATGCATTGAACGCCTCGCCCAGGTTGCCGATACTCGCCGCTGTGTAACGACGTTATGCAACAAGCACTCCGGGGACCTGATTCAAATGAGCTGCACGCTTTACTACTCGCGCAATCCGAACCCGCGCCTGGCCGTGGCCGCTGCCCGCTATCTGGCCGCGCCGGTCACCTATGAATGGGCCGCGCCGCTGGCGCCGGGCCAGGCCGAGAAGTTCCGGCCGCTGAACCCCACGCTGCGCATCCCGATCCTGTGCGAGGGCGACAGCTCGCTGTGGGAAGCTGACGCCATCGCCTGCCGGCTCTCGCAGATGACCGGTTCCGACTTCTGGCGCAGCGGGCCTGAGCTGCCCGACATGATCCGCTGGATCAGCTGGTCGCGCGACAACTTCATGCGGGCTTGCGACATGGTGCACTTCGAGCTCGGTACCAAGCAACGCTACCAACTGGGGCCGATCAATGACGCGGTCGTGGCCGACGGACTGGCCGCTTTTCATCACAGCGCCGCCATCCTCGAAGACCAGTTGCGCGGGCGCGACTGGCTGCTGCCAAGCGGCATCAGCTATGCCGATTTCCGCATGGCGGTCTTCCTGCCTTATAACGATGTGGCGGGCCTGCCGCTCAGCGACTATCCGGCCGTCGAAGCGTGGAACCGCCGCCTGATGGCCTTGCCCGCCTGGGCTGATCCCTTCGAGGGCTTGAATGCCCCGGAGCTGCCTGCGCTGAAGTGAAACACAACATCCGGAACGCAGAGGGCGCAGAGCAAGCGCAGAGATCGCAAAGCTTGGAGCCAAGACTTCTGTGCGGGCTCGGCGGGCTCTGCGTCCCTTTGCGTCCTCTGCGTTCCGGAAACTCTGTATGCGTTTCAGCGGCCGAGAGTGACGCGCGTTATCGATAAACGGAAGTGAAGGTTACGCTGCCTTCAATGCGGCGCGGCATTGCCCGCGTGCAGCGTGCCGTTCTCGCGGCTGTCCGTTTCGGCCGGCGCCAGCGTCAGCGGCCCCGGATGCGTGAGATCGTGCGGTGTCGCGGTGACCTTCACATCCTGCCCGGCAACGATCAGCTTCTTGCGCAGATCGGCCACCTGGCTGGAGCGCACGGCCGGCGCGGCATTGCCCCAGCTGTTGCGCGCATAGGTGGCCACGGCGGCGATCTGCGCATCGTCGAGCTTCCAGGCGAAGGAGGGCATCGACAGCGGCGTCGGCGCCTTGGTGGTGGGCGTGTGCCGCGCACCGGCGAGGATGTAGTGGATCACCGTCGTCGGGTCGCTCTGCTGCAAATTGGCGTCACCCTTCAGGGGCGGGAAGTAACGCGGTACGCCGACGGCTTCCTCTCGGTGACAGGCGGCGCAGGCATCCTGCCAGATCGCACGGCCCTGGCTGATCTGTGAATCGGTGACGGGGGTGATTGACGGCATTGGCGAAGCCGGCAGATCGCCCAGATAGGTGGCGATGGCGGAGAGGTCCGCGTCGTCCATCTGCGAGGTTGAATAGCCGACGGCCTCGCCCATCTCGCCCGAGGCGGCGCTGTGGGCATTCAAGCCGGTGCGCAGGAAGTCGATCAGATCCTGCTTCTGCCAGCCGCCGATGCCGATCCGCGCGTTGGGCGTGATGTCGGGCGCAAACCAGGTGTCGAAGGCGCCGCCGTGGAAGGCTTCGTCATGCTTGGCCGCGCCCATGAAGTTGCGCGGCGTGTGGCAGGCCTGGCAATGGCCGAGGCCCTCCACAAGGTAGGCACCGCGGTTCCATTCGGCGGTCTTGGAGGCGTTGGGCGTGAACGGATCGCGCTGCTTGAAATACATCCAGTTCCACACCGACATCAGGCCGCGGATGCTGAACGGGAAGTGCAGCTGGTTGCGCTCGACCGCATGGCTGACGGGCTTCAGCGAATGCAGATAGGCCAGCATCGCGTCTGAATCTTCGCGCGTGACCTTGGCGTAATTCGTGTACGGGAAGGCCGGGTAGAGATGCCTGCCTTCATGGTCCAAACCTTCGTGCAGCGCGCGATAGAAAGTGTCCGTCGTGTAGCGGCCGATGCCGGTTGCGTTGTCGGGCGTCAGGTTGGCCGAGAGCACCGTGCCGAAGGGCGTGGCGAGCGCCCGGCCGCCGGTGAATGGCGTCGCGCCCGCAGGCGTGTGGCAGGCAATGCAATCGCCGAGCGTGGTCAGGTAGCGGCCGCGGTCGATCTGCGCGGCGGCGTTGACAGTCTGCGGCGCCGATGCAGCGGGGCCGGGTGCAAGCGCGGCGCTTGCCGCAGATGCCGGCTGTCCCTCGGCCTGCCCGAGCCCGACAGCCGCGAGCCCGATGCCGAGGGCCGCGGTCGTGATCATGAAGACAGTGCGCATCACAAGCCTCCCATGTCGATCAGACCAAAGACCCTGGCGCCTTGACGTAGCGCGAGGTGATGGCTTCAGCCGCGCGATACGCCAGCGCGGCCACCGTGCCCGTCGGGTTGTAGCCGGGGTTCTGCGGGAAGGCGCTTGCGCCGATCACGAACAGGTTCGAGACGTCCCAGCTCTGCAGATAGCTGTTGACTGCGCTCGTGCCCGGATCGGTGCCCATGATCGCGCCGCCGGTGTTGTGTGTGGTCTGGTAGGGCACCACGTCCCAGCTGCCCTTGCGGCGGTTGATCTTGATCTCGCGAGCGTTCATCGCGCGCGCCACCTCGGCGGCGCGGTCGGTCAGGTAGTCCGACATGCGGTGCTCGTTGTCGGTGTAGTCAAAGGTCATGCGCATCAGCGGCCGGCCGTAGACATCGCGGTAGGTCGGATCGAGGTCAAGATAGTTGCCGCGATAGCTCATCACCGCGCCGTGCGTGGAGATGCTGGTCGAGCGCAGGTAGTTCTTCGCGATCGCGCGCTTCCAGCCCGCGCCCCAGGTCGGCGTGCCTTCGGGCGTGGCATGCGATTCGATCGGCCGCGCGCCCGTTTGCACGATGCCGAGGAAGCCGCCGCCGATGAAGCCCAGGCCCGCGTGGTCGAAGTTGTCACCGTTGAACTCGTCGATCAGCATGCCGTGCGCGCCGGCGCCGATGAAGGGGTTCAGCAGTTTGTCCTCGTAGAACACATTGACTGACGAGGTGATCTGGTACGCATAGTTCTTGCCGATCACGCCCTGGCCGCTCGTCGGGTCATAGGGCTTGCCGATGCCCGACGTCAGCAGCAATCGCACGTTATGCAGGATGTAGGCCGTGAGCAGGATCATCTCGGCCGGCTGCTCGTACTCGCGGCCGGCAGCGTCCACATAAGTGACGCTGACCGCGCGCTTGCCGCTCGAGTCGAGGTTGATCTTCGTGACCTCGCATTCGGTGCGCAGCGTGAAGTTCGGCTTGCGCATCAGCACCGGCAGGATCGTGGTCTGCGCCGTGGCCTTCGAGTAATTGCCGCAGCCGAATTTCTCGCAGAAGCCGCAATAGGTGCACGGCCCGAGCTGCACGCCGAGTGGGTTCGTGTACGCCTGCGACATATTGGCCGAGGGTTGCGGGAAGGGCTTGTGCCCGAGCGAGCGCGCGGCTTCGGCAAACAGCGTCGGCGGATAGCTCATCGCCATCGGCGGGTTCGGATATTCGCGCGAACGCGCACCCTCGAAGGGGTTGCCGCCCTCCTGGATCTGCCCGTTCAGATTGCCGGCCTTGCCCGAGATGCCGCACAGGTATTCGAAGCGGTCGTAATGCGGCTCCAGATCGGCATAGGTGACGCCCCAATCCTGGATCGACATGTCGTCCGGCACGGCCTGCTTGCCGTAGCGCTCGAGGTTGTGGCTGCGCGCGAGAAAGTCAGTCGGCAGGAAGCGCCAGGTCTGGCCGTTCCAGTGCACACCGGCGCCGCCCACATTCGTGCCGGGCAGGAAGGAGCCGAGCTGGCGCATCGGCAGTGCGGTCTGGTTGGCGTTGTTGCGAATCGTCAGCGTCTCGTGCGAGGGGCGCTGGAACAGTTCCTTGCGCCAGTAGTAACGCAATTCATCCTGCGCGAAGGTGGTCGCGAAATCGGTCGGCGTGTCGCGCCAGCCGCCGCGCTCAAGGGCCAGCACATCGATGCCGGCCTCGGTCAGTTCCTGCGCGAGGATCGCGCCGGTCCAGCCGAAGCCGATCAGCAGGGCCTGGACGGGGGGGAGTTTTTGAGCGGCCATTGCATTCAACCTTTGGCGATCCATTCGACGCGGCCTTTGAGGCCGACCGGCGGCAGCGGATACGCCTCGCCGTGCTTGCTCACATACGCCGTGTTGTCATAGCGCGCGCCGGGGAAGCCGATCAGCTTCCAGCCGGCCATGTCGCGGTTGCCGCCGTAGATCGGATCCGACCAGAAACCTTCGAGCGTGTTCTGCCAGAGCATGTTGAAAAAAGTCTTGGCATCGGTCGTCGGCAAGGTGAGCTTGCCGTCTTCCAGCCGGTGCAGCCATTGGTCCATCGCAGCCGGCGTGAGCTTGGCGAAGATGTTGCCGGCCTCATGTTGCACGGCCTCGTCGATCTCGCGGATCGCCGCGCGGTAATAGGCGGCCGGCGGCATGCGGGCCTGGAAACCCTGCGTCGACTCGCCCTTGCTCCACGGCCCCTGCATGTACCAGCGCGAACCCGCGCCGAAGTCGCCGGCCAGCTGCCGGTCGATGAAATAGGGCACGCCCGCTTCGATCGCGCCGGCACCAAGATCGTCCTTCGGAATCAACCGGCCCACGGCCGCTTCGAGGAAGGCCACCTCCGCTGGTGTCAGATAGACATAGCTGTTAGGCGAGGAGGAGGCGTTCGAATCGGCATTGAAGCCCGGCGGGATGGCCGCCTGGCCCTGCTGCCAAGGCATCTCGCCGGTCAGCGAACCGGCCGTGGCCACCGTCGCCAGCGGCAGTGCCACGCCTGTGCCCAACCACTTGCGACGCGACCAGCGCGGCGCCTCGTCCTTGTCTTGTTGTGCTTCGTCCTTCTTGTTGTCTCGGTCGGTGGGTGGCATGGTCTTTTGTTCTTGGTGTGTCGAGCCCCGATCTTCTGCGTACAGCCGCTCCGCGTTGACAGGACGATGCCGGCAAGATCGGTAGGAGGGGGCCTACAGATAACGGCTTCCTTCAACGGTTCGTCATCGGAAGTAGCAGATACTGGCGCTCGACAAAAGAATCAGCGTTTGGAGAGCATGGGCAAGGTCAAGTTTTGGCTGATCGCTGGCTGGTGTGCCGCGGTCAGCGTCCCGACATGGGCACAGCAAACCCCGTGCGGACCGTACCGTGTGGCCCTCTATGAATACGGCTCCCTGGCCTTTCAGCACGAAGGGCAGAAGCCCGCCGGCATCGACGTCGACATCGTCGAGGAAGTGGGCCGCCGCACCGGTTGCAAATTCCAGACCTTCATGGACTCGCGCGTGCGCACCTGGGCCGATCTGGCCCAGGGCGACCTGGACATGACGGTCTCGGCCATCGAGACCGAGGAACGGCACCGTTTCGCCCGCTACGTGATCTACATGAAGGGCCGCAACCGCCTGCTGATCCGCAACGATGTGCCCGGCGCGGTTCATTCATTGCAGGAGTTCACTGCGCAGAGCCAGTTGCGACTCGCTGTTGTGAAGAGCTTCAAGCACGGCCTACATTGGGACCAGTGGATCAACACGCTGCGGCAACAGGGCCGCGTGGACGAATATGCCGACGCCAACACGGCAGCCCGCCTCGTTGCCCAGGGCCGCAACGCGGCGTTCTTTTCAGAGCCGGTCGTGTGGGGCCGCATCCTCGAAGACAGCAAGCTCGAAGGCAAGGTCACCGTGATCGACGCCTTCCCGAGTGACAACTACTCGGCGGGGTTTGCAATGGCCAAGGGCAAGCTCCGTGACGACGATATTCAGCGCATCCAGGCGGCGATTTCGGCGATGCGCGTGGACGGCACGCTGTTGAAGATCTTCGGCGCTTATTTGCCGCACGGGGAGGCGGTGAGTTCGATGCCGTGAGGGCTCTGCTCGAACCATGCCAAAGAGAAGTGCCGGGGAGGACCAGTTCCGCATCTAGCGGTCAGAACCGGAATCCGGTCCTCAGGTTTCCGGGTGCCCGAAGACATCTGGTGATGCCCAATCAACCCCGCCCGAACGCCCGCCCAAGAATCCCCTTGATCGCCGCCGCCCGCTCCCCCGAAGCCGGCCCCATATGCCCCCGATGCTCCGGCGCCAGATGCGCGAGCGACGGCCCGCCCGTCTCGAACACGAAGTACTCGAACATCCCCTGCCAGAACTTGCGCTCATCAGCCGGCAGATCACGAAACGCCAGCACCGCGTGCAGCAGTGAGTCGTACGGCGCGGCAGGCGGGCGCTCGGTCTCGTTCCACCAGTAGTTGATCAGGATGTTGAAACCCTCCATCGACTGGACGTGATGCCACCAGGCATAGGGCAGATAGAGGGCATCGCCGACCTCCAGGTCCGCGACTTCGGCGGCTTCGAGCGCCCGCTGAAACTTCGGAAAGCGCTCCAGGTCGGGGTTGTCCAGCGGCACCATGCTCAGCGGCGTGCCGCCGGGCGTGAAGTCGATCGGGCCGATGTAGAGATTGGGCAGTTGTTCGGGTGGGAACAGCGTGAAGCGGCGCTTGCCGGCGACGCAGCAGGCGAGGTTGCGCGAGAGGTCGAAGTGCGTCTGCACCTTGACCGCATTGCCGAGCCAGATGCGAGGAACGATGTCGTTAGCCAGCAGTGGCATCGCATGCGCCTCGGCGAAGCCCGGCAGGCAGGCGGGCAGCGGCATCGATTCGAGATAGATCGCCGGCGCATCCGGGTTGTTCACGTGCGCCAGCAGCAGCCGCAGGCTGTCGGCGAGCGAGGCCGGCCGGCGCTCGAAGTTCAGGCCGGCCATCGTGTCCTGATAGAAGATGTGGCGCTTGCTGGCCGGATCGCCGATCAACAAGGGCACGGGCGTGCCTCGGTAGTGCTGGAGCAGGTAGTCGCACGTCGCCTGCGGCGAGCGCTTGCCGTGTTGCACGACGGGCCAGTGGTCGACCAGCCCGCGCAGGATCACCGGCCGGTTGGCGGGCAGGATCTCTTCCTTGAAGATCGCGGCGGTGACGTCGCGCCGCTCAAGTGTCTTGTTAGCAATCGAGGGTTGGGGCATGGCTCATGGTAGCTTGGCCGCCTGTCTGGAGCGCTGCCCGCAACGCTCGCGCGCCGCGTCGGCCGCCGGGCTGAGCTTGTCCTTGTGCATGCTCATCACGGCGGCCGACCTCACGCTGTCGATGGACCCGTGAGGCGTCGGTCCAGGAGCTTGAATGACTCCGAGACTCTCCTCTCTCCGGGGGTAAGGGTTGGCCGTATCAGATCGGCCATGACCTGCCGCTTGCGAACGGCGGGTTCCGGGCAGTGCACTGTGCAGGGCCAACCGCGCGTCGTTGGCACGTCCTAGCGCAAAGCCTTCATCTCTGCCGAATTGACTGTTAACCGGTTAACGGGTAACATGTCTTCCATGCCGATTCAGTCGTTCGCCTGCGCCGACACAGAGGATCTGTTCACCACAGGCAGGTGTCGCCGGTTCGTCAACATCAAGAGCGTAGCCGAGCGCAAACTGGCACAGCTTGACGCGGCGCCTTCGGTGAGTTTCATGAAGGCCCCGCCAGGGAATGACCTAAAGGAATACAACGGTGCCTGGCATGTGCGAATCAACGACCAGTGGCGGCTGACCTTCAAGTGGGGTGATAGCGGTCCCTATGACGTGCTCATCGAAGACCCACACTGACCCAGGTCCGACTGGTATTCAAATCCTGAACAGCATTGGAGTGCATCATGTTCAAGAACGGTATGCGTCCTGTCCACCCAGGTGAAGTCCTGCTGGAGGACTACATCAAGCCCATGGGCGTCAGCGTGCGTGCCGTGGCCATGGCTCTGCATGTGCCTTACTCGCGCCTCAGCGAGATCACCAAGGGCGAGCGCGGCGTGTCGGCTGATACGGCCCTGCGCCTGGAGCGCTACTTTGGTAGCGAGGCCAAGGGCTGGTTGAGCCTTCAGGCAGCCTACGAGTTGCGAGTGGCAGAGATCGAGAACGGTAAAGCCATCGCCAAAGAGATCCAGCCGATTGCGCTGGCCGCCTGAGCTAGCCACTAAACCGCTCGCGCGGTAGCCCCTCCGAAGACGTTGGGGTGTGTTCGGCGCAGGGGTCCTGCCACCGTTTGTCCAACGCCTGCCCTCGGCCCGTGTGGTGCGAAGATCCGTCTCGCGCGACGGCCAGGTGTCGGACAAACCTAAACAGGAACGGTTGGCGACGATGGGCGGCTTTCCGACAACCCACCTATTCCGGTTGGCGACCAGGATCACGCGGTGTCTGCCACGGCTATGTACCCATCAACAAAGCGCCCGCCGCATCACTCGGGCATCCGCCTCGCAAAGCGGTGGCTCAACCCGCCCGCTTGTAACGCTGCCCATAACGCTCACGCGCCACTTCGCGCAGCGTCTGCAACGCCGCCTCGGCACCGGGTGAGAGCTGGTGCTGCCGACGCGTGACGATGCCGTAGACATCCATGCGCAGGCCCAGATCGAAGGGCAGCACGGCCAGCACGCCGGCATCGAGATGCGATTGCACGAGCTCCTCGGGCAGGGCCACGATGCGGTCGCTCTGGCTCAGCAGCGTGGTCACCACGGGCAGCGCCAGGGTCTCGACGGTTTCGATCGGCTGGTCAAGACCGGCTGAGAGGAACAGCGCCGTCAAACGGTCGCGCAGGATGCTGCCCGGCGGCGGCATGATCCAGGCTTCGCGTTGGAGGTCGGCCAGTTGCAGCTTGCTGCGCGCCAGCAAGGGATGGCCCGCACGCACGATCAGGCTGTGCGGCTCGTCGGTGATCGGCTCGAAGCAGAGTTCGTCCACCGAATCGGCATCGAGCACGCGACCGATCACGAGGTCGAGCTCACCGGCGCGCAGGCGCTGGATCAGCACCTTGCTGGTGTCGACCGTGATCGCCACCTGCACGCGCGCATGGGTCTTCTTGAGGCGCTGGATCGCCTCGGGCAGGAGGCCGGTCGAAGGCGTGAGCACCGAGCCGATCGCCACGCGGCCGCTCAGGCCCGATTGCAGCTCCATCACTTCCTGATGCGCGGCGTCCAGCTCTGCTAACGCCGCGCCTGCACGGCGGATCATCACCTCGCCATAACGCGTTGCCTGCACGCCGCGCGGCAGGCGCTCGAACAGCGGCACGCCCAGCGCATGCTCCAGCTCGCCGAGCAGCTTGGAGGCCGCCGGCTGCGTGAGGTGCGCGGCCTGCGCCGCATGCAGGATCGAGCCATGCCGACCGAGCTCCACCAGCAGCACCAGGTGCCGCATCTTCAGGTGCGAGCGGACGAAGCGGTTGGCGCGTGGGTCGGACATTGAGGGTGTGGACTACTCGTGATAGAGCTGGGAGCGGCCGCCGTCGATCAGGATGTCGCTTGCGTTGATGAAGCGCGCCTCGTCGCTGGCCAGGAAGAGCGCAGTGTAGGCAACCTCGTCGGGCTGGCCTACGCGCTTGCAAGGCAGCAGTTCGACCTGGCGCTTGGCGGCGGCGGGATCAGAGTCGAGCCAGGTCTGCACGCGCTCGGTCATGATCAGGCCCGGCGAGATCGAGTTGACGCGCACGCCGCGCGCCGCGTACTCGATGCCGAGCGAGCGCGTCAGGCCGATCAAGGCGTGCTTGGCGACGGGATAAGGGAAGCAGCCCGGGATGATCTTGTGGCCGTGCACCGAGGCGATGTTGACGATGCTGCCGGCGCCGGTTTCCAGCATGCCGGGCAGCACGGCGCGGCAGCAGTTCCATGCGCCTTCGAGATCGACGCCGAGGCAGCGTTGCCATTGCTCGGACGTCATTTCGAGCGGGTCGGTGAAGACATCCATGCCGGCGTTGTTGACCAGCACATTGACCGGGCCGAAGCGCTCGGCGCCGCGCGCCACCATCGCCTTCACGGCTTCAGCATCGGCGATATCAGCCTGCACGAACAGCGCGTTAGCGTCGCCCAGCTCGGCGCGCAAAGCGGTGGCGGCTTCATCATCGCGATGGCTGTTGAAGACGACCTTCGCACCCTCGGCCACGAAGCGTCGCGCAATCGCCTTGCCGATGCCCAGCGTCGAGCCGGTCACCAAAGCGACCTTGCCCTGCAGTCTTGTTCCGTGCTGGCCACTCATCGGGTGTACTCCTTCCAGATGTCGAGCACGGGCAGCGCCCGGCCCTTGAAATCAAACAGCGTGGTGTTGCTCACCACATTCGGGCCGGCCTTGGCCGTGCCTTCCTGCAGGGCCCAGCCGACATTGGGCGCATCGATCATGATCGGGTCCCAGTAGAGGACGCCCAGCACGCGCGGCGTCTTGCTCAAGGTGCCCAGCAGCTCGGCCATGAAATCACGCTGGCCTTGCGGCGAGCTCATGCTGGCCGGGTAGGGGCCGTTGTCGCTGAGCTGGCCGGGCCAGCCGTCGGCGCGGTTCGGCGCGAAGTTGAAGCCCGCTTCCATGATCATCAGGTCGCAGTCATAACGCGTGGTCACAGCGGTGGCAAACGTGGCCAATTGAGCCACGTTCTTGCGCGTCCAGAACGGGTAGTAGGAGCTGCCGATCACGTCCCATTGCACGCCGTTGGCGCGGGCATGGTCGAACCAGTCGCGGTACTTGGCCTCGTCGCCACCGCCGTCCAGATGCAGGATCACGCGGCTTGATGGGTTGACGGCCTTGACCGCCGCATAGCCGGCCTTGAGCAGCGTGGCCAGGCGCGGCCAGTTGGCCGGCGTGGCGCGGCCATACGGATAGAGCATGCCGCCCTCGATCTCATTGCCGAGCGAGACGAACTCGGGCGGCGTGCCCTGGTCGACCATCGCCTGCATGACCTCGCGCGTGCGCTCGCCCACCAGCTGCGTGAGACGCGCCATGCGCGCGGCCTCGTCGGGTTGGCTGCGCAGCTGCTTGGCCCAGGCGTGCGGCAGGTCCTGCGTCTTCGAGTTGGTCCAGAAATCGCTGTAATGCAGCGTCAGCTCGATCTGCATGCCCTGCGCCTTGGCGCGGCGCGAGAGCGCCAGCACATCGGGCAGGTCCATCGAGCCTTCGGGCCAGTAATAACCATCGGCGCCAGTGCCCGTGCCGGTGTGGTCGTAGAGGCGGATGCGCACGATGTTGTGGCCGTAGCGCTTGAGGATCTGCATCACATCGCCGACATGGCCTTCGCGATCCGAGTAGTGCGCGCCGGCACGCTCCATCCAGGTCAGCGCGGAGATGTCACCACCCGCGAGAAAGGAAGTCTGCGCCTGAGCCGCGCCGGCGACGAGCAAGGCCGCGAGCAGGGCGCCCATGCGCTTAAACACGGCGTTCGCCCCGCGTCTTCAATTGATCGAGCAGCACCGCAGCCAGCAGGATGATGCCGCGCATCAGGTATTGATAAAACGCGTCGACATCGAGCAGGTTCATCACGTTCTCGACCGTGCCCATGATCAGCACGCCGATCAGCACGCCGAAGATGCGCGCCTTGCCGCCTTGCAGCGAGACGCCGCCCAGCACGCAGGCCGAGATCACGTCGAGCTCAAAGCCCTGCGCCGAATTGGGCTGGCCGCTGGTGATGCGCGAAGACAGGATCAAGCCCGCCATCGCCGTCACCAAACCTTGCAGCAAAAAGATCCACACACGCAGCCGCTCGACGCGCACGCCGGCCAGCCGCGCGGCCTCCGGATTGCCGCCGATCGCCAGCGTGTTGCGGCCGAACACCGTGTGGTTGAGCAGCACGCCAAACACCAGGAAGCAGGCCGCTGTGACCCACACCGGCAGCGGGATGCCGAGCGCCTGAGCGTCGCCGAAGTTGATGAAGCTGTCATCGGCAATGCCGACCGCCTGGCCGTGCGAGACGATGAAGGCCAGGCCGCGCACCATCAGCATCGTGGCCAGCGTGGCGATCAGCGCGTTGACGCGCAAGTACGCGATCAGCACGCCATTGCCCGCACCGATCAAGGCGCCCGCCGCAAGACCGCCGCCGATGGCCAGGCCCACGCTGCCGGTGCGCTCCAGGATGATGGCGCCGAGCACGCCCGAGAAGGCGATGATCGAGCCGACCGAGAGGTCAAAGTCCCGCGAGGCCAGGCACAGCATCATGGTGCAGGCCACCATGCCGATCTGCGCGACGGAGAGCATCAGGCCGACGATGTTGGCGGCGCTGAAAAAGTTCTCGACCGTGAACGAGAGCAGCCCGAAGAGCGCTGCATACCCCAGCGTCATGCTGTGGTCCTTGAGCAGTTTGCGGTGCGATGACTTCATGGCGGAGGAGGACTTCGGAGTGAGGGTGGTAACGGTCATGTTCAATGCACAGTTGGGGCGCTTGTCGTGCTGTCCGAGACGCTGTCAGGCAGAGCCAGGCGCAGCGCCTCGGTCTCGCTGGCCTGGGCGCGCGGCAACTCGCCGCTGATGCGGCCTTCGCGCATCACGATCAGGCGGTCGGCGATGCCCAGCACTTCGGGCAGCTCGCTGGAGACGACGATCACGCAGCAGCCGCTCATCGCCACTTCGTGGATCAGGCGGTAGATCTCGTTCTTGGCGCCGACGTCGATGCCACGCGTCGGCTCATCGAGGATCAGCACCTTCAGGCCCGGCTCGGCCAGCCAGCGCGCGAGGATCACCTTCTGCTGGTTGCCGCCCGAGAGCAGGCGAATCTCCTGCTCGCGGTTCGGCGTCTTGATGCGCAGGCGCTGGATGAAGCCGTCGGCCAGCGCGGCCTCGCGCGCATGGCGCAGGAAGATGCCGCCGAGCAGGCCGTGGCGCCGGCAGCTGATGTTGATGTTCTCGGCCACCGAGCTTTGCGCCAGGATGCCTTGCTCCTTGCGGTCTTCGGGGCACAGCACGATGCCGGCCTCGATCGCTGCGGCCGGTCCGCTTGAGCTGACCGTTACGCCATCGAGCCGCACCTCGCCGCCACTGCGGCGGTCGGCGCCGTAGAGCAGGCGCATCAGCTCGCTGCGGCCCGCGCCGACGAGCCCGAAGAAACCGAGCACCTCGCCGCCGCGCACGCTGAAAGAGAGCTCATGCGGCAGCTCGGCACTGCGCAGGCCGCGCACTTGCAGGCGCTCTTGGCCGGCCGGGCGTTCGCGGTAGTCATAAATGTCATGCAGCTCGCGGCCCACCATGTCGGCAATCAGCCGTTCGCGCGGCACATCAGCCATCACCGCATGCGTGGCCACTTTGCGACCGTCGCGGAAGATGGTGCAGGTATCGCACAGCGCATAAAGCTCTTCAAGCCGGTGCGAGATGTAGATCAGCGCACGACCTTCGGCGCGCAGCGAATGCACGAGGCGGAACAGGATCTCGCTCTCGCGGTGCGAGAGGCTGCTGGTCGGTTCGTCGAAGGCGATGACGCGGGCGTCCTGCATCACGGCCTTGCAGATCTCGACCATCTGGCGTTGCGCGATCGACAGCTCCGAGAGGCGCGCCGCCGGGTCCAGATCGACGCCGATCGCGGCGAGTTTTTCGGCGACGAGCTTGCGTGCGGCGGCGTGATCGACAAAGCCGAAGCGCGTGGGCAAGCGGCCCAGCAAGACGTTCTCGGCCACGGTCAGCTCGGGTACGTATTGCAGCTCTTGATGGATCACCGCAATGCCCGCGGCAATCGCGTCACCGGCCGAATGAAAATCGCAGGCCTTGCCGTCAAGCAGCAGGCGCCCGCCATCGGGCCGGTACTGGCCGCCGAGGATCTTCAGCAGCGTGCTCTTGCCCGCACCGTTCTCGCCGAGCAGGCCGTGCACCTGGCCGGCGTGCGCTTCAAAGCTCACGCCGTTCAGCGCCTTCACGCCGGGGAAGACCTTGGAGACGTCTTCAAATTGAAGCCATGCGGACGACATCAAAGACCCATCTGTTTGCGGACTTCGGCGTAGTTTTTGCGGGTCATCAACGTGCCACCCGTCAAGGTCTCCGCGGGAGGCGCCTTGTTCTCGGTCACCCATTGATAGACCATCAGCGCGGTCTCGTAGCCATGACGCTTGGCGCTGATGAAGACGGTTCCGAAGAAGGCTGTGGGCGCGGGCTTGGTGAATTCGTTCAGCGCCGTCTGGCTGCCGCCGATGCCGACCGCCAGCATGGAGTCCTGCTTGAAGCCGCGGCCTTCGCCGGCGCGCACGGCGCCCAGCGCGGCTTCGTCGTTCAAGCCAAAAGCGACCCAGCGCTTGAACTTGGCGTTCTTGGTGAAGGCGATGTTGGCGGCGTTGAAGGCGTTCTCCGTATCGGTCTTGGCCTGCGGTGCGTCGACGGCATTCGCTGCGGGCAGGCCGGCGGCCTTCAGCGCGTCCAGCGCACCCTGCGTGCGTTCACGTGCCGTGGGCAGCTGATCAAAGGCGATGCGCATGGCGCCGACTTCTGCGATGTTCCAGCCTCGTGCCTTGATTTCGGCCGCCAGGGCCTGGCCCACCTGCTTGCCGATCTCGTAGCCGGAGATACCCATGTGCGGGATCGATTCGATGGGCTTGCCGGCGCCGTCAAGCAGGCGATCGTCCACCGACATCACCTTCATGTTATGCCGCTTGGCCGACCGCTCGATCGCCTTGCCCAGCTTCACATCGGGCGCGCAGATCACGAAGCCCTGGACCTTCTGCGCGGCCAGGTTGTCGATCGCGGACATCATTTTTTCGCCGTTCGGGATGCCGATCTTGACGAGCGTGAAGCCCTTTTCCTTGGCCGCCTCTTCGGCGAAACGCCATTCATCCTGGAACCACGGTTCCTCGGCCTGCTTGACCAGGAAGCCGATCTTGACGGGCTCGGCGGCTTGCACCGCGCCGCTCAGGGCGAGCAGCGAAGCCGTCAGCGTTGCGAGCAGGGATCTTCTGGTGTTGTTCATCATCATCATCATCTTGTCTGTCTCCAAAACTTTCTCAGGCGGCCGCGGGGCCGTCGTCGAACAAGGCATCGGGCACGGCCAGCGCGGTGGGCAGCGTGGTGCCGAACAGGCTGCCGGAAAGCGGCGCCTCGAGCAGCGCCTCGCGGCTCATCTCCTGCTGGGCCGTGGTGACCACCAATTGGCGGCCGTCCTCGCCACCCAGTGCAGGGCAACTCGTGTGCGGACCCGCCGCGTGCAGCATCTGCATAACGCTGCCATCCGGCGCATAGCGGACCACGCGGCCGCCGCCCCATTGCGCGTTCCACAGGCAGCCTTCGGCGTCGATCACGGCGCCGTCGGGCCAGGCATGGGCGTCGGTCACGCGCACAAACGGCCGGATGTTGGCCACTTGCGCGCTCTCGGCTTCGTAGTCGCATTGCTGGATCAACTGGCTGACGGTGTCGCAGAAGTACATGGTGCGGCCGTCGAGGCTGAAGCAGATGCTGTTGGCGATGCCGACCGCCGGCAGCGCGAGGCGGCGCAGGCCGTGGCGCACCGAGTACTGGTAGAAGCTGCCGATCGGCCGCCGCTCGGGCGCCTCGTTCATCGTGCCGAAGACGAAGTTGCCGCTGCGGTCGGTGCGGCCATCGTTGACCCGCGTGCGCGGATCGGCCGCATCCACCGGCGTGATCGTCTGCAGGCCGTGCACCGTGCCGTCGTCGCCGAGCGTGCAGAAGGCCAGCCGCTTGGCCAGCCCCAGCAGCACGCGGCCCGAGGTGCAGTGCGCGAAGCTGCCGAGCCGGTCCGACAGCGCCCAGCGCTGCACCGCGCCGCCCGGCGCCCAGGCCTGCAGGCGGGCGTTCTCGATATCGGTCCACCACCAGCGGCCGTGGCGCCATTGCACGCCTTCGCCCAGGAAGGTGTCCTGTTCGAGCACGAGATCGAGTTGGCCCGTCTTTTCGATGGTCTGCATTACAAGTCCAGATGGAGGCTGAGGCCGTAGCGGCGGTCGTCGGAGTAGCTGCCCATCGCCTGGTTCGTCACGCCGTAATAACTGCGGCGCACGGTGCGCGTGATGTTGTTGACCTCGAGCGCGAGCTTGAGGTGGCTGCTGATGGCGTAGCTGGCATAGGCGTCCATGATGCCGTAGCCCTTCATGTAGATCGGCGTCTGGGCGATCGTGTTGCCGTTATCGGGGTAGTAATTTCCCGTGGTCGACAGGTAGCGGCCGCGGTAGTTGTACGCCAGGCGGAAGGAAACATCCTGGTAGTCGTACATGCCGATCAGGTTGTAGCTGTTGCGCGAGAGGCCTTGCAGCTCGCTCTTCTGGCCGGCCAGCACGCCCGGCGCGGACGAATCCACCAGCGTGTAGTTGGCCTGGAGGCCCAGGCCCTTGAACCAGCCCGGCAGGTTCGAGAAGAAGGTCTGGTAGCCGAGCTCGAGGCCCTTGATCGTGCCGTCGTCGCCGTTGACGGGCGTGGCCACGGTGTAGGTCGTGCCGTTGTAGACGAGCGGCTGGGTGCTCGTCTGGATGAAGCCGGCCACCTTCTTGTAGAACGCCGCGCCGTAGATGAAATCGCTGCGCGTCATGTAGTACTCGAGCGAGGTGTCGAGCTGCCGTGCGGTCAGCGCCTTGAGGCCCGGGTTGCCGAGGTAGCCGGTCAGGTCGTTCGCGTTGAGCGAAAGGCTCGGCGTGAGCTGGTCGAAGTTGGGCAGCGTCATGACCTTGCTGGCGGCCACGCGGGCCACCAGCTTTTCGGTCAGATCGAGGCGCATGTTCATGCTCGGCAGCACGTAGTTGGCGCTGTTGTCGATGTGCTTGGCCACGGCCGTGCCGCTGGAGACATCGGTGTAGTTGCGCGTGTCGCTAACCTTCACGTCGCGCAGACCGAGGTTGCCGGACCAGGGCAGGCCGGCCAGCGTGCTGTCGAAGTCGACCACGCCGTAGATCGCCTGCGTCTTCTCATGCAGATCGAAGGTCTCAGGCGCGTCGAAGCTCGGCACGGTCAGGCCCAGGTCGCCGCGGAAGGTGGCCGGGTCGCGCAGCAGGTTCAGGTCGGTCACGGCCATCCACTGCTTGGGGAAGTTGCCGTTGCCTGCGCCTTGCAGCAGGTTGCTGTAGGGGATCACGCCGACCGAGTTGGCCACCGAGGACATCAGGCCACCGATATTGCTGGTGGCCGCGCCGCTCCAGATGCCGTCGATCGTGTTGACCTCGGCGCTGCTGGCCTTGCGGTCCGAGAAGCGCACGCCGGTGCGGATCTTGGACCAGACCGAATCGCTGATCGCGCGTTCGCCGTCGAGGCGTGCGCCGGTCTCGGTGCCGGAGTTCACTTGCTTGAAGTACAGCGCTTTGTCGGCGTAGTACTGCGCGGGGTTGGTCAGATCACCGGCCGCGCCGAGCACCGGGTAGGCCGAGGGCGTGCTGGTGGTCAGGTCGTAAGCGAACTGCGGGTTGTTGGTCCAGGCGCCGAGGCGTGCTTCTTCATAGAGGCGCTGGTAGTCGCTCTTGGTGTAGTTGACTTCGGACTTGAGCGTCCACTGCGAGCCCTTCCACTTGCCGCCCAGTGCGTACTGCGAGGTCTTGGTGTCGTCGTCGGCGATGTACGAAGAGGCGCTCATGCTGGCGCCGTAGAACGTGCCCTTGGTGAGGTTGCCGTTCTTGTCGGTGGTGATGCTGCCCGCGACCGGCCACAGCGCTCCGAGGTTGGTGCTGGCGCTCCAGTTGGCCCAGTACGGCGAGCCGTAGAAGCCGTAGGTGTCGGTGCTGGTCTTGAGCCGCGTGTGGCTCACGTCCAGATAGATTTCGGTGGCGCTGTTCGTACTGTCGGGGCGGTATTGCAGGCTGCCCGACAGGCCCGTGCGATCACGCGAGCCGAGCTCGTAGGACTCCCAGGTGCCGACCGGCGCGTAGGTGCCCGAGCCATCGGCCAGTTGCGCCGGGGCGCCGAGCTCCTGCGTGTCGGCGCGGTAGTTGCGCTTCTGCTTGGCCAGGCTGATCAGCGCGCCGAACTCGCCGCCGCCGTCGAGCTTCCAGCGGTCGCTCGCCAGCACCGAGCCTTCGACATTGTGCTTCTTGGCCAGCGACGCATCGGTGCTCTTGATCGTGCCGGCCAGCTTGAAGCCGGAGAAATCGAAAGCGCGGTGCGTGCGCAGGTCGATCAGGCCACCGATGCCGCCTTCGATCTGGTCGGCCGTCGGCGTCTTGTAGACATCGGCGCCGCTGAGCAGTTCGGCCGGCAGATCCTGGAAGGACACGCCGCGCTCCTTGCCGGCGGTGAAGATGTCGCGGCCATTGAGCAGCGTCTGCGTCTCGGTCAGGCCGCGCACCTGCACGGCATCGCCTTCGCCGCGGTTGCGCGAGATCTGCACGCCGGTGATCCGTTGCAGCGCCTCGGCCACGTTCGCGTCGGGCAGCTTGCCGATGTCGTCGGAGACGATCGAGTCGACGATCTGGTCGGCGTTGCGCTTGCGGTCCTGCGCCTTTTCAAGGCTGGCCTTCATGCCGGTGACGACGACGGTGTCGAGCTTGGCGTCCGCGGTTTGGGCGGCTTGAGGGGCTTCCTGGGCCAGGGCGGGCAGGGCACATGCGAGGCTGGCGGCCAGGGCGATCAGCTGGAGCTGGGGGCGGCGCGGCTGCGAGGAAAAACTCATTCTTGATGTCTCCGTTTTTTTGTTTGTGAATGCGCTTCGTTGTGTATGAATGCGTCAGGGTTGGAAGTTAGCGACGCTTGCTACATCCAACTACTGAATGTTTTGGTCTTTACTATCTTGAGATGGCATAGCTCGGCTCAGCGTGGTTCAGCGCGGCTCAACCCGGTTCAACGGACCACGGCGCCGTAGACCGGGTGCAGCCTCACGCCGCGCAACTGAGCAAGTTGCGCCGCGCCGCCGAAGTCCGGGCGGTGCGCCCGGTCGAGGTAGATCGGCGCATCGGCGCGCAGGGGCATCACGGTCAATTCAAGCGGCTTGCCGAGCGCTGCGGCACCGAGCCGCTTGAGGCCGATCTGCCAGGCCTGGCCGTTGAAGTACCAGTCGTCGAGCATCTGCGTGCCGGAGAAGAGGCGGCCGATATCGCCGACGAAATCGGGTTCCAGCAGCACATCGTCAAGACCTCGCAGGCTGTCGCTCGGCACCGACACTTGCCAGGCCGCAGCGGCCTTGAAGGCTTCAGGGATCGGTTGCAGTGCGGCTCCGGCGAGGCCGCCCTTGACGACCGGCGGGGCGGCTTGCGCTTCGCGGATCGGCTGAATCTGCGCGGTGAGCGTGGGGGCGGGCCATTGCAGATCGAGCAACTGGAAGGCACCGTCCTGGCCGGCAACTTTGAGCGAAGCGCCTTGCGCGGCGGGCTTCTTGCTCAAGCCCGGGAACACGGCGATCTGCTGCTGGCTTTGATCGACCGAGCGCAGGTGCAGGCTGCCGTTCTCGAACCAGGCTTGCGCGCTGCTCAGGATCAGGCGGCGCTGGCCGGCCAGCTCGCCGACCACCAGGTGCTGGGCCTGTTCGGGCGTCAGCACCAGGATCTGGACCTTGCCCAACTGGTGCAGCGTCGTGCCCGGTTCAAACACCACGCGTTCCGAGCCGACGCTGAATTCGGCCCTGATGCCTTTCGCGGCCTCGAACACATAGACCACGCCGTCCTTGCCGGCATCGAGTCGCGCCACGGGTTGAGCCGTCGCGTAGTTCAGCCGCGTGCCATCCATGTCCAGATTGAACGGCCAGATGAAG
The DNA here is from genome assembly GCA_036500605.1 of Burkholderiaceae bacterium. GTDB lineage: Bacteria > Pseudomonadota > Gammaproteobacteria > Burkholderiales > Burkholderiaceae_C > JAFALK01. The sequence continues at coordinate 156,323 of DASYBU010000005.1, forward strand.
TAGTCGCCGTCGGCCACCGTGATCGGCTGGCTCGGGAAGCTCAAGCGCCCGCCGCCGGGCAGCTTGATCTCGAAGCGCACGCCTTGCAGCGTCGGCATCGCGTACTGCCGCACATGGTTGCTGAGGAAGACGAAGCCGCTGTTGCCTTGCGAGCGAACGGACCAACGCGCGGTTTTCAAATCCTCCGGCGAGCTTGGCGTCAGCTCGGGCTTGCGAACCGTCATGGGCGCGAGCCGCGAACCGAAGTCATGCATGAAAAGATGGAAAGGCCGCAGCTTCTCCAGCACCGGCCGCTGCTGCCCGTCGGGCCCCAGCGGCGCGTTGAAGTCGTAGCTGATCATCGGCGTGTCGTTGTAGCCGCCGCTCAAACTGCTTTCTTCGAGCGTGGTGCGCCCCTGCGGATTGCGCCCGCCGTGGAACATGTAATAGCCCATCAGGTTGACGCCCGAGCCGAGCTGCACGGGCAGCATCGAGGCAATATCGTCGGGCGAGACCAGCGTGCGGCGGCGATACATGGCGGGCAAGCCGGCGCCGTACTCTGCGCCGAGGAAGGGCGTTAGCGCCATGTCGGTCTCGGCGGTGCCGGGCGCGTGTGCGGCGGTCTGCGCGCCAAGATCGCCCGAGGTGCGGGTGTCAAACCGGAAGGCGTAAGTTTCCTTCGGCGGCAGCTCCGTCGTGCTCGTGCCCCAGGGTTCATCGGGGTAGCCGCCGAACACGGGCGTGACCTCACGCGGCGGGTAGATCGTGCCGTCCCAGCCGGTCACCGTGTAGAACGGCACATCGAGTCCGGCCTTCAAAGCCAGGGCTTTGAGCTTCAGGATGTGGCCGGCGCCCTGGCCGGGACCGTCGAGGTTGTATTCGTTCTCGAGCTGCACGCCGATCACCGGCCCGCCGTTCTTCCACAGCATGCCCTTCAGCTGCTGGCCGATCTGGCCGTAGAGCCGGTCGACATAAGCCAGATATTGAGCGTCGTCGCGGCGTGTGGGCATGGCATTCACAACCCAGTCCGGCACGCCGCCGAAGCGTGCCTCGGCGTGGGCCCAGGGTCCGACGCGCACAACGACCTTGAGGCCAGCGTCCTGCGCCAGTTGCACGAAGCGGCGCAGGTCCTTGTCACCGCTCCAGTCGAAGTGGCCCTCGGCCTCTTCGTGATGGTTCCAGATCACATAGCTGGCCACGATGTCGACGCCAGCGGCCTTCATCTTGCGAAGCTCGGCGGCCCAGCTGTCAGCGGGGCTGCGCGAGTAATGGAATTCGCCCATCACCGGCAACCAGGGCTTGCCGTCGCGGAGCAGATAGCGGTTGTTGACGGCCAGGCTGTGGCCGCCCGGTGCGGTGGCGGTGCCGAGCTTGAGGTAGCCGGTGGAGGGCTCGGGCACGGCTGCGCTCGCATCCACTTTCAGCGTCAGATCCGCATGCGCACTCGCGCACAAGCCCAGCGCCATCAAGCCCAACACACTCATCTTGATCATGTCTGTCTCCGTTTTTTCTTCGCACAACTCAGGGCTTCAGCCAGCATGTTCCCGCCCGTATCCGCCGACATAAGCGGGTTCGGAGGTGGATACGGGCGGGGACGTGCTGGCGGCCGCGGCCGTCTCTTCGCAGGAAATTCTTTGCGTAAGAGCGGGCTGATCCGGCCGGAGCGTCCCTGCCCCTAACGACCTCCGAACCCGCTTATGTCGGCCGTTAGGGGCAGGAACACTCCGGCCTTTTCCACCACTGTGGCCGTCGACTGGAATACCGGATCAGCCGCGCCATGCGGTCACGAAGGCCTCCGCGCGTTCCTTGACTTGTGCCGCGTTCATGCCCGGGCTGTAGAGCGCGCCGCCGAGGCCGAAACCTGAAGCGCCTGCGATTCGGTAGGCGGCCATCGTGGTGGGAGAGATGCCGCCGACGGGCAGTAGCTTCAGCGTCGGTGGCAGAACGGCGCGCATGGCTTTGACGACGGCGGGGCTCAGCAGTTCGGCGGGAAAAAGCTTGACCGCATCGGCGCCCGCTTCCACGCACGCGAAGGCTTCGGTTGGAGTTGCCGCGCCAGGGATGCACAACAGGCCCTGCACCTGCTTCACATGCTCGATCACGCGCCTGTCGGAGTGCGGCATCACGATTAGCTGACCGCCGGCATCCTTGACCTTGTCGGCTGCTTCAGGGCTCAGCACGGTGCCTGCGCCCATCACGGCATCTGCGGGCAGGCAACGGGCGAGGCGGGCGATGGAGTCGAGGGCGTTGGGCGAATTGAGCGGCACCTCGATCAGGCGAAAGCCGGCTTCGTACAGCGCCAGTGCGATCGGCTCGACTTCATCGGGCTTCACGCCGCGCAGGATCGCAACCAGGGGCAGGGCCGTGAAGGCGGCATCGAAACGTTCACGCATCGTCATGGTCATCGTCAAAGTACTCCTGCGATCTGCCGCGCCAGTTGCCGCAGGCCGGCGGCAGCGGTGTTGGGCAGTTGCGGCACATCGCCGCGATCGAACTGTTCAAGGGCGGTCGCATAGCGGCGGCACAGCGCGGGCTCGCCGATCAGGACCAGAGAGGCTTCTGCATGCGAGGCCAGGCCCGCGCGGACTTCATGGCCGATCAGCAGGCCCGACAGATAGTCGGCCAGGCTGGCATGCGACAGGCGCGCGGTCAGGCCCAGCGTGCGCACCGCAAACAGCTGGTGCGAGAGGCCCAGAACGCCTTGATCACGCGCGGCGTGGATGCCGCTGATGAACGCCGTTATGTCGTCACTCGCTTCGGCAGGCATCAAACGGCCGAGCACCGAGTGCTGGCGCAGCACCGCGAACAGCTCGCCCGTCATGTGCGTGGCAAAACTGCGTACCGCGCCGTCCACCACTTGCGTCCATTTGGAATGCGTGCCGGGCAGGATCACGCAACCGTGGGCGACACCGGCGCCGAGGACCTGCGTCTCTTCGCCGCGCATCACGTCGGGCGGGCCGCCGGCCGTTTCGCAACGCAGGCCGGGCAGCAGATGAACGGGCTGACCGTGCCAATCGACCGTCAATGCACCTGCGGCAAGCCTTGCCGCATCGGCGGGGCATTCGGCATACGGCACCTCACGCCAACCATGCTGGCTGCCGACCATGCCGCACGCCACGATGGGCAGGCCGGGTTGACGCCAATCGCTGATCAGCGCGTCTAGCGCCGCCACAAAGCTCGCCGCGCCGCCGGTCAAGGTTGACGCACCCTGCAGCGAACTGCGCGTGCTCAGCACTTCGCCCTCTGCATCGATCAGCATCGCGCGCAGGCTGCTGCTGCCCCAGTCGAGGCCGATCAGTTGGGCGGTGTTCACCATTCGGCGACGCTGCCGTCGGCGTGGCGCCAAAGCGGGTTGCGCCAATCGGGCGCGACCTTGCTGGCCGCGATCACGCGCTCTTCATCGACGACGACGCCCAGGCCCGGCTTGGTCAGCGGCTTGATGTAGCCGTCCTCGATATGGAAGTCTTCCTTGTTGACGATGTAGTCGAGCAACTCGCCACCCTGGTTGTAGTGGATGCCCATGCTCTGCTCCTGCAGCACGGCGTTGTGCGAGACGAAGTCCACATGCAGGCAGGCGGCCAGCGCGATGGGCCCGAGCGGGCAATGCGGAGCCAGCGCCACGTCATAGGCCTCGGCCATCGCGGCGATCTTCACGCATTCGGTGATGCCGCCGGCGTGTGAAAGGTCGGGCTGCACGATGGCAATGCCGCGTGCTTCAAACACACGCTTGAACTCGAAGCGCGAGTACATGCGTTCGCCGGCCGCCAGCGGGATGCTGGTGTGCTCGGCCAGGCGCGCGTAGGTCTCGGCCTGTTCGGCCAGCACGGGCTCCTCGACGAACAGCGGGCGGAATTCTTCGAGCGCGCGCAGCATCGGCTTGGCCATGCCCGAGCCTATGCGGCCGTGGAAGTCGATGCCGAACTCGATGTCGTGGCCGAAGGCCGCGCGGATCTCGGCGATGCGACCCACGGCGGCGTCGACCTTGGCCGCGCTGTCGATCAGGCCCATCTCCTCGCTGCCGTTCATCTTGAAGGTGTCGAAGCCACCTTCGCGCAGGCGCTTGATGTCGGCGATCACGTCGGCCGGGCGGTCGCCGCCGACCCACGAGTAGGTCTTCATGCGATCACGCACGAGGCCGCCGAGCAGCTCATAAACAGGCACGCCGAGGGCCTTGCCCTTGATGTCCCACAGCGCCTGGTCGATGCCGGCGATGGCGCTCATCAGGATCGGGCCGCCGCGGTAGAAACCGCCGCGGTACATGACCTGCCAGAGGTCGTTGATGCGGCTCGGGTCCTGGCCGATCAGGTAGGGCTCGAACTCGTGCACGGCGGCTTCGACGGTGCGCGCCTTGCCTTCGATCACGGGCTCGCCCCAGCCGCTGATGCCGGCATCGGTCTCGATCTTCAAAAACATCCAGCGGGGAGCCAGGCGGTAGGTACTGAGCTTGGTGATCTTCATGAATGAATGACAGTGGGTGCAGCGGGGCGGTGATCGAGGAGGTCTTGCATGGACAGACAGATGGTCGACAGCTTAGGGTTCTCAGCTAGTCGCGAAATATGCTTTGTTTGAGCTTTCCTATCCAGGAATCGAATACCTGAATTCCGTATAGAGCCGAGCAAATAAGTGATATCTGCTGAAGAGACGGTCTTCGTAGCATGAATGTGCGATGGGCGTGCAGTGCGCAGTGCGCAGTAACAGCGTCCGCCGACAAATCAAGAAAACATAACGGAGACCTCATGCGCAAGACTCGATTGAGCCTGTTGATCCGGGCCGCCTTCATGCTGCCCGCTTTCACCGCCGTCCCGGCTTCAGCCCAGACCACCACGCCACCCGCCGACAACACCCTGGAAACGGTCACCGTGACCGGCATCCGCGCCGCGACGCGCAATGCGCTGGAGGCCAAGGAGGCGTCCAACAGCATGGTCGAGGTGATCTCGTCGGAGGACATCGGCAAGCTGCCGGACACGACGATCGCGGAATCGCTGGCGCGCCTGCCGGGCCTCGCGGCCGGCATCGACCGCGGCAACGCGAGCCAGGTGGTGGCGCGCGGCCTGGGCCCGCGCTTTGTGGGCGCCACGCTCAACGGCCGCGAGTTCGCTTCGGCCGAGCCCGACCGAGCGGTGCGCTTCGAGATGTTCCCGTCCGAGTCGGTCTCGGGCGCCACGGTCTACAAGACGCAATCGGCCGAGCTGGCCGAAGGCGGCATCGCCACGACGATCGACTTGCAGACCGTGCAGCCTTTGAGTTATCGCGAACGCCAGCTCTCGCTGAAGGCCGATGCGCTGTACTACCAGCTCGGCTCCAAGATCGAAGGCGCGAAGAAATACGCGCCGCGCCTGGGCGGCATCTATGTGGACCAGTTCAACAATCACACGCTCGGCGTGGCGCTGGCCTTCAGCTATTACGACCAGCCCTCGCTGGAGGACCGGGTCGACAACTGGGGCTTCAACACCGATGCCAACTCGGCCGCGCTGCCGGGTTCCAGCACGATCGACAAGACGCCCTGGGGTTTCCAGAACGGCGTCAAGAAGGGCACCGACAAGCGCACCAGCGCGCTCGGCAAGCTGCAGTACAAGCCGAACGCAGACGTCTCGATCACCGCCGACATCTACGCGGCGCGCTCGAACATCTATGAGCCGACGATGACGCATGTGGAAGGCAATCTCGGCAACTGGGGCGGCTGGCAGAGCGCCGACTACAGCAACTACACCGTCGACAACGGCTATGTGACGGGCGCCACCGTGGCCAATGTGCAGCTCGACACGCTGAACTCGCTGTGGAAGCAGGACATGCGCAATTTCGCGACGGGCCTGAACGGCAAGTTCAAGGCCGGCGAGTGGCAGTTCGAGGGCGATGTGGCGGTCTCGACCGCGAAGCGCAGCACCTTCTGGTCGGCCGTGCAGATGACGATGCTGCAACCGGGCGCGGTGACCTGGAACTTCCCGCGCGACCAGTGGATGACGTACGGCTTCAGCCTCGACACCGGCAACCCGGCCAACTTTTCGACGAACGTTTTCGAGCAATGGGGCCCGAGCTACACCGGCCATCTGCATGACTCGCTCGACTCGCAGATGCTGACCGCCACGCGCAAGCTCGGCTGGGGTGACATCACGCAGATCAAGTTCGGCGTGCGCACCACGCAGCGCGAGAAGTACTACAAGCAGATCTCCTGGGACTACGGCTCGGCCACGATCCCGACCAGCGGCTTCCAGCGCACCACCGTCGACGGCCGGCCCGATTTCATCGAGCTGGCGGGCGGCTTCCAGAACGCGGTCAGCCAGTACTTTGGCGCCAGCGTCTTGAGCGATGCAGGCCGCACCGCGACCGACGCCGATCTCGTGCAGCACGACTGGAAGGCCAAGGAAAACAACAGCGCGATCTTTGCGCAGGCCGATCTGCAGGGCGATGTCTTCGGCGGCATGAGCTACCGCGGCAATCTGGGCCTGCGCGTGGCGCACAGCAGCCAGACCGGCTATGGCAACCAGCAGCTCAACGGCGGCACGCCGACGCCGGTGTCCGACGGCACGAGCTACACGCGCTTCCTGCCGAGCCTGAACCTGATCCTGAATCTCGATTCGGAAGAAGCCAACCAGCTGCGCTTCGGACTGGGCCGGGCGATGTCACGCGCGCCGCTCGACGTGATGAACGACGCGCATGTCGTGACGGTCGACAACACGGGCGTCAACCCGACCACGGTCGCGGGCGGCAATCCGCGCCTGAAGCCGATGATGGCGAGCCAGGTGGACCTGGCCCTGCAGCATTACTTCGGCAAGGGCAACCTCGTCTCGCTGGGCCTGTTCTACAAGGACATCAGCGACTACATCGGCATCTCTTCCGTGGCCGGCACCTTCAACGGCGCACCGGCTTACTTCACGCAGCAGGTCAACCGCAGCGGCGGCCATGCGGACGGCGTGGAGCTGATCTACCAGCAGGCTTTCAGCGCGTTGCCGGCGCCTTGGAACGGCCTGGGTCTTTCGGCCAACTACACCTACACGCAAAGCAATATCAAGGAGAACGGCGACCAGACCGGCGCCACCTTCACGCCGATCGCGACCAACGGCCTGATGAAGAGCAACGGTGGCCTGACGCTCTGGTACGAGCGCAACGGCTTCGAGGCGCGCGTGGCGGCCAACTATCACAGCGCCTACAACCGCGCGCCGACCTGGGACTCCACGCTGTTCCAGATCAACGGCGCGGAGACCTGGGTCTCGCTGAACGTGGCGCAGCGCATCACGAGCCAGTTGCAGTTGCGCGCCGGGGTCGAGAACCTGACGAACCAACGCGTTATTTACTCGGACCCGCTGAACGGGCTGCACCAGTCGAACTTCCAGTTCGGCCGGCGCTTCAATATCGGCGTGTCTTACAAGCTTTGAAGAGCCGAGTTCACCAAAGGCCGTGGACCTGCGGCGCGATGCGGCGCTGGTAGACATCGGCCAGCGCCTGCATCAGCGGGGCGGGCAGCGCGGCGAGATCGGCCGCGCTGACGTTCTCATCGACCTGGGCCGGCGTGCGGCCGCCGGGAATGGCGCAGGTAATGGCTTCGTTCATCAGGATCCAGCGCAGCGCCAGCTGGGCCAGGCTCACGCCGGCCGGCAGCAGGGCGCGCAGTTCTTCAACCGCGGCCAGGCCTTGCTCGAAGTCGACCCCCGAGAAGGTCTCGCCCTTGTCAAAGGCCTCGCCCTGGCGGTTGAAGGCGCGGTGATCATCAGCACTGAAACGGCTCTCGCGCGTGAACTTGCCGCTGAGCATGCCGCTGGAGAGCGGCAGGCGCGCCAGCACGCCGACCTGCGCGGCCTTTGCGGCGGGAAGGAAGACATCACCCGGCCGCTGGCGGAACAGGTTGTAGATGATCTGCACGGATTGGACTTCGGGGAACTTCAACGCCGCCATCGCTTCATCGATGCGCTCCACGCTGACGCCGTAGTGGCGCAGCTTGCCTTCCTGCACCAGCTTGTCGAGCTCGCCGAAGACCTCGGGCATCGTGTAGACGGCCGTCGGCGGGCAGTGCAGCTGGAGCAGGTCGATGGCTTCGACTTCCAGGTTGCCGAGGCTGCGCTCGATGAAGGGACGCAGGTCGCGGTAGCCCTCGGCCTCATGCGGGTTCAGACGGCGGCCGGCCTTGGTGCCCACATAGAAAGCATCGCTCGGGCGCTCGCGGCGCAGGCGCGCGAGCAGCTTCTCGCTGTGGCCGTCGCCGTAGACATCGGCGGTGTCGAAGAAGTTCACGCCACGGTCGAGCGCGCGATGCAGCGCGGCCATTGCGGCCGAATCGTCCGTGTCCCCCCAGGTGCCGCCGATGGCCCAGGCGCCGAAGCTGATTGCGGAAACGTTGAAGCCGGTGCGGCCGAGGGGTCTGTAGAACATGGGCGTTAGCTGATCAGCCGGTGATCAGCGGGTGAGAGCGGGGACGCGCAGTATCCGCGATCAGGCCTTGCCCTTTGATGACGCGGCAGATGACGCCTTCACCAGCACGGGTTCCGCGCGGTAACGCTGCGGGAACATCTTCCTGAGCTGATCGAGCTTGGGCATGTCGTTCATCAGGATGTAGAGCTGGTTCGGGTTCTCGGTCAGGTAGTCCTGGTGGTAGGTCTCGGCCGGATAGAAGCCCGGGTTGCTTTCCACACGCGTCACGATCGGCTTGGGGTAGACATGGGCCGCGTCGAGCTGCGCGATGTAGGCCTGCGTGGCCTTGGTCTGCTCGGCGCTGGTGGTGAAGACCTCCGAGCGGTACTGCGTGCCGGTGTCGGCGCCCTGGTGGTTCAGCTGTGTCGGGTCATGCGCGACCGAAAAGTAGATCTGCAGCAGCGCGCCGTAGCTGACCTGTTGCGGGTCGTAGGTCACTTCCACCGATTCCGCGTGGCCCGTGCGGCCGCCGCTGACCACCTCGTAATGCGCGGTGCCGGCCGCGCCGCCGGTGTAGCCCGAGACCGCGCGCTGCACGCCCTTGACGTGCTGGAACACGCCTTGCACGCCCCAGAAGCAGCCGCCCGCGAAGACGACCTTCTGCGGGCCCGCGCCTTCGGCTTTCAGGTCGACCGCAGGGGGCGGAATCTGCACGGCGGTTTCCGCGGCGGCCACGGTCTGGGTCTGCCACAGCAGCGCCGCGCCGATCACGACGGTGCCGATGGCGGCCAGCTGGAGGAAGTTGCGGCGCGGGGCCGAACGGCTTGCTTGTTGGGTCTTCATGGTGAGGGTGCTCCTGTGATGCGTTCAACCAAAGGTGAACGCGTAGGCTTGGACATGAGGGTCGAGGAATTCGATGCTGAAGGTGTGCTCGCGGACGTCGCCGCTATCGCCGACGTGGCCGATGCCGCCGGGTTGGCGCACCAGCTGGTACAGACGCTGCTCGGTCACCTGGCCGCTGCCATCGGGCGCCACATCGACGCCATGCGCATCGCCGGGCGGCTTGCCGTCAATGCTCACCTTGAAGCGCACGGGCTTGCCGTCGGCGCCGGGGCCGAGCACGAGATGCAGGTCACGCGCCTGGAAGCGGTAGGCCACGCGGCCGGAAGGCGCTTCGAGATTCGCGCTTTCCTTGGCCACGGTCCAGCGGCCCGCGAGGCCCCATTGGTTGAGCGTCAGATCCTTGGGCAGCGCATAACTGGCAGCTTCATCGTGCACGGCCTTCGGCGTCGAGACGTTGTTCTGCGCGCGGTAGTAGCCGAGGTAGGTCTCGGGCGACTTCACCGCGTCGATCATCGCGGCCTTCTCGACGCCTTGCGCCTTGACCTCGGTCGTGCCCTGCGCCACGCCGGTGGCGCCCGCTTCGCGCAGCAGTTGCTGGATCACGCGCTCGGACTCCGCATCGCCGCCCTCACCGAAGTGGTGGTAGCGGATATGGCCTTGCGCATCGATGAAGTAATGCGCGGGCCAGTAGCGGTTATTGAAGCCCTGCCAGATCGCGAACTTGTTGTCGATCGCGACGGGGTAGCTGATGCCCAGGTCGGCGACGGCCTTCTTCACATTGGCCTCATCGCGCTCGAAGGCGAACTCGGGCGCATGCACGCCGAGCACCACCAGGCCCTGGTCGCGGTACTTGTCGGCCCAGGCCTTCACATAGGGCAGGGTGCGCAGGCAATTGATACAGGAGTAGGTCCAGAAGTCGACCAGCACGACCTTGCCGCGCAGGCCCTGGGCGGTCAGCGGCGGTGAGTTGAGCCACTGCACGGCACCGTCGAGCGAGGGCAGTTCGCCTTCGATCGGCAGGGTTCCGTTCGATCGCGTCTCAGCCTTGGGCTTGGGGCCGCCGAGCATGTCGACGAGGCGCTGTTCGAGCCCGCCGGTGGAAGCTGTGGAGAGCTGCGCGAGCACGCCGGTATCGGCACCGAAAGCAATCGCGGCAACGCCGACCAGCATCGCCGCGCCAAGACCGCGCCGCACCCATTCGCCGACGCCCAGCGAGCGCTTGAGCGCACTGAACACCTTGCCGCCGAGCAGCAGTGCCGCGGCCATCGAGGTCGCCGCGCCGGCCGCATACGCGAGCAGCAGGAAGGTCGTGCCGACGCTCGCACCTTGCAGCGCCGCGCCGGTCAGGATCAGGCCGAGGATCGGGCCGGCGCAAGGCGCCCACAGCAGGCCGGTCGCCACGCCGAGCAGCAGCGCCGCACCGGGGCGCGGCTTGCCGTCGCCATGTGACGATTCAGACAGCCGCGAACCCAGGGCGACCAGCGGCTTCGTCAGCCGTTCGGCCAGGCCGGGCCAGACCAGCGTCAAGCCGAACAGCGCGACCAGGGCCAGCGCCGCCCAGCGTCCATATTGATTGGCCGCCACGACCCAGCCGCCACCGACGGCGGCCAGCGAGGCCACCGCCGCGAAGGTCAGCACCATGCCCAGCAGCAGGGGCAGGCCGCTCCGTGTGAACGGCTCGTCAGCACGCGAGAACACAAAGGGCAGCACCGGCAGGATGCAAGGGCTGACGATGGTCAGCACGCCGCCCAGATAGGCCAGAACGATCAGCAGCATTTTGGTTTTCTCTTCTTCTACTTTGGTCTACTTTTTTTTCTACGGCTCAGGACGTCTGCGGCGCGAAGCTCATCGCCACGCCGTTCATGCAGTAGCGCAGGCCGGTCGGCTTGGGGCCGTCGTCGAACACATGGCCCAGATGCCCGCCGCAGCGGCGGCAATGCACCTCCGTGCGCAGCATGCCCATCGTGCGGTCCTGCCGCTCGATCACGGCCTTGTCGAGCGGCTTCCAGAAGCTGGGCCAGCCGGTGCCGCTCTCGAACTTGGTCTTGGACGAGAACAGCGCCAGTTCGCAACCGGCGCAGGAGAACGTGCCGCTGCGATGCTCGCTGTTGAGCGGGCTGGAGCCCGGCCATTCGGTGCCTTCGTGGCGCAGCACGTCGTACTGCGGCTTCGACAGCTTGGCGCGCCATTCGGCGTCGGTGTGGCTGACCTCGAAGACCTCGGCCGAAGGGGCAGCGACGGCCCAGCGCGAGAACAGGCCGGCGGCCGCTGCGGCCGAGCCGCCGAGGCCGGCGAGCAGAAGGGTGCGTCGAGTGTTCATGGCATCCTCACAGGAGACAGACAAGTGGAGCGATGAAGAGAGCTTAGGCACTTGCCCTCCCGAAGTCCTCACGCAGACTTCAACAATTCGTGATACTTCCCGAGGCCGCGCTAACGGACAATTTACGCGCACACCCTCAAACCCGCGTCAAACAAGGCTCTTCCGATGTCCGCACCGCGCCGCGTCCTCCTGGTCGAGGACGACGCCCATATCGCCGACCTGCTTTCCCTGCACCTGCGCGACGAGGGCCTGGAGGTCGTCCATTGCGCCCGCGGCGACGATGGCCTCAAGGCGCTGGAGCGTGGCGGCTGGGATGCGCTGGTGCTCGATTTGATGCTGCCCGGCGTCGACGGCCTCGAGATCTGCCGCCGTGCGCGCGCCATGACGCGCTACACGCCGATCATCATCATCAGCGCCCGCTCCAGCGAGGTGCACCGCATCCTGGGCCTGGAACTCGGCGCGGACGACTACCTGGCCAAGCCTTTCTCGGTGCTGGAGCTGGTGGCGCGCGTGAAGGCGCTCTTGCGTCGGGTTGATGCGTTAGCGCAGAACGCGCGGCTGGAGAGCGGCAGCCTCTCGATCGACGGGCTCGACATCGACCCCGTGGCGCGCGATGCGCGGCTCGACGGCAAGCGCCTCGACCTGACGCCGCGCGAGTTCGACCTGCTGTATTTCTTCGCCCGCCAGCCGGGCAAGGTGTTCTCGCGCATGGATCTGCTCAATGCCGTCTGGGGCTACCAGCATGAGGGCTACGAGCACACGGTCAACACGCACATCAACCGGCTGCGCGCCAAGATCGAGGCCGATCCGGCGCGGCCGGCGCGCATCCTGACGGTCTGGGGCCGCGGCTACAAGTTCGCCGAAGCCGAAGCCGATGCCGGCGAGGGCGCCCCATGAGGCTCACCCTGACGCAACGGCTCGCGCTCGTCTTTGCGGTCTTGCTGCTGCTGTGCAGCGGCACCTCGGCCTGGTTGCAGCTGCGCTCCACGCGCATGCATGAGCTCGAAGTGGTGCAGGGCCTGTCGCGCGATGTGGCGTCCAGCATCGCCCGTGATGTGCAGCTGACCGATGCCAACGGCCTGATGCCCAACGCGCTGCGCAACCTGTTCCAGCAGCTGATGATGGTGAACCCGAGCGTCGAGGTCTACCTGCTCGACCCGCAGGGCCAGATCGTCGGCCATGCGGCGCCCGACGGCCGGCTGCGACGCGATCGTGTCGATCTGGCGCCCGTGCACAAGCTGCTGGATGGCGGCATGCTGCCGGTGCTGGGCGATGACCCGCGCAGCGTCGATGGCCGCAAGGTGTTCAGCGCCGCACCGGTCAGCCTGAACGGGCGCGAGGTCGGCTATGTCTACGTGATCCTGCTCAGCGAGGCGCATGACCTGCTGGCCGCGCGCGGCTCGGCCAATGCGGTGCTGAACACGGCGCTGTGGTCGATCGGCATGGTGGCGGTGCTGTGCCTTGCGGCCGGCCTGGTCGCCTTCACGCTGATCACGCGGCCGCTGCGGCGGCTGACCGAGACGGTGCGCGGTTTCGACATCGACGGTGCGCCGCGCGAGCTGCCGGCGCCGCTGGCTTCAAGCGTCAGCAGTCGCGACGAGATCGCCGTGCTCGACGGCACGTACCGCCAGATGGTGGCGCGCATGGGCGAGCAATGGCGAACGCTCACCCGGCAGGACCAGGAGCGGCGCGAGCTGATCGCCAACATCTCGCATGACCTGCGCACGCCGCTGTCCTCGCTGCACGGCTATCTGGAGACGCTGCTGCTCAAGGATGAAACGCTGACCGCACCCGAGCGCCGCCGCTACCTCGGCATCGCGCTTGACCAGAGCCGCAAGGTCGGCGCGCTGGCGCAGAGCCTGTTTGAGCTGGCGCGGCTCGAGTACGGTTTCGTGCAGCCCGAGCTCGAGCCTTTCTCGATGACCGACCTGATGCAGGACGTGTTCCAGAAGTTCGAGCTCGCGGCCGAGGCGCGCGGCGTGCAGCTGAAGGCGCAGTTCCCGCCGCGGCTGCCGGCCGTCAACGCCGATCTCGGGCTGATCGAGCGCGTGCTCAGCAACCTGCTCGACAACGCCTTGCGTTACACGCCGCAGGGCGGGCGCATCGAGGTGGCGCTGGCCGCACACGGGAGTGATGCGCTTGAAGTGACCGTTAGCGACACCGGCCCCGGCATTCCGCGCGAGCAGCGCGAAGGCCTGTTCGAGCGGCCTTTCACGGTGGGCGGTGCTCGGCGCGACGGGGGCCTGGGCCTGCGCATCGTGCACCGGATCCTGGAGCTGCATGGCAGCCGTATCGAGCTGCTGGACACGCCGGAACAGGGCGCGAGCTTCCGCTTCTCGCTGGCGGCCGCGCCAGCGAAGGCGGCGTGACGCTCAACGGCTCAACGCGCCAGCAGCTTCAGCAGTTTCCTGATGTCGGGCTGACAGGCCTGCACGGCCTGTGCCTCAATACCGCGATAGAGCGCGATCAACTGGCGGCCGGTCTCGGTCAGCTCGCTGCCGCCGCCGCTCTTGCCCCCGATCGCCGAGGCCACCGCCGGGTTCTTGAGCGAGCGGTTCAGCTCGTCGATCAGCATCCAGGCGCGCCGGTACGACATGCCGAGCGCCTTGGCCGCGGCCGAGATGGAGCGCGTCTCTTCAAGCGCTTCCAGCAGCGCGATCTTGCCGGGCCCCACGGCGATCAGCTCACCCTGCGTGACGCGCATGCGGAGCTTCAGGGCGGGCTTCTCGTTCGTCGGGGCGTTCATCGCGGTCGGCTCTTTGAGGTGGTCTCCAGCCTATTAAATCACCGCGACCCCGATCAAGGCCCGCGGGCTTTGCGTCAAGCCGTGCGCTGCGTGGCCCTGCGGTCGCGCTTGGGCGGGTTCGCGAGGGCTTGCCAGGCGATTTCGTTCTCCTGGATCCGCCGTCTCTCGGGGTGGTGCAGCCGCAGTTCGGCGGGCAAGGCGCCGCCGCAGTGCTCGCACTTGGGATAGCGGCGGTTGTAGATCGTGAAGGTGCAGTGGGGGCAGCAAAGGGCGGGAGCTGGGGGGCGCATGAGGTTTCCTTCCGGGCATGAGGCGGGCTGGTGCAGCGATTGAAAGCGCCGCGCAGTGATTCCCCTTGAATCCACATCAAGGTGAGCCGGCCTCTACCCGCGGATGCGCGGACTCGAAACAGGGGGCACAACGCGAGGCCCGTGACATGCTGCTCAACTAACGGATTACGCAGACGCAAGCTGCGGCGGCGAAATCCGTACCGGAACCCCCTGATGGACAAGGCCCGTGCCGTGGCTACAGTCCGGAGCTTCCAACTCCTACAGGAAGACCGGGCATGACGACTCGTCGACTCTCGAAAGTGAAGCTGGCCGTTGCTGCCGCGGCTGCAGTCCTGACACTTGGCGCGCTCTCCGCACAAGCGGCCGAGAAGTCGGCCGAGAAGTCGGCCGAAAGCGCGGCGCCCGCCGTGACCGTGCTGCGCGCGACCCACCTCTTTGACTCGGTCTCGGGCAAGCTCGTGAGCCCGGGCGTGCTGGTGATCAGCGGCAAGAAGATCCTCTCGGTCGGCAATGCGGTCGTGCCAGCCGGTGCCCGCGTGATCGAGCTCGGCGACGCCACGCTGCTGCCGGGCTTCATCGACGCGCATGTGCATCTGTCCGATGCCATGAGCGACAACTTCTACAAGGACTTCTACAACGGCGTGCTGCGCTTCCCGGCCGAACAGGCGCTCTACGGCGCGCGCCACGCCAAGGACACGCTTGAGGCCGGTTTCACCAGCGTGCGTGATGTGGGCTCGGAGGACTACATCGCGCTGGGCCTGCGCAATGCCATCAATGCCGGCGTGATCCCGGGGCCGCGCATGCTGGTCTCCAACTACCCGATCGGCGCCACCGCCGGCCACGCCGACCAGGCGCCGTTTCCACCTGAGAAGATCGCGCCGGCCGGCCCCATCCAGGGCGTCTGCAACGGGGCCGATCAATGCCGCGCGGCGGTGCGCTACCAGATCAAATACGGCGCCGACGTCATCAAGTTCATGCCCTCGGGCGGCGTGCTCTCGCTGACGGATCCGGTCGACGTGCCCGAGCTGACGGCCGACGAGATGAACGCGATCGTCTCAGAGGCGCACATGTGGGGCCGCAAGGTCGCCGCGCATTGCCACGGCGACCTGGCCGCGAAGATGGCGATCGCCGCCGGCGTCGATTCCATCGAGCACGGCTCCTTCCTGAAGGACGACACGCTGCAGCTGATGAAGGCCAAGCACGTCTTCCTCGTGCCCACGCTGTATGCGGGCTTCTGGGTCGGCCAGCGCGCCGATAACTTCCCGCCCGTCATCGCCGACAAGGCCCGCGCCGCCGCGGCGCAGATGATGCAGATGTTCGAGCGTGCCGCCCGGATCGGCGTGCCGGTGGCCTTTGGCACCGATGCCGGCGTGGAGCCCCACGGCACCAATGCCAAGGAGTTCTGGCTGATGACGCAGCACGGCTTCACGTCCGCGCAGTCCCTGATGGCCGGCACCGCCAACGGTGCCGAACTGCTCGGCGTCAAGGATCGCGTGGGCACGCTCGAAGCCGGCAAGCTGGCCGATGTGGTGGCCGTGCCGGGCGATGCGCTGGCGCATATCGAGGCGACGGCCCATCCGCTGTTCGTGATGAAGGAAGGCGCGGTGGTGGTCGACGGGAAGTGAGCGGCGGGAAGTTGATCAGCGGGGAGCTGCTCAGCGGGAGGCGAGTTTCTCGTTTATCGTCGGGCCATGACGCCCGACCTTCAGGTGAGCCTCGCGACCCGCCATGACGCCGCCAAGATCGCGGCCCTGTCTCGCGACCTGATCGAGCAGGGCCTGCCGTGGAGCTGGCGCCCCGAGCGCGTGGCCCGCGCCATCGCCGCCGCCAACACCAATGTGGCGGTGTTGCGCGAAGCTCGTGACGAACATGACAAACGCGACAAGGGCGAGCTCGACGCCTTCGGCATCATGGAATATTGGGACGACGACGCCCACCTCGTGCTCTTCGCCGTGCGGCCCTTGCGCCAGCGGCACGGTATCGGCAGCGCGCTGCTGCAATGGCTCGAGGCTTCGGCGCTCGTGGCCGGCTCGAAGCGGATCCGCGTCGAGGCGCGGCGCGACAACACGGCGGCGCGAAGTTTCTACAACGAGCACGGCTACCATGAGCTGCAGATCAGGCCGCGCATGTACAGCGGTGTGCTTGATGGCATTCTTCTTGAGAAATGGCTTGGCAGCAGCGAGCCCGACGTTCCTCAGAACTTCGCTTAGCAATTCCATGCAAATCAGTTACGAGATGGCGGCGCCGCTGCCGCTTGCGTTCAAGAGCCTCTATGACACCACCGGGTGGGCCGGTGGCGCGGAGCACCCCGTTTCCCGCTACGAGGCGGCGCTTTCGGGCTCCTGGGCTTGCTGCAGCGCCTATGCGGATGATCGCCTTGTGGGTTTCGGGCGTGTGATCTCGGACGGCGTTCTGCACGCCTTCATCACCGAGATGATCATCGCGCCTGACTTTCAGCAGCAGGGTATCGGCCGTGCCATCCTGGACGCCTTGGTCCAACGGTGCCTGGCGCGTGGAGTGACCGACATCCAGCTCTTCTGTGCTGAAGGCAAGGAAGGCTTTTACCGCCAGGGCGGCTTCGCGCCTCGTCTGCCGACCCGGCCTGGCATGCAATACATGGGAACCGACGCATGACTGAAAGAACCGGCAGCTGCCTCTGCGGCCAAGTGCACTATCGACTGAGCGCCGAGCCCGTCGTCTCGCGCATCTGCTGGTGCCGCGATTGCCAGCGCATCGCGGGCAACGGCACGGCCAACGTGATCTTCCCGACGGACTCGATCGAGATCACGGGCCGCATGAGCGAGCACGTCAAGACGGCAGAGAGCGGCAACCAGGTGCACCGGCGTTTCTGCCCGGACTGCGGCACCCATCTGTTCGCGGATTCGTCCGGCCGCCCCGGCCTGACCGTCGTGCGCGTGGGCACGCTCGATGATCCCTCGTCGATCAAGCCGATCGCCAACATCTGGAGCGCGAGTGCGCCGGCGTGGGCGCATCTGGATACATCGATCGACTGCATCGACCATCAGCCGGTGCCTCCGCAGGCGCCGCAATCCCCCACGAGCGCGAGCTGAGATGAAACCAAGTTCCCGGAACGCAGAGGGCGCAGAGCAAGCGCAGAGATCGCAAAGCTTGGAGCCACCAGTTCTCTGCAGGCTCGGCGGGCTCTGCGTCCCTTTGCGTCCTCTGCGTTCCGGAAACTCTGTATTCGTTTCATCGGCCGCAGGTGGCGCGCGCTATGGGTAACTGACATGACGATGACCTTCAGAAATTCCATGCGATATCACGCGCTCATTGCCTTGCTCGTCACGAGCACCCAAGCCCTCGCCGACGAAGACATCCGCAACGCCGAGATGTTCGCAAGCTGGCGCGCCGCCAACGAACCGGCGGTGACCGAATTCGCCAAGCATCTCGACAGCGCGGGCCTGGCCGGACAAGTTGAATTCCTCGAACTGCTGCGCTCGGCCAGCGACTGGCAGCGCTGCGAGGCCGCGCCCTTCGCGGTGCCGCCGGCGGCGCAATGGCCCGATGTCGATTCGGTGCTGACCCTGGTGCGCGAGCTGCGCCGCATCGGCGTGCTCGGCAAGTTCGAGGTGCACTCGGCCTACCGCAACGGGGCGCTCAACCAGTGCGCCGACGGTGCACCGAAGAGCGCGCATTTCCGCTCCTTCGCGATCGACCTCTCGCCGCGCGACGGCATTGACCCGGGCCCGGCGCTGTGCAAGTTCTGGCAGGAGCAGGGCCGGGACTGGAAGATGGGCCTGAGCCGCTACCCTTCGGGCCGCATCCACATCGACACCTCAGGCTACCGCACCTGGGGCGCGGATCACACGGGGAAAACGGCGTTTTGCAGTGTGGTGCCGGCGCAGGAAGCACCGTCCAAGTAACGAGTTATCTCGCCGCCCGCCGCCCGCTCGCCGGCGGCCCCACCGAGGCCCGCCAGGTCATGCTGATCGGGAAGTTCCGCACCACCGAAAAATCCGAGCCGTAGCAGCGGTTCATCAGCCAGTTCAGGCCGTTGAGCGTGACCTCGCGCAGGGGCAGGTGGACGCTGGAGAGGCGCGGCGCGGAGTACTCGGCGCTGGCGGTGTCGTCGTAGCCGAGCACCGAAATGTCGCCGGGCACGGAGATGCCGTGCTCCTGGAAGTAGGACAGCGCGCCGACCGCGCTTTCGTCGTTGGCGCAGAAGAGGGCGGTGAACTTGTGGCCGCTCTCGACGAGCTCTTTCGCGCAGGCCCAGCCGCCTTCGGGCGAGAAGTCGCTCGACAGCGTCATGATGCGCGCGGGCTCGACGCCCTGGCGCAGCAGCTCATGCGTGAAACCGTTGACGCGCTCGACGTTGTCGGGCGAGGTGACCGGGCCGGCAATGATGGCGAAGTGCTTGTGTTTGAACTGCAGCAGCGCCTGCGCCGCCACGATGCCGCCTTGCACGTGATCGGCCGTGAAGCATTGCTCTTTGAGTTTGGCGAAATGCCGGTTCAGCACCACGATGTGATGCTCGCGCGAGTTGAGCGCCTTGATGTCGGCTTCGAGCAGCGCGTTGCTCATCACCACCAGGCCGTCGCAGCCGCGGTCGATCAGGAACTGCATGCCTTCGAGCGCTTGGTCGCGCTCATCGCTCGTGCCGTGCCCGAAGGCCACCACCATGTGCCGCCCGTTGTTGCGCAGCGCGCTGTCGATGGCTTGCAGGATGGGCGTGTAGTACGTGCCCTTCAGCAGCGGGATGAAGACCCCGATCATCTGCGAGGAGCCCGAGAGCAGCGAGCGCGCCGCATGCGAGGGCCGGAAGTTCAGCTCCGCCACCGCTTCGCGCACGCGCTCGGCCGTGGCCGCTGCCACCGAACCCTTGCCGCTGATCACACGCGAGGCCGTGCCCACACCGACTCCGGCCAGGCGGGCAACGTCCTTGATGGTGGGCATGGGCTGTTCAGAGGTAGTAAGCGCGCCGCATTATCAGCGTCGCATCACTGCCCGGACATTGGTTCTTATCCTGTGCATCCTGTGCATCCATGTAGAAGGCGAATTCAGGTTTTGAACATGGATGCACAGGATGTACAGGATGAATGCAAACCAATCGGCCAGTCTGACCCCGAAGGTTTTCGTCTTATCCTGTTCATCCTGTCTATCCATATAGAAAACGAATTCAGTTTTGAACATGGATTCACGTGATGCACGTGATAAACGCAAGATCCAACCTGCATTGCATTCATCACGCGCATCACGTGAATCCATGTCGGTCACGAATTCCGTTTTTACATGGATGCACAGGATGAACAGGATGAATGCAGATGGTGCCGGCGCTCAGTCTGCGCAGGTCGGCACGCTCGTCTCAGGCAATGCAGGCAGGCTGACCTTGCTGTCCAGGCTCAAGCCCTGGCCGCGCTCCGCCAGCGCCTTGCCGGGTTCGATGTGGAACTGGCAAGCCTCGCGCGGCCATGAGAAAGGCAGGCGGCCGGTGAAGTCGTAGCGCGGCTTGCCCTTGCGGCTCTGCACCAGCAGATCGGTCACGCCGAGACCTTCGGTGCCCGGCAGCCAGGCCACAACAAACGCATCGGAGCGGTTCAGCAGGTCGTTCACTTCGAGCACACGGCCCGACATGAAGACCGTCACCACCGGCTTGCCGCGGCCGGCCACGGCCTTCAGCGCGGCGATGTCCTCGGGATAGCGGCTGCTGTGCTGCAGCGAACCCGGCGCCTTGATGTCGCCCGCGCCTTCGGCATACGGCTTCTCGCCGAGCACCGCGATCACGGCGTCGAAATAGCCGAGGTTCTCGTGCGTGCCGGTCTCGTCATACACGACGGCCTTGTCACCGAGCGTCTTGCGCAGGGCGCCCAGCACCGTGTCGCCATTCGGGAAATCGGCGTTGCTGATCTTGTCGCCTTGCCAGGTGATGGACCAGCCGCCGTTCTGGTTCGGCATGCTGTCCGCGCTCTTGCCCACGACGAGCACGCGGCTCTTCGGCGCCAGCGGCAGCACCTGGCCTTCGTTCTTCAGCAGCACCAGCGATTCGCGCACCGCGCGACGCGCCAGGGCCTTGTCGGCCTTGTCGGACAACGCGTCCTGGCGGCCCGCCACACGGCTTTGCGCAGGCGTGTGATCGAAGATGCCGGCGCGCAGCTTGACGCGCAGGATGCGGCTGACCGCGTCGTCGATGCGCGCCATCGGGATGCGGCCCTCCTGCACGTCCTTGACCGTGTTGGCGATGAAGGCGCGCCATTCCTTCGAGACCATGATCATGTCCACGCCGGCGTTGATCGCTTGCGGGCAGTCGGCGTTCGAGCAGCCCGGCACCTGGCCGATGCCGTCCCAGTCGGAGACCACAAAGCCGTCAAAGCCCAGGCGTTCCTTGAGCACGCCGGTCAGCATCGAGCGGTTGCCGTGCATCTTGCCGTGGTCCTCGCCGGCGGCCACGTCGTTCCAGCTGTTGAACGAGGCCATCACGGTCTGCACGCCGGCTTCGATCGCCGCGTAGTAGCCCTGGCCATGCGTCTTGATCATGTCCGCACGCGTGTACTGGTTGATGCCCTGATCCACGCCGTTATGCGTGCCGCCGTCGCCCATGAAATGCTTGGCCGTGGCGATCACGTTCTCGTCGGACTTGAAATCGCCCTGCAGGCCTTCGATGTAGGCGGCGGCGTAGGCATGCACCAGCGCCGGGTCGGACGAGAAGCTCTCGTACGAGCGGCCCCAGCGCATGTCCTGCGTGACGGCCAGCGTCGGCGCAAACGCCCAGTCGATGCCGGTGGCGCGGATCGTCTTGGCCGTCGACTGGCCGATCGCCTTGATCAGCGCCGGGTCATGCGCGGCGCCGAGCGCCATGTTGTGCGGGAACAGGGTGGCGCCGAAGATATTGCTGTCGCCGTGGATGGCATCGGTGCCCCAGATCAGCGGGATCTGCACGGCCATGTCGGTATGCGTCGAGGCATCGCGGTAGGCCGTGGCGAGCTTCAGCCAGTCGGCCGCGCTGGAATGCTTGTTCAGGCCGGGCCAGGAGCCGCCGCCGTTCAGCACCGAGCCGATGTAGTAACGCTTGACTTCATCGGCGCTGATCGTCTGGATCTCGGGCTGCGTCATCTGGCCGATCTTCTGCTCGAGCGTCATGCCCGCGACGATCGCCTTGATGCGCGCTTCCAGCGCCGGATCGGGCGCGTAGTGCGGCTTCAAGGTCGGCCACGCATCGGCTTCGATCGGGCCGGGTTGTGTGGCAAGAGCAACACTGTTGAACACGCCCAGCAGGGCACAGCAGACCGTGAGTTTCAGAGGTGTTTTAAGCATGGTGGCGCGATTGTGAGGCAAGGCCGGGCGCTTTGAGGCAAGCCAAGTTTTTGTGGACCTGAGACAAACCAGATTGACAGTCGATCGTCCGCGGCGGTAGATTTCCGTCCAGATTGGAAACGATTCCATTTTAGAACGAATCTGAATGGAAATTGGCGCCGGGCACCGAGCTTGCGGCGCCAGACGGCACACCGGCGATGGCCAGCGGGTGTGCCGTGCCGAGCTCCGATCACACACCTACAACAGGCCGCAGGAGACAAGCTGATGAATTCATTCACCAAGCGTTCGCACGCCCGACAGCGCCTGGCGCCGGCGCCGTTCGGCCTCAAGCCGGTGGCCGCTGTGTGCGCCTTGCTGGCCGCGCCGCTGGCCTATGCACAGACCGACGCTGCCACGCCGACCAACCAGCTCGATACCGTGGTGGTCTCGGGCATCCGCCAGTCGATCGAGAACTCGATCGCGCTGAAGCGCAACTCCGATTCGGTGATTGAGGCGATCACTTCTGAAGACATCGGCAAGCTGCCTGACATCAGCATCGCCGAATCGCTGTCGCGCCTGCCGGGTCTTGCCGCGCAGCGCGTGAACGGCCGCGCGCAGGGCATCGCCATCCGCGGCATGTCGCCCGACTTCTCGGGCACGCTGCTCAATGGGCGTGAACAGACCACGACGGGCACCAACCGCGGCGTGGAGTTCGACCAATACCCGGCCGAGTTGATGAACTCGGTACTCGTCTACAAGACGCCCGACGCGACACTGCTCGGTCAGGGCATCTCGGGCACGGTCGACCTGCGCACCGTGCGGCCGCTCGACGTGTCTTCGCGCACGATCGCTTTGAATGCGCGTGCCGAGCGCAACTCGCTGGGTGACCTCAACCACGGCTACGGCGGCACCGGTGCCAACGGCGCCCGCGTCAGCGCGTCCTACATCGACCAGTTCGCCGACCGCACCATCGGCGTGGCCGTGGGCATCGCACATCTGGACTCGCCCGGCCAGGAGACCCACTACAAGGCCTGGGGCTTCCAGACCGATGACAACTGCCTGCAGCACCAGACCGACTGGGGTTGCAGCCCGGTGACGGGCGCCACGCCGGGCAGCGCGTATTACATGAGCGGCTTCGAGGCCACGACCTTCTCGCGCAACGACAAGCGCGACGGCCTGATGGGCGTGGTCGAGTACAAGCCGAGCAAGGACCTGCACAGCACGATCGACCTGTACTACTCGAAGTTCAAGCAGACCGAGGTCATGCGCGGCCTGATGGGCTCGATCGGCGACGGCTGGGGCACGCCGGGCAGCGTGTTCAGCAATATCGGCACGACGCCAGTCGGCGACGGCTCGCTGGTGACTTCGGGCACCACGACGATGGTGCCGAACATGGTCGTCCGTAACGACTACAACAAGCGCGACGACACGCTGAAGGCGATCGGCTGGAACACCGAGGCGAAACTGGGCGGCTGGACCGCAGTGGGCGACCTGAGTTACTCCAGCGCCAAGCGCGTGGAGTCGCTGTTCGAGACCTATGCGGGCTCGGCCACTTCGCCGCTGATCACCTTCAACATCCCGACGACGCCGGCCTATCCGACGCTGTCCAGCAGCATCAATTACGGCGATCCCTCGCTGGTGGCGCTGCGCGATCCAGCGGGCTGGGGCCACATGGGCCGCCAGCAGTTCACCACGCAGAACGACGTGATGAAGAACGCGCGGCTCGACTTCAAGCACGAGCTCGGCTGGATCTTCCCGCAGATCGACTTCGGCGTGAACTTCAACAAGCGCGACAAGACGCGCGACTTCAACGTGCTCTTCGCAACGCTGAAGAACGGCGGCACCTCGCAGCTGCTGTCCTCCGGCGATGTGCTGCCCTCGAGTTCGCTGGGCTTCGTAGGCCTGCCCGGCACGCTGGCGTATGACGTCAATGCCGTCGCCGCCAAGTACTACACGATGACGCAGAACCTGAGCCTGGGCCCGACGGGCGATCTCTCGCACGACTTCGGCGTGCACGAGCGAATCACCACGGCCTTTGTCAAGACGGATATCGAGACGGAACTCGGCGGCATTCCGATCCACGGCAATATGGGCCTGCAGTACATCCACACCAAGCAGGACTCGAACGCGTTTGCCTTCGATCCCAACGGCGGCGCGGTGATCGGCTCGGTCGATCCGGGCATCACCTACAGCAATATGCTGCCCAGCCTGAACCTGGTGGGCGATATCGGCGGCAACCGCATGCTCCGCTTCGGCCTGGCCCGCGAGCTGATGCGTCCGCGTATCGACGACATGAATGCGTCATCCTCGGCCGGTGTCAGCACCACCAGCAGCCTCTGGTCGGGCAGCGGCGGCAACCCGAGACTCAAGCCCTGGCTGGCCAATGCGGCTGACTTGTCGCTCGAGCAGTATTTCGGCAAACGCAGCTACGTGGCAGGCGCGATCTTCTTCAAGAAGCTGCAGACCTACATCTACAACAGCACGGTGCCATACGACTTCACGGGCTTCGTCAATTCCACGCCGACCGTGACGCCGGTGTCGAACATCGGCCAGTACACGACGCAGGCCAACGGCAGCGGCGGCAATATGCGCGGGCTGGAGCTCAGCAGTGTGCTGGACGGGACGCTGCTCTCTTCCGCGCTCGACGGCTTCGGCGTGCAGGCCACTTTCTCGCTGACCGACAGCTCGATCCAGGCCAACGGACCGCTGAACACGGCCACCTGGCAGTCGCTCCCGGGCCTGTCGAAGCGGGTCGCGAACCTGCAACTGTTCTATGAAAAGTACGGCTACTCGTTCCGCATCAGCGACCGTTACCGCTCTGACTTCCGCGGCGAGTACACCTCGCTGTTCGGCAACACCACGGTGCTGCGCACCCTGGCGCAGAACATCGTGGACGTGCAGGCCAGCTACGAGTTGCAGGGCGGACCGGCCAAGGGCCTGCAGTTCCTGGCGCAGATCGTCAACCTGACGAACACGCCGGACAAGAACGTGCAGGACGGCAGCGGCTTCGGCGGCAATGTCACCGCACCGCAGGAGTTCAACAAATACGGCCGCACCTACCTGTTCGGTGTGAACTACAAGTTCCAGTAAGGCGGAACTTCCCCTGACAGCCGCGAGCCGCATGCCTCACCGCATGCGGCTCGCGGCTCTACGATGACCCCGCTCCCGCTCCCGTTCCTGATTTCGATTTCTATGGACCGCCCAGACGCCATGACCCTGCCCACCGTGAACCGCAGTGATTTCGCCGAAGACTTCCGCTGGGGCGTCTCCACTTCCAGCTACCAGATCGAAGGCGCGTCGAAGGAGGGCGGGCGCAGCGAGTCCATCTGGGATCGCTTCTGCAGCGAGCCCGGCCGCATCCGCGATGGCTCGAGCGGCGCGGTCGCGTGCGACCACTACCACCGCTGGCCGCAAGACCTCGATCTCGGCCAGAGTCTCGGCGTCAACGCCTACCGCTTCTCGCTGGCCTGGCCGCGTGTGATCCCGACGGGGCGCGGCGCGGTCAATGCGGCGGGCCTCGATTTTTACGACCGTCTCGTCGACGGCATGCTGGCGCGCGGCTTGCAACCGTGGGCCACGCTCTACCACTGGGATCTGCCGCAGGTGCTGCAGGAGCAAGGCGGCTGGACGAACCGCGACACGGTCGCCGCCTATCTCGAATTCACCGACGCCGCCACGCGCCGCCTCGGTGATCGCGTCAAGCACTGGATCACGCACAACGAGCCGTGGTGCTCTTGCATGATGGGCTATTGGGAAGGCGTGCACGCACCGGGCGGCACGAGCCTCAAGGACGCGCTGCAGGCCAACCACCATGTGCTGCTTTCGCATGGCCAGGCGGTGCCGCTGATCCGCGCGAATTCGCCCGGCGCGCAGGTCGGCATCACGCTCAGTTTGCATCCGATCGAGCCTGCGACCGACAGCGTTGTCAATCTGGCGGCTGTCAAGCGCCATGACGGGCTCCGTAACCGTTGGTTCCTTGACCCACTTTATGGTCGGGGTTATCCCGCAGACATGCTCGATCTGCTTGGCGATGCGGTGCCGCAAATGCAGCCCGACGATCTGCAGCAGATCGCCAACCCGGTCGATTTCCTCGGGGTCAACTACTACTTTCCCGAGATCGTCGAGGACGCCTCGGACGAGCAGGGTGCTAACGCCAGTCCTACACGCACCCGCCTGGTCGAACGCCACGGCGTCGAGCGCACGGCGTTCGGCTGGGAGGTCTCGCCGCAGGGCCTGGTGGACTTGCTGACCCGCCTGCACCGCGACTATGCTCCGGCCACCGTCTACATCACTGAAAACGGCTCGACCTACGAGGACGAGCTGCAGCGCGACGGCACGGTGCCGGACACCCAGCGCCTGAGCTATCTGGTGCGCCACCTGGCTGCTGTTCGCCAGGCCATCGCCGAGGGCGTGCCGATCAAGGGTTATTTCGCCTGGAGCCTGCTGGACAACTTCGAGTGGGCGGAGGGCTATTTGCGCCGCTTTGGGCTTGCCTACGTGGATTACCCGACCCAACAGCGCGTGCTTAAAGCCAGCGGACACTGGTACCGTCGCTTCCTCCAGGAATAGACCACCCCGAAGCGCTTCGCGCCTCCCCTCAAGGGGCGAGACCAGCAGCCCGGCAAAGCCGGTTCTGCGGTCTCTGCTGGGTTGGGCTGGAATCTTGCGAAGCGGGTGCCTACGATCGGGCACTGAATAACGATGAGAGAGACATGAAAAAGATAACGAGACAAATCATCGGTGGAGCGCTGGCAATGTCGGCCGCGACGGCCATGGCGCAAGCCCCCAAGGCAGAGGTCATCCACTGGTGGACCTCCGGCGGCGAATCAGCCGCCGTCAAGACGCTGGCCGATGCCTACCGCGCGCAAGGCGGCGTGTGGGTCGACACCGCGATCTCGCTCGGCGAGCAGGCGCGTGCGGTGGCGATCAACCGCATCGTCGGCGGCAACCCGCCGACGGCCGCGCAGTTCAACATCTCCAAGCAGTTCCTCGACGTGGTCGACCAGGGCCTGCTCAACAACGTCGACGACGTGGCCACGCGCGACGGCTGGGACAAGTTCCTGCCCGAGACCGTGTTGAACACCATCCGCGTCAAAGGCCATTACTACGCGGCGCCGGTGGACATCCACATGCCGATGTGGATCTGGTATTCGAAGGCCGCGTTCAAGAAGGCCGGCATCACGTCCGAGCCCAAGAATTTCGACGAGCTCTTTGCCGCGCTCGACAAGCTCAAGGCCGCCGGCCTCGTGCCGCTCGCGCATGGCGGCCAGGGCTGGCAGGACAACACCGTCTTCGGTGCGGTGCTCAGCAATCTGGGTGGCCGCGATCTCTACCTGAAGATCTTCCGCGACCGCGATCCGGCCGCGATCAACTCGCCCGCCTTCAAGCAGGTGCTGCTGACCTTCAAGCGCCTGCACGGCTATATCGACAAGGGTTCTCCGGGCCGCAACTGGAACGACGCCACCGCCATGCTGATCACCGGCCGCGGCGGCGTGCAGATCCTCGGCGACTGGGTCAAGGGCGAGTTCACGCAGGCCAAGCAGGAAGCCGGCCGCGACTACGGTTGCATCGCCGGCTTCGGGCCGAAATCCTTGTACGTGGTGCAGGGTGATGTGATGGTCTTCCCGCGCACCAGCGACGCGCAGGCCATCAAGGCGCAAAAGCTGCTGGCCAGCGTGATCACGCAGCCGGCGACGCAGGTGGCCTTCAGCATCAAGAAGGGCTCGATCCCGATCCGCACCGACGTCGATGCCTCGAAGATGGACATCTGCGCCCAGCAGGGCCTGGCCATCATGAAGGACAAGACGCGCCAGGTCGGCAACGGCGAGGCATACATGACGCCGGACCAGAACGGTGCGCTGCAGGACGTGATCACCGCGTACTGGAACCGTGACATGCCCGTCGAGAAGGTCCAGAAGGACATCATCGCCGCCCTGAGGGACTGACGAGATGAACGCATCCCGCCTCAAGGCGCGGTTGCGTGCCCTGGTGCCCTGGTCAGCGTTGCTGCCGCTGGCTTTCACCGTGCTGCTCGCCTATCTGGGCGGCGCACTGTGGACGCTGCGCATCTCGGTGTCCGGCTCCCGCACGTTTCCGTCCAACGACTTCGTCGGCCTCGCGCAGTTCGAACGCCTCTTTGACAACGAGCGCTGGCAGCTCGCGATGCAGAACCTCGCCATCTACGGCGTGCTGTTCATCGCGGCCTGCATCGTGATCGGCTTCCTGCTCGCGGTCTTCATCGACCAGAAGGTGCGCGGCGAGGGCCTGCTGCGCACAGCCTTCCTGTATCCGTACGCGATGTCCTTCGTCGCGACGGGCCTGGTCTGGCAATGGGTGCTCAACCCGGAAAGCGGCCTGCAGAACGCGGTTCAGCAATGGGGCTGGCAGGGTTTCACCTTCGACTGGATCATCGACCAGGACAAGGTGATCTACACGGTCGTGATCGCCAGCGTCTGGCAGGCTTCGGGCCTCGTGATGGCGCTGATGCTGTCGGGCCTGCGCGGCATCGATGTCGAGATCTGGAAGGCCGCGCGCCTGGACGGCGTGCCGGCCTGGCGCGTGTACCTCTCGATCGTGCTGCCGATGATGGGGCCGACCGTGGCGACCGTCTTCGTGCTGCTCGCCACCGCTGTGGTGAAGGCCTTCGACGTGGTCGTCTCGATGACGCAGGGCGGCCCCGGCACGGCCAGCGATCTGCCGGCCAAGTTCATCATGGACCACCTGTTCGGCCGTGCGAATCTCGCGTTAGCGTCCAGCGGCGCGGTGGTGCTGCTGTTGACGGTGCTGATCCTGGTGGCGCCGCTGCTCTACCTGCGCAGCCGCAAGAAGGAAGGGGCCCACGCATGAAGCGCCGCTCTGCATTCTTCTCGCCGGCCCGCATCGGCATCTACGGCTTCCTGCTGTTTGGCGCCGCGTTCTTTCTTGCGCCGCTCTACATCATGCTCACGACTTCGTTCAAGAGCATGGACGAGATCCGCCTCGGCCACATCTTCGCGCTGCCGCATGCGGCCAGCCTCGACGCGTGGAAGATGGCCTGGAGCGAGGCCTGCACGGGTGTTTCCTGCGAAGGCGTCAGCGCCGGCTTCTGGAACTCGGTCTTCATCGTCGTGCCCAGCACCGTGCTGCCGATCCTGATCGGCGCGCTGAACGGCTACTGCCTGAGCTTCTGGCGCCCGCGCGGCGGCAACCTGCTGTTCGCCATCCTGATGTTCGGCGCCTTCATCCCGCTGCAGGTGCTGATCTATCCGCTGGTCAAGCTCGAAGCGGCCGTGGGCCTGTACAGCAGCCTGAGCGGCATCGTGGCCGTGCACATCATCTTCAGCATGCCGGTGATGACGCTGCTGTTCCGCAACTACTACGCTTCCATCCCGATGGAGCTGTTCAAGGCGGCGCGCATCGATGGTGGCGGCTTCTGGCGCATCTTCGTGCAGCTGATGCTGCCGATGTCGGTGCCCATCGTCATCGTGGGCACCATCATGCAGGTCACCGGTGTGTGGAACGACTACATCCTCGGCCTCGTCTTCGCGGGGCGCGATCACCTGCCGATGACGGTGCAGCTCAACAACATGATCAACACCACCACGGGCGAGCGGCTCTACAACGTCAACATGGCGGCGACGATCCTGACGTCGGCCGTGCCGCTCTTTGTCTATCTGGTGTCTGGTCGCTGGTTCGTGCGCGGCATTACGGCCGGCGCCGTTAAGGGTTGAATCCATGTCTGGTGTGAATATTCAAGACCTCGCGATCAAGTTTGGTTCGCATGAGGTCATCAAGGGTCTGAACCTGACGGTTCATGAAGGCGAGTTCCTCGTGCTGCTGGGCCCTTCGGGCTGCGGCAAGTCCACACTGCTGCACAGCATCGCGGGCCTGATCGAAGTCAGTGAAGGCAAGATCGAGATCGGGGCCAAGGACATGACCTGGGCCGAGCCGAGCGAGCGCGGCATCGGCATGGTGTTCCAGTCGTATGCGCTGTACCCGACCATGACCGTCGAGCGCAATATGTCCTTCGGCCCGCGCGTGAGCGGCGTGCCCAAGGCCGAAATCGAAAAGCGCGTGGCGCGCGCGGCCGAGATCCTGCAGCTCGGCCCGCTCCTGCAGCGCAAGCCTTCGCAGCTCTCGGGCGGCCAGCGCCAGCGCGTGGCGATCGGGCGTGCGCTGGTGCGCGAGGCCGGCGTGTTCCTGTTTGACGAACCGCTCTCGAACCTCGATGCCAAGCTGCGCGGCGAGCTGCGCCGCGAGCTCAAGCTGCTGCACAAGAATCTCGGCTCCACGATGATCTACGTGACGCACGACCAGGTGGAGGCCATGACGTTGGCCAGCCGCGTGGTGGTGATGAAGAGCGGCCAGATCCAGCAGATCGGCACGCCGGCCGAGGTCTATGAACGGCCGCAGAACCTCTTCGTCGCGGGCTTCCTCGGCGCGCCGGGCATGAACTTCGTGCCGAGCACGATCGAGGTCGAGAACGGCCAGCCGACATTGCGTGGCCCGTTCGCGATGAGCCTGGCTGCGTACCCGTTCCAGGCGGCGCCGAAGCCGGGCCAGGCCGTGACGCTGGGCGTGCGCCCCGAGCACATCACGATCGATGCGCAAGGCGCGTGGGAAGCCGAGGTGCAGTTGGTCGAGCCGATGGGCAACCACCAGGTCGTGTGGCTCAAGAGCGGCGACACGAGCTTCTCGGTGCTCGTGCACGAGGCGATCAGCTTCGAGCCCGATCAGCGCGTGCGCTTCTCGGTTGATGCGGCGCGCATCTCGCTGTTCGACCAAGGCACGGAACAGAGGTTGTAAGTCATGGCCCTCCAGCAGCTGCGTCGCATCGTCATCGTCGGGGGCGGCACGGCCGGCTGGATGTGCGCAGCCGCGCTCTCGAAGTTGCTCAAGCGCGAGCAGGATGAGTCGCCTTACACGATCCGCCTGATCGAGTCCGACGAGATCGGCATCATCGGCGTCGGCGAGGCCACGATCCCGCCGATCCGCACCTTCAACACGGTGCTGGGCATCAACGAAGACGACTTCCTGCGCGCCACGCAAGGCACCTTCAAGCTCGGCATCGAGTTCGTCAACTGGGGCGGCATCGGCGAGCGCTACATCCACGGCTTCGGTGCCGTGGGCCAGCCGATCGACGGCATCCCGTTTCACCACTACTGGCACCGGCTCAACGAGCAGGGCCTGGCCGGCAATCTGTTCGACCACTCGATCAACACGCTCGCGCCGAAGGCCGGCAAGTTCATGCGGCCGCGCGCCGAGATGCAGGGCTCGCCGCTGGCCGAGATCACTTATGCCTTCCACTTCGATGCGAGCCTTTATGCGCGCTTCCTGCGCGGGCAGGCCGAGCAGCGCGGCGTGGTGCGCACCGAAGGCCGCATCGACCAGGTGCTGCAAGACGAAGACGGCCTGATCAGCGGCGTGCGGCTGGCCGGCGGCGAGCTGGTCAACGGCGATTTCTTCATCGATTGCTCGGGCCTGCGCGGCCTGCTGATCGAGCAGACGCTGCATGCCGGCTATGAGGACTGGTCGCACTGGCTGCCTTGCGATCGCGCGCAGGCCGTGCCTTGCGAATCGACGCAACCCTTGCTGCCGCTGACGCGCTCGACCGCGCACACGGCCGGCTGGCAATGGCGCATCCCGCTGCAGCACCGCACCGGCAACGGCCATGTCTACAGCAGCGGCTTCATGGGTGACGATGAGGCCGGCCGGATCCTGATGTCCGGGCTCGACGGCAAGCCGCTGGCCGAGCCGCGTGTTTTGAAATTCCTGACCGGCCGGCGCAAGCGGAGCTGGATCGGCAATTGCGTGGCGCTGGGCCTGGCGAGCGGCTTTCTGGAACCGCTCGAATCGACCAGCATCCACATGGTGCAGACCGCCATCACGCGCCTGATGGACCTGTTCCCGCGCACGGGCCTTGATGCTGCCGACATCGCGCTCTACAACCGCCAGACGCAGTTCGAATACGAACGCGTCCGCGATTTCATCGTGCTGCATTACAAGGCCACGAAGCGCAATGATTCCGACTTCTGGAACTACTGCCGCGAGATGAGCATCCCCGACACGCTGAGCGAGAAGATCGAGCTCTACCAGAGCAATGCGCGCATCTACCGCGAAGGCATCGAGCTGTTCTGGGAGCCGAGCTGGCTGCAAGTCATGCACGGCCAGGGCATCCACCCGCGCAGCCACCACCCGATCGCCGACCTGCGCCCGATTGAAACCATCCGCGAGGTCGCCGACAACATCCGCGACGTGGTGCGCCGCTGTGTCGACCTGATGCCCACGCAAAGCGATTTCATTGCCGCGAACTGCGCGGCGCCGAAGCTGTAGCCAACACGATTTTTGTATTCATCCTGTACCCATCCTGTGCATCCATGTTCAAAACCTGAATTCGTTTTTTACATGGATGGACAGGATGTACAGGATAAGGAAAAAAGCATCCCCGTGAGACAACGTTCAGGAAGTCGTATGTTCAATCGCTCAAGTTCACTGCTTGCAATTTCACTTGCCCTTGTCGGGTCCTCGGCGCTCGCCGGCCCCGACGTTCAGAACTGGTTGACCACGGCCGATCAGCATGCGCTGCTCAAGCCGGGCGTGCCGCTCAGTCTTGAAGCTGGGCAAGCACCGCTGCCCGTGCACATCGAGGTCGATCCCACGCAGCGCTTCCAGTCGATGGTCGGCTACGGCGCGGCGATCACCGAGGCTTCGGCTTGGTTGATCCACCACGAGATGCAACCCGCGCAGCGCGAAGTGCTGATGAACGATCTGTTCGGGCACGGGCCGGACGGCATCGGCCTTGAATTCACGCGACTGACGATCGGCGCCTCGGATTTCTCACGCACGCACTACAGCCTCGACGATGTGCCGGCCGGCCAGAAGGACATGGCGCTCAAGCACTTTTCGCTCGCGCCTGAGAAGGCCGATGTGGTGCCCGTCGTCAAACAGGCGCTGGCCGTCAATCCGCAGTTGCAGGTGATGGCTTCGCCCTGGAGCGCGCCGGCCTGGATGAAGACCAACGGCAACGCGTACAAGGGCCACCTGAAGCCCGAGATGTACGGCGTGTTCTCCCGGTACATGCTGCGTTATGTGCAGGCCATGAAGGCCGAGGGCGTGAACATCTTCGCGCTGACCCTGCAGAACGAGCCGCACTTCGAACCCGAGAACTACCCCGGCATGCGCATGGACCCGCCCGAGCGCGCCAAGGTGATCGGCGAGCACCTCGGGCCCTTGCTCAAGGCCAAGGCGCCGGGCGTGCAGATCATGGAGTGGGACCACAACTGGGACGAGCCCCAATCGCCGCTGGCCGTTTTGGCAGACGCCAAGGCGCGCGCCTATGTTTCGAGCGTGGCCTGGCATTGCTACGCGGGCGAACCCAGCGTGCAGACCAAGGTGCATGAGGCCTACCCGGACAAGGATGTCTGGATGACCGAATGCTCGGGCGGCAACTGGATGGACGAGTGGACCAAGGCCTGGCCCTGGATGATGAAGAATTTGGTCATCGGCGGCCCGCGCAATGGCGCACGCGGCGTGCTGCTGTGGAACCTCGCGCTTGACGAGAACCACGGCCCGCACAAGGGCGGCTGCACCGATTGCCGCGGTGTGGTGACGATAGATTCCAAGACCGGCGCGGTCAGCCGCAATATGGAGTACTACGCGCTCGGCCACGCCAGCCGCTTTGTGCGGCAGGGCGCCAAGCGCATCGCCTCGACCAGCGATGTCGGCGGGCTCGACACCGTGGCCTTCCAGAACCCCGACAACTCACTCGTGCTGGTGGTCAGCAATGGCGGGGAAGTAACACGTCAGTTCAGCGTCGGCTACCAGGGCAAGGAGCTGCGCTATGAGCTGCCTTCGCTCGGTGTGGTGACGTTCACGTGGCCGGGTGAGCGGTGATGACGATGATGCGGCGCCTCGCGCTGACGTTGCTGGGCTTGCTGTTTGCGGGCTCGGCGCTGGCCGAGAAGATCCTGTTCATCGGCAACAGTTTTACGTACGGCGCCGGTTCGGAGGTCCAGCACTACCGGCCGAACACGGTCCACGATCTCAACGGCGAAGGCATGGGCGGCATGCCGGCGCTGTTCAAGGCGTTCACGAACCGTGTGGGCCTGTCTTACGACGTGTCGATCGAAACCCATCCCGGCATCGGCCTCGACTGGCATCTGGCGCAGAAGGCCGACGTGATCGGCAGCCAGCGCTGGGACACGGTCGTGATGCACGGCTACAGCACGCTCGATCAGGCGCATCCCGGTGATCCGGCGCTGCTGGTGAAGACTGCGCAGCAGATGGCGGCCTTGCTGCGTCGCCAGAACCCGGAGGTGGCTCTGCATCTGATGGCGACGTGGCCGCGCGCCGATCAGGTTTATCAGCCGAACGGCGCGTGGCATGGAAAAAGCGTTGCGACGATGGCCGGGGATGTACGTCGTGGCTACGAAACCGCCGCAGCGGCCGTCCCGGGGATGAAAGAGATCGCACCTGTCGGTTCAGCCTGGGTACGCGCCATGGTGGCCGGCGTGGCGCTACGCAATCCTTATGAGCCGCAACTCGATGGCCAGCTTGATCTCTGGGCCGCCGACAGTTATCACGCGAGCATCTACGGCAGCTATCTTGAAGCGCTCGTGGTGTTCGGCACGGTGACTGGTCGCGACCCGCGCAGCCTGGGTGCCCATGAATGCGCGGCCTTCGATCTGGGCCTCAGCTCCGAGCAGGCCGCGCGCCTGCAACAGATCGCTTATGAACAACTGACCGAGGATTCGAGGCTCAAGCCCTCGCCACGGTACAACTCAAGACAGGCCGCTCCATGCCCTCTGCACTGACCAATGCCCGGCGCGTTGCCGCGATCTTCGTGATGACCGGCGCCGCATGCGCGGCGCAGGCCGCCACCACGCCGGTCTATCGCGACCGTTCGGCCCCGGTCGAGGCCCGCGTCGCCGATGCCCTGAAGCAGCTCACGCAAGACGAGAAGCTCGCGCTGATCGGCGGCGACCGCGATTTCTATATCCGCGCGATTCCGAGGTTAGGCCTGCCCGAGATCCGCATGGCCGACGGCCCGATCGGCGTGCGCAACGACACGCGCTCGACCGCCTATCCGGCCTCGGTTGCGCTGGCCGCGAGCTGGGACGTGGGCCTGGCAAATGACTTCGGCACTGCACTCGGTCGCGACGGCCGCGCACGTGGCGTACACATCCAGCTCGGCCCGGCCGTCAACATCCAGCGCGTGCCGCAGAATGGCCGCAATTTTGAATACCTGAGCGAGGACCCGTTCCTCGCCGCGCGCTTCGGCGTGGCCATCGTCAAGGGCATGCAGAGCCAGGGCGTGGTCGCCACGGTCAAGCACTACGCGGCCAATAACCAGGAAACCGAGCGCATGACGATCGACGCCAGGATTGGCGAGCGGGCGCTGCGCGAGATCTACCTGCCGGCCTTCGAGGCGGCAGTGAAGGAGGGCGGCGCCTGGGCCGTGATGAGCGCCTACAACCGCCTCAACGGCGACTACGCCACCGCCAATCAATGGCTGAACCTGCAGGTGCTGAAGAAGGAATGGGCCTTCCCGGGCGTGCTGATGTCCGATTGGGATGCGACGCACGACACGCTCGGCGCGGCGGCCGGCGGGCTCGACCTGGAAATGCCCTCGGGCAAATCCATGAACGCCAAGGCGCTGAAGCCCTTCATGGACGGCGGCCAGATCACGCAGGAAAACCTTGATGACAAGGTGCGGCGCATCCTGCGGCTTGAAGTGGCGATGGGCTTTCTTGACCGGCCGCAGCAGGACCGCTCGATCCCGCTCGACGACCCGCGCAGCAGCGCCGTGGCGCTCAAGATCGCGCAGGAAGGAACCGTCCTGCTGAAGAACGAGAAGGCGCTGCTGCCCTTGCAATCGGGCCAGATCCACAAGCTCGTGCTGATCGGTCCGGCCGGCAATGTGGTGGCGGCCGGTGGCGGCAGCTCGACGGTGCGCGCCATCCATTCGACGACGCTGCTGGCCGCACTGAAGACGCAGGTCGCGAAGGTCGACTTCATCGATGGCACGGGCCTGAACCCGGCCGAGCGCCTGATCGACACGGCGCACTATGAAGGTCCGCTCAAGCGCGAGATCTTCGATGGCATGGAGCTTCAAGGCCCGGTGCGCGACACGAAGCAGGTCAAGAAGATTGCCGAAGACTGGACCGGCCACGCGCCCGCGAAGGGCCTGACGCCGAACAAGTTCTCGGCACGCTGGACCGGCAAGATCGTCGCACCGAAGACGGCCGACTACACCTTCGTGGTGTCGAGCGATGACGGCTCGCGCGTGTTCGTTGACGATCAGTTGGTTGTCGATTTCTGGTCCGATCACGGCCTTGCCAGCAAGCAGGGAACGCTGCACATGGAAGCCGGCACGACGCACCAGCTGCGCGTCGAATACATGCAGGACGGCGGCGATGCCGTCATGCGCTTTGGCTGGGGCATTGCTCAACCGGGGCCGCTGCTGACGACGCAGCAGAACGATCTGATCCGCGCGGCCGATGCGGTCGTCTTCGCTGCGGGCTATTCGCAGGAGGATGAATCGGAAGGCTCCGACCGCAGCTACGAATTGCCGCATGCGCAGCCGGCGCTGATCAAGGCCGTGGCCGAGATGAACCCGCGCACCATCGTGGTCGTGAACTCGGGCGGCCGTGTCGAGACCGCCTCGTGGCTCGGCAAGGTACCGGCGCTGCTGCAAGCCTGGTTCCCGGGCCAGGACGGCAATCGCGCCGTGGCCGACATCCTGTTCGGCAAGCTGAACCCGAGCGGCAAGCTGCCGTTCACGTATGAGAAGCGTCTTGAAGACAGCGCCGCTTTTGCCCATAGTCCGGCCAACTATCCCGGGCAGGTCGGCCACGTTGACTACGCTGAAGGCATCCTGGTGGGTTACCGCTGGGCCGACAGCAAGCAGATCGAGCCCTTGTTCCCCTTCGGCTATGGCCTGAGCTACACGCACTTCGATTACTCGGCGCCCGAGGTGAAGCGCGATGCGAACGGCCATCAGGCCGTGAGCTTCAAGCTGACCAATGCCGGCAGCGTGGCAGGCAGCGAGGTGGCGCAGGTCTACGTGGAGCCGCCGCCGAATTCGGGCGTTATGCGCCCGGTGCGCGAGCTCAAGGGCTTTGCGCGGCTGGAGCTCAAGCCGGGCGAGACGGGCCAGGCCACGGTCACGCTTGACGATCGTGCGTTCGCCTACTTCGATGAAGCCAGCCACGCGTGGAAAACCGACCCGGGCCGCTACACGGTCGTGATCGGCGCTTCCTCGCGTGATGGGCGTCTGCGCGTGCCGGTTGATCTGACGCCATGATCTATCGCAGTGCGAAGCCAGCCTCACCCTTATGGGGGGATTGCTGGCCCAGACCCCTCGCGCGCAAACTTTCCTCCGTACGCTGTCACCGTTAGGCATCACGAAGAACTGCTCCCACCTTGGCCCGGCGCAAGCCGGGTCAAGGTGGCGAGAGTCACAGCGTCAGACTCCTCGCATCCTCTCAGGCCGCCGCTGAACTCTCAGCGCTGAAGCGGTAAATCCCATCCGAATCCAGCCGCCGCACCAGCCGGCCCGCTTGCCAAAGTGCGTGCAAGTGAGCGATGGCTTCGCCCATCGCAAAGGTGGTCTGGTGCAGGTCGAGCTTGCGCTTGAACAGCACCGCCAGCAGATCGGCGCCGTGGCTGGGCTGCGCCTGGCAAGCGGCCAGCACCTCGGCGAGGCGGTCGGCATGGTGATCGCGCAACTGCGCGACGCGCTGGCGCAGGCCCCGGAAGGGCTTGCCGTGAGAGGGCAGCACGAGCGTGTCTTCGGGCAGCGGCGCCATGCGTTCGAGTGAGTCGAGATAGGCCGTTAGCGGATCGGCTTCGGGCTCCACGTCGACGACGGAAACATTCGTCGAAATGCGCGGCAAGACCATGTCGCCCGAGATCAGCAAGCCCAGGCTCGGGCAATGCAGGCTCATGTGCTCGGGCGCGTGGCCGTAGCCGGCGATGCAATGCCAGGCGTGGCCGCCGATGCTGACAACCAGGCCGTCGATCAGGCGCCGGTAGCTGGCCGGCACGGCTGGCACCATGCTCGGGTAGTAGTTGCTGCGGGCGCGGATCATCTCCAGCGCCTCGGGGTCGATCAGCCCATGGCTGCCGAAGAAATCGGCAGCCGCCGTGCCGCCCATGCCGACGGTCGAACTGCTGGCAAGCTTGGCGAGGTGATAGTCGGTGGCACTCATCCAGAGCCGGCATTGCCAGCGCTCGCACAGCCAGGAGGCCAAACCCATGTGGTCAGGATGGAAGTGGGTCACGATCACCCGCAGCACCGGCAGGCCTTGCAGGTGCTTCGCGAAGATTTGCTCCCAGGCCGCGCGGGTCGGCTCGCTGGCGATGCCGCAGTCGACGATGGTCCAGCCTTCGCGGCCGTCGAGCTGGTCGCGCAGCAGCCAGAGGTTGATGTGGTCCAGCGCAAAGGGCAGGCCCATGCGCAGCCAGTTCACGCCGGGGGCCAGTTCGATCACCTCGCCCAGCGCGGGGAGGGTTTCGCCCAGCGGGTATTCCAGTTCAGATTCGCGCGTATTCGCCATAAACTCAAGCCTTACGTTTACGTCAACGTCAATTTGCAATGATGACAGACTCCAGCAGCCCTTCCGTCCCCCAGGCGACAAATCCCGAGGCGGGCGATGCAGCGGGCCGCCTGTTCACCATCACCGAACTGGCCGCCGAGTTCGACATCACGCCGCGCGCGATCCGCTTCTACGAGGACATGGGCTTGCTCGAGCCCGGCCGCGCCGGCCGCAACCGCGTCTACACGCACCGTGACCGCACGCGCCTGAAGCTCACGCTGCGCGGCAAGCGCCTGGGCCTGAGCCTGCAGGAGATCAAGCAGCTCGTCGACATGTACGACTCGGGCTCCGACACGGCGCCGCAGCTCAAGGCCTTTCTCGACGTGCTGCGCCAGCACCGGCGCCAGCTGGAGCAGCAGCTCGACGACATCGAGGTGACGCTGGCCGAGATTTCGCAGCATGAGGAGCGCTGCATCGCGCTGCTGGGCGGGAGCAAGGCTGCATGAGCAGTGCAGCGGTCACCGCCTGGCATCAGGTCGTCCGCGATCGCGACCCGCGCCAGCTCAAGGCCCTGCTGGCGGAAGAGGTGGTCTTCCATTCGCCGGTCGTGCACACGCCGCAGCACGGCCGTGCGCTCACGATGCAATATCTCGGCGCGGCGCTGCTGGTGTTTGGCAACGACTCCTTCCGCTACGTGCGCGAAGTGATCGGCCCGCGCGACGCGGTGCTCGAATTCGAGGTGGAGATCGAAGGCATCCTCGTCAACGGCATCGACATGCTGAGCTGGAACGAGAACGACCAGATCGTGGATTTCAAGGTGCTGGTCCGCCCGCTCAAGGCGGTCAACCTGATCCATCAGAAGATGATGGCGATGCTGGCGGCGGCGCAGCAGCAGTAACGCGAGCAGCAGTAACGCCGCGCTTCAGCGCAGGCCGAGGCGCGTCAGCTTCTTGATCAGGCCGACGCGCGAAATCCCCAGGCGCCGCGCGGCTTCTGATTGGTTGCCCGCTGCGGCTTGCAAGGCCTCGCTCACCAGCCGCTTCTCCAACTCGGCCATCGCGTGATCGAGCAGGCCGGTGGATTCGTCAGGACTGCTGATCGCCGGAACCTCGACCGTTTCACCGGCCGCGAGCGCCAACAGCTCGCCGTCGAGATCGCGCTGGCCCGGCAGCAGCAGCGCCGCGGCCGATTCGACCACCGCCTTGAGCTCCCGCACATTGCCCGGCCATTCACGCGCTGCCAGCCACGCCAGCCCGCTCGCCGCGAGGCCCGCGCCACGCCGTTGCGCGAACTGCGCGGCCAGCAGGGGCACATCGGCGCGTCGCTCAGCCAGAGCTGGCGTACGCAGCACCACACCCTTGAGCCGGTAGAAAAGATCCTCGCGGAACTGGCCTTCGCGGACCATCGCTTCCAGGTCGCGATGCGTTGCCGCGACGACGCGCACCTCGCTGCGCAGGGTCACGCGGCCGCCGACCGGCATGTAGCTGCCCTCCTGCAGGAAGCGCAGCAGCTTGACCTGCATGGGCAGCGGCATCTCGCCGACCTCATCAAGGAAGAGCGTGCCGCCGCGTGCCACTTCGACAAGACCCGGTTGATCGCGATAGGCG
Organism: Burkholderiaceae bacterium; assembly: GCA_036500605.1. Lineage (GTDB taxonomy): Bacteria > Pseudomonadota > Gammaproteobacteria > Burkholderiales > Burkholderiaceae_C > JAFALK01. The sequence continues at coordinate 196,219 of DASYBU010000005.1, forward strand.
CCCGTGAAGCTGCCTTTGAGATGGCCGAACAACTCGCTCTCCAGCAGCTCGGCCGAGAGCGCGCCGCAGTGCACCGCGACGAAGGGGCCGGACGCGCTGGCGCTGTGCTCATGCAGCGCGCGCGCCACCAGTTCCTTGCCCGTGCCGGTCGGCCCGAGTACGAGCACGTTGACGCGCGTCGGCGCCACGCGGCGGACCATCGCGCGCAACGATTGAATCGCTTGAGCCTGTCCGACGAGGCCCATCGCTTCTTCCGCTTGTTGCACTTCCTGCTGAGCACGCAGGCGCTGCAGCTCGGCCTCCAGCCGGTGCTTGCGCAGGGCGCGCATGACGACGAAGCGCAGCAGGTCGGGGTCGATCGGCTTGGAGAGAAAATCCCACGCGCCGAGCTCGGCGGCTCGCAAGGCGAGCTCATGCTCGGCGTGGCCGGTCAGCACGACCACGGGCACGCCCGCGAAGCGCGGAATCAGGGCGAGACCCTGCTCCGGGTCCATGCTCGGCGGCATTGCCAGATCGAGCAGGACGAGATCAGGATGCTCGGCTTCATAAGCTTCCACGGCCGCCTCGCCATCGCCGGCCAGCAGCACCTCATGGCCGAGGTTGCGCAGGAAGGCGCCGCCCAGGCGCTGGAAGGCCGGCTCGTCATCCACCAGCAGCACGCGGCCGTGTTCTTCTTTCTTTTCTTCCTCTGCGCTCATTGCGGAAACTCCAGGGTGAAGCAGGTGCGCCAGGGCGCACGCTCGGTCAGCAGCGCGCGGCCGCCGTGCGCTTGGGCGATGCGGGCGACGATGGCCAGGCCCAGGCCCGTGCCGCCCTTGCTGCGCGAGGCGAAGGGCTCGAACAGCCGATCGCGCAGATCGGCCGGCACGCCGGGGCCGTTGTCGCAGACGTGCAGGCGCAGCAGGCCGTCGGATTGATCGACGTCGAGCGTGCAACCGTCAGGTGCGGCGCCGCGGGCGTTCTCGATCAGGTTGACCAGCGCTTGCTCAAGCCGGCGGGGATCCAGTTCTGCCGTCAAGGTAATCGGCCAGTTCGGCGTCAGTTGCAGGCCGGGCTCGCGTGCCGCCAACCGGTCCGCCAGTGCTCGCAAGTCGATCGCTTCGGCTTGTACCTTCCAGGGCTTGGCGTACTCGAGCAGATCGCTGGCCAGATGCGCGATGCGGCCGATCTGTACGCCGACTTCGCTGCGCGTTTCCTGCGGCGCCATCGCGACTGCCATTGAAATGATGTTCAGCGGATTGCGGATGTCGTGCGCCACGCTGGCCGCGAGTGCGCCGAGTTCCGCCAGCCGCGCCTGCAGTTGCCGCTCGCGCTCGCGCGCCGCCAGCTGCTGCGCCTGTTCAACGCGCACCGTGGCGTCGGCCAGCACCGTACCGAACAGTTCGGCCACGTGGCGCTGGCCCGGCGGGGCTGATTCCCAGTCCTGCCAGACGAGGGCCCAGCCTTCGACCTCGCGACGCATGGTGAGGCTCGGAACCTTCGAATCGATCGCCTCTTCACCAATCCGCACCTCGACGCGCATGCCCAGGCGCTGGCTCAACAATTCGCTGGCCTTGGCGGCCAGCGTCGCGAGGCTGTCCGATTCGCCGAGCGCGTACCGCCACGCGCCGAGATCCTGCGCGCTGACATCGCCACCGGGATAGACCAGCCGTTGCACGAAGCGCTTCACAGGCCCGTTCAAAGCCAGGCAACTCGCCGCCACCGCCAGACCGCAGAGCCAGCGCGATTCAAAGGGCAGGGCGAGCGGCATCAAGCCGACGATCGCGGCGCCGATGGCCAGCAGCAGCGTCCAGACCAAGGCCCGGCCGGCCCAGGCATTGGCCACGAACACGCCGTAGCGCAGGATGCCGTAGACCAGCACCAGTGGGTACAGCGGCAGCGCGAGCAGCGGCACCGGATAGATCGGCCAGCCCAGCAGCGCGATGCCGTAGCCGCTCAGGCACATCACGCCCCACAGGCACGAGGCGGTGACAGCGGCGATCTGCGCACGTGCCGGTGGCCGGGCCTTGGCGAGCGAGCGCAGGAGCACCGCCACACCGGCGATGCCGAGCACCATCCAGGAGACGCTGGTGATCCACGCGGCCGGCTCGGCCCAGCCCAGGCGGCCGACGATCGGGTGGTCGACGAAGTGCGCGGGCAGGAGCACCTGCGACACCAGGGCCGCGCCGCCCGCCATCGCGTAGGCCGCTTGAATCCAGCGGCGGCTCAGCGGCACGCGGCAGAACACGACGCAGAAGTGGAAGAACAACGCCGAGGTCAGCGGCGCCGTGGCGAGCAGATGCAGGGCGACGGGCTCGACCTCGGGCCCGAACCAGTTGGGCAACTCATTGCCGGTGATCCATACCGCCAGCGCGGCCAGGAAGGCGGCCAGCAGGCGTCCGCCGGCCACCTTGTCCGCCCAGGCCAGCAGCACGCCGGCGAGCAGCAGGGTCTCGAACAGTGAAAAGCCCAGGGCAACGCGCAGCAGCAGCATGGGTGGATGAATTGATGTGTATACGGCGTTGACAGGTGAAGCGACGGTGACTGTATACCAGGGGAACAGTTTGTGTCGTGTATTTCAATGAAATCAACAACTTAGAAGCCAAAAAATCCTGGCCCGCTTCTCGCAATAGAGAAGGCATGGACACCCTGACCTGCACCCAACAAGACACACCGCCGGCCGTGCTGGATCTTGCCGCCTTGCTCGGGCCTACCGCCTGGAGCCGCCTGCCTGCCGCAGTTCAACGCCGTTTTGCGGCCGACCACGGCGCAGTCACCTACAGGGGCTGCATGGACCTGCGCTGCTCGCGCCTGGGCCGCGTGCTGGCCTGGCTGGCGCTGCCGCTGCGTGGCCCGCTGGTGCCGCACTGCCTGAACGATGTGCCGACTGACGTGCAGGTCTGCTCCGATGGCCAGGGTGGCGTCGTCTGGTCGCGCCGCATGGGCGCGCAGGCCGTCCAGTCGGTCAAGCGGGCTCATGCCGAAGGCGGCGTGCTGGAGCGCACCGCGGGCGGCCTCGCGATGGCGCTCGATGTCTTCGAGGACGAGGGCGCACTGGTCTTCCAGAGCCGGCACTACGCCTGGTGTCTCGGCCGCGTTTATCTGCGTCTGCCGCAATGGCTGAGCCCGGGTGTCTGCCGGGTCGAGCACCGCGATCTCGGCGCCGGGACTTTCCGTTTCACGCTCGCCATGACTCACCCGCTGTGGGGTGAGACCTTTCATCAAACCGGCGTCTTCCACGACCCGGTCGAGGAGATTTGAAATGCTGTTGATCGATGGTGTGCTGATCACCCAGGCCCTGCTCGGGGCCTTTGACAACCTCTGGCATCACGAGTGGCAGGCGCGGTTGCCGCAGCAGCGCGGGGCGCGCCGCGAACTGGCGCTGCATGCCGCGCGTGAGGCGATCTACGGCGCGGTGTTTCTGGGCCTGGGCTGGTGGGCCTGGCAGGGCTGGCTCGCGCTGGTCGTGGCGGCGCTGCTGGGCCTGGAAGTCGTGATCACGCTGGCCGACTTTATTGAAGAGGACCGCACGCGCCGCCTCCCGCCCTTCGAGCGCTGGCTGCACACCGTCCTGACATTGAGTTATGGCCTGTTCCTGGCTTTGATGGGCCGGCGTCTTTGGGCCTGGGGCGCGATGCCGACCGGCCTTGTCGGCGCAGATCGAGGTTGGGTCTCGTGGCTGTTCACAGCTTTTGCGATCTGCGTGTGGGCCTGGAGCGCGCGCAATGCTGTCGCGGCCTACAAGCTCGGGCATGAAGTGCAGCGCATGACCAAGGCCGTACCGCGAGGTGCGGAGGCCGTGCTGGTGACAGGCGGCACGGGCTTTCTGGGGCAGGCCTTTGTCCATGAGTTGCGGGCCCAGGGCCGGCGCGTGATCGTGCTGTCGCGCGATGCTCGTCAAGCGCGCCTGCAGTTTGACATCGGCGTCACGGTCGTCGAATCGCTGGACGAGATCGTGCCCGAGACCCGCGTCGCCGCGCTCGTGCATCTGGCCGGCGCGCGCGTGCTGGGCCGGCCCTGGACGCAGGCACGCCGCCGGCAGTTGATCGAGAGCCGCACGCGCATCTGCAACGAACTGCTGCGATTGGCTCGCCGTCTGGAACAGCGGCCGCGTGTGCTGGTGACGGCATCGGCTGTCGGTTACTACGGCGTGCCCAAGGCCGGTGTGATTTGCGATGAAAACTCAGCCGCCATGCCCGGCGTCTTCCAGTCCGACCTTTGCGCCGCCGCCGAACATGAGGCCCGCCGGGCCGAGGCGCTGGGCCTGCGCGTCGTGCGTCTGCGCTTTGGCGTGATTCTTGGCCGCGAGGACGGCGCGTATCCGATGCAGGCGCTCGTGGCACGCTTCGGGCTGGCCGCGCAACTCGGCAAGGGCGACCAAGCCATGCCCTGGATCCATCGCGACGATGCGGTGGGCCTGCTGACATGGGCTCTTGATGAGCGCGCAGTCCACGGGCCGGTGAACGCGGTGGCGCCGCAGTTGTGCGATCAGCGCATGTTTGTGCAGGCGCTCGCGGCCTCGTTCGGCAGGCATGCCTGGATGCGCATGCCTGCCGCGCCGCTCAGGCTGCTGGCGGGCGAGATGTCGACCCTGCTGCTGGACGGGCAGGCGGTGATGCCGAGCCGCGCGCTGGCGGGCGGCTACCGCTTCCGGTTTCCGACGCTGGCCGGGGCTTTGCAAGCGCTCGCTCAAACGCCTCACCCTGCTGACAGTTTTGTGCAACCGGCTGGCTATCGTTGAGGTCTGACAAAAGCATAAGCAACAACCTTGACGGAGCCGATCATGAACTTCCGAACCAATCTCCCGGGCGCCAACGATTTCGATTTCGTCATTGGCGACTGGCAAGTGCAACACCGCCAGCTCAAGTCGCGCCTGACCGGCTGCACCGAGTGGCTGGAATTCGAGGGTTACTCGCGCACGCACAAGATCCTCGGCGGCCTCGGCAATCTGGAGGACAACATCCTCGAGAAGCCCGATGGCAGCTACCGCGCGGCGGCGCTGCGTTCCTTCGATGTGCAGAAGGGTTGCTGGTCGATCTGGTGGCTTGATGGCCGCAGCCCGCGTGCGATGGAGCCGCCGGTGGTGGGCGGCTTTGTCGAGGGTGTCGGCAATTTCTATTGCGACGATGTGCTCGACGGCCGGCCGATCAAGGTGCGGCTGACCTGGATCTCGCGCGATGCCGAGCGCCCGCATTGGGAACAGGCCTTCTCGGCCGACGGCGGCGAGACCTGGGAGACCAACTGGTTGATGGAATTCTCACGCGCCGCTTGAACTCGCAGGCTGCTCGCCCGAGCAACTGGCCAGCGTGGCGGCCATCGCTTCGATGAAAACACGCGAGCGCAGCGGCATCAGCTTGCGTTCGGGGAAGACGGCCCAGCAACTTGTCGGTGCCATCGTCCAGTCGGGCAGTACCGGCACCAGTTCGCCCTTGGCCAGCGCGTCGCGCGCGAAATGCGCGTTGATCGCGATGATGCCCACGCCAGCGCGCGCCATGCGCAAAAGCATGTCCGGCGCATTGACCAGCGTGCGCTGCAAGGGCACGCCGCGCCAGCGCTCTTCGCCGCGCTGCAACTCCCAGGGCATCGGATCGCCCGCGCGGCTCAGGATCAGGAGGCCGTGCATGTCGAGCAGGGCTGAGGGCAGCTGAGGTTCGCCGTGCTGGCGCAGGTACTCAGGCGAGGCATAGAGCGCCGTGTCCATGCGCGCGAGCAGGCGCGCAGCCAGCGATGAATCGGCGCTGAGCTCGCCCATGCGCACGGCGATGTCAAAGCCCTCGCCGATCAGGTCCACGCGGCGCGGCGAGAGATCCAGTTCCAGTTGCACATCGGGATGATCGAGTGCGAACTGGCTCAGCATGTCGCCGAGCGCCTGGTGCGCAAAGTCGGCCGGCATCGAGACACGCAGCCGCCCGGTCGGCTTGCTCTGGCGGTGCAAAGCCAGCGCCAGCGCGTTGTCCACCTCGCCGGCCACGCCGCGCGCATGCTCCAGCACGCCCTGGCCAAACTCGGTCAATGACAGGCGCCGCGTGCTGCGCTGGAGCAACTTTTCGCCCAGCCGCGCCTCCAGGCTCGCGACCCGGCGGCTGACCGTCGACTTGGGCAGATGCAGGCGCTCTGCGGCCCGGCTGAAGCTGCCAGAATCGACCACGCGGGCGAAGAGCAGGAGGTCGTCAGCATCCATGATTGTTCCTTTGGTGGAACAATCATATCCAGATTGAGGGCTTCTGCCGGGGATTGATGGTGCCTACAGTTCATTCCATCGAACCACCCCGTTAGCAGACCGCTAGCACCCCACTAGGAGCCTCTCATGAACATCCTGCAAATCAACTCCAGCGCCCGCCGTGTCCAAGATGGCCAGGGCTCGTTTTCGACCCGCTTCGCCACCGAACTGGTCGACGCGCTGAAGGCACAGACACCGGCAGCCCGCCTGACGGTCCGCGACCTGGGCCTGAACCCGCATCCGGCGCTCGATGAAAACGCGCTGGGCGCGCTGTTCACGCCGGCCGACAAGCGCAGCCATGAGCAAGCCGCCCTGGTGGCCGCCAATGACGCGCTGATCGCCGAGCTGATGGCTCACGACGTGATCGTGTTCGGCGTGCCGATGATCAACTTCGGCGTGCCTGCACAGCTGAAGAACTGGATCGACGCCGTGGCCCGCGCCGGCACGACCTTCCGCTACACCGCGACCGGCCCCGAAGGCATGGTCAAGGGCAAGAAGGTCTATGTCGTGAGCGCTCGCGGTGGCGTCCATCTGGACCAGCCGAGCGACCAGGGCGTGACGAACTATCTGCGCACCTTCTTCAACTTCCTCGGCATGAGCGACATCGAGTTCGTCTACCTTGAAGGCCTGGCGATGGGCCCGGACGCTGAAGCCGCAGCCGTGAGCGGTGCCCGCGCCCGCATCGCCGAACTGACGTCTGATGCAGTAACCGTGTAAATCGACTGACAAACTGACTGACTGAAAACCGACTGGAGAACGCCATGAGTACCGCCATCGTTTCAACAACCCTGACTTCCCCGCGCGCCGTGGAACGTCTGGTGGTGGGGCAACCCACCAGCGATGGCGCGGGCGTGAAACTGACCCGCGTGCTGACGCAGCAGTTGCAGCGCCGCCTTGATCCGTATCTGATGCTCGATGCCTTTGGCTCGGACAAGGCCGACGACTACATTGCCGGCTTCCCCGACCATCCGCATCGCGGCTTCGAGACGATCACCTACATGCTTGAAGGCCGCATGCGCCATCGCGATTCGGCGGGCAATGAAGGCCTGCTCGGCAATGGCGGCGTGCAGTGGATGACCGCCGGCCGCGGCGTGATCCACAGCGAGCTGCCCGAGCAGGAAGAAGGCCGCATGGAAGGCTTCCAGCTGTGGCTCAACCTGGCCGGCAAGGACAAGATGCGCGCGCCCTGGTATCGCGACATCCCCTCGGCCGAAATCCCCGAGTTCGAGCGCGACGGCGTGAGGGTGCGCGTGATCGCCGGTGAGAGCCACGGCGTGAGTGGCGCGGTGCAACGCGAGACGACCGAGCCGGTCTATCTGGACCTGCATCTGGCGCCTGGCGCGCGCTTCGAGCAGAAGCTGCCGGACACGCACAACGTGTTCGTCTACGTCTACCGCGGCTCGCTCAAGTTCGACACCGGCTGCACGGTGCCGCGCGAGCGCATGGCGATCTTTGCGAACACGCCGGGCAGTGACGGCGTGGTGCTGACGGCAGGCGATGAGCCGACCCGCGTGATCCTCGTGGCCGGCAAGCCGCTGGGCGAGAACATCGCGCAGTACGGACCGTTCGTGATGAACACGCAGGCGGAGCTGATGCAGGCGGTGCGGGATTTTCAGGCTGGGACCTTGGCCTGAAAGTCAGAGCCTGCGCAGGGGCGAGCCCCTGCGATCAGGAAGGCCGGTTGGTCGCCTAAAACAGACCAAGGCGGGCATCGAATCCCGCCTTGACTCGGCCTATTCCTTGATCCGCGGCACCGCCGGCGCCATCAGGCGATCGCCCACATAACCGCGTACCTCGACGCCAGCGAAATTCCCGCTGAGCGAGTTCCATTCCTGGGCGAATTGCTCGATCTCCTCGCGGTGGCGGCCGACGAAGTTCCACCACAGGAGCGGTGGCTCGGGCATCGGCTCGCCGCCGAGCAGCAGCAGGCGCGCGGCGGAATCGGCTTGCAGATGCAGGCTCGTGAAGCCGGGTTCCATGTAGAGCAGCTTGCCAGGGGCGAGCTGTTCGCCGTTCACGCTGACCGTGCCTTCCAGCACCATCAACCCATGCTCGAAGCTGGGTTCCAGCGGCAGTTCGGCATCGGCTTCGCGCAGCGAGGCGATGTCTACGCCGAGCAGCGGCGTGTAGGTGGGCACGGGCGAGAGCTCGCCGAGCAGGTCGCCCGCCAGCAAGGTCAGTGTGAATCCGCCGTCAGCGATCTGGGGCAGCACCGGGAAATGCTCGAAGGCGGGCTCGCAGAAGCGCTGCTCGTCGGGCAGGGCGATCCAGAGTTGCGCCAGATGCAGGCGGTTGCTCTGCGACTCTTCCGAATGCGCGATGCCGCGGCCGGCGGTCATCAGGTTGACCTGGCCGGGGCGCAGCACCTGCTCGCTGCCGAGGCTGTCGCGGTGCAGGATCTCGCCTTCGATCATCCAGCTGAAGGTCTGCAGGCCGGTGTGGGGATGCGGGGGGACATTCATGCCGCTCCCGCGCAAGGCGGCCGGGCCGGCGTGATCGAGAAAGCACCACGCACCGACGCAGCGGCGCTGGCGAGCCGGTAGCGCTCGGCGGATCGGCAGGCCGCCGACATCGCTGGCGTGGCTTTCGGTGATCTCCGTGCGCGGTGCGTTCATGTTCAAGCCCTCTTGTCTTGGATGCGTTGAGCGAAGCCGGCGAGGAAGCTGCGCAGCATGTCACGCGTCTTCTCGTCGGTCAGCTCGCCTTCGGCGTTGAAGAGGCTCGGCGCGTGCGAGAGCGTCAGCCAGGGGCCGAACCAGACGTCCGAACCAAACGCGCGCAGCACGTGCAGCAGCGCATCCTGCGAGCGCATGGTGCCGCCGCCGCCCGGCGTGGCGCCGATGATGGCCGTCGGCTTGCCGCCGAAGATGCGCGCGCCGGAGCCGGACGGGCGCGAGACCCAGTCGAGTCCGTTCTTGAGAACGCCGGGCATCGAATGGTTGTATTCGGGCGTGCCGATCAGCAGGCCATCGGCGGCAACAATCGCATCGCCGAGCTTGCGCACGGCGTCGGGCAGGCCTTGCGCTTCGACGTCGCCGTCATAGAGCGGGATGCCATGCAGCGTGTGCAGATCGAGTGTGACGCCGGCCGGGCAGAGCGACTGCGCGGCGCGCAGCAGCGCCGTATTGAGGCTGCCTTTGCGCAGGCTGCCGGACAGCGCGAGGATGGTGGTCATGACGGTCCTGTTCAGTGGAATTTGCGAGGATGGTATCAATGCGCCAAGGCGCGCACTTTGCGAGCCAGGAGCAGGGCGTTGGACAGCACGGTCACGCTCGACAAGGCCATCGCCGCGCCGGCCAGCGTGGGGTTCAGCAAGCCGAAGGCCGCGAGCGGAATGCCGATGCCGTTGAAGGCAAAGGCCCAGAACAGGTTCTGGCGCAAGGTGTTGCGGGTACGCCGTGAAAGCTCGATCGCATCGAGCACGAGGCGCGGGTCCGAACGCATCAGCGTGATGCCGCTGGCCGCCATCGCGAGTTCGGTGCCGCTGGCCATCGCCAGGCCCACATCGGCGGCGGCGAGGGCCGGGCCGTCGTTGATGCCATCGCCGACCATCGCCACGCGCGCGCCGCCCTGACGCAGCTCGGTCACGATGCGGGCCTTGTCCTCGGGCAGCACTTCGGCGTGGACCTCGCTGATCCCGACTTGTCGAGCCAGCGCCCCCGCCGGACCTTGCCGGTCGCCGCTGATCAGGATGGTGCGCAAGCCTTGCGCGTGCAGCAGCCGCATGGCTTCCACCGCGTGCGCGCGGACCGCATCCACAAAGGCCAGCAGGCCCAGCACGCGTGAGCCTCGTGCGAGCCAGGAGACGGTCAGGCCCTGTGCTTCCCAATCGGCGGCCAGGCCTTGCAGGGCGCTGATGTCGAGGCCGAGTTCCTGCATCCAGCGTTCATTGCCCAGATACAGCGACTCGCCTTCATGCTGCGCCGTGATGCCGCGCCCTGGTCGCGCGCTGTGGCCTTCGACCTTGGGCGCAGGCGAGTCGGTCTTCGCGTCCAGAATGGCCTTCGCCAAGGGATGCGTGCTGCCGGCGGCCAGCGCGGCGGCCAGTGGCATCAGTTGGGGATCGCTGTTCGTGTGATGCAACAAACGCGGCTTGCCTTCGGTCAGCGTGCCGGTCTTGTCGAAGGCGACGGCGGTGATGGCCTGCGCGTCTTCGAGCGTCTGGGCATCGCGGACCAGGATGCCGCGCTGCGCGGCCGCGCCCATGCCCGCGATCAGCGTGGCCGGCGTGGCGAGGCCGAGCGCGCAGGGGCAGGCGATCACGAGGACGGCCACGGCGTTGAGCAGCGCGCGTTGCCAGTCGCCGCTGAAGGCGCCCCAGGCGAGCAGGGTCAGCAAGGCGGCGACGAGGACGGCGGGCACGAAGACTGCACAGATGCGGTCGACCAGACGCTGGACGGGCGCCTTCTGGCCTTGCGCGTCCTCGACCATGCGCGCGATGCGGGCCAGCGTGCTCTCTGCTCCGAGCGCCGTGCAACGCACGCGCAGCAGACCCTCGCCGTTGATCGCGCCGGCGATCACGCGGTCGCCCACGTGCTTGGGCACGGGCATGCTTTCGCCGGTGATCAGCGATTCGTTGAGTTCGCTTTCGCCGGTCTCGATCACGCCGTCGACGGGCAGGCGTTCGCCGGGGCGCACGATCACGAGATCGGCCGTGCGCAGCGATTCCATCGGCAATTCGAGCTCCCGGCCTTCGCGCTCGACAACGGCCTTTTGCGGCTGCAAATGCTGCAAAGCGCGGATCGCGCTCGAGGCCTGGCGCTTGGCGCGAGCCTCCAGCGACTTGCCCAGCAGCACGAGGCTGACGACCAGCGCGGAGGACTCGAAGTACAGCGGCGCCATGGGTTGCTCAGGGCCCAACAGATTCCAGCACGACAGGCCGAAAGCCGCGCTGGTACCGAGCACGACCAGCACATCCATCGTGGCGCTGCCATGGCGCAGCGCCCGCCAGGCGCCCTGGAAGAAGCCGGCACCAAAGCCGAACTGCACGATGGCAGCGATCACGAGTTGCATCAGGCCGGGCAGCATCGGCAGGCCCAGCATGTGCGACAGCAGCGGCGCGCTGATCGCGAGCGACGCCATAGCGCGCCACAGCGGGGGCCCAGATTCAGTTTCAGGCCGAGCCACGGTGGCGGGCGTACCTTCATACCCGGCCTTGCTGATGGCGCCGAGGATTGTCGTTAGCGGGATATCGGTCGTCGTCTCGACGCGCGCCGTTTCGGTCGCCAGATTGACCTCGGCGGCCTTCACGCCTTCGACCTTGAGCAGCGCCCGTTCGACCCGCCCGGCGCAGGCGGCACAGCTCATGCCGGTAATGTTGAGTTGGTGGGAAGTCGGTACGGTCATTCAGCCGATGTTAGGCTTTGAGCCATGCCGACGACTCAAGACTTCCATTTGCCCGACATGAGCTGTGGCCATTGCGTGGCCACGATCACCGAGACGCTGCAAACGCTCGACCCCGCCGCGCAATTGGCTTTCAACCGCGAGGCGCGGCGTGTGCAGGTGCAGACCTTGGTGCCGCGCGAGCAACTCGCCGCCGCACTGGCCGAAGCGGGCTACCCCGAGGCCTGATGCGCCTATCGATCGCTGCGCTTGCGGCGGCGCAGCCCAACCAGCAAGGGCAGGCCGAGCGCCATCAGCGCCCATGAGCCGGGTTCGGGCACGGCCGCCAGATTGGTGAGGAGAAAGCCGCTGGTCTGGTTCGTCGCGGTGTCGAACATATAGCCCGAGATGGCCGAGCCATCGGCCGAGACGCCGAAGATGTTGGTGACGTGCTGCGTCGGGCTGAGCGCGACGCCCATGCTGGCCAGATAGCTGTCGAAGGTGACCGACTGGCCCGTGAGCGTCGAATAGACAAAGGTGTCCACCGTCAGGATGGTGGCGCCGCAGCGGACATCGAGGCAGGTATTGAAGGCGCCGAAGACCGTGCCGTCGTTCGTCACCCCGGCAATGGAGGCGACCATGTTCTTGAGCGGGTCGTGGTACATCGAATCGATGTCGTCGTAGTGGATCACGTGATCAAACGGGATGATCGTTGTCGTGTTGGTCTGGCTGTTCCACAAGGTGGCGGGCAAGAAGGTGATTGCATTGCCGAGCGGGCCGAAGCTTTTGGAGCCCAGGTTGCGTGATGAACCGCCGGCGCCCCAGACGCCATTCGCACTGAGCGCATTGACCTGGATGTTCTGGTGGGTGGCGCCGGTATAGGGGTTGGTGGCGGTGGGCGCGAAGCTCTGCGTGTAGCCGCTGCCGTTCCAGGTCCAGACGCGGTAGCTGTCGCGGTCGTTGTTGTTGGTGTAGCCGGCTACGAGGGTGCCGTCGGCACTGGTGCTCAGGATGTTGCCGCTGCCATTGCCGCTTGAGCCCGTGCCGGCACCTGAAGCATTCAGGTCGTAGACCTGTCCGTTGCGCCAGACGGCCGCGTGATAGGCGTTGGCCAGGCTGTTGGCGGTGGCGCTGTAGGCCGCCGCGCCGACGACCGTGCTGCCATCGTCGGAAATCTTGTTCGCATAACTCGATTGGTAGATGGAGCTGTTGTTGGCCGAGCCGCTGCGGGTGTAGGCACCATTGCCCAGATCGCCGAGGCCTGTCCAGGCGCCGCTGTTGCGGTCGTAGATGCCGGCCTGGCTGTGGCCGTTGGCTCCATTGACGCCGGCCGCGACGTACCGGCCATCCGAAGACATGCTGGGCGCGCCGCTGTAGGCGTGGGTTGGCGAGTTGGGGCTGATGACGGACCGGCTGCGATCGGCGTTCAGCACGTAGATGCCGTCGCTGTTGTAGCCCACGGCTGCACTGCCGCCGTTGGCCACGCCGAAGAAGCCGTCATTGTTCGGGTAGGGGAAGCTTTCGAAGGTGACGGCCGATGCCTGCGCGCAGGCCATCGTGATCAGCGCTGCGCAGAGCACGGCACGGGGAGCGTGGAAGCGGTGGAGCATGAGCGGAACACCTCGTGGGCATGGGTTGAGAGTCGATGCCGGAGTCTCAAGGCCTGTTTCTGAAAACAAGAGAGGGCGACTACCAATCTGTCCCTGGTTTCGGCTTCGCGCTCAGGCGCAAGCCATGAAAAACGGCCCCGCAGGGCCGTCTCTTCATCTCGTGTTGAGTGCTTACCGCTCGTCGCGCCGGCGCAGACGGCGCAGCATCAGCAAGGGCAGGCCCAGCGCGATCAAGGCCCACTGGCCGGGTTCCGGCACGGCGCTGATGGCTGTGTGGACGATGAAGGCATTGGTGGTGCTGGTGGCGCTGTCGAAGTAGTAGCCGCTGATCGCCGAGCCATCCGCTGCCACGTCATAGATGTTGGTCACGTGTTGCGTTGCCGTCAGGCCGATGCCCATCTGCTGCAGATAGCTGTCGAAGGTGATCGACTGGCCGGTGGTCACGGAGTACACGAAGGTATCGGCCGTCAACAGCGTCGCGCCGCAGCGCGTGTCCACGCAGCCGTTGAACGAGCCGAAGACCGTGCCGTCGTTGGTCACGCCGGCAATCGTGGCCGTCATGTTCTTGTCGATGTCGCCAGCCATCGAGAGCAGGTTCGTCGTGTCGATCACATGATCGTAGGGAATGATGATCGTCGCGTTCGTCTGGCTGTTCCACAGCGTGGCCGGCAGGAAGCTGATCGCGTTGCCAAAGCCGCCATAGTTCTTGCTGCCCATATTGCGCGAGGAATCACCCGCACCCCAGACGCCATTGGCACTGAGGGCCGTCACCGCGATGTGCTGACCGGTGGCGCCCGTGTAGGGGTTGGTGGCGGTGGGCGCGGCGCTTTGCGTGTAGCCGCTGCCGTTCCAGGTCCAGACGCGGTAGCTGTCGCGATCGTTGTTGTTGGTGTAGCCGGCCACGACGCTGCCATCGGCACTGGTGGTGACGATCCGGCTGCTGTTGACGGTGTCGGTCGACGCGGCGTTGAGGTCGTAGATCTGGCCGTTGCGCCAGACCACGCCGTGGCTGTTGCTGGCGCCGTAGGAGGCCGAGCCCACCACCGTCCTGCCGTCCGCCGAGATCTGATTGGCGGAGCTGGACTGGTAGATGCTGGTGCCGGTACCCGTGCCAATGCTGGTGTAGTTGCCCGTGCCCAGATCGCCGAGGGCGGTCCAGGTGCTGGTGTTGCGGTCGTAGATGCCGGCTTGGCCATAGCCGTTGCTGCCGTTCACGCCGCCCAGCACATAGCGGCCATCTGCCGAAATTCCCGGCGAGCCCGAGTAGCCGGCGATCGGTGTGTTGGGGCTGATGACGGTCGCCAGACGATCCGGGTTCAGCACATAGATGCCGCTGGCGTTGTAGCTGACGCCGACCGTGCCGCCGCTGGACAGGCCGGTGATGGCGTCATTGTTGGGTGATGCAAAGGTCTCGAGCGAAGCGCTGGCGGCGCAGGCGCCAGTGGCGACGGCCGCGAGGGCCAGGGGGCAGCAGTTTCTGAAGAGCGCGTGAGTGAACCGACATGAGGACCTCTGGCAGGGCTGAAATTCGATGTCGGAAGTTTTCACTACTTTTGTTGTAAACAATTTCAGGGAAAGTACCGGCACCCCCCATGCATGAGGGGGATGGGCCGAAACCTACAGCTGGGACAGCGCCTGGCTCAGGGTCTTCCTGAGTTCGCGAAGCTGCTGCACCTCATGGCCGGGGCGGCACAAGGTGGGCCAGATCAGGGCGACGAGATCCTCGGCGGTGGTGTCCACCGAGATGCTCTTGTGGGTGCCGACCAGTTCCCACAGCAGATGTTCCATCGGCCCGAGCACGAGGCTGCGCAGCAGGCTCAGCGAGACATCGTCGCGCAGCTCGCCACTGGCGCGGCCGCGGGCCAGCAGCTCCATTAACGGGGCGGTGTAGCGGCGCTGCAAGGCGACCAGGATTTCGCCGAGCTCGCCCTGGCCTTTGGCGCGTCCCTCGCTGAGCACCAGCGCGCAAAGACCCGTGCCCTGCACCAGGAAGAGCCGCAGATGTGTGAGCACGAGGAGACGGAACTGCTCGCGCAAGGGGGCATCCTGCGGCAGGCTGGTCTGGACCGCCGCAGTGATCTCTTCGTACCAATCACTGACCACCCTCACGCACAACTCGCGCTTGCCGCTGAAGTAGGTGAACACCGTCGCTTCTGAAATGCCCAGGCGGCGCGCGATCTCGGTGGTGGTGGCGTGCTCGTAGCCGGTCTCGGCAAAGACCTCGCGGCCGACGCGCAGGATGTCGCGCACGCGCTGTTCGGACTTGGCGCCGGCGGGCGCACGGCGCTGAAGAGTGGCTGGAGTCTTGGGCATGGCGGCATTCTGCCAACTCTTGAGTAAAACTCAAGTATTGCTTGAGCCCGGTTGCTGTCCTCGGTTATTCTTCGCGTCCCAGAGCCGCTGCAAATGCGGTCAAAGATTATTGAGCCCGGCTCATCAAGGCCGGCTGCAATCAGGACTCAGGAGACCTCATGGCCCAGTTGCCCAGCAAGCTCAACCCGCGCAGCGCGGAATTCAAGGCCCATGCCGAGGCCATGCGCGTTCTCGTGGAAGACCTCGACGGCAAGCTGGAGCGCATTGCCCAGGGCGGTGGCGAGGCGGCGCGCGCCAAGCATGTGGCGCGGGGCAAGCTGCTGCCGCGCGAGCGGGTCGAGATGCTGCTCGATCCGGGCTCGCCTTTTCTCGAACTGGCGCCGCTCGCGGGCCTGAACATGTACGAGAACGCTGCGCCCGGCGGCGGCGTGATTGCCGGCGTGGGCCGCGTGGCCGGCGTCGAATGCATGATCGTCTGCAACGATGCGACGGTGAAAGGCGGCACCTACTACCCGATCACGGTCAAGAAGCATCTGCGCGCGCAGGAGATCGCCCAGCAGAACCGGCTGCCCTGCATCTATCTGGTCGACTCGGGCGGCGCCAATCTGCCGAACCAGGATGAGGTCTTCCCCGACCGCGATCACTTTGGCCGCATCTTCTTCAACCAGGCGAATATGTCGGCCGAAGGCATCCCGCAGATCGCCGTGGTGATGGGCTCGTGCACGGCCGGCGGCGCGTATGTGCCAGCCATGAGCGACGAGACCATCATCGTCAAGAACCAGGGCACGATCTTCCTCGGCGGCCCGCCGTTGGTGAAGGCGGCCACTGGCGAGGTGGTCACGGCTGAAGACCTGGGTGGCGGTGATGTGCACACGCGGCTCTCCGGCGTGGCCGATCATCTGGCACAGGACGACACCCACGCGCTGGCGCTGGCGCGGCAATCGGTGTCGAGCCTGAACTGGCGCAAGCTCACGCCTCTGGTCCTGCGCGAGCCCAAGGCGCCGGCCTTCGATCCGGCCGAACTTCACGGCGTGATCCCGACCGACACGCGCAAGCCCTTCGACGTGCGCGAGGTGATCAACCGCATCGTCGACGGGTCCGAGTTCGAGGAATTCAAGGCTCGCTACGGCGCCACGCTGGTCTGCGGCTTCGCGCACATCGAGGGCATGCCGGTCGGCATCGTCGCCAACAACGGCATCCTTTTCACCGAGAGCGCCAACAAGGGCGCGCACTTCATCGAGCTGTGCTGCCAGCGCAAGATCCCGCTGGTCTTCCTGCAGAACATCACCGGCTTCATGGTCGGCCGCAAGGTCGAGAACGAAGGCATCGCCCGCGCCGGCGCCAAGATGGTGACGGCGGTGGCCTGCGCCCAGGTGCCCAAATTCACCGTGATCATCGGCGGCAGCTTTGGCGCCGGCAACTACGGCATGTGTGGCCGCGCCTATTCGCCGCGCTTCCTGTGGATGTGGCCGAACGCGCGCATCTCGGTGATGGGCGGCGAACAAGCGGCCAGCGTGCTGGCCACCATCAAGCGCGACGGCATCGAGGCCAAGGGCGGCGCCTGGAGTGCGGACGAAGAAGAAGGTTTCAAGGCGCCGATCCGCCAGCAATATGAGGATCAGGGCCATCCGTATTACGCCAGTGCGCGGCTCTGGGACGATGGCGTGATCAACCCCGCCGACACGCGCCGTGTCCTGGCTTTGGGGCTCTCGGCCTCGCTCAATGCGCCGATCGCGGACACCAAGTTCGGCGTGTTTCGGATGTAAAATGTGTATAACGAAATAAATATATACACATCATGCGCACGAACATCGACATCGACGACACCTTGATGGCCAGCGTGATGGCGGCCAGCGGCCACAAGACCAAGAAAGAGGCGGTCGAGGCCGGCCTCAAGCTCCTGATGCGTCAGGCTGCCTATCGCGAAGTCCTCAGATGGGAGGGCAAGCTCCCTTGGGGCTGGGGTGACGAGCCGGCACCCGAATCGAAGCACGCTGGCTATGTCCCTGGCGCTGCCGCGACATCATTGTTAGCCAGTGAACCGACGCCGCCGGCCTACCGGCCTGCGGTCGTCAAATCCGCCGCCAAGGCGAAGCTGAAAAAGGCGCCGGAGCCCAAGCATGGTCGTCGTTGACTCCAGCGTCTGGATCGACTTCTTCGGCGACCATGTCAGCGCCCAGCGGAGCACGCTGCGAAAGTTGCTTGACCAGGGCGAGACACGCATCGTGGTCCCGGACCTGGTCTTGTTCGAGGTGTTGCGCGGATTCCGCCATGAGCGCCATCTGCGGCAGGCTCGGCTGTTGATGCAGTCGCTCGATGTCGAAGCGACCGGGGGCGAAACGTTGGCCCTGGCTGCCGCCGAACACTACCGCGCCCTTCGGGATCGTGGCTATACGGTGCGCAGCGGTATCGATGTGCTGCTGGCCGCCTTCTGCATCGAACACGACTACACGCTGCTGCACCGCGACCGCGACTTCGACGCGCTCGAATCGCTGCGCGGCCTGAAGGTGTGGAGACATTGATGAGGGTGGCGAGGGCAAGGTCGCTGCGGTTCTGCGTCGTCGTCCTGCTGACGATGGCGCTGGACGCCCGCGCCGCCTTGGTCGAGCAGCAGGTACAGATGCCCGTCTCCATCGTCGATGCCTTCGGCAAGCACATCGAGCAGGCGATCACGGTGACGCTTTTTCATGACGACGCCACGCCCACACCGAGACCGGCCATCGTGATCAACCACGGCCGCGCCGGCGCGGCCGAAGAGCGCGGTGCGATGGGCCGCGCGCGCTTCCCGGCGGCGTCCGCCTGGTTCGCGAAGCAGGGCTTTCTGGTGGCCGTGCCCACGCGCGTGGGCTACGGCGTGACGGGCGGCGAAGACGTTGAGGACACCGGTGCCTGCGGTGATCGCCGTTTCGCGCCGGGCTTCGCGGCCGCGGCCGACCAGGTGGCGTCAACGCTGGATCTGCTGCGCCAGCGCTCCGATGTCGACGTGGAGCGGCTCGTCGTGCTGGGGCAATCGTTCGGCGGCGGCACCGTTGTGGCCGTTGCTGCGCGCAACCCGCCCGGCGTGGTGCTGGCGATCAACTTCGCGGGCGGCTCGGGCGGCGATCCCAAGAACAACCCGCGCAATCCCTGCTCGCCCAATCGCATGGAAAGCCTATATGCGCGCTATGGCCACTCGGCCCATGTGCCCATGCTTTGGGCCTACACCGAGAACGACCAATACTGGGGTCCGAAAATCCCGCACGAGTGGTTCGCGGCCTTCACGGGCGGCGGTGCGGACGCTGAATTCCATCAGTTCACGCCGCACGGCACGGACGGGCATCTGCTCTTCTCGCGCTTCCCCGAAGTCTGGCAACCCGTGGTGGCCGATTTCCTGCGCCGCCACGGTTTCGAGATCAAGGAATGACGATGACGAATCTGAAGCTCGAGCGCGCCGAGCGCGTGGCCACGGTCACGCTCAACCGGCCCGACGTTCGCAACGCCTTCAACGAAGAGCTGATCGCGGAGCTGACGGCCACGTTCAGCGCATTGGCGAAGGAAGAGGGCTTGCGCGCGATCGTGCTCGCCGCCGAAGGCAAGGCCTTCTGCGCCGGCGCCGACCTGAACTGGATGAAGGCGATGGCCGGCTACTCGTGGGAAGAGAACCATGCCGACGCCAGCCGCCTCGCCGAGATGCTCTGGACGATCTACCGCTGCCCGGTGCCGGTGATCGCGAAAGTGCAGGGCGATGCCTATGCGGGCGGCGTGGGCCTGGTGTCGGTCTGCGACATCGTGGTCGCAACCGAGAACGCCGGCTTCTGCCTCTCCGAAGCCAAGCTCGGCCTGCTGCCGGCCACGATCGCGCCGTACGTGGTGCGCGCCTTGGGCGAGCAGGCTTCGCGCCGCTATTTCGTGACCGCCGAACGCTTCAGCGCGCAGGAGGCGCAGCGCCTGGGCCTCGTGCATGAACTGGCCATGACCGGCACGCTCGACGAGAAGGTCAACGCCCTGGTGGCCACGCTCTGTGCCAACGGCCCGGCCGCCGTGCGCGCCTGCAAGAAGCTCGTGCAGGACGTGGCCCACGCACCGATCACGCCCGCGCTGCGCGACGACACGGCGCGCCGCATTGCCGACATCCGCGCCAGCGACGAGGGCCGCGCCGGTGTGCAAAGCTTCCTCGGCAAGACGCCTCCGCCATGGCTGAGCTGAGCCTGCCCCATCTGCTCGCGCTGGCCGCGGCCCTCGGTTGGGCCAGCGGCATGCGGCTGTACGCCGCCGTCTTCTTCGTGGGCCTGGCGGGCCGGCTCGACTGGTTGCCGTTGCCTGCGGGCCTGGATGTGCTGACGCACACGCCGGTGCTGATTGCCGCGGGCGTGTTGATGGGGGTGGAGTTCTGCGCCGACAAGATCCCCGGCGTGGATTCGCTGTGGGATGTGCTGCACACGGTCATCCGCATTCCCGCTGGCGCGGCGCTCGCGGCCGCTGCACTCGGTGCCGATTCGCAAACCTGGGCCGTGATCGCAGCGCTGGTCGGCGGCGCTCTGGCGGCCACCGCCCATGCCGCCAAGACCGGCACGCGCGCAGCCGCCAACACCTCGCCCGAGCCCTTCTCGAACCTCGCACTTTCGCTGGCCGGCGATGCCTTCGTGCCGGTGCTGCTGTGGCTCTCCTGGTCGCATCCGTTTGCCTTCGCCGCGGTCATGGCCTTCAGCCTGCTGCTGGCGCTGGTGCTGATCCGTCTGACCTTCAAATTCCTGCGTGGGGTGGTCCGGAAAATCCGGCGCCGCCCGAGCGCTGCTGTCACCCTCAAATAGACATGAACGATCTCTCCCGCCGCAGCCTCGCCGCCGTCTGGCACCCGTGTACGCAGATGGCGCGCGCCGCCCAGGTGCCGCCGCTGCCCATCGTGCGCGGCCAGGGCGCCTGGCTCTATGACGCTGAGGGGCGTCGTTACTTTGACGCCAACAGCTCCTGGTGGGTCAACCTGTTCGGCCACGCCGATGCGCGCATCAACACCGCCATCAAGCACCAGCTCGACACCTTGCCGCATGTGATGCTGGCCGGCTGCACGCATGAGCCCGCCGTGCGCCTGGCCGAGCGCTTGTCCACGCGCACTGGCGGAGCGCTCGGCCATTGCTTCTTTGCCAGCGATGGCGCCTCGGCGGTGGAGATCGCGCTCAAGCAGAGCTTCCACAGCTGGCGCAATCTGGGCCGCGACAGCAAGCGCGAGTTCGTCTGCCTGCGCAACGGCTATCACGGCGAAACCATCGGCGCGCTGGCGGTGACCGATGTGCAGATCTTTCGCGATGCCTATGACCCGCTGCTGATGCGCGCGCATACCGTCGAATCGCCCGACGACCGGCTCGGCAACGAAGAGCAAGCCTTGGCTGCCATGCGCGCCCTGTTGCAATCGCGCTCTGAGCACATCGCTGCCGTGATCGTCGAGCCGCTGATCCAGGGCGCGGCCGGCATGGTCATGCACTCGCCGCGCTATCTGAAAGCCTTGCGCGCGCTCTGCACCGAGTTTGAAGTGCACCTGATCGCGGACGAGATCGCCGTAGGCTGCGGCCGCACCGGCGCCTTCTTCGCGTGGGAGCAGACGGGAGCCGCCTGGCCCGACTTCATCACGCTCTCGAAGGGCATCACGGCGGGCACGCTGCCCTTGTCGCTGGTGCTGACGACCGAGGCGGTCTATCAGGCTTTCTGGAGCGAAGACGTCACCCGCGGCTTCCTGCACTCGCACTCCTACACCGGCAATGCCCTGGCCTGCGCGGCGGCCAATGCCGTGCTCGACCGCTTCGACGAAGGCCTAACGGCAAGCATCGGCGTACAGGCCGAACTGCTGCGCCAGGCTTTTGCCGGGCTGACCGGCGATAATCGACTCCAGCATTGGCGCCAGCGCGGCCTCGTGCTGGCCTTCGACGTGAAGCAGCCGGCGCCAAGATTTGCTGAAGCCTTCCATCTGGCAGCTCGCGAGCGCGAGCTGCTGATCCGACCCATCGGCGGCACGGTCTACCTGATGCCGCCCTACCTGATCGACGCCTCCACCGCGCAATGGCTTGCCAGCACGGTGATGGCGACGCTGAACGATGTTGCTTGACCATCTACAGACCAAACTGACCGCGATCGAGGCGCAGAGCCAGACGCGTTTCCTGCGAGCCGCCGAAAGCGGCACCGCGCCACGCCAAAACGTGCGCGGTGCCGACGGCCGCTCGCGCGAGATGCTGATGTTCTGCTCCAACGACTACCTCGGCCTGGCCGCGCATCCCGCGCTGGCCGAGGCGATGATCGTGGGCACGCGCCAATGGGGCGGCGGTTCGGGCGCCTCGCACCTGATCAGCGGCCACGCGAGCGCTCACGAGGCCCTCGAAGACACGCTCGCCGCCTGGTTCGCGCCGCACATTCCTGAAGCGCGGGCGCTGGGCTTCTGCACGGGCTATATGGCCAATCTGGCCGTGGTGACGGCCCTCGGTGACGCCGAGGCCGAGATTTTCAGCGAATCGCTCAACCACGCCTCGCTGATCGACGGCACGCGCCTGGCGCGCGCCAAGGTCTCGCGCTACGGCCATTGCAATCTGGCCGAGCTGCGCGCCTTGCTGCAAGCCAGCCAGACGCCGCTCAAGCTGATCGTTACGGATGCCGTGTTCAGCATGGATGGCGACATCGCGCCGCTGCCTGAACTGCTGGCGCTCGCCGAGGAATTCGACGCCTGGCTGATCGTGGACGACGCGCATGGCTTCGGCGTGCTTGGCGCCCAAGGCCGCGGTGCGCTCGAGCATTTCAATCTGAACAGCGAGCGGCTGATTCTGGTGGGCACGCTGGGCAAGGCGGCGGGCCTCTCCGGCGCCTTCGTGGTGGCCCATGCCACCATCATTCAGTACCTCTTGCAGGCCGCGCGCACTTACATCTTCACGACCGCCTCGCCGCCCGCGATTGCCCATGCGTTGCTGACCAGCCTCGCGCTGATCGAAGGCGAGACCGGCCAGCAACGTCGCGCCCAATTGCAGAAGCTGCAAGCGCGCCTGCGCGCCGGCATCGAGCGCCTGCTGCCCGCGCATCCGGGCTGGCGCCTGGCCGATTCGCAAACACCGGTCCAGCCGCTGATCGTCGGCGGCAATGCCGAGGTCATGCGCTTGGCTGCCGCGTTAGAGGCGCAAGGCCTGCGCGTGCCCGGCATCCGCCCACCGACCGTGCCCAAGGGCGAGGCGCGCCTGCGCATCACGCTCTGCGCCACGCACACCGAGGCCGACGTCGACCAACTGCTGAAAGCCCTGGAGGCCTGCGCATGAAGGAAGACATGAAGGGCTTCTTCATCACCGGCACCGACACCGAGATCGGCAAGACCACCATCACGGCTGGCCTGACGCATTTGCTGCAATCGCGCGGCGTGCGCGTGGCGCCGATCAAATCGCTGGCCGCCGGTGTCGAAGCCAATGGCCTCAACGAAGACGTCGCCCGCCTGCATGCCGTGCAGACGCTGGGCCTCACGCCCGAAGACATCTGCCCGCTGCAATTGCGCGAGCCCTGCGCGCCGCATATCGCGGCGCAGCTCGAAGGCCGTGAGATCGACCGCGCGGCTCTGCTCAGCGCGATCCATGCGACAGCCGCCAAGGCCGAAATGGCCCTGGTCGAAGGCGTGGGCGGCTTTCGCGTGCCGCTGGTCCCCGGCTGGGACACGGCCGATCTGGCCACCGACCTGCAACTGCCCGTCGTGCTGGTCGTCGGCCTCCGCCTGGGCTGCATCAACCACGCACTGCTGACCGCCGAGGCCATCCGCTCGCGCGGCCTGACGCTCGCCGCGTGGGTGGCCAACACGGCCGACCCGCGTTTCCCGCATGTCGCCGACAATCTCGCATCCCTGCAACTGGGCTTGAACGCGCCCTGCTGGGGCCATGTGCCCCGGCTCGCCGACCCGAATCCCGCGGCTGTGGCCGCCCATCTGAACATCGAGTTTCCATGAACCAGATCCAGACCCTCACCCCCACCTCCGACGCTGACCGCCGCCAGTCCACGCCCTGGACGGTCGACGCCGTTGCTGCACTCTTCGAGCTGCCCTTCAACGACCTGATGTTCCGCGCGCAGCAGGTGCACCGCGAGCATTTCGATGCCAACGCGGTCCAGCTGTCCACGCTGCTGTCGATCAAGACCGGCGGCTGCGAAGAGGATTGCAAGTACTGCCCGCAGTCCGCGCACTTCGACACCGGCCTCAAGGCCGAGAAACTGCTGCCGCTTGCGGAAGTGATGGAAGCCGCCCGCGCCGCGAAAGCCAACGGCGCCACGCGCTTCTGCATGGGTGCCGCCTGGCGCTCGCCCAAGGAACGCCATCTGGTGCAGATCGGCGAGATGATTTCCGAGGTCAAGGCCCTGGGCCTGGAGACCTGCCTGACCGCCGGCATGCTGGGCGAAGGACAAGCCGAACAGCTCAAGGACGCCGGCCTCGATTACTACAACCACAACCTCGACACCGCGCCCGAGTTCTACGGCCAGATCATCACGACGCGCACCTATCAAGACCGTCTCGACACGCTGGAGCGCGTGCGCGCCCAGGGCTTGAAGGTCTGCTCGGGCGGCATCGTCGGCATGGGCGAAACCCGCCGCCAGCGCGCCGGCCTGATCGTGCAACTGGCCAATCTCGATCCGTATCCGGAATCGGTGCCGATCAACAACCTCGTGCAGGTCGAAGGCACGCCGCTGGCCGGCACCAAGGAACTCGATCCGTTTGAATTCATCCGCACGATCGCCGTGGCCCGCATCACGATGCCGCGCGCGATGGTCCGCCTGTCGGCCGGCCGCGAAGAGATGCCTGAAGCCATGCAGAGTCTCTGTTTCCTCGCCGGCGCGAATTCGATGTTCTACGGCGACAAGCTGCTGACCACCAGCAACCCGCAGGCCGAGAAGGACCGCGCCTTGCTGGAGCGCCTGGGCATGCGTTGCGCGACGGAGGCGGAGCTGTCTGCCGCGTCGGACGACAGCTGCGAACGCTGCCATTGAATTTCCGGAACGCAGAGAACGCAAAGAGACGCAGAGGACGCAAAGCAGCTCAGTCTGAACTCGGCGGTCTTTGCGTCTCTTTGCGACCTCTGCGTTCCTGAAGTTTGCTTTCTTGCCGGATGCGATGAACAAGTAGGAGACAGCATGTTCAAGAAAATTCTGATCGCGAACCGAGGTGAGATCGCCTGCCGAGTCGCAGCAACCGCGCGCCGCATGGGCGTCAAGACCGTGGCGGTGTATTCCGAAGCGGACGCTGATGCCAAGCATGTGCAGGCTTGCGATGAGGCTGTCTTGATCGGCGGGCCCGCGCCGCGCGACTCCTACCTCCAATGGCAACGCATCCTCGATGCCGCCAAGGCCACGGGCGCGCAGGCGGTGCATCCGGGCTACGGCTTCCTGAGTGAGAACGAAGAGTTCGCGCAGGCGTGTGCCGATGCCGGCCTCGTCTTCATCGGCCCGCCGCCTTCGGCAATCCAGGCGATGGGCCTGAAAGCCGAATCGAAACGCTTGATGGAAGCGGCCCAGGTGCCGCTGGTGCCCGGCTATCACGGGGCCGATCAGGATCCCAGGCTGCTCAAGCGCGAGGCCGAGAAGATTGGTTTCCCCGTGCTGATCAAGGCCAGCGCGGGTGGCGGCGGCAAGGGCATGCGTGCGGTCTACGCGGCCGATGAATTCGACGCGGCGCTGGCCTCGTGCAAGCGTGAGGCGATCAACAGCTTTGGCGACGATGCCGTGCTGATCGAGCGTTATGTGCAGAAGCCGCGCCACATCGAGATCCAGGTGTTCGGCGATTCGCATGGCGACTGCGTCTACCTGTTCGAGCGCGATTGCTCGGTGCAGCGCCGCCACCAGAAGGTGCTTGAAGAAGCGCCCGCACCGGGCATGACGCCCGAGCGCCGTGCCCAGATGGGCGAAGCGGCGGTGGCTGCCGCCAAGGCTGTGAGTTATGCCGGTGCCGGCACGGTCGAGTTCATCTGCGAGCAGGATGGTCGTTTCTATTTCATGGAGATGAACACGCGCCTGCAGGTCGAGCATCCGGTCACCGAGGCGATCACGGGCCTGGATCTCGTGGAGTGGCAGTTGCGCGTGGCCAGCGGCGAGCCGCTGCCGCTCAAGCAGAGCGAACTGCGCATGCACGGCCATGCGATCGAGGCGCGCATCTGTGCGGAGAATCCTGAAGGCGGTTTCCTGCCCGCCACCGGCACGCTGCATGTGGCGCGCTGGCCCGATCACGTGAGTTTCGAGCGCGGCAACGTGCGGCTCGACGCCGGCGTGGGCGAGGGCGATGCGATCAGCCCCTATTACGACTCGATGGTCGCCAAGCTGATCGTCTGGGGAGAGGACCGCGCACAAGCGCTGGCCCGTCTCGACGCGGCGCTGCGCGACACACATATCGTCGGTCTGCAAACCAATGTGGCCTTCCTGCGCCGCTGCGCCGCGACCCACTCGTTTGCCAATGCCGATCTGGACACCGCGCTGATCGAGCGCGAGAAGGCGGCGCTGTTCGGCCAGCCCGGCCTGCCGGTCGAAGTGGCCGCCGCTGCGGTGGTGGCGCACGCGCTGGCGGAAGAAGCGCTGACCGAGTCCGCCGACCCGTGGAGTCGCCGCGATGGCTGGCGCATGTTCGGCGCCGCGCATCGCCGGTTCGAGCTGGACTTCGATGGCAATCATCAGCGCGTCCTGCTGGCGCGCCGCCACGCGGGCGGCATGGTGCTTTCCGTCGCGGGCCAGGAGCATGAATTCGCGCTCAAGTCCGATGGCAGCGAGCGCCACGAGATTTTCATCAAGGGCCAACGCCTGAGCGTGCAGACCTACAAGGTCGGCGAGCAAGTGGCCGTGTTCTCCGCCAACGGTTCGGCGCTCGTGACCGAGGTCGACGTGATCGCGCATGCGGGCGAGGGCGGCGCCGAAGCCGGTCGCCTGACCGCGCCGATGCCCGGCAAGCTCGTCGCCTTCCTGACCGAACCCGGCACGAAGGTCGTCAAGGGCCAGCCACTGGCCGTGATGGAAGCGATGAAGATGGAACACACGATCAGCGCGCCGCGCGATGGTGTCGTGGCCGAGCTGATGTTCGCCATTGGTGATCAGGTGGGTGATGGCGCGGAGTTGCTGAGGCTGGAGAGCTGAGACCACAATCTTGCATTCAGGCCGGACCTCCGAATACGTTTTCACATGGATGAACAGGATGCACAGGATGAACAGCCAAATGCACTTGCTTTCTTATCCTGTACATCCTGTCTATCCATGTTCAAAGTGATTGCTTGATATGACCCTGCCCACCCAAGTCACCCTCGTCGACGTCGGCCCGCGCGACGGCCTGCAGAACGAGAAGACGCAGGTCTCGACCGAGCACAAGGCTCAGCTCGTGGCGATGCTGCAAGCGGCCGGGCTGCGCGAGATCGAGGTCACCAGCTTCGTCAGCCCCAAGTGGGTGCCGCAGATGGCCGACAACACGGCGGTGATGGCGGCGATCCAAAGGCAAGCCGGTGTGCGCTACAGCGTGCTGACGCCGAACATGAAGGGCTTCGAGGCGGCATTGCCGACGCAGCCCGACGAGATCGTTGTCTTTGCCTCGGCCACCGAAGCCTTCTCGCAGAAGAACATCAACTGCTCGATCGAAGAGAGCATCGAGCGCTTTGCGCCGGTCGTCGAGGCCGCACATGCCGCGCAGATCAAGGTGCGTGCCGCGCTGTCCTGCTGCCTGGGCTGCCCGTATCAGGGCGAGGTCACGGCCGACGAAGTCGAGCGCGTCGTCAAGATGCTCAAGGCGGTCGGCGTCGATCACATGAGCATTGCCGACACCATCGGCGTCGGCACGCCGCGCAAGGCGCAAGCGGCGATGGAGCGGGCGCTCAAACACTTCCCCGTGGCCGAGGTGAGCGGCCATTTCCACGACACCTACGGCCAGTCGCTGTCCAACATCTACGCCTGCCTGGAGTTGGGCATTCACCGCTTCGACACGAGCGTGGCCGGCCTGGGCGGTTGCCCTTACGCCAAGGGCGCAACCGGCAATGTGGCGACTGAAGACGTGCTGTTCATGCTGAACGGCCTGGGCATCGAGACGGGCATCGACATCGACAAGCTCGTCGACGCCGGCGCCTTCATCTCGGGCGTGCTGGGTCGCCCGCCGGCTTCGCGCGTGGGCCGGGCTTTGCTCGCCAAGCGCGGCGGCTGATCAAGTCAACCGCCGCCGCGCCGCCAGACGGCGAAGAAAACACGCCACTTCGCGCCCCAGCTCAGGCGCTCGTCCGACAGCACGTCGAGGAAGTCCGACAGGCGCTTGGACTTGGCCATTGTGTAGAGGGTCAAAGCCACCGTGCCGCCGAGCGCGGCAGCAAACACCAACACACGCTCCAGCATGGGCGCATCGGCTTCGGCCAGCAGGTTCATGCCGAGGAAACCGGTCGTGACCGAGCCGATCAGGCCGAGCACCGTCACCACGGTCAGCCGAACCACGGTGTTAGCCTGGCGGCGCAGGCTGTCGGCATCGAGGTAGCTGCTCATGTCGATGACGCGCGTCTTGACTTCGGCATGCAGCGTGTCGAGCTCCAGATGGTCGGCGCTCATGCGGTAGAGCGCGCGTGTCTGCGCCTGATCGGAGACCGCGTGGAACCAGTAGCGGTGCGAGAAGCGCAGAAAGCCCTCGAAGGCGCCGCGGATGGCGCGCTTGAAACGGCGCACGTTGTCGGCATTGCTGACGTCGAGCCGGCGCAGCGCTTCGGCCAGGCGGTCCGAGAACATCAGCAGCGCGGCCTTCTGGAAATGCGCGATCAAGAAAACGAGGAAGTGCTGATGCCGGAACTGCGCGAGCACACCGCGGTCTCGGCAACAGAAGAAGTCCGCATCGGCGCGGCCGACCACGACAAGCGCGTGGCCGCTGCACAAGTAGCGTGTGTGCGGCGCCGCGCCGCCCGCGTGCCAGAAGCGGTCGTAGCAGTAGCGGCGCTCGAAGTCTTCGAGATGCGTGCCGGCGAAGGGGAGGGATTCGGGCGGCAGCTCCGGCATGTGCTCGCCGACGTCATCCTGGTTGCCGGTGACGAGCCCGAAGCGGACGAAATCGCCGCGTGAGAGCTTTTGAGGATCATCGAGCGCCAGCCACGCCATCATCGGCATGCGGTAGTACTCGATCTGCCGGAAGCTGAGCAGACCGGGTTCGCTCGCATGTTCGCTGGCCAGCGGACGCAGCACGAAGTCCCAATGCTCGGTCAGGCGCGGTGCGCGCTGCGCGCCGACATGCGCCATGAAGCGCTCACGCTCGGTGGCATCCGAGCGCGCCAGCACCGTGCCATCGGCGGCCAGCCATTCCGATTCGGCCAGCATGTGCAGCGGCAGACCCTTGGCATCCCAACCGGAAGGGTAGGCGCGGCCGATGCGGTAGAGCAGGTCCTGCGCGAGCGAGAGTTCAAGATCGGCGGCGCTCAGTTCCACGTTGAGCAGGACCACGTCGACATCGAAGAAGAAGTACAGATCAACGTGGACGACGTCGAGAGTGACCGGCGCGGCCCCAGGCCGTGTGCGCGCGCGCAGCTGCGCGATGTCCGAGCGGCGCAGCACCTTCATGCCGGAGCCGGTGCCCTCGCGGCCTTCGCCGTACAGGAAGCGCTGCACATAAGGCAGGAAGGTGACGAACTCCTGGTAGTGCCGTTCGTGGAAGTCGGCCAGCTCGCCCGTGTATTCGTCGACCACTTCGCGCCACGGTGAATCGGGCTGCGCCAGCAGCAGCTCCCACGGTCGCACCGGCGCCGCCGCGGCATTGCCCAGCGGCATCAGGCGCAGCGGCCACAGCAGGATCTGGTGCATGCGCTGGACGCGCGGCGCAGAGGTCGACTCGCTCATGAACAGCTCCGTCACCCGCAAGGCGGGCGCTCGGGCCGATGCTAATCAATGCCGGTGCAGTCGGACAGTCGGGAAGATCTCAGGAGGTCGCGGTGACGCGTGCGCGGAACAGGTCGGCGCGCTCGGCGCCCGCGACGCTGCCGATGGTGGCCGCGCATTCATCGACCCAGGCGTGGAAGCGGCTCTCCGAATCGACCTCGCGGGCGCGCTCGCGCAGGCCGCCTTCCTTGCCGGCCAGCATCAAGGTGGCCAGATCGAGCGCGTACATCTTGGCGCGAACCAGGCCGCGCAGGCGCTCCTGGCGCTGCGCCGCGGCAGTCTGTTCGGCCTGCAAGGCCAGGTCGGCAGCGCTGAGCATGCCGGGCCAGGTGATCAGGCCTTCGTCGCGCATCCACTCGAAGGCCTTGTCGTCGAGCCCCATCGAACGGGCGATCACGCGCAAGGCAGCAAACTCCTTGCGGCCGTCGATGGTGATCAACAGCATGCGCTGCGCCGCCGGCAGAGATTGGCGCGATCGGGCGAGCAACTCGCGGGCTCGCTCGGTCTTTTGAGGAACGGTCTTGAAGTCCATGATCGGCTCCGAACAGAAGCCGGTCATGGTGCTCAGGCATTGCGAGGCGCGCGTGACAGTCCGGTTGCGCGGCCATGAAAGCGCGACGCGCTCGGGCGTCGCGTGATTTACGCCACGCGTTCAGACGTTCGGACGTTCGACGTTCAGACGTCCAGATGGTCGAGCGCCTTCTCGGCCTGGCCGCGCTCGTGATCGCCGAGCCGGCGCGCCACCTTGCGGTAGTGGGAGATCAGGGCGGCGTCGTTCGGCATGACCTCGGCCACCGCCTGCAGCACGTTCCGGGTTTCAAAATCGCTGCCCATGCCGGTCGCGGCGTCGAGCACGGCATCCAGACTTTCGAGCTTGAGCTTGCCCGTCTGGACCAGGCTGACCAGGGCCTCGCGGCGCTCGAAGTCGCTGCCGATCCGGCCGGCCGAGAGCGTGTAGGCCCGCACCTGCTGCGTATCGGACACGTCCAGATGCGAGCCGATGGTCTGCAGGGCGGTGCGGTGTTCAAAGTCGCTGCCCAGATCGCCGCTGGCGGCCAGGGCCATGCTCACGCGGGCCGGCGTCGGCTTGTCGCTGGCCATCAGCGCCTCGATCACATTGCGCTTTTCGAAGTCGGAACCGATCTTCTTGAAGCCCTTGCTCCAGGCCGCGAGGACCGGCTCGCTGTCGAGCAACTGCGGCGCGAGGCTGACCAGCGCTTCGCGCGATTCAAAGTCGGAGCCGATCTCGGCATCGCGTTCGAGCCAGGTGATCTGCTGCGCCTCGCTCAGCTTGTTCTCGGCCAGGGCCTGCAAGGCGCCTCGGCGATCGAAGTCGCCGCGGATGCCGCCCACCGCGGCCAGCAGTCGATCCTGGGTCGCCGGGCTCGGCGCGCCGGTGCGCAGCAAGGCCTGGATCAGGTTGCTGCGCGAGGAGTCGGAGGTCTGCTTGTCGATACGCGCCAGCACTGCGTCAACACCGCCGCGGGCCAGCAGGCGCTTGACCTGGTCGTCGGCACTGACGGTCGATTGCACGATCAGGCTGGTGATGTCGGCGAGCCAGGCGTGGTCCTGCTCGTTCAGCTGCGCGATCGGCTGGCCGTCGCGCTCGTAGACGCGGCTCATCGGCTTGCCGTCCTCGGCGCTGATCAGCAGGTGGTGCGTGTGGCCGTTGCGCTTGTCGACCACGTTGAGGCGGCCCTGCACGCCGACGATATCGTCCTCGGCATCGGTGAACTGCACGGGCCCGTCGATGTCGATCTTGATGCGTCCTTCGGGCCCGCCGGTTTCAATGCGGGTGATCGAGCCTTCGCGGAAGACGGCATGCGAGAAGCCGCCGAGCCGGTCGAGCAGGGCGCCGATCGGTGCGCTCGCACCTGCGTTGTGAACGACGACGGTGGGCACGGCCACCACGGCCAGCAGCACGCCGGCGGCGATGGCCCAGCGGGTCTTGCGGGCGGTCGGTTTGTCGGGATTCATCGGGTTCTCCTGCAAGAGGCGGTGCATGCGCTGCACCAGCGGGGTTGAACTCATGGCGGTGGCGAGGCGCGGCGGCGCGCGCCGGCTTGATCGTTGCTGCTCGGCGGCGTGCAGCAGGCTCTCGGCCAGCGGCACGGGGCTGCCGGTGAGACGCGCGGCCCAGGCATCGCAGGCCAGTTCGGCGAGCAGGTCGAGACGGCGCAGCGCGATGCGGTTCAGCGGTTGCAGCCAGGCCAGGCCGACCAGCGTTTGCGCGGCGACGCGCCAGGCCGGATCGTGGCGGCGCAGATGGCCGAGCTCATGCGCGAGCACGGCTTCGCGCTGCTGAGGTTCCAGCGCCTCAACCCAGCGCGGCAGGCAGATGGTGCCGCCCGGCGTCAACAAGGGGCTGCTCCAGCGCGAGCCCACGCGCAGCCGCGGCGTGCGCAGCTGAGCACGTCGGCACAGGTCTTCGAGCTGCGCTTGCAAGCCCGCATCGGCATTGGCCGGCAAGCGCCGCACGCTGCCGGCCAGGGCCATCGCGCCAAGGCCCAGCAAGGACAAGGCGCCGAGTGCGCCCACCAGCCAGAGCGAGGTGGCCGCACCCGCCGCGGTGGGCAGCCAGTCGGGCTGCGGCTCGGCTTGCGGCGCCGGTGCTGTGGTCTGCGTTGTTTCGGTGATCGGTGCAGGCGCCACTTCAATCGGGGCGGTTTGAACTGACGCTGCGGGCTCGATGCCGGGCGCCGGGTGAGCCGGCATCAGCCCCGCGATCAGCGGCCAGGTGGCGCTCAGCACGGGCCCGAACAGCGCCCAGCGCCAGCCGAGTTCCGCTTGCGCTGGGCTCAGGCGCCGCAGCAGGCCGGCGCGTTCGGCCAGCCAGGCGAGCCCGAGTACCACCGTGCTGTGCAGCGAATAGGCGATCAGCCAGTTGACGAGGGCTTCAAACATGCGGGCCTCCCTTGCGTTTGGTGAGCAGGGCACGCAGCGCGGCCATCTCGCCTTCATCGAGCTGCTCGCGCTGGTCCAGCAGATGGCTGACCAAGGCGCTGGCCTTGCCTTCGAACAGCGAGCTCACGAGACCCGAGACCATCGAGCGCTGGACCTGCGATTCGCTGACCTTGGCGCGATACGCGAGGCCGCGCCCCTCGCGGCGCGAAGCCACGAGGCCGCGCTTCTCCAGGCGGGTCAAGACCGTGGCGATGGTGGTGTGCGCGAGACCGCGCTCCTCACGCAGGCCTTCCGCCACCTCGGCCGTGCTGGCCTCGCCCGCGGGCCCGCGCAGCCAGAGCTGGCGCATCACGGCAAGCTGCAGCTCGCTCAGGGAGACATCGTCGTCGTGGTCAATCATCGTGTTGATCGATCGAATAGATCGGTTCAATGGAACTACAGATGTAGTACGACAAATGTAGTTGAGCTGCCGAGTTCGCGTCAAGCGTCTTGAATTCGTCAAGCAGCTAAAGAGAGAGCCGAGAGAGGCGAGAGAGGCGAGAGAGACGGAAGTAAATCTGCACCTCTGCCACCCAGCGGGCCTGAGGCTCGCTAGCATCGCGCACCTTTCTCTCTCAAATTGAATGCAATCAAGCAAAGGGCTGGCGATGAAAAAGACCGGTGTGGCGGCGGCTGTGGTGGCGGTGCTCGTGGGCGGCTGGTGGGGCGCTGCGGCGTACACGAGCCATCGTTTTGAGCAGTCCTATCGCGAGCAGATGGCCGCGGTGCAGAAGAAGTACCCGTTCTTTGCGCTCAGCGACCTGCAGACTCAATCGGGCCTGACTTCGGGCGTCTATAGCGGGAAGATCACGATCGGTTGCAGCGGCAAGGGCGGCCTGGCCCTGGTGATCCATTGGGAGGATCAGGTCCAGTACGGACCCTTCCCGGGTTTCAAGGGCTTTGGTGCGGCCGCCATCAAGACCCATTTCAGCGTTGCCGACGATGCGCCCGAGGCCTTGCGCAAGGCCCTGGCCGCGATCAAGCCCGAGGACATCAGCACGCAGGTGGGCTACGGCGGCGGCTTCGCCACCCGCGTGCACCTGCCGGCCGGCGACTTCCAGCAAGAGCTTCCGACAATGCAGGCGCAAGCCCGCTGGGGCGAGACCGTGATCGAGGCCTCGGGCCAGCTCGATGGCTCGCGCTACGGCTATCACGCGCAGATGCCCGAACTGGCGTGGAGTGCCAAGCCTGCAGCTTCTGCAGCTTCTGCAGCTTCAGCCGATGCAGCCGATGCAGCCGATGCAGTCGCTTCCGCCGATCCAGCGGCTTCGGCCCCTGTCGTCATGCCCAGCGTGGACTTCAAGATCAAGGGCGTGGACGTGCAGGCCGACTCCCAGGCCGTGGGCGCCTATGTCTGGTTGCGCCAAGGGACGGAGACGGCCTCGATTGAACACATGGAGACCACCACCACGGGCCCGGACGGCCATCCCATCGGCAGCATCATGGAGAAGGTGGCGGTCAAGGGCAGTCTGGCGGTGTCGCAGGATCTGCTGGATGGCCACGCGCAGTACACGATCGGCAGCATGAGTTTCCCCATGCCGGGCAAGGTCCTCACGATTGCCAACGCGGACGTGCAGGCCACCGTCAAGCATCTGCATGCGCCGACGCTCGACAAGATCCTGGCGCAGGTGATGCAGACGGTCTACAGGCAATGCGATGCGAGCCCGGACCCGACCGCCGCCGCCACTGCGATGCTGCAGGCCTTTGCCAAGGCCGCGGGCGACGCCAAGCAACTCCTGATCCACGATCCGGAGGTCTCCTTCGACAAGTTCGCGATGGACATCGACGGCAAGCGCGGCGAGTTCTCGTTGGCCGCGAGCCTGCATGGCCTGACCGCGGCCGACCTGGCTGCCGGCCCGGCCTTGCAGGCCAAGCTGATGCAGTCGGCCAAGCTCAATGCGCAAGGCAAGATGCCGCTGGCGTGGCTCAACCAGGCCGGCGCTCAGGCCAGCCCCGAGCAGGCGCAGCTGATGGCCGACAGCATGGTGCAGCGCGGCTTTGCGGTGCGCGAGGGCGACTTCCTGAAGGCGCAGTTCCAGTTCGACAAGGGCGCCATGACGCTCAACGGCAAGCCGATGGGGGCTCCTCGTCCTCCTCCTGCGGTACCGGCTCCGGCCCCGACTCCGCAGTGAGCGCAGGCGCGTAGATCAGCAACTGGCGGCGGTGACCGCGCAAGGTGGTCGGTCCGAGGCTCGTGCAAGGCATATCCGCCTGCCGGGCGGTCTCGGGGCCGATCAGGAGGCTCACACCATGCGTGGTGCACAGCGCCTGCAGGCGCGCAGCGACGTTCACCGCGTCGCCCAGCACGGTGTAGGCGCGTCGCTCCTGTGAACCGAGATCGCCGACGATCACGGTGCCGGTGTTGATGCCGATGCGGATCTCGAGCCGCGGCCAGCCGCGCGCGGCGAAGTCCTCGTTGAGCAGGGTCAGCCGCGCGAGCATGGCCTGCGCGGCCAGCACGGCATGGCGCGCATGCAGCGGATCGTCTTGCGGCGCGCCCCAGAAGGCCATCACCGCGTCGCCGATGTATTTGTCGAGCGTGCCTTGGTGGGCGCCGATCACCTCGGTCATGGCGGAGAAATAGGCGTTCATCAATGCAGCCAGATCGGCCGGGGCCAAGGTCTCGGCAATGCTGGTGAAGCCGCGCACGTCGGCAAACATGACGCTGAGTTCGGCGGCGCGGCTTTCCAGCGTGTAGTGCTCGCGATCGGGCGCGCGGGCCATCGCCTGCACACGGCTGACGGGCACGTACTGGCCGAACAAGGTTTGCAGGCGTTGGCGCGCGGCGCGCTCCTGGAGCTGCATCAGCAGCAGGTGCAGGCTCCACAAGCTAACGGTCAAAACCAGCGGCGCGGTGAGCGGCCAGGCCTCGTGCCAGGCGCTCCAGGCCCAGAGGTTGTGGCCCGTCAGCGCGGCCAGCAGGGCCGCCGTCAGCGCCGTGCCCGGCAGCAGATTCATGCGGGGCAAGGCGAGCAGCAGGATGGCGGCAATGCCGAGCAGGAGCAGGGCGGCAATGGCGGGCGCATCGTTACGCGCGTGATAGAGCTGGCCATCGAGCAGGCCGCTCAGCACGCTGGCATGCGTGGCCACGCCGGCATAGGCGGCTTGCAGCGGCATCGAATGCTGGTCGAGCAGGCCGGCCGCGCTGGAACCCAGCAGCACGACCTTGCCGGCCAGCGCGGCGCGCAGACGAGCCGGTTCCGCGCGGGGATCGAGCAGCTCGGCGGCCGAGAGCGTCGCGTACTGGCCGCTGGGGCCTCGGTAGGGCACGAACACTTCGCCAAACGCGCCGGTCCGCATCAGGCGCGGACCGCGGGCGGTGTGCAGGCTCAGCCCTTGGAGCTGGCCGTTCATCATCAGCGGTTCGGTGCCGGCGGTGCCCAGCAGTTGCTCGGCCAGCATCAGCGGCAAGGAGCCGTAGGCGGCATCGCCTTGCCGCGCGACCAGCAGGCTGCGGCGGACCAGTCCGTCAGCGTCGACGAGGGCGTTCAAGAAACCCGCTTGGCCCGCGGCCTCCTGCAAGACGGCCAGATTGCCACCGAAGCCCGGCCAGGCGGGCAAGGAGGCTGGCGCAGGCATCAGCGGTGGCGGTCGTGCGGCGCTCTGGCCTTCGCGATCGGACAGATAAAAACCCAGCACCACCGGATGCCGGCGCAGGGCGTTGGCCATTACGGCATCGTCGTCAAAGCGGGCGCGCAGCGTGGGCAGTTGCGCGAGCAGGCGGCTGTCCTTGCGAGCGAGGTCTTCGATGAGCGCGAGGCCGGCGCTGTCGTCGGGCTCGGCCATGATCAGGTCCATGCCCATCAGCAAGGCGCCTTCGTCAAAGGCCTTGTCGATCAGACCCGCGAGGCGGCGGCGCGGCCAGGGCCAGCGGCCTTGCTGGGCCAGCGCGCGATCGTCGATGTCGAGAATGACGATGCGCTCATCTCGGGTGGCGGGCGCGAACAGGCTCAGGCGCGCATCGTGGATCTGGCGATCGAGAGCGTTCAGCGGCGGCAGCTCCAGGCGGCCCGTCGCCTGGGCCAGCAGCAGCGCCAGCAAGACCAAGCCGATCGAAACGTAAGCCGCCCTAGCGGAGCTTGATTTCGACACGGCGGTTGCGCGGCTCGTCCACGCCGTTGGCCGTGGGCACCAGCGGCTCGCGCTTGCCGCGACCCACCACGGTGATGCGCTCGCGCGGCACGCCGATCTGCTCGAGCTGCGCGGCCACCAGCCGGGCGCGTTCGAGCGAGAGCTTGTCGTTCGCTTCCATGCTGCCGACGAGATCGGTGTGGCCGATCACGACCAGTTCGCCAGCGGGTGCTTCGGTCAGCGCGCGGATCACCTCCGAGATCACGGGGGCCGAGGCCGGCGTGAGCTTGTTCGAGTTGCTGAGGAAGTTGATGGTGAAGCGGCGCGGCCGCGGCGGCTGCTCCTGCATCAGGCGGCTGTAGTAGCTGCGCACGCCTTCGGGATCGCTGTATTTCAGCTGCGTGCCCGAATCACGGACGACCGCCTCGGCGTAGGGTTCGCTCAGCATGACGGGCGCCGCGCCCTGTTGATCCAGTCTTTGCACGATCACTGCGCTGGGCCGGCCGTCGGCCTGGGGCAGCAGGATCACGCGCTCGGCAGTGCTGCAGCCGGCGAGCAGGCATGCCGCCACCAGCCCGGCACCTCTCATTCCTCGGTCCCCGGGACATCGAGAATGAACTCGGTGCCGCGCACGCCGAGCACGATGTTGCGGCCCTTGAACTGGACCTTTTCGGGCGATTTCTTGGCGATCAGGCCGCTGACCACCTGCAAGCTGCCATGCGGCAGATTGGCCTGGAGCTCGCCTTCCTGCGTGGTCGCGTTGAAGGCAAAACGGCTGAGCACCAGGAGGCTGCCGGGGCCGGCGGTCAGCAGGGTGTCGTCGACCAGCGTGATGCCGGCATAGCCATCACGGCCGGTGCGGATGCGATCGCCCTGAAAGAGCGGGCTGCTGGGCTCGAGCGGTAGCGTCTTGCCGGCGCGTTCGACGCTGACCGTGCCGCTGAGGCGTTTGATGCGGCCGACCAGCTCCTGTGCCGACAAGGGCGCACAGAAAGAGAGAGAGGCGAGTGCGGCGAGCGTGAGGCAGAACGTCTGAAGAAGCTTGCGCATGATGGGGCCGGTGATGCTTGGGCTAGTCTAGCCAGCCGTCGCATCACGGCACCCCTTCAGAGCATGACGTGGATCAGCCTTTGACCAGTCCTTCTTTCGCCAATCGCTTGGCCACCGCCGGCGCTTGCAGCCGACCCACGGCGGGCAGCGGTGCGCCCAGCAGCGGGCGCAGATAACGCATGAATTGCTCGGTGACGTGGTTGCCTTCCGCATTGATGAATTCGGGTTCCATCACGCGCGTCTTGCCGGCCACGGCGGTCAGCGGCAGCAGCGCATAGGCGGCCTGGTAGTCGCCCACGCGCTTGATGGCGACCGAGCCATTCACATCGCCATACGCGGCGAACTGCACGGCCTTCTCGCCGACGTCACGCGCCTCGCGCTGGTCGACATCCGACACGCAGCCGAGGAAGCTGCGTTGCAGATAGCCGAGCGTGTCGCCGCGCACGCGCTTGAGCCCGAGTTGCTGCTTGATCTGCTCGCACAGCAGATCGGCCAGCGCGCCCGAACCCGAGAGCTGCACATTGCCATGCGCATCGCGCTCGACGGTCTTGGCCAGTTGCTCGGCGATCGAGGCGCCCGAGGCATCGTGGATGCCTTCGGAGACCGCGATCACGCAGCGGCCGAGGCGCGCCTGCGTGGCCTTCACATCGGCCAGGAAGCTCTGCATGTCGAACACGCGCTCGGGCAGGTAGAGCAGGTGCGGGCCGTCGTCCGCGAAGCTGCGCGCGCCGGCCGCGGCGGCGGTCAGGAAGCCGGCGTGCCGGCCCATCACCACGCCGAGGTAGACGCCGGGCAGCGCCGCGTTGTCGAGGCTCGCGCCGGCAAAGGCCTGCGCCACGAAGCGCGCGGCGGAGGGGAAGCCCGGCGTGTGGTCGTTCTCGACCAGATCGTTATCAATCGTCTTGGGGACGTGGATGCAACGGAGCTTGTAATTCTCGCCCGCTGCATGTTCGGCCACGATGCGCACCGTGTCGGAGGAATCATTGCCGCCGATGTAGAAGAACTGCGTGATGCCGTGCGCCTTGACGACCTTGAAGATCTCGGCGCAGTAGGAGGCATCGGGCTTGTCGCGCGTGGAGCCCAGCGCGGAGGCCGGTGTGGCGGCGACACGTTGCAGGCTGGCCTGCGTCTCCTGGGACAGATCGACGAAATCCTCGTTGACGATGCCCCGCACGCCGTGCCGCGCGCCATAGACCGGACGCCCCGGCCACAAGCGCCGCGCCTCCTGCACAACGCCGACCAGCGACTGGTTGATCACGGCGGTCGGTCCGCCGCCCTGGGCCACGAGAATCTTGTTTCCTTCGCTGTCCATCGTCACCATGAGCTCCTTGCAGGATGGGGTGGGGCGATTGTGTCCGCACTGGCAGCAGGGTGCTAGTGGAACCGGGGTTTGTATGGGCGTAGGCTCGGCGATCCGATGACCTGAGTTTCAAGGAGTTTCACCATGAGCCAATCAGCGAGCCCATCAGCGACCCAAAGCTCGAACGAACGTCTGGTCGACGATCTGAATGAAGTGGTGGGCGAGGCCGAAGCCCTGCTCAAGGCCACAGCCACCGCGACCGGCGCCGGATCACGCGAGCTGCGCGCCCGCGTGCAAGCCAGCCTCGACGCCGCGCGCCTGCGTCTGCAGCATCTGCAAGAGGCGGCCGTGGACAAGGCCAAGGCCGCCGGCAAGGCCACTGATGTCTATGTGCATGAGAACCCGTGGCAGTCGATCGGCGTCGCTGCGGGTGTCGGGTTCCTGATCGGCCTGCTGATCAGCCGGCGTTGATCAGGCTCCGATCAGGCACCTCGGGGCTGGCCTTCGGCGAGCCAGCGCTCCAGGTGTTCCGCCTGCATCGGCCGGGCGAACAGATAACCCTGGCCTTCGTGGCAGCCCAGGCCGACCAGGTACTCGCGCTGTTCCTCGGTCTCGATGCCTTCGGCGATCACGGTCAGGCCCAGGGCACGGCCGAGGTTGATCACCATCTGCGCGATGGTGGCGCCCGCGCTGGAGCTCTGCGCTTCACGCACGAAGGCGCGGTCGATCTTGAGCCGCTCGACTTCGAGCTGGCGCAGATGGCTCAGTGAAGAGAAGCCGGTGCCGAAATCGTCGATCGCCACCGTGGCGCCGCAGCGCTTGATGTCGGCCAGCAGGTGCATGACGAGCTCGGTGTCTTCCATCGCCATCGACTCGGTGATCTCGAGCTCGAGATAACGGCCGTCGATGCCGGTGTCGTGCAGCGCCTTGTTCAGCGTGCTGATGAAGTCGGGGTGGCGGAACTGCGCCAGCGAGATGTTCACGCACATGCGGAAATCGCCGAGGCCGCCGTCCATCATGCGCTTGAGCTGGAAGCAGGCGGTGCGCAACACGAACTCGCCGATATTGATGATCAGGCCGCTCTGCTCGGCCAGCGGAATGAATTGGTCCGGCGGCACGTACTTGCCGTCCTCGGTGCGCCAGCGCAGCAGCGCTTCGCAGCCGACCGCGCGGCCTGTCGCCAGGTCCATCTGCGGCTGGTAGACCACGAAGAGGCGGTTCTCCTCGAAGCCGGCACGCAAGCCCTTGAGCAGCTTGAAACGCTCGCGCGCATCGTTGCCCATCGCGGGTGAAAAATATTGCGAGGAGCCGCGGTGATGCTGCTTCGCGCGCTTGAGCGCGATCTGCGCATCGAGCAGCAGCTCCGAGCCGATGGCCATCGAGTCGACGAGTCGCACCAGGCCCGTGGTGGCCGAGAGCTGGAGCTTTTCGCCCGCCACGTCGAAGGGATCGGCGAACACCTCGCTGATGGTTTCGTCGCAGACGCGTTGGTCGGCTCCGAGCACGCCGAAAGCATCGGGCCCGACGCGCGCCATCGCGGCATCGCGGCCGAGGAACTTGTTCATCCGCACGACCACGGCCTGCAGCACCTGGTCGCCGAAGCGGTGGCCGAAGGCGTCGTTGATGTCCGAGAAATCGTCGATGTCGACCAGCGCCAGCGTGATGCCGGCCGGGTCCTTCAAGTTCTTGTCGAGCAGTTCGACAAAGCGGT
This sequence comes from Burkholderiaceae bacterium, assembly GCA_036500605.1. Classification (GTDB taxonomy): domain Bacteria; phylum Pseudomonadota; class Gammaproteobacteria; order Burkholderiales; family Burkholderiaceae_C; genus JAFALK01. The sequence continues at coordinate 236,580 of DASYBU010000005.1, forward strand.
TGCGGTTGGGCAACTGCAGCAACTGGTCGTTGTAGGCCTGGTCGATCAGCTGGCCGTAGAGCACGACGTTCTCGAAACCGACCGAGACATGCGAGCAGAAGGCGCGCAGCAATTGCTCATCGAGCGGGCTCAAGGGGCGGCCGACGTCGACCATCGCGGCCAGCGCGCGGCCGTTGGCCAGGCCGAAGTAGAGGCAGGTGCCGTCGGTGTAGGAACTGGTGCGCTCGCTCAGGCAGCGTTGCAGGCGCGCACGCACCGATTCGATCTTGATCGAGGCCAGCGGCTCATCGATCAGGCTGCTGTACTGGCCGACCGCCGCGACCACGCGGGCCACATCCGATTCGCCGCCCACCTGCGCGCACACCAGACCCTCGGGCAGCACGCCGAGCAAGGCGCAAAGCTGGGTGACCACACCTTCGGCGTAGCGTTGCAGGCCGCGGACTTTGGAGAGGCCGGTGCCGGCCTCCACGATCATTTCCAGGCCGCGGCTGTTGGCTTCGAGCGCGCAGAGCTGGCGGTAGGAGCGCACGGCCGCGGTCAACACCGTGTAGAGCCGCGTGCGGGTCAACTCCGACTTGGTCTTGTAGTCGTTGATGTCATAGGCCTGCACCGTCTCGATCTCGGGGGCATAGCCGGGCTGGCCGGTGCGCAGCACGATGCGGATCGAGCGTTGCTCGAGCTCTTCGCGGATGAAGTGGACGAGGCGCAGGCCGGCGTCGTCGGATTCCATGACCACGTCGAGCAGTGCAACGGCGAGGTCCTTTTCGGTCGCCAGCAGCTCGCGCGCTTCCTGGGCGGAACTCGCGTGCAGGAACTGCATCGGGATGCCTTCGATGCGCAGCCCTTGCATGGCGAGCTCGGTCGCCTTGTGAACATCGGCATCGTCATCGACCACCAGGATTCGCCACGGGCGAACGTGGGCATCGACCGGCGTGTCCACGATCTCGGTGTCGTCAAGAAACTCGAGCTCGTCGTCGTCCTGGCGCGTGTTAGCTACCATGGTTCATCTGCGCTTCGGGTGATTGATCAACAATACCAGCCATGTATTTCACTACATAACCCTGCAAGACGGCGGAGAAGGTACTGCTGCGGCCCCGTGCTTTTTGCCGCAGCTGCGGTTATAGACGATTTAGGGCTCGCGGCAGCAAGTCGAGCGTTGACTAGTGCGCCGCGCAACGGCCTTTGGAGGTTTTTGCATGACAAAGGACCGGATCCCGGACGACGAAGTGTCGGCCCGATCCCACGCTTCCCAGGCAGGCCCCGGCCGGCTCGGCGCGCTGCGCCGCAGCAGCGCCGCACTGATCGAGATGCTGGAGCTGCGGCTGGAGCTGATCGCCAATGATCTGGAGCTCGAGAAGCTGCGGGCCGTCGCCATCCTCACGCGGCTGCTGGCGGCACTGGCGCTCGGCCTGGCCAGCCTGGCCTTGCTGCTCGGCGCGCTGCTGCTGGCCGTGCCGGAGGCTTACCGCTGGATGGCGGCGTCAGGGGCGGGGCTGGTCTGCGCGCTCGTGGCGTTCTGGCTTTGGCGGCGCGCGGTGGAGGTGGTCTCGGAAGGCGCTTTCGTCGCCACACGGGCCGAGTTCAGGCGTGATCGCGAGGGCTTGTGATGTTCGGGCAAAGAATCAACGAACTGCGCCAGCGCCAGCTGGAGATCCGCCTGCGCAATGCCGAGCTGCGGGCCGAACTGGGCGCCGCGACGAACGAGCTGACACGCCCCTTCGCCTGGCTGCAAGGCTGGGGCGGCCTCGTCGGCGCGGCCGGCATGCTGGCCGGCCTGCGCCGCTCCAAGGGCCTGCGGATGTTTGCCTGGGGCAAGCTGGCGCTGCGGATGGCGCGCCTGTGGTTCTTCAGCGCGGCTTCTTCGCCAAAGGCTTCCGAGGCACCGGCGCCTTCGTCGGCGCCGCCCCCGGCTTCGCCGCCCCAGTGACGCGCGGCGGCAGGCCGGTGTGCTGGGTCAGCAGCCGGCCTTTGCTCGGGCTGGCTGGCGCAGACATCTTGACCGTGGTCGAGTTCTTGCGCCGCGCGCTCTCGTAGCTGCCGTCGGTGATCGGCTGGTAGCTCGGGATCAGGTGGTGCTTGCCATTGCCGATCAGGTCGGCGCGGCCCATCGTCTTCAGCGCCTCGCGCAGCAGCGGCCAGTTGTTGGCATCGTGATAGCGCAGGAAGGCCTTGTGCAGGCGGCGGCGGCGCTCGCCGCGCACGATGTCCACCGTCTCGGTCTTGCCCTCGACGCGGCTGATGCCCTTCAAGGGGTTGCGGCTGGTGTGGTACATCGCCGTGGCTGTGGCCATTGGGCTCGGATAGAAGGTCTGCACCTGGTCGGCGCGGAAGCCGTTCTTCTTGAGCCAGACCGCCAGGTTCATCATGTCTTCGTCAGACGTGCCCGGATGCGCGGCGATGAAATACGGAATCAGGTACTGCTTCTTGCCGGCCTCGGCGCTGGCCTGCTCAAAGAGTTGCTTGAAGCGGTCGTAGGCGCCAATGCCCGGCTTCATCATCTTCGAGAGCGGGCCGCCCTCGGTGTGCTCGGGCGCGATCTTCAGGTAGCCGCCGACGTGGTGCGTGACCAGCTCCTTGATGTACTCGGGGCTCTTGATGGCCAGGTCGTAGCGCAGGCCCGAGCTGATCAGGATCTTCTTCACGCCGCGCAGTCCGCGGGCGCGGCGGTACATCTTGATCAGCGGGCTGTGGTCGGTGTTCAGGTTCGAGCAGATGCCCGGGTAGACGCAGCTCGGCTTGCGGCAGGCGGCCTCGATCTCGGGCGACTTGCAGCCGATGCGATACATGTTCGCCGTCGGGCCGCCGAGGTCGGAGACCACGCCGGTGAAGCCCTTGACCTTGTCGCGCATCTCCTCGATCTCGCGGATCACGGAGTCTTCTGAGCGGCTCTGGATGATGCGGCCCTCATGCTCGGTGATCGAGCAGAAGGTGCAGCCGCCGAAGCAGCCGCGCATGATGTTGACGCTGAAGCGGATCATTTCCCAGGCCGGGATCTTGGTCACGCCGTCATGGCCGCCGGTTTCGTCTGCGTAGATCGGATGCGGCGAGCGCGCATAGGGCAGGTCGAAGACATGGTCCATCTCGACCGTGCTGAGCGGGATCGGCGGCGGGTTGATCCAGAGATCGCGGTCGCCGTGGGCCTGGACCAGCGCGCGCGCATTGCCGGGGTTGGTTTCCAGATGCAGCACGCGGTTGGCGTGGGCGTAGAGCACCGGGTCGCTCTTGACCTGCTCGTAGGCGGGCAGGCGCACCACGGTCTTCTCGCGCGGCGGCAGGGCTAACTTGCCAGTTCGCTGGACGGCGCGATGGATGGTGATCGGCTTGAAGCCGCCGTCGTCCGTCTTCTCGGCCTGGCCCGTGGCGCAGCTCGCGCCTTGCTCGGTCGCGGTTTCTTCAATCGTTTGATAGGGGCTGATGTGGTCGTCCACACGGCCCGGCTGGTCGACCTCGGTGGAGTCCATCTGGAACCACTCGCCCATGTCGGTGTGGTCGTCGCGGCGCATGAACGAGGTGCCGCGCACATCGGTGATCTGCGTGACCGGCTCGCGCTTGGCCAGGCGGTGGGCGATCTCGATGATGGCGCGCTCGGCATTGCCGTAGACCAGCAGATCGGCCTTCGCATCGACCAGGATCGAGCGGCGAACCTTGTCCTGCCAGTAGTCGTAATGGGCGATGCGGCGCAGCGAGGCCTCGATGCCGCCGATCACGACGGGCACATCGCTCCAGGCTTCCTTGCAGCGCTGCGTGTAGACCAGCGTGGCGCGGTCAGGGCGCGAGCCGCCTTCGCCGCCGGGCGTGTAGGCGTCATCGCTGCGGATCTTGCGATCGGCCGTGTAGCGGTTGATCATCGAATCCATATTGCCGGCCGCCACGCCGAAGAACAGGTTCGGCTTGCCCAGCACCTTGAACGGGTCGGCGCTCTGCCAATCGGGCTGCGCAATGATGCCGACGCGGAAGCCCTGCGCCTCCAGCGTGCGCCCGATCACGGCCATGCCGAAGCTCGGGTGGTCCACATAGGCATCGCCCGTGACGATGATGATGTCGCAGCTGTCCCAGCCGAGCAGGTCCATCTCGGCCCGGCTCATGGGCAGAAATGGCGCGGGCCCGAAACGCTTGGCCCAGAAGGGCTTGTAAGCGGTCAGGGCCTTGGCCTTGGGCGGGGTGATGACGGCGTGGCTGGACATGGTGTGTCTTGGGGGTAACCCGCTATTGTCCCAGGAAGTGCTTGATATTGCAGAGGAATTTCTGCTCAGTCGGGCTCGCAGCCTGTTTTGCCCTGCTGGCAAACGCCTTGCTGGCCCAGTCTGGCCAGCTCGTCCTGCGTCATCGGCGGCAGCAATTGCGTGCCCGTGGCGCGGCCCATGCTGGTCAAGGCGCCCTCCACGGCCTGCCGGCCCACCTTCATCAGATCGAAGGCCGTCGGGTCGGCGATCCAGTTGTGCAGCAGCCCGTCGACAAGGCTGACCAGCGCGATGGCGGCAACCTGTGTGTCCAGCGTGGCCGGCAACTGACCGTTGCGCACCGCTTGATCAAAGGCGGCGCGGTTCTGATCGCGCCAGACGCGTCGCGCCTCGAGCTTGCGTTCCTTCAGCGCCGAGAGCTCGCCCGTGTATTCGACCTTCTGCATGGCGATCTCGAAGACGCGCCGCGTGCGCTCGTTGTGCATGGTGGTCCAGAACACGTTGACCAGGCGCCAACGGAGCTCGGTCAGCGTCACCGGCGAGACGGGCAGTTCGTTGTGCTTGCTAACGCCTTCTTCAAGCGGCATGGTGGCGCGCCGCATCATGGCGTCAAAGAGCTCACCCTTGTCCTTGAAGTGCCAGTAGACTGCCCCCCGGGTCAACCCTGCCTCCTGCGCGATCTGCTGCAAGGAGGTGTGCGAGACGCCCTGGTGATGGAAAAGCGTTTCCGCCGCGTCGAGCAACTTCTCGCGCGTCTCCTGGGCTTCCTGCTTTGTTTTCCGGACCATGAGACTATTTTAGAGGACAAGACATACGTGCGTGGATGTATGTTTATACTTAAGGCAATCCCTATGTCCCGATGGCGTCGCTTTCCTCAGCGACGCGACGCTTAACTTTTGCGCAAGAAGGCTCAGACAGCGATGCACCTGAAGATCAAGCTCTCCCCCTCCGTCCTGCCTTTGGCGACGCTGCTGACCGCAGTGGCCGCCGCCGTGTTGCTCACCGCCTGCGGTGCCAAGGATGGCGCGGCTGCTCCTGGTGGCGGCGCTGGTGGCGGCCACATGCCGCCGCCGCCCGCCGTGGGCGTGGTGACCGCCGCCCTGCAGCCGGTGGCTTTGCAGACTGAACTGCCGGGTCGTGTTGAAGCCGTGCGCGTGGCCGAGGTGCGCGCCCGCGCCAATGGCGTGGTGCTGAAGCGCCTGTTCACCGAAGGCTCCGAGGTGCGCGAAGGCCAGGCCCTGTTCCAGATCGATCCGGCGCCGTATCAGGCCCAGCTCGACAGCGCCCTGGCCCAACTCGCCAAGGCCCAGGCCAATCTGGCCCAGGCCGCGGCCCAGGCCGAGCGCAACAAGCCGCTGGTCGATGCCAAGGCCATCAGTCAGCAGGAATACCTGGTCAGCGTCGCAGCCGCCAAGCAGGCCGAGGCCGATGTGGCCGCCGGCAAGGCAGCGGTCACCGGCGCCAAGCTCAATCTCGACTACGCCCATGTCACCGCACCCATCTCGGGCCGGATCGGCCGTGCGCTGGTGACCGAAGGCGCGCTGGTCAGCGCGGGTGAGGCCACGCAGCTCGCGCTGATCCAGCAGACCAACAGCGTCTACGTGAACTTCACGCAATCGGCCAATGAAGTGCAGGCGCTGCGCCAGTCGATGGCCGCCGGCAAGCTCAAGAACAACGACGCTTCGCAAGTCCGCATCGTGCTGGACAACGGCCACGAAACCGCCAAGCCGGGCAAGCTGCTGTTCACCGATCTCTCGGTCGACCCGACCTCGGGCCAGGTGCAACTGCGCGCCGAAGTGCCCAACAGCGATGGCTCGCTGCTACCCGGCCAGTACGTGCGCGTGCGCATCTCCCAAGGCGAGGTGCCGTCCGGCATCCTGCTGCCGCAGCAAGCCGTCACGCGTGCCGCCACGGGCGACACCGTGCTGGTCGTCGGCGACGACAACAAGCCGATGCCGCGCCCCGTCAAGGTCGGCGCCGCCTGGGGCAACCAGTGGGTCGTGCTCGAAGGCCTGAAGCCCGGCGAGCGCGTGATCGCCGACGGCTTCCAGAAGATGTTTGTGCCCGGTGCGCCGGTCACGCCGGTGCCGTTCAACGCATCAGCTGCATCAGCCGCATCGGCGCCTGCCGCCTCGGCCCCCGCTTCAGCGGCCAGCCGCTGAAAGAAGGAGTTAGTACATGGCTCGCTTCTTCATTGATCGCCCGATTTTTGCGTGGGTGATCGCGCTTTTCATCCTGGTTTTCGGCGGGGTGGCCATCAAGGTGCTGCCGGTCGCGCAGTACCCTTCGGTGGCACCGCCTTCGCTGGTCATCAGCACGATCTATCCGGGCGCTTCGGCCAAGACGCTGGACGAGGCCGTGGTCTCGGTCATCGAGCAGCAGCTCAATGGCTCGCCCGGCCTGGCCTATATGGAGTCGGTCAGCCAGGCCAATGGCACAGCGGCCATCACGGTCAGCTTCGAGCCGGGCACGAATATCGACCTGGCCCAGGTCGATATCCAGAACCGCCTCTCGCGTGCGACGCCGCGCCTGCCGGCGGCGGTGACGCAGCAGGGCGTGAACGTCGACAAGTCGCGTTCCAACTTCCTGCTGTTCGTGACGCTTTCGTCCAAGGACGGCAAGCTCGACCCGATCGCGCTCGGTGACTACGCCTCGCGCAACATCATTCCCGAAATCCAGCGCCTGCCCGGCATCGGCCAGGCGCAGCTGTTCGGTACCGAACGCGCGATGCGCATCTGGCTGGACCCCGCCAAGCTGCAGGGTTATGGCCTGAGCCCGACCGACGTCAACAACGCCATCCGCACGCAGAACGCGCTGGTGCCGGCCGGCGTGATGGGCGACCTGCCCAATCTGTCGAGCCAGACCATGTCGGCCACGCTCGTGGTTTCCGGCCAGTTGGCCAGCACAGAGCAGTTCGGCAACATCGTGCTGCGGGCCAACACCAACGGCTCGACCGTGCGCCTGAAGGACGTGGCGCGCATCGAGATCGGCGGTCAGGGCTACGGTTCCTACTCGCGCCTGAACGGCCAGCCCTCGACCGGCATCGGCATCCAGCTTTCGCCCACGGGCAATGCGCTGGCCGCTGCGACGGCGGTCAAGGAACGTATGGAAGAACTGAAGAAGTACTTCCCCGAAGGCGTGATCTACGAGGTGCCGTACGACTCCTCGAAGTTCGTCAAGATATCGATCCACCAGGTGGTCGAGACGCTGGTCGAAGCCATCATCCTGGTGTTCCTGGTGCTGCTGCTCTTCCTGCAGAACATCCGCTACACGCTGATCCCGACGCTGGTCGTGCCGGTAGCGCTGCTGGGCACCTTCGGCGCCATGCTGGCGCTCGGTTACTCGATCAACGTGCTGACGCTGTTCGGCATGGTGCTCGCCATCGGTATCCTGGTGGACGATGCGATCGTGGTGGTCGAGAACGTCGAGCGCATCATGAGCGAGGAGGGCCTCTCGCCGCGCGAGGCCACCAAGAAGGCGATGAGCCAGATCTCGGGCGCCATCATCGGCATCACCGTGGTGCTGGTCTCGGTGTTCGTGCCGATGGCCTTCTTCTCGGGCTCGGTCGGCAATATCTACAAGCAGTTCTCGCTGTCGATGGTGGCTTCGATGCTGCTGTCGGCCACGATGGCGCTGTCGCTGACGCCGGCGCTGTGTGCCACGCTGCTGAAGCCGGTCGAGGCGGGCCACCATCATGAGAAGCGCGGCTTCTTCGGCTGGTTCAACCGCGGCTTCTCGCGCACCGCCAAGGGCTATGAAGGCTGGGTCGCCAAGCTGCTCAAGCGCAGCGGCCGCATGCTGATCGCCTATGCGGCCGTGATCGCCGTGGTGGGCTTCGTGTATGTGCGCATGCCGACCTCCTTCCTGCCCAACGAAGACCAGGGCTACCTGATCGTCAACGTGCAACTGCCCCCGGGCGCCACGACCAACCGCACGGAAGCGGCGGTCAAGGCGGTCGAGGACTTCATGCGCAAGCAGCCCGAGGTCGAGGCCACCATCGGCGTGATCGGCTTCTCGTTCTCGGGCCAGGGCCAGAATGCCGCGCTGGTGTTCGTGCCGCTCAAGCCCTGGGAAGAACGCAAGGGCAAGGAGCACAGCGCTTCGGCCCTGGCCGGCCGCGCCTTCGGCGCGATGATGCAGGTGCGTGATGCCTTCATCTACCCGCTCTCGCCGCCGCCGATCCCTGAATTGGGCACGGCCACCGGCTTCGCCTTGCGCCTGCAAGACCGCGCCGGCCTCGGCCACGAGGCGCTGCTCAACGCACGCAACCAGTTGATGGGCATGGCCATGCAGAGCAAGATCATCACAGGCATGCGCCCCGATGGTCTGGAAGACGCGCCGCAGCTGCAGATCGACATCGACCGCGACAAGGCCAATGCGCTGGGCGTGAGCTTCGACGCGATCGCCACCGTGCTCGGCACGCAACTCGGCTCGGCCTACGTCAACGACTTCCCGAACGCCGGCCGCATGCAGCGGGTGATCGTGCAGGCCGATGCCAAGGCACGGATGGAGCCGACCGACGTGCTGGCGCTCAATGTATCCAACGCCAAGGGCGTGCCGGTGCCGATGTCGGCTTTTGCCTCCACGCATTGGGTCACCGGCCAGATGCAGGCCACGCGCTACAACGGCTACCCGGCGATGCGCCTGGCCGGCGACGCGGGTCCGGGCTATGCCACCGGCGACGCGATGCAGGAGCTGGAGAAGATGATGGCCAAGCTGCCGCCGGGCATCGGTTACGAATGGACCGGCCTGTCGCGCGAAGAAAAGCTCTCGGGCTCGCAAGCCACGGTGCTGCTGGCGTTCTCGCTGCTGGCCGTGTTCCTGTGCCTCTCGGCGCTGTACGAGAGCTGGTCGATCCCGTTCTCGGTGCTGCTGGTCGTGCCGCTCGGTATTCTCGGCGCTGTGCTGGGCAGTTACTTCCACGGCATGCCCAATGACGTGTACTTCAAGGTCGGCCTGATCACCATCATCGGCTTGTCCGCCAAGAACGCGATCCTGATCATCGAGTTTGCCAAGGACCTGCAATGCCAGGGCAAGGGGCTGGTCGAATCGATCCTGGAGGCCTGCCATCTGCGCTTCCGACCGATCATCATGACCTCGGTCGCCTTCATCCTGGGCGTGATGCCGCTGTACTTTGCCAAGGGCGCGGGCGCTGCGAGCCAGAAGGCCATCGGCACCGGCGTGATGTTCGGCATGATCACCGCGACCTTGCTGGCCGTGCTGTTCGTGCCGGTCTTCTTCTTTGTGGTGCGACGCATCTTCAAGGGCAGCGAGCGTCAACGCATGCTGGCCGCGCATGAATTCGACAAACCCGCCGCTCCCGGCGCGGGAGAGCACGTATGAAAATGAAGTTAGCAATTCTGGCCGCTGCGCTGACCCTGGCCGGCTGCGTGAACCTCGCGCCCGACCATCAGCGCCCCGCGCTGGCCGTGCCTGACCAATGGCCGAGCGCGGCACTTGAAGCGGGCGAGCGCCTGAACTGGCCGCAGTTCTACGCCGGTGATGCGCGCCTCGTGGCGCTGATCAATATCGCGCTGAAGAACAACCGCGACCTGCGCGTGGCCGTGCTCAATGCCGAGCAGGCGCGTGCGCAGGCCCGTGTCAGCGATGCCAACCGCTGGCCCACGGTCGGCGCCGCCTTCATCCGCAACCGCGACAACATTCCCGAGTCCACTTCGGTGCCTTACGAAGCCGGCTTGCAGGTCAACGCTTATGAGCTCGACCTGCTCGGCCGACTTCGCAACCTGAGCGATTCGGCCACGGCCAAATACCTGGCCAGCGTCGAAGGCACGCGTGCCGCGCAGATCACCTTGGTGGCGGGCGTGGCCTCGAGCTATCTGGCCCTCCAGGCCGATACCGAGATGGAAGCATTGGCGCAATCGACGCTGACCGCGCGTCAGGACGGCGAAGCGCTGCAACGTCGCAAGTTTGATCTGGGTGCCGCTTCGGCCCTGGACATGGCCACATCCGAATCGGCGAGCGCCGCCGCGCGTGTCGCTCTGGCTCAGGCCAAGCGTCAGCGTGCGCAGGATGAGAGCGCCCTGGCTCTGCTGCTCGGCCAGCCTCTGCCCAACGATCTGGTGGCGCCGAAAGCGCTCGCCGATATCGCCTTGCCCGACGTGCCGGCCGGCCTGCCCTCGCAGGTGCTGCTCAGTCGCCCCGACGTGCTGCAGGCTGAAGAACAGCTGTCCGCCGCCGAGGCCAATATCGGCGCGGCGCGTGCGGCTTTCTTCCCGGCGATCACCTTGACCGGCACGTTAGGCACGGCCAGCAGCCAGCTCTCGCAGCTGTTCAAGAACACGATCTGGACCTTCGCCGCCCAAGCGGCCATGCCGATCTTTGACGCGGGCCGCAACCGCGCCAATCTGGACTCCGCCAAGGCCGCGCAAGGCATCGCGGTGGCGCAGTACGAGAAGGCGGTTCAGACCGCGTTCAAGGAAGTGGCCGACACACTCGCCGGCCGCGCGACGTTCGGCGATCAGCTTGACGGTCAGACGCAAGCCGCACGGGCCGCGAACGACACGCTTCGACTGGTCGATCTGCGCTATCGCAACGGCGCTGCGAGCCAGCTTGAACTGCTGACCGCGCAGACCAATGCCTTCGCTGCTAACCAGGCACTTGTGCAGACTCGCTTGGCGGCGCTGCTCAACAGCGTGCAGCTTTACAAGGCTCTCGGCGGGGGCGTTGCAAGCAAGGCTTGAAGCGAAGCGCTAAGCTCTCGGGATGAAATATCGCCCCCACGCAAACTTCGTTTACTGCCCCCCGAGGGGGCGCTCAGTGCCCTACGGGCGGCCGGGCGGGCACTGATGAGCGCTTCCACCTTGCTTCAATCGCTGTTCCAGTACAAGACCTGGTCCAACGAGAAACTGTTTGCCGAGCTCGGCAAGCTTGATCCGCAGACGCAACAGGCCGAAAGCCACGCTGCGCTGCGCATCCTCAATCACATCTACGTCGTTGACCGCATCTTTGCCGGGCATCTGAGCGGCAAGCCGCATGGCTACACGGCCACCAACACGACCGAGACACCGACGCTGGACGAGCTGCAAACTGCGGTGAGCGCCTCGGACGCCTGGTATCTCGATCATGTGCGCGGCCTCTCGGCCGAGGCGCTGGCCGAGGACCTCGAATTCACCTTCACCGATGGCGCCGCGGGCCGCATGTCGCGCGAGGAAATCCTCGCCCATGTGATCACGCATGGCGGCTATCACCGCGGCGCGGTCGGCCGCATCATGGCGCAGATCCAGGCACCGCCGCCGCGCGATACCTTCACGGTGTACCTGCACCAGGCCGAGCCGGAACGCCGCGAGCGCGCCTGAACGAGAGCAAGCGATGAGGGCCTGGGTGCCGCTGCTCCTGCTGGCCACAAGCTCGCTGAGCAACGCTGCCCCTGACGAAGACAAGCTCGGCCGCGCCCAGGGCTATCCGATCGGGACGGCCGCCAACTGGTTCAACGACGAGTCGGTCCGCGTCGGCTCCTTCACCCACCAGGCCGAGATTCCCGGCGTGCAGGGCGGCAGCGTGCGCACGCTGGCGCCGAGTGCCCGGCCCATGCCTCTGACACGCGCGGCGCGCACGCCGGCCTACCGCTGGAATATCGATGCCTTGCGCAGCCTGACGGTGGACGACTACCTGGCGCGCCAGCGCATCATGGGCCTCATCGTGATCAAGGACGGCGTGGTGCAACTCGAGCGCTACCAGTACGCGCGCACGGCGGCCAATCACTTCGTTTCGCAATCGATGGCCAAGTCGCTCGTCTCGCTGGCGGTGGGCATGGCGCTCCAGGAAGGGCGTTTGCGCTCGCTGGACGACCATGCGCAGCGCTATGACGCGGCGCTGGACGGCACGCTCTACGGCGCGACTTCGCTGCGGGATCTGCTGCGCATGGCCTCGGGCGCGCGCTTCGAGGAGCGCTACGACGGCCGCGACGATCTGGAGCGTTTCAGCAAGCTCGTCGCGCAGGACGGTGCGGAGGCCGCTGCGCGAGATGTGGTCGAACGCGTGAACCCGCCTGGTCAGCACTTCAACTACGCCAGCGCCGAGACGCTGATGCTGGCCGCCGCGGTCAGCAACGCGGTGGGCATGAGCTTGTCCGACTATCTGCAAGCGCGCCTTTGGCAGCCGATGGGCGCCGAGAGCCCGGCCTATTGGCGTACCGACCGCACGGGCCTGGAGCTGGCGAGCGGCAACTTCAACGCCACGCTGCGCGACTACGCGCGGCTGGGCTGTCTGCTCGCCAACGATGGTTTGCGGCCCGACACCGGCCAGCAGGTGATCCCGCGCGACTATCTGCTGGAGGCGACCGACTACACCCGCCAACCGCCGTCGTTCGCTCCGCGGACGGCCACGCGCTATTTCGGCTACGGCTACCAGTTCTGGCTCTACCCGGGCCGGGTGCGTCGGTTTGCGCTGTTAGGCGTCTACGGCCAGATGATCGTGGTCGATCCCGGCCTCAAGCTCGTGATGGTGCAGACGGCGGCGAACGCCACGGCCAAGACCGAGCAGACGACGCTGGCGCGAGAAGCCGATGCCTTCTGGCGCGGACTCGTGGACTATTACGGCGGCCGCTGGTAGTTCAAAAGGGATCGAAGGTGATGCCCTGTGTCTGCAAGCGCTTGAGCACCAGGTCCTTCCACCGGCCCTCGGGTGTCCAGACCTTGGACACCGCTTCCCAGGCCACATTCGGATCGACGTGCTCGTTCAGCGTGCGATAGAGGAAGGTCAGCGTCGACGCGCGCATATTGACCTGGCAATGCACGAACACCTTCTTGCCGCGCAGGCCCTTGAGCAGGCCCGCGAAGCTTTCGTAGTCGGCATCGGCAGGGCTGTCGAACTTGATCGGCAGATTGGCCCAGATCAGGCCCTGTCGGCCCACGATCAGCGGCTCGTCGCGTACCGCGTCGCTCACGGTGGGCGGCGCCAGATAGATGACCGCTTCATAGCCCTGGTCGTGCAGCGTGGCCAGCCACGCGGCCGAGGGCTGGCCTGCCGTGGTCAGCTTGGCGTCGATAACGATCAGGTTCGGCGGAGCCGCGGCCGGGGCGGCGAGAGCCGTGGAACTGATGAAGGCGAGGGCGGCGAAAGCGGCAGGAAGACGGTGGCGCATCGGTCTCACATCTGTCGAAAAAGATGAGCATAGCTCTCAGCCACGAGCAGCACGTCCGTATGTTCCTTGAGCTTGAGCTGCATGCGCCCGCGAAAGTCGCGCGTCACCGCCGCCACCGCCATTGCATTGACCAGTGTTGAGCGGTGCACCTGCCAGAACTGCTCGGGATCGAGTTCTTCGACCAGTTCCTTCAGCGGCTTGCGGATCAGCGCCTCGCCTTCGCGTGTGGCCACCCGCGTGTACTTGTTGTCGGACTGGAAATACAAGACCTCGTCCACCGTGATCAGCTTCAGCGTCTGGCCGACCGAGGCGTTGATCCAGCGGAGGAAGCCGCGCGGCGCGCTGGTGGCGCCACCACCGCTGCGGCCGGCGATCTGCTCGAGCGCGTGATCGACCTGCTGCGAATAGTCGCCCGCATGGCCGCCGAGCCGCTGCTTGACGCGGCTGATCGCCGTGAAGAGCCGCGCGGTGGCAAGCGGCTTGAGCACATAGTCGACCGCACCCTGGTCGAAGGCGGCCACCGCGTACTGGTCGTAGGCGGTCACGAACACCACATGGCTGCGGCCGCCGACCTGGCGCGCCACGTCGAGGCCGGTGGCACCAGGCATCTGGATGTCGAGAAACAGCACGTCGGGCTGGTGCTGGTCGAGCAGGCGCAGCGCCTGAATGCCATCGGACGCTTCGCCGACGATCGAGAGTTCGGGCCAAAGCTTGCCGAGCTGCTCGACGAGTTCGTGCCGCAGGGTCTCTTCGTCTTCAGCCACGACGGCCGTGGGCGCAGTGAGGTTTCTCATGTCAGTTCACGGCAGTTCGAGGGTGAAACGGGTTTCGTCGCTGGTGCTGTGGCAGCTCAGCCTGGCCGGGCCGCCGGCCAGCACCACGAGGCGTTCGTTGAGCCCCTGCAGCTCGGCGTCATCGCCGCACAAGGCCGGCCGGTTGAAGGCGAGCACGACGCGCAAGCGGCCTTCGCCGCTCCAGAGTTTTTCGGCGCTGAGCGTGCAGACCGTCGGGGGCCGCGCGGCCACGCGCAGCGCCCGTTGCAGCAAGGGCAAAAGCAGCATCGCAGGCAGCGCTGCCAGACGCAGATCATCGGGCCAGTGGCGCACGAAGCGCAGCGGCACCGTGCCCAGGCCTTCGAGCACGCCGAGGTAGGACTCCAGCAGTTCGGCCTCCGCCTCCAGCGTGGAGCCCGATTCGCGCAGGCGCGGCAGCGCCACGCGCAGATGGCGGATCAGCACCTCCATGCGCTGAGAAGCCTTGGCATCGCCGCGGCCGTACGCCTGTTCAATGTCGACGAGCGCGTTGAACAACATCTGCGGCTCGACCTGCGCCTGCAAGGCCGCCAGCCGCGAGGCCATCGCCCGGCGGCGCAGATGGCTGTGTTCATCGAGCATGCGCGCGACCATCACCTCGCTCTGGCGGCGGCGACGCAGCAGTTCGATGACCGCCACGATCATGCCCGAGGGCATCAGGATCCACAGCGTGTCGCCGAACACGCCCATCGCGGTGAGGCCCGGATAGGGCGGCAGGTGCTTCTTGGCGCGCATCAGATCGGAGATGGAAGGCCAGGGCAGGGCCTGCTCCAGCCACGAGACGATCACGATGGAGACCAGTGATCCGAGCAAGGCCGCGCCTGCAAGGCGAGCCACGCGGCGCGGGTGCTGCAGAGCGCTGCGATCGGCCGGCAACCAGAACAAGAGCAGGATCACGCAGGCGAGCACCGGCATCAGCAACTGGCGCAGCATCACCTCCACCAGGTGACCCGTGACATCGACCTCGATCAGCGACGACAGATCGATGACGCCGAACAGCAGGCCGGCCAGTGCAAACACGGTCAGCTCGATGAAACGCAGCGAGCGCCAGGCCTGCAACACGTGCAGCAGACCGCCGCGCTGTTCGCTCGCGCTATCGGCCGACAACACGGCGCTCATGCCGCCGCCTCAAGGGCCATGTGCTCGGCGCAAGCGTGCATCGGCATGCGCACACGCGCCACCACGCCGCGCGGTGTGCCGGCTTCGAGCTCCAGCGCAGCCGCGCTGCCAAACAGGGCGGCGAGCCGGGCGCGCGTGTTGGCCAGGCCCACGCCGGTGCCACCGCTGGCGGCAAAGCCGCGACCGTTGTCGCGCACTTCCACCACCAGCTTGCCGATCCCGTCCATGCGCGCCGTGATCTCGATGCGGCCGCCCTCCGGCAAAGGCGAGAGCCCGTGCTTGATCGCGTTCTCCACCAGCGTGGGCAGCACCATCGGGGGCAGCTTGGCCTCCAGCAGGCGCGGATCGGCTTCGATCTCGAAGCTCAACCGTTCGCCCATGCGCATCTGCAGGATGGTCAGGTAGTTGCGCACGAGTTCCAGTTCCTGGCCGAGCGTGGATTCATGCTGGCGCATGCTGGGCAGCGCCGCGCGCAGGTAGGCGATCAGGCTCACCAGCATGTCGCGGCCGCGATCCGGCGTGGTCTCGTAGAGGCGCTTGACGTTGGCCAGCGTGTTGAAGAGGAAGTGCGGCTCGATCTGTGCGTTGAGCGCCGAGACCTGGGCTTCCATCTGCTGCGCCTCGAGCGTCTCGCGCTCGCGCCCGACCTGCCTCAGCCGGTCGGTGGCCTGGGCTTCGGAGCGCAGCACCTGCAGCACCGCGTAGGCCAGCCCGCCGAGCAGGGTCCAGAGCCCCGCGGTCGAGAAGAACCAGCTCCACATGAAGTGTTCCTGGGGTTCATCCCAGCTCGCCACCTTGTAGCGGGCCAGCGCGCCTAACACCGCGCCCAGACTGACAAAAACGCCCTGCGTCAGCACGCGGCGCGCGAGAGGCCAGGCTTTGCCACTGAGCAGGTATTCGGCCACCGCCACCATGAGGAGAACGGACAGGCCGGTCAGCAGCGCCTGGCGCGTGAAGCGGACCAGCGCAAAACCCCAGTCGAGCAGCGGTTGCGGTTCGCCGTCGTACCAGGCCAGCATGCGCGAGAAGGCATGCAGGAAACAGAAATAGAACACCACCGCGATCATGCGCAGGTTGAAGACGCGCCAGAACGCCGCGCGTGCAGCAGCTGTCGATGTCGATGATGCGGATGCCGATGCCATCGTGTTCATGGGGCGGATTGTGCGGCGGCCGCGCGGGCTTTTGAAGGCTTGCGACGAAACCCGGCCCTGGGCGATGAATCAGGCCTTGGGCAGTGTAGGCTTGACCCCAAAAGGAGCTTGGCGATGCGGATAGACATTGGCGACGGCGTACGCCTGTTCGTGGACGTGGAAGGCCCGGGCCTGGTGCCCGACGGGACCGGAATGCGGGAGAAGCCCACGCTGATCTGCATGCACGGCGGGCCGGGCTTCGACCATTCGGCCTTCAAGCCGGGCTTTTCCAGGCTCGGCGATCTGGCGCAGATCGTCTACTACGACCACCGCGGCCACGGCCGCAGCGACGAGCGCCCGCGCGAGGAGTGGACGCTCGACATCTGGGCCGACGACATCGTGCGCTTGTGCAGCGCGTTAGGCATCGAGAAGCCGATCGTGCTCGGCCAGTCTTTCGGCGGCTTCGTGGCGCAGCGCTACATCGCCCGGCACCCCGGGCATGCCAGCAAGGTGATCATTTCCAGCAGCTCCCACCACATGGGCATGGAGCGCAAGCTGGCGATGTTCGAGAAGCGCGGCGGCCCGGCTGCCCGGCGCGATGCCGAGGCCTTCTGGACCGACCCCACGCCGGCCACCTGGGACGAATACTGGAAGACCTGCCGACACCTCTACAACACGCAGCCGCCGCTCGATCCCGATTCGGGCGCGCGCACGCTGATGCGGCCGGAGATCCTTTATCACTTCGTCGGCGGCGAGAAGCAGAAGCTCGATCTGCGGCCAGGGCTGGAGCGCGCGCAGTATCCGGTGCTGGTGCTGGCCGGCGAGGAAGACCCGGTCTGCCCGCTGGAGGATATGCGTGAGATTGCGGCGGCGCTGCCCGCGCAATGGACGCGCTTCGTGAGCATTCCCGGCGCCGGTCATGGCACCTGGCGCGACAAGCCCGAAGAGGCGTTCGCGGTACTGCGGGAATTTATCGCAGCGTAGGCCGGCGAGAGTTCAGACCGAGACCAGCGCGGCCAGCTCGCGCTGCAACAGCGTCGGGTCGCCGGTGTTCATCGCGATCAGCCGGCGCAGGTGCGTGATGCTCTCGATGTCGATGCTGCGGCAGATCATGCCGGCCTTGCCGTCGACGACATGGGCCAGTTCGCCGGCCATCGAGATCTGCGTCTCGCCCTGGTCCAGCGTCAGCTTCAGCAGGCACGGCGCGCCGCTGGCCACGCCGGCATCCGGGGGCAATTGCAGCAGGGCACCCTTGAGCGAGAGATCGAGCACCTGAACGTGCAGGTGGACCTGCGTGGTGATCAGTTCAGCGCCGCTGGCAAAGCTCACGCGGGCAAAGTGGCGGCGTTCGGTGGTGATGGTGCTCTCCCTGTGAGCCTTTGGCTTCGCGGGTTCAGTAAGTGGAAATGGTGCTCTCGTCCACAGCGCGCTGCAAGCGCGAGGGGATCAACGCTTCCAGGCCGATGGATTCCAGCTGGAACCAGGCCGAGCGCAGCAGCGCGGCGGTGGCGTGGCGGATCTCATGTTCGGAGAAGCCGGCCATTTCGCTGGCGCGCGTCAAGGCGGTTTGCTCATGCCGGGTCACGTCGTAACCGCGCGGCAACTTGGCGGGCGACTCATGGCCGAGCGCGACGCGCATGACCAGGGCCTGCACGTTCTCGTCGTCCGCATGGGGCGCCAGCATCTTGGCCAGATCGGCCAGCAAGGCTTCAGCACCCGCGGCCAGAAAGCGCGCAGCATGGTCACTGCCGCCGGCCAGGTAAAGGGCCGCCGCGAGATCGGCGTATTCCAAAGCCATCGCCAGCTTGGGGAAATCGGACGAGGAGTTCATCGCGTGGTTCCGTGGCATCGCCACGTCGGGTTGGAACGAGGCGCTCTTGTACTGTGTGAGTGTAGGCATGAGACGACTTCTTGAGGTGCTGATTGTGTCCAGTTGTTCGCACCTTCGGCCGTTTTGGTGACATTCACTTAAGCTCGGGGTTATCACTAAGTCTAAAGAGGAGAAACACCATGCGCCACCCCGATCGTCGACAAGCCTTGTTGCAACTTTCGGCCGGTCTGAGCCTGGCGCTCCCAGGCGTTTCCTCCCTGGCCAGTGACTCCGACGAGGACAAGACCTACGACCAGGATTCCGTCCTCCATGAGGCCACCGAGTTCTTCGGCAACACCACCGAAGGCCTGGCCAAAGTGATCGAAAAGGCCTTCAAGGAACAGGGCCGCCCTAACGCCTATATCAAGGGCCAGGAAGCCAGCGGCGCGCTCACCGTGGGGCTGCGCTACGGCGAGGGCGAACTGATCGTGAAGGGCGGCGGCGGGCGCAAGCTCTATTGGGCCGGTCCGTCGATCGGTTTCGATGCCGGCGGCAATGCCTCGAAGGTGTTCACGCTGATCTACAAGCTGCCACGTGCGGATGCGATCTTCCAGCGCTTCCCCGGCGTGGACGGCAGCCT
Source organism: Burkholderiaceae bacterium (assembly GCA_036500605.1). GTDB lineage: Bacteria > Pseudomonadota > Gammaproteobacteria > Burkholderiales > Burkholderiaceae_C > JAFALK01. The sequence goes on from DASYBU010000005.1 coordinate 255,375, forward strand.
TTATTACATCGGTGGCGCGGGGATCAATTACCAGCGTCGCAACGGCATCACCCTGGCCCCGATCCGTCTCGGCGTCGGCCTGCGGGCGGGCGCGAGCGTGGGCTACGTTCACTACACGCGGGAAAAGCACGTCAACCCGTTCTGAGTCTTTGTGACCTTCGTTCCGCATGATGAAGGAAACCCCACGGCAGCAAGGCTGAAAGGTTTGGGAAACAATATCACTTGAGACTATTAGATAGCTTGCACACCAGCCTCAGGAGGAAGTCATGAATCTGCTCTCTCGCCTGAATTCGCAGTTGAACCAATCGGCCCACGCGTGGCGTGACTCGGTGCATCTGCCCTGGGGCTCCTCGCATGCCGAACAAGAGGGCGGTTTCGCGCCCAGCGGCAGCCTGGTGGTGGCCGTGGCGCTGGCCAGCGTGGCGGCGGCGCTGGTGATGGTGACCGGCTGATCACAGCTGAAACGCCTGTCACCTAACTCGCGTTCTCAACGCATAAGAAATCGGGATATCAGCGCTTGTCGACGGTCGGGAATGGGGGCAGCATCAGCCCATTCTCGAAAGTCCTTGAATGCCTGAAAACCTCACTCCCTCCAGCGGCGAATTGATCGCCCAATCCACGCCGGAAACGCTCCCGGCGCAAGAGATCAGCACCGAGGTGCTGCTTGAGAAATACGCCAAAGGCGAGGAACAGACCCTCGATCAATTGCGCCAGCGCGTGGCGCATGCGCTGGCCAAGGCCGAGGCGCCCGCCGTGCGAGACGCCTGGGCCCAGAAATTCTTCGACGCTCAGAAGCGCGGCTTCATCCCGGCCGGCCGCATCCTTTCGGCCGCCGGCACCGATCTGGCCGCCACGCTGATCAACTGCTTTGTGCAGCCGGTCGGCGACTCCATCGCCACGCCCGAAGACGGCTATCCCGGCATCTACACGGCGCTCACCGAAGCCGCCGAAACCATGCGCCGCGGCGGCGGCGTGGGTTATGACTTCTCCCGCATCCGGCCCAAGGGCGGCTGGGTCGGTTCCACGCAAAGTCACGCCTCGGGCCCGGTCAGCTATATGCGTGTGTTCGATCGCAGTTGCGAGACCGTCGAGAGCGCCGGTGCCCGGCGCGGCGCCCAGATGGGCGTGTTGCGCTGCGACCACCCCGACATCGAGGAATTCATCCACGCCAAGGACAGCGGCGACCTCTCCAACTTCAACATCTCGGTCGGCGTGACCGATGCCTTCATGGAAGCCGTGCTGAGCGACGGCTCTGTCGATCTCGTCCATCGCGCGCAACCGGGCGAGGCCCAGCGCGCGGCCGGCGCCTACCAGCGCGGTGATGGCCTGTGGGTCTACCGCAAGCTGCCCGCCCGCACGCTGTGGGACCAGATCATGCGGTCCACGTATGACCATGCCGAACCGGGCGTGCTGTTCCTTGATCGCATCAATGCCGACAACAACCTGCACTATTGCGAGGCGATCACGGCGACCAATCCTTGCGTGACGGCCGATACCCGCCTGGCGACGCAATACGGTTTGCTGCCGATCGGCGAGCTCTTCGCGAAGCAATCGCCTTTGCAGGTGACCGTTGACGGACGCTCGCTGAGCGCGCCCGCCGAAGGGATGGCCGTGCGCGAGGCCAAGCCCGCTTTCATGACTTCCGTGGCGGCCGAGGTGTTCCGCGTCACGACAAAGGAAGGCTATGAGATCAAGGCCACGGCGTGGCATGAGTTCTACACGCAGCGCGGCAAGATCCGCCTGGCCGATCTGCGCGCTGACGATGTGTTGTGGATCCAGTCCGGCAAAGGCCAATTCGGCCCGGAAGGCAGCGCCGAACTCGGGCAGTTGCTGGGCTTGCTGACGGGCGACGGCCACTTCACGAATCGCGGCCTGGGCCAGAAGGCGGCCGTGCTGAGCTTCTGGAACGAAGAGCGCCAGTTGGCCGATGAGGTGGCGACGACCGTCAACGCGTTGATCAGCGGATCATCGCCCCTGCGCGAATACGAGGTCCATCCTGTTGCCGTGCTTGAGCGCAATAGGGTCTTCATTCGTTCGACGCTGCTGGCGAAAAAGCTCGCGGAGCTCGGCTTCGATGAGGACTCCAAACTCAAGGTGCCCGAAGTCGTCTGGCGCGGCACCGAAGCCTGCGTGCGGGCCTATCTGCAGGGTCTGTTCCAGACGGACGGCACGGTCAACGTCTCGACCATCAGGCAGAGTTGCTCGGTCCGCCTGTCCTCGGCGAATCGGGGCCTCTTGCAGGAAGTCCAGACGCTGCTGGCGAACTTCGGCGTGTTGTCGCGCATCCATGCGCGCCGGCGTGCCGGCCTGCGCATGATGCCCAATGGCAAGGGCGGCTACCGGGCCTACGCGTGCCAGACCCTGCACGAGCTGATCATCGACGGCCAATCGCGCGAGCTGTTCATGCGCGAGATCGGTTTCCTCCTGCCCGCCAAGCGCGAGAAATACGAAGCCTGGCGCGCCGGCAAGGCACTGCTCAAGTCGCAGCGCTTTGTCGCCCGCATTGGCTCAATCGAATCGATCGGCCACCAGCCCGTCTTCGACACGACGCAGCCCGACGGCAATGCCGTGATCTTCAACGGCATCGTGACCGGGCAATGCGCCGAGCAGCCGCTTCCGCCCTACGGCTGCTGCTGCCTCGGCTCCGTCAATCTCGCCCTGTTCGTGCGCGATCCCTTCGGGCCGAAGGCGAGTTTCGATGAGGCCGGCTTTGCCGAGGTCTGCGCGGTCGCCACGCGCATGCTCGACAACGTGCTCGACATGACGCCGTGGCCGCTGCCGATGCAGGCACAGGAGGCCGCCAACAAGCGGCGCGTGGGCCTGGGCTTCACGGGCCTCGGTGATGCGCTCGTGATGCTCAATCTGCGCTACGACAGCGAGGCCGCGCGCGAGCAGGCTTCGCGGATCAGCGAGGTGATGCGTGATTCAGCCTACTCGGCGTCGAGCGATATCGCCGCCGAGAAGGGCGCCTTCCCGCTCTTCAACGCCGAGCTCTACCTGAGTGGCGGCAGCTTCGCCTCGCGCCTGCCCAAGGCGCTCAAGGACAAGATCCGTTCGCAAGGCCTGCGCAACTCACACCTGCTTTCGATCGCGCCGACCGGCACCATCAGCCTCGCGTTTGCCGACAACGCTTCCAACGGCATCGAGCCCGCCTTCAGCTGGAGTTACACGCGCAAGAAGCGCATCGGCCAGGCCGAGGGCGGCGGCTTCAAGGAGTTCGCGGTCGAGGATCACGCGTGGCGCCTGTACCGCCATCTGTTCGGCGTCGACGCGCCCTTGAGCCCGGCCTTCGTCACCGCGCTCGAACTGCCCGCAGCCGATCACGCCTCGATGGTGGCGGCGGTCGCGCCCTACATCGACACCTCGATCTCGAAGACGGTCAACGTCCCGGTCGACTATCCGTATGTCGACTTCCAGGGTCTCTACATCCAGGCCTGGCAAAGCAAGCTCAAGGGCTTGGCCACCTACCGGCCGAACTCGATCCTGGGCTCCGTGCTCAGCGTCGACACGCCGGCCGTCAAGGCGCCTGAGCCGCTGGCCGTCGACAACGCCAACCAGCGCCTGCGCGTCGAGCGCCTGCCCAAGGCGGTGCTCGATTCCCTGCGCTGGCCGAGCCGCCCCGAGATGCCGGGCGGCAACCCGGCCTGGAGCACCATGATCCGCCACCCGCATGGCGACTTCGCGCTCTTCGTCGGCGAGCTGCCCGCCGAAGGCCCGGACGCGGGCCTGTTCGGCCGCAACCTGCCTTTCGAGGTCTGGGTCAACGGCGCGGAACAGCCGCGCGGCCTTTCGGCGCTGGCCAAGACGCTGTCGATGGACATGCGCACCAACGATCCGGCCTGGCTGCGTCTGAAGCTCGATGCGTTGGCCACGGTGGCCGAGGAACGCGCCTTCGAGATGGCCATGCCCCCGGCCGGCGAGAAGCGCCTCTTCCCCGGCGTCGTCGCTGCCACGGCCGCCGTGATCCGCTGGCGCTGTGAACAGCTCGGCGCCTTGCAGGACGGCGGCCCGACGCCGGTGATCGACGCGATGTTCAGCCGCGAGGAGCCGCGCACCAGCGTGAGCGGCACGCTGGCCTGGGCGGTCGACGTCGAGAATCCGGCCACTAACGAGCAATTCACGCTGACGCTGAAAGAGGTCAGCCTGCCCACACCTGAATCGGAAAATTCGGGCGGCAGCGTCACGCGGCCCTGCGCGATGGGCTTCTCGGGCAACTACCCGAAGGCGCTCGACGGCCTGGCCCGCCTGCTCTCGCTCGACATGCGCGTGATGGACCCCGGCTGGATCGGCATGAAGCTGCGCAAGCTGCTCAACGTGGGCGAGCCGCTCGGCCATTTCATGGCACCCACACCTTCGCTGAAGGGCGAGCGCCGCCAGCAGATTTGGCCTTCAACCGTGGCCTATGTGGCGCGCCTCGTGATCCACCGTTACGCGATGCTTGGCGTGCTCGATGAGGCCGGCATGCCGCTCGTCGACATGGGCCTGCTGCAAGTGCCCAAGAGCACGGTCGCCACGCCGGGCCTTCAGGTCGAGGCGATGGCCGGCCGGCCTTGCCCCGAGTGCGGCAACCACACGATGATCCACAAGGATGGTTGCGATTTCTGTACGGCGTGCGGCTACGTGGGGCAATGCGGTTAGAGCCGATCGTGTGCGTTCCTCTATGAGTGCGGCTACTTTTAGAACGTCACCCGCCCGACTTTGCCAACCATTCTGAATAGGCAAACGATGGCCGAACGTCATCCACAAGCCGGTCCATGCGCGCTGTGTCTTCGACGATGGGAGCGGCCGCGGAACGCAACATCGGCTCCCACTGCTCAGCAATTCTCTTGGCCGTTCCAATCAACCATTTGATCGCATCGTCCCGGTTGAGTCCCATCCGTTCCGCTGCCTCGCCGAGCCGCGCAACGCTTGTGCCGGAACGTCCATCGGTGCCTGTTGCGAGGGACAGGTTGGGGCCTTCTTCGATTTTCTGCGCTTGGCCTGTCATGTTTGGGGTGATGTCGAAGGCAGGGGAGAGGCCCCAGGCCCTGCGATCAGCTCCCGCGACCACGCGGTCAAATAGCAGTCCGGTATTCAGCGCATGATCGTCAGCGTTGCCCACGAGTGCGTTGAAAGCTATCCGCTTCCACAACTCGACCAACTGCAGGCCTAAGCGCTCCCGATGGTCGCTTACGCCGTCGTTGGTCCAAATCCTCAGCCGGTCTGCCAAGCCTAGATAGGTGCGCTCGGGGTCTCCCTTAACGGACGATAGGCTTAGACGCAGGACCGTGTGCGCGCTGGCATACAACTTCCGTGTCGGCTTGAATGGATCGCCTTCTCTGTCAAAGCGTTGAACCATCAACACCTGATGAGCGCCGAAGGTATGAAGCTTGACCGGGGCCACAAAGAGCTCAGCTTCTTCGGCCAGGCGCATCGTCACGAACTCACGCGCAGGCATTGCTTGCCTGTCTCCTCGAGCTTGCATCTTCACCAGCCACAGGCGATCTTCATGAACCAGAGTCGCCTTGGGGCGCTCACCGCCCGCGCTTGTGTCAAGGTCGTCGTTCAGACGCCGAAGCGCTCGACTGGAGGGCTCATGTCCTTCCAACTTCTCGGTGAGTTGCTGCAGGTCGCCGAGGCTCTTCGGGCGCCATTGCATCTTCCTCTCAATGTCGCTGCAGGCCTCGATTGCACCAACGCCATCTGGAACTCCAAGTTCCAGCAGTTGCAGTGCGTCAAGGTTGTCTCCATGAATCGCCTTGAGCCGATCCTCGCCATACCCAGCGGGCTTGGCGTCTCGAACTACGCCAGGCAGGCCGTCCGAACCCAATATCGCCGTACCTTTGGAAGAGCGAGAGATTCGCAGTTCGACGGGATCAAGTGCGAGCGCTCCATCCGTCTTGATGTAGTCGGACTGATAGATGAAGCGGGTGCTACCGGCTTTGACGATTTCGCCCGCTCTTGCGGGCTCGTTTCGATCTGGCAGCCAAACCCAGACAGGCGTGACGACCGTCATGATGACCTCAGGTTCCGCTCCGCGTATGCCAGGGTCTCGGGGTCCGCCGCGAGATCGAGCAACTTCTCAACTTGGCCCAACAGGCCTAGCGCTTGAAGTACCTTGAGGAAATTGGCCATCGCGACTCCTTCGGCACCATCCTCCAGGGACCTGACCGTCGACGTTGAGACGTCGGCAAGATGCCCAAGTTCTGCCTGAGTCAGACCGCGCAACTTCCTCGCGATGGTGATCCGAACGCCCAAGCGTTCCAAAGCGCTGCCCACGACGACGGGAACGGGACGTAATCTTGACGTTTGACTGGTCAACGAGTGGCGGATCATGAGAGGAATTCTAAGTGTTTTCGTTGCAATATCAACGATTTATTGACAGATAACGTTGATATTTTGTTGATTTACCTAGTCTTAGTGACTCCGCGGAAAGCGCTTGTCAGATACGGATCTGAACTTGCAGCTGATGAGTCAACGCATACGACGCGGGTTGGACCTTGGCCGACCTGCAGTGTTCCTGTCGTCCGACATCGAACTGCGCGCGCAGCGCGCACAGTCCAACACGGTCTACCAAGGAAACAACATGGCAACTGCAACCCGAAAGACCGCTGCTCGCACCGCCAAGCCGCAAGACGCTATCGCACTGCTCAAAGCCGACCACAAGAAGGTCGGCGAGCTGTTCGAGCAATTCCAAAAGTCCAAGTCTGTGGCGCGCAAGAAGAAGCTGGTCGAGCAAATCTGTACCGAACTGACCGTTCATACAGAGATCGAAGAAGAGATCTTCTATCCCGCCGTCAAGGCAGCGCTGAAGGACCATGAACTGGTGCCGGAGGCGAACGTCGAGCATGCCTCGATCAAGGACCTGATCGCGCAGGTGCAGGACGTCGAGCCCGAGGGCGAGATGTACAACGCCCGCGTGAAGGTGATGTCCGAGTTCGTCAAGCACCACGTCAAGGAAGAACACACCGAGATGTTCCCCAAGGCCAGGAAGTCCAAGCTCGACCTGGTTGAGCTGGGCGCGCAGCTGGCGGCACGGAAGAAAGAGCTGCTGAAAGCGGCCCGCTGATCCCGCCGTGACTGATCGTGCGGATCGGCACGGCGGGCTGGTCCATCCCTCGCAACGAGGCAGTTTCGTTTGAAGATTCCTTCGCGGATTCCTTCGCGGGGGAGGGCCAGCAACTGGACCGTTATGCGGCTGATCGCTTGCTGGTCGCGGCGCGAGTCTCGCGTGCAGCGGCTGATCCTGCGCTGAGCCCGGAGGCACCGCCTCGATTCAGAACATCGTCCAGAACATCAGCAGCGTCGCGGCCGTCATCGCCGCCGTCGCAGCCCATCCGAGAACACGCCAGACCGTCGGCATCTTGAGCTCGCCGACGATCTTCGGGTGCGAGGCGGCGATCATGACCGCCACCATGATCGGCACGGAGATCACCGCGTTGATCACAGCCGCCCAGTAGAGCGCCTTCATCGGATTCAAGCCCGAATTGCTGACGAACAGGCCCACCACGATGGCCGCCGCGAGGATCGCGTAGAAGGATTTCGCCGCGGCCGGCGGTTGGTCGAGCCCCTTGCGCACATGCAGCAGGCTCGCCACCGCATACGCGGCCGAGCCCGCCAGCACCGGCAAAGCGAGCAGGCCGGTGCCGATGATGCCCAGGCTGAAGAGGGCGAAGGCGAACTGGCCCGCGATCGGTGCGAGCGCCTGCGCCGCCTGGGCCGTGGTCTCGATGTGCGTGATGCCTTTGGCATGCAGCGTCGCGGCCGTCGCCACGATCATGAAGAAGGCGATGAAGTTGGAGAAGCCCATGCCCACGACGGTGTCGATGCGCAGGCGCTTCAGGTGCTTCTTCGCCTGTTCAGGCGCAATGCGCAGGGGCTTGTCGCGCGAGACGCGGTTGATCTCCTCGACCTCCTGCGCCGCCTGCCAGAAGAACAGATAGGGGCTGATGGTGGTGCCCAGAATGGCGACGATGCCGGTGGCGTAGTCCTTCTCCCAATGGAAGCGGGGAACGACCGCCGCGTGCGCCGCCGCAGGCCAGTCGACATGCGCCGCGAAGCCCACGCCCACATAGGCAAGCAGCGAGAGCGTCAGCCACTTCAAGACCGTCACATAACGCTCATACGGCAGGAACACCTGAAGGAGCAGGGAGACCAGGCCCAGCCCGACCGCGAACAAGGCCTTGCCGCCGCCGAGCAGCATGCCGGCGGCATCACCCATCGCGCTGAGATCGGCGCCGAGATTGATGACATTGGCGACCACGAGCAGACCCACGAGTCCGTGCACCAGCCAGCGCGGACAGAAGCGCGCGAAGTTCTCGGTCAGGCCCTTGCCCGAGATGCGCCCGATGCGGGCGCTGGCCAGCTGGATGCCGACCATCAGCGGGAAGGTCAGCAGGATGGTCCAAGCCAGATCGAAGCCGTATTGCGCGCCGGCTTGCGAGTAGGTCGCGATGCCGCTGGGATCGTCGTCTGCCGCGCCGGTGATCAGACCGGGGCCGAGCTTCTTCCACCAGGCTTGCTTGCCGCCTTGCTTGCCGGATGAATCCGCGGCTTTCCCTGCGATTTTCTTCTTGACTGCGGGTACCGTGTCAGATGCCGAGACCATGCGAACGCCAGGGCAGGTGTTTCCGGACGTGCTCCATCGGCATCGCCATCACCACGGCATGGCGGAACTCGCGCTCCTCGGGCGTCATGAAGGCGATTGCGGCGCTGCCGGCGCGTGCCACCTGGTATGAGTCACATCGGGCCATGCGTTCCTCGGCAGCCTGGCTGATCGCCTCCAGGTATTGACGAGCCTGGGTACGCGTCAGGGTCGAAACATCAGGGAATGCAGATGCTTGCATGATCCGGGCTCCTTGGGTTGGAGGACTGCTGATGGGAACGAACGGCGAAGCCATCATTGCCATGCTGTGTTGCAGTCCGATGTCGGCCGCATGTCCGCAGCATTCCGCAGATGGAGTCTTGTTTGCGTTTATCGGTCACCTGCTCCGGCTGCGTCGTCAGCGTTCGGCGGAACCCCGTGTAGGACAGCGCTGACGGCGGTGGGCGCCTGGACAAGGCGCGCAGCTCATCACGAAGCCTTCACCTTCGACGATCTGGCGATGAAGGTCCGGGAGGTGCTGGACGCCGCGCCCGAGCTCTGAGCCCTGAGCCCTGAGCCCTGAACTCGCTCAGGTACTGGGCACGCAGACGATCGCGATGCTGATCCACACGCCGACGCTGAAGTAGGGCGTCAGCCAGAGCGCATCGGCCTTCCAGGCGTTCCAGCTGCCGCTGGGCACGCGGCGGTTCCAGGCGTCCCGCGCGCCCTGGTCGATCCGCATGTAGGTGTGGCCTTGAGCGCGGCGGTGCTGGTAGCGGCGCCAGTACATGGGCACGTCCACGCCCAGCACATAGGCCACGAAGGCCAGCGAGATGAGGATGCCGAAGACTGCGAGGGCCTGGATCCAGGCGCTGTTGCTGCCCATGGCGATCACGCCCAGCAGCGCCGCCATCCAGGCAAAGCCAGCCGCCCACAGCGAGGACTCGACCGCCTGCGTGATGTGGTTCAGCGTCAGCACGCTGTGCCAGCAGAAAGCCTGCGCCACCGCCATGAACACCGGGATCGCCCAGGCCGCGGTCTGCACCCACGGCATGTGCGCATGCACGCCCAGCTGATGAACCAGCAGCCCCAGTTGCAAGCCAAAGCAGATCTCGGCGATCGTGGCCGCGCTGCGGCCCAGGAAGATGCTGGACAGATGCGTGTCCACCATCACCAGCCGCTCCGTGTAGACACAGGGCAGCACGGAGCGGTAGGCGCACACCAGCACGTAAACGCCGGACAGCGCCAGTTGCAAACCGCGATAGTCACCGCCGATGGGCCCGAAGTTCAACACCGCGAGCCACAGGCCGATGTTCAGCACGGCGATGGCGCACAGCGCCCGCCACCAGGAGAGCACGCCAGCGTCCACTTGAGTGGCTGGGCCGAGCGCTACAGAAGTATTGCGACGAATTGATGACATTTGCAGAAGAGGGTAACCGCGAGTCGATCGCGGTGGCAAGCCCCTCGGCTGTCAGACGAGATCCACAGTTAGACGTTATGGCCTCAGCGCAAGGCCATCGCCAAGGTCAGCCTGAAACTGCGCGGCTCCACGGGATGGAAATGCCGATCAGCCACCGGGGCCGATTCGCCTCGCAGCTGCGACTCGTCGTAGTAATCGACATCGCTGGCCGTGTTGTTGAAGAGATTGAAGATATCTAGGCTCAGCTTCACCTTCGGCGTCGCCTGCCAGCTCGCACGGGCATAGGCCAGCGTCGTCGCCTTCGAGCGCTGTGAACCATCCTCGATCAGGTCACGCGGGCCGAAATGGCGCAGCTGGAACTGGCCCGACCAGGGCGAGCGCGGGTCGGTCCAGGTCACGCCGAGCGAGGCCACCTGGTTGACAGCGCCGGGCACGCGATTGCCTTCGGGCGCGGCTTGCGTGTAGCGGGCGGTCGAGGCGGCAAGGTCCAGTGGTTGTTCAGCTCCAAACCCTGGCGGCGGCTCGCGCGACTCGGCTCGGTGTCGCCCGCATCGCCGGAGAACAGCAGCTCCGAGTCGAGATCGAGCCGCCAAAACGCGACTGAGCTTTGCAGGCCCGGCAGCCATTCGCCACGCGCAGCAACGGGTCGGGCATCACGGCGGTGTCCTTGGCGGCTTCGCGGTCGTAGGCCAGCACCACATCGGCCGCCGCCGACCATTGCTTCGCACCGAGCCGCCAGTCGGCCTCGGCGGTGCGCGAGTAGATGTCGCCTCGGCCGTGAGCGCCTGCTTGAACAGGCTGCCGGCCGCAGGATCGCCGCGGCGTTCGGCGCTTTCGGCGCGGATCAGGCTGATCCAGGATTGCGGTGCGGAGGGCGTTCTGACGAGCTGATCGAGCGCGGTATTGGCCTGCGCGGTGCGGCCCTGCAAACTGTCCAGCTCAGCGGTGCAGACAAGCCCGTGCAATTGCACACCGGTGCCCAGCGCGGCGTAGTGAAGGCTGGCGAGGCGCGCGCAGCCGAGGCCCGCTTCGCGCCAACGGCCTTGCACCAGCATTGCGCGCAACCGTGCGATCGACAGCCTGCGCCGCCGGGCCAGCGAGCCCGCGACTGTCCGGAAGGGCTGCCTGATGGACTACAGCCGCCCCGACCGCGCCGAACGCCCGGCCGCCGAATACGCGCTGGGCACCTTGCGCGGCGCCGCCCGCCGCCGCTTCGAGCGCCTGCTGCCGGCTCACCCGGCACTGCATGACGCGCTGCTTGATTGGCAACTGCGCCTGCAGGCCCTGGCCAGTCCGGTCGAACCCGTCGAGCCTTCGGCCCGTGTCTGGGCCGCGGTGCAGCAACGTCTGTTCGGCTCGCCGGCTGCGCGACCTTCATGGTGGCAGCACCTGGGCCGCTGGCAGGGCTTCAGCGGCGTTGCCGCCGTGGCCGCGCTCGCGATGGCCGCGCTGCTGAGTCAGCCTGCGCCGGTGCAGCCCCCGCTGGTGATCGTCATGAACAGCACGCCGCAAGGCGTCGAGACGGTCCAGACGGGTTTTGTGGCCAGCGTCACGGCCGACGGGCGAGCCTTGTCTTGCGCCCGCTCGATCAGGTCACGCTGGCTGAAGGACGTGCGCTGGAACTGTGGGCCGTGCCCAAGGCCGGCGCGCCGCGCTCGCTGGGCCTGATCGCCACACGCAGCACGACCACCGTGATCCGCGCCCGCCTGTTGCAGGACACCAGTGCGTTCGCGGTGAGCCTCGAGCCGACGGGGGCGCCCACCGGCAAGCCGACCGGGCCCATCGTGTCGGCAGGCGAGGTGCAGTAGCCGCCCCGCTGGTTGAAGCGCCGGCTAAGCCTGCCAGACCGCATAGCCCGCTTCGCGCAGGCCGATGGCCAGCTCCACCTCCATCTCGCAGGCCGCGTGATAGGGCATCGGGTTGTAGACCTCATAGAGCTCGGGCAGCAGCCGCTCGCCATACTTCAGCACGAAGCGATTGGCCTGCACCCCGGCCATGTGCTTGTCAAAACGCGTGTCCGGGTCGAGCCCGGTCATGCCGACGTAGACGCAGGGCTTGACGATGTCGTGCTGCGGATTGGCCTTGCGAAACGCCGGCTCGTTCCACACGCGGTCCGACAAAAGAACGACGTAGACGTAGTGGTGGTGATCGCTGGAGCGGCGGCGCGGCATGGCGGGTGATTTTGCATGGGGCTGGCCGACCGGGGCTGCGCAAGCAACGATCCCGTCGCGTGGAGGGCTAAGCCATCACAAGGCACAAGGCGCCCGTCCTGCTGCCATACTGGCCGCCCAGGGGCGCCCCTAAGCTCATCATTCGACGAAGGATCTGGTCCATGAAATATTGCACTTTTGCCCTCGCAACTGTGGGGGCGCTGCTCTCCGCGCAGATCATGGCGCAGACGCCGCCATCCACGATCACCGCTGCGGTCGGTGATCAGACGCGACCCGAAACAGACACCAAGCAGGACGCATCGCGCCACCCCGCCGAGTTGCTGGCCTTCTCGAAGGTGAAGGCGGGCGACACCGTCGTGGACGTCATCCCCGGGGGCGGCTACTGGACGCGGATCTTCTCCACCATCGTGGGGCCGAAAGGCAAGGTCTACGCCTATGTCCCGGCCGAGTTGGCCGGCTTCAAATCCAACCCCGTCGCCATCGCAAAGGGCATCACCTCGGAAGCGGGTCACGGCAATGTCGAAGAGATGTCGGCCCCGCTCTCGGAGCAACGGCCGCCTTCGATGAACAACACCATCGATGCCGTCTGGACCTTCGAGAACTATCACGACTTCCACGACAGCTTCATGAAGGGCGCCGACGTGGGCGCGTTCAATATCGCCGTCTTCAAGATGCTGAAGCCCGGCGGTTATTACCTCGTGGGCGACCACGCCGCTGCGGCCGGGTCGAAGCTCAAGAACACGGAAGACCTGCATCGCATCGACCCCGAACAGGTGAAGGCTGAAGTCGAGAAAGCCGGCTTCGTCTTCGATGGCGAGATCAAGGTGCTGGCCAACCCTGAGGACGATCACAGCCTGAAGGTGTTCGACCCCGCGATTCGCGGCAAGACGGACCGCTTCGTGTTCCGTTTCAGGAAGCCGGCGCATTGAGGCCTGCCGGCCGGGCCGCTCCTTGGCGGCGGGTGGCTTAGGCGCCTACTGAATTTCGACGGAAGAGCCCAAGTGACGAATGCCGCCGAAGAGATCGTTGCCGCGTACCTCAAGCACTACCGGACGAAAGACGAGTCGCTCTTTTGGGCCTGGGAAACAGTTGAGGCCGCGACGCACAAACTGGAATCCGGTCTTCCGCTTTGCCTCGAACTCATAGGAGCGACTGAGAGAGCCTTTTGAACTTGCGAGAAGAGATGAATACGAAGCTCAAACGAGACGTCATTCCGACCTTGAGGCAACAGGGATTCAAAGGCTCCATGCCGCATTTCAGGAGGGCTCGTCCTGAGCAGATTGATCTCTTGACCTTTCAGTTCGACCGCCACGACGGTGGCTTTGTCGTCGAGGTCGCAAGATGCGCCCCCACCGGAGTCACGACGTACTGGGGAAAGGTCATCGCACCAGGTCAAGTCACTGCCCACGACGTGCATCCCGAGGCCCGGACTCGCATCAAGCCCAGCACAGGCTCTGCGCCGGACTTCTGGTTCAAATACGAAGACGGAAATTTCGACGCATGCGTAGCGCAAGTGATCGACGCCTTGACATCAGCAAGAGACTATTGGGGCGAGTGTGAATGACGAGCACCGGCAGCCTCAAGCAGTTCACCGCGCGACGAGGTCCAGCTCGCCAGCCAGCCCTGGGCGACACGTTCGCCGATCTCCAGCGTCACGATCGATCGGGAACGGTGCCCGATCGCGCCGTTGCGCAGCAACTGGAGGTCTTGCCGATGTATGTCCGCGTAGCCCGCAGAGAACGCCTCGATACACTGCCGCATGTTCAGACCCCGGCCCCGCATCTCCAGCGCTTTTTTGGTGCTCGCCAGTCTGCTCATGGCGCCCACCGCAGGCTGGTGCGCCGGCAGCCTCTTGCTGCTCGATGCCGCGCCCGCCGAGTCGACGCTGGCCATCGGCGCGAGCCTGCATGCCTGGCCCGACAGCACCAACACGGGCCTCTCGCCGGCGCGGCTCTGGCCGGCGTTCGACTACTACTCGCACAGCGGCTTCTTCGCTTCGACCGACGATGCGGTGGGCTGGAATCTGTCAACGCGCGAGGAGTTTCAATACGGGGTGCGGCTGTGGCCCCAGCCGGGCCGTGATGTCTCTCGGCTGCCCTCCGGCCTCGAAGGCTTTGGAACGCGCATCCAGCCGCAGGCCTTTGCCAACTGGCAGGTCTGGCCCGCGCTGCTGCTGCAGAGCGGCTATGCGTATGGCGCGGGCCGTCACCATGATGGCCAGCAGCTGGAGCTTGGCGCCACCACGGGCTTTCCGGTGGGCGAGGGCGGGCTGGTCGGCCTCGGCATCGCAGCGAGCTACGCGGACAGCACTTTCCGCAACAGCTACTTCGGCATCACGCCGCAGGAGGCCGCGCGAACGCAGCTTGCGGCGCGCGTGATCGGCTCGGGCTGGCAGGACCGCAGCGTCGTGCTGAGCTTCGAGCAGAAGCTCGGCGGGCACTGGCGCGTCGACGGTCAAGTTTTGCAAAGCTGGCTGCTGGGTGGGGCCGCGGAGTCGCCGCTGGCCCAACATCGCATCTCGCACGCGGCCACGCTGTCGCTCTGGTATGAGTTTTGATCAGATCATTCTTCTCGCCATCCCCGTCTTCATGCTGCTCATGCTGGCGGAATGGGCTTACGGCTGCTTCAAAGGCCGCAACACCTATGGCCTCGGCGACACGCTGAGCAGCCTCGGCCAGGGCCTGATCAGCCAGGTCTCGGGCGTGTTCACGCAGATCTTCCAGATCGGCCTGTACACGCTGCTGTTTCCGCACCTGAACCTCTTCGGCAATGCGACGGCCTCCGTCTGGCACAGCCCCTGGGGCTGGGTGCTCGCGGTGATCCTCTACGACTTCTGCGATTACTGGCTGCACCGCGTCAGCCACGAGCGCGCCGTGTTCTGGGCCGCGCATGTGGTGCATCACCAGAGCCAGCATTTCAATTTCTCGACCGCGCTGCGGCAGGAGAGCGCCTACTTCGTGCTGGGCTGGATCTTCTACCTGCCGCTCGCCCTCATCGGCGTGCCGCCCGAGCAATATGCGGTGGCGGGCGTGGTCGTGCTGGTCTACCAGTTCTGGATCCACACCGAGCACATCGGCAAGCTCGGCTGGCTCGACCGCTGGTTCTCGACGCCGTCCAATCACCGCGTCCACCACGCCACCAACGAGCGCTTTCTTGACCGCAACTACGGCGCGATCCTGGTCGTCTGGGATCGGATGTTCGGCACCTTCCAGGAGGAGGACGAGCCCTGTGTCTACGGCACGCTCACACCGCTCGACAGCTGGGGGCCGGTGGATTCGCTGCTGCAGGTCTACCGGGTCCTGCTGGCCAAGCTGCGCCACGCCGCCACTGTGCGACAGGCGCTCGCCGTGCTCTTCAAATCGCCGGCCTGGGCCCCGCCGGGCTTCGCTGTCAGTCACATGCAAGCTGAACGCAAGCTACAGACGCCCGCGCTTTACAAACCAGCAGTAGGCTCGCTGCAGCGATGTTTGGCGGTGTTGTTGTTCCTGTTGCTGGCGCTGGAGACTCTCCAGATTCTTTGGCAGGACGAGCTGCTGCTCGCGAGCCAGCGTGCCGTTGCGGCAGCGCTGATATTGCTGGGGTTGTGCTGTGTCGGGCGCTTGATGACGCGACGTGAAGGCACGCCCCTTGTCCTGCTTGCAGGGCTGACCGCCACGGCCTTGTGCCAGTTGAGCTGCCTGCCACTGCCTTGATCGTTCGGCGGTCGCCCAAGAGACCACATGTCCAGCTGTTTGTTGTTCCCCTCCTCGCCGCCCCAGCCTGTGCGGCGCCTGGTGATGTTGCATGGCCTCGCCAGCACGCCCAAGGAATTCGGCATGCTCACGCATCCGCTGCGCCGCCTGGGTTTGCCCATCGAATGTCCGGAGGTGCCCGGCTACAGCCACGGCACGATGGGCGACGGCTACAGCTGGCAGGGCTGGGTCGATGCGGCCGTGCGGGTCGTCGAGGAAGCGGCGGTCAGCAACCCTGAGCCTTTCATCCTGGGCGGCCTGTGCACGGGCTCGATGCTCGCCCTGGCGGTGGCGGCACGCGTCCCGCATCCGCGGCTGCGCGGCCTGGCCTTGCTCTCGCCGCTGGTGGCCTACAACGGCTGGGGCCTGCCCTGGTGGTACCGCCTGCGCTGGATCGCCTATGCGCTGGGGATCACCAGGCATTTCGCGATGTCGGAGCGTGCGCCTTATGGCCTCAAGAACGAACGCATGCGCCAGTGGGTGCGGCAGCAGATGGCTTCGGAATCGGCCACCGTCGTCGGCCCGGCCAGCGTCGCGCTGACGGCGGTGCGCGAGAGCGAGCGCCTCTCAAGGCAGGCGCTGCAATGCCTCGCCTCGCAACGGCGGCCGATGCTCGTGCTGCATGCCGACGAAGACGAGATCTGCAAGGTTTCCAGCGTGCTCGCCGCCTTCGAGCCGGTGCCTTCGCCCCTGCTGCAACTGCACCTGCTGAGCAACAGCTATCACATGATCACCGCCGACAACGACCGCGAGCAGGTCGCTCGCCGTCTGGCGGAATTCGCGCTGAGCCTGGCGCCTGCCGGTGCCGTGTCGTCTGCTTCCTCAGCCCAGGCCGCGCCCGAAGCGCGCCTTCACCAGCCCCTCTGAACCGAGTCCGACCATGAACACCACCGAACGACTGCAGCAACTGATCCACGAAAAGTTCGACGTCGAGCTCAGCAAGATCGTTCCCGATGCCCCCTTCGCCGACTACGACCTCGACTCGCTGACCGTGGCCGAACTGATGTTCGCCATCGAGGACGAGTTCCACATCGAAGTGCCCGACGCCGCGGTGCCGCACATCAAGTCGCTGGCCGACATGGCGACGCTGCTCGACGAGCTGCAGGTGCCCAAGGCCGCATGAACACGGTTCCGGTCTGGCCGCGGGTCGGCATCACCGGGATCGGCGTCGAATCGGCGCTGGGCAGCTCACTCGACGGCGCCTGGTCGCGGTTGATGGCGGGCGACTCCGCGATTGCTCGCGTGAGTCTTGAAGGCCTGCCCGATATCGCTGCGGCCCGCGTCGAGACCGATCTCTCGACCGTGCTGCCCAAGCTCCAGCAGACCGGTACCGAGCGCGTGAGCCTGATGGCTTTGTCGGCGGCGCGCAGCGCTCTTGCCGACGCCGGCCTGACGACACCGTTCGGCGAGCCGCAGCGCGTCGGCCTCTACGTGGGCACCGGCATGGGCGGCGCGGCCACGATGGACGCGGGCTACTCGGCGCTCTATACCGGCAAGCGTGTGCCGCCGATGTCCGTGCCGGCCGGCATGGTCAACGGCGCTGCCGCCGTGCTGGCGCTGCATTGCGGCATCCGCGGTCCGGTGATCACGTACGCGGTGGCCTGCGCCTCGGCTGCGGTGGCAATGGCGGAAGCCGCGCACGCCTTGCGACGCGGCGAGATCGACATCGCGATCGCCGGCGGCGCCGAAGCGCTGATCGTGCGCGGCACGGTCGCCGCCTGGCAGGCCTTGCGCACGCTGGCACCGCCTGATGAGCAGAATCCGGCGCACAGCTGCCGGCCTTTCTCGACCGATCGCAATGGCCTCGTGCTCGGCGAAGGCGCGGCCTTCTTCGTGCTCCGGCGCGAAGAAGATTTGCAGTCCTCGGATGCCCAGGTGCGCGCCTGGTTCAGCGGCAGCGCGGTGACCTGTGATGCCGCGCACCTCACCAACCCGGCGCCTCACGGGCAGGTCGCGGCGATGCGCCAGGCGCTGCGCTCGGCGGGCTTGCAGCCCTCGGATGTCGGCTATTGCAATGCCCACGGCACGGCCACGCTGATCGGCGATCCTGTCGAATGCGAGGCGCTGAGGACGGTCTGGGGCGACGACGCGGGTGGCTTGAAGCTCAGCTCGACGAAATCCGCCCACGGCCATCTGCTCGGCGCGGCCGGCGCACTCGAAGCGGTCTGGACCATCCAGGCGCTGGAGCGCGGCGAGGTGCCGCCGACTTGCGGCGTTAGCACGCTGGATGCGGCTTGCACGGGTCTCGATCACGTGCTCGGCACCGGCCAGCGCAGCGAGGGCCTGCGCCACGCGATCAGCAACTCGTTTGCTTTCGGCGGGACCAATGTGTCGCTGGTCTTCAGCAAGAAGGCCTGAGCCGCCAGGCGCCTTGTCGCATTCCCGGCGTTTACATCTTGCAACTGCGTGGTCCGGCGCACTGACGTAGGCTGGTGTCTTCGATGAGCATGGGCTCATCCCAACAAGACGAGTCCCGACATGCGTTTGCAAAACATCGCCGTTGCCGCTGCCGTCGCGCTGCTGCTGGCGGCGTGTGCCAACCAACAGCCGCGCGCGCCCCTCTCACCGCCGCAAGGGCAAGCCCAGCCACGCCCCGCCGACACCGCGCGCCGCAGCGATTTCGACAAAGCCCTCGACGGCTGGAACGGCGCCACCGTGGCCGAGCTCGTGAAGAAGCTCGGCAAGCCCGACGCGGTCAAGCGCCAGCCCGACGGCAGCTCGATCTACGCCTTCACCAAGTCGATGCCCGATCCGCAGACCGGCATGGCGCGCTTCTCGTGCAAGGTGCGCTATGTCGTCGACGCAAAGACGCAGCAGGTCAGCGGGCATCAGATCGAAGGCTGCTGACTTGCGTCAGCCGAGCACCAGCCGATAGCCAACCGAAGGCTCGGTCAGCAGGTGCTGGGGGCTGGCCGGTTCAGCTTCGAGCTTCTGCCGCAGATTGCCCATGTAAACGCGCAGGTAGTGGTTGTGCTCCACATGCGCCGGGCCCCACACGGCCTTCAGCAACTGGCGGTGCGTGAGCACCTTGCCGGCATTGGCGATCAGGTGCGTGAGCAGGCGGTACTCGATCGGGGTCAGGTGTACGGGCTCACCGGCGCGCGAGACCTTGCGCTCGGCCATGTCCACCTGCACCTCGCCAAACTCGAACCGCGTCTGCGGCGCCTCGCCTGCGCCGGCCTTCTGCTGGCTGCGGCGCAAGGCTGCGCGCGCTCGGGCCATCAGCTCGCCGACGCCGAAGGGTTTGCTCAGGTAGTCGTCGGCGCCGGCATCGAGCGCGGCGATCTTGCTCGCTTCGCCATCGCGGGCCGAGAGCACGATCACCGGCACGGCCGTCCAGCCGCGCAGATCGCGCAGGTAGTCGATGCCGTCGCCATCGGGCAGCCCGAGGTCGAGGATGATCAGCTCGGGGCGGCGCGTGCCGGCGTCGATCAGGCCCTGCCTGGCGGTGGCCGCCTCGTGCACCTGCCAGCCTTCGGCCTCCAGCGCCATGCGCACGAAGCGGCGGATGCTGGGCTCGTCTTCGACGATCAGGGCGACCGGTGGCGTTTCACTCATCATGGTCATCAACTTCAGGCTCCAGGTCGGGCAGGGCGGGCGGCGTGCCGCGCGGCAGGCTGAACTCGAATTTTGCGCCGCTCTTCGTCGGCACGGCCCAGATGCGCCCGCCATGCGCTTCGACGATCGCCCGGCAGATCGTCAGCCCCAGGCCCACGCCGGGCGTGCTCGACTCGCGCTCGCCGCGCGTGAACTTCTCGAAGATCAGCTCCTCCTTGCCGCTGGGCAGACCCGGCCCCTGATCGGCCACGCTGACGATCACGTCGTGCTCGCGCGCTTCGGCCGCGATCACGATCTCGCCGCCGGCCGGCGCGTACTTGCTGGCGTTCTCCAGCAGGTTGGCGAACACGCGCTCCAGCAGCGCGGCGTCCACGTTCAGCAGCGGCAGCCCGGGCGCTAACTCGATCTTCACGCGGTGCCCGGCCAGCACCGGCTGCATCGCGTTCATCACCACGCCGATCACCTCGTCCAGCGGCTGCCACTGCAGGTTCAGCCGCACCGCGCCGCTTTGCAGCCGCGCCATGTCGAGCAGGTTGCTGACCATCGCGCTGACGCGCTGCGATTGCGTCAGCAGGCTTTGAGAGAGCTCCTGCGCTTGTTCCGGCAGGTCGCGCTGTGCGGAGAGCGTCTGCGCCAGGCCATAGACCACCGCCAGCGGCGTGCGCAGGTCATGCGAAAGGGCGGAGAGCAGCGAGTTGCGCAGCCGCTCCGATTCGATCTGCACCAGCGCGCCTTGCGCCACCTCCACGTAGTGCACCCGCTCCAGCGCCTGCGCCACGATGCGGGCCGAGGTTTCGAGCTGGGCGCGCAGCTCGGGCCGCAGCAGGCTCTCGCGCGAATGCGGGCGCAGCGCCAGTACGCCGCGCGTGCGCATCGGCGCGGCGAGCGGCAGGAAGCACCAGGCGCTGCCGGGCAGGGTGTCGGTGGTGAGGCCGGCGGGCTTGTCGTTGTCGAGCACCCAGCGCGCGGTGCCGGCATCGGGCTGCTCGGCGGCGGGCAGCGCGCTCATGCGCGGTGAGGGGGTCAGTTGCTCGTCGAGGTTGAGCGTGAACAGCAGGGCCTGGCCATGCACTTCGCGCGCCAGCGTCTGTTCGGCCACTTCGAGCACCTGCTCGATCTGCAGCGCGCTGGCCAGATCGCTGGTCAGCTCGAACAGGGCGCGCGAGCGGGCCTCGCGTTCGGCGGACACGCGGGCCTGGTAGCGCAGCCCGGCGGTCAGCTGGCCGGTGATCAGGCCCACGGCCAGCATCACGCCGAAGGTCAGCAGGTACTGAAAGTCCGAGACCGCGAAACTCAGCTTCGGCTCGACGAAGAAGAAGTCGAACAGGCCCACGCTGAGGAAGCTGGCCAGCACCGCTGGCCCGCGGCCCAGGCGCAGGCCCACGCCCAGCACCGCCAGCAGGAAGACCATCACGATGTTGGATTGGGCGATATGCCATTGCAGCGGCCAGCTCACGGCGGTGGCGAGGCCGCAGGCGACGGTGGCCCACAGGTAGCGCGGGATCGCATCGGTCCAGCCCGTCCAGGCATTGCGCTCGTTTTGACCGTTAGCGACGGGTGCCTGGACACGCGCCTCGGCCACCGAGATGATGTCGAGTTCCGGCGCCTGCTCGGCCAGCCGAGCCCAGCGCTTGGCGCTGCTGCGGCCGAGGATCAGCTTCGAGAGGTTGTGCTCGCGCGCATGCCGGATCAGCGCCGCCGCCACGTCCTGTTCCTGCAGGATCGCCGTGCTGGCACCGAGCTCATGGGCGAGCTGCACCGTGCCCAGGATGCGCTCACGTTGCGCATCGGGCAGCCGCTGCAGGCGCGGCGTTTCCACATAGACCGCGTGCCAGCTGACATTGAGTTGCTGCGCCAATTGAGCACTGCTGCGCACCACGCTCTCGGCCGCGGGCGAGGACCCGATCGCGCACAGCAAGGCCGCGCCGGTCTTCCACACATCGCCGACGCGTTGTGAGCTGCGCCAGACCTGCACATCGTCTTCCACGCGATCGGCAGTGCGCCGCAGCGCCAGTTCGCGCAGGGCCATCAGATTGCCCTTGCGGAAGAAATTCTGGGCGGCACGCTCGGCCTGTTGGCTCAAGTACACCTTGCCGGCCTGCAGGCGCTTGAGCAGCTCGTCGGCCGGCGTGTCGACCAGCAGCACCTCATCCGCGCGGTCAAAGAAGGTGTCGGGCAGCGTCTCCTGCACGCGCACGCCGGTGATGCCGCCGACCACGTCATTGAGGCTCTCGAGATGCTGGACATTGAGCGTCGTGTAGACGCTGATGCCCTGCGCCAGCAGTTCCTCCACATCCTGCCAGCGCTTGGCATGGCGCGAGCCGGGCACGTTGGAGTGCGCCAGCTCGTCGACCAGCACCAGGGCCGGCCGCCGCGCGAGCGTCGCGTCGAGATCAAACTCCTGCAGCGTCTTGCCACGGTAGTCGATGTTCTTCAGCGGCAGCACGGGCAAGCCTTCGAGCAGTGCGGCCGTCTCGCTGCGGCCGTGCGTGACCACGAGGCCGGCGAGCACATCCAGCCCTTCGGCCTGCAGCTTGCGCGCGGCCAGCAGCATCGCGTAGGTCTTGCCCACGCCGGCCGAGGAACCGAAGTAGATGCGCAGACGGCCGCGCGTGGCGGCCTGCTCTTGCTCGCGCATCTGCGCGAGCAAGGCATCGGGATCGGGGCGTCCGTCGATCATGCGGGCATTGTCACCGTCGTCAGAAGCTCTTGCCGAGGCTCAAGACCAAAGTCCGCTTGCCGGTGCGCTTGGCGCGCTGGCCGCTGGCGTCGGCGACCTGGTAGTAGGCCTTCTTCGCGTCCGTCGCGACGGCGGCCACGGTCCAGTTCAGGCCGGCAGCGCTGCCGCCGAGCGAGACCTTGGCATCGGTGTACGACAGCGCGCTGTAGTGCTGCACGGTCAGCCGGCCGGCGTGCGCGCCCAGCGTCAGGCCGTTGCCCAGGTCGAAGCTGTAGTTCAGGTCCAGATAGCTTGTGCCCTTGGAGCCGCTGTGGGCCGTCAGGCTGCTGAAGTAGGCATAGGCCGCGGTCTTGTCGTTGAGCCCGAAGTAGTCGGTCACCGCCACCGAGAGCTTGGCGCTGAAGGCACCGGCGTTCAGCGCGGCGTAGACGTCTACGTTGTTGTACTTGTTGCCGCTGGCCACGCCGGGTGCGCTGTTCAGGCGCGCGCCGGGATAGAGGTACGCGAGGGCGCCGAAGTCCAGGCCGACGCCCTTGGCGATGTCGAACTTGTAGCCGCCATAGAGATCCTGCTCCAGGCCGGCGCCATTGTTGTAGACGTTGCCGGAGACGTTCGAATCCCACGCGCCGAGGTAGACGCCGTTGGCGTTCGCGTAGTCAAACCCACCCTGCACGGCGGGCAGGCTCCAGGTCTGGCTGATGCCGCGGAAACGGTAGTCGCTGTTGACGCTGATGTTGGCCGTTAGCGTGTGATCGGGTGTTTCGCCTTCGGCGTGAGCGAGGGTGCAAATCGAGACGAGCAAAAGAGGGAGCAGTGATTTCATGACTTCGGCGCATCGAGCGCCAGATTGAGTTGGAGGACATTGACGCGTGCTTCGCCCAGCACGCCGAGGTCGCGCGAAGCGGTGTTGGCGGCGATGAGCTTTTGCACGGCGTCGAGGGACAGATGCCGTTCACGTGCGATGCGCGGCGCCTGGTAGCGGGCGGCGGCCTCGCTGATCTCGGGATCGAGACCGCTGGCGGAGGCGGTGACCAGATCGACCGGCACCGGCGCGGTGTTGCCGGGATCGGCCGCACGCAGCGCTTCGACGCGGCCCTTGACCGCATCGAGCAGCGCTGGGTTGCTCGGCCCGAGGTTCGAGCCGCTGGAGCCGGCGGCGTTGTTGGCCATCGGCGCGGTGGCCGAGAGGCGGCCCCAAAAGTAGCGCGGCTCGGTGAAGTTCTGGCCGATCAGGCTCGAACCGACGACCTTGCCCTCGCGCTCGATCAGCGAGCCTGCGGCCTGCTTCGGGAACAGGCTCTTGGCCGCGCCGGTGACCAGCGCCGGATAGACGATGCCGGTGACGACCGTGAGCAGCGCGAAGCTGACGAGCGCGGGGCGGATGATTTGCTTGAACATGATGTTGTTGCCTTCCTCAGATGAGATGCAATGTGACCAGCGCCACATCGATCAGCTTGATGCCGATGAAGGGCACGATCAGGCCGCCGAGGCCGTAAACCAGCAGGTTGCGGCGCAGCAGGGCTGCCGCGCCGATCGGGCGATAGGCCACGCCCTTGAGCGCCAGCGGGATCAGCGCCACGATCACCAGCGCGTTGAAGATCACCGCCGACAGGATGGCCGAGTTGGGGCTGTGCAGGCCCATCACATTGAGCGCCGCGAGCTGCGGATACACGCCCAGGAACATCGCCGGGATGATGGCGAAATACTTGGCCACGTCGTTCGCGATCGAGAAGGTGGTGAGCGAGCCGCGCGTCATCAGCAACTGCTTGCCGGTCTCGACGATCTCGAGCAGCTTGGTCGGGTTGGAGTCGAGGTCGACCATATTGCCGGCCTCTTTCGCCGCCTGCGTGCCGCTGTTCATCGCCACGGCCACGTCGGCCTGCGCGAGTGCGGGCGCATCGTTGGTGCCGTCGCCGGTCATGGCCACGAGTCGGCCTTCGGCCTGGTAGTCGCGGATCATCTGCAGCTTGGCTTCGGGCGTGGCCTCGGCCAGGTAGTCGTCCACGCCGGCCTCGGCGGCGATGGCCGCAGCGGTCAGGCGGTTGTCGCCGGTGATCATCACGGTCTTGATGCCCATGCGGCGCAGTTCGCTGAAGCGCTCCTTGATGCCGCCTTTGACGATGTCCTTCAGCTCGATCACGCCGAGCACGCGGGCGTTGTCGGCCACCACCAGCGGGGTGCTGCCGCGGCGCGCGATCTCGTCGGTGGCGTGGGTGACTTCGAGCGGGAACTGGCCGCCTAAGGCCTCGACATGACGGCGAATGGCGTCACCGGCGCCCTTGCGCAATTGGCGCTGCTTCACGTCCTGGCCCAGGTTCACGCCGCTCATGCGGGTCTGCGCGCTGAAGGGCACGAAGTGCGCATCGAGGCTTGAGAGCTCGCGCTCGCGCAGGCCGAAGCGCGTCTTGGCCAGCACCACGATGCTGCGGCCCTCCGGCGTTTCATCGGACAGCGAAGCCAGCTGCGCCGCGTCGGCCAGCGCCGCTTCGCTGATGCCGGGTGCCGGCACGAAGGCGCTGGCCTGGCGGTTGCCGAGCGTGATCGTGCCGGTCTTGTCGAGCATCAGCACGTCCACGTCGCCGGCGGCTTCCACGGCGCGGCCCGAGGTGGCGATCACATTGGCCTGCATCATGCGGCTCATGCCGGCCACGCCGATGGCCGAGAGCAGGCCGCCGATGGTGGTCGGGATCAGGCAGACCAGCAATGAGATCAGCGCGGTGATCGAGAC
This sequence comes from Burkholderiaceae bacterium, assembly GCA_036500605.1. GTDB lineage: Bacteria > Pseudomonadota > Gammaproteobacteria > Burkholderiales > Burkholderiaceae_C > JAFALK01. The sequence continues at coordinate 280,226 of DASYBU010000005.1, forward strand.
CACCGTGCCGCTGCCGGCGGCTTGCACGCTGAAGATCGAATAGGGCAGCAGCGTGGCGGTGACACCGAGGAAAACAAGCGTTAGCGCGACCAGCAGGATCGTCAGCGCGATCTCGTTCGGCGTCTTCTGGCGCTTGGCGCCTTCGACCATCGCGATCATGCGGTCGAGAAAAGACTCGCCGGGGTTGACGCTGATGCGAACGACCAGCCAGTCCGACAGCACGCGCGTGCCGCCGGTGACCGAGGAGAAATCGCCGCCCGATTCGCGGATCACCGGCGCCGATTCGCCGGTGATGGCGCTCTCGTCGACCGAGGCCACGCCTTCGATCACCTCGCCGTCGAGCGGGATCATGTCGCCGGCCTCGACCAGCACGACATGGCCCTTGCGCAGTTCGTCCGATTGCGAGGGATGCCACTTGGCGCCGTGGATCGGTTGTTCGAGTTTCTTGGCCCAGGTGCGTGTCTTCAGGCCGCGCAGCGAAGCGGCTTGCGCCTTGGAGCGGCCTTCCGCCAAGGCTTCTGCGAAGTTGGCGAACAGCACGGTGAACCACAGCCACAGCGCGATGGCGAGGATGAAGCCCGAGCCTTCCGTGCCGGCAACGGCCGCGTTGCTCAGGCTCATCGCCCAGAGGACGGTGGTGAGCACGCTGCCGACGAAGACGACGAACATCACCGGGTTGCGCCATTGCAGGCGCGGGTCGAGCTTGTAGAAGCTCTGCGCGAGGGCGGGTTTGATCAGTTGCGGATCAAAGAGAGCGAGTTTTTGGGTACTCATGATGAATAGGCCTTAAAACTTCCAGAACATCAGGTGCTCGACGACAGGCCCCAAGGCCAGTGCCGGCACGTAATTGAGCAGGCCGACGAGCAGCACCGTGCCGATCAACAGGGAGACGAACAGCGGGCCATGCGTGGGCAGCGTGCCGTTGCCGATCGGGATGCGCTTCTTGGCACCCAGCGATCCGGCCATCGCCAGCACCGGCACGATCACGCCGAAGCGGCCCAGCCACATCACCACACCCAGCAGGCTGTTGTAGAACGGTGTGTTGGCCGAAAGACCCGCGAAGGCCGAGCCGTTGTTATTGCCGGCCGAGGTCAGCGCGTACAGCACCTCCGAGAAGCCATGCGCGCCGGGGTTCAGGATGCCGGCCTTGCCGTCGGCCGACAGCACCGCGATGGCCGTGCCCGCCAGCACCAGCAGCGGCGTGACCAGGATCGCGACCGAGACCATCTTCATCTCGAAGGGCTCGATCTTCTTGCCCAGATACTCCGGCGTGCGGCCGATCATCAGCCCGGCGATGAACACCGCGAGGATGGCGAACACCAGCATGCCGTAGAGGCCCGAGCCGACGCCACCGAACACGACCTCGCCGAGCTGCATCATCACCATCGGCACCATGCCGCCGAGCGGCGTGAGCGAGTCGTGCATCGTGTTGACCGCGCCGCAGGAGGCCGCCGTGGTGACGACGGTGAACAGCGAGCTCGCGTTGATGCCGAAGCGCGTTTCCTTGCCTTCCATATTGCCGCCGGCCTGCAGCGGCGACGCGATCTGGTCGACCCCGAGCGGCGTGAAGGCGGGATTGCCGGCCTGTTCGGCGCCGGTGCAGAAGATCACGCCGGCCACGAAGAGCGTCGTCATCGCGGCGAGGATCGCCACGCCCTGGCGTCCATCACCCACCAACTGCCCGAAGCTGAAGCACAGTGCCGCCGGGATCAGGAAGATGGCCAGCATCTGCACGAAGTTGGCGAGCGGCGTGGGGTTCTCGTACGGATGCGAGGAGTTGGTGTTGAAGAAGCCGCCGCCGTTCGTGCCGAGCATCTTGATCGCGAGCTGCGAGGCCACCGGCCCCATCGCGATCTGCTGCGTGTCGGTCGTGGCGGCTTCGGTGACGGGCTGGCCCTTGTCATCCTTCAGCGACTGGCCGTCGGCGCCGAGTTTCGGGTTTTGATAATGGTTGACTTCGACGGTGTGCGCATCCTTGGATGCGTCGAAGTTCTGGATCACGCCCTGGCCGACGAAAAAGATCGCCAGCACCAGCGAGATCGGCAGCAAGACCCACAGTGTCACCCGCGTGAGATCGACCCAGAAGTTGCCGATGTCGGCCTTGAGCTTGCCCGCGAAGCCGCGGATCAGCGCGATCACGACCACGATGCCGGTGGCCGCCGAGAGGAAGTTCTGCACCGTCAGCGCGAGCATCTGCGTCAGATAGCTCATCGTCGATTCACCGCCGTAGCCCTGCCAGTCGGTGTTGGTGACGAAGGCGACGGCGGTGTTGAAAGCCGAGTCGGGCGTCACCGCCGCCATGCCCTGCGGGTTCAGCGGCAGCACGCCTTGCAGGCGCTGCAGGCCGTAGACCGCCAGCACGCCGATGAAGTTGAAGCTTAGCAAGGCGATGGCGTAGTGCTGCCAGCGCATGCCTTGCGTTTCGCTCGTGCCGATCAGGCGGAACAGGCCGCGCTCGACCGCCTTGAACGGTGCGGGCAAACGGCCCTGCACAACGGCGCTCAGCCAGCGCGAGAGCGGCCACGCTAGCAGGAACAGCAGGCCCAGGAAGAGGCCGAGATGGAGCCAGGCAAAGGAGCTCATGGTTCAGAACTCCTCGGCGCGCCACAGGGCGGCCAAAAGGTAGACGAAAAGGCCGGAGCAGGCCATGCCGGCGAGCCAGTAGAGGATGATCATTGCTTGCCTCCCGGTTCATCACCTTGCAGGCGCTGGCTGGCGATGGCCAGCCCTGCCGTCAGCAGAAAGAGCAGGGCGCTGACCCCTGTGAAAATCCAGTCCATGAGTGCCTCATCCGAGGTGTTTTGACATGGAAGGCAGTGTGGAAGCGAGCAGGTCAAGCCCGTGTAGAGCTTGCGGCGGGGCGCATAAAGATTGCATAAAGACGGGCTGCGGCTGTCTTATGCTTGCGCTGAGGCTGATCGTTAGGAAAAGGACAAGGGGACGACATGCTCAAGCCCTGGCTGTGCGGCTTGCTGCTCTGGCTCAGTCCGCTGGCGCTGTTCGCGGCACCAGCGGTGGTGACGCTGGCGGTCGACGACACCCATGCGCCCTACGCCACGGCAGTCGATGGCCAGGCGGCCGGCCTGTACGTGCAGTTGATTCAGCGAGCCATGCAGCGCCTTCCCGATTGGGAGTTGCGGCTCGAATCGATGCCCTGGAAGCGTGCCTTGGTCGAGGCCGAGCAGGGCCGGGTCGATGCCGTGCTGCCCCCATACAAACATGCTGAGCGGCCGTGGATGGCCGTCTACATCGGCCCGCTGCATGTCGAGACGGTCGTGCTGCATTGCTCGCCGCAATCGCAGCTGCATGCGGGCCTGCATTGGCCGGCTGATTTCAAGGGCCGGCGCATCGGCATGATCCGCGGCTACTTTCTCAGCAGCACCGTCCAGCAGGCGATCAAGCAGGGGCAGGTGACCAAGGCCGAATACCGCAACGGCTTCGATGCCTTGGCGGCCTTGCAACTCGGCCAGGTCGATTGCCTGGCCGATGACCGCACCAATCTCGACACCATCCGCCAGCAGGCGCTGGCCGATCCGGTGTGGGTCAAGCGCGTGCCGGCGCAGTTGGAACCGCCGCTGCTCTTGTCCGAAGAGGAAGCCTTCGTCGGCATCTCCCGGAAGTCACTGGCCGCGCGGCCCGAGCTGGCGGAATTTGCCAAGGCGCTCGACACGGAGATCGGCGAGCTGCGTCGGCACGGCGAGATGGAAAAGCTGATGAAGGGCCGCTAGCGGCTTCGGCTTCTGCTTCTGCTTCAGCTTCAGCTTCAGCTTCCGCTGCCCGCCAGCTCATCCTTCACCACCGCCCGCACCGCCTCGGGCACATGCGCTTCCGGCACCTCCACGCTTTGCGGCCCTTGCGGCGTCTGCCTCGTCAAGCGGTAGCGGAAACCATCGGGATGACTGGGGGGCGCAGGACGAGAAGAGGAAGAAGGCTGCGCGAACAGCGCGTGCACCGCCTGCTGATCCCGGGCCGACAGCGCGGAGGCCGCCACCTCGCCATGACTGCGCAGCCGCCCGCCCGACCCGCCGAAACCGGCCAGGCCGCCGAGGCGCTCCACCTGCAGGCGATCCGTTTTTCCTTCCGTGGCCATCGTCAAAGCCCGATCGCCTTCCAGCCCGCGTTGACCGCGGCCAGCACCTTGGGCTCTTTCGGATAGAGCTGTGTGGCCACCTGCCGGCAGCGCGCGGCGAACTTCGCCATCGTCATGGACGGGACGGCGCCCGAGGTGGTCAGCACCGTGTACCAGACCTGGCCGATGCGCTCCCAGCTCTTGCCGCCGAGGGTCTTGCAGGCGGTGCAGAAGGCCAGGTTGGGCGGGCCGCTGCTGTCGTGCGGATCCATGCCCGGCGTGATCTGCGAATACTTCGTGGGCTGCGGCGAGAGCGCCTTCTTGTCGTCGGGCTTGGCCATGTTGCGCAGGCAGGTGTAGCCCTGCTGCTTGGCGGTCGGGCCCATGATGTCGGCGCCGATCAGCCAGTCGGCCTTGGCCACGGTCTGGTTGGCTTCCCATTGGCGGAACATCGAGCCGAAGCAGTCGGAGATGCTTTCGTTGAGCCCGCCTGCATCGCCGGTGTAATCGAGCTGCAGCGTGTACTGCGTGACGCCGTGCGTGAGCTCGTGGCCGATCACGTCGTTGCTGTTGGTGAAGTCGGTGAATAGCTTGGTATCGCCATCGCCGTAGACCATCTGCGAGCCGTTCCAGAAGGCGTTGTTGTACTTCTTGCCGTAGTGGATCGAGGACAGCAGCGTCATGCCCGCGTCGTCGACCGAGTTGCGCTTGAACACGTCCTTGTAGAACTTGGCCACGCCGGTGGTTTCGTTGAAGGCGCGCTGCGCGGTCTTGTCCTTCGAGGTCTTGGGCGCGCTCACCGGCTTGCCGGGCAGGTTCTGCTTGCTGACGCAATCGTCGACCGTCACCTTGGGCGCGGCGGACACCGCTTCGGCGTGGTTGGGGTCGGTGACCTTCGCCAAGGCGATCAGGGCATTGTTCTGCGTCCGCACCTTGCGCATCTCATCGCTGATGCGCGCGCTGTCGGCCAGGGCCTTGCGAACATCGGCCGGCAGCTTCTTGTTGGTGGCCAGGCGGTTCAGGACATCAGGCGGGATGATGTAGCAGTGGCAACGCATGGGGAGCCTCCTTGTCTGCGTTGCCTCGACTTTAGGCACTTGCCGCGGCCGCGTCGTCCCCTATTTGTATCAAGCGGCGAGCGCGTCCACCAGCACGCGGCCATCGAGCAGCCGCAACACGCGCGAGGCCTGGGCCGCATGCTGCGGCGAGTGGGTGACCATGACCAGCGTGGTGCCCTCGGCGTTGAGCTCGCGCAGGATGCGCATGACCTCGTCGCCATGCGCGCTGTCGAGGTTGCCGGTGGGCTCGTCAGCCAGCAGGAGAGCAGGGCGCGCCGCGATGGCGCGGGCGATCGCCACGCGCTGCTGCTGGCCGCCCGAGAGCTGATGTGGACGATGGCCGGCGCGGTGCGAGATGCCGAGCCGTGCCATCACTTCGTCGACCCGTTTCGTGCGTTCGCGCGCCGGCATTTCGCCGTACTCAAGCGCCAGGCCGATGTTCTCGGCCACGCTCAAATCGTCGATCAGGTTGAAGCTCTGGAACACGAAGCCGATGCGACCGCGGCGCAGGCGATTGAGGCGCTGCTCGGACCGGCCGCTGACCATCTCGCCATCGAACCAGTACTCGCCGCTGCTCGGCGCATCGAGCAGGCCGAGGATGCCGAGCAGCGTGGACTTGCCGCAGCCCGAGGGGCCGGTGACGGCGAGGTACTCGCCGGCTTCGATCTCCACGCTGATCTGGTCGAGCGCGGTGGTCTCGATCTCGCCGGTGTGAAAAGTCTTGCTGAGATTGCGGATCTTGAACATGGCTTGCTTTCTCTTCTTTCAATCAATCGTTCAACTGGAGTGATGCAGCTTCGGCAAACGGCCGGTAGCTCGAGACGATCACGCGCTCGCCGGCATGCAGGCCGCCGAGCACCTCGATCTGGCCTGCGGCATGACGGCCCGTGCGCAGAGCGCGACGTTCGGCATGGCGCTCGTCGGCATCGAGCACAAAGGCCCAGGTGCCGCCGGTCTCGCTGCTGAAGCCGCCGTCCTTGAGCAGCAGCGCCTGCTGCGGCTGGCCCAGCGTCAGGCGCGCGTCGAGGCCCTGGCCGACCTGCAGCGTGGCGGGCGCATCGCCGGTGAATTCAAGCTCGACGCTGAAGCGCCCGTCCTTGACCTGCGGGTCGATGCGTGTGACTTGCAAGTCATGTGCGTGTCCGTCAGCTTCGAGCGTGCCGTGCAGGCCCGGCGCGATGCGCGGCAGGTAGAACTCATCGACCTGTGTCTGCAGCTTGAAGCGGCCGGTGCTGTCGATGCGCGCCACATGGCTGGCGGCGCGCACGCTCTCGCCGATCTGCAGGGCAAAGCCGGTCAGGCGGCCGGCCACGGGCGCGCGCACGGCGAGGCCGTCGCTGGCCGCGCGCAGGGCGGAGAGGCGCCGGTCGAGATCGAGCACCGCGCGTTCCATCGCCCGCACCGATTGCTCGCGCGTGGCGAGCTCTTCGCGGCCGTCGTCGCGCAGCTGTTGCAGCAGGGTCTTCGCCTGGTCGAGCTTGTCGCGAGATTCATCGAGCACCGCGGCCGAGATGAAGCCTTGCGCGGCCAGCGTCTCGTTGCGCGTGTGCGTGCGGCGTGCGGATTCGAGCTCGAAGCCGGCCTGCGTCAGCTCGCGGCGCTGCGTGGCCTGGGCCGCCATGAACGCCGCGCGGAAGGTGGCCAGGTTGGCGAGCTGCTGCGCGGCTTCGCTCGATCGCGCCATCAGCTCCTGCGCATGTTGCGCGCTGGCGAGTACGTAGAGCAACTGGCCGGCCTGCACCTCGGCGCCGTCCTTCACAAGGACTTGATCCACACGGCCGTCCTCGGCGGCATCGAGCAGCACCGATTGCAGCGGCAGCACGGTGGCGCGGCTGACCAGCACGTCGTGGAACAGGCCTTGTTGAGCGGTGGCGATCTCGACGTCGGCACGCATGACAGGCAAACCACGCGGCATGTGTTGCCAGGCCCAGAGGCCTGCGATCAGAGCGAGCAGCGCCGCGCCGGAGATCGATGCACGGCGGCGCCAACGATGAGCGCGCGGCAGCACTGCCGGCCGGTCCATCGCCGCGCCGCTGTGCAAGGCCGAGACCTGTGCAGCGCTCATGCTCGCAGCGCCAGGATCGGGCGCAGGGCGAAGGCCGCGCGCAGATGCCGCAACACCGCGAGCAGCGTCACGAGCGCCAGTGTGACCACGGTCAGCAGCAGCGGCAGCAACGCGAACGGGCCCATCGGTGCGCGTTCAACGAAGCCGGCAAGCCAGGCTTGCGCGAGCCACGCGGCCAGAGGCAGACCGATCAAGCCCCCCAGGCCGGCCACCGTCGCGAACTCGCGCGCCAGCAGCCGCGCCACCGCGATCGGCGGCGCGCCGTGCAGCTTGCGCAAGACGATCTCGCGCTCGCGCAGCCGCAGCGTGTAGGCGGCCAGCGCGTAGATGCCCACGGCCGCGAGCAGCAAGGCGATCGTGCTGATGGCTGCGATCAGCCCGCCCTGGCGGCGGTCGTTCTCGTACTGCTGGCCCTGCTGTTCCCGCGCCGTGAGCACCTGGGGCGGCTCTTCGGGGAACTCGGCCGCGAGCAGCTCGTTGAGGCGTTTTCGCGTCAGCGCCGGATCGCGGCTGTGCACGCTGATCGCGCCGGGGCTGAGCTGGGGCACGGGCTGCATCAACACCGGCACGCGGGCTGTGCGCGCGCCTTCCAGATGCACGTCCTCGATCACCGCGGCAACGCTGACCGGCTTGCCGTCGTTGTAGACCGGGCTGACCTGCAGCGTCTGGCCGATGGCGGCCTCGGGGCTGGCAAAGCCGAGTGCGCGCGCGGCCGAGCGGTCCAGCACGACGCCGTGGCCGACCATCTCGGCTTCATGCGTGGCCGACAGGCGGCCGGCGATCACCGGCACGCCATAGAGATCGAGCAGGCCCGGCGTGAAGGTCATGCCGGTGCGCAGATTGACACGCTCGCCGCGGGGGCCGATGAAGTCCGAATACCAGGTCGCGAAATTGCGCCCCGGCACATCATTGCTGGCCGCGGCGGCGATCACCTCGGGCCAGCGGCGGATGCGTTCGAGCAGCCCGATCAGCCGGGTCGGATGCGTGCCGAAGGCGACATCGAAGGCCAGGCGGTTCTCGACCTGGAAGCCGCGATCGATCTGCCCCGTGTAATGGTTCTGCCAGAAGAACACGATCGTCATCGCCGCGAACAGCGAGGCGGCGGCGAACTGCAGCACGGTCAGACTGCGCCGCAGCCAGCGGCCGGCGCGGCCCTCGCTGTGGCTGCGGCCCGCCAGCGATTGCGCGGCACGCACGCGCAGTGCAATCAGCGCGAGCGGCAAGGCACTGGCCGCGGCGACGAGCACGCAGGCCAGCAGCGCCGCGGCGAGCAGGCCGGGCGAGAGCACCGAATGATCGAAGCCGTGATACAGCATCACGCCCAGCGCCGGCATCGCCCACCAGGCCAGCAGCACGCCGATCACGCCGGACAGCAGGCTCACCAGCAGCGCCTCCACGAAGAACTGCAAGGCCAGCGCCGCAGCACCCGCGCCCAGCGATTTGCGCAGCCCGATCTCGCGCTGGCGCCGCAAGGTGCGCACGCTCCACAGATTGATGAAATTGATCATCGCCAGGCCCAGCACGCCGGCCGCTGCGCCGAGCAGGCTGCCCATCTTCAGCTTGCGATCAGCACTGCCCGCACCGCGCAGCCCCCACTCGCGGATCGCCATGCCGCGCAACGTGGCCGGCTTGCCGCCGCCCTTGAGGAAGTCGGCGGGCAGGCCTGGCGGCGGCGGTTGCTGGTCGAGTAGATGCTGGGCCAGGTCGCCGAGCGCCTGCGGCGTGACGCCGGGCTTCATGCGTGCGAACAGCCGGCCCGCGCCCACGAACCAGCCGCTTTCCTGGGCGATGAACTCCTTGGCGCGTGGCGACACGTAGCCGGCCATCGCTTCGAAGCGATGGAGCTGGCCGTTGTGGCTGGGCTCGGCCAGCACGGCCATCACGGTCAGCGTGACCTGGGCCGGGGCTTTGCCGGCCTCGAAGCTCGGGATCGTGATCGTCAGCGTGCGGCCCAGCACGTCGCGCCGGCCGAAGAGTTTCGCGGCACTCGATTCGGTCAGCGCCAGACCTTCGGGACTGGCCAGCGTCGCCGCCAGATTGCCCGCAATCGCATGCAGACCGAACAGGGATTCGATGTCGGGATCGGCCAGCGTGGTGCTGAGCTTCGCGCTGCGCGGCTTGCCGTCGGCGCTGTTGTCCGTGCGCATGGCGAGGTCGAGCTGCATCACGCGGCTCATCGCCGTGACCGGCGCATCGGCGACGCGCAGGCCCTCGTAGAGCGCGATGGCGGGAATATCGCTGAACCAGTCGGTGTGGATGCCGCCGGGGCCGCGCACGCGCCATTCGAGCGTGACGAGTCGATCGGCGCCAGGCAGATCGGCATCGGCGCGCAGCTCATCGAGCACGAAGGCCGTGCTGAGCAGCGCCAGCGCGAGGCCGAGTGCCAGGCCCAGGATGACGATGGCCGCCTGGCCGGGAGCGCCGCGCAACTGGCGGGCGGCGAAGCGGGCATGGGTGATGAAGGTCGTGATCTGCATGGGCTGTTCAGTGCAAGACGCGGGCCACGCTCTCTTGAGCGGTGAGCGCCTGGTGAATCAAGCACTTGGCGCGGGCTCGAGGTGCCCGCTGTGCGCATCTGAACATGGGCGCCTGTTCACTTCCGGACAGTCGGCCCTGCTATGGTCACGGCCGACATGGCAGCCGCAGCTTCTCCTTCTGTTCGCATTCTTGTGCTCGACGACGATCCCGATGTGGGCATCGCCGCGCGACTGCTGCTGCGTCGGCGTTTTGGCTCGGTCGAGCTGATCGAAGACCCCGCTGAACTGACGAGGCAGCTCGACGGACAGAAACCGGACGTCCTGCTGCTCGACATGAACTTCACGCCGGGCCGTACGAGCGGCGATGAAGGGCTCGCGCTGCTGCGCGCGGTCCTGGCCCGAGCCGATGCACCGGCCGTCGTCATGATGACGGCTTATGCCGAGGTCGACCTGGCCGTGCAGGCGGTCAAGCTCGGTGCCTTTGACTTCATCACCAAGCCCTGGGACAACGAGCGGCTGGTCGCGACCGTGGCCGCCGCGGCAGCGAGCCGTGCACCGCGGGAAGAGGCTGGCGATTCGCCGCTGCTGGGTGCCAGCGCGGCGATGATCGAGCTGCGCCGCCTGATCGCCAACGTCGGCCCGACCGAGGCGAATGTGCTGATCCTCGGCGAGATGGGCGCGGGCAAGGAACTCGTGGCGCAGGCGCTGCATCAGGCCTCGAAGCGCGCGACTGGCCCGTTTCTGGCCGTGGACATGGGCAGCCTGCCCGACAGCCTGTTCGAGAGCGAGCTGTTCGGCCACCGGCGCGGCAGCTTCACCGATGCGCGGAGCGAAAGGCCCGGGCGTTTTCAGTCTGCGCGCGGCGGCACGTTGTTCCTCGACGAGATCGGCAATGTGGGCCTCGCGCAGCAGGCGCGTTTGTTGACGGTACTGGAACGCCGCCAAGTCACACCGTTAGGGGCGGATCGTCCCGAGGCGGTCGACGTGCGGGTGCTCAGTGCCACCAATCTCGACGAAGCCGCGCTGTTTGATGCGCAGCGCTTCCGGCCCGATCTGTTGTACCGGCTCAATACCATCGTGCTGCGCGTGCCGCCGCTGCGCGAACGTCGCGCCGACGTCCTGCTGCTGGCGCGGCACTACCTGGCTGCTTATGCCGCGCAGTATGGAAAGCCGCCGAGGCCGCTGTCCGAAGAGGCTGAGGCGGCATTGACCCGTCACGACTGGCCCGGCAATGTGCGAGCGCTGCGCCATGCTTGCGAACGCGCCGTGATCCTGGCGACGGGTGCCAGTTTCGAGGCCGCCGATTTCGCATTGGCGCCGACGACGCGCAGCGAATCGAGCCGCATCGCCCCGCTCGTCGAACGGGAACGCGCGGCGCTCGAAGAGGCGCTGCGCGAGGCGCAAGGCAATATCAGCGAGACGGCGCGCCTGCTGGGCCTGAGCCGCGCCGCGCTCTACCGGCGATTGGACAAGCATGGGCTCTAGGCGCGATTCCGCCATGACCGTGATGGGCGCTGCGTTGATGCTGGCGGCCGCCAGCGCTGTGGCCGTGGCCTGCCTGGATTCGCCGCGCCTGCTGGTCGCCGATGCGATCCTGGCCCTGGCCAGCCTGATCGTCGGCGGGTTCGCGCTGACACGCCTCAGTACGCCGATGCCGGCCATCGCGCCCATCACCGATTTCGGTTTCGATGCCCAGGTCGCCCGGGAAAAGCTGGCCCTGATCGACGGCCAGATCGAGCACATGCCCGTGGCCTTGTGGGAGCAGCCTGAAGGCGGCGCCGTGGCGCCGCTCAATGCGCGCGCTCGGCGCCTGCTGGCACCTGGTGGCGTGGTCGAGCGTGACCGTTTGCTGATTGAACTGGCCGCCGCCGCTAACGGCCAACTCCTGCGCATCCCCACCGAGCGCGGCGAGGAGCGCTGGCTGGCCGCGAGCACGCGCGTGGCGCTGGCCGGGAAGGATCGCCGGCTGCTGGCTTTGCTGCCCGTCGAGTCGGAGCTCGAAGCGGCAGCCTTGACTGCCTGGCGCCAGCTGGTCCATGTGCTGACCCACGAGATCATGAACTCGCTGACGCCGATCGCCTCGCTCTCGCGCTCAGCACGCGAACTGCTCGACGATCCCGCCGCGGCGTCAGACCTGGCCCTGGCGCTCGACACCATCGCGCGCCGCGCAGAAGACCTGAGCCGCTTCGTCACCAACTACCGCAAGATCAGCGAGCTGCCGGCGCCGCGCGCCGAAGCGATCCCGTTGGCCGAACTGTTTTCGCGCCTCCAGCAGCTGGTCGGCGTCGACTGGCAGGCGCGTGGTGGCACGGCCAGCTTCACGGTCGAGCCGCCGACGCTGAGTCTGATGGCCGATCCAGGCCAGCTCGAGCAGGCGCTGCTGAATCTCGTCAAGAACGCCGCCGAGGCCACGGCGCAGACTGCCGCGCCGCGCCTCGAGGTGAGCGCCCGTCTGGTGCGCGGCGGGCGCCTGCTGATCGAGGTGCGCGACAACGGCCCCGGCGTGCCGGCCGCGCTGGAGTCGCGGATCTTCCTGCCTTTTGTGAGCGGCCATGCGCAAGGTGCGGCGAGCCGCGGCATCGGCCTGGCCGTTGTGCGCAACCTGGTCCACGGCATGGGCGGCACCGTGCGCCATGTGCGGGCGCCTCAAGGCGGTGCCTGCTTTGTGCTGAGCTTCTGAACTCATTGCCCGTGACGGTCTTGTGGCTGGCGCGATGCAATCAGCCGCTTGCACGATCCTCTCAACTTTGCGTCGATCGTGGCAGTTAGCCTTGTGATTTGAGTTTCGGATTGCTAGGGTGTCGACATGGAAACACTTGGCTCCCTCCGCACCCTGATCGCTCGCCATGCGATGCCCGGTGTCAACCAGACGGCGGTCCCTGGCCTGCGCCTGATGCGCGCGAACGGCCCCACCATGCCGGCGCACAACATCGCCGAGCCGATGTTCGGCCTGGTGGCGCAGGGCTCCAAGCGCACGGTGCTGGAAGGCAAGGCTTTCGCGTACGGCACGGGCCAGTACCTGACGGTGTCGCTGGACCTGCCGCTGTGCGGCAGCGTGCTCGATGCGACCGAGCAGCAGCCCTTTCTGTCGATGTCGCTGTCGCTGCGACCCGCGGCGATTGCGGCCCTGCTGCTGGAGATCGCCGCGCCGGAACGCAGCTCGATGCTGACGCCGGGGCTGGCGGTCAGCGATGCGACGCCGGAGATCGTCGACGTGGTGGTCCGCATGGTCCGGCTGCTGGGCCGGCCCGAAGAGATCTGCATCCTCGCGCCGATGCTGGAGCGCGAGCTGCTGTGGCGTCTGCTGATGGGCCCGCAGGGCGCGATGGTGCGGCAGATCGGCCTGGCCGACAGCCATCTGCGGCACATCAACCGCGCGATCGGCCGGATCCGCTCGCATTACGCCGAGATCCTGCGCGTGGAAGATCTGGCCAGGCTGGCGGCGATGAGCGTGCCCTCGTTCCACCGACATTTCCGGGCGGCGACGGCGATGAGCCCGATCCAGTTCCAGAAGCAGATCCGCATGCAGGAAGCGCGCGCCTTGCTGCTGACGGACGACAAGGACATTGCGGCGGTCGCGGTCAGTGTGGGCTATGACAGCCACTCGCAGTTCAGCCGTGAATACGGCCGGCATTTCGGCCTGCCGCCGAGCCAGGATGCGGCACGTTTGCGTGGCCTGACGCCACCGGAATTGCTGGTGGCGTGATGCGCGCGACTAACTCCTTGCTTGCGGGCTCAGATGGTCGCAGTCTTGCGGGGCTTGCTCGTCTTGGCTTTGGCCTTCGGGACGCCGCCCGGCCAGGCGCGCATCGCCGCCTCGGCCGTGGCCGTCAGGCTTTCCTGCGTGGCGCCGTCGGCGGCCTGCATCGACATGCCGCGGAACACGGTGGCGTAGAAGTTCGCCAGCACCTCGGCATCGGTCTCGGCCGGCAGTTCGCCGCGGCTGATGCCGCACTCGATGCGGCAGCGGATGCCTTTGTCGCCGGCCTGGCGGCGCTTGGCCAGGGCTTCCTGGATGCGCGCGGAGGCCTCGGAGCAGTTGGTGGCGGCCATGGTGACCATGCAGCCCTTGGGATGGCAGGGGCGGGTCAGTTCCTCGGCCGCTTCCATCAGCACGCGGCGGATCGCGAGGTAGGCGGTCGGTTCTTCTTCCAGCGCGAGCGGGAAGCCGGCGCCGGGCCCGCTCACATAGCGCTCGATGGCTTCGAGGAACAGGTGTTCCTTGTCGCCGAAGGCGGTGTAGAGGCTCGGCGCGGTGATGCCCATCGCGGCGGTCAGCTCGGCCACGGAGGCGGCTTCGTAGCCGCGCTTCCAGAATACGTGCATGGCCTGTTCCAGCGCGCGCTCGCGATCAAAGGAAAGCGGACGCCCGCGCGGCTTCGCGCACTTGGCTGCAGGCTCTGTGTCCACGATTTTTTCCATGACTCTCACGCTCTCAATGCTGATGCAGGGGTGCCCGATTTTGACCTCTGTGGCGTTTTGATGAACGCCAAGAGGGTATTTCGTAACGATCACTCAAATAATACTTGACGTCGGCAACTCGGGCCACTACATTCTGGCTTAATTCGTAGTGTACGTTACGAATATCGATTCGCAGAGTGTGATGTCCTGAACAGATTCCCCTTGATGCCTCCCCTAAGAGAGGCGCGCTGACCGAAACACGGCGGCGCTGATTTCACTGTTGTACCCGGCTTTCCTGGGCCCGCGAAAAAGACAAGGCGGGTCCGGGTTGAGCCGCTGCATTGCCCAAATTTTGTCCTTCCGTCTTGTCCTCCAGGAGCCCGCCATGTCGCAACAACAAAACGCTAACCCTGAATCTCCCCGCAAGCTGTGGATCGCCGGCACCGCCTTCACGGCGCTGACCGCGCTCACGGCCATCTCCGCCGCCGTGGTCGGCTTTGGTTCGGCTGAAGCCGATGCGCCACCGGCGGCTCCGCCCGCCGTCAAGGTGTCGGTCGCGGCCGTGCAAGCCGCTGAAGTGACGACCTGGGACGAGTTCTCGGGCCGCCTCGAAGCCGTCGAACGCGTGGAGCTGCGTCCGCGCGTGCCGGGCACGGTGCTGTCGGTGCATTTCCGCGAAGGCGCGCTGGTCCGTCAAGGCGATCTGCTGATCAGCCTGGACCCGGCGCCTTATGCCGCTGAAGTTGAGCGTGCAGAAGCGCAAGTGGCTGCGGCCAAGGCGCGCGCCGTCTACACGGGCAGCGATGTGGCCCGCGCCACGCGCCTGCTCAATGAACAGGCGATCGCGCAGCGCGAGTTCGATGAACGCAGCAATGCGCAACGCGAAGCCGATGCCAACTTGCGCGCCGCGCAGGCCGGCCTGACTTCGGCCAAGCTCAACCTCTCGTACACGCAAGTGCGTGCGCCGGTCTCCGGTCGCATGGGCAAGCTGGAGATCACCACGGGCAACCAGGTGGCCGCCGGCCCGAGCGCGCCGCTCTTGAGCACGCTGGTCTCGGTCAGCCCGATCTACGCCAGCTTCGATGCTGACGAACAGATCGTGGCCAAGCTCAAGCGCGACTCGAAGGTGCCGGTGCAGATGGGCACGCTGGGCCAGGAAGGCACGCCGCTGGAAGGCCGCCTGCAACTGGTGGACAACCAGGTCAACGGCAAGAGCGGCACGGTGCGCGTGCGCGCCGTGTTCGACAACAAGGACGGCAACCTGATCCCCGGCCAGTTCGCCCGCATCCGCATGGGCGAGGGCGGCTTGAAGACCGCACTGCTGGTCAACGAGCGCGCCGTCGGCACCGATCAGAGCAAGCGCTTCGTGATGGTGGTCGGCGCCGGCAACAAGGCCGAGTACCGCGAGGTCAAGCTCGGCGCTTCGGTCAACGGCCTGCGCATCGTCTCCGATGGCCTGAAGCCCGCCGAACGCATCATCGTCAACGGCCTGCAACGTGTGCGCCCCGGTGCGCTGATCGACCCGCAGACCGTGAGCATGGACGCCAAGCCTGAAATGTCTGCCAAGGCGGCGACTGACAACAAGATCTGAGGTTCTCCATGAACTTGTCCAAATTTTTTATTGACCGGCCGATCTTCGCCGGTGTGATCTCGGTGCTGATGGTGCTGGGCGGCGTGATTGCCGTGCAATCGCTGCCCATCTCCGAATACCCCGAAGTCGTGCCGCCCTCGGTCGTGGTGCGCGCCAACTATCCGGGCGCCAATCCCAAGGTGATCGCCGAGACGGTGGCCACACCGCTCGAGGAGTCGCTCAACGGCGTCGAAGACATGCTCTACATGAGCAGTCAGGCCACCACCGACGGCCTGATGACGCTGACCGCGACCTTCAAGCTCGGCACCGATCCCGACAAGGCCCAGCAGCTGGTGCAGAACCGCGTCTCGCAAGCCGAAGCGCGTCTGCCCGAAGAGGTCAAGCGCCTCGGGGTCACGACGATCAAGAGCTCGCCCGACCTGACCATGGTCGTGCACTTGCTCTCGCCGACCGGCCGCTATGACATGACCTATCTGCGCAACTACGCGCTGCTCAACGTCAAGGACCGCCTCGCGCGCCTGCAAGGCGTGGGCGACGTGCAGCTGTTCGGCTCGGGCGACTACGCGATGCGCGTGTGGCTCGACCCGCAGAAGGTGGCACAGCACGGCCTCTCGCCCGGCGATGTGGTGGCAGCGATCCGCAGCCAGAACATCCAGGCTGCGGCGGGCGTGGTCGGCGCTTCGCCGGGCTTGCCCGGTGTCGACATGCAGTTGTCGATCAATGCGCAAGGTCGCCTGAACAATGCTGAAGAGTTCGGCGACATCATCGTCAAGACCGAAGCCGGCGGCGCGGTGACTCGTCTGCGCGATCTTGGCCGCATCGAGCTCGGTGCTTCGGAATACGCGCTGCGCTCGCTGCTCGACAACAAGGAAGCCGTGGCGATCCCGATCTTCGCGGCGCCCGGTTCCAACGCGATCCAGATCTCCGACCAGGTGCGCGCCACGATGGCCGAGCTGTCGAAGAACATGCCCGACGGCATGGAATACCGCGTGGTCTATGACCCGACGCAGTTCGTGCGTTCGTCGATCGAATCGGTGATCCACACCCTGCTCGAAGCCGTCGCCCTGGTGGTGCTGGTCGTGATCCTGTTCCTGCAGACCTGGCGCGCTTCGATCATCCCGCTGCTGGCCGTGCCGGTGTCTGTGGTCGGCACCTTTGCCGTCATGCATCTGTTCGGCTTCTCGATCAATGCGCTGAGCCTTTTTGGCCTGGTGCTGGCGATCGGGATCGTGGTGGACGATGCGATCGTGGTGGTGGAGAACGTCGAGCGCAATATCGAGGCGGGACTCTCACCGCGTGATGCGACGTATCGAGCCATGCGTGAAGTCTCGGGCCCGATCATCGCGATCGCGCTGGTGCTGGTCGCCGTGTTCGTGCCGCTGGCTTTCATCAGCGGCCTGACCGGCCAGTTCTATCGCCAGTTCGCGCTGACGATCGCGATCTCGACGGTGATCTCGGCGGTCAACTCGCTGACGCTGTCGCCCGCGCTTGCTTCGCTGCTGCTCAAGGGCCATGACGCGCCCAAGGACTGGCTGACCCGTGCGATGGACAGCGTGTTCGGCCGCTTCTTCGCCGGCTTCAACCGCGTCTTCAAGCGCGGCAGCCAGGCTTACGGCGGCGGTGTGCGCCGCGTGATTGCCAACAAGACGCCGGCCCTGCTGCTGTACGCGGGCCTGATCGTGCTGGCTCTCGGCCTGTTCAAGCTCGTGCCCGGTGGTTTCGTGCCGGCGCAGGACAAGCAATACCTGATCGGCTTTGCCCAACTGCCCGACGGCGCCACGCTGGACCGCACCGAAGACGTGATCCGCCGCATGACCGACATCACCTTGAAGACGCCCGGTGTTGAACACGCCGTCGCCTTCCCCGGCCTGTCGATCAACGGCTTCACCAACAGCTCCAACTCGGGCATCGTGTTCGCCACGCTGGCTGACTTCGACAAGCGCAAGACCAAGGACCTGAGCGCCGGTGCGATTGCCGGCAAGCTGAACGCGCAGTACGGCCAGATTCAGGACGCCTTCATCGTCATGTTCCCACCGCCGCCGGTTCAAGGCCTGGGCACGACCGGTGGTTTCAAGCTCGAGATCGAAGACCGTGCGGGCCTCGGCTACGAAGCGGTGGACCAAGCCGTCAAGGCCTTCATGGCCAAGGCTTATCAGAGCAAGCTGCTGACCGGCATGTTCACCAGCTACCAGGTGAACGTGCCCCAGCTCTACGCCGATATCGACCGCACCAAGGCGCGCCAGCTCGGCGTGGCCGTGACCGATGTGTTCGACACCATGCAGATCTACCTCGGCAGCCTGTATGTGAACGACTTCAACAAGTTTGGCCGCACCTACTCGGTTCGCGTCCAGGCGGATGCGCCGTTCCGTGCACGCGCTGAAGACATCGGTCAGCTGAAGGTTCGTTCGAGCAACGGCGACATGGTGCCCTTGTCTGCGCTGATGACGGTCAACAACACCGTCGGCCCGGAACGTGCGATGCGCTACAACGGTTTCCTGTCTGCCGACATCAACGGCGGCGCGGCGCCGGGCTTCTCTTCGCACCAGGCTGAAGACGAGATCCGTCGCATCGCGGCCGAGACGCTGCCGCCCGGCATCAGCTTCGAGTGGACCGACCTGACCTACCAGGAAATCATCGCCGGCAACTCGGCCATGTGGGTCTTCCCGCTGGCCATCATGCTGGTCTTCCTGGTGCTGGCCGCACAGTACGAGAGCCTGACGCTGCCGCTGGCGATCCTGTTGATCGTGCCGATGGGCCTGCTCGCCGCGATGACCGGCATCTGGCTGACCAAGGGCGACAACAACGTCTTCACGCAGATCGGCTTGATGGTGCTGGTGGGCTTGAGTGCGAAGAACGCGATCCTGATCGTGGAGTTCGCCCGGGAGCTCGAGCTGGCCGGACGCAAACCGCTGGAGGCTGCGATCGAAGCCGCCCGCCTGCGTCTGCGCCCGATCCTGATGACCTCGGTGGCCTTCATCATGGGCGTGCTGCCCCTGGTGCTGGCGACCGGCGCCGGTGCCGAAATGCGCTCGGCGATGGGCGTGGCCGTGTTCTCCGGAATGATCGGCGTCACCGCCTTCGGCCTGTTCCTCACACCGGTGTTCTACGTGCTGCTGCGCGCGCTGACGGGCAACAAGCCGCTGAAGCTGCATGGCAGCAGCGACGTGCACCTCGAAGCCTTTGCCGGCAGCGGTGATGACGAAGCTGCAAGCGGCCACGATGGCCACGGCGGCGATGCCCGTCCCCTGCCCGCCGCTCCGCGTGGCGATCATGAATAAGAAAGCAGGAGTGTTCTCATGAAATTTCTGACCCCTCTCATCCCGCTCGTGGCAGCCCTGGTGCTGGCCGGCTGCGCGAATGTCGCGACGCCCGAGCCCCACGCGCTGCCGGCGACGCCGGTCGCCTTCAAGGGTCCGCAAGCCCAGGCTGCGGCCGTGCAGGCGCAATGGTGGAAGACCTTCGGCGATGCGCAACTCGACGCGCTGACCGAACAGGCGCTGGCGCACAACACCCAGATTGAACAGGCCGCCGCGCGGCTGAATGAATCGCGGGCCTTGCTGCGTGCCGCCGGTTCGGAACAGTGGCCGCAGCTCGGCCTGAACGGCGGTGCCGGCCGCCAGACCGGCCAGGCCGCGCGCTCGCAGAACGTCTACGGCAATCTCTACACGGCCAACGCGAGCCTGTCGTATGAGGTCGATCTGATCGGCCGCATCAGCGATGCCAAGAAGGCCGCCGCGCTCGATGCCCGCCAGAGCGATGCGCTGCTGCAAGGCACGCGCCTGCTGGTGCAGGCCCAGGTCGCGCAGACCTACTTCGCCCTGCGCGCGCTGGAGGCCGAACAGGTGCTGGTGCGTGAAACCGTGGCTGCCTATCGCGAAACGCTTTCGCTGACCGAACGCCGCTACAGCGGTGGCGATGTGTCCGAGCTCGACGTGGCCCGTGTGCGCACTGAAGTTTCGGCCACCGAATCGGCCGCGATCGATCTTGACCGCCGCCGTGCCGAGCTCGAACATGCGCTGGCCGTGCTGACCGGCGCGCCGGCCAGCAACTTCGCCGTCGGCGCCGGTGCCTGGGGTGAGGTCTTGCCCTTGGTGCCCGCTGGCGTGCCGAGCGAAGTGCTGACGCGCCGCCCCGACGTGGTGGCCGCGCAGGCCGGCTGGCAGGCGGCGCAGAAGCGTGTGGACGTGGCTCAAAAGGCCTGGTTCCCGAGCTTCTCGCTGACCGCCGCTGCGGGCGGTTCCTCGCCCGAGTTGTCGAGCCTCTTCAAGACGGCCGGCGGCTTGTTCGGCGTGCAAGCGCTGGCCAGCCTGCCGATCTTTGATGGTGGCCGTCGCGTGGCCGGTGTCGAGAGCGCGGCGGCGCATGCCGACGGCGCTTCGGCCGCGTATCGCGAGCGGATCCTCGTCGCCTTCCAGGATGTCGAGGACCAGCTCTCGGCCTTGCAACTGCTCGGCCAGCAAGCCGGCGTGCAGCAGCAGGCCGTGGCTTCGGCCGTGCGCGCCACGCAGCTCTCGGACTCGCGCTATCGCAATGGTCTGGTGAGCCAGCTCGAACTGCTCGACGCGCGCCGCAGCGAACTGGCCTTGCGCCGGGAAGCCTTGCAGATTCGCGCCGCGCAGTATCAGGCGACGGTGAGCTTGATCAAGGCGTTAGGCGGCGGTTGGGCTTGAAACGGGCTTGAGCCTGGCCTGAGCCTGAGCCGACAGGGCTTGCAAGACACGGGCAGCGGCATAAACTCCTGCCAGCTCATTTGAGCCTGTGGAGCGCCGATGTCCGTGCTTGCTGCAATGCCTGCGATTCTTGATGTCGAAGCCTCCGGTTTCGGCCGGGGCAGTTATCCGATCGAGGTCGGTTTCATCGAGGGCGAGGGCCGTTCCTTCTGCGCCCTGATCCATCCGCTGCCCGATTGGAAGCATTGGGACGACGAGGCCGAATCGCTGCATGGCATCACCCGCGATCTTTTGCTGCAGCACGGCAAACCGCCCGGGTGGGTGGCCGCCGAGATGAACACCCGCCTGCACGGCCAGACCGTCTACTGCGATGGCTGGGGTCAGGACTATCCCTGGCTCGCCCGCCTCTACGACAGCGCCGACATGCAGCCGAGCTTTCGCCTCGAAGACCTGCGCCGCCTGCTCAACGAGGAAGAGGCCGCGCGCTGGCACCGCATCACGGCCGATGTCCGCCGTGAACAGAACATCTGCCGCCACCGTGCCAGCACGGACGCCAAGGTCTTGCAACTGGCGCTATTGCGGGTCAAAAGAAACGGTCATGGCACGTAGACTCAAGCTATGAGCCTCGTTGAATCGCCCGAATCCACCGCCCCCGATCTGAAACGCAAGCGTGCTCCCTTGCAGCCGCGTGCCGTCGAGACTTTCGAGCGCATTCTTTCGGCCTGCTCCGAGCTGTTGGGCGAGGTCGGTATCGAGCGGCTGTCCACCAACCTGGTCTGCCAGCGCGCGGGCATCTCGCCGCCGGCGCTGTATCAGTACTTCCCCAACAAGTACGCGATCCTGCATGAGCTGAGCCTGCGCCTGCTGAGCCGCCAGAACCATGTGCTGCGGCCCTGGGCCGTCGAGGCGACGATGAGCCTGACCGAGCCTGAGCTGGCGCGGCGCGTGGCCGAGCTGCTCCTGCAGATGCATGTGCTGACCGAATCCGCGCCGGCCGGCGTCTGGGTCACGCGCGCGCTGCGCGCCGTGCCGGCGCTGCAATCGGTGCGCCTGCAATCGAACGAGGTGGTGACAGATCTGCTGCTGGCGCCGTTCCTGGCGGCGCATCCGAAGGTCGATGCGGCGCAAGGGCGCCTGACGCTGCGGCTGGTGTTTGACTCGCTCTACGCGGCCCATGAGATCTTGTTCGACGATCCCTCGCTTGACCCCGACGCGGTGGCGAAAACGATGGGCGAGATGTGTGCCGGCCAGTTGGCGCGGCTGGTCAGGGCTGCTGAAGCCTGAAGAGCAGGTCGGCGTCGAGAGAGCGCTGAACGATCTGGAATGCCGCGCTGCCGTGGACCGCTAGCGCGGCCTTGCAATCGCTGCCGACATCGAGATCCCGGACCGTCCAGCCCTCGGCGCTTGACGGCGCTTCCGGCGCACCGAAGCCCGTTCCCAGGCCCTTGAGCAAAGCCTCCTTGCGCGCCCAGGCGGTGAAGAAATCGGATCGGCTTGCGAGCGCTGCGATTTCGTCAGGCGTGAACA
Organism: Burkholderiaceae bacterium; assembly: GCA_036500605.1. Taxonomy (GTDB): domain Bacteria; phylum Pseudomonadota; class Gammaproteobacteria; order Burkholderiales; family Burkholderiaceae_C; genus JAFALK01. The sequence goes on from DASYBU010000005.1 coordinate 302,084, forward strand.
CGGTCGGCGCGACAGGCCGCCAATCGACGGCGGCATCGATCCATTCCACATCGACGCCGACTTCGCGACCGCAGGTCATTGCATAGAGCGCCAAGCCGCGCGTGTGGCTCAGGTTGAAGCGCAGCGCGCTTCCATCCAGCCGTGGCTTGCCGAAGGCGTTCAAGTGCAGCGCCAGCTCTGAGGGCAGCACGCCGAGGTAGCGCGCCAGCAGGCAGCGCAAGGCGGCGCGCGCCTTGATGAAGTGCTTGCGAACGGCGCCCGCGCGCATCCTTGCGGCCTGCTCCTGCTCGGCGGCATCGAGCACGCCGAGCAGCGAGGCATCTTCATCAGCCTCATCGAGCACGAGAGACCAGACCTCGACGCGCGCCGCGTCGAGGCTCCAGCCCGGCTCAATATTCATCGAGCAGCGCCTGCAGCCGGGCCGCGACGACCTCGACGTGCGGCGGCTTGAGCATCGCGCCGGTGTCCTGGCCGGGCACGCGCGTGATGGCGAACGAGCCTTTGCAGCGGCTGCGCCAGTAGTCGGAGGTCTGGTTGATGTCGCCCTTGGAGTGACGATCGCCCATCAGCAGCGTCACACGTCCGGCGTACGCCAGCGTCTGGTACTTGGACAAGGCGGCCGACGTGGCCTCGAGCACCTTGGCCGCGTGCAACTCCGTACGGCTCTCGCGCAGCAGGTCCTTGCGGGTGATGATTTCGCGCGCCACGGCGATCTTCTGCTGCAGGAACTCGCGGCGCCGCTTGCCGTCAAGCTGCATCATCAGGCGCATGGCGAGCCAGGCGCGCGCCGCCACGAAACGCGGCAAGGCCAGCCGCCGCCACCAGCCGAAATAGCCGAGACGGCGGCCGCGCTCGGAGCCGCTGGCAGGCGGGTCGAACATCAGTACATGCTCGACGTCCAGACCATCGGCTTCCAGCTGGCGCGCCAGCTCGTAGACGACGAGAGCGCCACCGCAACTGCCGATCAGCACGCATTTGCGCTCGGTGGCCTGCGCGCGCACCTCGCCGCGCAGGCGCGCCACGATGCGGTCGATGCTGTCCTGCGGCGTGTCCTCGCCGGCCAGCCCCGGCATCTCCAGGCTGAAGAAGGGCCGGTTGCCGCCGAGCCCCGCCGCCAAGGCTTCCGCGCCCCGGTAGTTGCCGCCGACGCCGAGCATGGCAAAGACCGGCGTCTTGCTGCCCTCGCGGCGCACGGGGATCAGCAGATCGGAGGTTGGCCCGGCGCGATCGGTCTGCAGTGGGCCGAGCGCGGCGGCAAGCCGCGCGATCGTGCGGGTGTCGAAGAGCATGGACAGCGGCAGCCGCGTGCCCAAGCGCGTGCCGAGCTCCGCGAAGATCGCCGCCGCTGCGAGCGAGTGCCCGCCGAGCTCGAAGAAATCGGCGTCCGCGGCGATGCGCTCGAGCCCGAGCTGGCGCTGCCAGATCTCGGCGATCACGAGCTCGGTCGGCGTCTGCGGGGCCCGGCCGCGCGCGCCTTCCTGATGAACGGGAACGGGACGCGCCGCGAGCGCACCGCGATCGACCTTGCCGACCGGCGTGAGCGGCAGCGCCTCAAGCGCGATGAACGAGGCGGGCACCATGTACGAGGGCAGCCGCTGCTCGAGATGGTCGCGCAGCTCGGCGGCCGATGGCGCGGTCGGCCGCCCGACCACAAAGGCCACCAACTGCTTGCCGCGTGCGGACTCCTGCAGCAGCACGGCGGATTCGCGCACGTCGGCGTGGCTGTTCAGTGCGAACTCGATCTCGCCGGGTTCGATGCGGAAGCCGCGCAGCTTGATCTGCTCATCGAGCCGGCCGAGGAACTCGATCGTGCCGTCGGCCAGCCAGCGCACGCGGTCGCCGGTGCGGTACATGCGCCGGCCTTGCACCTCGACGAAGCGCTCGGCCGTCAGCTCGGGCCGGTTCAGGTAGCCGCGCGCCAGGCCTTCGCCGGCGATGTAGAGCTCGCCGGGCGCGCCGATCGGTGTCTGCTGGCGCTGCGCATCGAGCACCTCGACCTGCGTGTTGGCGATCGGCTTGCCGATCGGCACCGAGCTCTCGAAGCGGCTGCTTCGCGTCATCGCGTGGCAGCAGGTGAAGGTGGTGTTCTCGGTCGGCCCGTAACCGTTGATCAGGCGATGGCCTTCGGGCATGGCGGCGAGCATGCGCCGCACATGCTCGGCGGAGAGCGCCTCGCCGCCGGCCAGGATCTGCGGCACCGCGCACAGCGCTTCGAGCTCGAAATCGACCATCTGGTGGAACAGGGCGGCCGTCAGCCACAGCGTGGTGATGCGCTGTTCGCGCAGCGTCTCGCCAAGTTCGGCAAGGGTTGGCGCGCCGGGCTTGTAGAGCACGAGCTCGGCGCCGTTGAGCAGCGCGCCCCAGAGTTCGAGCGTCGAGGCGTCGAAGGAGACCGGCGCCAGTTGCAAAAGCCGTTCGTTCGGGCCGAGCGTGGCGAAGTCGGTGTTCTTGACCAGCCGCGCCACGCTGTGCTGTTCCACGCAGACGCCCTTGGGCTTGCCGGTGGAGCCCGAGGTGTAGATCACGTAGGCGATATCGCGGCCCGAGGTCTCGGGCAATTGCATGTCGCGCGGTGCGGCGGCGATGGCCTCACGTTCTTCGTCGAGGCAGAGGATGCGACCGGCATGCGAGCCCAGGCGCAGGCGCTGCGCCTGGCCTGCGATCACGAGCTCGGGCGCAGCGTCCTCCAGCATCATGGCCAGGCGCGCTCGCGGATATTCAGGATCGAGCGGCAGGTAGGCGCCGCCGGCCTTCAGGATGCCGAGGATGGCGGCCACCATCAAGAGCGAGCGTTCCATGCACAGGCCGACCAGCGCACCCCGGGTGACGCCAGCCCGGATCAGCTCATGCGCGATGGCTTCGGACTCGGCATCGAGCTCGGCATAACTGCGCTTCTCGATGCCCATGATCAGCGCGGTCTTGTCGGGCGTTCTCTTGCACTGTTCGGCAAACAGCGCGGCAATGCCGAGCTCGGCCGGATAGGGGCGCTGCGTGGCGTTCCAGCCCGCGATCTGGCGCTGGTCTTCTTCGCTTGCGGCAAGCAGCCGCGACACGCGCTGGGCAGGCGAGGCGATGCCGGCGGCGAGTGCACCGAGATAGACGTTGGCGAGACGCCGCACCGTGGCCAGATCGAAGACGTCGGTGTTGCAGTCCCACTTGATCGTGATGCTCTCGTCGCGATCGGCCGCCTCCACATCGCCCTGTTGCTCGGCATGCGGCACCACGATCACGTTCATGTCGAACTTGGCCGAGCCGTTGTGCGGGTAGGCGATCTCGCCGATCACATCGTTTGTCGTTCCTGGCAGGCGCAGGCGTGGCAGCGCGGAATCGTGGAAACTGAAAGCCACCTGGCACAGCGGGTTGCGCGAACGGTCGCGCGGCAGATCGAGCGCGCGCACCACGGTCTCGAACGGGATCTCCTGGTAGCGCATGGCTTCCCGCGAGGCTGCATTGGCCCGCTGCACCAACTCGTCGAAGCTCGGGTCATCGCCCAGGTCGAGCCGCAGCGGGAGCATGTTCACGATCATGCCGATCAGGTTGTCGATCTGCGGATGCTCGCGGTTGGCGTAGCCCGAGCCGATCACGATCTCGCGCTGCGCGGCGAAGCGCGCCAGTGTGGCGGCGAAGCCGGAGAGCATCACGCAGAACAGCGAAGTCTGCTGCGCCCGCGCATAGGCGCGCAGCGGCCGGGCGAGCGAGGCCGGCACTTTGATCAGCAGCTCGTCGCCGGTGAAGGTCTGCACCGCGGGACGGGGATGGTCGCTCGGCAGCTCCAGCACCGTCGGCGCGCCAGCCAGCTTCTTGCGCCAGTAGGCGAGGCCTTCCTCGAAGCGGCCCTGCGCATGGCGGCGGCGCTGCCAGTTGGAGAAATCACCAAATTGCAAGGGCAGCTCGGGCAGCGGTGAAGGCTGCCCCGCGTGATAAGCCGTATAGAGCGCGATCAGCTCGCGCACGAAGACGCCGAAGGACCAGCCGTCGTGGATCAGGTGGTGCTCGACATGCACGAGCAAATGGTCGTCAGGATCGTCCTGCGCCATGCGCACGAGCGTCCAGCCGAGCAGCGGGATGCGTGCCGGATCGAAGCGTTGCTGGCAGATCTGGCGAAGGACGCCGGGGCCATCGTCGACCATGGCCACGTTCACCGCATACGGGGCGTGAACCTGCTGCTTCCATTCGCTGCCTTCGCGGAAGAAGCTGGTGCGCAGCGACTCGTGGCGGCGCACGATCTCGGTCAGCGTGCGTTCCAGCACCTTCACATCGAGCTCGCCGCGCAGGCGCATCGTGCACTGGTTGTTGTAGGCCAGCGTGTCGGGCACCAGTTCGCAGAAGAACAGCGCGGCATCCTGCGCGAGTGCCGTCGGCGCGGGCGCCGGGCCTTCATGGGCGACCGGGCCGTGGTCTTGTGGATCGGCACCGGCCTGCGTCAGCACGTCAAGCCGCGCCGCCAGCGCCTTCACGTTCGCGCCGGCCAGCACTTCGGAGATCGGCAGCGGCACATCAAAGGCGTCGCGCAGCAGCGCGCAAGCGCGGGCCACCATCAGCGAATGCGCGCCGAGCGTGAATAGATCGTCATGGACGCCGATCTCGTCGGTGCCCAGCAGGCCCGCCCAGATCGCGGCGACGCGGCGTTCGGTCTCGGTCTGCGGCTCATCACCTGACTTGCCGCCGTCCTTGTCGAGGCGGTCCTCGCGCCTTGGCGCGGGCAACGCGGCCTTGTCGAGCTTGCCGTTCACGGTCAAAGGCCACGACGGGACGGTGACGAAAGCGGCGGGCAGCATGTAGCTGGGCAGCGAGGCGGCGAGGCTGGCACGCAGATCGGCACGTACCAGTTCGGTGCCTTCACGGGCCATCACGTAGGCGACGAGTTCCTTGTCGCCGCCGGCCGATTCGCGCAGCAGCACGAGGCTCTGCTGAACGCCGGCGCATTGTTCGATCGCCGCGGCGATCTCGCCCAGCTCGATGCGGTAGCCGCGGATCTTGACCTGCTCATCGGCGCGGCCGCAGAACACGAGTTGCCCGTCGGCTTCCAGGCGCGCCAGATCGCCCGAGCGGTAGAGGCGATCCGTGGCGCCGGGCAGCGTCACGAAGCGCTTGGCCGTCAGCTCGGGGCGATTGAGATAACCGCGTGCCACACCGGGGCCGCCGACATAGATCTCACCGACGCTGCCCGGCGCGACCGGCTGCATCTGCTCGTCCAGCAAATGGACCTGCAGATCAGGCAAGGGCACGCCGATGCGGCTCTCATGGGCCAGCGAGGCGCGCGTGACGGGGAAGTAGGTGACGTGTACGGTCGTCTCAGTGATGCCATACATATTGATCAGCTGCGTGCGCTCGCCGTGACGCTCGAACCAGGGCGCGAGGCGGCTGAACTCCAGCGCCTCGCCGCCGAAGATCACGTAGCGCAAGGCGGGCAAGGCTGCTTGATCGGCGTCCATCAAGGCATAGAAGGCCGAAGGCGTCTGGCACAGCACGGTGACGGCGACCTCGCGCAGCAGCGCGTGGAAGGCCGCCGGAGCGCGCGCGATCTCGGAAGGCACCAGCACCGCCGTGCCGCCGTGGCGCAGCGCACCCCAGAGCTCCCAGACCGAGAAATCGAAGGCCAGCGAATGGAAGACGGTCCACACGTCATCGGCCCCGAAACCGAACCAGGCCTCGGTCGTGCGGAACAGCCGGTCGACATTGTTGTGCGTGACGAGGGTGCCCTTGGGCTGGCCGGTCGAGCCCGAGGTGTAGATCACATAGGCGAGCTGTTCTCCGGTGCTGAGCTGCAGCGCGGCGGGCTCGGCTGCATCGTCAGCCTGCTCGTCCAGCTCGTCGGGTTCGTCGAGCCACATGAGCTGCCACTCGCCCGCCGGGAAGCCGCTGGCGACGCGCTCGCGCAGCGAGGAATGGGCGAGGATGATGCGCGGCTTCGCATCGCCCACGATGAAGCTGTTGCGTGCCGGCGGGTTGGCGGGATCGAGCGGCACATAAGCGCCGCCAGCCTTCAGGACGCCGATCAGTCCGACGATCGCGTCGAGGTTGCGCTCCACGAACAAGCCCACCAGCACCTCGGGCCCCACACCGGCGCGGCGCAGGCGGCGGGCCAGGGCATCGGCGCGTGCATTGAGCTCGCCATAGCTGAGGCTGGCCGAACCGCAGCGCACGGCGACGTGATCAGGCTGACGGGCCGCATGCGCCTCGAAGGGCTCATGAAGCAGCCGGCTGCAGAGCTGCGATTCAGTCTCGACGCGCAAACGGATTCTCCCTTGCGGCTAACTTGCTGGTTCGGCGGACAATAGCAGAGCCCGCCCGGTCTGGGTGTACGGTCGGTCACGTTTGATCCGCTCAAATGTGGGGGGTGGCTTTGGATACATTCGGGCCATGCCCGTCGAACGCCAACGCTTCCATGCCGTTCTTGCCATGCTTGTCGTGCTGAGCGCGGCGCCCGCGGCGCAAGCGCAAGACTTCGGCCCCCATGTGCAGATTCTCAGGCCCGACACGCCGGACCTGCAGCAGCGCATCCTCAACGTCTACGAGGCGCAACAGTCCAACCACTTTGGCGCGCGCCGGGCGACTCGGCCGCCAAGCTCAACGCGCAACGCGCGGCCGGCCAAGTCAGCCTGGCGCTGCGCATCGAGGCACACGACACGATCGTCGACCACACCTGGATCTGGCGCGCCGATCATGGCGAAAGCGTCGGCTGGCGCAGCAATCCTTCGGCGCACGGCCTGGTCGTCGATGGTGAGGACGTGACGATCTACGGTCTCTTCGTCGAGCATTTCCAGGCCGAGCAGGTGCTCTGGCGCGGCAATCGAGGCCGCGTGTATTTCTATCAATCCGAGATCCCGTACGACCCGCCGACGCAGTCCGAGTGGATGAGCAGAACGGGCGGACGCGGCTTCGCGGCCTACAAGGTCGCGGACGAGGTGCGCCAGCATGAAGCCTGGGGCCTCGGCATCTACAGCGTTTTTCGCCAGCCCGATGTGCTGCTCGACCACGCGATCGAGGCGCCCGCTGCCGAAGGCGTGCGCTTCCACCACATGATCACGGTCTGCCTGGTGGACAAGGGCAGCATCGAGCACGTGATCAACGCGCTCGGCCCGCCGGCGCGTTGCAAGGAAACGAACACCGCGACCTTGAATGACTACCCTTGATGGGATTCAGTTCGCCGGTGACGCCGGTGTTGCGAGCGCGAGTTCCTTCAAGCAGCTGACGCACAGGCAATCGCTGTAGTCCCGCGCGATCTGCTCGCGCAATTCAGGTGTCAGCTTCAGATCAAAGCAATCGCAGCGATCGTCCTGCGCGCCGCAGCGGAAGGGCTGGCCGCAGCGCGGGCAGTTTTCGTTGAAGGGCAGAGGATGGGTCACGCCAACGCATCCTGCGCTTCGAGTGCGCGCTTGACCGCCGCGAACACCGCCGAGATGTTGTTCATCGTTGGATTGCCGCCGTGCGACAGCATGCGGTGCACGCTCTTGGCCGGCTTGTGGATCTCTTCGGCCAAGGCTTCGAAGCCCACCGTCGCGTTGACCAGATCGCGAAGAACAAGCTTTGACGCTTCCGGATCGCCACTGACGAAGAGATCAATTGCTTCGTCCAGCAAGGCTTGCGCGAAGGCAGCATCGTTCTGGATGCGGGCCGCAACCGTTTCCTTGAAATCACGCGTCAGTGCCATGTCAATGTCCTTTGCGGCGCTTGTAGTCTTCCCACAGCGCAAGCGCCCGATCGATGTCCTTCTGCTGGCGCTTCTTGCTGCCGCCGCCGATCAGGACAATGAGTTTGAGCCCGTCCTTGGCCAGGTAAATTCGCAAACTGGGGCCCCAGTCGATCTTGTACTCGCCGATGCCCCGAAACCATTCGATATTGGACAGATTGCCCATTTCCATCCGGCCCACTGCCACGCGAACCTTGGCAGCGGCCAGACCTTCCAAGCCCGAGAACCACGCCGCAAAAGGGCTGTCTCCGTTCTCAAGCAGCAGTTCCCGAACTTCGAAACTCATCCGCAAATGGTAACGCATAAGCCACCATATGCCCGACGCGGTTTTGACGGATCACGTCCTTGCTTCGAGGTTCAGGCGAACAATTCCGCATGCACATCCCGCAGCGCCTTCTTCTGCACCTTCCCCATCGCATTGCGCGGCAGTTCGGCTTCGATGAAGAGCTTCTTCGGCACCTTGAAATTGGCGATCTGGGTTTTCAGCGTGCTGATGATGGCCGCACCATCGAGCCGGGCGCCGGCCTTGGGCACGACGACGGCGACGACGGCTTCGCCGAAATCGGGGTGCGGCACGCCAATCACGGCGGTTTCGGCGACGCCGGGCATGTCGTTGACGTAACCCTCTATTTCGGCGGGGTAGACGTTGTAGCCGCCGCTGATGATCAGGTCCTTGCTGCGGCCGACGATGCTCACATAACCCTCAGGGTCGACGCGGCCGACATCACCGGTCTTGAACCAGCCGTCGGCGGTGAATTCCTCGGCGGTCTTCTCGGGCATGCGCCAGTAGCCGGCGAAGACATTGGGGCCGCGCACCTCGATATTGCCGATCTCATCGGCAGCGCGAGGCTGGGCGGCATCGTCCACCACGCGCAGGCCCACGCCGGGCAGCGCCGGGCCGACGGTGCCGCCCTTGCGGGCGCTTTCGGGGTGGTAGGGATTGGAGGTCAGCATCACCGTCTCGCTCATGCCGTAGCGCTCGAGGATGGTGTGACCGGTGCGCGTCTGCCAATCGCGGAAGGTTTCGAGCAGCAAGGGCGCGGAACCGCTGATGAAGAGGCGCATGTTCCGACAGGCGGCCTTGTCGAGTGCGCCCTCGCCGAGCATGCGCACATAGAGCGTGGGCACGCCCATGAAGACGGTGGCCTCGGGCAGGCGGCCGATCACGGCGCGCGGATCGAACTTCGAGAACCAGATCATCTTGCTGCCGCTCAGCAGCGCGCCGTGCGAGGCGACGAAGAGGCCATGCACATGGAAGATCGGCAGCGCATGGATCAGCACGTCGCCGCCTTCTTCGTGGCTCCGCCAGCCCCATTGCTTCTTCAGCGTCAGCGCATTGGAGAGCAGGTTGCCGTGGCTCAGCATCGCGCCCTTGCTGCGCCCGGTGGTGCCGCTGGTGTAGAGGATGGCAGCCATGTCGTCAGCCTTGCGAACAGCGGCCACATGCTCATCGCTCATCTGCGAAGCACGGTCGAGCAGCGTGCCGTTGCGGTCTTCGCCGAGCGTGAACACATGGCGCGTGCCGCACTTGAAGGCCAGCTTGCTGACCCAGCCGAAGCAACGCGGCGCGCACACCACCACGGCCGGTTCGGCATTGCCAACGAAGTAATCGATCTCCGCCGCCAGGTATGCGGTGTTGAGCGGCAGGTAGACCAGGCCGGCGCGCAGCACGGCCAGGTAGAGCATCAGCGCCTCAACGCTTTTCTCGGTCTGCACGGCCACGCGGCTACCGGCGGGCAGGTCGAGCGACTCCAGCAGATTGGCCAGCATGGCGGTGCCGCGCTCAAGGTCGCGCCAGCTGTAGCGCAAGCCTTCGCCGTCCGCGCATTCGATGGCGGTGGCGTCCAGATCAGCGGGGAAGCCGGCGCGCAGGGCCGCAAAGAGGTTGTCGTTGTGATTCATGCTCGGACTCAGGGAACGGAACGCCGCCATTGTCAGCCAGCCGACACCCGCGCATTTAGCGCTGGGAGAAAACACCAATTGGATCAAGAATCCGTTCGGGAATCATCGGCTGATGTCCGTCCACGGAGACAGTTATGCAAAAGAAGACCTGGACTCTCGCCGCCCGCTTGCGCCTCGCCGTTGCGATGGTCTTGCTGGGTTTCGTACTGCTGATCGCGCTCCTGAGCTCGCGAGCGTCCACCAGCCTGATGGACGTGAAGATGCTCAACACGCTGGACCAGGTCAAGGCGGCCGAAGGCATCGCCAAGAGCTACTACGACAAGGCCCATGCCGGCACGATGAGCGAGGCCGATGCCAAGGTCGCCGCGGCCGCCGAGATCGGCAAGATCCGCTACTCGGGCAAGGAGTACATCTGGATCAACGACATGGGCCCGCGCATGGTCATGCATCCGATCAAGCCGGAGCTGGTGGGCCAGGACCTCAGCACCAACAAGGATCCCAGCGGCAAGGCGCTGTTCATGGAGATGGTGCAGGCCGTCAAGGCCAAGGGCAGCGGCTATGTGGACTATCTCTGGCCCAAGCCCGGTGCCACCGAGCCGGTGCCCAAGCGTTCCTTTGTGCTGGGCTTTGCGCCGTGGGGCTGGGTGCTCGGTTCCGGCGTCTACGTGGATGACGTGGCGGCGGTGGTGCACAAGGATGTGGAGGTGACGCTGATCCTCGTGCTCGTCGGCGGCGTGCTCGTCGTGGTGGCGGTCGAGCTGTTCGTGCGCAAGCTGCGCCGGCGGCTTGAAGCCATGCGCGGTGTCGTGCATGCGGTGGCCGGCGGCGATCTGCGCAGCTCGATCGACGTGGGCCAGCCCGATGAGATCGGCCTGGTCTTGCAGGAAGTCTCGGCCATGCAGTCTAAGCTGATGGAGCTCGTGAAGGGCATCCGCGACGCGACGGAGTCGATCGGCGTGGCGTCGAGCGAAGTCGCGACGGGCAGCCAGGATCTGTCGGCGCGGACCGAGCAGACGGCGGCCAATCTGCAACAGACCTCGGCCTCGATGCAGGCGCTGACGGAACGCGTGCAGCTCTCGACGCAGGCCGCGAAGCAGACGCATGAGCTGGCCGACACGGCCGCTGGCCAGGCGCGCCAGGGCGCCGATGTGATGGGCCAGGTGGTCTCGACGATGGACGGCATCTCGGCCGCCAGCCGCAAGATCTCGGACATCATCTCGGTGATCGACGGCGTGGCTTTCCAGACCAACATCCTCGCGCTCAACGCGGCGGTCGAAGCGGCGCGTGCCGGCGAGCAGGGCCGCGGCTTTGCGGTGGTGGCCGGCGAGGTGCGGACGCTGGCTCAGCGCTCAGCCGAGGCGGCCAAGGAGATCAAGGCGCTGATCATGGATTCGGTCGATCGCGTCGGCGCGGGCACCGAGCAGGTCGGGCGCGGCGGGCAGTCGATGAACGACATCCTCACGGCCGTGCAGCGCGTCTCCACCACGGTGGGCGAGATCAGCGAGGCCAGCATCGCGCAATCCGAAGGCATCCATCAGGTCAACCAGGCGGTGACGAACCTGGACGGCATGACGCAGCAGAACGCGGCCCTGGTCGAGCAGACCGCGGCAGCGGCCGAGTCGCTCAAGCAGCAGGCCGCGATGCTCAACGAGATGGTGGCGGTGTTCAAGACCTGAGCCGCCGTCGGCATCCGCCTCAGAAGCCGTAGTCGAGGCTGAGCCAGAGCCGGTTCTTGACCTTCGAGCCATCCTGGTCGTTGCCGGTGGCGGTGGGGTTGGGATTGCTGCCGATGCGGTGCGCCCAGGTCAGATGAAGGTTGCCGTTATGGGGCAGCGCCGCGGCCAGCTCCAGGCCGGCGCCCTTGAGCGAGTAGGCGTTCGGCAGCGCCGAACCGGCGGCGGGGTTCGCGCTGGCGAAGGCGTTGTCGGCGTTGACCACGACATGGCCCCAATCGGCAAAGCCGGTCAGCACCAGGCTGTGGGGCAGGCGTGCGCGCAGTTCGAGATTGAGCACCTGGCCCTTGGAGCCGCCGCCTTCATCGACGGGATAGGCCCGCACGCCGGCCGGGCCGCCGAGCGAGAAGCGGTTCGAGGAGTCCTGGTTCTTGCTGGCCCATTGGCCGCGATAGGCGGCGTAGAAGCTCAAGGCATCGCCCCAGGGGCCGGGCAGCGCCTGCTGGCGGCTGAGGCTGTAGCGCAGCCGGTTCGAGTGACCGTTCGTGCGCGTGGTCAGCGCATCGCGCGCGGCCGAGGGCGAATGGCTGAGATCGACCGTGCTCGAGATCCACGACACGCTCGCCGTGTTGACGCCGCCGCCGCCGATCTCGTCAAACAGATTGCCGTTCAGCCCCAGCGAGGCGGACTGCACGTTGTAGTCGGAGCTCACCTCGCCCTGTGCGCGGTTGAGGAAGTTGACGCTGTCCAGCTCGGCGCTGAGGAAGAGATTGCGGCTGCGGGTGCGCAGCAGCGGGTAGCCGAAATCCAGGCCCACGCCGCTGGACTTGCCGTTAATGGCCAAGGCGCTGAAGTCCGAGGTGACCGCGCGATATTTCAAGGCCGAGGCGTTGACGCCCAGGCGTGCGCCGCGAGCGCCGACGGGCAGGCTGAAGTCGGTGCGCAGGTATTTGCTGCCCTCCGAGGCAATCGCCAGCGCGTCGAAGCGGTCGCCCTGATGGAGCGGGCTCTCGGCCGTCAGGCGGGCCGCCGCGCGCAACTCGCCGGTCGAGCGGCTGCCCGCGTTGTCCACCCACGCATCGCCGACGAACAAGGGTTGGTCCTTCACGCTCAGGACCAGATCCGTTTCATCGGGACCCTGGCCGCGGCGCAAGGAGCCCGCGATCGTGACCCCCGGCAGATCGTCCGCCAGCATGACACCGCGCGCCAGCCCATCGCGGTCCAGCGGTTGCCCCTGCACCTGCGAGCCGCCGGCCGTGGCGAGGATCAGAGAGGTCGGCACCCGCTTCGGGTCGGCGCCGTCGATCAGCACCTTGCCCATGCGGGCTTCAATGATCTGGATCTCCACCACGCCTTGCGCCACGGTCTGCTGGGGCAGGACCACGCGGGCCACGCGGCCGGCATCGCGATAGGCTTTGGAGACCGCTGCTGCCGCAGTTTGCAGCCCGGCCACGTCGAGCGTCCTGCCGACAAAGTCATGCACGGTGCGTTGGAGCTGCGCGTCGCTGAGCTGGCTGTTGCCGCTGAAGTGGAAGCTGCGCACCTGGACGCTCGTGCCGCCGGGTCTGGCCACCGGCGCGGTGACATCGCCGCGCAAGGGCGGCTGTTTGCCAGGCAGCACCAGCGGATGTTCACGTTCGGCCTGTTGCCGCTGCGTACCGGCATCGGGCGGTGTCTGCGCCCAGCTCGTGCCGCCCAGGCCCAGGGCCAGGACGCCGGGAACGAGGGCGAGCAGGGAAGAAGAGGGGTGATGACGATTGGGATGACGCATGCTGAGGACCTCGCTGGTGCGCGGGAGTGGTTGTTGGAGCGCGATCCCGGCCAGGAGCGGCCGGGATGCGCTCGGTCTGCTTATCTGGACTTCTCGACGAGATTGACCGCGATCGTCCGGCCTCGCGACTTGACGATGACGCTCAACGGCAAGCCCCGGTTGGGCACGGCCGCCGCGGAGAAGGTGCGGGTGGCCGCGTTGTAGTGCAGCCAGCTGGGCAGGGGCTTGCCGTTGGCCAGGCTGGCCTGCGACTGCTGATCGCCGTCCATCACCGAGGCCGGCAGCGTGAAGCTGTAGCCGGTGTTGTGGGCGACCACCTCATGAGGCACCTGGACCAGGATCAGTCCCTCGCGCATGCCTTCCGGTTGCCTGATCACCGTGACCGTGATGCCGTCGGATCCGCCTTCTTGCGGCGCGCCCTTGGCGCGCTCGCCGCCGGCCTTGCCAGCGCCGGAGCTCTTGGTTGATGAAGGGTCGCTTTCGGCGCTGGCGCTGGCGCTGTTGTTGCCGTTGCCGTTGCCGTTGCCGCCAGATCCGGTGTTCGCGCCCGTCGAGTCCGTGAGAGAGCCATCGCCGCCCGAGCCTTTGCCTGAGCCGGCGGCTCCGTCGGCGCCGCTGCCTTTGCCGCTTGTGCTCTTGTCCGCGCCCGTCGAGTCGGTCAGCGCACCGTTGTTGCCATTGCCATTGCCGTTGCCGTTGCCGTTGCCCGACGAACCCGAATCCGTGCCATTGGCGTTGCCGCCGCCCCCGTTGCCGGTCGAGTCCGTGAGGGAACCGTTGTTGCCCGAGCCTGTGCCGTTGCCAGCGCCGCCAGCATTGTTGCCGTTGCCGTTGCCGTTGCCCGAACCGTTGCCGGTCGAATCCGTGAGCGAGCCGTTGCCGCCTGAACCCGTGCCGGCGCCAGCGCTGCCGCTGTCGGTGCCCGTGGTGCCGGAACCCGCGCCGTTGCCTGTCCCGCTGCCATTGCCGGAACCGTTCCCGGTACCCGAACCGCCGATGCCGGAGCCATTGCCCGAACCATGGCCTGAACCGCCGCCCGAACCGTGGCCCGACCCATTGCCAGTCGAGTCCGTGAGCGAGCCGCCGGTGCCAGAACCTGTGCCCGCGCCAGCACCGCCGCTGTCGGTGCCCGTGGTGCCGGAGCCCGCGCCGTTGCCCGTGCCCGTGCCGGTGCCCGAACCATTGCCGCTCCCCGAGCTGCCGCCACCAGCACCGTTGCCGGTCTGGTCCGTGAGTCCGCCGCCCGTGCCTGAGCCTGAGCCTGTGCCGGCGCCGGCACCGCCGGTGTCCGTGCTGGTCGAGCCGGAACCGGGGCCGGTGACGGTGCCAGAGCCGTTACCCGTCGAGTCGGTGAGCCCGCCACCGGTCCCTGAACCGGTGCCCGCACCGCCGCCGCCGCTGCCCGTGCCCGTGTTGGTCGAGCCGGAACCAGCGCCCCCCGAGCCCGTCGAGTCGGGTGGGTCGGTCAGGCTGCCGTCGGTGCCTGAGCCGGTGCCTGCGCCACCGCCGCCGTTGTCACCGCTGCCTCCGGGGGACGAGGTGTCGGGCGAGGGCGGCGCGGGTGGTGGTGGTAGTGGTGTTGGCGGCGCCGGTGGTGATGGTGGTGTTGGTGGTGTTGGTGGTGTTGGTGGCGCCGGTGGTGGTGGTGGTGGTGGTGGTGGTGCCGGTGGTGCCGGTGGTGGTGGCGTGATGGTCAGCCGGCCTTCGGTATAGCTGATCGCGTAATTGCCGCTGCTCAAACCAGTCGGCAGGAGCGCGTAGCCGCCCGGTGAAGACGCGCCTTGCGAACTGCCGCCAAAGCTCAGGCTGCCGCCCAGGTCACTGGCGCTGTCACCCGACACAAAGCCGCTGTAGGCCACGCCGTTGCCGCCCGCGTAGGGAACGTTGTCGGCCACCTTGCTGTCATTGTTCGCGGCCACGAGCAGGCCCTTCGGCGTCACGGTCACCGTGCCGGTGCTGCCCGCGTCGGTATAGCCCAAGGCCAGCAGGGCGCTCAGGTTGCTGGCGACCACGGCGTACTGACCGGCGTTCAGATGGCCGGAGCTCGAGTACGCCGGCGCAGCGACCGACACCGTGGCGCTGTCGCCGTTGACGAGCGTGGTCGTGAAACCGCTCAGGTCGGGCGCAGATCCATAGACAGCGGTCGAACTGCCCGCGGTGCTGACCTCGACCGCTTGCCGGTAGATCGCATACAGGCCCGTGTCCAACGGCGTCGTGTAGTTGGTGGTCCTCTCATCGCTGTTGTAGCGGAAGCGGCCGCTGCCTTCGCCGATCAGCGTGGCGAGCGAGGTGTCGGCCAGACTGCCCGAGAAGAGTGTGGTCCGGCCGCCCGTGCCGGTGGAGAAGCTGCCTGCATCGCTCACCGTGATGTTGCCGCCGCTGGCGGTGCCGGCATCGCTGGCCAGGCCGGCAGCAAGCGAGATCGCATCGGGCGAGCTGTCGGTGGTGCTCACCGGCCGATTCACGCTGAGATCGCCGTTGAGCGCGTTGACCATGACCGAGGACGAGGCCTGGATACCGGTGACCGTGCCGCCGCCGCCATTGATATTGGCGGCGCTGACGTCAAGATTGGAAGAACTTGCGCTGCCGATGGTGAGCGCGCCGGCATTGTTGTAGAGCATGCTGCCGACGTTCTGCGCGGCCAGCGTCGTGACGGCATTGCTCGCGCTGTCGAGTGTGACGTTGCCTCCCAGCAGCAGCAGATTGGCAGCTGCCGCGCTGCCGCTTGTGCCCTCGCTCACATTGCCGCTGGTCTTGAGGATCAGCGTGCCGGCGCCTGCGCTGGCGGCCGCGTTCACAGCCAGGTCGCCGTTCAGCGCGGTCAGGCCGAGGCCGCCGGCCTGCGTGATGTCGGTGTCCACCGTGAAGCCGGTGCTCGCCACGATCTGGCGGAAGCCCGCCGCCGTCGCCGTGTCGGTGCTGCTCATCGTGCTGCTGCCGAAGGTGCTGGCCAGGTCGGCGTTGAGCGCGCTCAGCGTGGTCTTGGCCGTGCTGGCCAGGAACAGACCCGACTTCATGTCGAAGCCGGTGATGTTGCCGCTGCTCACGGTCGGCGCATCGGTGTAGCTGGCGCCCGAGACGGTGCCCGCGCCACTCAGCGTCTGCGTGCCCGCCAGCATGGCACTGGCCGAGGCCGGCAACGCGCCCGTGGGCGTGACGGCGTAGTAGTAGCCATTCGCGCCGGATTGCACCGGCCCCAGCGTCGAGACGGCGCTGCCGCCGGCATACAGGTTGACGGTGGAGATCGATGCTGGCGTGCCGTTGGCCGCGTAGACCGTGCCGCTGATCGCCTGCACGCCGTTCGGGAAGAACTGCGTCAGGTAGGGATACAAGCCGCTTCCCGTGGACCAGAGGGCGGACGAGAAGCCACCGGGGAGCGTGCCTGACTGCAGTTGCGCCGTGGTCTGCGCCGTGGCGAAGGTGTCAGTTCTTCCGGTGGTGCTGCTGTCGAAATAGAGGTTGGTGAAGGTCGGGGATGTGCTGCCAGTGCCATTGCCGACGAAGCCCAGAAGACTGCCTGTGGTCGCCGTTCCGGTCTGTGCGCCGGTGGCATAGGCATTGTTGAAGACGCTCGTACCGTCATTGATTCCGACCAAGCCGCCCAGTGACTTGCCGTTGCCGTTGGACGTGATCGCACCGCTTGCATAGGCATCGTTGATCGTGCAGGACGTGCAACGGCCCACGAGGCCACCCTCGTTCGGGTTGGCGCTGGTGGACGACAGGGCGCCGGTGGCAAAGACGGTGCTCATGCTGGCGCCTGAGGCAAGCCCCACGAGCCCTCCCAGCATGCTCGTGCCGGCGTCGGCGTTCGAGAAGCTGGTCGTCGCCGTTGAAAACGAATGGCTCAGCGTTCCCGCGAGCCTGCCGATCAGCCCGCCCAGGGTTGGAGAGCCATCGCCCGTGCCCGACAAGCCGCCGGTCGAGTAGGTGTTTGTCACGACTGCCGCAGCGCCTGTGTCGCCGGCGAGCGCGCCCACGCGCGCATCGGTGATGGTGGACGCGGAGATCGAAGCAGCAACCACGCCCACATCGCGCACCGTGCCGTTGACGGTGCCGAACAAGCCGGAGTTGGCCGTTGTCGTGTTGTTGATCGTCAGGTTGCTGACCGTATGGCCCAGGCCGGTGTAGGTGGCCGCAGCATTCGCCGTCGTCACCACCGGGCCGGCCAGCGTGCCAGCCGATGCCAGGTCGAGGTTCGTGGCCAGCGCGTAGTGGCTCGCGCCGTTGTTGGTGCCCGCCAGATCAGCCTGCGTGTAGAGCAGCGTGTAGTTGCTGCCATTGATGCTGAGTGCCTGCCCGCCGCCCGCCGCGCCGGTGAAGTTCAGCGCGCCGGTGAAGCCGTTGGCGGTGAGCCCGAAGCTGTAATCGCCCGCCGAAGTTCCGACGCCGTTGTGGCCGGTATCGCCCGTGACGATCACGACCTTGCCGGCGCCGCTCACGGTGACCGGCGCGCTGATGTTCACGTTCCCGGAAGCGTCGAGCGTCAGCGTGTTGGCCGAAGGGAAGTTCAAGGCCGTGCCGAGCGTGAGATCGCCGCCGGAGGCTTGCAGCTTCAAGCCGCCGCTGCCGACAACCGGCGTCGTGTCGACCGTGAAGCTGCCGGTGCTGCGGTACTGGTAGATGGCCGCGCTCAGTGTGCCCTGCAAGCCGGTGTAGGTGCTGGCGCCAAAGGCTCCGGCCGCCGAGCTGTAGAGCTTCGACAGCGTGGTGTTCGCGGTGTAGAAATCGAACACGCCTTGGGTGACGTCGAAGCCCGTGAAGTTGCCGCCCGCCAGCACGTGGGTGTCGCTGTAGCTGGCGCCAACCACGGCGCTGGGGGCACCGCTCAAGGCCAGGGTCTCACCGAGCGGCGTGCCGGCATCGACCGTGCCCTTCGCCACGCTGAACGACCAGGCCCCGCTGGCATTCGTGGTCGTCGTGCCCAACAGGCCACCGTCCTTGTAGAGGTTGATCGTGGCGCCATTGGCGCCTGTCGCGCCGCCGGTCAGGTAGGCCGTGCCCATGAACACTTGATAGTCGTCATTGGCTGCGGACGCCGAACCAACGCCCAACAGATAGGGGTAGATGCCATTCCGCACGCCCCAAGTGCCGGGCGCAAAGCCGTCAGGGAAGAGCCCGTTCTGCAGTTGCGAGGTGGTCTGGGCACCTCCACCCGCGAAGGTGCCGGCGCTGCTGGATTGCCCCGTGGTCTGCGAGTCCCAGTAGCCTTTGCTGATGTTGGGAGAGCCGCCTGAAGCGATGCCGACCAGTCCGCCGAGTGCCGAGCCGCCACTGACAGCGCCAGAGGCGTAGACGTTGGCAATGACACCGCCGCCATTTGTCGCGCCGATCAACCCGCCGACGTTGCTGACGCCTGAGGCCGAACCTTGTGCATAGGCGTCCGTGACCGTCACGGAGGCGCCGGCTACGCCGAGCAGACCGCCGACACCGGATCCGCCACCCACAACGTTCCCGGTGGCGAACGAGGTGCTGATCGTGATGGGCGAGGCGATATAGCCCACCAGGCCGCCGACGTTGTCCGCGCCCGCGCCGACGGTCGTGACATTGCCCGTGGCGTAGGAATTGGTGATGACCGTGCCCGAGCCATTGATGCCGCCGACCAAGCCGCCGGTGTTGAAGCTGGTGGAGTTGATCGCGCCTGTGGCATGCGCGTTGCTGATCGTGCCGCCGGTCATCAGCCCGATCAATCCACCGGTGTTGAAGCCCACGCCGGTTGCCGTGCCGGTCGCGTAGACGTTGCTGACCGCGCTCGTCACCGAAGTGCCAATCAGGCCGCCGGTATCGGTGAAGGAGCCTGCGCCAGTGGATTCCGTTGCAGCGTTCGAAAACGCGTTGGTGACCGTGGCCGAGTTCATCGTTCCCACCAAGCCTCCGACGTCGCTGAGACCCCTCACGAAACCGCTGCCGATGCCGATGTCACGCAACGTCGATCCGCCTGACAAGGTGCCCGCGAAGCCGACGCCCGAGCCGCTGCTGTTGATATTCAGATTGCTGACGGTATTGCCAAGCCCGGTGAAATTGCCGCTCAGCGTGGTGTAGACACCGGCCGTGCGCGCGACGTTGTCGGTGATGGAAATTGCCAGCGCGTTGTTGCCCGAAAGCGCCGCGCCGTCTGCCGCCGTGGGCAGCGCGTAGAGCAGGGCATAGGAGGCGCCGTTGATCGTCAGTGCCTGCCCGCCGCCGGCCGTACCGGTGAAGCTCAGCGAGCCCGTACCTCCTTGCATGCTGGTGGCGCCGAAGCGGTAGTCACCGCCGCTGCCACCGTCGTTGGTCTTGATCACCACCTTGCCCGCGCCGCTGACGGTCACCGCCGCGTTGAAGTTGACACCGTGATAGGCATCCAGCGTCAAGGTGTTGGCCGTGCTCCAGCTGATGGCGGATGCGATCGTGATGTCGCCACTGCCGGCTGTGGCCGTGCCGGGCCCGCTGGTTCCGCTGGCGGTAGTCTGGAGGGTGAGGTTGGTGCTGCCGAGATTGGTGTTGATCGTCGCTGCGGCGGCACTGTCGATGATCAGGTCATCCGGGTCCAGCAACCAGTTGCCGGTGGTGCCCTGCGCAGCGCTGGTGTCCACGCGCAGGCCTTTGAAATCGACCTGCGCACCGGAGGTCTCGACCTGGCCGCCATGGCCCCCGGCGCCTGCGCCGCGTGCGTTGATCGTGCCGTGGACCTGTGTGGTGGACGCGCTCTTGTGCACATCGCTCCACAACACGACCGTGCCGCCATCACCCTGGTGCGTGGCATTCGCGTCGATCTCGGCGCCTTGCGCCATCGTGACCGTGGTGGCCTGCGGCATCTCGCCCGCGCCGTGCAGCTCGCCGCCGACGAACACCTGGCCGCCGCCGGTTGCGCCGCTCGCATCCATGCGGCTGTTGCCGCCCAGGCTGATGTTGTCGCCCTCCAGCACGATCGTGCCACCGCGGTTGACCAGGCTGGTGGCGTTGAGCGTGCCGTTGTTGACCACGCTGCCGGTCAGTTGGTCGACCGCGCGCGCCGCAAGAATGATCTGCCCGTCCGGCGCCAGAATGGCCTGGCGGTTTTCCACCAGTGTCTTGATCTGCGCCGGGCTCACCGACAGGCTGGACAACTGACTGCCGGGGCCGAAGTTCAGCGTGATGTGCTCGCCCGCCGCCAGCGCGGCCGTGCCGGCCTGCGCCACGATCACGCCCTCGTTGCGCACCTCGGGCGCCAGCAGCGCGATATAGCCGCCGGCCGCCGCACGCAGTTGGCCTTCGTTGATCACGCTGCCCGTGCTGCCCTTGCGCGAGAAGCTGTAGTTGCCGGCCATGAAATCGGCATTGCCGATGCTCATCGTGGTGGCCACCAGGCCGCCGACGTCGAGGCTGGCGCTCGGCGAGAAATACACGCCGTTGGGATTGCTCAGGAAGACCTGGCCGTTGGACGTCAGCCGGCCGAAGATCTGGCTCGGATTGCTGGACAGCACGTTGTTGAGCGTGACCGACTGGCTCGACGGCTGCGCGAAGTTCACGCTGGCCGCGGAGCCGATGTTGAAGCTCTGCCAGTCGATCACCGCGCGCTGGCTGCCCTGCACGATGTTGAGATTTGCCCCACCGCTCGGCTGCTGGATCTGCGCCTGCCCGGCCACCACCTGGCCGCCCGTCGGCAAGGCGGTGGGTGCTGGCGGAAGCGTGCCGCCCTGTGCCACCCAGGGCGCGATCAACAGGGCCAGGGGCGACAGGACAGCTCCCGAGACGGAGCCTGCCCGGCTTCCTTTGCCGCGCCCCCGCGTGACTTCAGAGACGCACACCCAAGCACGGGTCAGGGCATTCCAGACCAGGCGAAAAATCCGGTTCATTCCGTACCACTCCTGTGGGCACCTTCGTGCCGGTTTCAGAGGGAGGAACGAGCCTGATCAGCGACGGCTTGCATACCGTCCCGCCCTCTGCCTGGGTCGTTCGCGCCAGAGCACGACAACCCGATGAGTGACGCAGATTACGAACTAGGGGGAGGTTTTCTTCTGAGCTAAAACAAGCGACACAGGCTGAGGGGTGGCGTCACAGCCAGAAGCTTGCGAAGAGTGAAATGCTGCCCGCAGTGTCGGCGATCGCGATCGGTGCGAGGGCGTTGCAAGTGGCGCGTAGACGCTGGTCAATGCAGCAGTTCGATCCGCATGCAAGGCGGCATCGGGAGCTACCGGCCGTCGGGCGTTTCAGTTCGGCTTGGGCAGCTTGAGCCAGCGGCCCAGATGCTTGCGCAGCGAGACGAAATCGAGCGGCTTGGTCAGGTGCTCGTCCATGCCCGCCGCCATGCTGGCGTGGACATCGCTTTCCAGCGCATGCGCGGTCAGCGCAAGGATGGGGAAGGGCGGCAGCTTGCCGGCCTGTTGCAGCTCGCGCAGGCGGCGCGAGCATTCGAGCCCGTCCATGCCGGGCATCTGGATGTCCATCAGCACCAGGTCGGGCGCTTCCTGCTCGCAGGCGCTCAAGGCTTCCATGCCGTTCACGGCCAGCTTGGCTTGCACGCCCATCAGGCTCAGGAACTCCAGAGCGACGACCTGGTTGATATGGTTGTCTTCCACCAGCAACACCAGCGGCTGCGTTCTGGCCTGAGCGTCTGAACCGTCTCCCGCACCGGGATCGGCCTTGTCGCCAGGCTCGCCGCCAGCGGCGGCCAGATACGGCACCGGCAAGATGCCCGGTTCCGGTGTCGAGAAGAAGTCCATCGCAGCTCCCTGTAATGCCCGGCGCTTTGGAGGCTGGCAATCCAGCCTGTAGCGCTTTTAGCGAAAGCTATCACTTTCGGTGACGCCAGTAGTCGCTTTTCGGCACTGTACCGCTCGGGCTTGAGCGCGGAAGTCTAGGGTAAACCCGTGATTGTCCTGTGGGGGAAATGCTGGGTACGGGGACATTCACTGCTGCCACGATTGGGTAGGGGGCAATCCCTAGAATGTCCGCTCCCTGATTTCAGCGAGCTCCTATGTCCGACGAAGGCCAGATCCGCATCCGAGGTGCGCGCCAGCACAACCTCAAGAACATCGACCTGGATCTGCGCACCGGGGAGCTGACCGTCGTGACCGGGCCCAGCGGCTCCGGCAAGTCGAGCCTGGTGTTCGACACCCTCTACGCCGAGGGACAACGCCGTTATGTCGAGACCTTCTCGGCCTACGCCCGCCAGTTCCTCGACCGCATGGACCGTCCGGCGGTGGACCGCGTGGACGGCGTGCCCCCGGCCATCGCCATCGACCAAACCAACCCCGTGCGCACCTCGCGCTCGACGGTCGGCACGATGACGGAATTGAACGATCACCTGAAGCTGCTATTCGCACGCGCCGCCTCGCTTTATGACCGGGAGACCGCGCTGCCGGTCCGCCACGACACCGCCCAGACCATCCATGACGAGCTGCTGGAGCGCAGCAAGGACGGCGACCCGCGTCTCGTGCTGACCTTCCCCGTCACGCTGCCCGCGAACACCACGGCCGAGCAGGTCGAGCAATGGCTGGCCGCCAGCGGCTTCACCCGCGTGCAGGCCGAGCGCGAGATCGCCGGCGTCAAGGTGCTCGACGTGGTGGCCGACCGCTTCCGCATGCAGGGCGTGGAAAAGCAGCGCGCGATGGAAGCCATCGAGCTGGCCCTCAAACGCGGCACCGGCCGCCTGACCGTCTACGCCTTGCGCGAGGAAGGTGACGCCGACATATGGCGTTACTCCACCGGACTCCACTGCCCCGAAAGCGATCTGCGCTATCAAGACCCGCAGCCCGCGCTGTTCAGCTTCAACTCGGCGATGGGCGCCTGCGAGACCTGTCGCGGCTTCGGTCGCGTGATCGGCGTGGACATGGGCCTGGTGATCCCCGACGTCAAGAAAACCCTGCGCGGCGGCGCGATCAAGACCATCCAGACGCCGGCCTGGGAATCCTGCCAGGCCGACCTGATGAAGTTCGCCGGCGAGGCCGGCATCCCGCGCGACACCGCCTGGATGCAGCTCTCGGCCGGCCAGCAGGACTGGGTCGTCAACGGCTCGCCCAACTGGAACGGCAACTGGAAACGCCAGTGGTACGGCGTCAAGCGCTTCTTCGAATATCTGGAGAGCAAGGCTTACAAGATGCACATCCGCGTGCTCTTGTCCAAGTACCGCAGCTACACGACCTGCCCGACCTGCAACGGCGCGCGGCTCAAGACCGAGGCGCTGCTGTGGCGCGTGGGCAGCAAGGCCCTGGCCGATCTCGCCTTGCCGCCGGAACACCGCGTTATGCCCGAAGGCGTGGCCTGGAATCGCGAGCAGCTCGAAGCGCTGCCGGGCCTGGCCCTGCACGACATGATGCAGCTGCCGCTGCACCGCCTGCGCAGCTTCGTCGATGAACTGCAGCTGCCGAGCTCGATGCTCGATGAGGCGCTGAAGCTGCTGCTGGAGGAAATCCGCAAGCGCCTGCAGTACCTGTGCGATGTCGGCATCGGCTACCTGACGCTGGACCGTCAGAGCCGCACGCTCTCGGGCGGCGAGGTGCAGCGCATCAACCTGACCACGGCGCTGGGCACCTCGCTCGTCAACACGCTGTTCGTGCTGGACGAGCCCAGCATCGGCCTGCACCCGCGCGACATGGGCCGCATCGTCGAGGCCATGCACCGCCTGCGCGACGCGGGCAACACGCTGGTGGTCGTCGAGCATGACCCGGCCGTGATGCTGGCGGCCGACCGTCTGATCGACATGGGCCCCGGCCCCGGCGAGAAGGGCGGCAGCATCGTGTTTGACGGCACGCCCGAGGAAATCCGCGCGGCCGACACGCTGACCGGCGCCTACATGGGCGCGCGCAAGCATGTGGGCATGGGCCTCAAGCGCCCGATCGAGCCGAACACGCCCAAGCTGATCCTCGAAGGCGCGCGTGAACACAATCTGCGCAACGTCAGCATCGAGTTCCCGCTGCAGCGCATGGTGGTGGTCACCGGTGTTTCGGGCTCGGGCAAGAGCACGCTGATCCAGGACGTGGTCGTGCCGGCGCTGAACCGCCACTTCGGCCGCGCCTCTGAATCACCCGGTGCGCATGATCAATTGCTGGGCATGGATTTCCTGGCCGAGGCGGTGTTCGTCGATCAATCGCCGATCGGCAAGACGGCGCGTTCGAACCCCGCCTCTTACGTGGGTGCCTTCGACGAGATCCGCAAGCTGTTTGCCGATGCGCCGATCGCGCGCGAGCGCAGCTACACCGCCGGCATGTTCAGCTTCAATGCCGGCGACGGCCGCTGCCCGACCTGCGGCGGCTCGGGCTTCGAGCATGTGGAGATGCAGTTCCTTTCTGACGTCTACCTGCGCTGCCCCGATTGCGATGGCAAGCGCTTCCGCGCCGAGATGCTCGACGTGAAGCTGCTGCGCGGCAGCCGCGAGCTGAGCATCTCCGATACGCTCGATTTGACCGTTAGCGAGGCGGCAGGGCTGTTCCATGAGGACCGCGAGGTCTTGCAACGCCTGCAACCGATCATCGATGTGGGCCTCGAATACGTGCGCCTGGGCCAGCCCGTGCCGACGCTTTCGGGCGGCGAGGCGCAGCGCTTGAAGCTGGCCGGTTTCCTGGCCGAGGCGGCGAGCAAGCCGCGCCAGGCGCGGGCGGTGAAGGGCACGCTGTTCCTGTTCGACGAGCCGACCACGGGCCTGCATTTCGACGACATCGCCAAGCTGATGCGCGCGCTGCGCAAGCTGCTGTCGGCCGGTCATTCGCTGATCCTGATCGAGCACAACCTTGACGTGATCCGCGCCGCCGACTGGCTGATCGACCTCGGCCCCGAAGGCGGCGAAGGCGGCGGCGAGCTGGTCTGCGTGGGCACGCCGGAAGACGTGAAGGAGCACCCCACCTCGCACACCGCCAAGGCGCTGCGCGAGTACGCCGAGCACATGGACCGGCCCGCGATGATGGTCAGCGAGGGCGTGCCGCTGCAATCGCTGATTCGCGCGCGGCGCAAGACCGACAACTCGATCCGCATCGTCAACGCTCGCGAGCACAACCTCAAGTCGCTTGACGTCTCGATCCCGCGCGGCAAGTTCAATGTGATCACCGGCGTGTCGGGCTCGGGAAAATCGACGCTCGCTTTCGACATCCTGTTCAACGAAGGTCAGCGCCGCTATCTCGAATCGCTGAACGCCTACGCACGCTCGATCGTGCAACCGGCGGGCCGGCCCGAGGTCGATGCGGTGTGGGGCATTCCGCCCACGGTCGCGATCGAGCAGCGCCTCTCGCGCGGCGGCCGCAAGAGCACGGTGGCCACCACCACGGAGGTCTGGCACTTCCTGCGCCTGCTCTACGTGAAGCTCGGCGTGCAGCATTGCATCCACGATGGCGCGCCGGTGCGCCCGCAAAGCGTGGAGTCGATCGCCGCGCAGCTGATGCGCGATCACAAGGGCCAGCATGTGGGCCTGCTTGCGCCGCTCGTCGTCAATCGCAAAGGGCTCTATACCGACCTGGCCAAATGGGCCAAGGCGCGCGGCCACTCGCACATCCGCGTGGACGGCGAATTTCTGCCGACCGACAAATGGCCGCGCCTCGATCGATTCAAGGAGCACACGCTGGAGCTGCCGGTCGGCGATCTGGTCATCTCGGTCGAGCATGAAGCTGAGCTGCGCGAGATGCTCGCCAAGGCGCTCGACGTGGGCAAAGGCGTGTTGCATCTGCTGGCGCCGCTCGACGGCCTGCATGAAGCGATGGCCGATGGGCAATCGACCGTGAGCCTGGGCACCGTGAAGGTGTTCTCCACCAAGCGCGCCTGCCCGGTCTGCGGCACCAGCTACGGCGAGCTCGATCCGCGCATGTTCAGCTACAACTCCAAGCATGGCTGGTGCACGAGCTGCGTGGGCACGGGCCTGGCGCTGACGCGCGAGCAGCGCAAGGCGCTCGACGACTCGACGATCGAACGCGACAACAAGGGCCGCGAGCACAGCTTCCCGTCCGAGGAAACCGAGGTCGAGGGCCTGGAACAGGATGCGGTCTGCCCCGATTGCGAAGGCACGCGCCTGAACCCGGCGGCGCGCGCCGTCACATTCGAGGATCAGGCGATCGCCACCGTGGCCGGCTGGAGCGTGCTGGAGGCTCGCCAGTGGGTCGATGGCTTGCAACTGCTCGGCCGCGATGCCGAGATCGCCCGCGACGTCGTCAGCGAAATTCTGGGCCGCCTGACTTTCCTTGAAGAAGTCGGCCTCGGCTACCTGACGCTGGACCGCGCGGCACCCACGCTCTCGGGCGGCGAGGCGCAGCGCATCCGCCTGGCGGCTCAGTTGGGCAGCAATCTGCAAGGCGTCTGCTATGTGCTGGATGAACCGACCATCGGCCTGCACCCGCGCGACAACCAGATCCTGCTGAAGGCGCTGGGCACGCTCGGCGACAAGGGCAACACGCTGGTCGTCGTCGAGCATGACGAGGACACGATCCGCCGCGCCGACCACATCATCGACATCGGCCCCGGCGCCGGCAAGCGCGGCGGCACGGTGGTGGCTGAGGGTACGGCGGCCGATCTGGCGGTCAGCCCGGAGTCGGTCACCGGCCGCTTCCTCGCGAACCCGCTCGTCCATCCCTTGCAAGAACGCCGCCTGGTGGAACGTGATGCGCCGAAGTTGAAGGTTATTTCAGCGTCATTGCACAACCTCCAGAACGTCACCGTCGATGTGCCGCTGCACCGCCTGGTCGCTGTCACCGGCGTGTCGGGTTCGGGCAAGAGCACCTTGGCGCGCGACGTGCTGCTGGCCAACATGGCGCAGGCCGTGCCGCTGCGCAAGGCGCCCTCGCACTGGATCGGCTGCGCCGGCATCGAAGGCCATGAGCGCGTGGACCGCGTTCTCGAAGTCGACCAGACGCCGATCGGCAAGACGCCGCGTTCCTGCCCGGCCACCTACATCGGCTTCTGGGACGCGATCCGCAAGCTCTTCGCCGAGACGCTGGAGTCGAAGGCGCGCGGCTATGCGCCCAACCGCTTCAGCTTCAACACCGGCGAGGGCCGCTGCCCCGGCTGCGAAGGCCAGGGCATGCGCACGATCGAGATGAGCTTCCTGCCCGATGTGAAGGTGCTTTGCGATCAGTGCCACGGCCAGCGCTTCAACCCGGAGACGCTGGGCGTGACCTGGCGCGGCAAGAGCATTGGCGACGTGCTGGCGATGGAGGTTGACGAAGCCGTCGAGTTCTTCGCGGCGATGCCGTCGATCGGGCATCCGCTGCAGTTGCTGAAGGACGTGGGCCTGGGTTATCTGACGTTGGGCCAGCCTTCACCGACGCTGTCGGGCGGCGAGGCACAGCGGATCAAGCTGGTCAGCGAACTGGTCAAGGTGCGCGACGATGTGACGCGTCGCGGGCAGAAGGCGCCGCATACGCTGTATGTGCTCGACGAGCCGACGGTCGGCTTGCACATGGCCGATGTGGAGCGGCTGATTCGCGTGCTGCATCGCCTGGTGGCAGGCGGGCATTCGGTGGTTGTGATCGAGCATGATCTTGATGTGATTGCCGAAGCGGATTGGGTCGTTGATCTTGGCCCCGAAGGCGGCACGGCGGGCGGGCGTGTGGTGGTGGAGGGGACGCCGGAGAAGGTCGTGAAGTCGGGCTCGCACACGGGCGTGGCGCTCAAGCCTGTGCTTGCGCGATGATCCGCGGCATGCACCATCGCTCCCTTCGATTCATCCTTCTCACTGCGTTCGCCATAGCCGTCGGCACCGCCCACGCCGACGGCCTCTCGGATTTGAAGACCGCCCTGCAAACCCTCGCCGGCCAGCAAGCGATCAAAGGCACGGTCACCGCCAAGACCCAGCACCGCCAGGGCGAGGGCCAGGAAGCCACGACCGACGTCGGCGCTGCAACGCTCGCGGTCGAAGACTCCGCCCAAGGCCTGCAACTGCAATTCGCGCCCGACATGCTGGCCCGTCTGCAAGCCGAGAAACAGGCGCGCGAGAACGACGCGCTCGCCAAGACGCCGACCCAGCAAGGGCTGGGCGCGCTCGGCTATGCCGAGATCCGCGCCATGACTGCGGCGGCCGACAGCCTCAAGAACGAGCTCGCCCGTGCCACCTTCAAGAGTGAGGTCGCCGACAACTGGAACGGCCACCCGGCGCGCCTGCTGAACTTCGATCTCGGCCCCGGCAAGCTGCGTGCGCAAGACCAGAAGTACATCAAGAAGGTCGAAGGCAGCCTGCAGATCTGGATCGCCGCCGACGGCACGCCGCTGGAAAGTCGCTCGCAGATGAAGCTGTCGGGCCGCGCGATGGTGGTGATCAGCTTCGAGACGGTGATGAACGCCAAGGTGCTCTACCAGCGCCAGGGCGACCGGCTGATCGCCACGCGCCGTGAAAGCCAGAACAGCGCTTCGGGCGCGGGTGAGAAGGGCGAGGACAGGAACGAGCTCAGCCTGGTGCTGCGCTGAGCGGTCGGGCGCTCAGACGCTCGGGCTTCGGCCTCAGTTGCACTTGTCCTTGGCGGCCATGTAGGCGATCACCAGGACCGACAGGAGCGAGCCGCCGGCATTGGGACCCAGGCAATCGGGCTTGTGCTCTTTCGACATCTCGTTGGCCAGCCGCGCGGCCTGCCCCACGGGCGCGTCTCCGGTGTAGGTGCCGCTGATGTCGGCCATCTTCATCACCTCGCTGCGCGTGGCGGCGAGCGTGCCGGGGCGGATGCGCAGATCCAGCGGGGCGGGGGCGGATGAGGCGAGGGAAGGCGGCACGGCGATGGCGACCGAACTCACGCTGGCCGGACTCGGCATCGCTTCGTCCACAACTCGCGGCTTGCTTGCCATCGGACGTGCCGGGCGGGGCTCATGCCTGGAGACGAGCATGTCGCGGGGAGGAGCGACCGCAGGCCTCGGCTTCGGCTGGATCAGCGTCAGCACGATGTCGTGCGTGCTTGGGGCAACCGGCTTCGCCACCTTCTTCGCCAAGTACAAGCCGAGCAGCGGCGTGAACGTCAGCAGCGCTGCCAGCACGGCGGCGCGCCAGCGAGGGGTGTCGTATCCGTAGGGCTGCACAAACATGGATTCAGCCAAGCGTTCCTGGTTTTATCACGTGCATCACGTGCATCCATGTGTGTTCATGTGTTCAGCAATTCCAAATACGAGAAATGAACATGGATGCACGTGATGCACGTGATAAGACAACAGCCATCTTTGTTCCATCCTGTGCATCCTGTTCATCCATGTTGGTCATGCATTCAGGAATTCAGGAATTCAGAAATTCAGAAATTCAGGTTTTGAACATGGATGGACAGGATGAACAGGATAAGAAAACAGCCTTTTGGCTTATCCCGTTCGTTCCCGTGGTCCTGCATTCGGCAATTCAGGTCTCCTGAGCTGATGTCAAAGCTTACAAGCTGTTGCGTGGCCCCGGCTGTCACCGCTTCAGACTCCATTCCATCAGATTTGGAGGTGTGCGATGAGCGAAGCGAACCGCTTTGAGGGGCAGTTGGTGATGTGGAATGTCGACCGTGGCTTTGGCGCGATCCTGCCGGCGCAGGGCGGCCAGGAGCTTTTCGTCCATGTCTCGGCTTTCCCGAAGGATGGCCCGCCGCCGGCCGAAGACGACTTCGTGAGCTTTGAAATTGTTTCGGATGGTGACGGACGTAAGCGTGCGGGCCGCATCCAGCGCCTGGAGCGCGCCAAGGCGGATCGCATGACGCGCGTGCTGGCCCCTTCGAGCGGCGCCACGATCCTGCGCCGCCGCCGTGAGGAGCGCCGCCGCCGCATCACGATCGGCCTGGTGGGCTTGACACTGACCCTCGGCGTCGCGAGCTGGATGCAGTTTGCCCATCCACACGACGCGGTCGTTGCTGAGGACACCTCGGGGCACCACGTGCGCTGAAGGACCGCCGCGGCGCGCGGCGGGGTCACAATGGGGCGCATGAGCGCCCCCTTTCATCTGGTCATCATCGGTTGTGGGTTCGGCGGGCTGGAAGCGGCCCGCAAGCTGAAGAAGAACCCGGACATCCGCATCACGCTGGTCGACCGCAGCAACCACCACCTGTTCCAACCCCTGCTTTATCAGGTGGCCACGGCCGGCCTCTCGGCGCCGTCCATCGCCGCACCGATCCGGCAGATGATGCGCAGCCAGGGCAATGTGACCACGCTGATGGCCGAGGTCGAGAGCATCGACAAGGCGGAGCGCGTAGTCAGCCTCTCCGACGGGCAGACGCTGCGCTATGACGCGCTGATCGTCGCCACCGGCGCCACGCACAGCTACTTCGGCAACGACCACTGGGCCGAGCATGCGCCCGGTCTCAAGACGCTTGAAGACGCCTTCCGCCTGCGCGCCAAGATCCTGCTCGCCTTCGAGCATGCGGAGATGGCCAGCACGCCCGAGGAGCGCGAGTCCTGGCTCAGCTTCGTGATCATCGGCGCCGGTCCGACCGGTGTGGAGATGGCCGGCACCTTGGCCGAGATCGCCCGCCACACGCTCAAGAACGAATTCCGCCGTGTCGACCCGGCCAGCGCGCAGGTGCTGCTGGTCGAAGGCTCGGAGCGCGTGCTGCAGGCGCTGCCGGCCTCGCTGTCAACCAAGGCCGCCGATCAGCTGACGCGCCTCGGCGTGCAGGTGCGCACGGGCGCACGCGTGGTGGGCATCGATGGCCGCGGCGTGGATGTGAGCACTAACGGCCAGACTCAGCGCATTCCTGCACGCACCGTGATCTGGGCGGCCGGCGTGGCCGCTTCACCGCTGGGCCGCTGCCTCGGCGTGCCGCTGGATCGCGC
The DNA here is from genome assembly GCA_036500605.1 of Burkholderiaceae bacterium. GTDB lineage: Bacteria > Pseudomonadota > Gammaproteobacteria > Burkholderiales > Burkholderiaceae_C > JAFALK01. The sequence continues at coordinate 332,778 of DASYBU010000005.1, forward strand.
CGGCCGCGTGATCGTCGAGCCCGATCTGTCGATCCCTGGTCATCCCGAGGTCTACGTGGTCGGCGACATGGCCGCCGCCATGAGCCACGAGCCCGACGGCAGCACGAAGCCCGCGCCCGGTGTCAGCCCGGCAGCCAAGCAGATGGGCCGGCATGCGGCCGAGATGCTGCTGGCGCGCCGCGCCGGCCAGGCCACCCAGCCTTTCCGCTACCGCGACTACGGCTCGCTCGCCACCATCGGCCGCAAGGCGGCGGTCGCCGATCTGGGCGCGATCCAGTTCTCCGGCCTGCCGGCCTGGCTGTTCTGGCTCTTCGTCCACATCTACTTCCTGATCGGCTTCCGCAGCCGTCTTGTGGTCCTGCTCGACTGGTCCTGGGCTTACTTCTCATTTCAGCGCAGTGCGCGGGTGATTGCGGAGCAGGAGCATTCGCCGGGTGCGAACACTAGTGCGAATGCCCGCCCTCCGGCTTCCTGACCTGCACCTCCAGCGTTGATCTGACGGTCGGCGCCTGCGGTGCCCGATCGGCGCTGTCGGCCACCGTCACTTCACGCGCGACCGTACCCTTCGGTGCCTGATACCAGCCCGGATCGCTGTAGTCACCGGGCCTTTGCCCCTTGCGCACCTTGACCACGCTGAACATGCCGCCCATCTCGAGGCTGCCGTAGGGCCCGGTGCCGGCCATCATGGGCGCGGTATTGGCGGGCAGCGGCATCTGCATCTCGGTCATCTCCGCCATGCCGGCTTCGCCCATGCTCATGTAGCCGGGCACGAGTTTCGTCAGCTTGGCGGCGAGGTCGTCCTGCCGCACGCCGATCAGGTTGTCGACGTTGTGCCCCATCGCGTTCATCGTGTGATGCGCCTTGTGGCAATGCAGCGACCAATCGCCTTCCTCATCGGCGATGAACTCGAGCTGGCGCATCTGGCCCACGGCGATGTCGGTCGTGACCTCGGGCCAGCGCGCGCTCTTGGGCACCGCGCCGCCGTCGGTGCCGGTGACCTCGAACTCATGGCCGTGGATGTGGATCGGATGGTTGGTCATTGAGAGATTGCCCACGCGGATGCGCACGCGATCGCCCTGGCGCACGTGGAGCGAATCGATGCCGGGGAAGACGCGGCTGTTCCAGGTCCACAGATTGAAGTCCGTCATCGTCGAGGTGCGCGGCACGGCGCTGCCCGGCTCGATGTCGTAGCTGTTGAGCAGGAAGCAGAAGTCGCGCTGCACCTCGGCGATCTGTGGATGCGGCGCCTTCGGATGCGTGACCCAAAAACCCATCATGCCCATCGCCATTTGCAGCATCTCGTCTGCATGCGGGTGGTACATGAAGGTGCCGGGTCGACGTGCGATGAATTCGTACACAAAGGTCTGGCCCGGCTCGATGCCGGGCTGGGTCAGGCCCGTCACCCCATCCATGCCGTTAGGCAGGCGTTGACCGTGCCAGTGCACGCTGGTGCGCTCGGGCAGCTTGTTGGTGACGAAGAGGCGCACGCGGTCACCTTCGACCACCTCGATGGTCGGGCCCGGTGACTGGCCGTTGTAGCCCCACAGCCGCGCGGTGAAGCCGGGGCACATCTCGCGCACGACGGGCTCGGCGACGAGATGGAACTCCTTGACGCCGTCGCGCATGCGCCAGGGCAGGGTCCAGCTGTTGAGCGTGACGACCGGGTTGTACGGCCGCCCGGTCGGCGGGTGCAGCGGGGCGCCGGTGACGGCGTTGATCGCCTGCACGGGTTCGGGGATCGCGGCGAGGGCGACGCGGGAGACGGCCGTCGCGGTCACGGCGGCTGCGCCAACAAAGAGATTGCGACGGCTCACCATGATGCAGGTCCCAGAAGCGTGTGGTCGAGATCGCTCTCGGCCAGGAAGAAATCGCGCTCGGCGGCGATGGCGGCTTGCACGCTTCCGACCTGCTCGCGCGCATCGGCCAGCAGCTCGAAGATGCCGATCAGCATGCCGTTGTAGCGCAGCAGGTTTTCATCGGCGATCTGCTTGCGCAGCGGCACGACCTCGTCGGCATAACGGTGCGCCAGAGCGTACGCGCTGCGGTAGCGTTGCTGTGCGGCGCGCAGCTCGGAAGCGGCGCGCAGACCGGCATCGGCGGCGCGTTCGAGCGATTGGCGGTAGACGCTCTCGGCGCGCGCGCTGCGGGCCTGGCCCCAGTCGAACAAGGGCAGCTCCAGGCGCAGCTCGGCGCCGCGCTGCACGGGCAGGCCGGTGCGGCTGTTGTTCTGGAAGCTCAAGTCCAGCACGTCGACATAGCCGGTGACATGGCTCAGGCCCAGGGCCTTGGCGCTGAGTTCGACCGCGCGCTGAGCGGCTTGCACGTCCACACGTTGTTGCAGCGCCTGCGAATCGAGCTCTCGCGCTTGAGCGGGCAGAGTGGGCAGGTGCTCGGGCAGATGGAAGGCTTGCTGATCGAGGCCCAGCTCGCGGCGCAGGGTTTCGCGGCTCAGCGCGGCTTCGTTCTGCGCTCGCGTCAGGCCGAGTGCCGCATCGGCCGCAAAAGCTTGTTCACGCGCGGCGCGCTGGGCGCTGAAATTGCCGGATTCGGCAGCACGTTTCGCCAGTTCACCGCCGGCGCTCGCGGCTTCCTCGACCTGCTGTGCGTAGTGCAGCAGGTCTTGCGCGGCCAGCGCGTTCCAGTAGGCGCGGCGCGTGCGGGCTGCGGCGTCGAGCACGGCCAGCAGCGTGTCGGCCTGCACCTGCTGCAGCTTGAGCTCCGCCATCTGCCGAGCCGGCGCGAGCTGGATCAGGCGCAGGAGATCAAGCCCGAAGCTGCGGTCGATCTCGAGCTCGGAGCCGCTGCGCAGGCGCGCGAAGGTGAAGCCCGGATTGGGCAGGCGGCTGGCCTGCACGAGCTCGGCATCGGCAATGCCCAGCTCCTGGAACTGGGCCTGGAGGCCACGCTGGTTCAGCAGCGCGATCTGCACGGCGGCGTCGGGCGTGAGCGGCGCGCGCAGCAGCTCGACCACGCGGGCGTTGAGCGTTGTGCGCTGGCCATCGTCGCGCGACCATTGCAGGTCCTTGCCCAGCAGCGCCTGGGTCTGCGATTGAACCGGCGCAAAGCGCACGCCGGGATCGGGGCTGGCACAGGCGGCCAGCAGGAGTCCGGCCAGAGCCGGCAAGATCAGTCTCATGGTGTCCTCGCGAAAGGAAAGAGCAAAAACGGGGATTACGCGAGGAGAGGTTTGGGCGGCGGCTGCGGCGTGGCCAGCACGATGCCGGCTTCGAGCACTTCGGGTTCGGCGCGCGGGATCGGTGCTGCGGCGCTAACGCTCAAGCTGAGCGGCGTGCCGGTGATCGCCACGGCAACGCAGGCGGCGCAATGAGCGGCATGCGGCGCGGCCTTCTTGGCGGCCGAGTGATGATGCTCGGCGCAGGCACCTTGGCTTGTGCCCTGCTTCATGGGTGCTTCGCCCGCACAAGTAAAAAAGCCTGCTCGCGCCTGAGCCTGCAAAGGCAGGGACAGGGCAAGCAGGCAGCAAATCAGAAAGCGGGCAAGCATGCCGCGCAGTTTACTGAATCACAGGACGTGGCGTTGGTTCCAATTCCGTTCATCCTGTGCCCCATGGTCAAGACCTGAATTCCGTTTTTACATGGACGGACAGGACGGACAGAACGAATTCAAAACGCCGCTTGCACAAGCGCTTGACCTTGGCGTTGTGCTGAAGCGCTGCAGTTGGGCACGGCTTATCGCTTATTTTTGCTGGCTTGTCGTGCCACTGGAATCTTGGACTTTTCGCTCCGTCTCGCGGGGCATACCGTTTGCGTGAGCAGGGGCAGCTGTTCTGCTGCTTTGAACTGCTCAACCAAAGGAGCCAAGAAAATGCATCGCATCATCATTGCCATCTCGGCCGCATTGGCCGTAAACGCGCAGGCTGCGCAGCCAGGTCAGGATACGGAACGCGCAATCTCGGAGGCGCATCAGCAAATGCAAACCAAGGTGCTGCTGGAGCGCAGGATCGCCGGCGCACTGGCGCCAGTCAAAACCCTCGCGACCTTCTACGCTCATCTGAACGATGGGAGCAGTGGCATGTCGGCTTTTGCGAGATTGCCGTCGGCTTCACAGAGTGTGTTCATTGCCAACCTGACATTCAATGAAAAGGGATTGACCGGTTTCAACTATCGCGTGCTCGAAGACTCGTTGAGCGTTGAAGAGGCGTACAGCCTGCTCAGCATGTTCGGCGTTCAGCACACGGTAGGGCTCATGCGTGGTCTTCGCGCGGTCAGCGCCAATGATTTGCTGATTCTTCAGTCCGTCAGCCGCTTGCAGAATCAGGGTGCAGTCAGCCCGACCTATATTCGTGACCTGAGCGACCATCAGGACTACCAATGCATCAGCCGCGGGACGTGCGAGTCCTCTGGCGGGCGAATCTGCACTGACAACTGCTGAGCATGATGAGTCACGCAACAAGGTGGCGTCGAACAGCGTTGGCGTGTTTGGGCATGTTGACTGCACTCATGATGTCTCAGGCGCTTGCCAGCGCACCCTGCGATGGAGGCGTTCTGAATCAGAACGGGCAATCCTTCGATGTCGCGGCGGCTCAGTCGCGCCTCCAGTCGCTGGCCTGGGAAACGCGGGAACCTGACCCAGCCGAGAAGCTCGTTGCCGATTGCCTGTTCGACGCCTTGGTGCGAAGGCAGTTGGCACGTCCCAGCGACTGGCGAGCCAGATATGCGCTGGCCCTGACACAGTGGGATTTTGAAAAGGCGCAGAGCCTGAAGCGGGCGAACGCCACACTTTTTGCCGACCAACATGCGCCGCACGGTACGCAATCGTCAACCAGAACTGGTGATTTCTCGCCCATTTGGCGGCTCGATCCGACTTCAGCGATGCTCCGCGAGCAGACGATGGAGCATCCGGAGCAGCTGCACCTGGCGTTTTTCTTCAGCCCCGATTGCAATCCCTGCAATCGGGCCACGAAGGATTTTGCGAAGAGCCCGCCGCTGAGCAAGGCGATGGCGGCCTGTGGCCTCTGGGTTGCCCAGATGGACCACGGAACCAATGTGGAGGCCTTGCGGCGCTGGTCAATGCAACAGCATGCAGCGATCTGGGCTATTCGGGACTGGGCCCGCTATGGCACCGTGCAGCCGCGCGGCACGCCCACATTCTTGTTGATCCGCCAAGGCCATGTGCTGGCCAAACTGGTCGGCTGGCCTCCCGAAGGTCAGGAGGCCGAGCTCTTGCAACTGATTCGCTCCAACGATCCCGACGGGAACTGTCGATAGAGCGTCAGCGAGTTCAATCCTCGTTCTTGAAAACCAGCTTGATTTCGGCCGATTGCTTTTCGCCGCTGGCTTCATAGCGCCAGTCCATCAGCGCATCCGTCACGGCGCGGTCGAACACGCGCTTGGGGTTGGCTTCGACGATTTCCACATTGCTGACCTTGCCGTCGGCGTCGATCGTGACCTTGGCGGTGACGCTGCCGGCCGAGATGGACTTGCGGGTGGCTTCAGCCGGGAATTCCGGCGGCACCTTCTTGACCAGCTTCGGGGCGGCGAAGGCGAGGGCACTGAAGCTCATGGTGAGGGCGGCGCAGAGGACGAAGAGAGACTTTTTCATGGTGCTTGGATCCTTGGGCTAAAGCTGTGCTTGGGGAGAATTTCAGACTGCGGCGGCGCGGAAGAAGCCGACCGCTTCGAGAAGGCGGGAAGAGCTGGTCTTGAGCGCGTCGGTCGAGCGGCCGAGCTCGTCGACCAGCGTGGTGTTCTGCTGGGTCGCGCGGTCGAGTTCGGTCATCGCGCTGTTGACCACGCCCACGCCCGCGGCTTGTTCGTCGGCCGAGTGCGAGATCTCTTCGATCAGCTTGCCCATGTTGTTGACTTCATCCACGACCGAGCGGATGGTGACACCGGCGTTGTTGACGAGCGTGGTGCCGTTGTCCACCTTGAGCGAGGATTCCTGGATCAGGACCTTGATTTCCTTGGCGGCGGCGGCCGAGCGCTGGGCCAGGGCACGCACTTCGCTGGCGACGACCGCGAAGCCGCGGCCATGTTCGCCGGCACGGGCGGCTTCCACCGCAGCGTTCAGCGCGAGGATGTTGGTCTGGAAGGCGATGCCGTCGATCACGCCGATGATGTCGCCGATGCGCTTGGAGCTGGCGCTGATCTCTTGCATCGTGTCCACCACGCGGGAGACCACTTCGCCGCCGGCCGAGGCCGATTGGCGGGCCTTGGTGGCGATGCTGGCGGCCTTCTTGGTCAGCGCGCTGGCGTCGGTCAGGTTGGTGGCGATCTGCTCGACCGAGGCGGCGGTGTTCTGCAGCGAGGCGGCGGAACGCGCGGTACGGTCGGACAGGTCGACATTGCTGTGGGCGATGACGTGCGAGCTTTCGGCCACTTCGCCGGCGGCGCTGCTGACGCTGTGCACCACGCCCGAGAGCGCTTGCTGCATGTTCTGCATGGCCTTGAGCATTTGCGCGAGCTCGTCGTTGCCTTGCACATGGATGTCCATGGTCAGGTCTCCCGAGCTGATCGCCTCGGCGGCAGCTTGAGCCTCGCGAGCCGGCAGCACGATGGAGCGGGCGATCACGATGCCGCTGAGGATACCGATCACGACGGCCGCGGCCACCAGGCCGGCGGTCAGCATCACCGAGGTGCGGGCGCTGGCGCCGCCGTTCACGGCCAGGTCCTTGGCGTTGGCGAACTGCATGTCCACCAGCGTCTTGAGGCCTTGCTGGTAGGCGGCCTGAGCGGGGCGCAGATCGGTGATCAGGCTCTCACGGGCCTCGTCGGGGCTGCCGTCTTGCTGCACCTTCTGAAACTTGGCCAGCGAGGCGAGGAAAGCGGCCTGCTTTTCCTTCACGTCGTTGAAGATGTCTTTTTCCTTGTCGCCGTTGATGGCGGCCTGCAGGCTGCTCATCTGCTTTTCGCTGTCTTCAAGAGCGCCCGCGATGGCGGCCTTCTGCTTCTTGATCGCGCCAGCCGTGTCCAGCAGCAGCAGATCGCGAACCGCGCGCGAGATGATCGCAACGTTGCTGTCCAGCGCGTTCGCGTCGGCAATCTTCACCAGGCTGGAGTTGGCCGTGGTGTCCAGGTCGCCCGCGAGGCGGCTCGAGATGCCGGCGTTGTAGGCGCCGATGGCGATCAGCAGCAGGATGATCAGGCCCTGGCTGACCGCCAGACGGTGGCCGATGCGCAGGTGGGTTAGAAAGTTCATCGCTGGAGTTCCTCGTCAATATTTGTTTGGAAGAGCGATCCCGAAATACGTGTTCTTGAGCCCGCTCAACCGACAGGAACGGAGTGTGTCCAATTGCAAGCGTTCTGCCCAGCCTGTTCGAGGGGGCGCGTGTGAACAAGTACGCGGCAAGCTCGACGAAGAAATCGGTGCCAACCGGACTGTTGCGATTGCGCTGAACCAAGGAGTTAGGGTTTTAACCCGGGTCGTGAAAAATGGACTGCTCAACGCCGGCCAAAAATCGCCGAGCCGATGCGCACCATCGTCGCGCCCTCAACGATGGCCGCTTCCATGTCGGCGCTCATGCCCATCGACAGGGTGTCGAGCGCCAGGCCTTCGGCGCGCGCCTGGGCCCATAACTCGGCAAGTGCACGGTGTGGCAGGCGTTGAGTTTCAAAGTCGGCGGCGGGCTCGGGCACGGCCATCAGCCCGCGCAGCTTCAGCCGCGGCAGCTCGCTGATCGCCCGGGCCAGCGCGATCGCCTCGCCCGGCAGCGCGCCGCTCTTGCTGGCCTCGCCGCTGATGTTGACCTGCACGCAGACATTGAGCGGCGGCAGCTCCGGCGGGCGCTGCTCCGACAGGCGCTGTGCGATCTTCAGGCGGTCGATGCTGTGGACCCAGTCAAAGTTCTCGGCCACCGGGCGGGTCTTGTTGCTTTGAAGAGGCCCGATCAGGTGCCATTCCACATCGTGGCGCAGCTCGGCCAGCTCGGCGATCTTGTCAAGGCCTTCCTGGACGTAATTTTCACCATAACGGCGTGCGCCAGCGGCGTAAGCCTCGCGGACGAGTGTGGCGGAAAAGGTCTTGCTGACCGCCAGCAGCGTGACGCTGTGCACATCACGCCCGGCGCTCTGACAAGCCCTTGCAATGCGCTCTTCGGTTTCTTGTAACTTGACTTCGATCATCGCCATAATGGTCCGAGCTCAGCATCTCACTCGCCGGACCCGGCAAGCGCGTTCATGGATATCACCCAACTGCTCTCATTTTCGGTCAAGAACAAGGCTTCGGACTTGCACCTCTCGGCCGGCTTGCCGCCGATGATCCGTGTGCACGGCGATGTCCGGCGCATCAACGTGGAGGCGCTCGACCACCGCGCGGTGCACGACATGGTGTACGACATCATGAACGACTCCCAGCGCAAGGTCTACGAAGAGGTGCTGGAGGTCGACTTCTCGTTCGAGATCCAGGGCCTGGCGCGTTTCCGTGTCAACGCCTACAACCAGAACCGCGGCGCGGCCGCCGTGTTCCGGACCATTCCAAGCAAGATCCTCTCGCTGGAACAGCTGAATGCTCCCAAGGTTTTTGCCGAGCTGGCCCTGCGGCCGCGCGGCCTCGTGCTGGTGACCGGCCCCACGGGCTCCGGCAAGTCGACCACGCTGGCCGGCATGGTCAACCACCTGAACGAAAACGAGTACGGCCACATCCTCACCATCGAGGACCCGATCGAGTTCGTCCATGAATCGAAGAAGTGCCTGATCAACCAGCGCGAGGTCGGGCCGCACACCATGTCCTTCTCCAACGCGCTGCGTTCCGCGCTGCGCGAAGACCCGGACTGCGTGCTCGTCGGCGAAATGCGCGACCTCGAAACCATCCGCCTCGCGCTGACCGCCGCTGAAACCGGCCACTTGGTGTTCGGCACGCTGCACACGTCTTCCGCCGCCAAGACCGTCGACCGGATCGTCGACGTCTTCCCCGCTGCTGAAAAGGACATGGTCCGCGCGATGGTGTCCGAGTCGCTGGTGGCCGTGATCTCGCAAACACTTTGCAAGCTCAAGGACGGCTCGGGCCGCGCCGCCGCCCACGAAATCATGCTCGGCACCTCGGCCATCCGCAACCTGATCCGCGAGAACAAGGTCGCCCAGATGTACTCGGCTATCCAGACCGGCAACCAGATGGGCATGCAGACGCTCGACCAGAACCTCACCGATTTGGTCCGCCGCAACATCATTGCGCCGGTCGAAGCACGGGCGAAGGCGAAGTTCCCCGAAAATTTCCCTGGCTGATCGCACCCCATACATTCAGGGAAAGAACACAAAAAAATGGAACGCGATCAGGCCTCAAAATTCATCAACGACCTGCTGCGCCTGATGATTTCGCGCAAGGGCTCGGACCTCTTCCTCACGGCCGAGTTCCCGCCCGCCATCAAGGTCGACGGCAAGGTCACCAAGGTCTCGCCGCAACCGCTGACCGGCCAGCACACGCTGCAGCTGGCCCGCGCGATCATGAACGACAAGCAGGCGGCCGAGTTCGAGCGCACCAAGGAGTGCAACTTCGCCATCTCGCCGCAAGGCATCGGGCGTTTCCGTGTCAATGCTTTTGTGCAGCAGGCCAATGTCTGCCTGGTCTTGCGGACGATTCCGACCACGCTGCCGACGATCGACTCGCTCGACCTGCCGCCGGTGCTGCGCGAGGTCGTGCTGGCCAAGCGCGGCCTGGTGATCGTGGTGGGCGCCACCGGTTCGGGCAAGAGCACCTCGCTCGCCGCGATGATTGACGAGCGCAACGAGAAGACCTACGGCCACATCATCACGATCGAAGACCCGGTCGAGTTCGTCCACCCGCACAAGAACTGCATCGTCAGCCAGCGCGAAGTGGGCCTGGACACCGACAACTGGGAATCGGCGCTGAAGAACTCGCTGCGCCAGGCCCCCGACGTGATCCTGATGGGCGAACTGCGTGACCGCGAGACGATGGAACATGCCGTCGCCTTCGCCGAAACCGGCCACCTTTGCATGGCCACACTGCACGCCAACAGCGCCAACCAGGCGCTCGACCGCATCATCAACTTCTTCCCCGAAGAGCGCCGCAGCCAGTTGCTGATGGATCTTTCCCTCAACCTGCGCGCGCTGGTCAGCCAGCGCCTGGTGCCGCGCCGTGAAGGCAAGGGCCGGGTCGCGGCGGTCGAGATCCTGCTCAACACGCCGCTGATCTCCGACCTGATCTTCAAGGGCGAGGTCAGCGAGATCAAGGAGCTGATGAAGCGCTCGCGCGAGCAGGGCATGCAGACCTTCGACCAGGCGCTGTTCGACCTTTACGAGGTCGGCAAGATCACCTACGAAGACGCGCTGCGCAACGCTGACTCGCTGAACGACCTGCGTCTGCAGATCAAGCTCAACAGCGAGCGTGCGCGCTCCGGCGATATCAGCGCGGGGACTGAGCACCTGACGATCCTCTAGGGCGTGGGTCGTTGGCTGGCCCGCGGGCCGCGCCTCAGCCATCAGCTTTCCCGATGGCGTTGGAGTCACCAAATCCTGCGCCGCATCGGCGCCCGGACCTTCCTGCGTGACCCCTAATTTGAGCCGTTGAACGCGCGAACGGAAGACGCCTTTTCTATCAAAATATCAGCAAGCTAATCAAGCATTGATATACATAGGTATACATCGATAGACTTGGTTAGAGTTTGATAGCTTGAGGATCTTCATGGACGCAGTGCGGAACCCTTTTGCGCCAGGGGCGGGCAGCCAGCCCCCGGAGCTCGCCGGTCGAGAACACATTCTTGAAGATGCGAACGTGGCGCTGCAACGCGCCTTGCTTGGCAAGCCGAGCCGGTCGCAGATGCTGCTCGGCCTGCGCGGTGTGGGCAAGACCGTGCTTCTGAACAAGATCGAGGAACTCGCTGAGAAGGCCGGGCACCTCACCTCCTTCATCGAGGCGCCGGAAGGCAGATCCCTCAGTGAACTGTTGGTGCCCAAGCTCAATCAAGTCCTGAGAAAGCTCTCCGTGACCGAAAGTGCCAAGACGCACGCGCACAAGGCGCTGCGGGCACTTCGCTCATTCGTCTCAGCATTCAAGGTGTCCTACGGCGAGCTGTCTGTCAGCGTCGATCCCGAACCGGGCGTTGCGGACAGTGGTGATATCGAAAACGACCTGCCCGAACTCATTGTTTGCGTGGGAGAGGCAGCCAGAGCGGCAGGCAGGGCCTGGACGCTGCTCATCGATGAGGTTCAGTACCTGAAACCCGCCGACCTGGCAGCCCTGATCGTGGCCCTGTACAAGGTCAACCAACGAGAACTCCCCGTGTTGTTCTTTGGCGCAGGATTGCCTCAGGTGGCCGCCCTGTCTGGCGACGCGAAATCGTATGCCGAACGACTCTTCCACTACCCCGCCGTCGGCGCGCTGCTGAAAGAGGATGCAAAGACAGCGATCAGGCAGCCGATCGAGAACGAGCAGGAGCACATCACCGAGAGCGCCCTGAACGAGATCTATCAAAAGACCCGAGGCTATCCGTACTTCTTGCAGGAGTGGGGATACCAATGCTGGAACATCGCCACGGGAAACAGAATTGATATCTCGGATGCTCAAGAGGCTGCGGGCCGAGCGACTCGGCGCCTTGACGACGGCTTCTTCAAGGTACGCTTTGATCGGCTCACCCCGAAAGAACGCGAATACGTGATCGCCATGGCGCAACTCGGGCCGGGCCCGTATCGGTCGTCTGACATTGCGGAGGCACTCGGAGAGACCCATCAAAGCCTGGGTCCCCGGCGCTCCAAGATCATCAGCAAGGGGATGATCTACAGCCCATCGCACGGCGATATCGCGTTCACCGTCCCGCTGTTCAACGAGTATTTGATTCGCAATCTCGTGCGCAAGCCGCGCAAGTCATAGAGCACAGCGGCGGGCTTCAGATCCGCTGCGCATCGCGCTCTATCGCCAAAGCCGCTCCGCATTGATTAAAGTCGGTGCATGAACGCACCCGCCCGCTCCTACGATCCCGTCCCACCCCGCAAGGTGGCCTTCCTCGGCCTCGGCGTCATGGGTCATCCCATGGCCGGCCATCTGGCGCGATCCGGCCATGCGGTGACGGTCTACAACCGCACGGCGGCCAAGGCTGACGCCTGGGTGAAGGAGTACGGCGGCACGCATGCGACCACGCCGGGCGAAGCGGCCGAAGGCGCTGACATCGTGTTCGCCTGCGTGGGCAATGACGATGATCTGCGCTCGGTGGTGCTCGGCGATAACGGCGCATTCAAGCGCATGAAGGCCGGCGCCATCTTTGTGGACCACACGACCGCTTCGGCGGCCGTGGCACGTGAGCTGAGCGCGCTGGCCGCGTCGAGCGGCCTGAGCTTCATCGACGCGCCCGTCTCGGGCGGCCAAGCCGGTGCGGTCAATGGCGCGCTGACGGTGATGTGCGGTGGCGACGCCTCGGCCTTCGAGCAGATCAAGCCCGTTGCGCTGGCCTTTGCCAAGGCGGTCACGCTGGTCGGCGATTCGGGCGCGGGGCAACTGGCCAAGATGGTCAACCAGATCTGCATCGCCGGTCTCGTGCAAGGGCTCTCCGAAGCCGTCGCTTTCGGCCAGAAGGCGGGCCTGGACATGAAGCTCGTGCTCGACGTGATCGGCAAGGGCGCCGCGCAAAGCTGGCAGATGGACAACCGCGGCAAGACGATGGTCGACGACCAGTTCAATTTCGGCTTCGCGGTCGACTGGATGCGCAAGGACCTCGGGCTCGTGCTCGACGAAGCGCGCCGCAACGGCGCGCGTGCGCCGGTGACCGCGCTGGTCGACCAGTTCTATGCCGATGTGCAGGCGATGGGCGGGCAGCGCTGGGACACCTCGAGCCTGATCAAGCGCCTGAAATAAGCCGTGGCGGACCTGAATGCCGACCTCAAGGCAGCACTGCTGCGCGAGCTGAGCAGGATCGAAGGCCTCGAAGCCCTGCCGTCGCCGGTCGCCGGCGGCACGATGCTCGCGTATCGTGGCAAGGAGTTCGCGCACTTTCATCATGACCATGAGTTGGATCTGCGGCTGACGAAGCGAGTGATCCAATCCCTGGGCTTGTCTCACCCGCCGAACTCTCTTCAGCATCCCAAGCGCTCGACGAGTTCTCCGTGGATTGAGATTCGGTTCAGCAACTCGTCAGACATCGATGAAGTCGTGAAGTTGGTCAAGCGCGCGATCGCTGAATAGGTATGTGTTGGAGTGATTGACAACATAATTTCATGTTGTCACCATCTCCAACATGAAGGCTTTGCTGCTTGCGCGCTCGAGGGTTGTCTATTCGAGCCGGTCTTTTGCTGCGTTGGTCCTCTGGCGTGTGCCCTCGTCTGTTCCTGGCTCTACGCATGAGTACAAGTACCGACTGGCCTATGTTGTGGACTCTGTGTGCGTCGTGCGCTACGACAACGAGGTTGGGAAGGGCGACCATCGCCACTTCGGGTCGCAGGAACACAGCTACCGGTTCAGCACACCCGACCGATTGATGGCTGACTTTCAAACAGACATAGTGAGGTGGAATGATGAAAACAGTGGTGCTTGAGGTTCGAACGCCTGGGGACGCGATGGCCGGCTTCGCTCAATCCTGGAAGTCCGGCAAGGCCGAACGAGCAGCGCGCATCAGTTTTGCAACACCTGAGTTGCTGTGGCAGGTTCTGACCGCCAAGCGTTGGGAGTTGCTGAAGGCGCTTTGCGGTGCGGGCCCGGTTTCCATTCGTGAAGCAGCGCGTCGCGTGGAGCGTGATGTCAAGGCCGTGCATTCCGATGTCACGGCCTTGCTGAACGCTGGTGTTCTGGATCGCGCGGAAGGTGGCGGTGTAGTCTTTCCGTTTGAAGCCGTCAAGGTCGAGTTCCTCTTGCAGGCCGCTTAGCGCCGCTCGCTTCGGTTGCTCAGCCATGAAGAAGGGCGTCGGTATCGTGCTGCACCTAGGCGCCAAGGTTGAGAAGGACGTTCCGGCAGGCGTTGTGCGCGGAAGACCCCACCCCGCTCCTCCAATGGCTGGGCAAGGACCGCGCGATGATCGTTTTTGCCGATCTCGAAGATTTCAAGGTGAAGCAGGACGCTTTTGAGGCGATCATCCGCAACATGGCTCCAGCATGTCTGAGTCGACTCCTTTCTCTCATCACTTCAAGAAAAACAGACCATGCCCCGATTCGTCGCCTTTCTTCGCGGCGTGAGCCCGATGAACGCCAAGATGCCCGAGCTCAAGCGCGCCTTTGAAGCGGCCGGCTTCACCGAGGTCAAGACCTTGCTGTCGAGCGGCAATGTCGTGTTCAACAGCCGCAATGCGGCGCTCGATGTGCTGGCGCGCAAGGCCGAGAAGGCCATGCAGTCCGAGCTCGGCCGCAGCTTCGGCACGACGATCCGGCGCACGCAGTTCCTGCAGGACCTGATCGCCAGCGATCCGTTTGCCGAGTTCGGCCTGCCCGAAGACGCCAAGCCCATCATCACCTTCATGCGCCGCCCCGGCGGCGTGGGCGGGCCGATGCCGATCGAGCAGGATGGCGCGAGCATCCTCAAGGTGGTCGGCACCGAGGTGCTGTCGGCCTATGTGCCGCATGCGGACGGGCCCGTGTTCATGCGGCTGCTGGAGCGCACCTTCGGCACGGACATCACGACGCGCACACTCGAAACCGTTCGCAAATGCTCGGTGGCCTGAATCCATGAAAGCTTCGATGAAATCTGCCTGCGCGCCTTTGCTCGCGGCCCTGCTGGCCTTGCCTGCGCAAGCCAAGGACAGCGTCATCCACGCCGGCACCTTGATCGACGGGGTCAACTCGACGCCTCGGCAGCAGGTCTCGATCCTGATCCATGACGATCGCATCGTCGCGATCGAAGCGGGCTTCGTGGCGCCGGCCAATGCTGAAACCGAGGTGATCGACCTGTCCACGCAGACGGTCATGCCCGGCTTCATCGATTGCCATGTCCACATCTCCGAGAAGCTGCCCAGCCAGACGAACGCCGTCGAAGACTGGCTGACGCACACGAATATCGATCGCGCCCTGGACGGCGCCGTCTTCATGCGCCAGATGCTGCAGCAAGGCTTCACCAGCGCGCGCGACGTGGGCGGCAGCGACGAGACCGTGTCGGTGCGCAATGCGATCAACGCCGGCAAGCTCAGCGGGCCGCGCCTGTGGGTGGCGCTGGAGCCGCTGGGCCCGACGGGCGGCCACGGCGATGCCCACAACGGCCTGGACGCTGATCTGCACCACCCCGGCTGGGACAACGGCCTGGTCGACACGCCCGAGCAAGGCCGCCTGCGCGTGCGCGAGCACATGCGCCGCGGCGCCGACCTGATCAAGATGATGCCCTCCGGCGGCATCGCCTCGACGGGCGATGATCCGCATCGCCAGCTCATGACCAACGAGGAGATGAGCGCGGTCGTGACCGCGGCTCATGTGCTGGGTTTGAAGGTCGCGGCGCACATCTATCCTGATGGCGCCATCGCCAATGCGGTCAAGGCCGGCGTGGATTCCGTCGAGCATGGCTCCTTCGCCAGCGCCGAGACCTTCGCGCTGATGAAGCAGCACGGCACGTACCTGGTGCCCACCTTGACCGTCTACGACGTGTTCTACGCCGCCGCGCGAGACCATCCCGAGCTGCTCCCGCCCGGCACCGCGGCCAAGGAACTGGCCAACGATCTGCTGCCCAAGAAGAACCTGCCGCTGGCGGTGCGCTCGGGCGTGAAGATCGCCTACGGCACCGACCTCGGCGAAGGCGATCACGCGATGGAATTCGCCCTGTTGACCGCCAACGGCATGAGCCCGATGCAGGCGATCTTCACCGCCACCCGCAACGCCGCCGACCTGATCGGCGCCTCGGACCGCATCGGTTCCGTGCAGGTAGGCCGTTATGCGGACATCGTCGCGGTGGCCGGCGATCCCTTGAAGGACACGAAACTGTTCGGACAGGTGGGCTTCGTGATGAAGGGTGGCGTGGTCTATCGCTTCGGCGGCAAGCCGACGGTCGCGGGCGTGAACTGACAGGCTGCCCTGTTCGCAGGGGCCATCAACGCGATCACTGTGGCGCCGTCGTCGTCTCGGCCGTCTTCTGCTGCCGCCACAGCCGCAGCATCGTCCCAGTATTGACCACCGCCACCACCAGTTCCAGCGCGGTGCCGCCGATCGAGCCGGCGATCAGGTTGTTGGCGATCCAGAGCGCGGTGCCGCACAGCATCACGGCGCGCATGCGGATGCCTTGCAGCGTGAACAGGGCCAGCGTGCCCAGGCAGGAGGCGCACAGCGGCAGCCAGTCGCTCCAGCGGTGTGCCAGGGTCAGTCCGAATGTCAGGTTAGCGGCGATGATGGCCGCGGCGACCCAGAGTGAGCGGGTGCGCAGCGAGAGCAGCGAGCGCAGCGTCGAGAGCGCCGAGCTGGCCAGCGCGGTCGGGTTGCCGAGCAGGCCGAAGTGCAGCATGTAGGCCAGGCACTCACCCGTCATCAGCAGCTTGAAGCGCCGGTCGTCGGTTTGCAGGAATGACCCCACGCCGAGCACGAAGGCCACATAGCCGACGCACTGTGCGGGGGAGAACCAATCGAGAATCATGGGGTGAAGAGAAAAGGAAAGAGCTGCGGATCGCCTTTGCGGGACCGTGGATTGTCGCCATGAAAACCAAGCTTCTTGCGCTCTCGGGCAGCCTGCGCGCCGCCTCGATCAACTCGGCCTTCTGCCGCGCCGCGGCGCGCCTGGCGCCAGCTTCGATGCCGGTGACGGTGTTTACCGGCCTGGGTGAGATCCCGCTGTTCAACCCGGATCTCGAAACGGCGCCGCCGGCTGCGGTGCAGGATTTCCGTGCGGCGGTTGTGGCGGCCGATGCGCTGCTGATCGCGAGCCCCGAGTACGCTCACGGCATTTCCGGCGTGATGAAGAATGCGCTCGACTGGCTCGTCAGCTTCGAGGGCACGGTCAACAAGCCGATCGCGCTGGTCAACACCTCGCCGCGCGCCCGCCATGCGAATGAGAGCCTTCGTGAGGTCCTGCAAACCATGTCGACCCGGATCGTTGTTGAAGCCTCGCCGAGCCTTGCGCTGCTCGGCGCCTGCGTGACGGAAGAGGCGATGCTCTCATCAGTCGAGGTCAGCCGCGCCATCACGCAGATGCTGGGCGCGCTCGCGGTTCATCTGGCGAGCGAAGAGGCGGCCGGCCCGAGCTTCCCGCTGAACTAGGCCGGGCGACATCATGTTCGGCTGGTGGCGTCGTCTCCTCTCATCATCATCATCATCGTCTTCGCGTGCCAAGCCGGCACGCGAAGTGCTGCTGAACGATGGGCTCGAACTCGCGATGGACTGGGGCGAGAGCTGGCTGGCGCCGATCCAGGAGCGCTTGCGCTTGAAGCATCCGCGCCTCAAGGAAGCCGAGCTCGACGAGCTCAACGAGGCCTGCCAGGCGGCGATGAAATTCGGCCACGAGACGGCGTATGAGTTGGTCCAGATGCAGGGGGCGGAGGTTGACGCGTTGCGCTACGCCTCGAAGGTGCGAGGCCGCTACCCGTGGATCAACGAGGAGAACCTGGGCCGCCTGTTCAGGCAGAGCCTGTACTACGTCTGGAAGGCCGGCGGCCCGGCGCGCAAGCCTTGACGCGGCTCCTCACGAGCCAGCCGGATGGTGGAGCGCGAGACGTTGACGACCGTGGTGTCCATCTGCGCCATCAACGGGCCGAGCATTCCTGCGAGTCCGAACCCGGCAACAGCGCCGACGATGATGAAGGCCCTGCCGGCGGCCGCACCTGGGACGGTCAGGACAGTCAGGCAAGCCCGCCCGCGACGACGGCCCCTCAGGCCGCCGTCGTGGGCCAGGCCCCGCACCGATAGCGGCAGCCTTACCTGACGCAGGTCGCGTAGTTCGACGAGCTCGCGCCCTGCGAGCTGTTCGAGCCGGTGCCGATATTGATCCGCGCGAAGCTGCCCGACGAGGTCCCGGCATCCGACGCCCAGTAATAGGCGCTGGAAGTGCTCCAGCCCAGGCTCGCCAGATAGCTGTTGCCCGTGCCGGTGCTGTTCTTCGTCGCGGCGTAGAACGCGGTCAGCTCGACCACGGTGGGCAGGCGCCAGCCGGTCATGCCGTTGATCGTGCCCACGCAAAGCGTGTTCAGCGCGTAGGCATGCGGGACGGTCGTGTTGGCGGGTGCCAGCCAGGTCAGGCCGCCGCTCAGCACATAACCGTAGGGCAGAGCGGTGAGCTCGAAGCTGCTGCTGCTGGTGGCCGAGGTCGAATCGGTGACCGTGACCGTGTAGGGCGCGGAGCCGATCGTCGCGGCTGTGGTGCCACTGAGCGTGCCGGTGCTGCTGTCAAAGCTCAGGCCGGTCACGGTCAGCGCCGGAGCGGTCACGAGGCCGGCACCGGCGGTCACGGTGTACGTGTACGGTGGCACACCGCCGGCGGCCGTCACAGGAACGACGGGCGTCAGTGCTGCGCTCGTGCTGGCCGAGACATTGGCAACGGCGGTCGATGCGGCGATCGGGCCGGGATTGACGGTCAACGTGAAGCCGGCGCTCTTGCTCGTGGCGAGCAGGTCGGTCACGGTGACCGTGTAGCTCGTCTGGGCCGAGGTGACCGTCGGCGCGCCGCTGATCGTGCCGTTGGTGGCGTTGAAGCTCAGGCCTGCAGGCAGCGCCGGACTGAGCACATAAGCCAGCGAGCCGAAGCCGCCGGTGGCCGTGACGGGCGTGAACGGCGTGATGGCCGGGCCGGTGACCAGGGTCGTCGACGGCACGCTCGCGGCGGCGGCCAGCGGCGTGATCACCGGCGTGTTGACGACGAGGTTGAAGGTGCTGGTGGCCGTGGATGCGACCGCATCCTTGACCGTCACGGTGTAGGTCGCCTGCGCCGCGATCACCGTGGGCATGCCGCTGACGGCGCCGGTGCTCGTGTTGAACGCGAGGCCGGTCGGGAGTGCCGGGCTGACGCTGTAGCTGTACGGCGCCGTACCGCTCGATGCGGTGACGGGCGTGACCGACTTGGTGGCCGCGTAGGCCGTGGTCGTCACCGTCGCGGTGCCCGTCGTGGCGACCACGCCGGGCGTGACTGTCAGCTGGAACTGGCTCATCGCCGTGTGGGCGTTCACGTCCGACACGGTGACCGAATAAAGGGCTTGCGCCTGTGCCTTGGCCGGCGTGCCGCTGACGGCGCCGGTCTTGGCGTCGAGCGTCATACCGGTCGGCAAGGCCGGGTCCACGCTGAAGGTGTAGGGCGCCGTGCCGTTGGACCCGGCGACGGGCGTGAAAGCCGCGGCCGCCGCGCCGGACTCGACGGAGGTGGCGGTCACGCTCGTGACGGCGGATGGGTAGGGTGCTGAACTGCCCCCGCCACACCCGCTCAAGGTGCCCAAGGCCCCTAACGCCATCGTCACCAGGACAGGCCGGACGCCCGCCCAGGGGGAATTCTTCCTCATGGATCGCTGCTGAATGCTCATTTGTCTCTCGCTCTTGTAGTTGGGCCGAAGCAGCGCGCAGGGCTGGTTTTCGACAGGGAATCACAGCTTGAAACACGTAATGTATAAAAATGAACCGATGTTTCAATATCTGGAAATCCCTAATGCCTGGTACGGAACCTGTTGAAATGGGCGGCTGGCGTTCACCGCCCTTTGCCATCGCACTTGAAAAGGCCACGCACCGTGTATTCCTCGACCTTCATCTTCGCCACCAAGCAGTTCGACGAGACCTTCCATCGTCTCGACCAGGAGATCGCCAGCGCGGCCAAGGCGATCCCAGGCTATCTGGGCGAAGAGGCCTGGGAGAACCCGGCCAACGGGCTGGTCTCGAACGTCTACTACTGGGAGTCGCTCGAGGCGCTGCAGCAACTGGTTCAGCATCCGCGCCACCTGGAAGCCAAGGCGGCGCAGGGCAACTGGCTGGCGGGCTACCAGGTTGTGATCTCGCAGGTGCTGCGCACCTATGGCGATGCAACCCTCGGGCACCTCTTGCCCGCCACCTCGGCAACGCTCACCTGACGCTCAACTAACCGTCAAGTCGCGCGCCATGTAGATCGCGCCTTCAAGCGGGTTGTAGATGTACGCCTCGATCTCGTGGAAGCCGAGCGAGCGGTACAAGCCCTGCGCCGCCTGCATGGTGGCAAGCGTGTCGAGGCACATGCGCTCATAGCCGGCTCTGCGCGCCGCCTCGCAGATCGCTTCGCCGAGCTTGCGGCCCAGTTGCTCGCCGCGTGCGGCCGGCCGCACATAGAGGCGCTTCATCTCGCAATCGCTGCCGGCCAGCGGACGCACGGCCACGCAGCCGAGCGGCTCATCGCCCCGCCACGCCAGCAGAATCCGGCCCGTCGGCGCGGCGTACTTGCCGGGCAGCGCGAGCAGTTCTTCCTCGAAGCCCTGGAAGGCGAGGTCAACGCCCAAGCCGTCCACGTACTCGCGGAACAAGGTGCGCACGGTGTCGAGATCCTGCGGGATGCGCGCAGGCTGGATGGTGATGGCTTCGGTCATGGACCGAACTATGCCAAAGCGCCAGCGAACTCCACGGTCACCAGCAGGCCAACGCCGGCCGGCCCGTCGCCGAGGCGGATCTGCGCGGCATTGCGTTGCGCTGCACGTTCGGCAATCGCCAAGCCCAGGCCGCTGCCGGTCTGCGCCTGGCCGGGCAAGCGGTAGAAGCGCTCGAACACGCGCTGCCGCAGCGAAGCCGGAATGCCCGGCCCCTGATCGAGCACGCTGAGTCGGCAGCCTGAGCCTTGGGCTTCAAGTTGCACGGTGACGCGCCCATGATCAGGCGAGTACTTGATCGCATTGCCGACGAGGTTGTCCACCAGTGCGCAGAGGCTCTCCTGATGCAGCGCGCGCTCGCAGGGATCGCCGGCCTGGAAGTCGATCTCGACATTGCGTTGCAGGGCCAGCGGCGCCGCCGTGGCCAGGCAATCGCGCACCAGCACTTCGAGCGAGAGCTCGGGCAGGGGTTGCGCATCGGGCTCGGTGTTGGCGCGCTCGAAGGCCAGCAACTGATGCACGACGTGATTGGCGCGCGCCACGCTGGTCCGCAAGCCCTGGCTGACCTCGGCATGGCGCTGCGGATCGGATTCGGCGCTGCGCGCCTGCAGCAGATGGGCATTGAGCTGGATCGCCGCCAGCGGCGTCTTCAGCTCATGCGCGGCATCGGTGATGAACTGGTGCTCATGCTCGATGCGGTGGCGCAGCCGCGCCATCAGCGCGTTGATCGCATCCACCAGCGGTGTCAGCTCGCGATAGCCCGAGGCGGGCAGCGGCGTGAGGTCTTGCGCCGAGCGCTGCTCGATCGCCTGCGCGAAGCTGCGCAAGGGCCGCAGGCCGATGCCCACGATCAACCAGGCCGGCAGCAGCAGGAGGGGCAGGCTCAGCACATTCGATTTGAGCAGGAAGGTGATGCCCGAGAAGCTCAGCATCCAGCCGTCGTCGACCTCGTGGCTGCGCTCGACCTTGATCCCGGTGGCCGCGTCCTGCTGGATCGATTGCGCCCAGGCATAACCTTCATGTTCGCCGCTGTCACCGAGATTGCCGAGATTGCCGATCAGCGGCAGCTTGTCGGGCAGCGCGGGCAGCGAGTTGTAGAGCAGTTGCCCGTGCTGCCAGATGCGCATGCGCACATGCGAGTGGTAGTCGAGCTCGCGGAACATCTCGGCGCGCGCATCCTCGATGGCCTGTGCGGCGGCGCGGATGCGCTCCGGCTTGTCGGCGATCTCGACCAAGTGCAGCAGCAGCTCGCGCGCGTGGGCCTGGTTCTCGGAAGCGGTGCGCGTGCGCTGCGAGACCTTGGCCTCGGCCACCACGTAGACGAGACCGGCCAGCGCGGCGAGCACGGTCACCGCCGTGAAGCCGAGCATCAGGCGGCGGAACAGCGAGGATTGGCTAGCGCGCGATTTCACGGTGGATCATGTAGCCAACGCCGCGCACCGTGCGGATGAAGCCATCGCCGATCTTCTTGCGCAGATTGGAGATGTGCACGTCGAGCGTGGCGCCGTCACTGAAAGGCAGCACGCGGCGCTCGAGCTCCACGCGCGTGAGCACGCGGTCGGACTGCTTCATCAGCGTGAGCAGCAGCGCGAACTCGGTTTTTGAGAGCGTGATCGGCGCGCCGTCGAGCGTCACACGGATGCGCTTTTCCTCGAGCGTCAGCGGGCCGCAGGTCCACAGCGCTTCGGCCTCGCTGGGCGCGCCGCTGCGGCGCAGGATCGCGCGCAGGCGCACCAGCAACTCGGGGATCTCGAAGGGCTTGATCAGGTAATCGTCGGCGCCGTTGTTGAAGCCCTTGATGCGGTCCTGCAGCCCGTCGCGCGCCGTGATGATCAGCACCGGCACGTTGATGCCGGCTGCGCGGATGCGCGTCAGCAGTTCGTTGCCGTCGCCGTCGGGCAAGCCCAGATCGAGCAGCACCGCATCGGCCGGCTCGGCTTGCAGGCGCGTCACCACGTCCTGGGCCATGCGTACCCAGACGACCTCGTGCCCCTCGTCCCTGAACACGGTCAGCAAGGCCTGGCCGATGTTCAGATCGTCTTCAACCAGATAGATCTTCACGGGCTTCAGTCTAGCGTTCGGGCCGCGCGGCATCACCCCGTGCTTGCGCTGATTTCTTCAGACTTCCTTCAAAAGTAGCGCTCTCAATTCAGGCCGGCTGTAGTCCGTCTTCAAGGAACCTTCAGATTCTCTTCAGCGGCTCTCGCTCCCGATTGACGCTGGCCTCCTCGACCCAGAGCATTGCGCTCGTCTGTCTTGTCCGGCCTCGTTTGCGAGCTGTCCGGACCGCGCAGAACACGGATCCAAATCATTAAAACATCGAGAGGCAAACCCCATGACTCATGCTCATGCAGCACGAGCGCGCCGCCTGCCACGCCTGCGCGGTCGCTGTATTTCCCCACTGCCCGTGGCCAAGGCCTGCGCCTTGCTGCTGATGGGTGCCCAGGCCGCGCATGCGCAGACCGACACCACGCCGCCGAGCTCGACGCTTGAAACCGTCGTTGTCACCGGCATCCGCCGCGGCGTTGAAGACGCGATCGACGCCAAGCGCAACAACAGCTCGATCGTCGAGGCCGTGTCCTCCGAAGACATCGGCAAGCTGC
The DNA here is from genome assembly GCA_036500605.1 of Burkholderiaceae bacterium. Taxonomy (GTDB): domain Bacteria; phylum Pseudomonadota; class Gammaproteobacteria; order Burkholderiales; family Burkholderiaceae_C; genus JAFALK01. Next base: position 355,705 of record DASYBU010000005.1, read on the forward strand.
CCGACGTGACCGTGGCCGAATCGCTGGGCCGCGTGTCCGGCGTCTCCACGCAGCGCGACAAGACCAACGGCAAGGCCACGGCCGTCAGCGTGCGCGGCATGTCGCCGTCGTTCAATGGTTCGCTGCTGAACGGTCGCGAGCAGGCGTCCACCAGCGATGCGCGCAGCCCCGAGTTCGATCTCTTCCCGGCCGAGCTGACCAGCAGCATCCTGATCTACAAGACCCCTGACGCGATGCTCGTGGGCCAGGGCCTGGCCTCGACGATCGACATGCACACGATCCGCCCGCTCGACCTGGGCAAGCGCACGATCGCGGTCAGCGCGCGCAAGGAGCGCATCGGCGAAGACTCCGGCGCCTTGCCCGGCAGCGGCCATCGTGCCGGCCTGATCTACGTGGACCAGTTCGCCAACCGGACCCTCGGCGTGGCCGTGGGCCTGACGCGCCTGAAGGAAGACAACGGCGGCGAGCTGACCTTTGACAGCTGGGGCGGCGGGGTGACCCAACTGACCTACGGCAACGGCGACGCGACAGCGGGTGTGCCCAGCGGCTTCAAGTCGGACACCTCGCACCGCAAGAGCGAACGCGACGGCGCCACGCTGACCGTGCAGTACAAGCCCAGCGAGAACTTCAAGACCACGGCCGATGTGTTCTGGTCGCGCGGCTCGGAGAGCACCAAGTTCACAGGCATCGAAGGCTCCGTCGCCGGCAGTACCGGTGTGTACGATCCGAACGGTGAGCTGAGCAACGCCACCGTCAGCAACGGCATCGCCACCTCCGGCACGGTCAGCAATTACAAGGCCGACGTGCGCAACCACATGTACTCGAACAAGGACCGCCTGCTGTCCCTGGGCCTGAACAGCGAGCTGCGCACCGGTGACTGGCGGTGGGAGGGCGATGTCTCGCACTCGCGCGGCGTCAAGAACCTCAGCAACTACGAAACCACCGCAGGCCAGCCCGGCAACACGCCGGCCAGCGCGTTGGGCTCGATCTCTTACACCGGCTTCAACGGCAGCAACTTCGCCGACGTGAAGTACACGCCGAGCCTCAATTACGCAGACCGCAATGTGGCCGTGTTGACCGACGTGGATGGCTGGGGCGGTGGCGTGAACAGCCCGCAGGCCGGCTACGTGAGCCTGCCCAACATCACCGACACGGTGAACAGCGTACGCCTGACGGCTCACAGCGATTTCGAATGGGGCCCCGTCGTGGGCAGCCATGTCGGCGTCTACTTCAGCAAGCGGGACAAGGCCCGCACCGGCGACGAAGGGCGTCTGTACGTGCTCAATGGCGATGGCTATGCCAGCGCGACGATGCCGGGCTCGGACACCGCCCTGGCGGGCCCCGCGGGCATCCCGGTCGCGTCCTTCGATCCGACCGGCACGCTGGGCTCGATCTACGGCATCGTTCCCTGGGTCGATGGCACGGTGCTCTCGCGCAACTGGACCGTGACGGAGAAGAACACCACCGCCTATGGCATGGCCGATCTGGCCGGCAAGCTGGGCAGCATTCCGTACACCGGCAATATCGGCATGCAGGTCGTGCACACGCAGCAGAACTCGACCGGCAATCAGGTGGACCTGGCCAATTGCGTCGGCATCACGCTGGCGACCTGCCCCTTTGTCGTGCGCACCGATGGCACCAGCTACACCAACTTCCTGCCGAGCATGAACCTGACCTTCGACGTCGGCTCGCAGCAGCTGGTGCGCTTCGGTGCGGGCAAGCAGCTCGCGCGGGCCAACCTCGACGACATGAAGGCGAGCATGGACTTCCAGGTCCAGTCGGCCAGCGCGCAGGCCCCGGCACTGACGGGCTTTGCGGGCAATCCGAAGCTCAAGCCTTACGAGGCGCTGGCGCTCGACGTGTCCTACGAGAAGTACTTTGATCGCCACGGCTACATCAGCCTGGCCGCCTTCTTCAAGAAGCTCGACAACTACATCATCAACTCACCGCGTCCGTTTGATTTCGGGCCCTATGTCGGCCCGAACACGCCGCTGCCGGCGACCGGGCCCTATGCCGGTTCGACGCAAGGTTTCCTGACCCAGCCCACCAACGGGCAGGGCGGCAATCTGCACGGCTTCGAGGTCACGGCGAACCTGCCCTTCGGCATGTTCACCAAATACCTCGACGGCTTTGGCGGCACGATCAACTACTCGTTCTCCGACAGCTCGGTCAAGCTGCCGACCAGCGGCTTCGTGTCACCGGAGAACGGCCCGGTGTTCGCGGGTTCGGTGGCGACGATCGGTCTGCCCGGTTTGTCCAAGAACGTGACGACGCTGCGCTTCTACTACGAGGCCCAGGGATTCCAGCTGGCCTGGGCCGCGCACCGGCGCACCAGCTTCATCGGCCAGATCCTCGACTACCGCAGTGACTCGCAGTTCACCTTCATCAAGGGCGAGACCATCGTCGACATGCAGGCCGGCTACGAGTTCCAGTCGGGTTGGTTGAAGGGCCTGTCGGTGCTGCTGCAGGGTCACAACATGACCAACACGCCGTTCCGTGAGTTCACCTCGGATCCAAACGTGATCACGAACAGCGTCAAGTACGGCAAGACGTATCGCCTGGGGCTGAACTACAAGTATTGATGGTTCGCTAGCCGCATCCACGCGCGGTCGGCCCACACCGGCCGCGCGTTCCCTCTCTCTTGCCGTACCTCCTCACGATGTCTCTTGCGAAACTCTCGACGTTGCTGATGCTCGGGCTGATGCTGGTCGCCCCTTCAATGGCGGCCACCGATCCCTACCAGCCGCAACCGTACGTCCACATCCAGCACCCTGACTGGACACGCAACGCGACCATTTACCAGATCAACACGCGGCAGTTCACGCCCGAAGGCACGCTGCGCGCTGCTGAGGCCCAACTGCCGCGACTCAAGACCCTCGGCGTCGGCATTCTCTGGCTGATGCCCATCCATCCGATCGGCGAGGTGCATCGCAAGGGCAGTCTCGGCAGCCCTTATGCCGTGCGCGATTTCCGCGCGGTGAACCCGGAGCTCGGCACGGCCGAGGATTTCCGCCATTTCGTGCAGCAGGCCCACACGCTCGGCCTGCATGTGATCCTCGACTGGGTCGGCGATCACACCGCCTGGGATAACGTGCTGGTCCAGCAGCATCCCGACTGGTACGCCCGCGATGAGCACGGGCGCTTCCACCCGACGCCCTGGTACGACTGGGACGACATCATCGACCTCGACTACGACAAGCCCGCGCTGCGCCGCTACATGACCGAGTCGCTGCTGTACTGGGTGCGCGAGTTCGGTGTCGATGGCTACCGCGTGGATGCCGCCGGCCTGATGCCGCTCGACTTCTGGGAGAACGCCACGCGCGAGCTGCGCAAGCTCAAGCCCGTCTTCATGCTGGCCGAATGGGAGGGCCGCGACATGCACGCGCGCGCTTTCGATGCCAGCTACGCCTGGAGCTGGTGGGACGAGCTCAAGCGCATTGCCGAAGGCCATGCCGACGCGACCGCGCTCTACCCGTACTACGCCTGGAACCGCAAGTACTACCCGCGTGAAGCCTACCGCATGCTCTACACGACCAACCACGACAAGAACGCGTGGGAAGGCACCGAATACGAGATCTTCGGCGCGGGCGCCGATTGCATCGCCGTGCTGTCCTTCATCAGCGAAGGCATGCCGATGATCTACAACGGCCAGGAGGCCGGCAACCACCGGCGCCTGGCCTTCTTCGAACGCGATCCGATCGATTGGACGCACGATGCGCCCGAAGGCCAGCTCTACCGCCGCCTGATCGCGCTGAAGAAGCAGAACGAGGCGCTCTGGAACGGCCAGTACGGCGGCATGATGGAGCCGGTGCCTAACGACGCGCCCAAGCAGATCCTGAGCTTCGTGCGCGCGCTGGGCCAAGACAAAGTGGTGGCGGTCTTCAACCTCTCAGGGCAGACTCGCGAAGTTCATCTGAAGGGGCCGCGCCCTGTCGGCCGGTTCCATGATTTCGACAGCGGTGCCGAAGTCACGCTGGTGGAAGGCGCGGCGCTGAGCTTGCCGGCCTGGGGCTGGCGCGTCTTTGTCCAATAAGAATCGCGGGAGCAGGCAGCGATGCAACAACAGAACCTGAAGACGATCATCATCGTGGGCGGCGGCACGGCCGGCTGGATGACGGCCGCCGCGCTGGCCAAGGTCACGAACGGCCGCTACACGATCCAGCTGATCGAGGCGCCGGACATCCCGTCCGTCGGCGTGGGTGAGTCGACGATCCCGATGATCAAGCTCTTCAACAAGCTGATCGGGGTGGACGAAAACACCTTCATCCGCGAGACGCAGGCAACCTTCAAGCTCGGCATCGAGTTCCGCGATTGGGCGCGTCTGGGCGACAGCTATATGCACGCCTTCGGCACGATCGGCCACGCGAGCACGATCCTGCCGTTTCACCACTACTGGCAGCGCATGCAGCAGGCCGGCAAGGCGCCCGATCTGTGGGCCTGCTCGATCAATGCGACGGCGGCGCGCGCCAATCGCTTCATGCGCGCCGATGCGAGCTACGGCGCTTCGCCGCTGGCCGAGATCAACCATGCATTTCATATCGATGCGGGGCTGTATGCGGGCTTTCTGCGCCGGCATGCCGAAGGTCTCGGTGTGCAGAGAATCGCGGCGCGCGTGCAGGACGCCGTGCTCAATCCCGAGAGCGGGCATGTGCAAGCGGTGCGCCTGGCAGGCGGCGAGAAAGTGGAGGGCGATCTGTTCATCGATTGCAGCGGCTTCCGCGGCCTCTTGATCGAACAGGCGCTGCACACCGGCTACGAGAGCTGGGGCCATTGGCTGCCTTGCGACCGCGCTGTCGTCGTGCCGAGCGCGCGCGCAAAGGAGCTGCCGCCCTACACACGCGCTACGGCGCGGCCGGCCGGCTGGCAATGGCGCATCGGCCTGCAGCACCGCACCGGCAACGGCCATGTCTATTGCAGCTCGGCGATGAGCGACGACGAGGCCGCCGGCCTGCTGATGCGCAATCTCGACGGCGAGGCGCTGGCCGATCCGCGCGTGCTGCACTTCAACAGCGGGCGCCGCCGCAAGGTCTGGAACCGCAATGTCGTGGCGATCGGCCTTTCGGCCGGCTTTATGGAGCCGCTGGAGTCGACGGCCATCCATCTGGTGCAGTCGACGATCGCGCGGCTGATCCAATACTTCCCGCATGCGGGCTTTGACGCGGTGGACATCAACGAGTTCAACCGCCAGTGCGATTTCGAGTCCGAGCGCATCCGCGATTTCCTGATCCTGCACTATCACGCCACCGAGCGGACGGACAGCGCCTTCTGGCAGCATTGCCGCTCGATGGAGGTGCCCGCGAGCTTGCAGGCCAAGCTTGACCAGTACCGCGCTAACGGCAGAATCGTGCGGCACGCCGACGAGCTGTTTGCCGAGGTGGGCTGGCTGCAGGTGCTGCACGGGCAACGCGTCGCGGCCCGTGGCTATCACCCGCTGGCCGATGCGCTCGACGAAACCGAGATCGCCGCCTACCTGACCGACGTCCACACCGTCATCGGCCGCTGCGTGGAGCAGATCCCCAGCCATGCCGACTACATCGCCGCGAATTGCGCCGCGCCCGCTCTAGAGGATCCCGCTCCATGCATGTCTTGAAAGTTTTCCTGCTGACGCTGCTGCTCGGTGTTTCAGCCGCGCAAGCCGATGAAACGCTGGCCACGGTCAGCTCGCCCGACAAGCGCCTCAGCGTCGCCGTGCAGGCCGATGTTGAGGGGCGCCTGAGCTACCGCGTCGAGCGCGCCGGCAAGCCGGTGATCGGCGCTTCACGGCTTGGTTTTCTGCTGACCAACGCGCACCAGCTCGACGGCGGTTTCAAGCTGCTGAAGCAGACGGTCAGCGAGCACGACGACACCTGGGAACAGCCCTGGGGCGAGAGCCGTTTCGTGCGCAACCATTACCGCGAACTCTTCGTCGAACTGCAGCAATCAACGCCGGCCGGACGGCGCATGAACCTGCGCTTCCGCGTCTTTGATGACGGCCTTGGCTTCCGCTACGAGATCCCCGAGCAGGCGCTGTTGCCGGTCACGAAGATCAGCGATGAGCTGACCGAGTTCGACATCGCCGAGCCGGCCACCGCCTGGTGGCAGACGGCGGGCGAGAAGCCCGTGCTCGAGAGCGAGGTGCAGCACACGCCGGTCGCCGAGATCGGCCTGGCCAACACGCCGCTGACGATCCGCACGCAGAGCGGCGTTCATATCGCGCTGCATGAGGCGGCGCTGGTGGATTACTCAAGCATGTGGATTCGCAAGGTCGAGGGCCAGAAGCTGCGTGCGCAGCTGGTGCCGAGCGCCACGGGCGCTGCGGTCGAGCGCAAAGGGGCTTTCACAACGCCGTGGCGCACGCTCGTGATCGCCGACAACGCGGCGGGCTTGTACGAATCGAACCTGACGCTCAATCTCAACGAGCCCAACAAATTAGGCGATGTGTCCTGGGTTCATCCGGGCAAGTTCGTCGGCGTCTGGTGGGAGATGCATCTGCAGAAGTCGACCTGGAACACCGGCGCGCAACATGGCGCGACCACGGCCAACACCAAACGCTACATCGACTTCGCCGCTCGCAACGGCTTCCGCGGCGTGCTGGTCGAAGGCTGGAATGTCGGCTGGGACGGCGTGTGGGTTGGGAGCACCTCGGCCTTCGACTACGTGAAATCGACGCCCGACTTCGACCTGCCCGCCGTCACCGCCTACGCCGCGCAAAAGGGCGTGCGCCTGATCGGCCACCACGAGACCGGCGGCAATGTGGCGCGCTACGAGCAGCAGATGGACGCGGGCTACAAGCTCTACGCGAGCCTCGGCGTGGACAGCATCAAGTCGGGCTATGTGACCGACGCGGGCACGGCGCAGTTCGCCGGTCCTGGCTCCTCGGGAAATTCAAGCACCCACTTCGGCTTCACCGAATCGCAGGAAGGCGTGCGCCACTACCTGAAGGCGGTGCAGGAAGCCGCGCGTTATCACATCGCGATCGACACGCATGAGCCCGTCAAGGACACGGGCCTGCGTCGCACCTATCCGAACTGGATCTCGCGTGAAGGCGCACGCGGCCAGGAGTACAACGCCTGGGGCAACCCGATCAACACGGTCGACCACGAGGTCAAGATCCTGTTCACGCGCATGCTCAGCGGCCCGATGGATTACACGCCGGGCGTGCTGAGCCTGGAAGGCGTGAAGGGCCGGCCGATCAACTCCACGCAGGCCAAGCAGCTCGCGCTCTATGTGGTGCTGTACTCGCCGATCGAGATGGCGGCCGACCTGATCGAGAACTACGAGCGCTTCCCCGGTGCTTTCCAGTTCATCAAGGATGTGCCGACCGATTGGCAGGCTACGCGCGTGGTGCAGGGTGAGCTCGGCCAGTACGCAGCGCTGGCCCGCAAGGACCGCAAGAGCGAGGACTGGTATGTGGGCGCGATCACCGATGGCGAGAAGCGAACGCTGCAATTGCCGCTGAGTTTTCTTGATGCCGGCCGTGAGTACCAGGCCGAGATTTATCGCGACGGCGACCAGGCCGACTACCGCAACGCGCACCGGCTCGATCTGGTGATCGAGAAGCGCATCGTCCATTCTGGCGATACTCTGCCGCTGGTTCTGGCGCCTGGTGGTGGCCAGGCCATCCGCCTGATCCCCGTATCCAAGAAGAAAGACTGAGACAGATGAGCATCCCATCCTCCGCTTCTCCCACAACGGCCAGCGCGGCCAGCGCGAACGCTGCCGGCGGTTCATACCGCGCGCCGCTGGTCATCGTCACGCTGCTGTTCTTCATGTGGGGCCTGCTGACCTCGCTGAACGATGTGCTGATCCCGCACCTGAAGGCGCTCTACACGCTCAGCTACGTGGAGGCGATGCTGGTGCAGTTCTGCTTCTTCGGCGCCTACTTCCTGGTCTCCTTGCCGGCCGGTCGTCTGATCAAGCGGCTCGGCTATCAGCGTGGTGCGGTCACGGGCCTCGTGATCGCTGCGGTCGGTTGTCTGTTGTTCCTGCCGGCGGTCACGGCCGGCTACGCGGTCTTCCTGCTGGGCTTCTTCGTGCTGGCTGCGGGCATCACGATCCTGCAGGTGGCGGCCAATCCTTATGTGGCGGCGCTGGGTGATCCGGGCACGGCTTCGAGCCGCCTGACGATGACGCAGGCTTTCAACTCACTGGGCACGGCGATCGCGCCGAGCCTGGGCGTGTTCATCCTCAGCGTGGCCGTGAACGCCACGCCGGCCGAGCAGGCCGCCAGCGTGCGCGGGCCCTACATCGCGCTTGCCGCTGCGCTGCTGCTGCTGGCGCTGTTCTTCGGCTTCGCCAAGCTGCCGCATGTAGTGGGCGAGGACGAGGCGCATGACAAGCCCGCAACTCCGGCCTGGGCCGTCGCGCGCGCCAACCCGCATCTGCTGTGGGGCGTGGTCGGCATCTTCCTGTACGTCGGCGCCGAGGTCTGCATCGGCAGCCTGCTGATCAACTTCATGGCCGATCCGCAGATCGGCGGCATGACGGCGGCGCAGGCGTTTCCGTACCTGTCGATCTACTGGGGCGGCGCGATGGTGGGCCGCTTCATCGGCGTGTTCACGATGCGCGTGTTCCGCCCGGGCCGCGTGCTGGCCACGCATGCGGCGCTGTCGGTGCTGCTCGTGTTGATCGCCGTGATGAGCCACGGGCCGGTCGCGATGTGGGCGCTGCTGCTCGTGGGCTTGTGCAACTCGATCATGTTCCCGACCATCTTCAGCATGGGCGTGCATCGCCTCGGCGCCGATACGGGCCAGGGCTCAGGCCTGCTGTGCATGGCCATCGTCGGCGGCGCGGTGCTGCCGGTGGTGCAGGGCTGGATGGCCGATGGCCTGGGCCTGCAACATTCCTTCCTGCTGCCGGCGATCTGCTATGTGGGCATCGCGGCTTATGGCTGGGTCTACAGCGGGCTGTTCCAGTCCGCCAAGGCTGACTGATCTTTCCATGTCGGAACACAGCCCTTGGCCGCGCCTGCTTGCGCATTGGGATGGTCGGGGGCTGAACACCGCGCAGTTGCACAGCGATGGGCGGCGCAGCCATGCCGCTCTGCGCTCGGTGGCCGATGCGGCGCAGTTGCCGGCGGCGCTGAGGACTGAAGCGCGCGGCCTGTGCCATGTGGCGCTGGTGATGGACGTGCCGGCGCGCCTTGGGGATGTCGAGGTCTTGCGGCGCCGCCTGGATTTGCAGACGCTGTTGGCGCTGGAGCCCGGTCATGCGCTGGCGCTCGCCTTGCCGGAAGCCGATCCCGCCTTGTTGCATTGGCTGGTGCCGGCTTCGACAACGCCCCCCACCTTGCTCTGCCGCTGGGGCGAGCCTGATCAGGAAGCGCGGCTGTTCACGGCCGACGGCCAGCCGCCCGCAGCCCTGAACGCGCTGCTGCAACATCCCTTGAGCCCGCTCGATGAGGATGAGGCGCTGCTCGTCGATCAAGCGCGCGAGGAAGGGCGCCTGTGGCGCTTGGGTCAGCTGTTAGGCCCGCAAGGCCTGATGCGTGCCTACCAGGCCCTGGCCCGCGCCGAGCAACGCGCTGAATCGCCGTGGCTGACGGCTGAGCATCTGCTGGCCCTCGCGCCGCACGATGCCTTGGCGCGCCGCGCCTGCTCGCTGGTCTGCGGCGCGCTGGCGACGCTGTGCGCCCTGCTTGCTCTGGCCGGTGAGCGCAGCGTGCTGCTCTGCGGCGCGTGGGAGGAGATGCGCGGCGTGCTGCGCGACTACGCCTGGGAGCCGCGCCTCAAGCGATTGCTCGGCGGGCGTGCGCCGCAACCGGCGATTGCCTGCTGGGCCGAGCAGGCGCCGCAGCTGACGCTTTGTTTCGACGGCGCTGCTCGTGCGCTCGCCAGCCATTGGCGCGAGCAGAGTGAACGTCGTGGTGACGGCATCAGCGAGTTGGTCCGCGCCAGCTACGAGCGCCTGAGCCGCAGCGAACGCCGCGTGGCCGATCTGGTGCTGGCCGATGCCAGCGCCGTGCTGCGCTCACCCACCGCTGAGCTGGCACGCCATGCCAGCGTGAGCCAGCCGCAAGTGATCCGCTTCTGCCGCAGCCTCGGCTTCGAGGGCGTGAAGGATTTCAGGCGGGAGCTGGGGACGAGCCTGGCGCTCAATGCGCGGACTGACTGTCTCGCACCCGAACGCCGTGAAATACCCCAGGCAGAAAATCATGGTCGTTGAAGTCGCCGGCTACGCCTATCTGGTGCCCTTCGTTGAAGAGGCCGACCATTTCTTCCTCAAGACCATCATCCCCAGCCGCAAGGCCACGCGCGACTTCATCGCGAAGGAGTCTGACGATGTCTAAGCTCGATCCGTATGAACTTGAAGTTCTCGAAGCCTACGAGGCGGGCAAGCTGAAACCGTCCGCCAGCAAGGCGGAGTTGCAGCGCATGCGCGCGGCGGCTCGAGCCACGGCGGTCAAGGACAAGCGAGTCAATATTCGCCTGTCATCGCTCGACTTGTTGGACATTCAGTCCAAGGCCCTTGAAGAGGGCATGCCCTACCAGACCTTGATCGCCAGCGTCTTGCACAAGTACGTGACGGGTCAGCTCGCCGAGAAAGAAAAGGCGGTGCCGACCACTCGGCGCCGGCAGGCTGCGCGTTCGAGCTGACGCCCTTTTTCCTTGCTTGCTTCGTCGCTGGGTTGGCCGCTTACTTGGTCGGCTTCGGCGAAATCTGGTCGAGCTGGTCTTCCGTCACGATCTCGAAGCAGCGCACCACCTTCTTGACGCCTTCGATCGTGCGGATCAGATCGCTCGAGCGGTCGGCTTCGCGCTGGGTCACCCGGCCCATCAGGTAGACATTGCCGCGTTCGACGATCACGTCGAAGGCGCTGGAGACCAGATCCTTGGTGTTGACCAGGGTGGCCTTGATCTTGGTGGCGATCAACGCGTCGTTGGTGCGGCTGCCCAGCGAACTGGCCGGCATCACTTCCACTTCGTTGATCACGTCCTGCACGCCGTCCACGCCCTTGCCGATGGTGGTGAGCTGCTCGCGCGCGGCGTCGGAGTTGGCTTCGCCGGTCAGCAGAAGCACGCGGTTATAGCTGTTGCTGCTCACGTGGACCTTGTCGCCCAGCTCGTTGCGGATGCGCAAGCCCGACTTGACTTCAATCGCCTGGTCATCGACCTGCGCGCCCGAACTGCGGCGATCCGTGGCCATCAGGGCGCCGCCCACCATGGCGCCGCCGACGATGATCGGCGCGCAGGCGCTGCTGGCCAATGCCGCGAGGAGGACGAGGGTCAGCGGAGCAATGCGTTTCATGGTCGGGAGTCCTATTCGTTGGTGCCCAGCAATTGCAGATCGACTGCATCGCAAAGACAGTGGATCAGCAGGCGCTGGGCTTCGGCCACACGCGCGGCCCGGGTGGCCGGCACGCGAATTTGCACATCGGTATCGTGCAGCAGGGTGCGCAGATCGTCTTCCATGCCGCCGGTCAGGGCAATAACGCTCATGTCCTGCGCATGGGCGGCTTCGAGCACGGGCTTGAGGGCAGCCGCACCGGCGCTGTGCGCGTCGAGCAGCAGGAGCAGATCACCGGGATGACCGAGCGAGAGCACTTGGCGCGCGGGTTCGGGCTGTTCGGTCAGGGCCAGCGCGGCAAGGCCGGGGCGGTCCTGCTCGAAGCGGCCCAGCAGCAGCGTGGCCATGTAGCGCGCATCGAGGCTCGAAAGCCCGAGGCCGCAGCACAGCACGCGATTGCCGCCGGTGATGCCGTCGACCAGCATCTGCGCCGCAGCGTCGAGCGGGCGGGAGAGCGATTCGGCCACCTGGTAAAGCAGGTCGGCGCTTTCGAAAAATTGCTGTTGGATGCGGGGCTCTTGCATGAGCCCGCATCATAAGCGCAGGATCGGACCCGAATCCGGGTCTACCCTTGGGCGTCGCTTAAGGCGTCTTGGCCTCGGCCAGCGCCTTCAATCCCAGCAAGCCCGATTGAAAGTCCGGCCCGACCAACTTGTTCATGAACAGGCCCATCCAGCGCTGCAAGGGGTTGCTGCCCATGTCGCCGTTCATGGTCCAGGTCACGAGGCTGCCGCCGTCCTTGGGCTCGATCGTGAAGCTGCCGGTCGAAGTGGAATTGAAGTCGGGGAAGAAGAGTTCGTAGTCGACCTTGTTGGGCGGCGTGACGGCGGTGAAGGTCATGCGGCCGTCGCCTTCGGTCTTGCTCTTCCAGGCCCACACGGCACCGGCGCCGACCTCGGGGCCGCTGTACTCGACCGCCATGTTCGGGTCGCGCTTGTTCCAGGCGCTCCAGCCCTTCCAGGCCCGCGGGCCGGCGATCAGCGGGTAGATCTTGTCGGGCGTGGCGGCAATCTGCTGGCTGCGCGCGATTGCATAGTGGGGCGACAGGAACATGCCGCCGCCGAACAGGATCAGGCACAGCAACAAGATCAGGCCAAGCAGAAACTTGAGGATCTTCATGCGAGGGCTCCTTTTGTCGGAGCGCCCAGCTTGCAGGCGCCGGCCGGAGCCGGCAATGCGCGAAAACGATAGCTGTAGGCCAGATGACAGATAACAGGTGACAGGTGACAGGTGATGGAGGTCTTGACGATGGATTTGAGGCCGACAGCTCCGAGTGGTTCTCGGTTCCGCCGGCGGCGCCGCACGGGCAGAACCTGACCTTGCCCTCGGATTCCGTATCCCATCACCGTGCGGCGATGTGGCTTGTCGGGGCCGTCGAGGCCGCGTTTCGCGCGGCCCGAGCTGCTTGATCAGTGCAAGTCGCCTCGAGGTGACGGGAACAGCTCGGCGTCCTCGTCGGGCCAGGTGTCCTCGATCAGCACATGATCCAGCGCTCGTCGCTGGTGCAGTTCGGTGCGTGCCCGGCGGATTTCGCGTGCTTCGATGTCGTGGAGGTGGTTGAGCAAGCCCCAGCCGCTGTCGGGCAGGAAGATCGACTCGGCCGAATAGCTCGAACTGCCAAATTGCGAATCGGGCTCGGTGTCGGAGAAAGGGGGCTTGTCTTGCATGGACGAGTTTGTACCCCGCCGGCCCGCCGCGACTGTCCCCTGATTCAAGGGTTAGGGCGTGGCCGAAGTCACGCGGGCCGCGTGGGATTCCCCTCAGGGCGCCTTGGTCCGCTCGCTGAATTCGCGGCGCTGCTGCCGGCGCACCTCGGCCGCCGCGTGCCGGCGCAGCTCGTCGGGCGTGCCCGGCACCAGCGGCGGCACGGCCACGGGCTTGCGCTCGTCGTCCACCGCCACCATCGTGAAGAAGCAGCTGTTGGCGTGGCGTGTGGCCTGGGTGCGAATGTTCTCGGTCAGCACCTTGATGCCGATCTCCATCGACGAGGTGCCCGTGTGGTTGACCGTGGCCATGAAGTGCACCAGCTCGCCCACATGGATGGGCTGGCGGAACATCACCTGGTCGACCGACAGCGTCACCACATAGCGCCCCGCATAACGGCTTGCGCAAGCGTAGGCCACCTGGTCGAGGAACTTGAGGATCGTGCCGCCGTGGACATTGCCTGCGAAGTTGGCCATGTCGGGCGTCATCAACACGGTCATCGACAGTTGGTGTGCGGGCAGACTCATGACGCCATCCTAACCAGTTAGTTCTTCGTCAGATCTTCTTCAACTCGAAGCGCTTGATCTCACCCACGACGAACAGATAGCAGAACACCGCAACCAGCGCGTTGGCCGCCACGTAGACGAGCGCGGCGCTGAAGGAGCCGGTGCCCTTGATCAGGTAGCCGATCACGATCGGTGTGGTGATCGCGGCGGTGTTGCCAAAGGTGTTGAACAGCGAGCCGCTGAGGCCCGAAATCTCCTTGGGCGAGGTGTCCGACACCACGGCCCAGCCCAAGGCGCCGAGGCCCTTGCCGAAGAAGGCGAAGGCCATGATGGCGACCACGAGCGTGGAGCTCTCCACGTAGTTGCAAGCGATCATGCTGGTGGACAGCAGCATGCCGACCACGATGGGCGTCTTGCGCGCCACGGTCAGCGACTTGCCCTGGCGCAGCAGGAAGTCAGAGATCAAACCGCCCAGCACGCCGCCCGCAAAGCCGCAGATCGCTGGCAAGGCGGCCACGAAGCCGGCGGTGAGAATCGACATGCCCTTCTCCTTCACCAGGTAGACCGGGAACCAGGTGAGGAAGAAATAGGTGAGCGTGGTGATGCAGTACTGGCCGATGTAGACGCCCATCAGCATGCGGTTGCTGAGCAGCTGCGCGATGTAGTTCCACTTCGGCGCTTCCGTGGCCTTGGTCTTCTGCCCGAGATTCTGGTCCATATTGACCAGCGCGCCGCCTTCGGCGATGTAGTCGAGCTCGGCCTTGTTGATGCTCGGGTGCGTCTTGGGGCTGTAGACCAGCTTGAGCCAGAAGCCGCTGAAGACGATGCCGAGCGCGCCCATCACATAGAACACCGAAGGCCAGCCGTAGGTGTGCGTGATCCAGCCCATCAGCGGCGTGAACAGCACGGTGGCGAAGTACTGCGCCGAGTTGAAGATGGCCGAGGCCGTGCCGCGTTCATTGGCCGGGAACCAGCCCGCCACGATGCGGCCGTTGCCGGGAAAGGAGGGCGCTTCCGCCGCGCCGACCAGCAGCCGCAAGGCGAACAGCACGACCACCGCCGTGCCCGCCGTCGCGGTCAGGAAGCTGATGCCGCCTTGCAGCATCGTGAACACCGACCACAGCAGGATGCTGTACGCGTAGACCTTCTTGGAGCCGAAGCGGTCGAGCAGCCAGCCGCCCGGCAACTGCGCGATCACATAGGACCAGCCGAAGGCCGAGAACACATAGCCCATCGTGACCGTGTCGATGCCCAACTGCTTGGACAGCACCGGCCCGGCGATCGAGAGCGTCGCGCGATCGGCGTAGTTGATCGTCGTGACGAGGAACAGCATCGCCAGCACGATGTAGCGCTTGCGGGTGCGCGTGGCCTGTGCGGCGGCTGATTCTGAGGTGGCGGCGCTGTCGGGCAGCGGCTGGGCCGCGCTGGCAGTGTTCATGCTTGTCTCCTGAAGGGGAATGAGGCGTGGAGCACTGCCGTCTGGCGCGGCTTGGTGCGAGTTTTGCGCGAGTCTTGTTGAGTCGTTCGATTTACGCTTGCGTGTAAGCCGTCTTGACGGTGGTGTAGAACTCGTTCGCGTAGCGACCCTGCTCGCGCGGGCCGTAGCTGGAGCTCTTGCGGCCGCCGAAGGGCACGTGATAGTCAACACCGGCAGTGGGCAGGTTGACCATCACCATGCCGGCCTGCGAGTGGCGCTTGAAGTGCGTCGCGTACTTCAGCGATGTGGTCGCAATACCGGCGGCGAGACCGAACGGCGTGTCATTGGACATCGCCAGCGCTTCTTCGTAATTGCTGGCACGCATCACGCTGACCACGGGGCCGAACACCTCTTCGCGGTTGATGCGCATCTGCGCGCTGGTCTCGGTGATCAGGGCCGGCGCCATGTAGTAGCCGGGCTGGCCGTCGCTGCTCTTCTCGATGGCCTGGCCGCCGTGGGCGAGGCGCGCGCCTTCTGCCTGGGCGATGCTCACGTACTCGAGATCCTGGCCCAGCTGGGTCGGGTCCACCACGGGGCCGATGTCGGTGCCGGACTTGCGCGCGTCGTCGATCTTGAGCGTCTTCATGCGTTCGACCATCGCGGCCACGAAACGGTCGTGGATGCCTTCGGTCACGATCAGCCGCGACGAAGCGGTGCAACGCTGGCCGGTCGAGAAGAAGCCGCTGTTGATCGCGGCGCCGACGGCCACGCCGAGGTCGGCATCGTCGAGCACGATCATCGGGTTCTTGCCGCCCATCTCGAGCTGGAACTTGGCCATGCGCGAGACACAAGCCGCTGCGACCTTCTGGCCCGTCGGCACCGAGCCGGTGAAGCTGATGCCAGCGATGCGCGCATCGGCCAGCAGCGTGGCGCCGACCTCGGAGCCGCGGCCCATCACCAGGTTGAACACGCCGGCCGGCAGGCCGCTGCGCGAGAGGATGTCGGCCAGCGCCCAGGCCGAGCCCGGCACCAGCTCGGCCGGCTTGAAGACCACGCAGCAGCCATTGGCCAGGGCCGGTGCAATCTTCCACGAGGGGATCGCGATCGGGAAATTCCAGGGCGTGATGATGCCGACCACGCCGAGCGCTTCACGCGTGATTTCCACGCCCACGCCAGGTCGCACCGAGGCCAGAGCCTCGCCGCCGGGACGCAGCGCTTCGCCGGCAAAGAACTTGAAGATGTA
The DNA here is from genome assembly GCA_036500605.1 of Burkholderiaceae bacterium. Taxonomy (GTDB): domain Bacteria; phylum Pseudomonadota; class Gammaproteobacteria; order Burkholderiales; family Burkholderiaceae_C; genus JAFALK01. The sequence continues at coordinate 371,840 of DASYBU010000005.1, forward strand.
GCCGGCGCGGGCCACTTCGCCGATCGCTTCGGGCAGCGTCTTGCCCTCCTCACGCGCCAGCAGGTCGCCGAGCTCGTTGCGGCGCGCGAGGATCTCGGAGCCGGCAGCGTCGAGGATGTCAAAGCGCTGCTGCGGCGTGGACAGGCTCCAGGCCGGGAAGGCGGCTTGCGCGGCGGTGATGGCCTGCAGTGTCTGCGCAGCGTCGGCCTGCGCGTACTCGCCGAGCACATCGTGCGTGTTCGACGGGTTGATGTTGCGGCTGACCTTGGGGCCTTCCAGCCACTCGCCGCCGATGAAGTTCTTGAACATGATGATGGGTTTCCTTATCGGTCGAGAGCCGGGCGCTTCGGGTTGAAGCGCCAGTCGGGAATCAAATATTGCATGGCCACGGCGTCGTCGCGCGCGCCCAGACCATGCTGTTTGTAGAGCTGATGGGCCTTCTCGACCTCGACCATGTCGAGCTCGACGCCCAGGCCCGGCTTCTTCGGCACCTGCACCTGGCCGTCGCGGATCTGCAGCGGCTCTTTGGTCAGGCGCTGGCCGTCCTGCCAGATCCAGTGCGTGTCGATTGCGGTGACGCGGCCGGGCGCGGCGGCGCCGACATGCGTGAACATGGCCAGCGAAACGTCAAAGTGGTTGTTCGAATGCGAGCCCCAGGTCAGGCCCCAATCGCGGCAGGTCTGCGCCACGCGCACCGAGCCGGCCATCGTCCAGAAATGCGGGTCGGCCAGCGGGATGTCCACCGATTGAAGGGACAGCGCATGCGTGAGCTGGCGCCAGTCGGTCGCGATCATGTTGGTCGCCGTGGGCAGGCCGGTGGCGCGGCGAAACTCGGCCATCACCTCGCGGCCCGAGAAGCCGTCTTCCGCACCGCAGGGGTCCTCGGCATAGGCGATCACGCCGTGCATGTCTTGCATCAGGCGGATCGCATCCTTGAGCAGCCAGCCGCCGTTCGGATCGAGCGTGACGCGTGCCTCGGGAAAACGTTCATGCAGTGCGCGGATCGCTTCGACTTCTTCGTCGCCGCGCAGCACACCGCCCTTGAGCTTGAAGTCCTTGAAGCCGTAGCGCTCGTAGGTGGCTTCGGCCAGGCGCACGATGGCTTCGGGCGTCAGTGCGACTTCGTGGCGCAGGCGGGACCAGTCGTTGTCGGCGTCAGGTTCGCTGTCGTAGGGCAGATCGGTCTTGTTGCGATCACCCACGTAGAACAGATAACCGAGCATCTCGACGGCATCGCGCTGCTGGCCTTCGCCGAGCAGGGCCGCTACCGGAACGTTCAGATGCTGACCCAGCAGATCGAGCAGTGCCGACTCGATGGCCGTGACCGCGTGGATGGTGGTGCGCAGGTCAAAGGTCTGCTGGCCACGGCCGCCGGAATCGCGGTCAGCGAACTGCTGCTGCACCGTGCGCAGCAAGCCTTGATGGGCGCCGATGGGCTGTCCGACGACGAGTGCGCCTGCATCCTCGAGCGTCTTGCGGATCTTCTCGCCGCCGGGCACTTCGCCCACGCCGGTGTTGCCGGCGCTGTCGGTCAGGATCAGCAGGTTGCGCGTGAAGAAGGGGCCGTGCGCGCCGCTCAGGTTGAGCAGCATGCTGTCGCGGCCCGCGACAGGGATCACGCGCAGGGCGGTGATCACCGGAGTGGAGGAACTGCTCATGCGAGCCTCTCTTACTGCGGGCCGAGCTTGGCGATCAGGGCACGCAGCTGCTCGACTTCAGCCGGCAGCATGTCCGACAGCGGCGGACGCACGGGGCCGGCGCCGTGCCCGACCAGCGTGGCGCCGGCCTTCACGATCGAGACCGCATAGCCTTCGCCCTGGTTGCGCAGCGCGATCAGCGGCAGGAAGAAATCGCGGATCAGGCGGTCGCAGGTGGCGGTGTCGCCGCTGGCATGAGCGCGGTAGAACTCCATCGCCGTCTTCGGGATGAAATTGAAGACCGCCGAGGAATAGACCGGGCAACCCATCGCCTTGTACGCGCCCGCGAACAGCTCGGCCGTGGGCAGGCCGCCCAGATAGGCAAAGCGCTCGCCCAGGGTCTGGCGGATGGCGACGAACTTCTCGATGTCGCCGAAGCCGTCCTTGAAACCGATCAGGTTGGGGCAGCGCTCGGCCAGCACTTGCAGGCTGGCGGGCGTGAGCTTGCAGGCGCCGCGGTTGTAGACGATCACACCGAACTTGACGCTCTTGCAGACGGCTTCCACATGCGCGACCAGGCCGGCCTGGCTGGCTTCGGTCAGGTAGTGTGGCAGCAGCAGGATGCCCTGCGCGCCGAGGCGCTCGGCCTCTTGTGCGTACTTGATCGCGAGCGAAGTGCCACCGCCGGCACCGGCAATGATCGGCGTGCGGCCGCGGCAGGTGTCGAGCGCGACCTTGATCACCTCGCTGTACTCGCCCGGCTCGAGCGAGAAGAACTCACCCGTGCCACCGGCCGCGAACAGGGCCGAGGCACCGAAAGGCTGAAGCCACTCCAGGCGATCGGCATAGGGCTTGGGGGCGAAACGCAGCTCGCTGTCGAAGTCCGTCAGAGGGAAGGACAGCAGGCCGGCTTGAAGCACGCTCTTGAGTTCTTGGGGCGACATGGGTGGGGCTCCGACGGGATGGTTTGAAGAAGAAGATTGGCTCAATTTGTTGTATGTCATCGTACAACTAAAATCAAGCCTGAACAAGATTGGGGTGACTACTTAGACACCCGCTTCGACACGCGAAGTCAATTTTTTACATGGATGAACAGGATGCACAGGATAAATACAAGACTGAATTGAATTCATCCTGTTCATCCTGTCTATCCATGTTCAACCTGTATTGAATTGACTTGTTCAAGCCGGCTGCGCCTGCGTGCGGCGGCGTCGCTCGCGGCTGTTGCTCAGGTGCGTGCGCATGGCGGCGCGGGCGGCATCGGGATCCTGGCTGGTGATCGCGTCGAAGATGCTCTCATGCTCGCTGTTGACGCGGCGCAGATAGGCCAGGCGCTCGCTCTGCGCCGGGGCGGAAAGCTCGAGCCGGGCGCGCGGAATGATCTGGCTGCCCAGCGTCGCCATCAGCTCCATGAAGTGGCCGTTCTGGGTGGCGCGGGCGATCTCCTGGTGGAACTGGAAGTCGGCCGGGACCGAGTCTTCGGCGCTCTCGATGGCCTGGGCAAAGGCGTCGAGCGCGGTGCGCATAACAGCCAGGTTCGCCGGCGTGCGGCGCTGGGCGGCGAGGGCGGCGGCTTCGGTCTCGATGCCGATGCGCAGTTCCAGCACTGCGATCACATCCTGCAAGGTGCCGTACTGCTCGGGCGTGATCTTGAAGGCGGGGCCTTCACCGGGGCCCAGCACGAAAGTGCCGATGCCGTGGCGCGTGGCCACCAGGCCGCCCGCCTGCAGCTTGGAAATCGCCTCGCGCACCACCGTGCGGCTGACCGCGAATTCGGCCATGATGTTGGCCTCGGTGGGCAGCTTGTCGCCCACGCGCAGGCGACCGTCACGGATGCGTTCACCCAGGCCGTCAACCAGCTCGAGAGCCAGGGTCCGGGGTCGGCGGCGCGGCGCGGTGGCGTGCATGGTTAAGTAGTTTCCCTAGAGTTCAGGACGGCTTTGCCGCCTACATTTCAAGTTGTACGACAACGCGATGACGTACAGCACCCGTGAACTGTACCAAGATCCCGACATGAATCCAATGCGACCTCCCCTGACGATCCGCATGCACGCCGACGACAACGTCGCGATCGTGGCCAACGACGGCGGCCTGGCCGAAGGCACGCAACTGCCCGAAGGCGTGCCCGGTGCCGGCCTGGTGCTGCGAGACAAGGTGCCGCAAGGCCACAAGGTCGCGCTCAGCGACATCGCCGAGGGCGCGGTGGTGCGGCGCTACAACGTGCCCATCGGGTATGCGCTCAAACCGATCGCGGCCGGCAGCTGGGTGCATGAGCGCCTGTTGAAGATGCCGGCAGCGCGCGCGCTCGAGGGCCTGCCGATGGCGACGGTGCGCCCGCCCGCGCAGGAGCCGCTGAGTGGCTACACCTTCGAGGGCTATCGCAATGCCGATGGCTCGGTCGGCACGCGCAACATCCTGGCCATCACCACGACCGTGCAATGCGTGGCCGGCGTGGTGGCGCAGGCCGTGGCGCGCATCAAGGCCGAGCTGTTGCCGCTGTATCCGCATGTGGACGACGTGATTGGTCTGGAACACAGCTACGGCTGCGGCGTGGCGATCGACGCGCCCGACGCGATCATCCCGATCCGCACGCTGAAGAACATCTCGCTCAATCCCAATTTCGGCGGCGAGGTGATGGTGGTGAGCCTGGGCTGCGAGAAGCTGCAACCGGCGCGGCTGCTGCCGCCGGGCTCCTTCCCGATCACCGACGAGCGCGATGCTTCAGCGGGACCCGAAACCGTGTGCCTGCAGGACGACCATCACGTGGGCTTCATGTCGATGCTCGATGACATCCTGCAGAGCGCCAAGCCGCATCTGGAGCGCTTGAACGCGCGCCGCCGCGAGAGCGTGCCGGCCAGCGAGCTGGTGCTCGGCGTGCAATGCGGCGGCAGCGATGCCTTCTCGGGCGTGACCGCCAATCCGGCCGTCGGCTATTGCACCGATCTGCTGGTGCGCGCGGGTGCCACCGTGATGTTCAGCGAGAACACCGAAGTGCGCGATGCCGTAGAGCAACTGACCAGTCGCGCGGCCGATACCCAGGTGGCCGAAGCCATCGTGCGCGAGCTCGGTTGGTATGACAACTATCTCGACCGCGGCCGTGTTGATCGCTCGGCCAACACCACGCCGGGCAACAAGGCCGGCGGGCTCTCCAACATCGCCGAGAAGGCGATGGGCTCGATCATCAAGAGCGGCAGCGTGCCGATCTCGCATGTGCTGGCGCCCGGCGAAAAGCTGCGCCGCGATCAGCGCGGCCTCGTCTACGCGGCCACGCCGGCCAGCGACTTCATCTGCGGCACGCTGCAACTGGCCGCGGGCATGAACCTGCATGTCTTTACCACCGGCCGCGGCACGCCTTACGGCCTCGCCGAATGCCCAGTCGTGAAGGTCGCCACGCGCAGCGATCTGGCGCGTCGCTGGCATGACCTGATGGACGTGAACGCCGGCCGCATCGCCGATGGCGAGGCCACGATCGAGGAAACCGGCTGGGAGCTGTTCCGCCTCCTGCTCGATGTGGCCAGCGGCCGCAAGAAAACCTGGGCCGAGCATTGGAAGCTGCACAACGCGCTGGTCCTGTTCAACCCGGCGCCGGTGACCTGATCGGCCGCTCGCGTCGGTCGATTACTTTTTCTTGACCGGCCGCGTCCAGCCGTTGATGGCCACCTGCTTGCCTCGCGCCACCGCCAGCGAGCCGGCTTCGACCGCCTTGGTGATCGTCGAGCCGCCGCCGATGGTGGCGCCCGCGCCGATCTCGACCGGCGCGACCAGCACGCAGTTGGAACCGACATGCACATCGGCGCCGATCACGGTGCGGTGCTTGTTGGCACCGTCGTAGTTGGCCGTGATCGAACCGGCGCCGTAGTTGACGCGCTCGCCGACCGTGGCATCGCCGAGATAGGCGAGGTGGTTGGCCTTGGCGCCGTTGGCGAGCGTCGAGTTCTTGACCTCGACGAAGTTGCCGATGTGGACCTCGGCGCCTAACTGAGCGCCTGGACGCAGCCGTGCGAAGGGGCCGATCAGCGAACCTTCACCGACGCTGGCGCCTTGCTTCTCGCCGTCGATGTGGGTGAACTCATGGATGCGCGCGTTTGCTGCAATGCTCACATTGCGGACAACGCAATTGGCGCCGATGCGCACGCCGTCGCCGAGGCTGACCCGGCCTTCAAACACGCAGTTGACGTCGATCTCGACATCCTGGCCGCAACTGAGCGTCCCGCGCAGATCAAAGCGCGACGGGTCGGCCATGCGCACGCCGGCTTCCATCAGGGCATTGGCCTGGTCGCGCTGGAAGCGACGCTCCAACTCGGCCAGTTGCAGCGGGCTGTTGACGCCCAGCACCTCGGTCTCGCTCTGCGCCTTCACGCCGACCACGGACACGCCTTCGGCCACGGCCATCGCGACGATGTCGGTCAGGTAGAACTCGCCCTGGGCGTTGTTGTTCTTCAACTGGCCGACCCAGCGCTTGAGCGCCTGCGTGGGCGCGGCCATGATGCCGGTGTAGCACTCGCGGATCTGCCCTTGTTCCGGTGTCGCGTCCTTGTGCTCGACGATGCCCTTGATCGCTTCGCCGTCGCGGATGATGCGGCCATAACCCGTTGGGTCGGCGTAGTCGATCGTCAGCAGCACGAGCTTCGCGCCGCCGCTGGCTTGCACGAGCGCTTGAGTGGTGGCGGTGGCGATCAAGGGCGTGTCGCCGCTGAGGATCAGCGTGCTGCCTTCAGCGTCGCCGAGCACCGGCACGCATTGCTGGATCGCATGGCCGGTGCCCAGCTGCGGCATCTGGCGCACGAACTGCGCCGCGGAGCCGACCGCTTCCTCCACGGTTTCGGCGCCGTGGCCGGTGATGACGATGCAGCGTTCGGCCTTCAGCGGCCCGGTGCTGTCGATCACGTGTTGGAGAAGAGCTCGACCGCCCAGCTTGTGCAGCACCTTGGGCAGGCTCGATTTCATCCGCGTGCCCTTGCCCGCGGCCATGATGACAATGTTCAGCGCCATGAGGAAAAAAGCCCGGCGAGGCCGGGCGTTGGTTAGCTTCGTGGCGCGATTATCACGGGCTCACGAGCAAATGTGGCTTTGCCACTTTGCTCATCCCCCTCGGGGGGGCGGACGACGTATTTCGTCGGCCTTGGGGGCCTATTTGGCGGGTGTTGGTGTGCGCCCCGGCATGGTCACGCTGACACGGTGCGGCTTGCCCTCGGTCTTGGGGAATTCGGCCAGCGCGGCGAGGAACAGCGCCTTGGGCAACTCGTCATCACCCATGGTGATACCGTCGTTGCAGGCATGCGCCTCGTAAAGCGGCTTGCCCGATTTGCGCTCGCGCAGCAGCACGGCCGCTTCGCGGTAGTAGCGCACATCGCGATAGCCCCAGGGGTAAGGGCCAGGGCCACCCCACCAGGCACCGCCGCGGCGCCAGTAGCCGAAGCCAGCATGCCAGCGCCACCACAGCGGATCGTCCCACGGGGCGGCTTCGTTGATGCCGTAGCGCATGCCGAGGGCCACGGTCACATCGGCCTCCGCGCCTTCCGCAGCGGGCCTGAGGCCGGCGCGTTCCAGCGCTTCGCGCGCCGCATCTTCAAGAGCACCCTGCGTCTTGGATTTCTCCTGCGAGGGCAGCCGCTCGAAGCTGTAGGTGCCGCCGGTTCGATCGGCCGGCCAGTCACCGAAGCTGGAGACGTCAGCGGTGACGTTGTAGGGGCCGGTGCAAGCAGCGAGGCCCAGGAAAGGCAGGGCGCCGAGGCCCAGCACGAGATGACGACGTTCCATGGCGGTCTCCGATCTTGAGTGACTGCGTGCAGTCATTGTGGCCCGGAGTTGTTACCCGCGTGCAAAGCTCAGTTGCGCGTCAGTTGAATGACAGATGAAGGGGCCGGCGTGCCGCAGGCTTCGTCCTCATCAAACGCAATATCGCCGCCCTCGACCGGCGCGCCCGTGGCCTTGATCGAGGTGAACGGGAAGAGCTTCTTGTCCATCATGTGCGAGGGCACGATATTGCCCATCGCGGTGAACATGTTCTCGATGCGGCCGGGGAACTTCTTGTCCCAGTCGTTGAGCATGGCCTTGACCTGCACGCGCTGCAGGTTTTCCTGGCTGCCGCAGAGGTTGCACGGAATGATCGGGAACTCGCGATGCGCGGACCAGGCGGCCAGATCGGGCTCGCGCACATAGGCCAGCGGGCGGATCACCACGTTCTTGCCGTCGTCGCTCACCAGCTTGGGCGGCATGCCCTTCATGCGGCTGCCGAAGAACATGTTCAGGAACAGCGTGGTGACGATGTCGTCGCGATGATGGCCGAGCGCGATCTTCGTGCAACCTAACTCTTCAGCCACACGGTAGAGGATGCCGCGGCGCAGGCGCGAGCACAGGCTGCACGTCGTCTTGCCTTCGGGGATCAGACGCTTGACGATCGAGTAGGTGTCCTGCGTCTCGATGTGGAAAGGAACGCCGCGTTCCTTCAGGTAGTTGGGCAGGATCTCGTCGGGGAAACCGGGCTGCTTCTGGTCGAGGTTCACCGCGATCAATTCGAACTTGATCGGTGCGCGCTGCTGCAGGTTGAGCAGGATGTCGAGCATCGAGTAGCTGTCCTTGCCACCGGACAGGCAGACCATGACCTTGTCGCCGTCTTCGATCATGTTGAAGTCGGTGATCGCGTGGCCGACCTGGCGATGCAGGCGCTTCGAGAGCTTGTTGATTTCATGCGCTGCCTTCTTCTCGGCAGCTTTGGCTTCGGCTTCAGGGGAGAGGAGTTCGATCGTCATGGTGTCACCAGTTGCCAGTTTCGGCAGAGATTGCGACTTGGCAGTCGGGGAAGATTTCAAGCTTGTTGACCTTGACGCGGATGCCCTTCACGCCCGGCAGCTTCATCAGCCGGGTGCAGAGCTTGGCGACCAGGGCCTCGAGGATGTCGGTGTGCTCGGCCGTGCATTCGTCGATGATGATCTGGCGGATGCGGCGGTAATCGAGCACGTGACCGATGTCGGAGTCGCGCGAGACCAGGGCCTGCGGGCCGAGATTGATTTCGGCATCGACCTGGATGGGCTGCGGGCCTTCGCGCTCGAAGTCGAGGATGCCGAGATTGGCGCCGATGCGCAGGCCGATGATATGAATCACCTGGCGCTCGTTGCGCGGGCGCGGCGCGGCCTCGGGGCCGTTGCGCAGGAAGGTCTCGATGCGCTTGGCGGCGTTCACGCCGTCGCCGAGCGCGGTCTGCACGCTGGGATGTTGGCGCTGGTTGGCATCGCCGGCCACGAAGAGGCCGTGTGCCGGGTCTTCAACAAAGCGTTGTGTGTTGATGCCGGCACGCTGCAAGGCGTCAGCCGCGAGCTGCCAGGCTTCGGGCGTCGGCTCATAGCCGAGCAGCACGGCCACGTGGTCGAAATGCTCTTCGCCAAAGGCCGCCGAGTGCACGCGTACGCCGTCGTTCGTGGCCTGCACGCTGCGCGGCAGCGGCGTGGCGGGGCGCTGAACAATGGATGAGTCAGCGGCCAGTTGGTTCGTGAAGTGAGTTTGCGCGCGCCAGTCGGAGCGCGACCAGATCGTCACCGTGTGGCCGAGGCGCTTCAGATGCAGGGCGTTTTCAACCGCGTTGTCGCCGCCGCCGAGCAAGAGGATGCGGCCGCGCGGCAATGCGTCGCGTCTGGCCGTCAGCGTCAGCGCGTCCATCACACGGCCAAAGCCTTCAGCCGGGAAGAAGAGGCTGGGCCGGCGCGGACGCAGGCCCGTGGCGATCAGCAGGCTGCGAGCCTGGACGGCTTGCTCCGCCAGTTGCAGATGCCAGACGCCGGCTTGCCAGTCGATGCTGCTGGCAGTCTGCGCGGTGAAGACGCTCACCGAGCGCTCTTCGGCGATATGCGCGGCATAACGGCGTCCCACATCGGCGAGTGTCTGGCCCGGCTCGCCCAGCACCCAGCCTTGCGCATAGGCCAACGGCGTGAGGCTGGCGCACAGCTCGGGCGCGCGCTCGATCAGGGCGACCGATTGACCCAGCTGCGCCAGCCAACTGGCGGCCGAGCAGCCTGCGGGGCCGCCGCCGAGGATGGCGATGTCAACGATCGTGGGCTGGCTGGAGGGCATGGGCAGGCGCTTTGGGAAACTCCCGATTATCCCTGTTGAAGCCTTTTCACGATCCGCCAGCCCGGTAACGACGTCAGAAGGCCGCCATAAACCGCCGCTTCCGCGGAATTGTGCTTGCTGACCCACGCGGAGGTGCGCCGCAACTCGCCGGTGAAAAAACGGCGAACGCTTTGGTACCTCGTATCCCCCACGGACCAAGAGCGGATCCGCCGCGAACGGTAGATCTGCATCAATGCATGCTTCATTCTGTGGTCGCTGCCCCCTAAGCCAAGCGATGGTGAACGCACCTTTTCCGGGGTCTTCACACTAACCTCGGCTCTGTGTCGCTTGCCCCGCGGCCTGCGCATCCATCCCCCCGATCAAGGCAAGAGCAATAAGGAACCCGCCATGCAAATCTTCAAGCGCAACTTCAACATTGGCCTGACCGCACTCGCGGCGGCTTGCCTCATGGCACCGGCATGGGCCAGCGCAGACCCGAGCATCATCAACGGCAGCCTCGAGCAGCAAACCAACCACGGCAAGACGGCCGATGGTGCGATGGATTTCTCTGTCTACCCGGACAACTGGAATCTTCTCGTTCCTGGCGGTGAATCCTGGTCAAGCCTTCTCACTATCGCGAGCCCTGATGGCGGCAAGTACTGGGGCAGCCAGTACCTGGTCGGGCACCTGTGGAACGGAACGCCCATGGTCGCTGCCGGCGGCATCTCTCAGACCGTGAACAACCTGACGATCGGCCAGACCTATCAGATCAGCTTCTATTCAATGGCCAACTACAACTCCGATCCCAAGGTCTCGGCCTATTGGCAGGTCGGGTTTGGTTCGAGCACGCTGAATGGCAATACGGTCTACCCCGGTCCGACGGATGCTGATGGCGTGTGGTCGCAAAGCAAGCTCAATTTTGTGGCGACCAGCACCTCGCAGACACTGTCGTTCGCAGCGGCCTTCCTGGGCACCACCCCGGGCCTGACGCCGGCGGTCCTCAACATCGACGGCATCTCGATTGCCGCAGTGCCGGAGCCGTCCACCTTGGGCCTGATGCTGGCAGGCTTCACGGCCCTCGGCCTCTGTGCACGCCGTCGCCGGTCAGCTTGACGCGGTGATCGCTGAGACGCGGCGTTGCCGCCGCGTCGGCCCCCCCAGGCCCGCAATGCCGACAAGCTCGGTTTGCGGGCTTTTCTTTAGCGACGCAAGCGCTGCACGACGCGCCAGCCGAGCAGCACCGCCAGCAGGGTGCCATAGACCGCCGGTTCCGCGAAATTGTGCTTGCCCGCGCGCATCCAGATGAAGTGCATCAACCCGATCACGCTGACCGCATAGACCAGCTTGTGCAGCCCCTGCCAGCGCTTGGCACCGAGCGCCTTGATCGCGCGGTTGAAGCTGGTGGCCGCCAGCGGCAGCATCAGCAGCCAGGCGGTGAAGCCCATCAGGATGAAGGGACGCTTGGCGATGTCGTGCGCGATATCGGTGAAGTCAAAGCCTTTGTCGAACAGCGAGTACGCGAGCAGATGCAGGCTGCCATAGACAAAGCTGAACACGCCCAGCATGCGCCGGAAACGCGCCAGCGCCGGCTGCTGGGTAATCGTGCGCAGCGGCGTGATGGTCAGCGTGAGCCAGACGCCGCGCATCGTCCAGTCGCCGAGCGAGCGGATCAGGTGCTCTTGTGGGTTGGCGCCGAGCTGGTTGTTGAACAGCTTCCAGACCAGCATGCCGATCGGCAGGCAACAGAGCAGGAACAGCAGCGGTTTGGCTGCCGGATGCAGGAACGGCGAACGCATCAGTAGTTCTTTTTCAGATCCATGCCCGCGTAGAGCTGGCCGACCTGCGCCTCGTAGCCGTTGAACATCAAGGTGGGGCGGCGCTTGGCAAACAGCTGCCCGAAGGTGCCACCGCTGCCTTCGCCGATGCGGCGTTCGGTGGCCTGGCTCCAGCGCGGATGGTCCACGTTCGGGTTCACGTTGGAATAGAAGCCGTATTCCTGCTGGGCGGACTTGGTCCAGCTCGAGGTGGGCTGCTTTTCGACGAAACGGATCTTGACGATCGACTTGGCCGACTTGAAGCCGTACTTCCAGGGCACGATGACGCGCACCGGCGCGCCGTTCTGGTTGGGCAGCACCTCGCCATACATGCCAAAGGTGAGCAGCGTCAGCGGATGCATGGCCTCGTCGATGCGCAGACCTTCGACGTAAGGCCAGTCGAGCACGCCGGAGCGCACGCCGGGCATCTGGCGCGGGTCGGCGAGGCTCGTGAATTCAATGAACTTGGCCTTCGAGGTGGGCTCAGCACGCTTGATCAGCTCGGCCAGCGAGTAGCCGACCCAGGGAATCACCATCGACCAGCCTTCGACACAGCGCAGCCGGTAGACGCGGTCTTCCATCGGTGCGAGCTTCAGCAGCGCGTCGATATCGAGCGTGGCGGGCTTGGCGCATTCGCCTTCGATGGAGACGGTCCAGGGCCGCGTGCGCAGCGTGTGCGCGTTCTGCGCGGGATCGGCCTTGTCGGTGCCGAACTCGTAGAAGTTGTTGTAGCTGGTCGCATCCTGGTAGCTGTTGACCTTCTCCATCGTGAGCGCGCCGGGAACAGCACTCTTGACGGACGGCAGCTTGGGCAGCTTGCCGCTTTGCGCGAACACGCCGGGCGCGAATGCGAGGGCGGCGGCGCCGGTCAGCAGCCGCCGGCGCGATTCATAGACCGCGCGCGGCGTGACTTCGTTTTCAGAATCGAGAGGGCGGGAAATCAAATGCATGGCTGGGGCTCCGTGATGGCCATCCGTCGCGGCCACAGCCCGCAACCTTACAGCGTGCCGTAGGAGTGCAAGCCGGAAAGGAACATGTTTACACCGAGAAACGCGAAAGTCGTGACCACCAGGCCACCCAGCGCCCACCAGGCCGCCACCTGTCCGCGCAGGCCCTTCATCAGCCGCATGTGCAGCCAGGCCGCGTAATTGAGCCAGACGATCAGCGCCCAGGTTTCCTTCGGATCCCAGCTCCAGTAGCCGCCCCAGGCATCGGCGGCCCAGAGGGCGCCGAGGATGGTGGCGATGGTGAAGAAGGCAAAGCCCATCGCGATGGACTTGTACATCAGGTCGTCAAGCGTCACGAGCTCGGGCAGGCGCGCCGTCATGCGTTGGCGCAGCATGACGCACAGGCCGAAGAAGACGGTCAGCCCGGCGAGCTTGCCGCCCCAGGCATCGAGGCCGCTGACAGCCGTGGCCGGCAGGCCGGCAAACAGGCGCGTGGCGAAGATGGCCACCACCACGCCAGCCGGAATGGCGACGAGGCCGATGGTCAGCTTGCGCGTGGGCGCGGTCTTGAGCAGATAGGCCAGGGCCACCATCGCCGACAAGGCAAAGCTGCCATAACCGACAAAATTGGCGGGCACGTGGATCTTCATCCACCAGCTTTGCAGGGCCGGCACCAGCGGCTGGATCTCCTGCGCCTCGCGCGCCACCGTGTACCAGAGCAGGAAGCTGACCGCGCTCGAGACGACGAGCAGCACATAGGCGCCGAGCGCGCGCGTCTTGAAGCGGTCTTCAAAGTAGAGATACATCGTCGTCGTCAGCCACGAGAACAGCACGAACACTTCGTAGAGATTGCTGACGGGGATGTGGCCGATGTCAGGCCCGATCTGGTGACTCTCGAACCAGCGCACCAGCGTGCCGGTCAGCGCCATGAAGACGGCGCCCCAGGCGAGCTTGGAGCCGATGGCCTCGGCCGCGCTGGCCTCGCCCCGCTTGGTCAGGAAGCCGCCCCAGTAGAAGGCGGTGCTCATGTAGAACAGCAGCGCCATCCACAGGATCGCGCTCTGGCTGGAGAGCATGTACTTGAGCAGGAAGACATGCTCGGCCGCACCCAGATCGGCGCCGTAGGCTCCGGGATGCTGGCTGTAGAGACTGATGCCGAGCAGTGCCGCAGCGGCGCTGCAGACCGCCAGCAGGCGCAGCGGACGCCAGGTCCAGCCCAACGCGACCAAGGCCACGGCGGCGGCGCCGAGAATGCCGCGCTCATAACTGTCCATCGCAGCGGAGTAGCGTGTGAACGCCATGACCACGCCGGCGGCCACCAAGGCCGCGAACAGCCAGTCGGTGAGACTGCGCTGGCTCAGGGGCCCGCGGCGACCGAGGGCAATGCTGGCTGTATTCATGGGGGACCTTCTTCCTTCAACAGAGCGGCGCGAAGCTGCTCGAATTCAGCAACGGTATCCGGGGATTCTCGCGTGCTCGAGAAGGCCATGCGGACACGGGTGGCATCGGCATGCCCGGGCGCATGTTCGAGCCAGATCCAGACACGGCGCTCCTTCACGAACAGCATCGCAAACACGCCGATGATCAGGAAGGCTGCGCCGAGGTAGACGATCTTCTTGCCCGGCGCGCGCGCGACCTGGAAGACGCTGGCCTGGATTTGCTTGAAGTCGTCGAGGCGCAAGAGCACCGGCGCCGGGTAGTACATGCTGTCCGAGAGCGCCAGTACCGACTGGATCATGAACTTCTGGGTCGCGGCGTCAACGGGCGCAGGATCGAGCCCGGCCTGCGAGCGGCTGATCTGCAGCAGCTCGAACAGGCTGCCGTTCAGGATGCGCAACAGCACCTCGGAGACGCGCTGGCGGTCTTTCTCGGGCACTTCCTGGTCGACGAAATCGGACAGCGCGGGCAGGCCGCCCGAGGCGCCCGGCGTGAGCTTGTCTCCCCGCTTGACGCCCTCGACGCCCGCGAACAGGCCGAGCGTGCGGCGCGTGGTGGCGGTCAGCTCGGGCAGCATCTGCGGCTTGTCCGGCGGTGTGGCCGATTGCGCGTAGCGGCGTGCGGCGCGGTCGCGCAGTTCGGGGTCCACCAAGGCGCGACGCAGGCGCAGCCAGCTGTCCATCGAGAGGCGATCGTCGGCCGGGATGCGCAGGTAGCGGAACTCCTCGGCCGGCGTGTCGCGCACGCCGGCCAGGAAGACGGTTTGCCCATCCAGCTCGACGGGCGCCACATAGTTGTTGTACTCACGCGCCTGGCCGGCCGCATCGCGCAGCTTGTAGCTGAAGGAGGGGCCGATGTTGTGCAGTTCCTTGCTGCCCTTGCCCTTGGCGCCGCTGCCCAGATGGTTTTGCAGCGAGCTGACGAAGTCGACCTTGCGCGCGTCGGTGCCGGCGGCGTCGTTCTTGCCGAGGTTCTCGACGTTCATCACGCGCAGGTTCGTGAACTCGAGCGTCAGGGCCTGCTCGTCGCTGTTGAGCCGGGTATTGCCGCCGACATGGTTCTCGATCTGGAAAGGCTCGCCTTTGGGGCCCATCGGCTCGGCGGTCAGCTTGAGGTTGGAGCCGCCATCGCTGAAGCTGCTCTGGTAGATCGCGATGCCGTCATGGATCAGGGGCTCGTTGACCTTGACCGTGGCTTCCGTCGTGGCGCCGGTGCCGTGTTCATGCAGCACGACCTGGCTGGCGAAGAGCTTGGGCATGCCGGTCGTGTAGAAATCGACCGTGAACTTCTTGAGCTCGATGTCAAAGGGCAATTGCTGGAGCACCACGCCATCGGCCAGGCTCAGCTGAGCCGTGCCGTTATGGGCCCCTTCGACCACCTCGATCGAACCGCGGAAGCTCGGGTTGCCGGGCGGCAGCACGTTCTTTTCGAGCACCGGCCCGCTGCCGGAGTAGACCGTCTTGCCCTGGATGAGCATCAGCCCGCGCAGGATCATGTCGCCGTCGGAGAGGCCGCCCAGGCAGATCAGCACGATGGCGCTATGCGCACACAGATAGCCGATCTTGTTGGCTGCACCCCGACGCGCGGCGACCATGATGCCGTTTTGGCGGATCTGCGCACGTGCTTTCCAACCCAATTGATCGAGCAGGCTTGAGATCTGCGGCAGCGCGGCCAGCGGGGCCACCGGGAGTTCGCCGAGCGCCTTGTGGTGATGCGCCTGCAGCGATTGCTCGCGCACATGCTCCTTGTAGCTGCGCAGGTCCTTCACGATCTTGGGCGCGTTGCGCGCGATGCACAGGCTGGTGGAGAGCACCAGAAACGCCAGGATCAGCACGAACCACCAGGCGCCATAGACCGTGAACAGCCCTACCTTGCCGAAGAATGCCGCCCAGAAGGGCCCGAACTGGTTGACGTAGTCGCCGAAGGGCTGGCGCTGCTCCACCACCGTGCCGATCATCGAGGCGATGCAGATCACCGTCAGCAGCGTGATGGCAAACCGCATCGACGAGAGCAGGTCGATCAGTTCCTTGAAGGGGCGGGGGGCAAGGCGTTCAGCAGACATCATGAATCAAGGGGGAAACTTCACCGACTCGGTGTCCAGAGCTGACGATGAAGACGCGGACGCGCCCCTTTGGAGTAGGTGCTCGTCATGACGCCTTGGGTTCATCGACTTCCGTGAGAGATCAAAAAAAAAGCCGGTGCGGTGGCACCGGCCTTCGTCATTCTCGCAGGAGTGGGCGGCTCAGCGCAGGCCGGCAATGTAATCGGCCACGGCGGCGATTTCCTTGTCGGTCATGTGCTCGGTGATGGCGGTCATCACCAGGTTGTTGGCACGTGCGCCGCTGCGGAAGGCATTGAGCTGGGCGAGCAGGTAGTCGCCTTGCTGGCTGCCGATGCGCGGGTACTGCGCAGGCATGCCGGCGCCCGTGGGGCTGTGGCAACCGGCGCAGGCGGCGATGTGGCGATCGGCGATGCCGCCGCGGTAGATCTTCTCGCCGAGCGTGGCCAGATCCTTGTTCTTGGCCGCGCCGGGCTTGGTCGCGGGCTTGGAGGCGTAGAAGGCGGTCACGTTGCGGATGTCGTCGTCCGACAGCGGCGCGGCCATGCCGGTCATCACGGCGTTCTTGCGCTTGCCATCCTTGAAGTCGTGCAACTGCTTGGCCAGGTACTCGACATGCTGGCCCTGCAGGATCGGATTTGTGGCGGCGCCACGCGAACCGTCCGAGGTGTGGCAGGCGGCGCAGGTCTGCGCGGAAATGGCGGCACCCTTGGCCAGGTCCGGCTTGACCGGAGCAGCCGGCTCGGCCGCAATGGCCGAAAGCGCGGAAAAGGCAAGCAGGGAAGCCGAGAACACCAGAGCAGCTGTCTTCATGGATTTATAGATTTCTGTAGGCGTAACTCGCCGATCTTACAATGTCCAATTCACCAAACTGGGTCGGCACATGCCCCTCGAGCCCCGCGATTCCCCTGATATGGCGCCCTCCGACAAGGAGGTATTGGGCTGGACCCACACGGCCAGGTTCCTGACCACGGCCAGTCAGCTGATCCATCTGCCCTCGAACGAGCTGCCCGAGATTGCTTTCGTGGGCCGCTCGAACGCAGGCAAGTCCACGGCCATCAACACGCTGGCGCAGCAGAAGCGCTTGGCGTTTGCGTCCAAGACGCCGGGCCGCACGCAGCACATCAATTTGTTCGAGCTCGGCCCGAAGGACGCGCCTGACGCTCTGTTCGCCGACTTGCCCGGTTATGGGTATGCCGCCGTCAACAAGGCCGCCAAGGTGCGCTGGCAGAAGGTGATGGCCGACTACCTGGAAGTGCGCCGCAGCCTCTCGGGCGTGGTGCTGATGGTCGATTCGCGCCTCGGCCTGACCGATCTGGACACGCAACTGCTCGAGTTCGTGGCCGCGCGCGTGCGCACCGGCGAGATCAAGCTGCTGGTGCTGCTGACCAAGGCCGACAAGCTCAACCGCAAGGAAGCGAACGCGGCGCTGGCGACCTGCCAGGAATTCCTCGGCACCTTGGCCACCGACGATTCCGACATCTCGGTCACGCTGTTCTCGGCGCTCAAGAAGCAGGGCGTCGGCGACGTGGCGCAGATCCTGCGCGAGTGGGTGCTGAATGCGCCGAAGGTTGAGATGGTCGACTATGTCGCACCGGCTGAGGAGTCAGATCCCGCGGGCTGATCAAGGCCGTCCGATGAACAGGTAGACCGCGTTGCCGCCCTGCGGCGCGTGGCCCAGCGCCAGATAGAGCGGCCCGAGGCCGGTATCCGTGCCCACGAACAAGCTCGAAGCAAAACGCAGATCGCCGAGCTTGGCGTCATGCGCATGCTGCCAGGCGTTGCCGGCCTCGAGTGAGCCGCCGAGGAAGATGCCGCGCGAAAGAATCGGTGCCTGGGTCACGCGCAGGTAGTACGTCGCACGACCGAACAACAGCGCCTGGCCTGTCAACTGCCCGGGCTTGTAGCCCGAGAGCTGCTGGAAGCCGCCCAGCGAATACGGCCCTTGCGTCGAGTCCTCGGGCTGCTGCGCCACCAAGCCGCGACCGTGCAGATTGAGCGTGTGCGGACCCCAGCTGACGGCATAGGTCAGCTGACCCTCGGCGCGCTTGAAGCTCGCGCGATGATCGACGGGGCCGCCCGAGACCTTGCCGGTCGTGAACTCGGCCTGCAAGCGGTAGCCGCTTTGCGGGAAGTTGGCGTAATCGAGCTGGTCGATCACGGCGCGCAGGCGCAGGCCGGTCTCGTTCCAGACCTGGCCGAGCTGGCCGTCCTGCACCTCCAAGTCCGGTGCCACCAGGATCGGCTTGATGCGCCAGCTCTCATGCACCACGCCCAGGCGGATCTCGCCCAGGCGCCCCCAGGGCTGGCCGAGGTCGAGGCCTATACGGCCCGATTGGCGGCTCAGCTGCGCCAGTTGCTCGCCCGAGTCGGCGTTGTAGAGGTTGAGGTTCTGCCGCTCGATCTCGCCCCAGGCGGAGGCGAACCAGTCATGCGCACCACCCAGGTTGAGCTTGAGCGGCTGGTAGATCTCGCTGTAGAGGCGCGGGCTCTGGCCAATCGAGAGCTGGTTGCGCCATTCGGTGCCGCTGTCGGTCAGCCAATGGCGGTTGTGGCTGATGCGCAGGTTGAAGGCGCTGTTGCCCGAGAAGTCGGTGGACAGATCGATCCCGACGCGGAAGTAGTTCGGCCCCCAGGGCTTGTCTTCGAGGGCGAAGACCAGGGCATCGCCCTCGGGTTGGTTTTCGACGTGATAGTCCACGCGTTCATAGTCGCCTGATGAGGCCAGCAGGCGCACATCGCGCTCGGCGCGCTTTTCGTCGAAAGTCTGGTTGGGCTTGGACTCCAGCTGCTTGTCCAGCTGGTCGGGATGCGTGAGCGTGCTGCCCTCGAACCTGACCGCCGCCAGCATCGTCGACGGCATCGGGCGCTGCAGTCGCGCCAGGCGCCAGGCGCCGTAAGCCTCGGGCGAAACCGCGTATCGACGAAGCTGCGGCAAGAGGACCTCGGCGGCCTGCTCGCCGCTGGCGATCAGGTCCTTGGTGCGGGCGAAGTCGCCGGAGCTGAGTCCGTCGAGCTTGGGCGTTATCAGGAGATCGTCGGGCCCCAGCGAGTCGATGCTGTGCCGCACGTTCTGCTCGGTCAGGATGGTGATCATCTGCGCGGTCACGCCGACCAAAGAGCCCAGCGCCTTGCGATCCTGCAAGGGCGTGCCGACGTTGACGGCGATGAGGCGCTGCGCGCCCATTGCGCGCGCCACGTCGACGGGCAGGTTGTTGACCAGACCGCCGTCGCCGAGGATGTGCTCCTCAAGTTCCGTGGGAGCGAAGACGCCGGGGACGCTCATGCTGGAGCGCATTGCTGCGGCGAGGCTGCCCTCGGCGAGTACGCGCTCGGCGCCGGTTTCCATGTCGGTCGCCACGGCGCGGTAGGGCGTGGGCAGATGATCGAAGTTCCGGACGCCGGCGGCCGGCAGCGTCAGGCGGCGCAAGAGAATCTCGAGTCCGCGGCTGGAGAGCGTGCCCTGTGGCGCGCGCAGCTCGCCGTCGCGCATGCCGAACTCGATGGCGGCGGAGAAGTCGAAGTCTTCTTCCTTGCGGCGCTGCGAAAGGTCTTGCCGGTCCACGCGGCTGGCGAAGATCACGCCCCAGTTGATGCGCAAGAGCTCGCGTTCGATGTCATCGGCGCTCATGCCGCTGGCGTAGAGCCCGCCGATGATGGCGCCCATCGAGGTGCCGGCGATCAGGTCCACCGGGATGTGCTCGCGCTCGAGCACCTTGAGCACGCCGACATGGGCCAGCCCGCGAGCGCCACCGCCGGAAAGCACCAGGCCCAGGCGCGGCTGATTCTCGGCCGCCGCCGTCTGCAAGAGGCTCAGTGCGAGGAAGATGGAAGTTAGCGCGGTGCGGGCGAGGCGATCAGGCATCGCCGAGATTCTGCACCAGCGTGTCGACAGCCCGTTGCACGACGCTGTCTTCACCCAGTGCCGTGATCAGCCCGTTGGGCAGCAGCCGCTCCAGCGCGCCGCGCGTGAGCGAGTGGCGTTGCTCCGCGTCCTGGCCCACGAAGAGGTGGTGCTGGCGCGTCTCGCCGATCCAGGTCAGCTGTGCGGTCAGCCAGCCGCCCTGCACGAACAGGTGGTACCAGGTGCCGACGCTGAGCTTCTCGAGCCAGGCGTTGACGGCGGACTGGGCCTCGGCTGAGGCGTGTCCGCTGTACAACTGCACTGGCACCGTGGGCAGCTCGCCGCGGTCGACTTCGGCGTACGCCCATTGCGAGGGGCGTTCGTCCATCAGGCGGCGCAGTCTTTCGTCGGCCGTGGTCTCGGGCGCACCTTGCGAATGGCGCGACACCGTTGCCATGGAGGGCATGGCCGGCACGGTCTCGATCGGCAGCGTCTGGCCGCGCAGCAGGCGGCCGTGCAGGACCATCAGTTCCTGCAACACGCCGTCAAGTTCGGTCTGGGGCGTGGCCACCAGCGCAGCGCCGCGGCGCAGGCCGTCGATCAGACCCGGCAGGCTCTGGCGCAGGGCCTCGCGCTCAGGTTCGGTCGGCACGGCCTTGAGGCTGTCGAGCAGCGGGTCGACCAGCTCGATGGCGGCTTGCACATCGGGCGCCTCGCGCCCCTGCAAGACCATCGCCTGCACGATGGCCTCGGGCCAGCGATGGCTCAGGAAGGCGCGCAAGCGCGGGCCGACCGGCGAGCGGGTGATTTGTTCAGCGATCTGCTCCGTGATCACTTCGAGCCATTCGGCGCGGAACTCTTCGCGCTCCAGCGCGGCGAGCACGGCGGCGTTGCGCTGGCTGCGTTGCTTCGCGGACTGGCCAACCTGCTTGTCGAGACGCGCCAGCGATTGCTCGAACATGGCCGTGGTCGGCAGCGGCACTTCCACGAGCGCGTTGACCTCGGCGCTCATGAAGGCCAGGAATTCCTGCAGGTTCGGGTCATCCGCGCGCTCATAAGCCATGCCTTGCGCGGCCATGCGGTTGAGCAGTTGCCAGGTCACATGCTCTTGATTGCGCAAGACCATCGGATCGGTCTTGGCCATGCGGACCACGGCGATCTGCAGGCGGTTCAAGAGATTCTTGACCGGTGGGAGCAGGCGCGTGTCGGCGAGGATCTGCTTGTACAGGCGCGAGAGCAGGTCGGGCGCCGGCCGGCCATCGACGCCGGGGGCAAGGCTGTCGAACGAAGCGTGATGCGAGGTCGGCTCCAGCCGCGCCCGCGCCAGCCGCTGATGATCGGCGCCGCTGTTGCGCAGCGCCACCGTGTTCCGCGTGATCATCTCGGACAGCTCGGCATCGTGCAGCTGCTTGCCCAGGTGGACATACAACTGGGCCAGGCCCTTGGCCATCGGCTGGGCCGAGGCCTGCATCAGGACATAACCGCCTTGTCCGTCGGTGTTGGCCTTCTCGAAAATCTGTTGCAGCGCGTGCGCGAAGACAGCCGGGCGCAGCGGGTTGTGGCCGCCGTGCGGGCGCGTCGTGCCCTTCAATGCCGCGAAGCAGGTGTTCAGCTCCAGCAACTCCATCCGGTTGACGTCTTCGGCGGCCTGCACCACGTGGGCGATGCCGACGTCGCGCAAGGCTTGCTTTTCATCGACGAGGCTCAGGCTGTCGAGCGAGCCGAAGCTGCGCGATTTGAGCGGATCATGCCCTTCGCGCGCCGTGCGCAGCAGCGGCAGCACGATCGCCTTGAACTCTTCGGCGAAGCGAGCGCGCAGCGGACGCCAGGCGCCTTGCACCGCGAAGTACTGTGGCTTGTCGCGCAACTCATCGTGAATGGCTTCGCCCAGATAGTGCGCGAGCGTGGGCACCTGGGCGATGGCGTCATCGACCAGGGAGTGGAGCGTGGGGACCGCGAGGCGGGGCGTGAGTGTGGACATGGGATGACGACTGCTTTGTGACAGCGACTACATGGTCCAGATTATCGGTATGTCAAGACGCAAAAAAAGGGGCCACGGTCGTGGCCCCTCTCGGATTGAGCAGATTTGCTCGTTTGAACCACGGAACCCCCGTGATTCAGGGTAGGACACAGGTCCTACCCGGTAAGACTTACATGTCCATGCCGCCCATGCCGCCCATGCCACCCATGCCGCCAGGCATGCCGCCGCCGGCAGCGTCGTCCTTCGGCGATTCCGCGACCATGCATTCGGTCGTCAGCATCAGCGAAGCAACGGAAGCCGCGTTCTGCAGCGCGGTGCGGGTCACCTTGGTCGGGTCCAGGATGCCCATTTCGATCATGTCGCCATAGGTATCGTTGGCGGCGTTGAAGCCGTGGTTGCCCTTGCCGGCCAGGACCGCGTTCACGACGACGGAGGCTTCGCCACCGGCGTTGTAGACGATCTCGCGCAGCGGAGCTTCGATGGCCTTCAGGACCAGCTTGATGCCGGCGTCTTGATCAGCGTTGTCACCGGCGATGGCGCCAGCAGCTTGCTTGGCGCGCAGCAGGGCCACGCCACCACCGGCCACGATGCCTTCTTCCACCGCAGCGCGGGTAGCGTGCAGGGCGTCTTCAACGCGGGCCTTCTTTTCCTTCATTTCGACTTCGGTGGCAGCGCCGACCTTGATCACGGCAACACCGCCGGCCAGCTTGGCCACGCGTTCTTGCAGCTTTTCACGGTCGTAGTCGCTGGTCGCTTCTTCGATCTGGATGCGCACTTGCTTGACGCGGGCTTCGATGTCGGCAGCGGCACCAGCACCGTCGATGATGGTGGTGTTTTCCTTGCCCACTTCAACGCGCTTGGCTTGGCCCAGGTCGGCCAGGGTGACCTTCTCGAGCGTCAGGCCGACTTCTTCAGCGATGACCTTGCCGCCCGTCAGGATGGCGATGTCTTCCAGCATGGCCTTGCGGCGGTCGCCGAAGCCCGGAGCCTTGACAGCCACAACCTTCAGGATGCCGCGGATCGTGTTCACCACCAGGGTGGCCAGCGCTTCGCCGTCCACGTCTTCCGAGATGATCAGCAGCGGGCGGCCCGACTTGGCAACTTGCTCCAGCGTGGGCAGCAGGTCACGGATGTTGCTGATCTTCTTGTCGTACAGCAGGACAAACGGGTTGTCCAGCAGAGCGACTTGCTTCTCAGGGTTGTTGATGAAGTAGGGCGACAGGTAGCCGCGGTCGAACTGCATGCCTTCGACGACGTCGAGTTCGCTGGACAGGCTCTTGCCGTCTTCAACGGTGATGACGCCTTCCTTGCCAACCTTGTCCATCGCTTCGGCGATCAGGTTGCCCACTTCGTGGTCGCTGTTGGCCGAGATCGTGCCGACTTGAGCGATTTCCTTGGAGGTGGTGGTGGCCTTCGAGGCCTTCTTCAGCTCGGCGACCAGAGCCGTCACAGCCTTGTCGATGCCGCGCTTCAGGTCCATCGGGTTCATGCCGGCGGCCACGTACTTCATGCCTTCGCGGACGATGGCTTGAGCCAGCACGGTAGCGGTCGTGGTGCCGTCACCCGCGTTGTCAGAGGTCTTGGAAGCGACTTCCTTGACCATCTGCGCGCCCATGTTCTGGAGCTTGTCCTTCAGCTCGATTTCCTTGGCCACGGACACGCCGTCCTTGGTGACCGTGGGGGCGCCGAACGAGCGCTCGAGCACGACGTTGCGACCCTTGGGGCCCAGCGTGACCTTGACCGCGTTGGCCAGGACGTTCACGCCCTCGACCATGCGAGCGCGGGCGTCCGCGCCGAAAATGACGTCTTTAGCTGCCATGAGATGTTTCTCCGGAATACGTTGAGTGGGGTTTTCAGGGCGGCGGCGGAACCGGATCGATCCCGCGGCCGGGGCCTTTGGCCACCTGGCGGGCGATGCGCCGGCCAGCCTGGAGCGCGAAGCGATGTGCTGCGCGCCGGGGATTACTTTTCGACGACGGCGAAGAGGTCTTCTTCGCGCATCACGAGCAGTTCGTCGCCGTCGACCTTGACGGTCTGGCCGCTGTACTTGCCGAACAGCACGCGGTCACCGACCTTCACGTTCAGGGCAACGAAGTCGCCCTTGTCGTTGC
>DASYBU010000006.1:0-128538 GCA_036500605.1 Burkholderiaceae bacterium
TGCCCGTGCCGCTGCACCCGGGCGCCGAAAAGTATTACAAGGAAGCCGGGCTCATCAAGTGAACCGCTAGCTTTACGCGACGCGTCAGCGGTGGCTACACCCGAACTCGAGCGCGCGCTGGTGCAACCTGTTGACGTCGAATTCGACGAGACCGGCGTCAAGCGTGAGCTGACCGGACTCGCGGCGAAGGCGGTCGCGTTCGTCGCCCTCGCCTTTTCGACCTACCAGCTTGTCATCGCCGGGTTCAGCCCGTTGTCGAGTCTGCCGACGCGCTCGATCCACGTCGGATTTCTGCTTGCGCTGACATTCCTGATCCATCGGATTGGAAAATGGGCCGACCGCCGGCGCATTGCGTTCTACGACGCCGCGCTCGCGGTGATCGCGTTTGCGCTCGCGCTATACCATCTGATATTCGAGAGCGAGCTCATCCAGCGCTCCGGCGATCCGAGCACGACCGATCTTGTCGTCGGCACGATTTTCATCATCCTCGTGTTCGAGGCGGCGCGGCGTGTCGTCGGCGTCGCGCTGCCACTGATCTGCGGACTGTTCCTGGCCTACGGCTTGTTCGGACAATTCCTGCCCAGCGTGATCGCGCATCGCGGGTACGGATTCGATCAGATCGTGAGCCAACTGTTCCTCGGGACCGAAGGCCTGTTCGGCATCCCCACGCTGGTCTCGGCGACATACATCTTTCTGTTCATCCTTTTCGGCAGCTTTCTCGAGCACGCCGGGATGATCAATCTGTTCAACAGCATTGCGCTCGGCCTGGTCGGTCACGCGCGCGGCGGTCCCGCGAAAGTCGCCGTCATCTCGTCGGGAATGATGGGCACGATCTCGGGTTCGGGAGTCGCCAATGTGCTCACGGTCGGACAGTTCACGATCCCATTGATGAAGCGCTTCGGCTATTCACCGATCTTCGCGGGCGCGGTCGAAGCGACGTCGAGCATGGGTGGCCAGATCATGCCGCCGGTGATGGGTGCGGTCGCCTTCATCATGGCCGAGACCATCAACGTGCCGTACGTGGACATCTGCAAGGCCGCCACGATCCCGGCGCTGCTCTACTTCCTCACCGCCTTCATGATGGTGCACCTGGAAGCCGGGCGCAGCGGCCTGCTGGGCATGAAGAAGGAAGAGTGCCCCGATCCCTGGGCCGCGCTGCGCCTGCGCTGGCATCTCGTGCTGCCGCTGGCCGCGCTGGTGTGGCTGCTGTTCGCCGGCTACACGCCGCTGTTCTCCGGCATGATCGGCCTGGCCCTGACCGTGGTGCTGATCTTCGGCGCGGCGCTTTCGCGAGGCATGGGACGGACCACGCTGCGGGTGATCTTCTGGATCGTCATCGGCGTGATCTCGGCCGGATTCTTCCGCTGGGGCATCGGCGCGATCATCGGCGTGATCGCCTTGCTCGCGCTCGCGCTGGTGCTGATCAAGGGCGGCGCCGCCACCCTGAAGCTCGCCTTGACCGCCCTGGCCGATGGCGCCCGGCATGCACTGCCCGTGGGCATTGCCTGCGCGCTGGTCGGCATCATCATCGGCACGCTCACGCTGACCGGTGCGGCCACCACGCTGGCCGGCGCCATCATCGACCTGGGCCGCAGCAGCCTGTTCCTCAGCCTGCTGCTGACCATGGTCGTGAGCCTGACTCTGGGCATGGGCATTCCCACCATTCCCAACTACATCATCACCAGCTCACTGGCCGCGCCGGCCCTGCTGCAACTGGGCGTGCCGCTGATCGTCTCGCACATGTTCGTGTTCTACCTCGGCATCATGGCGGACCTCACCCCGCCCGTGGCGCTCGCGGCGTTCGCGGCGGCGCCGATTGCGCGGGCCAGCGGCATGTTGATCGGGCTGCATGCGATGCGCATTGCGCTGGCCGGTTTCATCATCCCCTTCATGGCGGTCTACGCGCCGGCCCTGATGTTGCAAGGCGGCACCTGGGGCGACACCGCCTATGTCGTGTTCAAGGCGGTGCTGGCGATCGCGCTGTGGGGCGGCACCTCGATCGGCTACTGGCGCGCGCCGCTGACCTTGCTGGAGCGCGCTTTTGCCTTCGTGGCGGCGGGTTTCCTGGTGGCCGCCGTGCCGTGGACCGATGGCGTGGGATTCGCGATGGCGGCGGCCGCGTTTGCCTGGCACGGCTGGCGCAACCGGCACCGCAACGTCAACCGCAACAGCAAACGGCCGGCCTGAATGCTCGGCGCCCTGCTGAGCGCGGTCTGCCTGGCCAGTGCCGGCCAGCAGATCGAATTGCAGGTGCACAGCTTCACGCTGCGCTGGAACCATTCGATCGAGAAGATCGAATGGGACGAAGACTACGAAGTGGCGGGAAGCTGGCTGCTGCTCACGCAGGCGCGCATCCGCGGTGATGGCGCAGGCATGGAGCCCCCGCCCGACGCCAGCTTCTTCAACGGTGTCTGGCACTACCGCCCCGCCGATCCGTGGCGGCGCGAGCTGTGGCTGGCGCGTTCGCCCTATGTGCCCGATTACGAACTTTGTCTTGACGGCCGCTGCCTGCCGCTCGAACACTGGTTGCCGCGCGGCGACGGTCCGACCCGCGTCTGGCCCTGCTCGTCAGGAATACGTCAGTAAAATGCGCCGCGATTCAAGATTCGACAACGCATCACCCCAGGACAACCCCAGGACACGCCATGACCTCTGCTGAAATCCTTGCCCAGTACGGCCCGCGCGAAAGCATGGAGTACGACGTGGTCATCGTCGGCGCCGGCCCCGGCGGCCTGGCTGCTGCCATCCGCCTCAAGCAAGTGAACCCCGAGATCTCGGTCGTGGTGCTGGAAAAAGGCTCCGAGCCCGGCGCCCACATCCTCTCCGGCGCAGTGATGGACCCGCGCGCGATCACCGAACTGTTGCCGAACTGGAAGGAACTCGGCGCCCCGCTGAACCAGGCCGTTAGCGGCGACGACATCCTGTTCCTGTCCGAGACCGGCAGCACGCGCACACCCGACTGGCTGGTGCCGAACAACTTCCACAACGACGGCTGCTATGTGGTCTCGCTCTCCAACGTGGTCAAGTGGATGGCCACGCAGGCTGAAGGCCTCGGCGTCGAGATCTTCCCCGGCTTCAGCGCCGCCGAAGTGCTCTATGGCGACAAGGGCGAAGTGCGCGGCATCGCCACCGGCAATCTCGGCATCGGCAAGGATGGCGAACCGACCGGTGAATTCCAGCTCGGCATGGAGCTGCTCGGCAAGTACACGATCTTTGCCGAAGGCGCGCGCGGCCACCTGGGCAAGCAACTGATCGCCAACTACAAGCTCGACGCCGGCAAGGATCCGCAGAGCTACGCCATCGGCATCAAGGAACTCTGGGAAGTGCCCGCCGACAAAGCCAAGCCCGGCCTCGTGGTGCACACCGCCGGCTGGCCGATGGTGGACGACACCTTTGGTGGCGGCTTCCTCTACCACCTCGACGGCAACCAGGTCACGCTCGGCTTTGTGATCGGTCTGGACTACCAGAACCCCTACATGAGCCCCTTCGAGGAAATGCAGCGCTGGAAGACGCACCCGGCGATCAAGGCGCATATCGAAGGCGGCAAGCGCCTGGGCTACGGCGCCCGCGCGATCAACAACGGCACGCCGCAGGCGCTGCCCAAGACCGTGTTCCCCGGCGGCGCACTGATCGGCTGCGACGCCGGCTACCTGAATGCCGCGCGCATCAAGGGTAGCCATGCCGCGATCAAGTCCGGCATGCTCTGCGCCGAGGCGATCGCCGAGGCCCTGGCCGCCGGCCGCTCGGCCGATGAGCTGAGCGCCTACCCGGCCGCCTTCGAGAAGAGCTGGTTGTTTGAAGAACTGCACGCCACGCGCAACTTCAAGCTCTGGTTCAAGAAGGGCAAGCTGCTCGGCAACCTGATGACCGGCATCGAGCAATGGCTGTTCCCCAAGCTCGGCATCAAGGCGCCCTGGACGCTGCATGGCACGAAGCGCGACAACGAATCGCTGAAGCCTGCGGCCGAGTGCCAGCCGATCGTCTATCCCAAGCCCGATGGCAAGCTGACATTCGACAAGCTTTCCTCGGTGTTCATCTCGAACACCAACCATGCGGAGAACCAGCCTTCGCACCTGACGCTCAAGGATGCCTCGGTGCCGGTGGCGATCAACTTCGCGAAATACGCAGGGCCCGAGAGCCGCTACTGCCCGGCCGGTGTCTATGAGTTCGTCAAGAACGACGACAACACCGAGCGCTTGCAGATCAACGCGCAGAACTGCGTGCACTGCAAGACCTGCGACATCAAGGACCCGACGCAGAACATCGTCTGGGTCACGCCGGAAGGCGGCGGCGGACCGAACTACGTCGGCATGTAATTGAGCTGCGGGATCAGCGCGGGGCGACTCGCGCCAGCCATTCCTGCATCTGAGGATCGGACTCGGCCAGGATCCGCTCGCGCTCCGTCGCGGCGCGGTTCTGGCTCAGCTTGGCCTTGCCCTCCCAACGCGTCACGCGGATGCGAAAGCCGATGATCGCGCCGAGCAGCTTGCTCTTGAAGTCTTCGGGCAATTCGTTCCACTGCGCGATGTAGTCCGGGTCGTGCTCGCCGATCAGGCGCTTGAGCAGTGAATCCTTGGCGGCGGCCTCGTCGATCAGTTCAAGCCGGCCGTAAACATGCACGGCCAAGTAGTTCCACGTCGGCACGGCCAGCAGCGTGTCATAGAGGCGCGGCGAGATATAGCCGTCCGGCCCCGTGAACACAGCCAGCACTTCTGATTGAGCGGCCAACCAGGGTGCGTGCGGATTGGCGCGCGCCATATGGCCTTCGAGCCACCAGCTCTCGCCTTCACCGCCTTCACCGTCCGCTCGCATCGGCAGATGGCTGACGAAGTTCGCGCCGGCTGCGTCGGGGCACACCAGCATGGCCAAGGGCCGCTCCTTGATCAAGGTGCGAGCCAGCGCCAGGTCGCTCAGGTCGAAATGTTTGGGCGTGTACATGCCCGCAACCGTAACACGAGCGTTCGCGAAACCCGGCTGCAAATGACGCTTGACAAGGGCGTTAGTCGCGTCAATACTAAACCAAATGGTTAACAGTACAGAAGCCCATAAAGAAGCCCGCCTCGACCTCGTGTTTGCCGCCTTGTCCGACGCCACGCGCCGCCACGTCCTGGCCAGCCTGGCGCAGGCCGAGAACAAGAGCTTCACGGTGACCGAGCTCGCGCAGCCGCACGACATGTCGCTGCCCGGCTTCATGAAGCATCTGGCCGTGCTGGAAGCCGCCGGCCTGATCGCACGCTCGAAGGAAGGCCGCGTGGTGCGCTGCGAGCTCGACGCCGCGCCGATGCAGGAAGCCGCACTTTGGATCTCGCGCTACGAGCGCTTCTGGAACGAGCAGCTCGATGCGCTCGGCCGCTATCTCTACCACCAAGAGGAAACGACAACATGGAAACCAGCCCCACCCGTCCCACCCACGCCGCCCACGCCACAGAAGAGCCGGCGCAAGTCCGCATCGAGCGCCACTACCCCGTCGCCCCCGAGAAAGTCTGGCGCGCGTGGACCGACCCGCAAGTGATGAGCCAGTGGTTCGGCGCGGGCATGAACGGGCCCGGCGCCACGGTCGAGATCGATCTCCAGGTGGGCGGCAGCTTCCGCATCGCCTTCCCCGGCCCGAACGGCGAGTCGCATGAAGCCCGCGGCGTCTATCAGGAGGTGATGGCGCCTGAGCGCCTGGTGTTCAGCTGGTTCTGGAAGAGCACGCCCGAGCGCGTCTCGCGCATCAGCATCGATCTCAAGCGCGTCGCCGCAGGTTGCGATCTGAGCTTCGTGCATGATCGCTTCTTCGACGACCAGGCCCGCATCAACCACGAGCGCGGCTGGCAGCCCTTCTTCGAGAAGCTGGGCGAATTCCTGAACCACATCGAACAGGAGGCCTGAGATGAAACACCTGGGAAGCTGCCACTGCGGCCGCGTGAAGTTCGAGGTCGAGGGCGAGATCAAGTCGGCCCTGTCCTGCAACTGCTCGATGTGCCAGCGCAAGGGCTCGCTGCTGTGGTTCGTGCCGCGTAACGCCTTCCATCTGCTGACTGCGGAAGAGGACGCGAGCACCTATCTGTTCAACAAGCACAAGATCGAGCATCGCTTCTGCCCGAACTGCGGGATCGGGCCCTACGCCGAAGCCACCAACCCGGCCGGCGAGCCGATGGCGGCGATCAACATCCGCTGCATCGAGGGCATCGACCTGGCGAGCGTGCCGGTCACGCATTTCGACGGGCGAGCGCTCTGAATCCTGCTGCTCATGGCCGGCGCTGCGCAGCCCTCTGTCTGTGTAGCGCCGACGCCTGTTGCACTCACATCCTCGGGTAATCCGTGTAGCCCTTGGCACCCGGTGTGTAGAAGGTTGTGGCATCGGCAGCGTTGAGTTCCGCGCCGGCCTTGACGCGCTCGGGCAGATCCGGATTGGCCAGGAAGGCCGTGCCGAAGGCCACGGCGTCCAGCTGACCATCGGCGATGACCTGCTCGGCCTCTTCCGGCGTGTAGCCCATATTGCCGATCAGCACGCCCTTGTAGTCGGCGCGCGCCACCGGCATCACATGGGCCTTCTGCTTGCCGAAGAAGTCGGCACGCATCACGTGCAGATAGGCCAGCTTGAAGCCGTTCAGGCGTTCTGACAGATAGCCGATCCAGCCGATCGGGTCACTGTCGATCATGCTGTTGTAGCTGTTGAGCGGCGACAGGCGCAGGCCCACACGATCGGCGCCGATGGCCTGGGTGACGGCGGTCAGCACCTCGATCAGGAAACGCGCGCGGTTTTCGACCGGGCCGCCATAGGCGTCGGTGCGCTTGTTGGCGCCGTCGCGCAGGAACTGGTCGATCAGGTAGCCGTTCGCGCCGTGAACTTCAACGCCGTCGAAGCCCGCGGTGATCGCGTTCTTGGCGGCCTGAGCGTAGAGCGCGACGATGCCGGGAATCTCTTCGATCTTGAGTGCGCGCGGCACAGCGTGCGGCACCTTGCCGAGCGGTGTGTGGATGTCGCCTTCGATCGCGATGGCGCTGGACGAAACCGTCTCCACGCCGCCGTTGATATCGGGATGCGCGGCACGGCCCGGATGCCAGATCTGCAGGAAGATGCGGCCGCCCTTGGCATGCACCGCATCGGTGACCTTCTTCCAGCCTTGCACCTGTTCGTCTGAATAGATGCCCGGCTCCGCCATGAAGGCCGAGGTGCCAGGCGCCACCATCGTGCATTCGGTGATCAGCAGGCCACCGCTGGCGCGCTGGGCGTAGTACTCGGCCATGAGCTCGTTGGGCATGTGCTCGGCATCGGCGCGCGTGCGCGTCAGCGGCGCCAGGATGATGCGGTTGGGCAGCTTCAGGGCGCCGACTTGGAGAGGTTCAAAAAGCATGGGAAAGCACCGATCCGTGATGAGGAGGGAGCGGAACTTACCACTCAAATTTCAGCCCGGCATCACGTGAGGCTATTGCAAACTGTGCAAGGCCGTCACCTTGAAGCTTCACAATCGGCGGCGTTCGCCTAACGTCATGTCTTGATGCACTACCGAACCGTCATCGCCTCGCAGGTTTTCAGCTTCCCGGATCTCAAGCAGGTCATGGCCTGCGCCAGCCCGGCGCGCTCGGGCGACTATCTCGCCGGGCTCGGTGCGGCCACGGCGCAGCAGCGCATGGCCGCTCGGCATGTGCTGGCCGACACGCCGCTCAAGCAGTTCCTGACCGAGGCGCTGATCCCCTACGAAGACGACAACATCACGCGCCTGATCGTCGATGGCCATGATGCTGCGGCCTTTGCGCCGGTCGCGCATCTCACGGTCGGCGACTTCCGCAACTGGCTGCTGTCCGAGCAGGCCGACACCGCCGCGCTGAGCGCCTTGGCGCCGGGGCTCACGCCCGAGATGGTGGCGGCCGTCTCCAAGCTCATGCGCAACCAGGACCTGATCGCGGTCGCGCGCAAATGCCAGGTCCTCACGCGCTTTCGCAACACGCTCGGTTTGCCGGGCCATCTGGCGGTGCGCTTGCAGCCCAACCATCCGACCGACGATCTGCGCGGCGTGGCGGCCTCGATGCTCGACGGCCTGCTCTATGGCGCAGGCGATGCGGTGATCGGCGTGAACCCGGCCTCCGACAGCCTGCCCGTGCTGGCCAGGCTGACGCACATGCTCGACGAGGTGATCCAGCGCTTTGAGATCCCGACCCAGAGTTGCGTGCTGACCCACGTTACCAACACGCTCCGGCTGATCGAAGACGGCGTGCCCGTCGATCTGGTGTTCCAGTCGATCGCCGGCACGGAACGCGCGAACCAATCGTTTGGGGTCACGCCCGAGCTGCTGGATGAAGCCCATGCCGCCGCGCTCTCGCTGAAGCGCGGCACGGTCGGCCAGAACCTCATGTACTTCGAGACCGGCCAGGGCAGCGCGCTCTCGGCCAACGCGAACTTCGGCGTGGACCAGCAGACCTGCGAGGTGCGTGCCTATGCATTGGCGCGGCGCTACCAGCCGCTGCTGATCAACAGCGTGGTCGGTTTCATCGGCCCCGAATACCTTTACGACGGCAAGCAGATCATCCGCGCCGGCTTGGAAGACCATTGCTGCGGCAAGCTGCTCGGCCTGCCGATGGGCTGCGACATCTGCTACACGAACCATGCGGAGACCGACCAGGACGACATGGACAGCCTGATGGTGCTGCTCGCCTCAGCCGGCCTGAACTTCATGATGGGCGTGCCGGGTGCCGATGATGTGATGCTCAACTACCAGAGCACCTCGTTCCACGATGCGTTGTTCCTGCGCGGCACGCTGGGCCTCAAGCGCGCGCCCGAGTTCGAGGCGTGGTTGCAGCGCATGCAGATCAGCGATGCCGCCGGGCAGCTCCTGCCGCCCTCCTCCAACCGATTGCTGGCCGACATGAGCGGCCTGAAAGCCTTGCAAGGATGAGCGACGCCGTCACGCCTAACGAGCGACAGGCCTGGCCGGACTGGCTGGCCTGGCGCGCCAGCACGCCTGCCCGCCTGGCTCTCGGCCGCGCGGGCGCGGGCATGCCGACCGATGAGACGCTGCGCTTTGGCTGGGCCCACGCGATGGCGCGCGATGCGATCCATGCGGCGCTGGATGGCGATGCGCTGGCCGCGAGCTTGCGCCTTGAGGGGTGGCCGGTCGAGCAGGTGCGCAGCCGCGCCCAGGATCGCGAGGTCTATTTGCGTCGACCGGACCTGGGGCGGCAGCTTCACGCGGACGATGCTGCGCGCCTGCTGACGCTTCGGCGAGACGCAGCGACGGCCGACATCTGCCTCGTGATTGGCGATGGCCTGTCCTCGCTGGCCGTCGAGCGCCACGCGCGTCCCTTGCTGGCCGAGCTTCGCGCACAACTGCGGCAAGACACGCTCTTCTCGCCGGTCGTGATTGCCACGCAGGCCCGCGTCGCGTTGGCCGATGAAGTCGGCGAAGCCCTTGGCGCCAAACTGGTCGTGATGCTGATCGGTGAACGCCCCGGCCTGAGTTCACCCGACAGCCTCGGTCTCTATCTGACCCACGCCCCGCGAAGCGGCCGCAGCGATGCCGAGCGCAACTGCATCTCGAATGTCCGGCCCGAAGGCCTGAGCTATGCGGCAGCGGCTTTCAAGCTGGCCTGGCTGATGCGCGAATCCTTGCGCCTGGGCTTCAGCGGCGTCCAGCTCAAGGACGAGAGCGATCTGGCCACGCTGGACGCCGGCAACTGCCACGGGACTGTCACGTTAGGCGGCTAGCATCCGCTCCCATCGTGGAGACCCTCGTCAATTTTTCGCCGGAGCTGAGCGGCTGGATCCAGCACAACCTCGCTCGCGGCTGCACAACGCAAGACGTGGTCGCTGCCATGACGGCGCAGAAGTTCGATTCCGCCGTGGCCGCCGGGCTCGTGGCAGCAGTCGCGCAAGCTCTGGCGCGAGGCGCGCCGCCGCCAGCCGATCAGGTGCTGCTGGATCTGCCCGATGCCGAATACGTCTACGAACCGCAGCGCCTGCCGCCCGGCCATGTGCTCCATGCCTTCGACCGCGATGTGCCGGTGCTGATGCGCCTGCAACGGCCCGTGATCGCCGTGCTCGAAGCCGTGTTGAGCACCGAAGAATGCGACGAGGTGATCGCGATGGCGCGAAGCCGACTGCGCCCTTCCACCATCGTTGATCCTGAAACCGGTGCGGACAAGATCGTCGAGCACCGCGACAGCGAAGGCATGTTCTTCGGCCTGCAGGAAACGCCCTTCATCGCCAGGCTCGACCAGCGCATCTCCGAGCTGATGAACTGCCCGATCGAGAACGGCGAAGGCCTGCAAGTGCTGCGTTATGGCTCGAAGGCGCAGGCCACGCCGCACTTCGACTTTCTGGTGCCGAGCCATGAGGCGAACAAGGCTTCGCTGGCCCGCAGCGGCCAGCGCGTCAGCACGATGGTCGTGTACCTGAACGATGCGCCGGCCGGCGGTGAAACCGTCTTCCCCGAGCTGGGCCTGGCGGTCACGCCGAAGAAGGGCAACGCGGTCTACTTCGAATACGCCAACAGCCTGCGTCAGGTCGATCTGCGCTCGGTGCATGCGGGCGCGCCGGTGACCGGCGGCGAAAAATGGGCGCTCACCAAATGGATGCGTGAGCGCCGTTTCGTGTCAGCTTGACTTCCGTCTACTGATCTAGCTCCGTGTCGGCCACCCAGGCCTTCCCATCGAAATGGAAGCGCTGGGTCATGGCCTGCTTGCCCTGCCCTTTGATCAGCGTGTCCAGCATCGGGAAGACCTGGCGGATCTGTTCGTTCTTGACCCAGGCTTCGGGCGCGAAGCTGTAGAGATAGCTGACGTTCGCTCTGGGCATTGAGCCTTCGGCCACGTCCACGTGCACGATGCTGTCCAGCCCCAGATGGCCGGCGCAGAGGTCGCCGTGGTGCGCGAGGTTCTGGCCCGTGTGCGGATGCGAAACCGTCTCGCGCGTCTTGTAGAAGCTGCGGCCGCGCTCGGTCAGCTCGTAGCGCCGGGTCGGAACTTCTTCTTCGGGCCTGTCGTCGGTCTTGTAGACGACATAGCCTTCGCTGGCCTTCACGAGGCCGAGCTGTTCCATTGCGGGCATCTGCACCGCGTCGCGCGTCTTGGCGACGACATCGCGCGCGCTCACGTCAATGGGCCAGTCGTACTTGGCCAGGCAGATATCGCCGCGCTGCGCCAGGAAGGTCTTGAGCGCGGTCGTCAGCGCCTTGCGTGTGGGATCGGCGTTATCTGTCGCGGTGCCGGCAAGGCAGGCGCAAGAGAGCGTCGAGAGGATGAGTGTCAGTGCGGTTTTCTTCATCGCGTGGCTGGCGGTCATTTGCTGGAAGCGGTGGTCGTGGAAGGCGCGGAAGGCGGCACATAGCCGTCGGTCAAAGTGCCCAGGAAGGCAGCGAGGTCGTCAACGTCCTGCGGACTCAGCGGCGGCGTGCTGCCGGCGGCGCGGCCGTCGAGCGGCACTTGCGGATCGATGTTGGCGTGGTAGCGCTTGGGCAGATCGTTGAACTTCTGCACCACGCCCTTGACCTTTGGATACCAGAGCTCGGGGTTGGTGTCGCGCGTGGCGTAGAAGTTCAGCGCGTCCTTCAAGGTCTTGATCTGGCCGTTGTGGAAGAAAACCTTGCGCGTGGCGACATTGCGCAGCGTGGGCGTCTTGAACATGCCGCAGAACTCGGCGTTGGCCGGCAGCGGATGGTCGGAGCGGCCGCACAGCCCGAGGTCAAAACTCTTCTTGAGCTCGCCTTTGAGGAGCGCGGCATTGCGGGGCACGCCGATCGCGCCGTACGAGAAATCGGTGAACTGCGCGACGCTGCCACCGTTGCCCGGGCCGCTGAAATGACAGGCCGCGCAATTGCCGCGATTCGGATCGTTGAAGATCATCATCCCGCGCGTCTCTTCGGGCGTGAGCTCGCCGCCGACCTTGTTGCCGGCGTAGAGGTCGTACTTGCTGGAGTACGGATGGAAGCTCGCATCTTCGAGCTGGAAGGCTTGCAAGGCGGCCAGCGC
This sequence comes from Burkholderiaceae bacterium, assembly GCA_036500605.1. Lineage (GTDB taxonomy): Bacteria > Pseudomonadota > Gammaproteobacteria > Burkholderiales > Burkholderiaceae_C > JAFALK01. The sequence continues at coordinate 11,953 of DASYBU010000006.1, forward strand.
ATAGCCGAAAGCGGCCTTCGGATCCTTGAAGGCATCGTCGCCGAAGGCTTGCTTGAACAGCGGCGCGTAGCCGGCGACCTTGAGCTTGGCGACGACGCTGGCAAAGCTCGGGTTCGCCATCTCGAGCGGAGACAGCAGCGGGATCTTGGCCTGCTCGGCCAGCGTGTTGGCGCGGCCGTCCCAGGTGAAGCCGCCGCCGGGGCCTGGGGCGCTGAGACCGTCCGGGTTGTCGGCCAGGTCGGCGTAGGGCGTCGTGTAGTCCTTGTAGGTCAGCGTCGGCACGGCGCGCGTGCCGAAACGGTTCATGTGCGGACCGCCGAGTTGCGCCGCCAGGTTGTTGGCCGGCGCGTAATGGTTGGCGGGATCGTGGCAGGAGGCGCAGGCCAGCTTGCGCGAGGCCGAGAGATTGGCGTCGAAGAACATCACCTTGCCGACCTGCGCCGGCAGGCTCAAGGCTTGATCGGCGCGAGCATTGCCCAAGAGCGCGAACAAGGCCAGGGCGACCGACGCCGCTTTTGCGGCTGTTGCGGCCGCCGCGGCATACGAGCTGCGATTCATGTCTTTATCTTCTTTCCTGAAATGCGTTCGCGGAGCAGGCCGCTTTTCAGCGCCCTGCCCCGCGATCAGCTGATGAGCTCAGCTCTCAGCGCTTCCTCTTACTTCAGCGACCACAGGTTGACCTGATTGGCATCAGGACCCACTTGCGGCGCCGTGTTCACGTCAGCCGATTGCTTCTGCGTGTACGCGGCCGGGAAGGCATACGCGTGGTTCATCGGGCGGACCGAGTCGAAATGCGGATCGGCACTGCCAGCGTACTCAGGCAGCAGGGCCAGGTTCGCGGTGATGAAGCTCTGCGTGTACTTCGAACGGTTCATGTACGAGCCGGGGATGGCCGGATCGGCCAGCTGGAACATGTCCTGCAGCGTACGAACGAAGGAGAAGTGGCTGTAGTAGTCGCTGTCGACCTTGCCCTTGGGAGCACCGGGCTGGTTGGTCAGCAGGCCGAACACGCTTTCGCCGTGGCCCTTGTTGCCTTGGCCGTAGTTGGTGATCGAGGCATCACGTGCCGCCGTGCCGTTGGTGAGGACCAGCGGAGCGTCGACGTTCGTGCTGACCGGGTTCCAGCCGCAGCAGGAGTTGAAGCCCGAGGTGGCATTGCCTTCGTCAAACATGATCACGACGGCCACGCGCTTGCTGTGGTTCTGCCACAGCGGCGAGGCGTAGATCTTCTGGATCACCGCATCAACGTAGTTGTCACCACGCGTGATGATGGGCGAAACAGCCGTCGGCGACACGGCGTTGGAAACGCTCGAGCAGTCGCTGGCGGTGACCGAAGCGTGGGTCACGCTGTCGGTGCCCTTGACGGTGATGCCGTGCATGTCATCGCACTGGTCAGGCACGATGAAGTTCAGCTGGCCGACATCGCCGCTTTGCAGGTCGCTGCCGAACTGGTCGAGATTGAAGCCGGCCGGGATCGGGTAAGCCGAAGCGTTGACCATGGCCGCATCCCATTGGCCGCCGCCGAGCGTGCGGTTGCTCGAGAGGAACTCAGGAGCGCTGCGCACGTTCTGGTAGGCCATGCCCGGATGGTGCTTGGTCTTGTAGAGACCGGCGGGCATCGGCAGCACGAGGTTGCTGTCACCGATGGCGGTGGCGTTGGCGCCCACGGTGCCAGGCGCATAGACATGGTCAGCCGCCAGGATCGTGTTGTCGACGATGGAGTCCGAGCGGAAATCCTGGCCCGGGTTCATCGACTCGCTGTAGGTGCGCCAGGTCAGGCCCATGCTCGTCAGTGCGTTGAACAGATTGGCACGGCCGACGATGTTGTGGTTGGTGGCTTGAGCGCAGGTGGCCGCGAACGGCGACGGTGCGGTCGGCAGGGTCAGGTCCTGCACGGCGTTGGCACCGGTGGCGCCGCAGTTCCACTGGTTGTCATCGGTGATGCCCCAGTCGTCGGCGGCACCCAGCGCGGTGTAGTTCGGTTCGCTGGGGTTGCCCGTGGCGAAGTAGCTGGTGAACTGGTTGCCGGCGTTCAGGTAGCCGTTGATCTTGGGCGCGAATGCCGAGCCCTTGATCGACAGCGTGGCCTTGTTCTCAAGCATGATCACGAAGATGTGGTCATAGCGCGGGATGCCTTCGACGGCCATCGCGGCTTGCTCGGCTTCCTTGATCGCGACGAGCGGCCAAGTGGCGCTGGCATCAGCGGCGAGTGCAGCCGGCGAGACATCGCCGCGGTCGACCATCTTGGAGGCGAAGGCGAAGCGGTTCGTCAGGGCGACGGACTCGGCCATCACGGCTTTCTGGGCGGCTTGGTCAGCGATCGCGCCAGGGGCGGCCAGGACGTCAGCGGTCGGCACGCCCAGGCGTTGGGCGAGGTTTTGCAATTCGGTCTGGAAATCAGTGCCGTTGGCTTCGACCATGCGGACGAGCTCGGTGCTCAGCGGTGTGACCGTGACATTGGCAGCCGTCAGCGGGCCAGTGATCGCGTTCGCGACTTCATCCTGCGAGACACGCAGCACCATATGTTGTGCCACTGCATTGCCGCCATTGGTGGCCGTGGTGGGAATGTCAACCAACAGTGGTGCCACGCCGTGGCCGACGATCAGGAAGCTGCCATCCGCCTTGCTGGTCGTGAACGCTTCGCCGGCATCGCAAACGCCATTGTTGTTGGTGTCGAAGCAGACCTTGGCGCCGGCGTAGACGGAGGGCGTCGTGGTCGAGGCGCGGGCATTGCCCGGTGTGTCGGAATTGACGGGCGGCACGAAATAAGTACCGGCCACAACGCCCTTGACGGTGACCAGGCCGATCACGGCGGCATTGGCATCAGCGGCGAAGGCCGACAGCACGGCGGCACCAACGGCAGCCGACAGCAGCGAGCGCTTGAATCCGCTCGACGGCACCATACGGAAGGATTTTTTCATCATGAGGATCTCCGGAAATGTGATGTTGACGACCAGGCTCAGACGCTGCGACGACGTTGAACCAGCAAACCGATCGAGCCCAGACCTGCAAGCAGCAACGCATAGGTCGAGGGCTCCGGCACGGCCGAAGCAGTCACGGTCCACTTGGCATTGACAGCCGATTCATCGCCCGCCAGGAAGTTGCTGCCATCGGCGCCGCCGATGTTCGTCGTCACCACCAGGGCCTCACCGCCGCTCAGGCGGAAGAAGTTCGTCACGCCGTTCGGGTTCAATGTTTCGTCGGCGTCGGCGATGGCGAAGTTCGAGAGGCCCGCATCGGTAGAGATCACAGCCGCGGTCTTCGTATCCCAGTTGCTCGTCACGTTGTTGAAGCCCTCAAGCAGCAAGGGGCCGCTGAAAGCGGTGCCGTTCAAGAACAGCTGCACACCCGTCACGTCGGTGATCAGATTGCCTGACTGCGTGCCGGTGAAGGAGCCCGTCAGCACGAGCGGGTTGCCGTCGCTGACGTTGTTCGTGTCAAAGCTGTAGCTGAAGTCGAAGGTCGTCGCGTTCGCGGCGAACGAAGCCAGCGCAAGCGCGGCTGCGCACAGGCATGTCGTCAGGTTTTTCATTCTTGATTCCTTTGGCATTGAACTTGGGGAGGAGGGGTTGCCTGTCGATTGCCCAAGGCAATGTCCACTGGCGTCGCCAGCGTAGAAATCTTTTGTGGCAGTGGTGTGATATCTCACCGCTTTACGATGCAGCAAACGGCCCATGACAACAGCCGCGCGGGGCAATTCGTGGCATGCCACAGAACTGCCGTACGGCCGTCACATCAGTCAAGTAGAGAGCATCCTCCCTTGCCACTTCGCTCGCGATGCGCGAGCATTCCGCCCATGAAAAATCACCCTGAACATCTTTCGCGCCGTTGGCCCGCTCTGCTGGGATTTGCGGTCATCGCCCTGAGTGGTTGCGCCGTCGCTGCGGATGCACTGCCACCGAACGCACCGCCCTCGCCTGCACCACAAAGCGCGGCAAGCCTGATGGCTCCGGTCAAGAGCCTGATCGGCGAAGCCGAGTGTGATCATCCCGATCAATGCCATGCAGTCGGCGTCGGCGCCAAGGCCTGCGGTGGTCCGAACGGCTACCTGCCCTGGTCGGTCAAGAACACCGATCAAAAGGCCCTGCTCGCTGCCGTGCAGGCGCAAGCCGAAGCGGAGAAGAGAGAGAACAAGGCCAGTGGCCTGGCCTCCGACTGCCGGATGATGCCGGCGCCCACCGCAACCTGCCGGCCCCGCATCACGGATGGCAAGAAGGTCTGCCAGTTGGGCCAGGGCGGCGTGCGCGGCGCCGACTGAACCTTGCGCACTTCAACATCCAGGCTCGAAGCCCTCGGGATGTCCGCGAAAGCGGCGCCGAGGGCTTTGTCGTTTTTGGTCTCGCGTGCGTCCAATGAAAAAGCCGCGTGTCTCGCGACACGCGGCTTCTGATTGACTCGTCCTGGCCGTTTTCAGGCCAGACCGATGATCACTGCTGGGCTTGAGCGATGCCCTTCTTGCTGTCCGACGTCGGGTTGGTCATTTCAGCAGGCGTGCCCGGTGTGGTGTTGATGGAGATCGCGGTTGCGGCTCCCACAACGCCACCCGCATCGAGGTACTGTGCAGCACCCAGATAGCGGTGGCCGGACGCCAGACCCGACCAGCTGATGCCGGCCGTGGCCGTGCCACCCGAGTACACGGTGCTCGGCATCAGCACGTTGAAGGTGCCGACGGCGACGTCACCGGTCTTGACGATCCAGCTCGACAGCTTGTGCGTCATCGGGTTCGTACCTGCATAAGCCTGCACGCAGACCTTGTAGGTGCCGGCCGCCGGGTTGAGCAGTTCGACCATTTCGTTCGAGGTGCCGCCAGCCGAAGTGGTGGCGACGCCTGTTGGCGAAATGATGGTCAGGTCGTTGTCATCCGACGCGCCGCTGACATCCGCTTGACGCAGTGCGAAGCGTGCTGCAATCGTGTTGGCCGGGAGGACAAACGAGTAGACCGACATGCTCGGCAGCGCCGTACCTGTCCTGCAACGCGCTTCGATGTCGATGTTCGCGTTCTTGGTCAGCGGCGTCACCGGGCCCATCGTCACATCCTGGATGCCCTTCAACGCCGTCGCCTTGCCGGCAAAGCCGGTGCGCAGCGTGAAGGTGCGGCTGCCGGAAACGGTGCTGGCCGTCTGGTCGGCCGGGCCCACGATCGATGCGCCCACATTGGCCTGCAGCGGGCTGCGCACGGTATGCGTGCCATCCGACCACACCAGCGAGCCGTAGTTCCATGTGAACTTGGTCGTGGATGCCGTCGGCGTCACGGTCACCGTGAACTGCTGCGTAGCGCCCGGCTGCAGCGTGAAGCTGGACGGGCTCACGGCCACCGTCATGGTCGGCACGCTGGCCGTGGCGGTGTAGGTAGCTGCCGTGGCGCCCACGTTGGTCACGCGGCGGGTCACCACCGTCGCGCCTGTCATCGCACCCAAGGTGATCGAGGGCAGATTCAGGTTGTAGGTGTTGTCCAGCGTGCCGTAGGTCGTGCAGTCAGACGCCGAGACCAGGGCCTTCTGCGTCAGGCATTGGTACTTGACGAAGTCAGCCTTGGTCATGTCGTAGACCAGGCCCGGATCCACCGCCTTGTTCGGGTTGATGAAGCCGGCACCTTGCGACCAGGGCAGCTTGCCGTTCTGCATGCCGGTGAGGCCGTCATCCAGCGTGTCGAAGGCGGTCGTCATCATGGCCGACTTGATCGCGGCAGGCGTCCAGGTCGGATGCGCTTCCTTGATCAGCAGCGAGATGCCCGTCACGTGAGGCGTGGCCATCGAGGTGCCGTCGTACGACGCCCAATCCGGGCCGGCTGCCAACGTTCCAGCGGAGAGCTGGGCGCGCTGGGCTTGCGTGTAAGCCGGCGTCACGCTGGCAATCACGCCAACACCCGGAGCAGCCATATCAGGCTTCAGGATGTTGGAGTCAGCCATGTTGGGGCCACGGCCCGAGAAGGCTGCGATGGTCGGTGCGGGCTGATGGCCGAAGTAGAAGGCGGTCTCCGAAGCTGTCGGGCTGCCACCTGCGGCGGCATACGCCTTGATGGCGGCGCCGTCAGCGGCGTTGACGTGGACGGTCGGCACCGAGTGCACTTCCGCAACCAGGCCCGCGCCATTGTCAACTTCAACCATGCCAACGCCACCGGCGGTCAGCACCTCCAGGCTCTTGCTCACGCGGGGGTTGGTGCCGCGCGTGCAGATCACGATCTTGCCGGCCACCTTGGCAGGGTCCAGCAGAACCTGGCCGGCGGTCGGGGTCAGCGTGAAGTCGGCACTGGTGAAGCACAGGCTGGCGTTGCCGCCACCCACGCCGGCGTCTTCTGCGCGGATCAGCGGAGCGCTGGGCAAGGCATTGACGTTCAGCGAGGCACCGGTGTACTTGGCGCCGTTGCCCAGGTTCACGTCACCTGCCATCAGACGGTCATGCGTGGCGGCAGCCACTGTGGCCAGCCAGGGGCTCGGATGGTTGACCGTGTTGGTCGGGCCGTCGTTGCCGGCTGCGGCAGCGACGAACACGCCGGCTACCGTAGCGCGATAGAAGGCTTGTTCAACGACGTCATTGGTGGTGGTGGTGGCGCCGCTGATCGAGAAGTTGATCGCGTTCACGCCATCCTTGACCGCCTGGTCGATCGCGAGCATCGAGTCGGCCTGCGAGCAGGCGTTCTGGCTGCCGGTGCCATCGGTCGCGGCGGCGTTGACGTAGGTGAAGCAGACCTTGTAGGCCGCGATACGCGCGCGCGGAGCCATGCCTGAAGCCTGGCCCATGTTCACGCCGCTGACGATCGCCGAGACCTTGCTATTGCCGGCGACGGTCGACGCGGTGTGATCACCGTGGCCGCCGTGGCCAGTAGCGCCCCCCAGGTCGTCACGCGGCGAATTGAAGCCGGTCCAGTGCATGGTCTTGCCGGCCAGCAGGTTGGCGCTGTAGTAACGGGCGCCGATCAGCTTGTTGTTGCAAGCCTGCGCCGGCACGAAAGCATCACCAGCCACGCAAATGCCGGTGTAGGTGGCGGGCGGCGGGCCGTAGGCCAGGGTGCCGCCGTTGAAGGTCGGAACGCCGTTGTCGTCCACATGGTCGGCATAGGACGGGCTTTCCGGCCAGATGCCCAGGTCGACGTCGCCGACGACCATGTCTTCACCCTTCAGCGCCTTGCCGTTGGGATCGGTCATCGACCAGAGGCCGTTGGGCGCGGTCAGGCCCAGGAACACCGGCGTGGTGATCGTGACGGGCTGGACGATCTGGTCTTCCGCCACCACGGCCACATTGGCGTTCAGACCCAGTTGCGCAGCTTGCGCTGCGGTCAGCACGGCGGTGAAGCCGTTGATGACGGTGTCGTACTGCGAGATCGGCCCGCCGCTGCTGACGGTGCTCAGCACTTGCAGCTGCTTGTCGCGCAGATAGCCCGAATAGGCCAGTGCCGCAGGCGTGCGCGATTGGAACGAGGTGCCGGGCGCTGCTTGCGTGGCGGCGTAGCCAGCCGTCGTTCCCTGGTAGGTGGCGGCGGGCTCTTCCTTCAACTGGACGATGTAGACCTTGCTGTCGTCCTGCGCTTGTGCCGCAAAGCTGGACAGCAGAGCCAAAGTGGCGATAGCCGTTGACTTGAGTTTCATCATGATGGTGTTGGTCCTTTGATAGCGCGATTCGCGGGCTCAGACAGAGCGACGGCGGGCAATCTTGCGGGTGTAGCCGAGGGCACCGAGAGCGGTGAACACGAGCAGAAAGGCCGAGGGCTCAGGAATGACGCTGAGGGTCACGTCGTCGAGTGCGAACTGGGCCTTGTCGCTGTTGAATGCATTGCAGTTGCCGCCGGCCGGGCAGTAGTAGGCGTACAGGAACAGATCGGTCAGGCCAGGACTGTCCAGCCCGCCAGAACCGCCGAGCAAGAGGCCCGGCGTTGAGGCCGTAATGGTCTTGAACGCACCATTGGTGCCCAAGGAATAGGCGTACGCGACGGAGGTGTTGTCGCTGCGATCAGCCTCCACGACAAAGTAGATACTGCCAGCGAAACCAGGAGTCTGAAGGAAGGCTACCGAAAGGCTGTCAAAGAAGCCCGCCTGCCCATCCAGCCGGCCAATGTGAACTATGCCGTCGTTATAGACGCTCAGAAAATTCGTTGAGTTGTTGGGACAGGAAGTGTTGAGGCAGGACCCTGGATCTGCACCATTCGACAACTGGGCAATCAAGCCGCCGCCCTGATAGTAGTCCTGCGTGTTAACGAAATAGCCGCCCTGAGTGACATAGTCACGGTCCACCATCAACGGTGCAAACGGGGCATTCGTGGTGTCCACGTTCTCAAAGTCTATGGTTGATGTCACCGTCGAAGCGTGGACTGCCGTTGCGCACACCAGTGACGCGACAGCGAGAACGGATTTTGTCCAGAAACTTTTCATGTCAAACCCTCTTTCATTGGCGTGAGCCGTAATACTGCGCAGGTTTGGGCGTGCTCTTGGCATCAGTTGCCAGAAACAAGAAACACAACCACCGCCGTACCGCAATTGCTGAGACCGTGAATATTCACGGATTCATTCAGTTTGTATGAGATTGGTTAAGGAAAGGCATCCCGAGTTGCCCGCCCCTTGATCGGGGGGTGACCAGGGTTTTCTCGCAGAGGCGGCGAGCGAACGTTTTGACTCCGCGTGGCGACCTTTGCGATGCGTCCCTATGGAGCCCCAATGGCCTTGCGCGAAGGCAGTGTCAGACGCTAGTAATTCGTACCGCGATCGACAGGCAAGCACAGACGCAAAAAAGGCCGCTAACGGCGAACCGTTGCGACCTTCATGCGTCTTAACTGAGGCTTAAACACCACGACAAGTCATCAACAAGACTTGTTGGCGGAGTCGGAGAGATTCGAACTCTCGATGCAGGTTTTGCCCACATACTCCCTTAGCAGGGGAGCACCTTCGGCCACTCGGTCACGACTCCAGCACAGCCTCGAATTCTAACTCAAGATTTCGAGGCCTCCGGCAAACATCAGCCGGATTTTTTGGGACTCACTGCTTTCTCAGTCAGCCTTGTTCACGCGGCCTTCTCTTGGTCGAGCTCGAAAGCCTTGTGCAGCGCGCGCACGGCGAGCTCCATGTACTTTTCGTCGATCACGACCGAAGTCTTGATCTCGCTGGTCGAGATCATCTGGATGTTGATGCCCTCCTCGCTGAGCGAGCGGAACATCTTGGAGGCCACGCCCACGTGCGACTTCATGCCGATGCCGACGATCGAGACCTTGCAGATGCGCGGGTCACCCATGACCTTGGCGGCTTGCACCGACGGGCCGATGTTCTTTTCGAGCAGTTCCATCGTGCGCTCGTAGTCGGTGCGATGCACGGTGAACGAGAAGTCGGTCTTGCCGTCTTGCGAGACGTTCTGGATGATCACGTCGATGTCGATATTCGCATCGGCGACGGGGCCCAGAATTTGATACGCGATGCCAGGCTTGTCGGGCACACCGAGCAGGGTCACCTTGGCTTCGTCGCGGTTGAAGGCAATGCCGGAAACGACAGCTTGTTCCATTTTCTCGTCCTCTTCAAAACTGATCAGGGTGCCGGACTTGGACTCTTCGGCGAGGTCAATGTCCCAGGGCGTGAAGCTCGACAGCACGCGCAGCGGCACGCGGTACTTGCCCGCGAATTCCACGGAACGGATCTGCAGGATCTTGGAGCCCAGCGAGGCCATCTCCAGCATCTCTTCGAAGCTGATGGTGTGCAGGCGGCGCGCCTCGGGCACGATGCGCGGGTCGGTCGTGTAGACGCCGTCCACGTCGGTGTAGATCAGGCATTCGGCCGCCTTCATCGCGGCGGCAATTGCCACGGCGGAAGTGTCCGAACCGCCACGGCCGAGCGTGGTGATGTTCTGGTCTTCATCAACGCCCTGGAAGCCGGCGATGACCACGACCTTGCCGGCCGCGAGATCGGCGCGCACGCGGGCATCGTCAATGCTTTCGATGCGGGCCTTGGTGTAGGCCGAGTTCGTCGAGACGGGAACCTGCCAGCCTGTGTAGCTGACCGCGTCCATGCCTTCAGCCTGCAGCGCAATGGCCAGCAAGCCGACGGAGACCTGCTCACCGGTGGCGGCGATCATGTCCATCTCGCGCATGGTCTCGGCGCTGATCGACGACGGCGACAGCTCCTTGGCCAGGCCCAGCAGGCGATTGGTCTCGCCGCTCATGGCCGAAGGCACGACGACCATCTGGTGGCCGGCGCGCGCCCATTTGGCCACGCGCTTGGCGACATTGCGAATACGGTCGGTCGAACCCATCGAGGTGCCGCCGTACTTGTGAACGATCAGGGCCATACAGATCCAGGTTTGATGTCACGAAAAAGTCGAGCCCGCGATTTTAGCGGGCGACTGGCCTGCATTCCTGATTCCGCGCAGTTACGAAAGCGGCAGCCACGCAAGGCTGAACTGCGCTTGCCCCGGTTCTGCGATCAAGCGCGCATCGAGCCCAAGACCCGGCACGAACACCAAGTGCTCGCGCCAGAACAGCAGCGGCCCGTGCCGCCGCCAAGCCGGCACGCCAGCCTCTTGCCAAGCCTTTTTCAGAGAGCGCGGTGTCGTTTTGGGTGCGCGCTGGAAGCGTTCACCGCCGATGCGCGGGCGCTGAACCAGTTCACTCAGCAGCCCCGCGCTAACGCCTGATTCAAGCGTCGTCTGGACCTGCCATTGGCCGCCCCAGCCGCTTTGCGGATGCAGGCCCGGCGAGGCAAGGTTCACCGAATGCGAAGGGCCGACGCGGAGCTCGCAAGTCTTTGTCCACTGCAGGCGGCCACGGTAAAGGTGCACCGTGCCATCGCCGCAGGGCCATGTCCCCACGTCCGCCGGCATCGCTTCATGCGTCAGTCGCTCGATCAGGCTGGCCGGAGCCGGCCGGCCGGCCTGCATCAGGAGCCACGCGCGCAAGGCATTGCTCGCGCGTGCCGGCGAGAGCTGCCGCAGGGTCGCCAGATCCAGGCCCGCCACGTCGCAGAGCGAGGCCAGATCGAGTTGCGCCATCTCGGCTTGCAAAGCCAGCGCCTCCTGCGCCCAGTTGGCTGACTGCGCGAGGCTCGCCTCGGCCTGAGGGAAGGCTTCGCGCAGTTGCGGCCAGACGTGCAAGCGCAGGCGATTGCGCGCGAAGCGCGGATCGGTATTGCTGTCGTCATCGATGTGGCTGAGGCCATGCCTCACGAGATAGGCCTCGATGGCTTCACGCGGCTGAGCAAGCCAGGGCCGCGCCCAGCAAATGCCCTCACGCCATTGCAGGGCCGGCATGCTGGCAAGGCCTGCCACACCGCCGCCGCGAAGGGCTTGCAAAAGCAGGGTCTCCGCCTGATCGCGGCGATGCTGCGCCAACAGCAGCAGGTCAACCTCTGCCGCCAAGCACATCTCATGCAAAGCCTCAAAGCGCCCTACCCGCGCCCAGGCTTCAACGCTCTGACCGGCGGACGGCGAACCGCTCAGGCGGCGTGATTGAAAGCGGATCGGCAGCCCAGCATCAGCCCAGGCCGCGCATTGCGACTCGCAATGCGCGAGCCACGCATCGGCATGAACGGAAAGCCCGTGATGGATGTGCAAGGCCAGCACCTCGATGCCGGCCTCTTGTGCCGCCACGGCGCTCGCATGCAGCAGCGCCGTGGAGTCCCGACCGCCGCTGTACGCGACGGCCATTCGACGCGAAGACGAATCAGCGGGGCTTGGTGTCGCCGAATCGGCCATAGGCCTGCAGGCGCTGGTAGCGGCGGTCCAGCAATTCCTTGGGCTTCAGGTCGCTGACCTGGCGCAGCGCGTCGTTGAGCGCGCGCTTCAAGTTGGAGGCCATCTGCTTGTTGTCGCGATGCGCGCCGCCAACCGGCTCGTTGACGATCTTGTCGATCAGGCCCAGGGCCTTCAGACGATGCGCGGTGATGCCCAGCGCGTCGGCTGCGTCGGACGCACGCTCCGAAGACTTCCACAGGATTGACGCGCAGCCTTCCGGCGAGATCACCGAATAGGCTGAGAACTGCAGCATCAGCACCTGATCGGCCACGCCGATCGCCAAGGCGCCGCCGGAGCCGCCTTCACCGATGATGGTGGCGATGATCGGCACTTCCAGCTGCGCCATCTCGAAGATGTTGCGGCCGATCGCTTCCGATTGGCCGCGTTCCTCGGCACCGATACCGGGATAGGCACCCATGGTGTCGATGAAGCAGAACACCGGCAGGCCGAACTTCTCGGCCGTCTTCATCAGGCGCAGGGCCTTGCGATAGCCTTCAGGGCGCGGCATGCCGAAGTTGCGCAGCGTGCGCTCCTTGGCATCTGCACCGCGCTGGTGGCCGACGATCATGCAGGGCTGGCCGTTGAAACGGGCCAGGCCGCCAACGATGGCCGCGTCATCCGCGAAATGCCGGTCGCCATGCAGTTCCTGGAATTCCGTGAAGACCTCGGCGCAATAGTCGAGCGTCTGCGGACGCTGCGGGTGGCGGGCGATCTGGTAGACCTGCCAAGGCGCCACATTGGCATAGACCTCTTTGGTCAGTTGCTGGCTCTTGGCGGAGAGGCGGTCGATCTCTTCAGTGATGTCGACGGCCGATTCGCTTTGCACGTAGCGCAGCTCTTCGATCTTGGTTTCGAGCTCGGCAATCGGCTGCTCGAATTCGAGAAAATGTTTTTTGCTCATCCTGCTTATGGTCTCAGTGATGATGAAGGCCCGGAGCTGACGGCCTGCTAACGTCGTGCGTCAGCGGCAGACGGTGGCTCAATAGTCCACCGGCAGCGGGTCCAGAGAACGCCAAATGTACCATGTGGCGACCGAGCGGTAAGGTGCCCAGGCATCCCCCACCTCGCGCGCTTCTGCACGCGAAACCGGCTCGCCGGAGAAGTAATTGTCGCTAATTCCCTTGATCAGGCCGATATCGTCCAGCGGCATCACGTTCGGACGCATCAGATGGAAGATCAGGAACATTTCGGCGGTCCAGCGGCCGATGCCGCGGATCGCCACAAGCTCCTCGATGATGGCCTCGTCGTCCATGCCAGCCCATTGCTTGACGTGGACATTGCCGGCCTCGAAATGGCTCGCCAGATCCTGCAGGTATTCAACCTTGCGGGTCGACAGACCAACCGATCGCAAAGCCTCCACGGGCTGACCCAGGACCAGCGCCGCAGGTACACGCTGCGTCGGCCCGTCGATCAGCGCGACAAACTTGTGCCAGACCGATTGCGCAGCCTTGACCGAAATCTGCTGGCCGACGATGGAGCGTGCCAGCGTCGTGAACGCGTCGCCCTTGTTCTGCAGGCGCGCTTCGGCGAATTGTGGAATCAGCTTCTTCATCACGCGGTCGCGCTTGACCAGGTGGCGGCAGGCTTCGTCCCAGTAGTCCGGCGTCACGCCGCTATCGTTTGCTCGCACCACGGTCAGGCTTTCATCCAGGTGGTACCGGTGGCGGAGTCCTTGAGCACGATGCCCTGCGCGAGCAACTCGGCGCGGATGCGGTCAGCACCGGCAAAGTCCTTGGCTGCCTTGGCGGCAGCGCGCGCGGCGATATGAGCCTGGATGGCAGCTTCATCGAGGTCGGCGCCGGCTTGCAGGTAGGCACGCGGCTCTTGCTGCAAGATGCCCAGCACCTCGCCCAGCTTCTTCAGCAGACCGGCGTCGCGCGCGTCGCGGCTGCGGTTGAGTTGATTGGCCAGTTCGAAGAGCACAGCCAGCGCGCCGGGCGTGTTGAAGTCATCGTCCATCGCCGCCTTGAAGGCGGCGGGCTGCTCGGCGCTCCAATCGACATCAAGCTCCGCGGCCTCAATGCCGTCGAGCGCCGTGTAGAGCCGGCGCAAGCCTGTGCGCGCATCCTCGAGACCCGAATCGCTGAAATTGAACGGGCTGCGGTAATGCGTGCGCAGCATGAAGAAGCGGATGGTCTCGCCATCAAAGCTCTTCAGCACATCGGCAATGGTGAAGAAATTGCCCAGGCTCTTGGACATCTTCTCGTTGTCGACGTTGAGAAAGCCGTTGTGCATCCAGGTCTTGACGAAGGGCTTGCCGAAAGCGCCCTCGCTTTGGGCGAGCTCGTTCTCATGGTGCGGGAACTGCAGGTCGAGCCCGCCGCCGTGGATGTCAAAGGTTTCGCCGAGCAGCGCGCAGCTCATGGCCGAGCATTCGATGTGCCAGCCAGGACGGCCTTCGCCCCAGGTACTGGCCCACTTGGCCTCGGCCGGTTCATCGGCCTTGGCCGATTTCCACAGCACGAAGTCGAGCGGATCCTGCTTGTCGTCGTTGACGGTCACGCGCTCGCCGGCACGCAGGTCGTCGAGGCTCTTGCCCGACAGCTTGCCGTAGCCGGGGAATTTGCGCACCGCGAAGTTCACGTCGCCACTCGGCGCCTGGTAGGCCAGGCCCTTGGCTTCGAGCTTGCCGACGATGTCGAGCATCTGGGGTACGTAGTCGGTCGCGCGCGGTTCATGGTCGGGACGCATCAGGCCCAGCGCGTCGAAATCGCGGTGCATGGCCGCGATCATTTCGGTGGTCAGCTGACGGATCGTGATGCCGCGCTCAATCGCGCGCTTGATGATCTTGTCTTCGATGTCGGTGATGTTGCGAACGAAGTTGACCGTGTAGCCGCTGGCGAGCAGCCAACGGCGCACGATATCGAACGCAATGTTCATGCGCGCATGGCCCATGTGGCAGAGGTCGTAGACCGTGATGCCGCAGATGTACATCCGCACGTGGCCGGGGTCGATGGGAGCAAAGGGCTGGACCGCGCGGGCCAGCGTGTTGTAGATGCGCAGGGACATGAAAAAGGATCTGGGGACCAGCACCCGCGTTGGGCGACGCGGCGCGGAAAAAGCGTTAGGCGGCAGGCTTCAAAAGCGCGCCTTAGAATGCGGCTCAGTATACCGGCAGGGCCTTCTGATGGCTGACGCACAGCCCCCGCACAGACCCTAGCCGCCTGCGCTTGCCGCATCCAAAAACAAGCCATTCATGACATTCCGTTCCACGCTCTTGATCGCCCTTTTGCTGGCCAGTGGCTGGGCGAACGCTGCCTTGACCCCACTCGAGCAGGCCCAGAACCTCTGGCTGGCCGGCCACCGCGACGAAGCCGTGGCCGAGGTCACCGCCGCGCTCAAGCTCGCGCCCGAAGATCTCAAGTTGCGCTTCGCGCTGGGTGTCTACCGGATGGAGATGAAGGACATGCCGGCCGCGCTGAGCATCTTCACCTCACTGACGCAGGATTTTCCCGATCTGCCCGACCCGTACAACAATCTGGCCGTGATCCATGCCGGCCAGGGCGAACTGGAACAGGCCCGCGGCGAGCTGGAGCAAGCCCTGCGTCTGCAGCCCGATCACGCGCAAGCCCAGGAAAATCTCGGCGATGTGATGTTGCGCTTGGCCCTGCGGGCTTATCAGCGCGCCGAGAAATCGCAGATCGCTCCGTCAGACAATCTGGCGCTCAAGCTTCAGCAGACCCAGGCGCTGGTTCAGAAATTCACACCGAGCACGAAATGAAGACACTCTCCGCCCTGCCCCGTTTTTTGATAGCTATCGGCGCCTCGCTGCTGGTCACGGCAGCGCAAGCGCAGACGGTTCGGCTGACCACCAACCTCGGCGACATCCGCATCGCCCTGGACGCCGAGAAAGCCCCCAAGTCTGTCGCCAACTTCCTGCAGTATGTGAAGTCAGGCCAGTACAACGGCACGATCTTCCATCGCGTGATGGAGAACTTCATGATCCAGGGCGGCGGCTTCACCACCAAGATGCAGCAAAAGCCGACCAAGCCGCCGATTCCGCTGGAGGCGAACAACGGCCTGCTCAACACGCGCGGCGCGGTCGCAATGGCACGCACCGACAACCCGAACTCGGCAACCTCGCAGTTCTTCATCGACACCGTCGACAACCCCTTCCTGGACGCCGCCAACTCGCGCGATGGACTGGGCTACGCGGTGTTCGGAAAAGTCATCCAGGGCATGGAAGTGGTCGATCAGATCCGCGCCGTGCCCGTCACCACCAAGGGCTCGTACGAGAACATTCCCGTCACGCCCATCATCATCACCAAAGCCATTGTGGAGAAATAAATATGAGCAAGACCGTTGAACTGCACACCAATCATGGCGTGATCAAGATCGAACTGGACGACGTGAAGGCGCCCGTCTCGACCGAGAACTTCCTGTCCTACGTCCGCAAGGGCCACTACGACGGCACCATCTTCCATCGCGTGATCAAGGGCTTCATGGTCCAGGGCGGTGGCTTCGAAGCAGGCATGAAGCAAAAGGGCAGCGACGCCCCGATCCAGAACGAAGCCAACAACGGCCTGACCAACGAGCACTACACCGTGGCGATGGCCCGCACCAACGCGCCGCACTCGGCCTCCAGCCAGTTTTTCATCAACACGACGAACAACGGCTTCCTGAACTTCAAGTCTGAATCGCCTTCGGGTTGGGGCTATGCCGTGTTCGGCCGCGTGGTCGAAGGCAAGGAAGTGGTCGACGCGATCGAGAAGTCCAAGACCGGCCGCGCCGGTGGTCATGACGACGTGCCGCTGGAAGCCGTCGTGATCGAGAAGGCTGTTGAGCTTGCCTGACAGCAAGATCACTTTTGGTGAGTTGATCGCGCCGCCGGAATGGCGGCGCATCGACATCCTTTCCGATCTGCATCTGTCGCCTGACACGCCAGCCACGCTGGCGGCGTTGGCGAGCCACCTCGAAGAAACGGCCGCTGAAGCTGTGATCCTGCTCGGCGACATCTTCGAGGTGTGGGTCGGCGACGATGCGCGCTTCGACCCTTTCGAGGCGCAATGCGTGGCCATGCTGCGCAAGGCGAGCGAGAAGCACGCCCTCTTCTTCATGGCCGGCAACCGCGACTTCCTGGTCGGGCCGGCGATGTTGGCGGATTGCGGCATGCAAGGTCTGGCGGATCCCACGGTGCTGGCCGCGTTCGATCAGCGTTGGCTGCTCACGCATGGCGACGCGCTGTGCCTGGAAGACAAGGCGTACCAGGCTTTCCGCGCGCAGGTTCGACAAGCTGCATGGCAAGCCGCGCTGTTGGCCAAGCCGCTTGAAGAGCGCCGCGCCATCGGGCAGCAGATGCGAGCCGCGAGCAAGATGAAGCAAGCCTCGGAAGAGCTCTGGGCCGATCTGGATCCTGCCGCCTGCATCGAGTGGCTCAAAGCCGCCAACTGCCAGGGCATGATCAACGGCCACACGCATCGACCCGGCACGCATGAGTTGGCGCCGGGTCTGAGCCGACACGTGCTGTCGGACTGGGATTTCGAGGCCGATCCGCCGCGCGGTGATGTGCTGCGTCTGCGGCACGCGGGCCTGCGCCGCATCCAGTTGGCCTGAATGTTCGCCAAGATCGCCCGCGCCCTCCAGCGCCGGCGTGAAGCCCGCGCGCTGGAACGTCACGCGATTCCAGACGAGCTCTGGCAATCGACGCTGAAGCGCTATCCGTTTCTCGCGCAAGCCGACGAGCAGGAATTGCGCCGCCTGTGCTCGCTCTTTCTCGCGCAAAAGGAATTCCACGGCGCGGCGGGATTTCAGGTGACCGATGAAGTGGCCCTCGCCGTCGCCGCGCAAGCCTGTCTACCGATATTGAAGTTAGGGCTGAAGGCTTACGACAGTTTTGTGGGCATCGTCATGCATGAAGGCGAAGTCACGGCCGCACGCACGCTGACGGACGAAGACGGTGTCGTGCATGAATTTGACGAGGAACTCGCCGGGGAAGCGATGGAAGGCGGCCCCTTGATGCTGGCCTGGTCCGCCGTTGCGGAGCCTCTGGCGGACGCCAGAGACGGCGTCTTCAACGTCGTGATCCACGAGTTTGCCCATGTGCTGGAGCAGCACATGCTTCCCAGCAGCGCCATCGACGTGATCGAGCCGGTCTGGAAGCGATTCTGCCGGCGCGTCGAGCGTGGCGGCGCCAGCGTGATCGACGCCTACGGCGCGGAGAACATCAACGAGTTCTTCGCCGTGGCCAGCGAAGCCTTCTTCATCGCGCCCGATGGGCTCAAAAAAGAACAGCCGGCTTTGTACCGGCTGCTCGATAGGTTCTACAACCCGACGGATTGAAAAATCAGTCCGTCGTGGCCGTCTCGGGCTTGGGCTTGTCAGCCCGCTTGGTCGACTGGATGTCGAGCACCACTTCGCCCTTCTCGTCCACATCGACCGAGAGACGTCCGCCGTCCACAAGCTGCCCAAACAGCAGTTCGTCGGCCAGCGCGCGGCGAATCGTGTCCTGGATCAGGCGTTGCATCGGCCGCGCACCCATCAGCGGATCGAAGCCCTTCACGGCCAGGTGCTTGCGCAACTCGTCGCTGAAGGTGACCTCGACCTTCTTCTCCTGCAGCTGGCTTTCCAGTTGCAGCAGGAACTTGTCGACCACGCGCATGATGATTTCTTCGTTCAGCGCGCGGAAGGACACGATGGCATCGAGCCGGTTGCGGAACTCCGGCGTGAACATGCGCTTGATATCGCCCATCTCGTCGCCTTGCTGGCGCGAGTTGGTGAAGCCGATGGTCGACTTGTTCATGGTCTCGGCGCCCGCGTTCGTCGTCATGATGACGATGATGTTGCGGAAGTCGGCCTTGCGTCCGTTGTTGTCGGTCAGCGAGCCATGATCCATGACCTGCAGCAGCACGTTGAAGACATCCGGATGCGCCTTCTCGATTTCATCGAGCAGCAGCACCGCATGCGGCTTCTTGGTGACGGCTTCGGTCAGCAGACCGCCTTGGTCAAAGCCCACATAGCCCGGAGGCGCGCCGATCAGGCGGCTGACCGCATGGCGTTCCATGTATTCGGACATGTCGAAGCGGATCAGCTCGATGCCGAGGATGTACGCCAATTGCTTGGCCACTTCGGTCTTGCCCACGCCCGTCGGGCCGCTGAACAGGAAGGAGCCGATCGGCTTGTCCGGCTTGCCCAGGCCCGAACGTGCCATCTTGATGGCAGCCGCGAGCGCGTCAATGGCTGGTTCCTGGCCGAACACCACGCTCTTGAGGTCGCGATCGAGGCTCTTGAGCTTGCTGCGATCATCACTGGATACAGCGGCCGGCGGGATGCGCGCGATCTTGGCCACGATGTCTTCCACCTCGCTGCGCGTGATGGTCTTCTTCTGCTTGTTCTTGGGCAGGATGCGCTGGGCGGCGCCGGCTTCGTCGATCACGTCGATCGCCTTGTCGGGCAGATGACGGTCGTTGATGTACTTGGCCGACAGCTCTGCTGCGGCTTGCAGCGCGCCCAGGGCGTACTTGACGCTGTGGTGCTCTTCAAAGCGCGACTTCAAACCCTTCAGGATCTCGATCGTCTGCTCGACCGAAGGCTCGGCGACATCGACCTTCTGGAAGCGGCGTGACAGCGCTGCGTCTTTCTCGAAGATGCCGCGGTACTCGGTGAAGGTGGTCGCGCCAATGCACTTCATCGCGCCCGACGACAAGGCCGGTTTGAGCAGATTGCTCGCGTCCAGCGTGCCGCCCGAAGCGGCGCCAGCGCCGATCAGCGTGTGGATCTCGTCGATGAAGAGGATCGCGTGCGGCTGGTCCTTCAGCTGCTTGAGCACGGCCTTGAGGCGCTGCTCGAAATCGCCGCGGTACTTGGTGCCGGCCAGCAAGGCGCCCATGTCGAGCGAATAGACCACGCTCTCGGCCAGCACTTCGGGTACGTCGCCCTCGGTGATGCGCCAGGCCAGGCCCTCCGCAATGGCGGTCTTGCCCACGCCGGCCTCGCCGACCAGCAGCGGGTTGTTCTTGCGGCGGCGGCACAGGATCTGCACCACGCGCTCGACCTCCAGCTCCCGGCCGATCAGCGGATCGATCTTGCCGTCCTTGGCCAGTTGGTTGAGGTTCTGGGTGAATTGCTCGAGCGGCGAGCCCTTGCCCTGCGAGGTATCGGCTTCCTCACGCTCGGATTCACCACCACTGCCGCCTTCCTGGCCCTTGGGCGCTTCCGGCGGCTCGCTCTTCTTGATGCCGTGGGCAATGAAATTGACCACATCAAGACGCGTCACACCCTGCTGGTGCAGGTAGTAGACGGCGTGCGAATCCTTCTCGCCGAAGATCGCCACCAGCACATTGGCACCGGTGACTTCCTTCTTGCCCGAACCGGTCGACTGCACGTGCATGATGGCGCGCTGGATCACGCGCTGGAAACCGAGCGTCGGCTGGGTATCCACTTCATCCGTGCCGCTGACGGTCGGGGTGTTGTCCTTGATGAACTGGGCAAGCGACTTGCGCAGATCATCCAGATTTGCCGAGCAGGCTCGCAGGACCTCGGCAGCCGAGGGGTTGTCCAGCAAGGCCATCAGCAAGTGCTCGACGGTGATGAATTCGTGGCGCTGCTGGCGCGCTTCTACAAACGCCATGTGCAGGCTGACTTCAAGCTCTTGCGCAATCATGCGGCCTCCATAATGCACTGCAAAGGATGTCCGGCACGCCGTGAGGCGGCCAGCACCAACTCCACCTTGGTTGCGGCGACGTCCTTGGTGAAGACGCCGCAAACCCCACGCCCCTCGTGGTGGATTTTGAGCATGATCTGCGTTGCTGTGTCCAGGTCATGTCGGAAATATTCCTGCAAGACCATCACGACGAACTCCATTGGCGTGAAGTCGTCGTTCAAAAGCAGCACCTGGTACAGGCGCGGAGGCTCGGTCTTCTGAGGAATTCGCTCTACCGTCGTCGTGCCTTCGCCGTCGTCGCGACCCGGTGTCTGGGCTGGCGGCAGCGGAGGCTGGGAAGGGAAATCTGGCATGAGCGAATTCTATCGAGGGGACCAAGTCCCTGCGCTAACAACGTCCACTCGCATATTGCGCCAAGCCGGCGCATTGCAAGCGGCAAAAATTAACTGATTTTTCGAGTCTTTCAACATACTTGCTGTCTCCCGTCTAAATCAAAGAATACGGGAAGACCCACCTCGGGCACGTCCTAATTTGACAATCAGTTGACAAATCTCAACAATTGAGGCTTATGCAGTAGCTATCAGGGACGGAGGTGTTATGGCAACTGGTACTGTGAAGTGGTTCAACGATGCCAAGGGGTTTGGCTTCATCGAGCCGGAAGCGGGTGGCGAGGATGTGTTTGCACATTTTTCCGCCATCCAGATGGAAGGGTTCCGCACCCTGAAACAAGGGAGTCAGGTGTCCTTCGATCTGGTCCAAGGTCCAAAAGGCCAATTGGCGCAGAACATCATGCAACTCGAATCAGCAACAGGCGCTGGACAACCAGCGAACTGAAGCGTTTCGAACGACCGACCAAGACCCGCTACCAGCGGGTCTTTTTCATTGCACCGGCGTGTTCCGGGGTTCATGCGCCAAGTCTACAAAAAAGCCCCAGGCCGCGAGGCGCTGGGGCTTTTGCTCGTCAGGGACGAGGCGTGATCACATATTGTCGATCATGACCTGGCCGAAGCCCGAGCAGGACACTTGCGTCGCACCGTCCATCAGGCGGGCGAAGTCATAGGTGACCTTCTTGCTGGCGATCGACTTCTCGAGCGAGCTGATGATCAGATCGGCGGCTTCCAGCCAGCCCATGTGGCGCAGCATCATTTCGGCCGAGAGGATTTCGGAACCGGGGTTCACGTAATCCTTGCCGGCGTACTTCGGCGCCGTGCCGTGCGTGGCTTCGAAGCAGGCCACCGAATCCGACAGATTGGCGCCCGGGGCGATGCCGATACCGCCGACCTGTGCGGCCAGGGCGTCGGAGATGTAGTCGCCGTTCAGGTTCAGCGTGGCCACAACCGAATATTCGGCCGGGCGCAGCAGGATCTGTTGCAGGAAGGCGTCGGCGATCGAATCCTTGACGGTAATTTCCTTGCCCGTCTTCGGATTCTTGAACTTGCACCACGGGCCGCCGTCAATCAGCTCGGCGCCGAATTCCTTCTGTGCCAGCGCATAGGCCCAGTCACGGAAGCCACCTTCGGTGTACTTCATGATGTTGCCCTTGTGAACGATGGTCACGCTGGGCTTGTCATTGTCGATGGCGTACTGGATGGCCTTGCGGACCAGACGCTCGGTGCCTTCGCGCGAAACCGGCTTGACGCCAATGCCCGAGGTGGCGGGGAAGCGGATCTTCTTGACGCCCATCTCGTCTTGCAGGAAGGCGATCAGCTTCTTGGCCTTGTCGCTCTCGGCTTCGAATTCGATGCCGGCGTAGATGTCTTCCGAGTTCTCGCGGAAGATGACCATGTGGGTCTTTTCCGGTTCCTTCACGGGCGAAGGCACGCCCTTGAAGTACTGCACCGGGCGCAGGCAGACGTAGAGGTCCAGTTCCTGGCGCAGCGCCACGTTCAGCGAGCGGATGCCGCCGCCCACGGGCGTCGTCAGCGGGCCCTTGATCGAGACCACGTATTCGCGCAGCACTTCCAGCGACTCGGTCGGCAGCCAGACGTCCGGGCCGTAGACCTTGGTGGCCTTCTCGCCGGCGTAGATTTCCATCCAGTGGATCTTCTTGGCGCCGCCGTAGGCCTTGGCCACGGCTGCATCGACCACCTTGATCATCACGGGCGTGATGTCAAAGCCGGTTCCATCACCCTCGATGAACGGGATGATCGGGTTGTTCGGGACGTTGAGCGAGTAGTCCTCGTTGACGGTGATCTTCTGCCCGCCTTCGGGCACCTTGATGTGCTGGTACATATTTCTTCGTCTCCGCTCGTAGCGTGGGTGGAAAAACCGGGGAAACGAGGAGTTTAAGCCAGCCGGCCCGAAGCGGCTTTCAAGGTGCATTTTTAGACCTGCCAGACACCCTTCTCCTGGCCTTTGCGCGAGACACGACTCTCTTGACCTGCGCGGGCTCGCTTGGCGCGCATCAAGACTTCACCGACCCTTGACATCCCCCTAGAACAAGGGACTTTTGGGCCAATACCCCCCCGACTGAGAACTATTGCGACCTATCTCCGTTGACCTGAGTCAATCGGTCAAAGTACCGTGCGTCCAACAATGGCCCAGACATTGAGGAGCATCATGTTTACACCCAGCCTTATTCCCGATCCCGTCAAGGACACCACCAGCACCGTGCGCAAGACGACCTTGCTGACGCCGCTCAAGAGCGAACCGCACAAGCTCGCTTGTTCAAGCTGCAATCTGCGTGAGTTGTGTCTACCCGTCGGCCTGTCGGCGGCTGACCTCGAACAGCTTGACAACCTCGTCTCCAAGCGCCGCACGGTCGTGCGCGGCGAGACGCTGTTCCGCAGCGGCGATGTCTTCGAGTCCCTCTACGCCGTGCGCACCGGTTTCTTCAAGACCAGCGTGGCACTTGAAGACGGTCGCGATCAGGTGACCGGTTTCCAGATGGCGGGCGAGTTGCTGGGCCTCGACGGCATCAGCACCGAGCGCCACTCCTGCGACGCGATGGCGCTTGAGGATTCCAACGTCTGCGTGATCCCTTATGAGCAGTTGCAGGAGCTGTCACGCGACTCGCCCGACCTGCAGCGCCAGGTCCACAAGATCATGAGCCGCGAGATCGTGCGCGATCACGGCGTGATGCTGCTGCTGGGCTCGATGCGCGCCGAGGAGCGCCTGGCCGCCTTCCTGCTCAATCTGACGCAACGCCTGCAGGCGCGCGGTTTCTCGGCTTCGAGCCTGGTGCTGCGCATGACGCGTGAAGAGATCGGCAGTTACTTGGGGCTCAAGCTTGAGACCGTCAGCCGCACCTTCTCGAAGTTCCAGGACGAAGGCCTGATGGAGGTGAAGCAGCGCCAGATCCGGATCGTCAATCAGCAAGGGCTGCAACGTCTGGTCAACGCAGTCAGCTGAGCAAGCGGCTCCCCGCGTGGGGCCGATTGGGATTGGGGTCGATTGGGTGCCGTTTGGGCCCCAAGGCCCCGCCAGGATCACCGCTCAGACCAACTCCTCCAGCATCTCGCCCCGGCAATGCTCGAGAAGTTCGCGGCGGTCGCACCCATCGCCAAAGATCAGCAAGCGGCGCTCGTCTTCGTGTGTCAGCAACTCATGAGCACGGCGCATCTCATGTTGAGCGGTCGCGCTGTCTTGCTGGCGTCGCGCCATCAAGGCAAGCCGCAGATGGGGCATGGCGAACTCCGGGTCCAGCCGGGCGGCGTGCCGGTAGCCCTGCTCAGCCTCAGCCAACTCACCGCGCATTTCGTGGCCCAGAGCTTTCGCGTGCCGTGCGGCCGCGCCCATCGCCGGCGTCGTCGCCAGCGCCAGCAGACGCACGCCCAGGCGCTGAGCCTCGTGCAGGCGCTGCAAGCGGATCAGCAGCATGGTCTGCGCCAGCAGCAGCTCGGTATCGCTGCGGTCACGCACCATCAGCGAATCGGCCAGATGCAAAGCCTGGCCCAGGCGCTCCTGGCGCCAGAGCTCGAACACCGTGTCGCGTCCTGTGCGCGGCCACAGCGGGCTGCGGGTCGGCGTCAATCGCGTGGCCTGAGCGCGGTTGGCACCTCTTGGAAGGCTGGCGAGACTCGCCGAACCCGGCAAACGCTCGTAATAGCCGCTGTCGACATTGCCCCGTGGCGCAAAGGTTTCGGCGCGCGAACGCAGCGTCTCGGTATTGCCAAGGAATACATAGCCACCGGATCGAACAGCCAGGGCCAGGTGGTTGAGACTGCGCTCCAGCGCTGCCGGCTCCAATGAGCCCAGGACGTTTCGGCAGAACACAAGATCGAAATCGGCTTCACGCCAGTGGTCGGGATCTGCCTGGCTGAGATTGCGGCTCGAGAAACGCACCCGCTCACGAAGCTCCGGCAGGATTTCGTAATGCCCATCCTGGCGGGTAAACCATTGGCGGCGCATGGCGCCCGGCGTGGCTCGAAGGCTCCAGTCGCCATAACGGCCGGCTCGGGCTTGCTGGAGACGACGAGCGCACAAGTCCTGAGCCTCGATCTGCCAGCCGATACCGCTCTCCCGGCAGGCGTCGGCCAAAAGAATGGCCAGTGAGTAGGGCTCCTCGCCCGTGGCGCAGCCCATCGACAGCACGCGCAAACCGCGCCCCGATTCCACGCATTTCGCGATCAGTGACGGCAACACCTCGCTGCGCAGCAACTCAAATTGCCGGCCGTGGCGGAAAAAATAACTTTCCCCCAAGGTCAGCTCGGCGCAGAGCATGTCGAGTTCGGCGGCATCTTCACCCCTCTCGAGGGACTCCAGGTAGGACTCGACCTCACCAGGCGCGGCACGGCTGTCCAGCAGTTGCGACAGACGCGGCAACTGCCACTCCTCCATGCGAAGCCCGAGTGCAGACGCAATCCAAGCCTGGAAACGCATACCCTGCCGCTGCGAAGCCTCCACCGTCTGGTGCATCATCCACCGGCCCTGTTGGGCGAAAAGTTTTCGAGCGTATGACATTACTGCTAAATCAAGCTGACAGCTGGGACAAATTGCAAGCAATCATTGGCAGCGCGGCATTCCGCACGACACTGGCGGCCCTGACGCCGCTCAGGTACAACAACGCTCCCCTCCCGCAACCTTCTGCAAAGCCTGCCAGGAAAGCCCGCCATGCCGCACGCCTTCGCTCAAACGATCGCCGAGTTCACCACCACCGCGGGCCGCAAGGGCCGCTACTTCTCCTTGCCGCTGCTGGCCAAGCAGTACCCCAACATCAAGCGCCTGCCGGTGAGCCTGCGCATCGTGCTGGAGTCGGTGCTGCGCAACTGCGATGGCAAGAAGGTGGCGCCCGAGCATGTGGAGCAACTGGCGAACTGGGCACCCAAGAGCGAACGCACGACCGAAATCCCCTTCGTCGTCGCTCGCGTCGTGTTGCAGGATTTCACCGGCGTGCCCTTGCTGGCCGATCTGGCCGCGATGCGCAATGTGGCTGCGGCGGAGGGCAAATCGCCGAAGGCGATTGAACCGCTCGTGCCCGTGGATCTGGTCGTCGACCACTCGGTCATGATCGACCACTACGGCACCGCCCGCTCGCTGGACCTGAACATGAAGCTCGAATTCCAGCGCAACCGCGAGCGCTACGAGTTCATGAAATGGGGCATGCAGGCCTTCGACACCTTCGGCGTCGTGCCGCCGGGCTTCGGCATCGTCCACCAGGTCAATCTGGAGTATCTGGCCCGCGGCGTTCACAAGACCGCCGACAGAACCTACTACCCCGACAGCCTTGTGGGCACGGACAGCCACACGACCATGATCAATGGCATCGGCGTGGTCGGATGGGGCGTAGGCGGCATAGAGGCCGAGGCCGGCATGCTGGGCCAGCCGGTCTACTTCCTGACACCCGACGTGGTCGGCTTTGAGTTCACCGGCAAATTGCGCGAAGGCGTGACCGCGACCGATCTCGTGCTCACCGTGACCGAAGTGCTGCGCCAGGCCAAGGTGGTCGGTAAATTCGTCGAGTTCTTCGGCGCCGGCACCGAGAGCCTCTCGGTGCCGGATCGCGCCACCATCGGAAACATGGCACCTGAATATGGCGCCACGATGGGTTTCTTCCCGGTCGACGACAAGACGCTGGACTACTTCAAGGGCACCGGCCGCAGCAAGGCCGAGATCGAAGCGCTGGAGGCCTATTTCAAGGCCCAGGACATGTTCGGCATCCCGAAGGCCGGCGACATCGATTACAGCCAGGTCGTCAAGCTCGACCTGGGCCAGGTCGCCCCCTCGCTGGCCGGCCCGAAGCGCCCGCAGGACCGCATCGAGATCACGCAGCTGTCCAGCAAGTTCGCCGAGCTCTACAGCGCGCCACCTACCGCCAACGGCTTCAATGAGCCTGCTGAAAGACTGCACACGCGCTACCGCACGCCGGGCGGATTTGACATCGGCAACGGTGACGTGCTGATCGCCGCGATCACCTCCTGCACCAACACCTCGAATCCGAGCGTGATGATGGCCGCCGGCCTGCTCGCCAAGAAGGCCGTGGAAGCGGGCCTGCGCGTGGCGCCGCACATCAAGACCTCGCTGGCGCCCGGCTCGCGCATCGTGACCGAGTATCTGGAGAAGGCCGGCCTGCTGCCCTACCTCGAAAAGCTCGGCTTCAATGTGGCCGCCTACGGCTGCACCACCTGCATCGGCAATGCGGGCGACCTGACGCCCGAGATCAACGAGGCCATCACCAAGAACAAGCTGGTCGGCGCGGCCGTGCTCTCGGGCAATCGCAATTTCGAGGCGCGCATCCACCCCAATCTGCGCGCCAACTTCCTGGCCTCGCCGCCGCTGGTCGTCGCGTACGCGCTGGCCGGCAACGTGATGGTCGATCTGATGACGCAGCCCGTCGGCAAGAACAAGAAAGGCCGCGACGTCTTTCTTGGCGACATCTGGCCGAGCAGCGACGAGGTGCACGCCCTGATGCGCCACGCCATGAACCCCAAGGCCTTCCGCGAAAACTACGAGAAGGTGCAAGCCAAACCCGGCAAGCTGTGGAAGCAGATCGAGGGCGTCGATGGCCAGGTCTACAACTGGCCCAAGAGCAGCTACATCGCGCAGCCGCCCTTCTTCGCCAACTTCACGCAGGAGCCGAAGTTCACGGCGGCCGGCGTCAAGGGCGCACGCATCATGGCGCTGTTCGGCGACTCGATCACCACCGACCACATCTCGCCCGCCGGCTCCATCAAGGAGACCTCACCCGCCGGCCAGTACCTGCTGGGCCTGGGCGTCAGCAAGGCCGATTTCAACAGCTACGGCTCGCGCCGCGGCAACCATGAAGTGATGATGCGCGGCACCTTTGCCAATGTGCGCATCAAGAACCTGATGCTGCCCGCTGCGGCCGACGGCAGCCGCGAAGAAGGCGGCCTGACGCTGTTCCAGCCGAGCGGCGAAAAGAAGTACATCTACGACGCGGCCATGCAATACATCGCCGAGGGCACGCCGACCGTGATCTTCGGCGGCGAGGAATACGGCACCGGCTCAAGCCGCGACTGGGCCGCCAAGGGCACGCAGTTGCTCGGCATCAAGGCCGTGGTGGCGCGCAGCTTCGAGCGCATCCACCGCTCCAACCTGGTCGGCATGGGTGTGCTGCCATTGCAGTTCAAGGGCAGCGAATCATGGGCAACGCTCGGGCTGACCGGCAATGAGCTGATCGACATCGTGATCGATGGCGAGCTGGCGCCGCAACGCGACGCCCAGCTCGTGATCACCCGTGCCGACGGCACCAAGACCTCGACCTCATTGATCCTGCGGATCGACACGCCGATCGAGGTCGACTACTACCGCCACGGCGGCATCCTGCCCTTCGTCTTACGGCAACTGCTCGCGGCCTAGGAGTTTTTCCAACGCCGGCATCAGCGGGCCCAGCCGTTCTTCGACGGCGGCCCGCACCGTGTCCACGATCACCTGGGTCTGGCGCTCGATCTCGATGTTGAGATCGTCGCCGACGTCCTTGTCGGCAAAAGTCGTCATGCGGATCGTTTCGGGAATCAACCAGACCTCGAACCAGTTCTCGGCCTTGTTCGCCTCGGCCACGGTCAGGCTCGCGCCATTGATCGCGATATAGCCCTTGGCGAAGATGTACTTCATCCACTGCGGCGGCACGGCGATGCGCAGCACCAGGTTGTTCTCGGGCCGGCGGATCTCGGCAATCTGCGCCCTGAAGTCGATGTGCCCAGACAGCGGATGCCCGCCGATCTCGGCGCCATCCCTGGCCGCACGCTCCACGTTGAGTCGCCCACCCTGCGAGAAACCGCCGAGCGTGGTGAGCTTGAGGCTTTGCAGCATGACGTCGAAGTCGGCTGCCGAATCGCCGCGCAGTTGCGTGACCGTCAGGCAGACGCCGTCACAGGACACGCTGGCGCCGATCTCCAGGCCATGCGTGAAGCCCTCAGGAAAACTGAGCGTGAAGCTGACCAGGCCGGGCTTCTCGGAAAGCTCCGACACCTCCGCGACGCCTTGAACAATGCCGGTAAACATCAGACATAACCCTCGAATTGATCGGGCTTGAAGCCCACCGTGATGCGCCCGTCGGCCCACTCCACCACCGGGCGCTTGATCACACTCGCCTGCTCCTGCATCAGCTTGCTGGCACTGGCGGCGTCGACCGCCAAGGCTTGCGTGTCAGGGTCGAGCTTGCGCCAGGTCGTGCCCGCACGGTTGAGCAGCTTTTCCCAGCCGACCGCTTCGATCCAGGCCTGCATGCGCCGGGCCGGCACGCCCGCCTTCTTGAAATCGTGAAACTCATGCTCGACGCCATGCTCGGTCAGCCAGGCGCGCGCCTTCTTGACCGTGTCGCAGTTCGGAATGCCGTAAAGAATCGTCATGGGACAAGACGCTAACATGAACTTGATGATCCCCTGGCTTGACGAGCATTCACTCGACTTCCCCTCCACGGCACTGGCGCTCGGCCCCGACTCCGATGCGCCGGGCCTGCTCGCGGTTGGCGGCGATCTGGCGCCGGAGCGGCTGCGCGCGGCCTACTCGCGCGGCATCTTCCCCTGGTACAGCGAGGGGCAACCGCCGCTCTGGTGGTCGACCGACCCGCGCATGGTGCTGCAGACGCGCGATTTCAAGATCAGCCGCTCGCTGGGCAAGACGCTGCGCCGCTTCATCCTGACGCCAGGCTGCGAGATCCGCGTGGACTCCGCCCGCGCCGAAGTGCTGGCCGCTTGCGCCAACGCGCCGCGCGAAGGCCAGGGCGGCACCTGGATCCTGCCGGAAATGCAGGCCGCCTATCTTCGCTGGGCCCTGCTGGAAGGCGCGGTCCACAGCGTCGAGACCTGGATGGACGGCGAGTTGGCCGGCGGCCTCTACGGCGTCAATCTCGGCCGCATGTTCTACGGCGAGTCGATGTTCATGCGCCGCACCGACGCCTCCAAGATCGCGCTGGCGGCGCTGGTCTGCCTGTGCCGGCATCACAACATTCCCTGGATTGATTGCCAGCAGAACACCCGCCACCTGGGCTCGCTCGGCGCCGCAGAAGTCACGCGCCGGGAGTTTGAGAAGCACTTGCAACAGGTACTGCGCGACCCCGCGCCGCTTGATTGGTCCTATCATCCAGCGCTATGGGGAAAGCTCATGGGTGATCTGTCGTGACCTATCCAAAAGAACTGCCGCTGGCCCAGTTGCAGTTCTATGCCACTGCCGCCTATCCCTGCAGTTATCTGCCCGATCGGCAGGCCCGCTCGCAGGTGGCGACGCCCAGCCATCTGATCCATGCGGATGCCTATTCCGACCTGGTCGCCGCCGGTTTTCGGCGCTCCGGGCTTTTCACCTACCGCCCTTACTGCGACAGCTGCCGCGCCTGCGTACCCATGCGGGTGCCGGTCGCCGAGTTCAAGCCTTCTCGCAGCCAGCGGCGTGCATTGAAGCAGCATGCGGACCTGCAAACGCGCGTGATGCGCCTGGGCTTCAGCCCTGAGCACTACGAGCTCTATCTGCGTTACCAGACCGGCCGCCACGCCGGCGGCGGCATGGACAACGACAGCATCGACCAGTACAGCCAGTTCCTGCTGCAAAGCCGCATCAACTCGCGCCTGGTCGAGTTCCGCGACGCCGCCGGCAAGCTCAAGATGGTCTCCATCCTCGACGTGCTGGCCGATGGACTCTCGGCCGTCTACACCTTCTACGACCCCGAGCCCGGCACGAGCTACGGCACCTACGGCGTGCTGTGGCAGATCGAGCAGGCGCGCGAGCTCAAGCTCAGTCATCTGTATCTCGGCTACTGGATCGCCGAGAGCCCCAAGATGGCCTACAAGGCCGACTACCGCCCGCACGAACTGCTGCGCGACGGGCGCTGGCTCAAGGCCGCCTGAGCACCTCTTCGACCACGTACTCGGCAATCGCCAGGCAACTGGTGAGGCCAGGCGATTCGATGCCCAGCAGATTCACCCAGCCCGGCAGGCCATGTTCGGCGGGGCCTTCGATCCGGAAATCCGACGCCGGCTGCCCCGGTCCTTGCAGCTTGGGCCGCACGCCGCTGTATGCCGGTTGCAAGGCACCATCAGGCAGCGCAGGCCAGTAACGTCGAATCTCGGCGTAGAAGGATTCAGCGCGAGCCGGGTCCACCCGGTAGTCGATCTGCGCGGGATCTTCCACGCCGTCGAGCCACTGCACATCGGGCCCGAAGCGCGCCTGCCCGCCCAGATCCAGCGTCAGATGCACCCCGAGTCCGCCGGGCTCCGGCATCGGGTAGATCAGTCGACTGAAGGGCGCCCTGCCCGCAAGCGAGAAATAGCTGCCCTTGCAGTAGTGGATCGCAGGAGGAGATGCGGGCACAAGCCGCGGCGCCCACAGCCCGGCGGCATTGATCACCAGGTTCGCATTCAGCTCGCTGAGCTCACCCTGAGCATCGCGCACCTGCAAACGCCAGCCTGCGCCATCACGCTCAAAGGACTCCACCGCGCTGCGAGTCACGACCGCACCGCCCGCATGCTCCAGATCCCCCTGCAGAGCCAGCATCAGGCCGTGGCTGTCGACGATTCCCGTCGAGGGCGACAGCAGGGCCGCCTCGCATCGCAGTGCCGGCTCCAGGGCTTGCGCCTGCACGTCGCTCAGCCACTGCAAATCAGAAACGCCGTTGGCCTCGGCTTGGCGCCGCAACGCATGCAGGCCAGCCACTTGCGCGTCGCCGCACGCGACGATCCATTTGCCGCAGCGATTCATGGCCACGCCCCGCTCGGAGCCGTACGTTTCGAGCAGCGCTCGCCCGCGCAGACACAGCCGCGCCTTGAGTGAACCGGTCGGGTAGTAAAGCCCCGCATGCATCACCTCGCTGCTGCGCGAACTGATGCCCTGTCCGATGCCGGCCTCGCGCTCAAGCACCAGCGTTTCCCGCCCGCTCAGCGCGAGCGCACGCGCCACCGCCAGGCCGACCACACCGGCCCCGATCACCACGACATCTGCAGACTCCATGAGCGGCGATTGTGCAGCCCCAGAAAGCAAAAAAGCACCCAGCAAGAATTGCTGGGTGCTTGATGCGTGGTGGGCGGTGCAGGGTTCGAACCTGCGACCCCTGCCGTGTGAAGGCAGTGCTCTACCGCTGAGCTAACCGCCCGAAAATCTTGGCGCAAACGAAGCTGGTGGGCGGTGCAGGGTTCGAACCTGCGACCCCTGCCGTGTGAAGGCAGTGCTCTACCGCTGAGCTAACCGCCCGGCTTGTCGTTTTGCGCCCGGCGTTCCGGGTTCCCATTTTTGGGATTCCCGTTGCCGGGAAAGTCGATGATTATGCCATGGATATTTGGCGTTACTGCCAAAGGCGCTTGCCGCCGCTCGCTTTGTCGAGCTCGGCCAGCACCTTCTCGTGCGCGGCCAGTTCGCCTTCGCTCGCGACGAGTACCGGCAGCGTGAAACGGCTCAGGTCGGCCTCGGCCATCTGGGCCTCGCTCATGGTGCCCGTCTCGGCGCCGGAGTCGTCCATCAAGAGCGCATCCTGCCCGCGCGTCATGTTGATGTAGACCTGGGCCAGCAGCTCCGCGTCGATGTGCGCGCCGTGCAGTTCGCGCTTGGAGTTGTCCACGTCCAGGCGGCGGCACAAAGCATCGAGCGAGTTGGCCTTGCCCGGGAACATGTCGCGCGCCATCAGCAGCGTGTCGCGCACACCGCTGACCTCATCGTTGATCGGCGCGCGCTTGAGCCGCTTCATCTCGGCATTGACGAAGCCGATGTCGAAAGGCGCGTTGTGGATCACCAGCTCGGCATCGCGCACGAAGTCCAGAAACTCCTCGACGATCTCGGCGAACTTCGGCTTGTCGGCCAGGAAGGCTTCAGTAATGCCGTGCACGCGCAGCGCGTCCTCATGGCTGGCGCGCTCGGGGTTGACGTAGAAGTGCAAGTACTTGCCGGTCAGCTGCCGGTTGATCATTTCCACGCAACCGAGTTCAAGAATGCGGTCGCCGCCTTCGGCCGAGAGACCCGTGGTTTCGGTGTCAAAGAAAACTTGCCGCATCTCAGGCCGCCTTCTTGCGCGAAGCCCAGGCCCAGACCGCGACGCCGACGAGGATCATCGGGATCGACAGCCACTGACCCTGGCTCAGGTTCAGCGCGCGCAGGCCGAGGAAATCATCGGGCTCGCGGAAGAACTCGGTCGTGAATCGCACGATGCCGTAGCCGATCAGGAACATGCCCGAGACCTGGCCCGTCTGCCGCGGCTTCTTCGCGTAGAACCACAGGAACAGGAAGAGCAGCACGCCTTCGCCGAAGAATTGATAGAGCTGCGAAGGATGCCGCGCAACGCCAGCGGGGTCGTTGGCTTGCGGGAAGATCATGGCCCAAGGCAAATCAGACGGCGCAACGCGCCCCCACAGTTCGCCGTTGATGAAATTGCCGATGCGGCCGGCGCCGAGGCCCGTCGGCACGCAGGGCGCGATCAAGTCGCCCACTTCGAGAAAGCGACGACCCTTGAAACGCGCATACAGCGCCATCGCTGCAATCACGCCGAGCAAGCCGCCGTGGAAGGACATGCCGCCTTCCCAGACCTTGAAGACATCGAGCAGATGCTGCGAATAGAAATCAGGCTTGTAGAACAGCACATAGCCGAGCCGACCACCCAGCACCACGCCGAGCACGCCATAGAACAGGATGTCGTCCACATCGGTCTTGAGCCAACCGGCCTGCGCCCATTGCGGTTGCGCCACGCGGCGGCCAGCCAGGAACAGGAACAGGCCGAAGGCGGCCAGATAGGTCAGGCCGTACCAATGGACGTGAAGCGGCCCGACCGAAAAGGCGACGGGATCGAACTGGGGATGGGTCAGCAAGGGAGCGGCCTTCTTCAATCAGAGCAAGGCCGGCATCCTACCCAAGTTCGTTCACAAAGACTCAAGACGCTTCTTCGCATCATCACGATATTTCGGCACGGCGCGGCGGTTGGCGATGTAGCGATCGAAGGCGGCCTTGGCGACGGCCTTGTCACCTTGCGCTTGCGCCGCAATGCCCATCCGGTAGTCGATAGGCAGGAACTGCGTGCCCGAAAGCGTGGCGGCCTGCTGGTAGAGCTTGACCGCCTCCGCATGCCTGCCCTGGTCGTCCTGCAAGCGAGCCATGCCGAAGGGGCCGGCTGCCGAAGCCGGCTGTTCACGCTGGAGCCGCTCGAACACGGCGTTAGCCTTGGCGGGCTGCTTGTCGAACATGTAGGAGACGCCGAGCTGCAGCCACAGATTGGCGACGCTGGCGCGAAAGCCCTTGGAGTCGCCCAGGCGCACGGCGTCCAGTTGACGTTCCATGTCGGGCCACTGCTTCTCGCGCGCGAAGACCATGGCGCGGATCATCTTGGCCGCTTCCGGCTGGCGTGACTCCGCCGCATCGGCCAGTTGCAGAGCCTTTTCGGGGCTGCCGCCGGCAAAGCTCGGCGCTTGCAGATAGAACTGCGCCAGCGCCTCGCGCGCCTCAAACAGCGAGGGATCCAGCTCGACCGCCTTCTCCAGTTCCGACTTGACCGTGCCCGCCAGCCGCACGGCGCCCAGCACGCCGCTCTTCAGCGCACGCACGATCTGCACGCTGCCCAGTGCGTAGTGGCACAGCGCCTGCTGCGGCACGCGTCCCACGCAGGTCTCCAACGATTCGACGGCGGCGTCCACTTTCGCGGCATCACCCTCGTTGATCGCGGCCAGGGCGAGTGCCACGGTGGCCTGAGTGTCGCCCGGCTGCGCCTTGAGTTTCGCTGTGGCAGCCCGCTGAAGCTCAGCCGGCTTGTCGTCATCGAGCCACGATTGCCATTGCGGGTCGGACAGCGCGGCGGCCTGGGTGGCAGAAGCAATGAACAGCAGTGAGGCAGTGAGAAAAGACTTCATGCTTGAAACTTGTACGAGCGGAATACGCAGCGATTGTGAGGGCAGATTCTGATGCGCGTCTTAGCGACGCTCCAAGGCCCTCATCGCCCTCATCGCCGTCATCGCCCTCACGGAACTCGAAGCGCGGAGCAGCTCAGGGATTCCGGGAAGCCGGGCGCAGCTGCGAGCGCACATGCTGGACAAAGCGCAGCACCGTCGGCGCGGCATCAGCACGCCAGACCAGACTCGTCTCGCAGATCGGCGCGACGCCCGGCACGCGCTTGTAGACCACGCCGCTGCGCTGCAGATTCATCATGCTGGCCGGCACCCAGGCCGCGCCGATGCCGGCCGACACGAGATTGACGATGGTCTGCATCTGGATCGCCTGCTGCGCGATCTGCGGCTCCAGTTGCTGCGCTTGATAACAGCCCAACACAGCGTCATAAAGCGAAGGCGCGATCTCCCTCGGGAAGATCACCAGCGGCAGGCTCAGCGCCTCGACGGCGCGCAAACGGCTGCGGCGCGCGGCAGCGCTGTCGCTGTTGACGGCCAGCACCATCGGCTCACGCGCCACAGCCAAGGACTCGAAACCCGCCGGCAGCGCGCCCGGCGCGTGGATGATGAAACCGGCATCCAGCTCATCGGCGGCAAAGGCGCGCAACTGCACATCGAGTGTCGATTCGATCAGGCTCAGCTCGATCTCACCATGTTCAGCCCGGAAGTTGCGGATCCAGCGCGGCAGCTCGCCATAGCCCACGGTCGAGACAAAGCCGAGCCGCACACGGCCGACCGTTCCCTGCGCGGCCGCGCGCACGAGCCCTTCAAGCGCCTGCGATTGCGCCAGCATGCGCCGCGCCTCCGGCACCAGCGCCATGCCAGCAGCCGTGAGCGCGACCGAGCGGCTCGTGCGCTCGAACAGCGCCACGCCAAGCTCGGCTTCGAGCTTGCGGATCGCCATCGTCAGCGGCGGCTGGCTCATGTGCAGGCGCAGCGCGGCTCGGCCGAAGTGCAGCTCCTCGGCGACGGTCAGGAATTGCCTCAGCAGGCGCAGCTCGATCATCGATATTCCAAACGAATCAATCCAAGCCAAAGAATATATTTGAAAGCGAATTGTCGCGCGAGGATACTTCGGCAAACCGCCGCCAAACCGTCGCCAAAACCCGTCGCCAAAGGACACTCCCATGAGCATCAACCGCCGCTCCAAGAACATCACCGAGGGCGTTGCCCGCGCCCCGAACCGCTCCATGTACTACGGCATGGGCTACCAGGAGAGCGACTTCGGCAAGCCGATGATCGGCGTGGCCAACGGCCACTCCACGATCACGCCTTGCAACTCGGGCCTGCAAAAGCTCGCCGACGCAGCCGTGATCGGCCTGAAGGAAGCCGGCGCCAACCCGCAGATCTTCGGCACGCCGACGATCTCCGACGGCATGGCGATGGGCACCGAGGGCATGAAGTATTCGCTGGTCTCGCGCGAGGTGATTTCAGATTGCGTGGAAACCTGCGTCGGCGGCCAGTGGCTCGACGGCGTGATGGTGATCGGCGGCTGCGACAAGAACATGCCCGGCGGCATGATGGGCATGCTGCGCGCCAATGTGCCGGCCATCTACATCTACGGCGGCACCATCAAGCCCGGCCACTACAAGGGCCAGGACCTGAACATCGTCAGCGTCTTCGAGGCGGTCGGCCAGTTTTCAGCCGGCAAGATGAGCGAAGAGGATTTCTGCCAGATCGAGAAGCGCGCCATCCCCGGCAGCGGTTCCTGCGGTGGCATGTACACGGCCAACACCATGAGCTCGGCCTTCGAGGCGCTGGGCATGAGCCTGCCCTACTCTTCCTCGATGTCGAACGTCGAGGACGAAGTCGTCGAGAACACGAGAAAGGCTGCCACCGTGCTGGTCGAAGCCGTCAAGGCCGACTTGAAGCCGCGCGACATCGTGACCAAACAGGCGATCGAGAACGCCGTCGCCGTCATCATGGCCACGGGCGGTTCCACCAATGCCGTGCTGCACTTCCTGGCCATCGCCCACGCGGCCGAGGTCGAGTGGACCATCGACGACTTCGAGCGTATGCGCAAGAAGATCCCCGTGCTGTGCGACCTGAAACCCAGCGGCAAGTACCTGGCGGTCGATCTGCACAAGGCGGGCGGCATCCCCGCCGTGATGAAGGCACTGCACGCCGCCGGACTGCTGCATGGCGACGCGATCACCATCACCGGCAAGACCGTGGCCGAGAACCTGGCCGCGATTCCCGATCTGCGCGCCGACCAGGACGTGATCCGCCCGGTCGCCCAGCCGATCTACGAAGAAGGTCATCTGGCCATCCTCAAGGGCAACCTCTCGCCCGAAGGCTGCGTCGCCAAGATCACCGGCCTCAAGAACCCGGTCATCACCGGCCCGGCGCGCGTCTTCGACGACGAGCAATCAGCACTGGCCGCCATCATGGCCAAGCAGATCAAGGCCGGTGACGTGATGGTGCTGCGCTACCTGGGCCCCAAGGGCGGCCCCGGCATGCCCGAGATGCTGGCGCCCACCGGTGCGTTGATCGGCCAGGGCCTGGGCGAGAGCGTGGGCCTGATCACCGACGGCCGTTTCTCAGGCGGCACCTGGGGCATGGTGGTCGGCCACGTGGCGCCCGAAGCCTATGCCGGCGGCAATATTGCCCTGGTGCAGGAGGGCGACACGATCACGATCGACGCCCATCAACTGCTGCTTGAACTTCGCGTGCCCGAAGAGGAACTCACCCGACGTCGCGCAGCCTGGGTACAACCCGCGCCGCGCTACACCCGAGGGGTGCTTGCCAAGTTTGCCAAGAATGCGTCGAGTGCGAGTACCGGAGCCGTTCTGGATTGAGGGACCGACTGAAGGGAGCTGATTACTTCTTGCCTTTTTTGGGGTCGATGCCCAGCTTGACCATCTGCTCTTCGCGGCGGCGGGTCTTGCGGTCTTCGACGCGTTGCATGGCCTTCTTGGCGGACAGCCCGCTGGCATCGGACCAGGTCCACCAGGCGATGGCCAGGGCGAACGGCGACAGCACCCACCACCAGGAAAGCGCGCCGAACGGGCCGAAACCCAGCAGCTTCAAAGCAATCAACAGCGCCCCGATGACGACAAAACCCATGATCCACTCCGAATCCTTAGAATGCCTCGGACTTTAATCGCTTGTACTGAAAGGTCACCATGAAATTCAAGCTGATTGCCCTGACTGCCTTGGGCCTGCTTTGTGCCAATCAGGCGGCCCTGGCCGCCGACGCCAACCTCGAACTGGCGCAGAAGAAGAACTGCATGGCCTGCCATGCGCTCGACCACAAGGTCGTGGGCCCGGCCTACAAGGACGTGGCCGCCAAGTACGCCAAGGACAAGGGCGCGGCTGACCGCCTCGCCGCCAAGATCATCAGCGGTGGCACGGGCGTCTGGGGCACGATGGTGATGCCGCCGAACCAGGTCACGCCCGCTGAAGCCAAGCAATTGGCTGCTTGGGTCCTGACCGTCAAATAGAGCCCCTCGCCCGCGAGTACGCGGTCGGCCATCAGCGGGACGCTGATGGCATTCGTGCCGTCCAATCCCGCGCAGGCGGGATCGGAGCCGCGGCTCTCATTCCCCCGAGGGGACGTCGATCATCGCCAGCGAAGGCCGGCAATGACATCGACTTGAGTCGCCTTTGGGGCGGCCCTGCAGGCGCCTCAATGTCGCTTCGCGACGAACACCGGCCCGCCTAACGGACGCGGAACACCTTGACGAGCGCCGTGAGGCGCTCGGCTTGCTGGTTCAGGCTCTGCGCGGCGGCGGTACTCTGCTCCACCAGGGCCGCGTTGCTCTGCGTCACTTCGTCCAGCTGGTTGACCGACTGGCTGACCTGCGCAATGCCGCCGCTCTGCTCGTTCGTCGCATTCGAGATCTCGCTGATCAGGCTGCTCACGCGCTGCACCTGACCCACGAGCTCGCTCATCGTGTGGCCGGCCTGCTGAACCTGACGCGTGCCGCTGTCGACTTTTTCCACGTTCTCGGCAATCAGGCTCTTGATCTCGCGTGCGGCCTGCGCGCTGCGCTGCGCGAGCGAACGGACCTCGGAAGCCACCACCGCGAAACCACGGCCCTGCTCGCCCGCGCGAGCCGCCTCGACGGCCGCGTTCAGGGCCAGGATGTTGGTCTGAAAGGCGATGCTGTCGATCACCGAGGTGATGTCGGCAATCTTGTTGCTCTGCGCGCTGATGGCGTCCATCGTGTGGACCACCTGGCCCACGGCAGCGCCACCCTTCGCCGCCACGCCGCTGACCGTCGTGGCCAGTTGGGTCGCTTGCTGCGCCGCTTCGGCGTTCTGGCGCACCGTGCTGGAGAGTTGATCCATCGCCGAGGCCGTGGATTGCAGATTGCCCGCCTGCTGCTCGGTGCGTTGTGAGAGATCCTGGTTGCCCACCGCGATCTCGCTGGAGGCCATCGCAATCGAACTCGCCGCCTCGTTCACGTCGCTGACCAGCGCGCGCAGCGCGTCGCGTGTGCGGCCCAGCGCGGCCATCATGCTTTGCTCATCACCATGTGCGACGGGCACATGCACCAGCAGATCGCCGGCGGCCACGCTCTCCAGCACATCACGTGCCGTGGCCGGGTCGCCGCCCAGCTCGCGGTGCAGACTCTTGCGCAGGCTGAGGAAGAAGAACACGCTGACCGCGATGCTCGCGAGCGCCAGCAGCAGGACCCAGTTGCGCGCCGAGCTCATCGCCGCATTGGCGCCGGTGCGGACCTGCTCCTTGTCGGCCGCGCTGCTCTTCTTGAGATCGAGCAGCTTGGCGCGCAGATCGCGCCAGGTCGGCGTCTCCTGCTTGTTGACCATCTGGATCGCCGCCGCCGTGTCAGTGGCCGCGAGCGGCACGACCTGAGCCTGCACCTGCGCGAGCTTGGTGCGCAACTCGCCCATACCGCGCAGCGCATTCTTCTGCTCAGGACCTGCCGCAGCCAGGGCGGCGTCGTAGGCCTTGTCAAAGTCCTTGGCCGCGTTGGTGAGGTTGTCGTAGGCCTTCTTGTTGGCCGGGTCGAGCACGATATTGCGCAGCGCCTGGC
This sequence comes from Burkholderiaceae bacterium, assembly GCA_036500605.1. Taxonomy (GTDB): domain Bacteria; phylum Pseudomonadota; class Gammaproteobacteria; order Burkholderiales; family Burkholderiaceae_C; genus JAFALK01. The sequence goes on from DASYBU010000006.1 coordinate 51,504, forward strand.
CCATCTGCAGGCCCTGGGCGTACATCTCGCTGGCCTGCGCGGCCAGCGCGTCTTCATGATCGAAATAGTCGCTCAGCTGCGACTTCAGGCTGGCGGTACCGATGGCCACGACGGTGACCAGCCCCAGCAGCAACCCGGCCGGCACGGCCTGCGACAGCATCACTCGTTTGACGAATTGCATAGTTCTCCCTTTCCTTCAATAGCCGGGATGCTACGCAGCGCGCCTCGCCAACGCCAGACCATAACTTCACATTTCAGCGCAGTTGGGCGAGAACTTTCAAGCGTTTCTTATCACCCTCTGTGGATAGGGGATGTCAACGCCGAGTTCCCCCAGCAAGCGCAGCACGGCCAGATTCACGTCGGAGCGCACGCCACCGCTGCCGTTGTGAGGGTCCTGGATCCAGAACAGCAAGGTCAGCTCGAGGCCGTCTGCCGCAAAGTTGCTGAGCTGCACCCCAGGCCCCGGATCGCTGAGCACGCGCGGCACCTGCTTCATGGCCTCGATGAGGCGCGGAAAAAGCGCGTCCAGCGAGGTTTCATAACCGACCACGACCGTGCTGCTGATCAGCACCTGCGGATCGGCCAGCGAGGCGTTCTCCACCCGTTGCGTGATCAGCAGCTCGTTCGGCACGATGGACTCGCGGCCCGACAGCGCGCGGATCACCGTGTAGCGCGTCTTGATATCGCTGATGCGGCCCTCGAAACCATCGACCTTGACCATGTCGCCAATGCGCAGCGAGCGCTCGGCCAGGATCACGAAGCCCGAGACATAGTTCGACGCGAGCTTCTGCAGCCCGAAGCCGATGCCCACGCCCACCGCGCCGCCCAGTACGCCCAGCGCGGTCAGGTCGATGCCGGCCGCCGAAAGCGCGACCAGAAGGCCGATGAACAGCAGCGCGGCGCGCGTGATGTTGGCGGCGATCTTCTGCAGCGAGAGATCCAGCCGCTCGTTGCGCATCAGCCGCGCCTGCACCGCCGACGAAATCCACAGCGCCAGCACCAGCACGATCAGGGCGGTGAAGAAGCCTTGGAAGAGATCCAGCAAGGACGTATGGCTGTTACCGACCTTGAGCTGGATGTCGTCCAGCTCATCGAGCAGCGAAGGCAGCAGGCCCAGCACCCACAGCAGCGAAGCGCCCCAGGCGAGCCACGAGAAGATGCGCGTTGTCAGCGTCAGCAAGGCCGAACCGGGCAAGGCCGCCGCGATCACGCGAACGGTCAGGCGGATCAGCGTCAGCGCGATCAGCAGCGGGATCACCAGCCGGAAGACGGCGCGCGGCACGCCCATCATCGGCAGCAGATGGCTCGCGCCCCAGGCCAGCAGCAGCGCCAGCAAGGGGAACATCAGCCCATCGACAGCGCGCCGGCCCAGCAGGACCGAGAAGGGACCTAACGAAGCGCCATAGCGGCGCTTGAGGCGCAGCACGATCAGCCACGACAGCGCCAGGCAGGCCAGCAGCAAGGCCAGCTCGGTCAACGCCGTGGGCCGCAAAAGCGCTTCGCCCAGGTTCTTGAGTTCATCCAGCGACATCGGCTGGGTCAGGGACTGCTGCTTCGTCATCGTCAAATCAAATTCCTGCCAGGACCTTCAGATGCGCGCCCACGCTGCGGGCCAGCGCGTCCAGCGCATAGCCGCCTTCGAGGCAGGACACGATGCGCCCCTTCGCATGGCGATCGGCGACTTGCTTGATGCGCTCGGTCATCCAGGTGTAGTCGGCCTCGACCAGGCCCATCTGGCCGAGATCGTCCTCGCGATGCGCATCGAAGCCGGCCGAGATAAAAATCATCTCGGGACGGAACGCTTCCAGCGCGGGCATCCAGTGCTGCTCGATCAGCGCCCTCACCTCCGGGCCGCGCGTGTAGGGTGCGACCGGCAGGTTGATCATGTTGTCGCCGAGCGGCTCCGTGCCCGTGCCGGGGTAGAGCGGATGCTGGAAGAAGCTCACCATCAGCACGCGCTCGTCGTTGGCGATGATGTCTTCCGTGCCGTTGCCGTGATGAACATCGAAGTCGATGATCGCCACGCGCGCCAGGCCGCGAACGTCAAGCGCATGCCGCGCCGCGACGGCCACGTTGTTGAAGAAGCAGAAGCCCATCGCCTGGCCGCTCGTCGCGTGATGGCCGGGCGGACGCGTGGCGCAGAAGGCGTTGCTGGCCTCGCCGTCGATCACCATGTCGGTCGCTTGCACCGCCGCACCGGCCGCGCGCATCACGGCGTCATGCGTGCCGGGGCCGGCGACCGTGTCGGCGTCCAGCGCGCGGCGTTCGTTCAGGGCCTCGCAGTAGAGCAGCGAATCGGTCAGCCGGTCGACGTACGCCTCCTGGTGCCCGTGGGTCAGCTCCTCGCGCGTGGCCTTGCGGGCCTCGACGCGCTGTACCGCCAGATCGATGCCGGTGGCAAGCAACCAGTCTTCGATCGCAGCCAGGCGCTGCGGACATTCCGGATGGCCCTGCCCCATGTCATGCCGGTGGCAATCGGGGTGCGTGATGAAGGCTGTTGGCATGGAGGATTTGCGTTATGGTTGCCGTCATGACGCATGACATGAGCAGCAGGCTGGTTGCACTTCAAGAGCAGATTAGCACGATCATCAAGGGCAAGCCGACCCAGATCCGCGACTGCCTCGCCTGCCTGATTGCCGGTGGCCATCTGCTGATCGAAGACCTGCCCGGCGTGGGCAAGACCACGCTGGCCCATGCGCTGTCGGTTTCGCTGGGGCTCAAGTTCTCGCGCCTGCAGTTCACGGCCGACCTGATGCCCTCCGATCTGCTCGGTGTGAGCATCTTCGAGCGCGGCGCGTCCGAGTCGGGCGCATTTGTCTTCCATCCCGGCCCGGTGTTCGCCCAGGTGCTGCTGGCCGATGAAATCAACCGCGCCGGCCCCAAGACGCAAAGCGCCTTGCTGGAGGCAATGGAAGAGCAGCAGGTCAGCATCGACGGCATGAGCCACGCCCTGCCCAGCCCCTTCTTCGTGATCGCCACGCAGAACCCGAGCGAGCAACTCGGCACCTATCCGCTGCCCGAATCGCAGCTCGACCGCTTCCTGATGTGCATCTCGCTGGGCTATCCCGATGAAGCCGCCGAGCGTGAGCTGCTGGCCGGCATCGACAGCCGCGAAGCGCTGCGCGCCCTGCAACCCGTGTTCAGCCCGGCCGAGCTCATGGCCGTGCAGGCCGCCGTGCGGCAGGTGCATGTCAGCACCACCCTGCTTGACTATCTTCAGGCGCTGATCCGCGCCACCCGCTCCGGCCAATGGTTCACCGAGGGCCTGAGCCCGCGCGCCGGCCTCGGCGTGCTGCGCGCGGCGCGTGCGATGGCCTTGCTCAATGGCCGCAACTTCGTGTCGCCCGACGACGTGCAAGCGATCCTGCCGCAGGCCATCGCGCACCGGCTGCATCCGCGTGCGGGAGCGGGCCGGGGCGCGGCCGAGCAGGTGCGCGCGATGCTGGAGTCCGTCTCGCCGTGAACGTATTCAGGCGACGCTGGCAGGCATGGCTTGTCGCGCGCCATCCGCGTGTGGACACGCATGCGATGGGACAGCGCAACATCTACATCGTGCCCTCGAAGCCGGGCCTGTTCTTCTGCTTCACCGTCGGCGTGCTGCTGCTCGCCTCGATCAACGATCAATTGAGCCTGGGCTACATGCTCAGCTTCATGCTGGCCGGCGCCGGCCTGGCCTCGATGCATGCCACGCACAGCAATCTGAGCGGCCTGTCGATGGACCTGAAGACGCCCGAGCCGGTCTTCGCGGGCGAGGAAGTGGCGCTCGAGATCCGCCTGCACAACAGCGGCCGCGCTCGCTTTGGCATCGGCCTGCGCCTGCAGGGATCGCCCGATGACGCGATCGCCTGGGCCGATGCGCCGGCCGGCGGCCATGCCGTCGTGCATCTGCGTTATGCCGCGCCGGAGCGCGGCCTGCATGAACTGCCCACGCTGCAGATCATCACGCGCTTCCCGCTGGGCTTGTTCCGCGCCTGGAGCCTGTGGCGGCCCGCCGCCAGGGCCTGGGTCTATCCTCAAGCGCTGCTGCCCACGCCGCCCTTCCCGCCGCAGGCGGCCGGCCCTGACGATGCGCCGGCCGCCGTCACGCAGATGCACAAGGGGCAGGACTTCGAAGGTGTGCGGCCCTACCGCCAGGGCGATTCCATGCGCCAGGTGCTGTGGAAGAAGGCGACGCTGGCGCTCCAGCAAGGCCAGCCGCTGCCGGTGCGCGAAACGCACGCGCCGGCCTCGCGCCAGCTCTGGCTCGACTGGCGCGACACGCGCGGCGACACCAGCGAAGCGCGCCTGTCGATGCTGAGCGCCTGGGTGCTGGAGGCAGAGCGTGTGCAGTCGCCCTACGGCCTGCGGCTGCATGAGCGCGAGACGCCGCCGGCACTCGGCCCAATGCAGCGCCAGACGTGTCTGGAACAACTGGCCTTGGCTCCGGCATGAAGATCGCGCGCGACACCCGGGACACCCTGTTCCTGCTCGCCACCATCACGGCCGTCCTCGCGCCGCACGCGGCGCAGTTGCCGGTCTGGGCCAGCGGCATCAGCGCCTTGGTGCTGGCCTGGCGCGCCTGGCTGGCCTGGAAGCAGCAGCCGCTGCCCGGGCGCTGGTTGCTCAGCTTCGTGCTGATCGTCGTCAGCGCGCTGATCTTCCTGAACTACCGCAGCTTCCTCAACCGTGACGCCGGCATCACGCTGCTGGCCATGCTGATGGCGCTCAAGACGCTCGAACTGCACGCGAAGCGCGATGCCTTCGTCGTGTTCTTCCTCGGCTTCTTCCTGGTGCTGACGCAGTTCTTCTACTCTCAGTCGCTGCCTACCGCCTTGTGGATGCTGGCCGTGGTCTGGGCGCTGCTCACGGCGCTCGTGCTGGCGCAGATGCCGGTGGGCCAGCCGAGCCTGGAGCTGGCAGCGCGGCAGGCGGCTCGCGTGACGGCGTACGGGCTGCCGGCGATGGTGCTGCTGTATCTGCTGTTCCCACGCATTGCGCCGCTGTGGGGCCTGCCGACCGAGTCGATCGGCCACACGGGCCTGTCGAACCAGTTGGTGTTTGGCGCGATGTCGGAGATTGCCAATGACGACAGCATTGCGCTGCGCGTGCGCTTCACCGGCGCCATTCCGCCGCCCAACGACCGCTACTTCCGTGGCCCGGTGCTGAGCCGCTTTGACGGCCGTTCATGGCGCGCGCTCGACACCCCGCGGCTGCTTGCCAACGTGCAGCCGCAAGGCACGCCCTGGCACTATGAGATGACGCTGGAGCCCCTGCGCATCAATGTCTTGCCCTTGCTCGAGACTTCAGACGGCAACACCGGCAGCACGCGCTACATCGGCCCCTACCAATTCCGGCGCGCGGCCGAGCTCCAATGGGTGAGCCCGACGCCGATCACGGAGCGTCTGCGCTTCGATGCCCTCGCCTATCCCGCCAACACGGCCGGTACCAACCAGACAGCGGCCAGTCTCGCGCCGAACCTGGCGCTGCCGGCCGGGCTCAACCCGCGCACCCTCGCCTGGGCCAAGGCCCTGCGCGCGCGCAGCGACTTTGCCAACCTCGATGAAACCGCGCTGCCCCCGGCGCTGGCACAAGCCGTGCTCCGGCACATCGCCACGGCCGACTTCACCTACACGCTGGCGCCCGGCCGCTACGGCGACACCACGCCGAACCTGATCGATGAGTTCTGGTTCGATCGCCGGCTCGGCTTCTGCGAGCATTTCGCTTCGGCCTTCGTCTTCATCATGCGGGCGATGGACGTGCCGGCCCGCATCGTGACCGGCTTCCAGGGCATGGATGCCGAGCCGCAGGACGGATGGTGGATCGTGCGCTCCAGCAATGCCCATGCCTGGGCCGAATATTGGGTGCCCGGGCGCGGCTGGCTGCGCGCCGATCCCACGGCGGCCATCGCGCCGGGCCGGATCCTGCAAGGCCTGGCGCTGCGGCCCGAGCCCAGCGCGTTCGAGCAGTTCAGCCCCGCCATCGGCGCGGTCTGGCCCAGCATCCGACGCGCCTGGGAAGCGGTCGACAACCGCTGGCAGCAACTGGTGCTCAACTATTCGCGCCAGGATCAGTTCGATCTTCTCAAGAGCATGGGCATCAGCCAACCCGATTGGCTGGCCCTGGGCCGCCTGAGCGCGGTGGTGATCGGTGTGATCGCAGTGATCGGCGGCGCGATCACGCAATGGCAGCAGCGCCCGCACAGCGCCTGGGCGCGCCAGCGCAAGCGGCTGCTGCGCTTGATGCAGCAGCTGAACATTCCCGCCGGTGAAACCGAGTCGCCCTTGCGCTGGGCCGCGCGCGTCAAGGCACGTTATGGCGAGGCCGGCGCGCCGCTGGCCGCCCTGCTGATGGCGCTCGAACATTCACGCTACGCCGCCGACGGCAAGCCGCAAAGTTGGCGCGAGCGGCTGCGCTGGTGGCGGGAGGTGCGCGCCGCAGGCCGTATGCTACGAACCCAATGAAGTCTCGAATCCTGACCCTGGCGCTGGCCGTCCCGCTTGCCGTCACCCTTGCCGCCACCCTGGCCTGCACTCCGGCATTCGCCGCCAGGCACAAGCCCGCTCCCAAAGTTGTTGCTCCGAAGGATGCGCCGCCGTCGCCCTTGAGCAGCCATGTCGAGGTGACCGAGCTGGTCCGTTTCGCGGGCGAGCTGGCCGCGGCACAGGGCTGGGATGTCAACGATGTGATGCTGACGCTGCAACAGGCCCAGCTTGTGCCCGCTGTGCAGCGGCTGATCATGCCGCCCGTGGCCGGCAAGGCCAAGGACTGGGCAGCCTATCGAGCGCTCTTCATCGAACCCAAACGCATCCAGGCCGGCGTCGATTTCTGGAATGCCCACGCCGATGCGCTGGCGCTGGCCGAGCAGCGCTACGGCGTGCCGGCCGAAGTGGTGATGGGCGTGCTCGGCGTCGAGACCTTCTACGGCCGCGTGATGGGCAACTTCCGCATCCTCGATGCGCTCGCCACCTTGAGCTTCGCCTTCCCCGAAGGCCGCAGCGACCGCAGCCCTTTCTTCCGCGAGGAACTGGGCGAGTTCTTCAAGCTGGCACGGCGCGAAGGCGCTGATCCGCTCAGCTATCAAGGCTCGTACGCCGGCGCGATGGGCCTGCCGCAGTTCATGCCCGGCAGCTGGAATCGTCACGCGGTGGACTTTGACGGCAACGGCCACATCGACCTGATCAACAACGCGGACGATGCCATCGGCAGCGTGGCGCACTACCTGGCCGAATACGGCTGGCAGCGCGGCATCACCACGCACTACAGCGTGGCCCTGCCCGCTGACACGGTTCAACGCGCCAAGCTGCTGACGCCCGACGTGGTGCCCAGCTTCACCGTCCAGCAGTTGCTGCAGGCCGGCGCCAAGCCTTCACCGGGCGCGCTGGAATTCGACGGCCCGCTCGCCGTGATCGAACTGCAGAACGGCAAGGCCGCACCGAGCTATGTGCTGGGCACGCAGAATTTCTATGTGGTGACGCGCTACAACCATTCGAGCTATTACGCGATGGCGGTGATCGAGCTGGGTCGGGCGGTGCAGGCCGCTTGGCGCATGCAGCCCGTTGCTTCATCCCTCAACAAGGATTGAACCTGACTCTTGGTTTTATCCTGTTCATCCTGTCCATCCATGTAGAAAATTGAATTCAGGTTTTGAACATGGATGGACAGGATAAGACAAGCACTTGACGATCAATCGTCGTCGGGTCGTGGGCCCATCGTCTCTGGTCGCTCGGCCTGTGAATACCAGTAACGCCGATTCTCGACGCGTTCGCATTGCCAGCCCGGACGGTCGCTGCGCCACTCCAGCGCTCCGCATTCCGGCGAGCTGACGACCGCGATGTCATGCGCCTGGTAGCGCGCCAGGATCGCCAGCGCAGGATGGCCGAAGCGGTTGCGGTAGCCGGCTTGCACGACGGCGAGTTGGGGTTTCACGGCGCTGAGCAGGGCCTCGCTCGATGAAGTCTTGCTGCCGTGATGCGGCGCCATCAGCACTTCGCTGCGGATGTTCACAGCCGAAGCGACCAGTTCGGCTTCCTGCGCCGCCTCGATGTCGCCGGTCAACAAGGCGGCACGTCCATTCGCGGCGACCACGCGCACGAGGCACGAAAGCGTGTTGCTCTTGGCCTCGGGCGTGTAGCGCTTCGGCGGTGGATGAACGACCTCGAAACCAACGCCGTCCCACTCCCAATGCTGCCCCGTCAGACAGCGCTCCTGCGGCACACCCGCATGCAGCAAGCGATGCTCGGCCTCGAGCGAGCTGAGCATGCGTCGTACCGGCAGGCCCGCCATCACCGAGGCCGCGCCGCCCACATGATCCAGATCGCGATGGCTGAGCACCAGCAGGTCGAGCTTGTTGACACCCAGGCCATGCAGCAAGGGCAGCAGCACGCGCTGGCCGGCATCGACATCGGGCGCGAGTTGCGGGCCGGTGTCGAACAGCAGATCGTGCCGCGAGGTGCGGATCAGCACGGCCGTGCCCTGGCCGATGTCGGCCGCCAGCAAATCGAAATGGCCCGGCGCGGGCCGCCACGGCGCGGGCCACAGCAAGGGCAGCAGCAAGGCGAAACCGCAGGCGCGCAGCCGCCACGGCAAAGGCAGCACCAGCAAAGCGCCGCCGATCAGCCCGAGCACTTGCGCCCACGCCGGCGCCACCGGCACGAACCAGACGGCGAAACCGAAGCCGTCGAGCCAACGCAGCCAGAGCAGCAGCATTTGCGAAAGCCACGCGCCCAGTTGCCAGAGAGGCGCCCACAGCACACCGAGCATGGCCAGCGGCGTGATCACGAAGCCGACCAGCGGCACGGCCACCAGATTCGCCGCGAGGCCCACGGCGGAGATCTGCTGGAAGAACATCAGGCTCAAGGGCGCGAGGCCCAGAGTCGCAACCCATTGCGCATGCAGCGCGCCTCTCCATGCGCTGCTTTGTTGTGAGGCGCTGGACATCAGCAGCGCGACGGCCGCGAACGAGAGCCAGAAGCCCGCTTGGCTGACCGCCAAAGGATCGATCACCGTCACCACAAAGGCCGAGACCAGCAGGCATAAGGCCCAAGGCCAGCGCACCCCGATCTGTCGCAGCACGGCGAGAGTCACCAGCATCCACACCGTGCGTTGCGCCGGCACGCCCCAGCCCGAGAACAAGGCATAGGCCAGCGCGGCCAGAACGCCGCCCCACATCGCCGCGCGCGGTGCCGGCACCTTCATGCACAAGACGCGGCTGCGGCGCCAGCACCAGCCGATGACTCCTTGCGCGAGCCAGGCAAACATCGTGACGTGGCTGCCTGACACGCTGAGCAAATGGGCAACGCCCGTTCGCCTCATCAGCGCCCAGTCGTTCGAGCCGAGCGCGGATTGATCGCCGAGGCTCAAGCCTGCCAGCACACCCGACGAACTTGGATCAGGCACCGCGCGCTGCAAAGCTTCGCGCATCCGCTGTCGCAGGCGATCGACAGACCACCACGGCGATGGCGCCAGCAAGTGCCGGCCCTCCGGCCGCACCGTGCCGGTGGCGCGCAGGTTCTGGTCAAGCAGCCACAGCTCGTAGTCAAAACCGAAAGGATTGACGCCACCATGCGGGCGCTTGAGGCGCACCACCCATTGCCAGCGTTCGCCGGCATGCAGCGTCGGTGGCGGTTCGCCAGCCTGCGCGTAGATCGAGAGCAGCATGCGGGGCGGCAGATGCAGGATCGGGTCGGCGCTTGAAGCGCCCGAATGGGCCTCGTCCAGCGCGAACTCAAAGCGCCAGCCCGCCACGCCGCCCTGCCCTTGCACACGGCTCGGCAGCGAATCGACGGTGCCGATCAGCAGCACGTCGCGCCCTTCCCATGCGGGGTCGACCGCCTCGTCCAAGCGCATTTGCGCGCGCCACGCGCCCTGCGTGAAGGCCAGCAACAGCACCGCTGGCGCCAGCAACAGCACCCAACGCCGAGCGACGACCAGCAACAGCATCACCGCGAGAACAAGCCAGCCATACTCGCCCGCATTCGGCAGGCGGGCACATTCCTGCAGCATCGCCAGGCCTGCAAGCCAGGCCAGCAGCGGCAGGAACAGGGCCAGGAATAGGGGCAGGATCCGAAGGGTGATCACGCCTCAGGTGTACGATGCCCGCCGATCCTTTTCGATCCATTTCACTTGCAAATCATGAGCAGCATCAACGAGCGTCTGAAGTCCCTGGGCATCGAACTCCCGGCCCTGGCCATCCCGGCCGCCGCCTACCTGCCTTTCGTGCGGACCGGCAACTTGGTCTTCCTGTCGGGCCACCTGGCCAAGCAGGACGGCAAGGTCTGGGTCGGCCAACTCGGCCGCGACGTGGACACCGCCACCGGCAAGCTGGCGGCCCGTGCCATTGCGATCGATCTGATGGGCACGCTCAGCGCCGCCACCGGTGGTGATCTGAGCAAGGTGCGCCGCATCGTCAAGGTCATGAGCCTGGTGAACAGCACGCCCGATTTCACCGAACAGCACCTGGTCACCAACGGCTGTTCCGAGCTGCTGGGCGAGGTGTTCGGCGAGGCCGGCAAGCATGCCCGCAGCGCTTTCGGCGTGGCGCAGATCCCGATGGGAGCCTGTGTCGAGATCGAGCTGATCGCGGAAGTGCAAGACTGATGTTTCTCGTCGCCTCGAAATTGCCCGGCCGCGCGCTGGTCGGCATCGCCTTGGTGAGTTTCGCGGCCGTGGCCGTGGCGCTCGCCGCCCAACATGCTTTTGGCGTCAAGCCCTGCCCCTGGTGCGTGATGCAGCGCGGCATCTTCCTGCTGATCGGCGCCCTTGCGCTGCTCGGCTGGTTCCTGCGCGGTGTGGCCCGCAAGGGCTCGTTCGTGCTGGTGATCGCGCTGGCCGTTTGCGGGCTGGCTGCGGCGATCTATCAGAACCAGGTCGCGGCGAAATCCTTGAGCTGCGCGATGACACTGGCAGATCGCATCAACACCGCGCTGGGCCTTGAAGACAGCCTGCCCTACGTGTTCATGGTCACGGCCAACTGCTCGGAGGCTGCGGCCTACCGGCTGCTGGGCCTTCCTTATGAGCTGTGGAGCGGCTTGCTCTACGCGGCTATCGCGGTGGCCGCAGTGGTCGCTTTGCGTCAGCGTTCGCGCTGAGCTGTTGAATCAGCGCTCGCGCTGAGCCTTGCGCGCTGCGGCCAGGAAGCCCTGCAAGAGCGGGTCCGGGTCCAGCAGCGCCGGGTTGATCGAGTGGAACTCGGGGTGCCATTGCACGCCGGCCACAAAGCATTCGCCGCGCGCGCGGATGGCTTCGACGATGCCGTCCTCGCTGCTGCGCGCCTCCACGATCAAGTCGCTGCCGAGCCGGTCCACGGCCTGGTGGTGGATGCTCGTCACGTCGCCGCCCGAAAGCCCGCCGTAGAACTGCTTGATCCTGGAGTCGGGCTCGAAGTCGACATGGTGGCAGAGCTTGTCGTACTTGACGCCATCGACGTGTGCGCGCGCCTCGGGCCGCTGCGTCGGGATGTCCTGATAGAGGCTGCCGCCGAAAAAGACATTGAGCAGCTGCGCGCCGCGGCAGATGCCGAAGATCGGCTTGCCCTGCTCGAGAAAGCCTTCGACGAGTTCCATCTCATACCGGTCTCGCGCGGGATCCCCGCTCCACTCAAGCCGCAGCGGCTCCTGCCCATAACTGCTCGGGCTGACGTCTGCGCCGCCCTGCATCACGAGGCCGTCGAGCGCATCCACATACTGGCGCACCGAGACCTTGCGGCGCTCGATCTCGGCGTCATAGCCGAGTGTGGGCAGCATGAAGCACAGGGCCGGGCCTCCCATCACCCAGTGAGCGGCAGCCTGTTCGAGATATTGCAAGGTCTTGTTGCGAAAGCCCAGTTCGGCAGGCACCTTGTGCATCAGCCGCGCCGACAGGCCGATCCTCAGGGGTGGTGTTTCAGGCTCACTCATTGCCCGCCCAGCGAGCGCATTGGCGTCGCACCACTTCGGGCAGCAATTGCTCATGCCCATGCAGATCGCGCAGCCAGCTCGCATCGTTGCCGGCGCCGCGCAGTTCGTCGCGGATGAACTGCAAGGCGGCCTCGGCCTTCAGCTCCATCGCGTGGATCTCGAGCGTCTGCAGCAGCGTTTCGATGTCGTCGCGAAGGCGGCGGTGCTCGCCCGTCGTCGGATCGACAAACGTGCCCTCAAGGCCGAAACGGCAGGCCTGGAAACGGTTGAAGGTGTACGGCAGGTAATCGTCTTCCTGCGGCTCGAAAGGCTTGTCGATGCGCAGCCAGCGCGCAATGCACTGGATGAAGCCGGCCAGTGCCGCGGCCTTCTCGATCGTCAGCGGCGTGTCGAGCACGCGCACCTCGATCGTGCCGTACTCGGGCTTGGGGCGGATGTCCCAATAGAAGTCCTTCATGCTCTTGACCACGCCGGTGCGCGTCATCTTGCCGAAGAACAGCAGGAAGTCATCCCAGCGCGTCACGAAAGGCGCGCGGCCCGAGAGCGGGAAGGCAAACACCGAATTCAGTCGCGCCGAATCAAAGCCCGTGTCGGTGCCCTGCACGAAAGGCGAAGCGGCCGAGAGCGCGATCAGATGCGGGATGAAGCGTGACAGCCCATGCAGCAGCACAAGCGCCTGATCGGGCCCCGCGCAACCGATGTGCACGTGCTGGCCGAAGATCGTGAACTGCTTGGCCAGATAGCCGTAAAGCGACGAGACCTCATGGAAGCGCGGTTTGTCATAGATGCGCCGCTCGCTCCAATGCTGGAAGGGATGCGTGCCGCCGCCGCACAGGCCGAGGTTGAGCTTGTCCGCGCATTCGACCAAGGCATCGCGCGTCTGCGTGAGTTGATCGAGCACTTGCGCGTGGTTGTCGCACACGCCGGTGCACAGCTCGATCATGCTGTTGGTGATCTCGGGCGTGACTGCGCCGGGCAGCTTGCGCTTCTCGATCAACCGCAGCAGATCGGCCGAACCGGGGCTCAGGTCGTAGTCATGCCGGTTGACGATCTGCAGCTCAAGCTCGACGCCCATCGTCAGCGAGCGCGAATGCGCAAATTCTCCGAGGCTCGCCGCCGCCAATTCACTCATGTGTGCTCCTTGGCCATGCGCAGGCCCACCAGGACAAGGATCGGACCCAGCAGCACCATCAGGCCCGTCGAGGCCAGCACCACCGGCGCAATGCGTTGCGCAAGATCGGGCAAGGTGCGCTGCAGATCGGCCAGCAGCACCAGCGCCGTGGCCGAGACCGGCGAGAGCGTGAACGCCAGCGCCAGGCCCTGCTTCGCTTCAATGCCTGAAACACGCGCCAGGCCGACCAGCACCACCGCCTTGGCCAGGAAGCGCGTCACCAGCAGCGCGGCAGCGGCCACGCCGCCCAGCACCATCGCTTTCCACGACCACGCGGCGCCGACCAGCACAAACAGCAGCAAGACCAGCACGCCGCCCGCCGTACCGAAGTGGCGCGGCCAGATGCAGGGCCGCGGGCTGCGATTGCGCAGCAGCACGCCGGCCATCAGCGGCACCAGCAGAGTCGACAACGCCAAGGCGCGTGCCAGGCTCAAAGCAAGCAGCAGAAGACCGAGCACCAGCAGCGCCGAGTTTTCTTCGCGCAAGCCACTGCGCCGCAGCACCCATTCGACGGCCCGGGCCAACAGCGCCGCGAGCAGCACCGCACCGGCGAAGGTGTAAAGCGGCTGGGCCACACCCTCGCCCCAATCGCCCGCGCGGCCGAGGCTGAGACCGCCGCCCATCAGTTTGAACAGCAGCACGGCATAAAGCAGATTGAGCGCACTGAAGACGATCATCCGTTCGGTGACCTGACCCGCCGAACCCGTCTCGGCTGCCATGCGACCGGCCAAGGCACCGGCGGCCGCACCCAACACGCAACTGCCTGCGAGCGCCTCTTCGGCATCGAAATCGAAGCTGCGCAGCACGACAAAAATCGCACCAAAGCTGGCCGCAGATTCGGCCAGGCTTGCCACCCACAACAGCTTGTTCACGCGCAGCCAATGCAGGCTCACGCGGCTGCCGAGCTCGAAGAGCAGGACCGCCAAAGCCAGGTCGACCAACAGACGATCGGTGCCGCGCAAACCGCCATCGGCCAGGCTGTGGCCGAGCGCCGACATCACCATGCCCATCGCGCCGTAACCCAGCAATCGCGGCAGCTGCAAGCGCTGCGCGAACTCGCCCAGCAGTGCAGCCAGCACCAGGGTCAGGGCAATCCAGAAAATCAGATCGGGCTGGGGCGGCCAGTGCGGCAGGTGCAAGACCGCCGCCACCTCGCTGAATTTGTTCTCCATGCGGCAAGCATAGACGAACAAAATTCGATCAATGTAGGACGGCGCCTCAGCTCGCTAGACCGACTCAATAGGTTTGCAAGCGCTTGTGTAGCGCGGCGATGAGGCTTGAGTGTCGCTGGCGTTTCAGCTCGAAGGGTTAATGCGAAGCCAGTCGTGGTGACTACTCGTCAGTCACTCCGCGCATTAGTCTGGTGGGGCCGCAACATCGTTTGGGGCCCATTTGCAATGCAGCTTCAAAAGGAGTTCTTCGATGTCTCAGAGTCAACTGCGAATCGCTATCGCAACAACCTTCCTGACCTTGACAAGCCTTGCGCAAGCCGCGACTTGGCAGGCTCTTTCGGGGCACTTCCAATCAAGTCCGGAAGCATTTTTTCAAGGTGGGCAAGATTTCGTATTTGGCGGCGATTACTTTGAGGATGGGCAGTACTCCGTCAGCCACAAAACACGAGTTCTAGCAACAGCAGGTGTGCCCATCGATCCGCAGTCGTCGCTGGCTGTGGGTTTTCTCCAGGGTTTCGCGGCCCCGCCACAGATTGATCTGACGAACATGCGTGGGAATTTCTCAAGCCTGTTCTGGTTTGGATTTCACCTGGACGGGACGGAAGCCATTGGCGGCAACTACGGCGGACCAGGATGGACCAGCCTGACCGACAACGGGAATGGCACCTACAGCGCGACGTGGGTTGTCTCCCCAGACAACTACTTCTCCGGACCTGGCACCTTCAGCATCACGATTGCCCAGGCGATCCCCGAGGCGTCAATGCCTGCCTATCTGATGCTGGGGTTGGTCAGCCTGGCCCTGGCTGTCAAACGCCGCCGCAGCAGCACATGATCTGGCAGCGAGACTCACTACATAGGATCGTTCAACGCAACGGCGTCATCACCCCGCGGCCCTGCGACCACATCATGGCCACAACCTGCTCGGCATCGAACAGCGCATTCACATGCGCGATGCGCATCGAGTAGTAGTCGCCTTCGGCGGCCATCACGTCGAACAGCGAGCGGCGACCCAGCTGCTGCCACTGCAGCAAGGTGCTGGCACGCACGCGATCGCTGTTGCGCAGGATGTCGACGATGCTCTTGGCACGGTCGAGTGCCGAGGTCGCGCTCTCGTACATCTCGCGGACGCGATAACGCTTGCTTTCGATGGCGTCATCGCGCTGCAGATTGGCGGCCTGCGCGCGCCGCACAGCCGCAAGCAGCGTGGAGTCGGACCCCGGCTGCAGGATCGGGATGTTGATCGCGACGCCGCCCGACCAATCGGTCTGGCGGATGGCGTGGTACGACTGATCCCCCGAGACCTGCACGCTCACGCTGGGCAGCAGCCCGGCCTTCACCGACTCTGCATAGCTGCGCTGGGCCTTCGCTGAAGCCGTGGCCTGCGCCACGTCGGCCGCCAGCAGCACGTCGTTCTCCAGATCGACCTGCGGCGGCAGTTGCGCCAGCACCGAGATCATGCCGGCCGGCGGCGGCAGTTGATCGCCCACGAAATGCGAGAGGCGCACCTCGATCTGCTTCAGCACCGAGGTGGTCTGGTCGAGCGAGAGCTGGGCCTGCTGCAGACTTTTCTGCGCCTGCACCAGTTCGCTCGAGCGGCCCTTGTCGGCCTTGGCAATGATGTCCAGCGCATCGACCAGGCAGCTCATGCGTTTGACGAACTGGCCGTAGACCTGCGCCTGCAAGGTGTAGCGGCTGCGGTCCAAGGCCAGCGAGACGGTCTGCAAAGCCACTTGTTCCTCGGCATTGCTCTGGCCGAAGCGCGCCGCGTCGCTGAGCTGGCGGCGCCATTCGGTCAGCTTGTCGATGCGGCCGAAATCCCAGACCGGCATGCTGGCCGTGACCGTGCCGCGGCCCAGGATGCCGCGCGTCGTCGTGATGCCACTGACGATGGTGCCGACATGGCCGAGCGTGGCGCCCACCGAAACCGTCGGCAGATGCTGCGCCTTCGACTCTTCGATTTCAGCATCGGCCGCGAGCTTCAGCAGATACGCCGTACCGACCTGCTTGCTGCGCGACAGCGCGAGGTCCACGAGGTTCTGAAGCTGGGCGCGCGGGTCGCTGATGGCCGCCGGATCTGTGGCCGCAGGCGTGCTGGACTGCTGCACGCTGCCGTCCTCATTGCAACGCTGCGCCTGAGCCGGCGCGGCGAGAAGCAGAGGGACCAATGCGAACAGGGCCGAAAACGTACAACGAAGGGAAGCCATGGTGCAGCCGAGAACGGGCGGATTGCTATACCCGTACTACACCATCGCTGGCCTTCAGGCGAAGGCCGGAAAAGCGGCCTCGCAAGGGAGTTGATTGGCGCTTGTAGGAAGCGCCTCAGCGTTCGCGAAGGGCTTCTCTGGTTCCGGCTTTGCCGGCACGCGCTGACTAGCGCTCTCTCAGGGCCTCGCGTGTTCCGGCTTTGCCGGCACGCGCTGACTAGCGTTCTCTCAATGCCTCGCGTGACTTCAGCATCGGCCGCAGCAGATAGCTGAGCACCGAGCGCTCACCGGTGCGGATCTCGACCGTCGCCGTCATGCCGGGCAGCACCGGCAAGGCCTTGCCCTTGTACTCCAGATCATCATTGCGCTCGGTCCCGATCACCACGCGGTAATAGGCGTTCTGCCCGCCCTTGTCGGTGTCGCCCAGCGCGTCGGGGCTGATGTACTCGATATTGCCCTTCAAGCCGCCGAGCACGTTGTAGTCGTAGCCGTTGAGCTTGATGATGGCCGACTGGCCGAGCTGCAGGAAGCCGATGTCCTTGGGCTTGATGCGCGCCTCGACCAGCACGCGCGGGCCGAGCGGCACGATTTCCATGATGGCCGCGCCGCTGGGCACCACGCCGCCCACGGTGTTGATCTTGATGGACTTCACCAAGCCACGCACCGGCGACTTGAGCACCGTGCGCTCCATCGTGTCCTTGCGAACAATCATCTGCTCGGACAGCTGAGAAAGCTCGGTCTGCGCGCGCGACAACTCGGCCGAGGCATCCTGGCGGAAACGGCTGATGCGCTCGTTACGGCCGGCCTGCATCTCGTTCACCTGGCGCGTCAGGCGCATCACTTCCACGTCGGACATCAGGCCCTTGGCCGCCATGTTCTGCGAAAGGCGGAGCTCGCGGTTGAGCAGATCGATCGAGCGGCTGGCGCTGGCCACCGCTTCATCGAGCACATGCTTGCGCGTTTCATAGACCTCGGTCTCCGAGGCCATCAGCTCGGGATGCTTCTGCACCTCGGCCGGGAACTCCGGCGCCTTGCCGAGGGACTCGGCCGTTGCCCGCGCCACCTGCGCCATCAGCGCCCAGCGCTTGGTCTGGCCTTCGGCCTGCGAGGCTTCGGCGCGCGTCGGATCGAGCTGCGCCAGCGGCTGGCCGGCCTCGACCTCTTCACCTTCCTGAACGAGCACCGCCGAGAGAATGCCGGACTCCAGGCTCGCAATCACCTGCTCCGCGCCATCGGGCACGATGCGGCCATCGCTGCGCGTCACTTCATCGACATGAGCCAGCGAAGACCAGGCGATCGCCACGGCCACCACGGCCAGCAAGAGATAAAGAGCCCAGACCGCGCGCGGCAGCGGCTCGTCGATCATGGCCGCATTGAGCCCGCCGACGAACAGGCCCTCTTCGCGGGTCAGTTGATTGCCAGCCATAACTACTTAAACAGACGCAGAGCGCTGCACAGGCTGTGCGGAAGGATGCATGTGCACGGCGGCTTCGGCGGCCGGTGCCTGCTGCGCCGGGCGAACACCCGAAAGCGCGGCCAGGACCTGATCGCGCGGGCCGTCCATCACGAGGCGGCCGGCATCGACCACGACGACGCGATTGACCAGTTCCAGCACGGCCGGGCGGTGCGTCACCACCACCAGCGTGCAAGTGCCCGCCGCATCGCGCAGCTGGCGCAGGAAGGCCATTTCCGATTGCGCGTCCATCGAGCTGGTCGGCTCGTCCATCAGCAGGATCTGCGGCTTCACGACCAGCGCACGCGCCAGGGCCACGAGCTGGCGTTGACCACCCGACAGCAGCGCACCCATTTCACCGACGGGCAGATCCCAGCCCATCGGATGGCCGGCGATCACGCGATCGAGGCCGGTGAGCTTGGAGACGTCGACCAGACGCTGAGCGTCGATCGGCCGGCCCATCACCACGTTGTCGCGCAGCGTGCCGTGGAACAGGCGCGGCTCCTGAGAAACAAAGCCGACCTTGCCGCGGAACTCGGCCGGATCGATCTGGCGCAGGTCGATGCCTTCGAGTTCGACCATGCCTTCGGTCGGCTGGTAGAGGCCCGCAAGCAGGCGCAGGATCGTCGACTTGCCGCTGCCGATGCGGCCCAGCATCGCGATCCGCTCGCCTTCGGAGACGCGCAGCGTGATGTTCTTGAGCACCTTGGGCGCCTGGCCCTGCACACCGACCAGCGGGTACGAGAAGCCGACGTCGTTGAGCGCCATGCGGCCAGTCACTTGCGCCAGCGGCACATAGTTGCGGTTGGCTTCGCGCTCGGTCGGCGCATTCATGATCTTGTTCAGCGACATCATGGCCGCGCGTGCGCCTTGGTAGCGCGTCGCCAAGCCGACGACGCTCGACAGCGGCATGGTGGCACGGCCGGAGAACATCACGGCGCCGAGCAGCGAGCCGGCCGTGATCGAACCTTCCTGGATCAGGTACACGCCCCAGACCAGCATCACCAGATTGATGAACTGCTGCATCGTCATCGCGATATTGGTGCTCCAGCTCGACATCGTGCGGGCACGCAAACCGCTCTCGGCCGCCAGTGCCGTGCTGTGTTCGTAGCGGCGCAGGAAGCGGCCCTCGGCGCCCGAGGTCTTCAGGTCTTCAAGACCTTCCACGGCCTCAACCAGCGTGCCGTGCAGGTCAGCCATCTCGGCCATGTTCTCGCGCATCGCGCGGCGCAACCGGCCCTGGATCGCCAGCGAGAGCCCGATGATCATCGGAATGGCCAGCACCAGCACAAAGCCCAGCGGCCCGCCGATCACAAACGTCATGCCCACGAAGATCAGCACAAAAGGCAGGTCGGTCATCACCGACATCGTGGCCGAGGTGAAGAAGTCGCGCACCACCTCGATCTGGGACAGGTAGTGGGCATAACTGCCTGCCGAAGCGGGGCGATGCTCCATGCGCACGCCCAGCGTCTGGCGGAACAGCTTGGCGCCAATGATCAGGTCGACCTTGCGACCCGCCAGATCAATCAAATGCGCGCGCAGCTGACGCGAGAACAGGTCAAACGCCAATGCCAGCCCGGCACCCACGGCCAGCGTCCACAGCGTGACCATGGCCTGGTGCGGGATCACCTTGTCGTAGATGACCGAAGTCACCAGGCCCGACACCAGCATCAGCACGTTCGACAGCAGCGCCGCCATCATGGCCGAGCGGTAATACGGGATGAAGCGCTTGAGCGTGCTCCACAGCCAATGGGCTTCGTCCGGTTGCAGCAGCTGCGCTTCGTGCGGATTGCGGCTGTGTGCCTGCGACTGCTGCTGCGGCGTCACCACCATCACAAAGCCGGTGTACTCGGGCTCCAGCTCGGCCGCCGTGGCCACGACGGCGGCAGCCTCGGGGCCGGGGAAGACGACTTCGTAGCGGCCCGCGTCGAGCGGCTTGACCAGCACGCAGGCATCACCGCCCTTGAGGATCATCACGGCCGGCAGCAGCATCGGGTTGATTTCGTCGATGCTCTTGCGCAGCAGGCCGGCGTTGTAGCCGGCCTCGCGCATCACGCGCAGCGCCTGGTCGGGCGCGAGAGCGCCATCGACCGGGGCGCCCGCGCGCAGCGACTCGGTCGAGCGCGCATTGCCGTGGTGGCGGGTCAGCCAGGCCAGCGCCTGCAGCAACGGGTCGCCGGCCGGCTGGTCGGCCAGGCCTTGCATCGGATCGGGCGGGCCCGGTGGCGGGTCATGCGCGGCATCGGCGGCCAGACGCAATCCTCGCGCGACCGGCTTGTTGCCGTCGTCGAAGAAAGAATCGCGCTGTTTGGGCGGTGCCATCGTAATAACTTGTTACTTCAGCGAACTTTACTCTTACCCATCATGCCTGAGGGGCCGATTTGCGTTCTGCGGCGCGCTGGGCCAGGGCCATGCGCTCGAAATTCGTTTCGATATCACGCACCGTGGCGCCGATGTCGAAGAGGCGGGAAGCGCGGCCATGCTCGCGCAGGAAGCGTTTGTAAGACCAGGCGCGGGCCGGGTTCTGGCCGATCTGGATCGCCTTGGCCTCGTATTCAGCCAGGCTGAAGGTGATCAGGTCGGGCAGGCCCACGGCGGTCAGCAGGCTGCCGGCCATGCGCGAGATGTAGCTGCGGCCCGAGAAGGTCAGGATCGGCGCGCTCATCCACAGGCAATCATTGGCCGTGGTGCCGGCGTTGTACGGGAAGGTGTCGAGCACGAGGTCGGCCAGCTGGAAGCGGGCCAGGTAGTCATGCGGCGGCACGCGCGGCGCGAAGATCAGACGATCGGCCGCCACGCCATGCTCGGCGGCCACGCGCAGCATATTGGCCTTGGACCACTCGTTGTCGGCCAGCAGCCACAGCACGCTGTTGTCCACCTGCGCCAGGATGCGCATCCAGCAGGCGTACATGTCTTCGCGGATCTTGTGGTTGTTGTTGAAGGAGCAGAAGACGAACTTGTCTTCGGGCAGCTCGTACTGGGCGCGCGTCGGCGTCTCGCCGACGGGGCGCTTGCGGTCGCTGACCTGATACGTGTGTTCGAGGTAGATCGGCTTTTCGGTGCAGTACGGCAGGTATTCCGGCGGCATCACGAAGCGGTCGGCAATGATCCAGTCGACGCCGGGCAGTGAAGACGTGGCCGGCAGGCCGAGGTAGCCGACCTGGATCGGCGCGGGGCGCTGAGCCAGGATGTTGGGGCGCGCGCCGCTGGTCAGGCCTTGCAGGTCAACCAGCACGTCGATGCCGGCATCGGCAATCGCCTTGGCGGCCGCGACATCGTCCATGTTGTGCAGGCGCACATGGTGGTCCATCGATTGCAGGATGCGCGTGCGCAGCGGGAAGCCGTCGTCGCGGCTCCATTCAAAGGCGTGGATCTCGAAGCGCGACTTGTCGTGCAGCTCGAACATCTCGGCGGTCAGCAGGCCCACCGCATGCATGCACAGGTCGCCGGACAGGTAACCGATCTTGATCTTGCCTTCGCGCGGAGCCTTGGCCTGCGCATAGAGCTTGGCATCGCTCTTCTTGACTTTCTCGTAGACAAAACGCTGCGCCGACATCAGCTGCAGCGAAGGATCGTCCGTGGCGCTCAGCATCGACAGCAGTGACGTGGCCACCAGCAGATTGTTGTGCGTGACCTCGCCGACCGGCTGGTAGACCGGCCAGTCGCATTGCTTCTGGCGGATGTGCACATAGTGCTGCATCACGTCGGGCTGGTCGGGCTTGAGCTCCAGGCTCAGCTTCATCAGCGCGTGCGACTCGCCATAGCGCTTCATGGTCTCGAGCAGGCGGGCCGAGTTGTTGATGCCGTGGATTCTGAGCGTTAGCCCATCGGGCTGCATCGCCACGGCCTGGTCGTCATAGACGGCCTTCCATTCTTCGAGCGCTTCTTCCTGCTTGCCGGTGTTCTCAAGCTGGTGGCCGAGGTTCAGGCGCGCCTGCGGGAAGCGCGGCACCATCGACAAGGCCGCGCGGTAGGCCGCTTCGGCCTCGGCGTGCTTCTTGAGGTTGCCCAGCAGCGTGCCCCAGTTGAACAGGGCGATATGGCGGAACGGCGATTCGGTGCCGACGATCCAGTTCTGGTACAGCAGCGCCGCCGCCTCGGTCAGGCCCATCGCTTGCAGCGTGTTGGCGCGCTCGATGACCAGTTCCAGCGACAGCGTGCCGGCGCGCGCAGCGGCCAGCAGTTCTTCCACCTGCTGAAGGGCGTTGTTGGGCATGGTGTTGGCGGGGCGGGAGAGGTCCATTTTTGGGGCGGTCCGGCGGCTTGGAGCTTCAATGAGAGCTGAGAAGACGGCGAGGCTCCCCGATGTTAGAAGCCCAGCCCTGACCGGCACGGGCCGATATGAGCCCGAATTGAACCGTATTTCCTTCCTTGTCGACCGTTTCCGGCGCTTCTTGAGAGGGGTATCCGCGCAGGAGATCGGGCAAATCGGGCTAATTCCACGCTTCAGCGGTGTCGGGCCCTGCCGAAAATCCTGTGATGCTGAATACCTTCCGGTCCCGCTGGGCCCAGTCGATGCAGATGTTTTCCCCGCGCCTGGCTCAGGCGGGCGGGCAAGTTCAGCCCACCCTGTCGCCGCCCATAACGCGCACGCTCGGCGTCAGCAGCACGCAGCCGCCGCCGGCGCCCCGCGTGATTGCCGTCGGTGCGGCCGGCCAGGTGCCGCTCAGCGACGCCCTGCCCCGCGCTCGTGCAGCTTTTGAGCGCTGCCTCGAAGGCTTGCAGGAGCCGGGCTTCACAGCCCAGCGCCGCGGCATCCGCCACGCCTGCAATCTGTACGACCTGTGGCACCTGCGCACCGGTCTTTACAACGAAATCTCCCGCCAGTTCTCGCAGCGGGAAGCCGAACAGCGTCTGGCGACGCTGCACGGGCTGTTCGAATAGCGACTCAGAGCTCGCCGAGGAAGTCGTTCTTGCCCACCGGCACGCCCGCCTGGCGCAGCAGCGCATAGGTGGTCGTCACGTGGAAGAAGAAGTTCGCCATCGCGAAATGCTTGAGGTAGGTCTCGCCGTTGAACTTGCGCGGCTCGCCGGTGCGGCGCGGGATGACGATCTCGCGCTCCTCGCTGCCGTTGACCTCGGCGGCCGGCACCGAGAGCACGTAGTCTTGCGTCTTCTTGATGCGGGCGATCAGGTCGTCCAGCGAGGCCTCGTTGTCTTCCCAGCCCGGCGCGGTCTGGCCGGCCAGGCGGGCCATGCAGCCCTTGGCGGCATCGCTGAGGATCTGGATCTGGCGCGGGAAAGGCAGCATGTCAGGGGCCAGGCGCAGCGTCAGGTACACCGAGGTGTCGAACTTCTTGGCTTCGGCATGGGCCTTGGCGGCCTCCATCCAGGTCAGCATATTGCCCAGAGTCTTGGCGAACACCGGGGCGCTCGCGCTGTACATTGAAATCGTCATGAAATGTCTCCTGCTCTGAAACGAAAAAACGCATCCTAGCGATTTGCCGAATTTCTTGCTGGCGAGGGCCGATGCACAATGGCCCGAGCATGAACATCATCATCCTGGACGACTACCAAGACGCCGTCAGAAAGCTGCACTGCGCGGCCAAGCTGGAGCATCTCAACGCCAAGGTCTTCACCAACACGGTCAAGGGTATTGGCCAGTTGTCGGTGCGATTGCGCGACGCCGAGGTGCTGGTGCTGATCCGCGAGCGCACGCACTTCCCGCGTCAACTGCTCGAAAAACTTCCCAAGCTCAAGCTGATCGCGCAGACCGGCCGCGTCGGCTCGCACGTCGATGTGGAGGCCTGCACGAGGCTCGGCATCGCGGTCGCCGAAGGCGTGGGGTCGCCTATCGCACCGGCGGAGCTGACCTGGGCGCTGATCATGGCCTCGATGCGCCGGCTGCCGCAGTACATCGGCAACCTCAAGCACGCGGCCTGGCAGCAGTCGGGGCTGAAGTCGGGCTCGATGCCACCCAATTTCGGCCTCGGCATGGTGCTGCGCGGCAAGACGCTGGGCCTGTGGGGCTATGGCCGCATCGGCCAGTTGGTGGCCGGCTACGGGCGCGCTTTTGGCATGACGGTGCGCGTCTGGGGCAGCGAGGCCTCGCGCCTGCGCGCCGAGGCCGATGGCTACGAGGTGGCGGAAAGCCGCGAGGCGCTGTTCGAGACCAGCGATGTGCTGAGCCTGCACCTGCGCCTCACGCCCGAGACCCGCAACATGATCGGCCCTGACGACCTGGCCCGCATGAAGACGACCTCGCTGCTGGTCAACACCTCGCGCGCCGAGCTGGTCCAGGAAGGCGCGCTGGTGGCGGCACTGAACCGCAGCCGGCCCGGCATGGCGGCGGTCGACGTGTTCGAGAGCGAGCCGATCCTGCAAGGCCATCAGCTGCTGCGCCTCGAAAACGCCGTGTGCACGCCGCACATCGGCTACGTCGAACTGGACAGTTATGAGATGTACTTCGACGCGGCCTTCGAGAACATCCTGAACTTCATCAAGGGCACGCCCAGCAACATCGTCAACCCCGAGGCCTTGAAGGTGATCCGGTGAAGCGGCCGGCGTCCCTGCTCGAGCTCTTCCTGGCGTTCAACCGGCTTGCGCTGCAAGGCTTCGGCGGCGTGCTGCCGGTGGCGCGACATGAATTGGTCGAGCATCAACAGTGGCTCACGCCCGATGAATTCGCGGAGCTGCTGTCGATCGGCCAGGTGCTGCCCGGGCCGAACGTGGTCAACCTCTCGCTGATGCTCGGGCACCGCTTCTTCGGCATGCGCGGCGCCTTCGTGGCGATGGCCGGCATGATGCTGGCGCCGATGGTGGTGGTGCTGGTGCTGGCGATCGGCTACACGGAGCTGGCGACGCATCCGGTCGCGGCGCGCGCCTTGCGCGGCATGGGCGCGGTCTCGGCCGGCCTCGTGGTGGCCACGGCGCTGAAGCTGCTGCCTTCCTTGCGCAAGAGCCCGATGGGCCGCGGCGTGGCCCTGCTCATGGCCGCGGCGGCCATGACGGGCGTGCTGTGGCTGCATCTGCCCCTGCTGGTGATCGTGCTGGGCGTCGGCGGGCTCGGCATGGGGCTCGCGTGGCGAGGGCTCGCCTCATGAGTGCCGGCGATCTTCTTGCGCTGTTCGTGCAATTCGCGACACTGTCGTTGCTGTCGGTGGGCGGGCCGATCAGCACGCTGCCCGGCATGCACCGCTTTCTGGTGCTGGAGCACGGCTGGTTGAGCGACACGCAGTTCACCGCTTCGGTCGCCCTCGCCCAGGCCGCACCGGGCCCCAACTTCCTGTTCGTGACCGTCTTCGGCTGGAATGTCGGCGGCCTGGCCGGTGCGCTGATCGCGACGCTCGGCATCGTCACGCCCTCCACGATCCTGGTGCTGGGCGCCACGAGCTGGGTGCATGACAACCGCCAGAGCCGCATCGTGCGCGCCTTCACGGCCGGCATGATGCCGCTGACCATCGGCCTGATGCTGGCCACGGGTTGGCTGCTGGCTCAGCCCTTCCTGATGGACACCACCAATTTGCTCAAGCTGCTCGGCATGCTGGCCCTGTTCGGCGTGACGCTGCTGGCGATGCTGAAGACGCGCATCGCGCCGGTCTGGCTCGTGGTCGCCGGTGGCGTGCTGGGGGCGCTCGGGCTGGTCTGAGGTCAAGGCGCCTGATCGGCCCTTTCGACGGGGACCTCCGGCAAGCCCATGATGGTCGGCAGCGGAGGCGCGAGCGAGGGGCCCATCACCTGATTGCGGCCCGCGTCCTTGGCGCGGTAGAGCCATTGATCGGCATCGCCGATCAAGGCTTCGAGATTCGGCTGGCCCCGCAGGTCGCAGATCCCGATGCTGACCCTGGCCTGCAGGCCGCGGCCCGCCGCCTCCATATCGCAGCGCTCGATGGCCATGCGCAGGCGCTCGGCCAGCAAGGTGCCCTGCTCCAGCGTGGTTTCCGGCAGCAGCAGCAGGAATTCCTCGCCGCCCCAGCGCGAGATCACATCGCTCGTACGGCAGGTGCGGGTCAGCACGCTCGCCACCATCTTCAGCACTTCGTCACCGACGGCGTGGCCGTAGCGGTCGTTGATGCTCTTGAAATGGTCGATGTCGAGCATGGCCACGGTCAGCGGGCGGTTGCGACGCGCGGCCGTGTTCCACAAGCCCGTGGCGCGTTCAAAGAAGGCCCGGCGGTTGAGCAGGCCGGTCAGCGCATCCATGCGCGCCAGCAACTCGGCCCGGTTGCGCGCTTCTTCATAGCCGCGGATGTCGCGTGCCAGCGCCAGGGCCAGCAAGGTCGCCTCCAGCAGCACGCCCACCTCCACGCCGTGGAAGGTGACCGTGTTCATCGGCAGCACACCGTAGGCGCTGAGCAGCGTCATGCCCGAGCCGGCCATGCCGCAGAGCATGGCGGCGAGGAAGTAGTAGGACGCGCGCAGCCCTTGCCGGACCGCGTAGACGCCCAGCCCCACCATGCTCAGCACATAGCTGAGGCCGAAGATGAAGGCGATCCAGGTGGCAGGCGTATGCCAGTCGGCCAACATGCAGGTGCTCAACGCCACCAACACACTCACGGCGAGCACCGTCATGCCGCGCACCAGCTTGGGCGCCTGGCGCTTCAGATCGAGAAAGTGCGCCGAGAAGGCCAGGCCGGCCGAGGAGAAGAGCCCGATGAAGGCGCCGCTCGCATAACGCTGCAGATAGGCGTTGTCGGGCCACCAGAAGGCATAGCCGTGACCTGTGTAGCTGAGGTTCAGGACAATGAACGAGCTCAGATACGCGGCATACAGCAGGTAGATGAACTTGCGCAGCCCGATGAAGACCATCAGGTTGTACGCGATCAACGCGATCAGGAAGCCGTAGACGAAGCCGTAGCTGTAGTTCAGCTTGCGATCCGAACGCGCGGCTTCGGGCGGCACTTCCAGCCGCACCGGTAGCACCACAGGGTCGATCGAATCCACGCGGATGAAGACCTCGCTGGTCTCGGGCGGCACACGCAGTGGGAAGGCAAAGCCCTGGCCGGGCACGACGGCACTGGCGCCATCGACCGCGCCGGCCTCGTCGCCGCTGGCCCAGTTGGCCAGCACTTCATCGTGCTGCACCTGGTAGACGTTGACGTGATCGAGCCAGGTCACGCCCACGCTCAGGCGCAGCGTCAGCGGCACATCGAGCCGGTTTTCCAGCGGGACGTAGACCCAGATCGGATTCGAGCCGATGCCGAAGGCCGGCACCGTGCGCGAATCCGCGCGGAACAAGCCGTGCGCCAGCGCGTCGCGCGCTTCGGCCAGCGTCAGGGCGCGGCCATTGGATTCCTGAAGATAGAGCAGTTGCGGCCCGAGCGGCCCGCTCGGCAATTGATCGAGCCGGATCGGCTTGCCCTGCGCCACAACGCCCACCAGTGCCAGCAGGCACATCAAGAGAAATCGCAGGATCGGCTTGATGTGCATACTGCTCCGTGACTTCAAAAAAACTCAGGCGTCCTTGGTCCCGAAGATCTTGTCGCCGGCGTCGCCCAGGCCCGGGATGATGTAACCCACTTCGTTCAGGTGGCTGTCGATGGCCGCTGTCCAGCAACGCACATCGGGATGCGCGGCGGTGAGCGCCTTCACGCCCTCCGGTGCGGCCACCAGAACCAAGGCGCGGATGTCGGTACAGCCGCGCTTCTTGAGCAGGTCGATCGTCGCGATCATCGAACCGGCCGTGGCCAGCATCGGATCAACGATCAAAGCGGTGCGCTTGTCGAGCTGGCCCACGAAGCGCTCGAAGTAATGCACCGGCTGCAGCGTGGCGTGATCGCGCGCCAGGCCGACCACGCTGACCTTGGCGTTGGGCATCATGTCGAGCACGCCGTCAAGCATGCCCAGGCCGGCACGCAGGATCGGTACGACGGTGACCTTGCGGCCGGCGATCTGGTCAATCTCGGTGGGGCCGCTCCAGCATTCGATGGTGGTCTTCTCGAGCGGGAAATCGGCTGTGGCCTCGTAGGCCAGCAGGCGCGCGACCTCGCCGGTCAACTCGCGAAATTTCTTGGTCGAGATGTCGGCTTCACGCATGAGGCCGATCTTGTGCTTGACCAGGGGGTGGCGGACTTCAATGACGGCCATGATGGGTTCCGTGTCTATCGTTGATTATGTGTTTTTGACTTGTCGTTGCCGCACGGCTTCGTACAAACAAACGCCAGCCGCGACGGAGACGTTGAGACTTTCTACCGCGCCCTGCATCGGGATGCGCACGAGTTCGTCGCAGGTCTTGCCGGTCAGCGACCGCATGCCCTCGCCTTCGGCGCCCAGCACAAGTGCGATCGGGCGGTTCAGGTCGAGGTCATAGATCGAGCGTTCGGCCTGGTCGGAGGTGCCGATGACCCAGATGTCGCGCTCCTTCAGCTCGTTGAGCGCTCGGGCCAGGTTGGTGACCATCAGGTAAGGCACGGTCTCGGCCGCGCCGCTCGCGACCTTGGCGACGGTGGCGTTGAGGCCGACCGCGTGATCCTTCGGCGCGACGACGGCGTGCGCCCCGGCGCCATCGGCCACGCGCAGGCAGGCGCCCAGATTGTGCGGATCGGTCACGCCGTCGAGCACCAGCAGCAAGGGCATGCTGCCCGCCGCTTCCACGCCTTCCATCACTTCATCGAGCGAATGCGACATGGCGACCGCGCTGACACGCGCCACCACGCCCTGATGGCGCGGATTGCCGGCCAGCTTGGAGAGGCGCTCATCGTCGCTTTCGACCAGCTTGGCGCCGGCCTCCTTGGCACGCTCTTGCAGCGTGCGCATGCGCTGGTCGCGCCGGCTGGCGTCGATGTGGATCTCGGAGATGGATTTCGGATGCGTCTTCAGCCGCACCGTGACGGCATGGAAGCCGAACAGGACTTTGTTGCTACTCATCCGCGCATCGTAAGCGTTAGCAGGCCGATCATGACAGGCTGATGCAACATGTAATAGCTGAGTGACCAGCGGCCCAGGAAGGCCAAAGGCGCGAAAACCCGGGGCAACTCGCCGGCCAGCAGCGTCGGTTTCCAGCGCGCAAGGCCATAACCCCAGAGCATCACGCCAAACCAGGGCAGCAAGGGCACGTAGTCCTCGGTCGGCGGCTTGTGGGTCACCAGTCCGATCCAATCGGTCCAGCGGCTGTCAAAGAACGGATGCTGCAGGAACTGGGG
This sequence comes from Burkholderiaceae bacterium, assembly GCA_036500605.1. Taxonomy (GTDB): domain Bacteria; phylum Pseudomonadota; class Gammaproteobacteria; order Burkholderiales; family Burkholderiaceae_C; genus JAFALK01. Next base: position 80,458 of record DASYBU010000006.1, read on the forward strand.
CGCCAGCAAGGTCGCCGCACCCAGCAGCAGGCAAATCAGCGGCGCGGGCTTGAGTATGCGCAGCAGCACCAGCATCACCGCAATGCCGTGCAACACGCCAAAGCTGATGAAGCTGCGCGGGAACATCCAGATCGAGCCGAGCGTGACCAGCAGCGCGCAGCCGACGATCTGCGCCCAGCGTTTCCAGAAGCGCGGCCAGCTCGGCTCGCCCAGGCCCTGCGCCAAGCCCGCGCAAAACAGGAACAGGCTGACGATGCAGCTGCGCTGCACGGTCCAGAAAGGATCGAGGTAGAAGTTCGCCTCCAGCAGGTGGAACTGGTGCAGGTCAAAACAGCCGTGGAAGACGGTCATCCAGACCATCGCCGCGCCGCGCAGGGCATCGAGTCGGGGCTGGCGCGAGAGCATTTTGGTCATTGACAAGCAGTCTAAATGCAGCGCCGAGCCGCAGGCTCTTCCTTGACGTGCATCAGCGGCCGAGCACTACAAGTTTGGGGGGTGCGTGCTACTGTCCGCAGACCCCCTTGGTTCCTGAATAGAGGCAGCAGTCATGAGTCTCTCACCCAGCGTTTTGGTCCCTGCCCGCGAGCCCGAGCCTGCTGGCAAGCCTGGGCAAGCGGTGAACGGGGCTCGCGCGGGCTGGCTCGACTATTGGCCCGTCGTGTTGGTCATCGGCCTGGGCCTGGCGCTGGTGTTGGGCCTGGTGCAGGTGAGCGCAAAACAGGCCGCCGAGGCTCAGCTGAGCCAGACGCAGAACGCCTTGAACGCCTTGAGCACGCGCTCCGAGGTGTCGGCGCTGGCCACCTTCGGCCCGGTGCTGACGCTCGCCGCCGTGGTGCAGGTCGATGGCGACATCAGCCCGGCGCGGTTCGACACGCTGATGGGCCAGATGGCGAGCACCGAGGTGCATCTGCGCTCCATCGTGGCGGCACCGGCGGAAGTGGTGCGCATGGTCTATCCGCTCACCGGCAACGAGATGATCAGTGGCCGCGACTACCGCGACATTCCGGAGCAATACCCCTCCGTCCAGGAAGCGCGGCAACGCGGCGTGCCGGTGCTGGTGGCGCCGACGCGCCTGGTGGAAGGTTTCCAGTCCGTCATCCTGCGAGTGCCCGTCTTCATCTCCTCGGGCGGCGAGCTGTCGCCGCACTATTGGGGCGTGGTCTCGGGCGCGGTGGAACTGGAGCAGTTCGTCCATCTGGCCGGCCTGGACCGCCCGAATCTGACGGTCAATGCGGCGCTCTTCGAGGCACGCTGCGACGGCATGCCGGGCCGCCTCATCTGGGGCGACGAACGCGTGGCGGCGCAGCGGCCGATGCTGCAGGTTGTGAACCTTCCCGGCGGCCGCTGGGTGCTGGCCGCCGTGCCCAAGGCGGGCTGGCAAATCGGCGCGTCCTGGAACTCCCCGGAGATCCTGATTGCGCTGCTGACCGTCACCCTGCTCACTGCCGGCACGGCCGTGCTGACGCGGCAGCGGCTGCTGCTGAGAGGCCGCCATGCGGCGTTCCTGGAGGAAATCGACCGCGGCCGCGCCACGCTGAGCGATCTCCGACGTTCAGAGGCCCGGCTGACCAGCGTGGCCGCCCTGGGTTCAGACACGGTCTGGGAGCAGGACGCGCAGTTTCGCTTCACCTACATCTCCGCGCTGAGCGACCAACGCCGCAGCGCGGTCTACAAGGGCTTGATCGGCCAATGTCGCTGGGACGCCGCCGGGCCGAGCCCGGCCAATTGGGCCGCCCACCGAGCCTGCCTTGAGCGCCATGAATCCTTTCATGATTTCGAGTACAGCCTGTTCAGCCCGAACGGTCTGATCTGGCTGAGCATCTCCGGCGCGCCCCTGTTCAACGACCGGGGCTTGTTCATCGGCTACCGCGGCACCGGCCGCGACATCACCGAGCGCCGGCAGCATGAAGCCGACCTCCACGCAGCGCAGGCCGCACAGGCCCAGTCGCTCACCCGCATGGAGGCCTTGCTCGATGCGGCAGTCGAGGTCGCGATCATCGCCACCGATCTGCAAGGTCGCATCACCGTGTTCAATGAAGGCGCCCGGCGCATGGTGCAATTCAGCGAGAAGCAGATGCTCGGGCAATGCCCGACGCAACTGCACCTGCATAGCGAGCTTGAAGAGCGCGCCGATGAGCTCGAGACCGAGTTGGGCGAACGCCTGAGCGGCTTTGAGGTGCTGGTTGCGCAGGCCAAACGCCATGCCCTCGAAACGCGCGTCTGGTCCTACATCCGCCAGGACGGTTTCCAGATCGCGGTCTCGCTGACCATGAGCCGCGTCACCTCCCGAAGCGGCGAGTTGCTCGGCTATCTGGGCATCGCCCGCGAGCTGACCGCGCAGCGACAAGCCGAAAGCCAGCTGCGCGAATTGAATGCCCTGCTGGAAACGCGCGTGAGCCTGCGCACCGCCGAGCTCAGCGCCGCGCGCAACCACCTGCAGCGTGCGCATGACGAGCTCGTGCGCTCCGAGAAGATGGCGGCGCTCGGCTCCCTCGTCGCGGGGGTGGCGCATGAGCTCAACTCGCCGCTGGGCAATTGCGTGACCACGGCGTCGACGCTGGAGAGCCGCACGCGCGAGGCCTTGAAAGCGCTCGAAGACGGCACGCTGCGGCGCAGCAGCCTCGAAGCCTTCCTGGAGGATGTGGGCACCTCGGCCGACATCCTGATGCGCTCGCTGAACCACGCCGAAGAGTTGGTCCAGCACTTCAAGCAGGTCTCGGCTGATCAGGTCAGCGCGCGCCGCCGCGAGTTCGAGCTGGGCACTACCGTCAACGAAGCCCTGACCGTGCTGCGCCCTCGCCTGCGCGGCACGCCCTACAAAGTGGAATGCGACATCCGCGTCAGCCGCCCGCTCGACAGCTACCCCGGCCCGCTGAGCCAGATCGTCAGCAACCTGGTGCAGAACGCCCTGCTCCACGCCTTTGCCGGCCGCGAGCTGGGGCGCTTGCTGATCCGTGCGCGCGATCTCGACGCGGAGCATGTCGAACTGATCGTCCAGGACGATGGCGTGGGCATGAGCGAGGAGGTCAGGAAGCGAGCCTTTGAGCCCTTCTTCACCACCAAGCTCAACCGCGGTGGTACGGGCTTGGGGCTGAACATCGTGCACGAGCTGGCCGTCGGGCCGCTGGGCGGCGAAGTCGAGATCGAGAGCGCGCCCGGCCAGGGCTGCCGCTTCATCTTCAGCTTGCCCTTCGTGGCACCCTCAAGCGCAGGCTTCACGCCGATCCACGGCGTGGCCTCGGTCTTCGCCGATCTCTAGCCAGCCAGCTAGCCGAGCGCGGCGATCACCTCGGGTGGCGCCTGCACCAGCTCGATCAACACGCCCTCCCCGCCGATCGGGAACTCGTCGTTGCTCTTGGGGTGGATGAAGCAGATGTCGTAGCCGGCCGCGCCCTTGCGGATACCGCCAGGCGCGAAGCGAACGCCGTTCGCGCTCATCCATTCCACCGCCTTGGGCAGGTCGTCGACCCACAGGCCGACATGGTTCAGCGGCGTGGTGTGGACGGCGGGCTTCTTGTCGGGATCGAGCGGCTGCATCAGGTCGACCTCGATTCTGTGCGGCCCCTCGCCGATCGCGCAGATGTCTTCATCGACGTTCTCGCGCTCCGACACGAAGTTGCCGGTGACCGTGAGGCCCAGCACATCAACCCAAAGCTTGCGCAAGGCCTGCTTGTCAGGGCCGCCGATGGCGATCTGCTGGAGGCCGAGGATCTTGTAGGGTTTGCTGTCGCTGTTGCTCATTCGAACCTCAGGATCGGCTGATCGACCGACAGGCTCTCGCCCACCTTGGCCAGCACCTCGGCCACCTTGCAATCGCGCTCGGCGGTGAGGATGTTCTCCATCTTCATCGCCTCGATCGCCGCGAGACGTTCGCCGGCCTGCACCTGCTGGCCCACCTGCACGGCCACCTGCACGAGCAGGCCCGGCATCGGCGACAGCAAGCTCTTGCTCGTGTCGGGCGGCGCCTTGAAAGGCATCAGCGTCAACAACTCGGCGGCACGTGGCGTGAGCACATTGGCGACCACGGCGCGGCCGTTGTGCTGGATGCGATAGGCCAAGGGGTTCTTCGCCGTGCCACGCTCGGCCTGCGCGGTGAAGGGCTTGCCGTTGACGGTGCCGACCAGACGCGTGTCGTTCAGGCGCGAGTGACAGACGATCGCGTAGCTCTGGCCGTCGACCTTGACGGTCGCCTCGCCGCGCTGCCCTGTCTCGGTGACATTGACGCCGTGGCGGCTCGCCTTGCCGTCGCCCTCGTTGATCACGGCCACGTAGTCGCTCTCGATACGAACCTCGTGCCCCGACAACTGCCCGCTGATGCCGGCCTCGCGCTCACGCGTCTTGCGGCGGATGAAGCCAGCCAGCGCGATCAGGAAGAGCGGGTCGTCGTGCGGCACGTCCTCGGCCCTGAAGCCGCCCGCGTAGTGATGCGCGATGAAGCCGGTGTTGAAGTCACCCGACTGGAAATCAGGGTGGGCCAGCAACGCCGACTGGAAGGGGATGTTGCTGCTGATGCCGCGGATCACGAAGCCGTTGAGCGCCTCGCGCATCTTGGCGATGGCCTCGGCGCGATCCTTGCCGTGCACGATCAGCTTGGCGATCATCGAGTCATAGAACATCGGGATCTCGCCGCCTTCATAGACGCCGGTGTCCACGCGCACGCCATAACGCTCTGGCTCGGCTGACACCATGCTCGCCTCGGGCGGCTGGTACTTCACCAGGCGTCCGGTCGAGGGCAGGAAGTTGCGGAACGGATCCTCGGCGTTGATGCGGCACTCGATGGCCCAGCCTTCGCGCTTGATCTGATCCTGCTTGAAAGGCAGCGGTTCGCCGGCCGCCACGCGGATCATCAGCTCCACCAGGTCGAGGCCGGTGATGCATTCGGTGACCGGATGCTCGACCTGCAGGCGCGTGTTCATCTCGAGGAAGTAGAAGCTCTGGTCCTTGCCGACCACGAACTCGACCGTGCCCGCACTCTGGTAGTTCACGGCCTTGGCCAGCGCCACGGCCTGCTCGCCCATCGCCTTGCGCGTGGCTTCGCTGATGAAGGGCGAAGGCGCTTCCTCGATCACCTTCTGGTGGCGGCGCTGGATCGAGCATTCACGCTCCCACAGGTAGACCACCTCGCCGCGCGCATCGCCGAGCACCTGGATCTCGATATGGCGCGGCTCCTCGACGAACTTCTCCATGAAGACGCGGTCATCGCCAAAGCTGTTCTTGGCTTCGTTGCGGCAGGAGGTGAAGCCCTCGAAGCATTCCTTGTCGGTGAACGCGACGCGCAGGCCCTTGCCGCCGCCGCCGGCACTGGCCTTGATCATGACCGGGTAGCCGATCTTCTGGGCGATGCCCACCGCCTCGTCGGCCGACAGGATCGGCTCGTTGTGCCCTGGAATCGTGTTGACCTTGGCCGCGGCGGCGAGCTTCTTCGAGGCGATCTTGTCGCCCATCGCCGCGATCGACGCATGCTTGGGGCCGATGAAGATCAGGCCCTCTTCCTCGACGCGGCGAGCGAAGTCTTCGTTCTCGCTGAGGAAGCCATAGCCGGGGTGGATGGCCTCGGCGCCGGTCTGCTTGGCGGCCGCGATGATCTTGTCGGCCACGAGGTAGGACTCGCGCGAAGGTGCCGGGCCGAGCAGCACGGATTCATCGGCGAGCTCGACGTGGCGCGCGTCCTTGTCGGCCTCGGAATACACGGCGACGGTCTTGATGCCCATCTTTCGGGCCGTCACGATGACCCGGCAGGCGATCTCACCTCGGTTCGCGATCAGGATTTTCTTGAACATGGTCATTTCTCGTTGGAATAGGTCACGCGCACCGCGCGCCCGGGCAGGCGCACGGCCAGCCAGCGTTCGATGCGTTCACGGTCGGCTTGAGGCAGAGGTTCATGCTGAACCAGGTCCACCATCGTCACGGACACAGGCGCCGAGGCGGCATCGGCGGACGCCGCAGCGCCCATGCCGATGGCCAGGCCGGTGGCGCCCGGAAATTGGGCCTTGAGTTCACTCAGCAACTGGGGATAGTCGGGTGCGACATCTGCATTCGCGTTGGCGTTGGCGTTCGCATTGGACAAAGCCAGAACCTGCTGCCGAACTTCCTTGGTCAGACTGCCCACGTCGACATGCTCGGCACCGGTGAAGCGCAGCTCGACCTTGCTGTCCGCAAAGCCCATCGCGGTCAGGCGCGCGGCCATGTCGGCGCCGAGTGTTTGAGCATGCCGGTCGCCCACCAGGGTGACGCGGACCTCATGCTTGCCCGCGTCGATATCGCGGTCCAGCACCAGCATCTTCTCGACGCGCGCAACCTCATCGATCTGCGCGGTGGCCGCTCCCACAAAGCGCTGCTCCTGCACGAGGCGATAGGCGAGCACGGCGCTCGGCACGAACACGCCCAGCACCACGACCGTCGTGATCGCGCGGGCATGCGTGCGCACGCGTTCCGAAACATCGGCGCGCAGCGGCAGCTTGATCAGCTTCACGAACACGAAGGTTGCAAACGCGATGAACACGCTGTTGATCAGGAAGAGGTAGAAGGCTCCCGCCACGTTCGCCCAATTGCCGCGCGCCAGGCTGAATCCAACCGTGCAGATGGGCGGCATCAAGGCCGTGGCAATCGCCACGCCCGGGGCCACGTTGGAGATCGAACGCCGTGTCAATGCCACGATGCCGGCCGCGCCGCCGAAGAAGGCAATCAGCACATCCCACAGCGTCGGCTGCGCGCGCGCGAGCAGCTCGGAACCTGCATCGCGCAGCGGGCTCACCAGAAAGTACAGCGTGGAGGTCAGCAGGCTGATCGCGCCGAAGATGGCGAGGTTGCGCAATGCGCGGCGTATCAGCCGCATGTCCTGCACCGCCAGCCCGTAGCCGACGCCGACGATCGGGCCCATCAGTGGCGAGATCAGCATGGCGCCGATGATCACGGCCGTGCTGTTGACGTTGAGGCCCACCGACGCCACCAGGATCGCGAAGAACAGCACCCACAGATTGGTGCCCGCCACGTCAACGCCCGCGCGCACGCTGGCGTCGATCGCATCAGCGTCGTCCAGGTCGCGGCGCAGGTTGAAGAGCTGCGCAATGCCAGCTCCGTTGGCCTCAGTCGTGCGATCGTTCATAAGGTCTCCAGATACTGCAAGGAGAAATCAAAGGGGGATGTTGCCGTGCTTGCGCCACGGGTTCTCGAGCTTCTTGTCCTTCAGCATGATCAGCGAGCGGCAGATGCGCTTGCGCGTCTCGTGCGGCTGGATGACGTCGTCGATGAAGCCGCGCGCGCCCGCCACGAACGGGTTGGCGAAGCGGGCCTTGTATTCAGCCTCCTTGGCGGCGAGCTTGGCGGGGTCGCCCTTGTCTTCGCGGAAGATGATCTCGACCGCGCCCTTGGCGCCCATCACGGCGATCTCGGCGTTAGGCCATGCGAAGTTCACATCGCCTCGCAGGTGCTTGGAGGCCATCACGTCATACGCACCGCCATAGGCCTTGCGCGTGATCACCGTGATCTTGGGCACCGTGCATTCGGCGTAGGCATAGAGCAGCTTGGCGCCGTGCTTGATGATGCCGCCGTACTCCTGCGAGGTGCCGGGCATGAAGCCGGGCACGTCCACGAAGGTGACCACGGGGATGTTGAAGGCATCGCAGAAGCGCACGAAGCGCGCCGCCTTGATCGAGCTCTTGATGTCCAGGCAGCCGGCCAGCACCAGCGGCTGGTTGGCCACGATGCCCACGGTCTGGCCTTCCATGCGCGCGAAGCCGGTCAGGATGTTCTTGGCGTACTCGGGCTGCAGTTCGAAGAAGTCGCCGTCGTCGACCGTCTTGAGGATCAGTTCCTTCATGTCGTAGGGCTTGTTCGGGTTCTCGGGCACCAGGGTGTCGAGCGAGAAATCGAGCCGGTTCGTCGGGTCGCCGCTGGGGCGTGTGGGCGCCTTCTCGCGGTTGTTCAGCGGCAGGTAGTTGAAGAAGCGGCGCAGCATCAGGATCGCTTCAACATCGTTGTCGAAAGCCAGATCGGCCACGCCGCTCTTGGTGTTGTGCGTGCTGGCGCCGCCGAGCTCTTCGGCGGTCACTTCCTCATGCGTCACCGTCTTCACCACTTCCGGGCCGGTGACGAACATGTACGAGGAATCCTTCACCATGAAGATGAAGTCCGTCATGGCCGGCGAGTAGACCGCGCCACCTGCGCAAGGGCCCATGATCATGCTGATCTGCGGCACCACGCCCGAAGCCAGCACGTTCTTCTGGAACACGTCGGCATAACCGCCTAATGATGCGACACCTTCCTGGATGCGCGCGCCACCCGAATCGTTCAGGCCGATCACCGGCGCGCCGACCTTCATGGCCTGGTCCATCACCTTGCAGATCTTCTCGGCATGCGATTCGCTCAAAGCGCCGCCGAAGACGGTGAAGTCCTGGCTGAAGCTGAAGGCCAGGCGGCCGTTGATCATGCCGTAGCCGGTGACGACACCGTCGCCCGGAATCTTGTTGGCCTCCATGCCGAAGTCCACGCAGCGGTGTTCGACGAACATGTCCCACTCTTCAAATGTGCCTTCGTCAAACAGCAGCTCCAGCCGTTCACGTGCGGTCAGCTTGCCTTTGGCGTGCTGGGCGGCAATGCGCTTCTCGCCGCCGCCGAGTCGGGCGCGGGCGCGCTTTTCTTCGAGTTGTTTTTGGATGTCATGCATCGTCGTCTACTCCTGAGAATTTCTTCAGCAATTGGCGCGCCGCAGTGGATGCGGGCAGCTCGCCAGCAAGAACCTGGCGCGTGGTGTCTTCAAGCACCTCGCGCACGGCGGGCGAGGCAGCAAATTGATGTTTCAGTCCCGCCTGGATGCGCTCCCACATCCAGGCCAGCGATTGTTGTTCGCGCTTCTTCGCAAAGCCAGTGCCCCTGAGCCGCGTGATCGCGTCCCAGAAACGATCGAGCCCGTCGCCCTTCAGCGCGGAGAGCTGCATCACCTCGACGCCATGACGTTGCAGGCGCAGGCTCGAGACGATCATGGCTTGGGCACGCGTGGCGGCGGCCACATCGATATCGGCCTTGTTGATCACCACCAGATCGGCCAGTTCCATCACGCCCTTCTTGATCGCCTGCAGATCGTCGCCGGCATTGGGCAACTGCATCAGCACATAGAGATCGGTCATGCCGGCGACGGCGGTCTCGCTCTGGCCGACGCCGACGGTCTCGACGATCACGACGTCAAAGCCCGCCGCTTCGCAGACCAGCATCGCCTCGCGCGTCTTCTCGGCCACGCCGCCCAAGGTGCCGCTGCTGGGGCTGGGGCGGATGTAGGCCCGCTCGTCCATCGAGAGCCGCTCCATGCGCGTCTTGTCACCGAGGATGGAGCCGCCTGAGATGCTGCTTGAGGGATCCACCGCAAGCACAGCCACGCGCTTGCCCTGCGCGATCAGGAACAGGCCCAGCGCTTCGATGAAAGTGCTCTTGCCGACGCCCGGAACACCGGAGATGCCCAGGCGCAGCGACTTGCCGGTATGCGGCAGCAGCGCGGTCAGCATTTCATCGGCTTGCTTGCGATGGTCTGCGCGTGTGGATTCGAGCAGCGTGATCGCCTTGGCGATGGCGCGGCGCTGGCCAGCCAGGACATCGGCAGTGAGCGTCATTGCGGCACGCTCCAGCGGTATTGAATGTCGAATTCCTCTTCGCCGATCTGCACGAAACCATGCCGCCGATAGAAGCGGTTAGCGTCGCTGTCCTTCAGCGCGCTCAGCAGGACATCACGCCCCTGGTTCTGAATCCAGGTCAGGGTCCACGCACCCACACCATGCCCTTGCGAGGCCGGCTCGATATACAAATGCTTGAGGTTCAGCGCCTCGCCTTCCGGCACGAGAGTCAAGAAACCCAGGCGCTCTGAATTGCGGCAGATGTGACGCATGTGAGCCGGCTCGAAGCCCGCCAGCAGGCGTGCGCGAGAGCGCTCAGGATCGAAGCGGCCCAAACGTTCCAGACTTTCTCGCATGGCACGCATGCGAAGTTCGTGCAGAGGTTCGAAGTCGGCGGCAGCGACGGCTTGCAGATTCAGCATCAGATAATCTCGAAAGCCCGGCCGTCGGGCAGGCGATAGCGCAGAAAGTCGCGGCGGTCTTCCGAAAGAATCTCGGTGCAATTGAGATGGGAGCCGAGCCAGACCAACGAGGCATCGGCCAAGTCCATCAGGGTCTTGTGCTTCTCGGTGTACTTTTCCATCCAGGCCATCATCGGTTCCAGATCACCGACATCGAATCCGATCACTTCGGCAGCACCGCTCCGCAGCCAATGCAACAAGGCCAGGTGATTGCGAGGCGAGAGGATGTAGCTGGCCTCGGTGACGCACGGCCATGTGGTCGCGAGGCTGCGGCGTGCCACTCCCATCTTGGCGACATAGCGCTCGTGATGAACATCGGCGTCATCGAACAGCGCCACCATCACGCTGGCATCAAGCAAGGCGAATTTCATCGTGACAACTTGCGTTCCACGGACTCGCGGACCAGCGCCTTCACCCGCGTGGATTTGTCGGTACGCGTCTTCTTGCGCACAGGATCCGGCAAGGCGTACTCTGCGCGCGCCTCCTGAAGCAACAGCACAGGGTCCTTGGGCGAGAGCGCCTCTCGCAGCAAGTCCTGCACGAAGCGGGAGCGCGTCGTGTTGCGGCGCGCCACTTCGAGGTCGAGGCGGTGCTCGAGCTCAGGGTCAAGACGGATGGACAGCGCGCTCATGTTGGCACCCCATTGTGTGATGTATGACAAAATACAATCATACGCCGCAAGCCCTCCTCAGGCCATCCCAACTTTGCGGATCTGCTCCAGCACATCCTTGGCACTGGCCGGGATCGGCGTGCCCGGGCCGTAGATGCCCTTGACGCCAGCGTCATACAGAAAACCGTAGTCCTGCTGCGGGATCACCCCGCCGACGAAAACGATGATGTCGTCCGCGCCCTGCTTCTTGAGCTCGGCAATGATCGCCGGCACCAGCGTCTTGTGGCCGGCGGCGAGCGTGGAGACGCCGACCGCATGAACGTCGTTCTCGATCGCCTGGCGCGCGCATTCCTCCGGCGTCTGGAAGAGCGGGCCCATATCCACATCGAAGCCCAGATCGGCATACGCGGTGGCGACAACCTTGGCGCCGCGGTCATGGCCATCCTGGCCGAGCTTGGCGATCATCACGCGCGGGCGGCGCCCTTGAGCTTCGGCGAAGTCGCGGATCTCGCCTTGCAGCTTGGCCCAGCCTTCGGCCGAGTCGTAGGCCGCAGCGTAGACGCCAGTGACCTTTTGCGTATCCGCGCGGTGGCGACCGTAGGCTTCTTCCAGCGCATCGCTGATTTCGCCGACAGTGGCGCGCAGGCGCACGGCCTTGATGGCCAGGTCGAGCAGATTGCCGGTGTTGTCCTTGGCGGCTGCGGTCAGCGCATGCAGAGCGTTAGCGACCGCCGCCGAATCACGCTTGGCCTTGATCTCGGCCAGCCGTGCGACCTGGCTGTCGCGCACCGCATGGTTGTCCACGTCGAGGATCTCGATCGGGTCTTCCTTGGCGAGCTTGTATTTGTTGACACCGACGATCACGTCCTTGCCGGAGTCGATGCGCGCCTGCTTCTCGGCCGCGCTGGCCTCGATCTTGAGCTTGGCCCAGCCGCTGTCCACGGCTGCCGTCATACCGCCCATCGCGTCGACCTCTTCGATGATCTCCCAGGCCGCATCGGCCATGTCCTGGGTCAGCTTCTCCATCAGGTAGCTGCCGGCCCAGGGGTCGATCACATTCGTGATGTGGGTCTCTTCCTGGATGATCAACTGCGTGTTGCGCGCGATGCGCGAGCTGAACTCGGTGGGCAGTGCAATCGCCTCGTCGAGCGAATTGGTGTGCAGGCTCTGCGTGCCGCCGAACACGGCGGCCATCGCCTCGATCGTCGTTCTGACGACGTTGTTGTACGGATCCTGTTCGGTCAGCGACCAGCCCGAGGTCTGGCTGTGCGTGCGCAGCATCAGGCTCTTGGGGTTGGTGGCGCCGAAGCCCTTCATGATCCGGCACCAGAGCAGGCGCGCGGCGCGCATCTTGGCAATCTCCAGATAGAAGTTCATGCCCACGGCCCAGAAGAAGGACAGGCGCGGCGCGAAATCATCCACCGCCAGCCCCTTGGCCATTGCGGTCTTCACGTACTCCTTGCCGTCGGCCAACGTGAAAGCCAGCTCCAGCGCCTGCGTGGCGCCGGCCTCCTGCATGTGATAGCCGCTGATGCTGATCGAGTTGAACTTGGGCATGTGCCCGGCCGTGTACTCGATGATGTCGCCGATGATCCGCATGCTCGGCGCAGGCGGGTAGATATAGGTGTTGCGGACCATGAACTCCTTGAGGATGTCGTTCTGGATGGTCCCGCTCAGGCAATCCTGGCCGACGCCCTGCTCCTCGGCCGCCACCACGTAGCCGGCCAGCACCGGCAGCACGGCACCGTTCATGGTCATCGAGACCGAGACCTTGTCCAGCGGGATGCCGTCGAACAGGATCTTCATGTCCTCCACCGAGTCGATCGCCACGCCGGCCTTGCCGACGTCGCCGGTCACGCGCGGGTGGTCGGAGTCATAGCCTCGGTGCGTGGCCAGATCGAAAGCAACCGAAACGCCCTGCCCGCCAGCGGCCAGCGCCTTTCTATAGAAGGCATTGCTGGCCTCGGCGGTCGAGAAGCCGGCGTATTGGCGGATCGTCCAGGGGCGCACCGCATACATCGTGGCTTGCGGCCCGCGCAGGAAAGGCTCGAAGCCGGGCAGCGTGTCAGCGTGCGGCAGCGCGGCCGTGTCGGCCGCCGTGTAGAGCGGCTTGACCGTCAGCCCCTCGGGCGTGACCCAGTTCAGGGCCGACACATCGCCACCGGGCGCGGACTTGGCGGCAGCCTTGTTCCACTGCTCCAGCGTGGACGGCTTGAATTCAGGACGGGCGGCTGGATCAGAAGACATGGCAACTCCTTGGAGGCCCGGATCATAGCCGAGATTGAATTCATAATTATAAATTAAGACGCTACACTCGGCCTCATGAGCACCCTGACGCCCCTGGCCCCGCGCGCCCTCTACCAAGAGGTGGCCGAGCACCTGCGTCAGCAGATCTTCAACCGCCAGCTCGAACCCGGCACCTGGATCGACGAGCTCAAGCTCTGCGCCACCCTGGGCATCAGCCGCACGCCGATGCGAGAGGCGCTGAAGGTGTTGGCCGCTGAAGGCCTGGTGACGATGAAGCTGCGGCGTGGTGCTTATGTCACCGAGATGAGCGAGCGCGATGTGCGCGAGGCCTACCAGTTGCTGGCCCTGCTGGAAGCCGACGCGGCCGCCAACGTGGCCACCCGCGCGAGCGACGCGGAGCTGACCGAGTTGCAGGCGCTGCACGATCAACTTGAAACACAAGTCGGCTTGCGGGATGCGTTTTTTGCGACTAATGAACGCTTCCACATGCGCGTTCTGGAGATCGAGGGCAACCGCTGGCGCCAGCAGATCGTGACCGACCTGCGGCGCGTCATGAAGCTCAACCGGCACCATTCCCTGTTCAAGGAAGGCCGCCTGGCCGACTCCCTGACCGAGCATCGGGCCCTGATGGCCGCCCTCGCGCGGCGGGACGCAAAAGCTGCCGCAATCCAGGTTCGGCAGCACTTTGAAAACGGGCTCAGCGCCGCGAGTTGAGTGATAAAGCGGCGGTAAGAAGTTCCGAAAGTGCGGAAATCGCCCGAAGCGTGAAATGTCACACGAATGGCGTAAAACCGAGCTTTCGGGCGATTTACATCTGCTCACAGCTCGCCATCAGGGATTTCCCGATCGCAATCCGTGAACTGGAACTCGCTTCGTGTTCTTTTGTATGCATTGATTTCCATCCTGTTGCCCTACGATTCACTGGTGGAAACCCCATGCGCTGAACGTAAACGTTATCTTGCGGTGAGCTGATGTAAAACTGTCAGCAAAAGTAACGCTCAAGTTCAACGCGTCCTATCCGAAAACCGAAACATGGCAGTCGGCTATCGACTGTTTGTTCATGTTTTGCGCTCCAAGACCGCTCGCGCGGTCCTGGAGCACCCCAAATCACCGCCCTGTGGGCGAAGTCGCCCATAGTCGAGGGAGCTGAAGATGGCATCACTGATTACGAACCTGACCACTGACCAGATCGCCGCACTGTCCACGTACACGTTGTCGCGACTGACCAGTGATGACTGGAACTCCTTTTCGACGGACCAGTTTCAGGCACTGACCACCTCGCAGTTCTCCACGCTCAGCACCAAGTCGATCTCGTTCATCACGACGACCAGCTGGGCCGCCATCGAGACCGCCGACCTGCGCGCCCTGAACACCTCGGCGATCAAGTCGCTGACGACGGACCAGGTCAACGCCCTCACCTCCGACGCCTTCGGCGCCCTGGACACGCGCCAGGTCGCATCGCTGAACACCTCGCAGGTCAACCATCTGTCGTCGGACAGCCTGAATGCCCTGGGCAGCGACCAGATCCGCGCCCTGACGACCTCGCAGCTCGCCGCCTTGACCACCAGCCTGGTCAACAGCATGGAGACCGACGACGTCCAGGCGCTGAGCTCGCAGCAGTTCAAGAGCCTCAGCTCGAGCCAGATCGGCGCGCTGACCTCCGACGCGATCGCCGGCCTGCAAACGCAGCACACCTCGGCCCTGACGAGCGGACAAGCCGCCGCGCTGAATTCGGACCAGGTCCATGCGATGGCCACGGACGCCCTGCACGCCATCGGCACCGCCGCCCTGCGCGCGCTGAGCACCGACGACATCGCCGGCCTTGGCACCGATCAGTTCGCCTCGCTGGGCACCGCCCAGATCGCCGCGCTCACGACCAAGCAGTTCGGTTCGGTCAGCAGCGATGACATCGCCGGACTGAGCACCGACCAGGTCCACGCGCTGGCCACCGGCCAGCTGAACGTCCTGAGCACCGACCAGATGGGCGGCTTCAACAGCGACGACGTCGCTGCGATGTCCACCGGCCAGATCCATGCTTTCAGCTCGGCGCAACTGTCGGTGCTGGGCACCGACTCGATCGCCGCGATGACTTCGGCGCAGGTCGGCTCGCTGAGCTCGCAGCAGATCCAGGGCCTGAACAGTGACCAGGTCCACGCGATCACCTCGGACGACATCAAGGCGATCTCGACCGCCACCCTGCACTCGATCGGCACCGACAGCATTGCCGCACTCGATTCGACGCAAGTCGGCGCGATGACCTCGGCCCAGCTCGCCAGCCTGGGCACCGGCCAGGTCGTGGCCCTGACGACCGATGACCTGAACGCGCTGAACAGCACGCAAATGCGCGCGCTGACCTCCGCACAAGTCGGCGCCCTGACCACCGACCAGATCACCGGCATGACGAGCGACGAGCTGACCCAGCTCACCACCGCCCAGCTGCACGCCCTCAATTCCCAGCAGATCGGCGCCATCGGCACCGACAGCATCGCCGGCCTCGGCACGCAGCATTTCGCCGCGCTGAGCTCCACGCAAGTGGCCGGCCTGACGACCGACCAGATGGGCGCGATCGAGAGCGCCGACCTGCGCGCGCTCAACTCGGCCGCACTGCGCGCCTTGAGCACCGACCAGTTCTCCGCCCTGAACTCGACCCAGACCGTCGCCCTGACCAGCGCCCAGATCGGCGCGCTGACCACCGGCCAGGTCCATGTGCTGACTTCGGACGAATTCAACGCCTTTGACAGCTCGCAGATCCGCGCGCTGACCACGGCCCAGCTGCACGGCTTGGGCACCGATGTGATCAACGCGATGGAAAGCAACGACGTGGTGGCCCTGTCCACCGCGCAGTTGCAGGCCTTCGACTCCACACAGATCGCCGCGCTGTCGACCGACAACATCGCCGCCCTGACCACGCTGCCGAACCAGGTCGGCGGCCTCAACACCACGCAGCTGCAAGGCCTCTCGACCGACCAGATCGCCGCCATCGAGAGCATCGATGTGCGCGCCCTGTCGACCGCCGCCCTGCGCAGCCTCTCGACCGACCAGTTCACCGCCTTCACCTCCGACCAGATCAGCCAGCTGAGCAGCGCGCAGGTCGCGTCGCTGACGACCGGCCAGATCGACGTGCTGAGCACCGATGAACTGAACGCCCTGAACAGCTCGCAGATCCGCGCGCTGACCACCGCACAAGTCGGCGCCCTGACCACCGACCAGGTGGCCGGCATGGAAAGCGCCGATGTCGTGGCACTGACCACGACCCAGCTGGGCGCACTCAACTCCGACCAGATCGGCGCGCTGTCGACCGACAACATCGCGGCCATGAACACGGCCCAGATCGCCGGGCTCAAGTCCACCCAACTGGACGGCCTGACCACCGACCAGGTCACCGCCCTGAACAGCGCCGACGTGCGCGCCCTGTCGACCGCCGCCCTGCGCAGCCTGTCGACCGACCAGTTCTCGGCCCTCGATTCCACGCAGACCGTCGCCCTGACCTCGGGCCAGGTCGCCGCGCTGACGACCGACCAGGTGCAGCTGCTGACCTCGGATGAGCTGAACGCCTTCGACAGCTCGCAGATCCGCGCGATGC
Organism: Burkholderiaceae bacterium; assembly: GCA_036500605.1. Taxonomy (GTDB): domain Bacteria; phylum Pseudomonadota; class Gammaproteobacteria; order Burkholderiales; family Burkholderiaceae_C; genus JAFALK01. Next base: position 96,961 of record DASYBU010000006.1, read on the forward strand.
TGACCAACCAGGTCGGCGCGCTGACCACGCTGCAACTGTCCGCCATGGAAAGCAACGACGTCGTTGCCCTGAGCTCGGCCCAGATGCGCGCGCTCGGCTCCGACCAGATCGGCTCGCTGTCCACCGACGCCGTCGCCGGCCTCGGCTCGACCCAGATCAGCTCGCTGACCTCGGTCCAAGTCGCCGGCCTGACCACCGACCAGATGGGTGCGATCAGCTCCACCGCCATCAAGTCGCTGAGCACTAACGCCCTGCATGCACTGACCAGCGACCAGCTCGGCGGCCTCGGCACCGACCAGGTCAGCTCGCTCACCACCGCCCAAGTCGGCGCGCTGAGCACGCTGCAGGTCAGCACCTTGTCGACCGACAACCTCAACGCCTTCAACACCGCTGAAATCCGCGCGCTGAACACCGCGCAGATCGCCACGCTGTCGACCTTGCAGGTCAGCGCGATGGAAAGCGCCGATGTGGCCGCCTTGGCGACCAACCAGTTGGCCGCGTTCACTTCCGACGAAATCGGCGCGCTGTCCACCGACAACATCGTCGCCCTGTCTTCCAGCCAGGTGGCCGGTCTGACTTCGGCACAAGCTGCCGGTCTGACGACCGACCAGATCGGTTCGATCGAAACCAACGACGTCAAGGCGATCAACACTGCAGCCCTGCGTGCTCTGTCGAGCGACCAGCTCAACGGGCTCGGCACCGACCAGGTCGCCGCGCTGACGACGGCGCAAGTCGCTTCGCTGACCACGACGCAAGTCGCCGGCCTGTCCACCGATGACCTCAACGCGCTGACGACCAACCAGATCAAGGCGCTGACCACGGGCGAAGTGCAAGCCCTGACGACCGCTCAGCTCTCGGCCATGACCAGCGACGACGTCTCCTCGCTGACTTCGGGCCAGATCAAGGTGCTCGGTTCCGACCAGCTCGGCGCGATCTCGACCGACTCCATCCACGCCCTCGGCTCCAACCAGCTGAGCGGCCTGAGCTCCACGCAAGTGGCCGGCCTGACGACCGACCAGATGGGCGCGATCAGCTCCACCGCCATCAAGGCCTTGAGCACTAACGCCCTGCGTGCGCTGACCAGCGACCAGCTCGGCGGCCTCGGCACCGACCAGGTCAGCTCGCTCTCGACCGCGCAAGTCGCCTCGTTGAGCACGCTGCAAATCAGCACGCTGTCTTCGGACAACCTCAACGCCTTCAACAGCGCTGAAATCCGCGCCCTGGGCACCGCCCAGATCGCCTCGCTGACGACCGACCAGGTCAACGCGATGGAAAGTGCCGACGTGTCGGCCCTGGCCTCGAACCAGTTCAATGCGCTGAGCTCCGACCAGGTCGGCGCCCTGTCCACCGACAACGTGGCCGCCCTGAGCTCCGTGCAGGTCGGCGCGCTGACCTCGGTGCAGGTCAAGGGCCTGACCACCGACGAGATGGGTGCGATTGAGTCGCAGGACATCAAGGCCCTGAGCACCACGGCCCTGCGCGCCTTGAACAGCGACCAGTTGGCCGCGCTCGACTCCGACCAGGTCGGCGGCCTGACGACGGCCCAGGTGGCCTCGCTGACGACCACGCAGATCAACCAGCTCTCGACCGATGACTTCGGCGCCCTCAACAGCTCGCAGATCCGCGCGCTGACGACCGCCCAGATCACCGCCATCACGACCGATGAACTCGGCGCGCTCGACTCCAACCAGTTCGGCTCGCTGCTGACCACGCAGATCGCCGCCCTGACGACTCTGCAAGTCAGCGAGCTCTCGAGCGACAACCTGAACGCCTTCAACAGCGCGCAGATCCGCGCCCTGGGCTCCGCGCAGATCGGCGCACTGACCACCGCGCTGCTCAGCACGATGGCCACCGACGACGTGCAGGCGCTGACGACCTCGCAGCTGAACGCCCTGCACTCCGACCAGCTCGGCGCGCTCTCGACGGACGCCATCGTTGCCCTGACCTCTTCGCAGATCGCCGGCCTGACCTCCGCGGCCGTCGTCGGTCTGACGACCGACCAGATGGGCGCCATCGAGTCCAACGACCTGAAGGCGCTCTCGACGCAAGCGCTGCGCGCCCTGTCGAGCGACCAGCTCGCGGCCCTGGGCACCGACCAGATCGGCGGCCTGACCACGCAGCAGATCGCCGCGCTGACGACCACGCAGGTCAGCCAGCTCTCCACCGACGACCTGAACGCCTTCAACAGCGCTCAAGTGCGCGCCCTGACCACCGGCCAGGTGCAATCGCTGACGACGGACGAAGTGGCCGCTCTGGGTACGTCCGACGTGCACGCACTCGGCACCAACCAGCTCGGCGCGCTGAACTCCTCGCAGATCGGCGCGATCTCCACCGACGGCATCGTCGCGATGGATTCCAGCCAGATCGGCTCGCTCAAGTCCACGCAAGTCGTGGGCCTGACGACCGACCAGATCGACGCGATCGAGACCAATGACATCAAGGCGATCAACACCGCCGCGCTGCGCGCCCTCACGAGCGACCAGGTCAATGCCATGGGCACCGACCAGATCGCCGTGCTGTCCACGCAGCAGGTCGCCTCGCTGACCACCAGCCCGCAGATCAGCGGCCTGTCCAGCGACAACCTGAACGCCTTCACCAGCGCGCAAGTGCTGGCCCTGACGACGGCCCAAGTGCAGGCCCTGACGACCTCGCAGCTGTCGACCATGACGAGCGAAGACGTCTCGGTCATGAACTCGAACCAGCTGAAGGTCCTGAGCTCCGACCAGCTCGGCGCGATCTCGAGCGACGGCATCCACGGCCTGGCTTCCAACCAGCTGGCCGGCCTGACCTCCGCGCAAGTGACGGGCCTGACGACCGACCAGATGGGCGCGATCACCTCGACCGCGATCAAGGCCCTGTCGACCGCCGCCCTGCATGTGCTGAGCAGCGATCAGTTGGGTGCCCTCGGCACCGACCAGATCAGCTCGCTGGCCACCGCGCAAGTCGCCTCGCTGAGCACGCTGCAGATCAGCACGCTGTCGAGCGACAACCTCAACGCCTTCAACAGCGCTGAGATCCGCGCCCTGGGCACCGCGCAAGTCGCCTCGCTGACCACCGCGCAAGTCAATGCGATGGAAAGCGCCGACGTCGCCGCCCTGGCCACGAACCAGTTCAATGCCCTGAACTCCGACCAGATCGGCGCGCTGTCCACCGATAACGTGGCTGCCCTGAGCTCGCAGCAAGTCGGCGCGCTGACCTCCGTGCAGGTCAAGGGCCTGACCTCCGATGAGATGGGTGCCATCGAGTCGCAAGACATCAAGGCGCTCTCGACCGGCGCCCTGCGTGCCCTGAACAGCGACCAGTTGGCCGCGCTCGACTCCACGCAAGTCGGCGGCCTGACGACCCAACAAGTCGCCGCGCTGACCACCACGCAGGTCAACCAGCTCTCGACCGATGACTTCGGTGCGCTCAACAGCTCGCAACTGCGCGCGCTGACGACCGCCCAGATCACGGCCGTGACCACCGATGAACTCGGCGCCCTCAACACGGCCCAGTTCGGTGCCCTGCAAACCAACCAGATCGCCGCCCTGACCACGCTGCAGGTCAGCCAGCTGTCCAGCGACAACCTGAACGCCTTCAACAGCGTGCAGATCCGCGCCCTGACCTCCACACAGGTCGGCGCGCTGACCACCTCGCTGATCAGCACGATGGCGACCGACGATGTGCAGGCGCTGAGCACATCGCAGCTCAATGCCCTGAACTCTTCGCAGCTCGGCTCGCTCTCGACTGACGCCGTGGTCGCGCTGACCTCGGCCCAGATCGCCGGCCTGAACTCGGCGGCCGTGGTGGGCCTGACGACCGACCAGATGGGTGCCATCGAGTCCAGCGACCTGAAGGCCCTGTCGACCCTGGCCCTGCGCGCCCTGTCGAGCGACCAGCTTGCGGCGCTGAGCACCGACCAGATCGGTGGCCTCTCCACGCAGCAGGTTGCCGCGCTGACGACCACGCAGGTCAGCCAGCTTTCGACCGACGACCTGAACGCCTTCAACAGCTCGCAGGTGCGCGCCCTGACGACCGGCCAGATCCAGTCGCTGACCACCGATGAAGTGGCTGCCCTGGATACCGCCGACGTGCATGCCCTGGCCTCGAACCAGCTGAAGGCCCTGAACTCGGCCCAGCTCGGCGCCATCTCCACCGATGGCATCGTCGCCCTCGACTCGAGCCAGATCGCTTCGATCAACTCGACGCAAGTCGCCGGCCTGACGACCGACCAGCTCGGTGCCATCGAGACCGCCGACATGAAGGCGATCGACACCGGCGCCCTGCGTGCGATGAACAGCGACCAATTGGCCGCGCTCGACTCGAACCAGATCGGTGCGATGTCGACCACGCAAGTGGCCTCCCTGACCACGCTGCAAGTCAGCCAGCTCGGCAGCGACACGCTGAACGCGCTCAACAGCTCGGAAGTCCGCGCTCTGAGCACCGCACAGCTGGCCGCGCTGAACACGACGCAGATCAGCACGATGGCCAGCGACGATGTGCAGGCCCTGACCTCCAACCAGGTGCGCGGCCTGAACTCGAGCCAGTTCGGCGCGATCAGCACCGACGGCATCGCGGCGATGAACACCACGCACTTCGCGGCCCTGACCTCGGCACAAGCTGCGGGCCTGACCTCGGACCAGGTGGCGGCCATCGATTCGCAAGACATCAGCTCGCTCGCCACGGCCGCCCTGCGCGTGCTGGGCAGCGATCAGCTGGCGGCGCTGAACTCGACGCAGGTCGACGCCCTGTCCACGCTGCAGGTTGCCGCACTGACGACGACGCAGGTCAGCCAGCTGGCGACCGACGACTTCGGCAGCATGACGACCAACCAGCTGCGTGCCCTGTCCACCGGCCAGATCAGCGTGTTGACCAGCGATGAAATCGCCGCGCTCAACACGACCCAGATCGGTGCCCTGGCCACGACCCAGATCGCCGGCCTGACCACGCTGCAGATCAACCAGTTGGGCAGCGACTCGCTCAACGCCTTCAACAGCGCCGAGATCCGCGCCCTGTCGACGGCGCAGATCCATGCCCTGAGCACCGCGTCGATCAGCACGATGGCGACGGACGATGTGCAAGCGCTCGGCTCGAACCAGTTGAACGCGATGGACTCGGCACAGCTCGGCTCCTTCTCGACCGACTCGATCGTGGCGCTGACCTCCAACCAGTTCGCCGGCCTGAACTCCGCCGAAGTGGCCGGTCTGACGACCGACCAGATGGGCGCGATCCAGTCGAACGACCTGTCGGCGCTGTCGACCCTGGCCGTCCGCGCGCTGTCCAGCGATCAGCTGGCGGCCCTGGGCACCAACCAGATCGGCGGCCTCTCGACGCTGCAAGTGGCCGCACTGACGACCACGCAGGTCAGCCAGCTCAGCACCGATGACCTGAACGCCTTCAACAGCGCGCAAGTCCGTGCTCTGACGACGGCGCAAGTCCAGTCGCTGACCACCGATGAAGTGTCCTCGCTGGGCACGACTGCGGTGCACGCCCTGAGCACGCAGCAGATCGGCACGATGAACTCGGCCCAGATCGCCGCGATCTCGACCGACGGCATCGTCGCGATGGACTCCAGCCAGATCGGCGCGCTCAACTCCGCGCAGATCGTCGGCATGACCACCGACCAGCTGGCCGCCATCGAGACCAACGACATCAAGGCGATCAACACGACCGCCCTGCGTCTGCTGAACAGCGATCAGCTGGCTGCCCTCGACTCGTCACAGATCAGCGCCTTCGCAACGCCGGCACAAGTGGCCGCGCTGAGCACGCTGCAGATCAGCCAACTCGGCAGCGACACGCTCAACGCCTTCAACAGCGCTGAGATTCGCGCCCTCGGCACGGCCCAGCTGCAAGCGCTGGCCACGGCTGTGATCAACAGCATGCAGACCGACGATGTGCAGGCCCTGACCAGCAACCAGATCGCCGCGTTCAACTCGGCCCAGATCGGCGCCCTGTCCACCGACAGCGTCGTGGCACTGACCTCCAACCAGGTCGCTGCACTGACCTCGGCGCAAGCCCTGGGCCTGTCCACCGACGAGATGGCTGCGATCGAAACCGCCGACATCAAGGCACTGGGCACGGCCGCCCTGCGCGCCCTGAACAGCGATCAACTGGGCGCCCTGGATTCGTCGCAGGTCTCGAACCTGACGACGCAGCAGGTTGCCGCGCTGACCACGCAGCAGATCAACCAGCTCGGCACCGACCAGCTCAACGCCTTCAACAGCGCTGAAATCCGCGCCCTGGGCACCGCCCAGATCGCCGCGCTGACCACCTCGCAGGTCAGCACGCTGGAAACCGACGATGTGCAGGCCCTCGCCTCCAACCAGGTCGCGGCCCTGAACTCGGCGCAAGCCGGCGCCCTGTCGACCGACGCCATCGTCGCCCTGACCTCCGGCCAGGTCGGCGCGCTGAACTCGGTCCAGGTGGCGGGCATGAGCTCGGATCAGTTCGCGGCCCTGGAATCGAGCGACGTCAAGTACATCGCCACGACGGCCCTGCGTGCCCTCAACAGCGACCAGCTCGGCGCCTTCGACTCGACCCAGATCGCCGGCCTGACGACGGCGCAAGTCGCCTCGCTGACGACCACGCAGATCAACCAGCTCTCCAGCGATGACCTGAACGCCTTCAGCAGCGACCAGATCAAGGCCCTGAGCACGGCACAAGTCTTCGCGCTGTCGACCGACCAGGTTTCCGCCCTGGAGAGCAATGATGTGCAAGCGCTGAGCACCGCCCAGCTGCATGCCTTCACCTCGGCCCAGATCGGCGCGATCAGCACCGACAACATCGTGGCGATGACCAGCAACCAGATCAACTCGCTGACCACGGCACAAGCCGCTGGCCTGACGACCGATCAGGTGGCTGCGATCGAAACGGCCGATGTGACCTCGATCTCGACCGCCGCGCTGGCCTCGTTCAGCAGCGATCAGATCAACGCCCTCGACACGAGCCACTTCGCGGTGCTGAGCACGCAGCAGGTCGCGGCGCTGAACACGCTGCAACTGAGCACGCTGATCACCGACGACATCGCGGCCTTCACGACCTCGCAGATCGTCGCGCTGTCCTCGGCCCAGCTGCATGCCTTCACCTCCGATCAGGTGGCGGCCATCGAGACGCAGGATCTGGCGGCGATTGCCACCAACCACTTGGCCGCCTTCGACTCGAGCGACTTCGGTGCCTTCGACAGCTCGCACATCCATGCGCTGACGACGGCCCAGTTCGGCGCGCTCAACAGCTCGCAGATCAGCGGCATCGGCACGGACGAGATCAGCGCCATCGCCACCGACGGCATCCATGCCCTCGCCACCGCGGCTCTGGCAGGTCTTTCAACCGACCAGATCGGCGCGTTCGAGAGCGAACAGGTCCAGGCGATGAGCAGCACGCAGTTCCATGCGCTGAACACGCTGCAGCTCGACGCCCTCTCGACTGACGCCATCCACGCCCTGACGACCGTGCACATCGCGGCCCTGTCGTCCTTCCAGGTGGGTGCGCTGACGACCGACGAGATCGGCGCGCTGACCACGAGCAATATCGCGGCCCTGACCTCGATCCAGATCGACGGCATCAGCACCGACCAGATCCTGGCCTTCACGACCGATCAGATCTCCGGCTTCGAGACGGCCGACCTGGCCAGCATGTCGATGAGCCAGTCGCTCGCCTTCACCAGCGACCAGACGAACGCGATGAGCACCGACCAGATCAACGCCTTGTTCGGCTCCACGCCGATCATGCTGGACCTGAGCGGCACGGGCATCCACACGCTGGCGGCTTCGCAAGGTGTGAGCTTCGACCTGAACGGCAACGGCAGCACCCAGCAGCACGGCTGGACGGGCGCTGGCACGGGCCTGCTGGCGGTCGACCTGAACGGCGACGGCGTGATCAACAACGGCACCGAACTGTTCGGCTCCGGCACGATCATGGCCAACGGTCAACATGCGGCCAACGGCTACCAGGCCCTGGCTGCGATGGACACGAACCACGACGGCAAGATCACCGCGCTGGACGCCAATTTCAGCAAGCTCGATGTCTGGGTGGACGCCAACCATGACGGCAAGACCGAAGCCGGCGAGCTGAAGACGCTGGCCAGCCTGGGCATCACCGAGCTGGATCTGGACGCCACGAAGGGCACGACGGTCGACAACGGCAACCTGTTGGGCATGGTCTCGTCGTACAAGACGGCGGACGGCACCAGCCATCAGATGGCCGACGTCTGGCTGAACAACAAGACCGACAGCACGACGCATTCGAGCTCGACGACACCGAAACTGTCTGACCTGCTCAGCGGCCCGACCGACCATCTGTTGGCAGGAGGCAGTGCAACACCGATGCACCACACCCTGCATACCGACCTGGTCCATCCGCTGCTCAAGCCCAAGACGGACGAAGACGAAAACGGGCTCAAGCCACTGCTGTGATCTAGTTGGCAATCCGGGGGCCTCGTGCCCCCGGTCTTGCCTTTAGCGTAGGTAGTATCCAGGGCCATGACCGTCGACATCGCTTCCCTCAGCCCCGATCAGGTGGCCCAACTCGGGACGCTGGATCTGGCGTTGCTGCCGCAGAAGCAGTGGATCGCGATGAGCGAAGAGCAGGTGGCTGCGCTCACCAGCTACCAGATCAAGTCGCTGTCGAACCGCTCGCTCGACTACCTCGCCCACGGCAATCTGGCGGCGATGGACCCGAACGAGATCGCCTTTCTCAAGACCTCGGCGATCCATGGCCTGAGCCTGGCCACCGTGGCCGCGCTGACCCCTAACCAGGTCGCCGCACTGACCACGCAGCAGATCACCGCGCTGACGGTCGATCGACTCGACCGGCTCAACACCGACCAATTCACCGCGCTCGACAGCCAGCAGATCAAGGCGCTGTCGAGCACGCAGCTGCATTCCCTGACGACTGACCAGGTCGCGGTGTTGTCGGTCGACGAGCTCAGCGCGCTGAACACCGTCCAGATCCGCAGTTTCACGACGGCGCAGGTCAATGCCTTCAGCAACGACCAGCTCGCCGGCCTCGACACCAAGCAGCTCAACGCGCTCAAGGGCGGCCAGACCAAGGGCGTCAGCAGCGACCAGATCACCGCGCTGACCGAGGAAGCGCTGCTGGCGCTGTCCACCAGCGGCATCCGCGGCCTGTCCGTTGCCACGCTCACGGCGCTGGCCCCTGACACGCTGCAACTGCTGACCACGAAGCAGGTCGGCGCGCTCAGCACCCTGCAGCTCGCCGGCATGGGCAGCGACCTGCTCAACGCCTTCACGACCCAGCAGTTCGCCGCGTTCAACACGCAGCAGATGCGCGGCCTGACCAGCGACCAGATCAGCAACCTCAGCCTCGACGACCTGCAGGTCATGACCACGCGCAACGTGCGCGCGCTGACCTCGGACCAGATCTCCTCGCTCACGCCCGACCAAGCCGACCTGCTGACCACCAAGCAGTTCGTCGCGCTGCAATCGAACCAGCTCCGCGGTCTCAACTCCGACCAGCTCGGCCTGCTGGGCACCGATGACCTGCACTCGCTGACCACCACGGCGCTGCGCGGCATCACCGGCGACGTGCTGGCCACGATCACCTCGGACCAGATGGTCGGCCTCTCCACGCTGCAGATCCGCGGCATGGCGCTCGCGCAATTGCAGGCGATGGACAGCGCGGACTTCTCGGCCATGACCAGCGCGCAGATCGGCGCGCTCAGCTCGCGCCAGCTGATGGCCATGAACGGCGACCAGTTGCACGGCATCGACTCCGACGACATTTCAGCGATCCCGTCGATGGCCCTGCGCGGCCTCTCGCCCGACCAGATCGCCGGCCTCGCGCCCGAGCAGCTCGCGGAGCTCACCAGCTCGCAGCTCTCGGCGCTGACGACCTTCCAGCTCAGCGGCCTTTCGACCGACCAGTTCGCCGCGCTGGGCACGCAAGCGATTGCAGGCCTCTCGACCAAGGCGATCTCGCATCTCACACCCGAGCAGATCGACACGCTCTCGAGCGACCAGTTGCAGGCGCTCTCGCCGGGGCAGATCAAGTCCTTGCGGCCCGACCAGATCGCCGAGTTCTCGCCGGACGAGCTGAACACGCTGACCACGGCGCAGTTCGCGGCGCTGAACTCCAAGCAGTTCCAGGCTCTCAACACCGACCAGATCGCCGGCCTCAACGATGAGGACTTCGCCGCGCTTTCGGCCAGCGTCATCAAGGCACTGACGCCCGACCAGATCCAGGCGCTCAGCGACAGCAAGATCGCCTCGTTGACCACGATACAGACGCATGGCTTCTCGGTCGCGCAGGTGGGCGCGCTCACGGCCGAGCAGATCCAGCAGTTGTCCAGCGACGCGCTGCAGGCGATCAACCCGCTGGCGATCCGCGGCCTCACCTCCGACCAGTTCGGCGCCCTCGGCCTGGCCGTGCTGGCCGAGCTCACGACCGCGCAACTGGCCGCACTGACCGTGGCGCAGATCGCCACGATGACGCATGACAACTTCAGCGCGCTGAGCAGCAATGTGTTCGGCGTGCTGAACTCGCAGCAGCTCAGCGCGATCTCGACGCTTGAATTCGGCGCGCTCGATCCGGCCCTGGTGGACAGCATCCGCCCGGCCGTGCTGGTCTCGCTGCACACCGACCAGTTCGTGGCCATGACGCCCGACCAGATCGCCGGCTTCAACAGCGCCCAGATCGCTGCGCTCGATTCGGCCCATGTGGCCGTGCTCACGCCGCAGCAGTTTGCCGCCATCTCGACCGACGCCATCACCGGCCTGCGCGTCAACGTCCTGCAGAACCTGACCAGCGACCAGCTGCAAGGCATGACGGACCAGCAGCTGCAAAGCCTGCGCACCAACCAGATCACCCAGCTCACGCCCGACCAGATCGCTGAGCTGACCGTGGAAGAGCTCAACGCGCTCACGACCGACCAGTTCGCCGCGCTGAGCAACCGCCAGGCCGCCGCGCTGACTGCCGACCAGATCACCAACCTGACGGCCGACGACATGATGGCGATGGCCACGCGGGCCTTGCAGGGCTTGAGTTCTGGCCAGATCGCGCTGATCAACGACGCCAATATCGCGCTCATGAACAGCTCGCAGATCGGCGCGCTGACCACGCTGCAGTTGCGCGGCCTCAGCAACGATCAAATCGCCTCGCTGGACACCAGCCAGGTTGCGCACATGAGCACCTTCTCGCTCAAGTCGCTGACCTCCGACCAGATCGGCGCCTTCGATCTTGAGCAACTGGAGGCGCTCAATTCACGCCAGATGGGCGCCCTCAATTCGCAGCAGGTGGCCGCTTTTGATGCCGGCGAGATCACCGCGCTCGAAACCAATTCCTTCGCCGCGCTGCGCGGCTCGCAACTGGCCGGCCTGAACGCAGACCAGATCGCCGCGATCGAGACGCAGGACCTCGCCGTCCTCAACACCTCGGTGATCGCGAGCATGACCACCGCGCAGATCGGTGAACTGAGCTTCGACCAGATCATGGCGCTGCGCTCCGACCACATCGCCGTGCTCAGCAACAAGCAGATCGAGGCGCTGACGCCCGAGCAGTTTGCCGTGATGGGCACGCAGCAGGCTGCTGCGCTGACCAATCTGCAGGCGCAGGTCATGACGAGCGACCAGCTCGCCGCCCTCTCCTCCGACGACATCGGCGCGCTGAGCACCAAGGTGATCCGCGTGCTGAGTGCCGCCGACATCACGGCGCTCGACACCGACCAGATCCACGCGCTGACCAGCATCCAGGTCGCCGCGATGGGCACCCTGCAGCTCAGCGGCCTCGAGCCCGAAGACCTTTCGGCCTTCACCTCCTCGGCCTTCGCCGGCCTGAGCCTCTCGGCGCTGAGCAGCCTGCCCAGCAATGCGATCACCGAGCTCAGCTCCGACCAGATCGCCGGCCTGAACCCGCAGGTGCTGGCCTCGCTCTCGACCGCCGCCATCTCGCTGATGAACACCACGGCCATCGAGGCGCTGACCAGCTCCCAGATCGCCGCCATGACGACGGCGCAGATCTCCGTCATCAGCAGCGATGGCTTCGCCACGTTCTCGAGCAGCGACATGCATGCGCTGACCGTGGCCCAGGCCAAGGTGCTGACGACCGACCAGATCCATGCGATCACCAGCGACATGATCACGGGCTTCGAGACCCGCGACATCGCTGTGCTCAGCATGGAGCAGACGCTGGCGCTGAACACCGATGCGCTGCACGCGATGAACAGCTCGCAGCTCAACGCGATGTTCCTGTCCACGCCGATCATGCTCGACCTCGACGGCAACGGCATCAACACGCTGGCCGCCTCGCAAGGCGTCAATTTCGACCTCAACGGCACCGGTGTGGCACAGCGTTATGGCTGGGTCGGCAGCGGCGACGGCCTGCTGGCGATGGACCTCAACGGCAACGGCAAAATCGACAACGGCACCGAACTCTTCGGCACCGGCACGATCCTGGCCGATGGCAGCCACGCCGCCAACGGCTACCTGGCCCTCGCGGCGCAGGACAGCAACCACGACGGCCGGATCGACGCGCACGACGCCAACTTCAGCAAGATGGTGGTCTGGGTCGACGCCAACCACGACGGCAAGACCGACGCCGGCGAACTCAAGACCCTCAAGGACCTCGGCATCGTCGAGCTCGACCTGAACACGCACGCCGGCACCACCGTCAACAACGGCAATGCAGTCGGCCTGATCTCGGGCTACAAGACGGCCGATGGCGTGACGCATGAGATGGCGGACGTGTGGTTCGCGAAGGACACCTCGTCCACCACCACGACGACGACAAGCGCGGCGACGAGCACCAGCACGACGCCGCATGCACACGACGTCCTGGCCGGCCCCACCACGCCCCTGTTGGGCGGCACCGATGGCCATCACGGCCCGCCGGGTCTTGATGGCCACAACGCGCTGATGCACCACCACGCCCTGCGCAAACCCGACGATCTCGAGCAGATCGCGACGCCGCTCCTGTAACTATTGCGTTATTTCCCCGCATATTGCGGGCTGGTGCTGGTGCGCCTTCCGCTATGCTGCGGCGCACCTCCATTAGGATTTGCGATGGTCCCCGCTCCCTCAACGTCCCAGCAGGCGCAGCCAGCCCTGCAAGCCAATCAGCCGCTCGTCTCAATCGTCATCCCCACACACGACCGGCCTGACTACCTGACCCTGGCGCTGGACAGCGCGCAGACGCAGACGTACCAGAACCTGCAGATCGTCATCAGCGACAACAGCGGCAATGACCTCGCCCGCGAAGCGATCGCCGACCGGCTGGCCGCCGACCCGCGCATCGTCTTCACGACGCAGACCGGCGGCGGCTTCATGGAGAACTGGTTCAACGCCTTGAGCCACGCCACCGGCGACTATGTGAACTTCCTGATGGACGACGACCTGTTCGCGCCCACCAAGGTCGAGCGCATGGTCAACTACTTCACCCAGTACCCGAGCGTGCGGCTGGTCACCTCCTTCCGCCAGCTGATCGACGCTGACGGCAAGCCGATGGCGGCTCTGCCCGGCACGCAGCGCCTGTTTGAGAACGACACCGTGCTGGCCGGCACCTCGATGAGCGAGTTCATCCTCAAGGCCGGCATGAACCTGATCGGCGAGCCGACGACGGCCATGTACCGCCGGCAGGACGTGGGCGCGGGCCTCGGCCGCTTCTGCGACAAGCAATATTCGGTGCTGATCGACCTCTCCACGTGGATGGAGGTCATGCACGGCCACCACTGCGTCTACATCGCCGAGCCGCTGAGCTTCTTCCGCATCCACGGCGGGCAGGACCAGCGCAAGACCGGCACCGCGCTGCGCGCCAATCTCGAATGGCTGCAACTGCTGCTGGACGGCCACGAATCAGGCCGCTTCTTCGCCGACAAGGTCGCCTTCCGCGAGGTGCTGGCGGGCAAGCTGCAAGCGCTGATGCCGCATCTGGCCAGCCACCGCGAAGACCTGCGCGACAACGACTTCGACACCGAACACATCCTGGCTCTGACTCGCCGCGCCATGCGCCTCCTGCTGCAATAAGCCATGAAGACCCGCCCCTACATCATCGTCACGCCCACGTACTGCGTCAGCGCGGGCGTGCGCGTCATGCACTCGCTGTGCCATGAGCTCAACTCGCTGGGCCTCGACGCGCGGCTGCTGTTGACCACCGATCTTTCGCGCGGCTCGGGCCAGTACCTGAACCCGGCCTTCAACACGCCGGTCACGCACACGCAGAACCCCGAGTGGGAAGCGCTCAAGGACGAGGCGATCGTCATCTACACCGATGGCATCCAGGGCAACCCGCTCGGTGCCAAGCGAGTGGTCCGTTATGTGCTGGGCAAGGAAATGCCCAAGCCGACCGATGACCCGAGCGATTTCCGCATCTACTACTCGCGCGCCTTCCCGGTGCAGCGGCAGGCCAAGCACCCCACGCTGTTCCTGTTCCCGGTCGACCTGGGCCTGTTCAACGACAAGGGCGTGGTCACGCGCGATCAGGACATGCGCTGGCTCGGCAAGGGCGCCAAGTATTGCGTGAACCCCGAGCCGAACGTGGTCGATGTGACCTACAGCTGGCCGGCCACGCGTGAAGACCTGGCGGCCAATTTCCGGCGCACGCGCTATCTGTACTCGTATGACGGCCTGAGCTGCACGAACCAGGAAGCCATCCTCTGCGGCGCGATCGTGATCGTGAAGCACCTGAGCTATCACGACTGGGAATGGACACGCGCCGACCTGGCCGCGATGGAACACGGCATCGGCGGTTATGCTTTCGGTGATTCCGATTTCGAGATCGACCGCGCCAGGCGCACGCGCATGGAGATGGTCGAGAGCCTGCGTTATCACGTGGCCACCTTCCGCCAGAAGCTGCTCGATTTCGTCGATGAAAGCCAGCAACGCTTCATCGCCTGAGTTCTGTCGCCCAAGTTTTATCGCCTGAGTTTTATCTCCCAAGTGAGCACCGTTCATCTCCTCGCAGGCCGCAGCTTCGAAGCCGCGCCTGACCGCACGCTCCTCGACGCCGCGCTCGACGCCGGCTTGCACCTCGAACACAGCTGCCGCACCGGCCGCTGCGGCACCTGCAAGACGCGCCTGCTGTCCGGCAGCGTGCAGACCATCGCGGCTGACACCTGCCTCACTTCAGAGGACCGTGCGAAGGGCTGGATCCTGACCTGCGCCGATGCCGCGAACGGCGATGTGAGCCTTGAGGCCGAAGACCTCGCGCGTCTGGCCGGTCTCAACGCCCGCACCCTGCCCGCCCGGCTCGACAGCATCGCGCGCCTGGCCGACGACGTGGTCTACGTGATGCTGCGCCTGCCGCCCACCGCGGCCTTCAAGTTCCTGCCCGGCCAGTACATCAATGTGATCGCCGATGGCGGCCTGCGCCGCAGCTACTCGCTGGCCGAGGCGCCGCGCGCCGATGGCAAGCTGGAGCTGATGATCCGCCGCGTGGACGACGGCGCGATGAGCGCGTATTGGTTCGATCGCGCCAAGCCCAACGATCTCTTGCGCATCGACGGTCCGCGCGGCAGCTTCTTCCTGCGCGATGTGGCCGGAGTCGATCTGTGCTTGCTGGCGACTGGCACCGGCATCGCGCCGATTCGCGCCCTGCTGACCGAGCTGGTGGCCCTGCCCGACGCCGGCCAGCCGCGCTCGGTGCGCCTGTATTGGGGCGGCCGCACGGAGCAGGATCTGTTCTGGAAACCGGCGACCGAGATCGACTACGTGCCGGTGCTTTCACGCGCCGACGAGAGCTGGAGCGGAGCCCGCGGCCATGTGCAGGATGTGCTGCTGACCGAAGGCCGGGACCTCGCCAACACGCAGGTCTACGCTTGCGGTTCACCGGCCATGATCGACAGCGCGCAAGCCTCGCTGACCGCCGCCGGCCTGCCCGCTCGCGCCTTCTTCTCCGACGCTTTTGTCAGCTCGGAATAGCCGATAGAACAGCGCAGCGAAGTCCGAGAATTCCTGCGCTTTTCGGGCTTGCCACACCGCAAGGTAATCCCCAACGTCGGTGGACGCAAAGGCGCCGCTGGCAGACATTGAACTCCTGCGAACCCAGGAGTTCATGTGAAGTCTGCCTCCGTTGCGCTTGACCTCAAGGTCTCGCCTTCTTCTTTCGTCGTGATCCTGGCCTTGTTCGGCTTGCTCTCAAGCAGTTCAGCGCAGACCGCACGGACGATGAGCCCCGCCGTCATCGTCAACTTCGACCCGCAAAGCCCGCTTCAAGGCACGGCGGCCCTGCTGAGCGACGAACCGGTGGGCGTGCTGCTGGAGTCCGGTGTCTCCGGTCTTGAAGTCGCGCCGGAAGTGATTCGCCAACTGATGAAGACCGGCGATGCGGTGATCGCCAAGGACGGCCGGATGCTGCTCAGCGCGCATGCCGTCAACACGCTGCAAGGCGCGGTGATTCACGCCAGCGGCCCTGAAAAAGCTAACGAGCTGGTCAAGCGCAATGGCCAGATCTTTCTGGACGCATCGCCCGAGCGTTGATTGAATGCGCGCCGCTGCCCTCGACTCAAACCACCACCGGCTCCGGCTCGAGCCGGATGCCAAAGCGGCCGTACACGCTTTCCTGGATGGCGCGCGCCAGCGTCACCACCTCGGCGCCGCGCGCCTCGCCCTTGTTGACCAGCACCAGCGCCTGCTTCTCGTAAACCGCCGCGCCGCCCACCGTCTTGCCCTTCCAGCCGCAGGCATCGATCAGCCAGCCGGCGGCGAGCTTCACCGTGCCATCGGGCATGGGGTAATGGACGATGCCGGGGTCGCGGCCGATGATGTCGCGGCACTGGTCTTCGCTGACCACGGGGTTCTTGAAGAAGCTGCCGGCATTGCCGATCACGGCCGGGTCGGGCAGCTTGGCCCTGCGGATCGCGCAGACCCAGTCGAAGATCTGCCGCGCGCTCGGCGCCGCGATGCCGGTCTCGGCCATCTTGCGTTCGAGGTCCAGATAGCCGAGCACCGGCTGCCACGGCTTGGGCAGGCGCATGCGCACGCGCGTGATGACGCTCTTGCCCGCCAGGCCGCCAAAGCCGGCGTGCTTGAACACGCTGTCGCGGTAGGCGAACTTGCAGACCTCGGCCGGCAGCTCGGCCGCGCGGCCGGTCACGAGGTCGACGACCTCGACGTTCTCGAGCCGGTCCTTGAGCTCCAGGCCATAGGCGCCGATGTTCTGCACGGGCGCGGCACCGACCGTGCCGGGGATCAGCGCGAGGTTCTCAAGGCCGGGCAAATCGTGCTCGATGCACCAGCTCACCAGCTCATGCCAGACCACGCCGGCGCCGGCCTCAACGATCCACGCATCGTCGCGTTCTTCGAGCAGGCGGATGCCCTGGATTTCCATCTTCAGCACCACGGGTTCCAGGTCTTTGGTCAGCACCAGATTGCTGCCGCCACCGAGCACGAACTTGGGCGCCAGGCCCAATTCGGGATGATCGACCACGCGGCGTACATCGAGCGGCTCACGGATGCGCACCAGCCGCTTGGCCGTGGCCGGCAGCCCGAATGTGTTGTAGGGCTTGAGGTTGACGTCCCGCTCAATCACGACGTTAGCCGCGGGATTGTTGGTGCCCATTCCGGGCGCGGGGTTGATGGTGGGTTCCTGCATGCGAGAATTTTCGCTCAATTGCACTCTTACCCCGAATTCAACATGCCAAGCTTTGACACCGTCCTCGAACCCGACATGGTCCGCATCAAGAATGGCGTTGACAACAGCGCCAAGGAAATCGGCACCCGCTTCGACTTCAAGGGCACCGGCGCCCGCATCGAGCTGAAGGAAAAAGACAAGGCCATCGAGGCCACCGGCGACAGCGAGTTCCAGCTCGAGCAGATCGAGGCCGTGCTCTACGGCAAGCTGACCAAGCAGGATGTCACGATCAGCTTCCTCGACAAGGCCGAGAAAATCGAGAAGCTCGGCGGCGACAAGGTCCGGCAGGTCTACAAGATCAAGGCCGGCATCGACGCCCCGCTGGCCAAGAAGATCGTCGGCGCCGTCAAGGACAGCAAGCTCAAGGTGCAGGCCTCGATCCAGGGCGACACCGTGCGCATCACCGGCAAGAACCGCGACGATCTCCAGCAGGCCATCGCCATGCTGAAGAAGGAGATCAGTGACGTGCCGCTCACCTACGACAACTTCCGCGACTGATCTGAAAAGTCGCCTCCATCCATGCAGTACCGTGCCTTCGTTCTTGTCCTGGCTTGCTTCACCACAGCCGCGCTGGCGCAAGACGAAGGGCCGCCGGGCACGCTCGGCTTCAACGGCAGCCTCGGCACGCAAGCAGCCTTGCTGGTGATGGATGGCGAGGCGCGCTCCGTGCACATGGGCCAGAGCGTGCACGGCGTCAAGCTGGTCTCGATGGAAGGCGACCTGGCCACGGTCGAGGTGGCCGGCCAGCGGCGCGTGCTGCGCCTGGGCGCCAGCCCAGGACGCATTGGCCGCGGCAGCACCGGCGGCAATGCCGGCCAGCCGCAGCAGATCGTGCTCAGCGTGGGTCCGGGCGGCCATTTCACCGCCGCGGGCACCATCAATGGCCACGCCACGCAGTTCCTGGTCGATACCGGAGCGACTTCCGTTTCGATCGGGCAGGCGGAAGCCGAGCGCCTGGGGCTTAGCTACCGCGATGGCCGTCACGTGGTCGCACAAACCGCCAACGGTTCAGCGCCGGCCTATGTGCTGACGCTGGACAGCGTGCGCGTCAACGAGGTCGAGGTGCGCAACGTCGAAGCCATCGTCGTGCCCAGCGCGATGAGCCACATCCTGCTCGGCAACAGCTTCCTGAACCGGTTCCAGATGCGCAGAGATAACGAGATACTTACACTGGATCTGCGGTATTAAGCTGTCGGACTAAGCCGCGGCTCAGGTCTGTGACGCTATATTCGAGCGCCGCCACCCGCGGCGCTCTTTTCATTGCCGCCATCCATGATCCGATCGCTCTGGAAACCCAGGCCGCTGGCCTTGTTGCTGTCCCTCCTCGTCGCCACTTCGGCCCTCGCGCAGAACGATGGGCGCGTCAACCGCTTCTACGAAGACGCCCTCAAGCGCTATGAGCGGCACGACTACGCCGGCGCCTCCATCCAGCTCAAGAACGCGCTGCAGATCGACAAGAACCAGTTGGCCGTGCATTTGCTGCTGGCCAAGACGCTGCTGGCCAATTCCGAAGTCGCCAATGCCGAGTTCGAGTTCGGTGAGGCGCTGCGGCTGGGCGTGAACCGCGCGGAGGTCGTGGTGCCACTGGCCCGCGCGCTGGTTGCCCAAGGCAAGCAGCAGCAGGTCTTTGACGACCGCCGCCTGCGGCTCGACGATCTGCCGCGCGGCGTGCAGTTCGAGCTGCTGCTGGTGCGCTCCTCGGCCTACGCCGACATGGGCGACGCGCGCAACGCGATGGATTCGCTCAATGCCGCGCGCGCCATCAACCCGAACGACCCCGCCACCTGGCTGGCCGAGGTGCCGCAACGCGTGCGCGCTCGCCAGTTCAAGGAAGCGATCGCCGCGGCCGATCAGGCGCTGAAGATCAGCCCCAACAATGCCGAGGCGCTGTACCAGAAGGGCTCGGTCTTGCATGTGCTGGGCCAGTTGCCCGGCGCCGTCGCGCTCTACTCGCAGGCGCTCACGGCCGACCCCGGCCACTTCGATGCACGGCTGGCACGCGCCGGCATCATGATCGACTTCAACCGCGACAAGGACGCCCAGGCCGACGTGGCCGAGCTGACCAAGCTGACGAACGGCGATCCGCGCGTGTCCTATCTGCGATCGCTGCTGGCCCAGCGCGCCGGCGATACGGCCGGCGCCAAGGCCGCGTTGAAAGAGGTCACCGAGTTCCTCGACCCGGTGCCCATCGAGTTCGTGCGCTACCGCGTGCAGACCCTGATGCTCAATGGCATGGCGCACTTTGGCCTCGGCGAGTACGAGAAAGCGAAGCCCTATCTGGAGCTGGCCTGGCGCCAGCAACCCAACAGCCCGCTGGCCAAGCTGATCGCGCAGATTGCGCTGGCCGAACCCAATGTGCCGCGCGCCATCGAGGTGCTGGAAGACTATGTGCGCGCCCGCCCCGGTGACGGCCAGGCCTTGCTGATGCTGGCCTCCGCGCACATGAGCCAGGGCCGCTATGCCAAGGCCTCCACCTTGATGACCGAGGCGCTGCGCGCCAAGGATGCGCCTGAGTTCCACACCGCGCTGGGCATCAGCCTGATGCGCAGCGGCCAGGGCCGCAACGCTACCGAGGAGCTTGAGAAAGCCTTCAAGAACGACCCGAAGCAGACCTACGCCGGCCTGGCCCTGGTCGATCTGTACCTGCGCGACGGCCGCACGCCCAAGGCGCTGGCGATGGCCGATGGCCTGGTCAAGGCCGCCCCCAACAACCCCGGCATGCTGATCGTGCAGGCGCAGACCAAGGTGCGTGCCGGTGACCTGCCCGGCGCTCGCCAGGGCTACGAGAAAGCTCTCAAGATCGACGGCACGCTGATCACCGCCAAGATCGGCCTGGCCCATGTGGACATGCTGACGAAAAACTTCGACGCTGCGGACAAACGGCTGCGCGCCCTGCTGCGCGAGAACGACCGCAATGTGGACGTGCTGTTCGAGCTGGCCACGCTCAATGAGCTCGCCGGGCATGACGACGAAGCCCTCAAGTGGCTGCAAAGCGCGGTGGACAGCAGCGGCGCGAAGCAGTTGCAGCCCAACTTCGCCCTCGTGGCCTGGCATCTGCGCAAGGGGCAGCCGCCCAAAGCGCTCGAAGCCGCACGCGTGCTGCTGGCCAAGGCGCCGGAGGACGTCGAAGCCCTGCAAGCCTATGCCGGCGCGCAGGCCGCCAACGGCGATGCCGCGGGCGCCCGTAGCACGCTGGCCAATGCCTCGCGCCGCGCCGCGTATGAGGCGTCGGTGCTTGTCAATATCGGCCGCGCCCAACTGCGTGTGAACGACATCAACGGTGCCGCCTACACGGTCGACAAGGCCCTGTCCGGCAGCCCCGACTACCTGCCGGCCCAGGTCACGATGGCCACGATCGAGCTGATGCAAGGCTCCTTCGACAAGTCGGAGCGCCGCGCCCAGTCCATCATCCAGGCCAACCCGAAGCTGGCGATCGGCTTCGAGCTGCAGGCCGACGTGGCCTTGCGCCGCGGCCAGACGCCCGCGGCGATCGAGGCGCTGCGCCGTGCGCATGCCATCGAGAATTCCACGCGCTCGCTGCTGCACCTGTTCGGCATCATGGCTTCGCAGGCGGGCGGCAAGCCCGCGATGGACCTGGCCGAGAACTGGCTCAAGGCCCATCCGAAGGACTTGCCCGTGTTCAAGGCACTGGGTGACGCCTACGCCCGCGCCGGCAACAAGACCCAGGCGCGGCGCAACTACGAGGCCGCGCTGAAGCTCAACCCGACAGACGTGGAGGCGCTCAACAACCTGGCCAGCATCATGCTGCAGCAGAAGGACCCGGCCGCCCCCGCCATCGCCGAAAAGGCGCTCGCCCTGGCTCCGCAAAATCCCCTGGTGATGGACACGGCCGGTTGGGCCTCCTTCATCGCCGGCAACAAGGACCGGGCCCTGCAATTGCTGCGCGACGCACGCCTGCGCGCCCCGGCTAGCCCGGAGATCCGCTATCACCTCGCCGCGACCCTGGCCCAGACCGGCCGCAAGGACGAAGCCCGCACCGAATTGACCGCCGCCATCGCCTCGCTCAAGCCCGGACAGACTTTTGAAGGCGAACAGGACGCCCGTACCCTCCTCCTCTCCCTCAAATGAGTGGACATAACGCGTTACTTAAGCGTCGATACTTTTTACAATCCATCCAAGGCCTTGTAGTCCAAAGCCTCGGATAGTCAGTAAGCCCTTGATCGAATAGAAGTATTTCCTGCTGGCATCGCAATTGCTTCAATCTCGGCAACAGCCGGCCAGTAAGGCCCGCGCTACGCAAAAAGAGGGAATCGACATGAACAAGCCACTCATCCGCATCGCGACCTTGGTCGTGGGTCTCGCGGCGGCATTCAGCGCGCATGCTGTGGACACCTGGACGTACAACAGCGTCTCCGGCGGAGCGGGTGTGGACACTGCCAGCTCCGGCGCGACTGCGCTCACGACGACCGGCGCCTACGTCACCAACAACGGCACGAGCGGCGTGACGGGCAACTGGACGGTCAAGACGACTCCCGACTCCAACGGCTATTCCTCGCAACTGCAGTACTACAGCGGCGGTGGCCTGGGCATGGACTCGGACGGCAGTGCCGCTCCCAATCACGCGCTGGACAACAACGGCACCTACACCGAAGCCGTCCTGCTGAATTTCACGACCAGCACCTTCCTGACCGGCATCGACCTGGGCTATGTCAGCGGCGATGCGGACATCTCCGTGTTCCGCTACACCGGCACCACCCCGCCGACGCTCAACGGCACGGCGGGCTCGCTCTCGGGCATGAACGCCGCAGGCTGGTCGCTGGTGGGCAACTATGCCAACCTGACGCAAGACAACACGACGCCCTACGCCTACAACCTGGTCAACGGCGCGACGGACACCGATGCCGGTAGCGGCGTGACGCCGACGGCCAGCGGCTCCAGCGTGGGCTCCAGCTGGTGGCTGATCACGGCCTACAACTCGGCCTACGGCAGCGGCACCAACCTGACCCAGGGTGACGACTACTTCAAGCTGCTGTCGGTCGCCGGCTCTGCCTGCACCGGCACTTCCGCACAGTGCGGCAACACCACCAAGAAGGTCCCGGAGCCGGGCTCCCTGGCCCTGGCCAGCCTCGCGCTGATGGGCGTGTTCTTCTCGCGTCGCAAGACGGTGCAAAAGCGCTGAGACGCTTCGAGCAGTCACTGAGCGATGGCTCATCAAAAAACGGCCCCGAGGGGCCGTTTTTGTTTTCCGGCCACAGGCGCCCACCCTACACTCAAAGCTCTGTTGTAAGTCGATGTAACTCGTTATCTGAGTGCCATTCCTGAGCGCTTGATGGGCTCGGACGGCACTTGCAGGAGTCCCTGGATGAGCAGCCGTCACCAGCAGTCCCGTCAACGTTCCAGACTTGCCCGGCTGACCGTCCTGGTCACCGCTCTTTCTCTCGCCACATTCAGCATGGGCGCCCAGGCCCAGCTCTCGGCCGACGCCGTCAAGAGCCTGATCAACGCCCTGACCGGCCAGGGCCAGCCGCAAAACCAGCCCGGGCGGCCGCCGCGGCAGATGCCGCTGAACCTCTCGCCCCAGGCCGCCGCCGCGGTGGCTGCGGCCAACCAGCAGGCGCGGATGCCGATCACACCGGCCACGGCCGCCCTGTTCGCCAAGGGCACGGTGCGCGGCGATGAGCTGATCGGCGTGCTCAACCTGATCCGCGCCGAAATGCGTCAGCGCAAGTCGGCCGAGGCGCTGGCCGCGATGGTGGCTGCAACCGACATGGGCGCCGCCAGCCTGGCCTCGGGCAACAGCGGTGGCCTGAGCAGCCTGTTCGGCGATGTGTTCACCAAGGCCGCCACCACGCTGCTCAAGCAGACCGTCAGCGGCGTCGCTTTGCACGCACTCGACGATTATCTGGCCAGGATGATCGACGACCCCCAGGCCTTGGCGGCCGAAACGATCACGCTGCCGCCCGGCGTCGGGCTGACCGAAGGCCAGGCGCGGCGCATCCTGACCGTGGCCGGGCTGACCGTCGGCGCACGCGTCACGGCCAAGCTGCTGGAGCGCACGCAGAAGGATCTCGAAGGCCTGCGCGTCGACTACGGCAAGCTGATCGACCGTCGCGAGCAGGCCGCCAAGCTGCTGTTCGCCGCGATCACCGAACGCAACAAGCTCGGCGGCGCGGAAGGTGGCGAGGATCAGAGCCAGTTGCGCGCCAGCCTCAATGCCGACGACCTGGCCTTCGTCGACAAGGACCTGGCCGGCATGACGGTCTCGCAGTTCTCGAAGGATCTGGCCGCGCAGAACCTGGCACTGAGCTACCTGCAGAAGGCCAACCCGCAGCAGTTTGCCGGCTATCGCACCGAGGCCGACGACGTCGTGCGCCGCACCAAAGCCTATCTGCGCACCATG
Organism: Burkholderiaceae bacterium; assembly: GCA_036500605.1. Lineage (GTDB taxonomy): Bacteria > Pseudomonadota > Gammaproteobacteria > Burkholderiales > Burkholderiaceae_C > JAFALK01. The sequence continues at coordinate 120,878 of DASYBU010000006.1, forward strand.
ACCGGCATTGCCGCCTTCGGTGCGCTGACCGTCAGCTTCACGCATTCGGTGGCCGAGATCGCGCGCGAGAAGCAGGCGGCCTCGCTGCTGCAATCGCTGCCGCTGATGAAGGATTTCATCGTCGCCGCCGCGCCGCTGGCACCGATGTCCATCGAGACGGCACTCAAGGGTGTGGACCTGAGCACCGGCCAGTCGGGCGGTTTCATCGCTTCGATCTTCAATCGCAAGAAGGCCTTCCTCTTTGTGGACGCCGGCAAGCCGCAGGAGTTGGTCGATGCCAAGGACGTGTTCACGGCGATGAAGAAATCGCCGGACCCGACCGAGCTCTTCAAGGGCGCGCTGTTCCGTAACGATGCGCCGGGCATGCTGCTGCGCGTGGGCGAATGCGATCGCGTGGAAGCCGGCCGCATGTTCGACGCCTCCGTGCCCCAGAGCGACCGCGAAGCCTTCGCCCGCAGCTACTTCGGCAGCGCCGGCGCCGAGAAGGCCGACGGCTTCAGCTTCGTCAATGCCTTTGACGACGCCAGCCCCGTCAATGCGGGCGAGCAAGGCCTGGCCCTGCGCCTGCTCGGCGAAGACCACCGCCTGCGCAGCAGCGATCAGACGCTCGCGCTGGCCAGGATCCAGCAAAAGGTCAGCGACCGCTATGACGAATGGGGCAACGCGCAGCTGATGCGATTGATCTTCGTGAACCGCGAGGGCCAGGCGCGCCACGCCACGCTCTATCTCGGCGACACGCAGATCCGCCCGATCCCGAGCGCCGAATCGGTCTATGCGTATGAGACCGCGGCCGAGGCCTGCAAGAAGCTGCTGGCGCCGCCCAAAGCCGTCGTCGCCAAACCGGCGCCCGCTCCTGCCACCAAGGCCCCGGCGCCGAAGCCCGCCGCCAAGAAAACGCCGCCGCCCAAGAAGGACACCAAATGATGATCGTCTTTTCGAGACGCCTGGCTGCGAGCCTGCTGATCGCACTCGGCCTGGCCGCCGGGATGGGCTCCGCGCTCGCGCAATCGAGCGGCAGCGTCGCAATGCCCAACGGCGTCGACTTCGGCCGCGTCCGCCTGCTCGACCAGGGCCGCATGACCAAGGTCTATGTGGACATGCTGCGGATCGACGACAGCAAGGAGTCGCGCATGTTCCCGGCCGAGATGAGCAAGCTCGTGGACATCACGCCGGCCGGCCTCACGCGCCTGTTCACCGACACCATCCTGCGCAGCCGCCGCTTCGAGGTCTACGACCTGCGTTCGACCGTCACCGCCGAGCATGCCGACATCGTCGTCGACGCGCAGATCATCTCGGCCACGCAGGAGTTCCGCCCGCTCGAAGGCGGCCTGCAGGCGGCCTACACGAGCGTGCTGCTGTCCGTGCAGATGAAGGACATGTACACCGGCAAGTACCTGTTCGGCACGGCGGTGCAGGTCGAGGGCCGCAACGGTCTGGTCAACGGCGAGCGCGCTGTATTGCAGCCCGGCGAGAACCCCGAGGCGCCGCTGGTCCGGCAGCGTCTTGCGGCCGACTATCAGCGCGCACTGCGCCGTGCCTTCATCGGCGCGGGCCAACGCATCGAGGCGATCCTGCGGCCGCAGGCGCGGCTCATCAGCGTCGAGGGTCCGGACGTCGGCATCTTCGGTGGCCAGCAGCTGGGCTTGCAGGCTGACGATGAACTTGTCGTCTACCGCCCCAAGATCGTCAAGCTCGGTGACCGCGAGATCTTCGGCAGCACCAAGGCCGTGGCGCTGATCCGCTGCAGCAGCGTGGGCACCGAGACGAGCCAGTGCACCGTGCAGACGCTTGCGCCCGACTACAAGCCGCAGGAAGGCGACTACGCCATCCTGACCGATGCCTCACTGCGCAAGACGCGCTGGGAGTGAAATGGCCCACCCCCGAAGCGCTTCGCGCCTCCCCCTCAAGGGGGCGAGACCAGCAGCCCGGCAAAGCCGGTTCTGCGGTCTCCGCTTGACCGGACCTTTGATTGCACTGTTCACCGCGCCTAGCAATGAGGGCAGCTGAAATGAAGAACCGAAATCAACACAAGCGCCGCCAGACCCTTGCCCTGATCGGCATGGGTGCGGCCTCGCCTTCATTGCTGGCTGCGACAAAGCCTGCGCCGAGCGCGCCGCCGCCCGCACCCGCTGCGCCGATCGGCCCCGTCCGCACCGACATCGTCACCGTGCTCTACCGCAAGGAGCAGCCCGACGCGCCCGTGCGCAGCGACCCGATCGTGCAGGTCGCCACGCTCGCACTGGAGTCCGAGTTCCTGAAGCAAGGCCTCAAGGTCGTGCAGCCCGATGCGCGCACCTACGCGCTGCTCGACCAGGGCCCGAACATGATCGTGACCTTCGCGGCCGATGCGGGTTTCTCGCTGGTGTTCTCGCTGTACCGCAATGTGCGGCCGCGCCCCGGCAGCGACATGGCGATGGGCGAGGTGCGCCTCTCGGCGCGCGTGTTCGTCGGCCGCAGCGTGCTGGTGGCCGAAACAGGCCTGGGCCGCATGGTCGCCAGCCTCGCGCCGGGGCTGAAAGAGTTTGGCGAGCGCCGCTCGCTCGAGCAGGCGGCTGAGAAGGCGTCGGCCGATCTGGCGGAGAAGGTCGGCCGCCAGCTGCGTGCGCTCGACGCCAACCAGATCCAGGCGATGGTGATGGGCCTGCCGGGGAATTCAGCCGTTAGCGGTGGCACGGCCCTGCCCGGAAGCTCTCCGCCGCCTGCGCCGAATGTCCAGAACCAGACGTTGGCCAGCGCGCCCGATGCGCTCAAGGCCGAAGGCCCCCTGCCGCCGCCGGCTCGCCGCTTCGCCCTCGTGGTCGGCGTGTCGGACTACGGCCCCGTGCGCGCGCGGCTGCGCCCGCAGCTCGAACCCGGCGATCTGCCCGGCGTGGCGCAGGATGTGCGCACCATGGTCGGCGCGCTGCGCAAGATGGGGTTTGAGCAGAACCATATCGGCGTGCTGCTCGATGGCAAGGCGACGAGCGCTAACTTGCGACAACAGCTGACCACCCTCGCCGGCCTCGTGCAGGAGGACGACCTCGTGCTGATCGCGATTTCGGCCCACGGCGCGCCCAAGGAGTTCGGCCCCTCGGGCTTCGGCCTGCCGGTGCTGTCCGACTTCGCCGGCCCGAGCGATCCCAACGCGATCGACTTCTGGCAGTTGCAAAGCCTCGTCGGCAACCTGCCCGCCCGCCGCCTCGTGCTGATCGTCGACACCTGCCATTCGGGCGGCGTGGCCAAGATGATGCCCAGCGCCGTCGTGTCCTCGCGCGGCGTGACCGTACGCAGCGGCACGGTCGTGCCCGAGCCCGCGCAGATGACCCGCGCGATGGAGGCCAGCCCCATGCAATCGAGCCGCAACTTCGCGGTGCTGGCGGCCTCGCAGCCCGAGGAGCTCTCGCTCGAAGCCAAGCCCAATGGCGGCCTGTTCACCTACACGCTGATGCGCGGCTTGGCCGAGGCGGGCGATACCAAGACGCTCGAAACGGTCTTCCGCGAGCAGGTCCAGCAGCAGGTCGTGCAGGCGTCCACGGTGATCTGCAAGAGCATCGGGGAGTGCAAGGTGCAGACGCCCGTCTTCGCCTACTCGGGTCGCGGCAATCTGATCCGCATCTGATCCCCGTCAGAGGCTGAGGCTACGCTGAAACATCTCGTTATGTGAATCTCCACAAAGCTGCTCACCTTGTCGGCCACGCGACAGTCCGGGCACCGCATCGCGTGATGAAATCCTTGGGAATCAAGGAGACAGCATGGACCTGAGTTTCACGCGGGAGGAGCAAGCCTTCCGCGCCGAGATCCGGCAGTGGGTGGCCGAGAACCTGCCTGCGGCCACCGCATACAAGGTCAAGAACGGCCTGCGCCAGAGCCGCGAAGACATCCAGGGCTGGGCCCGCATCCTCGGCCGCAAGGGCTGGCATGGCTGGGCTTGGCCCAAGCAGTTCGGCGGCCCGGGATGGAGCACCGTGCAGCGCCATCTGTTCGAGGAAGAGTGCGCGCTGGCCGGCGCGCCGCGCATTGTGCCCTTCGGCCCGGTGATGGTGGCGCCCGTGATCATGGCCTTCGGCACGCCCGAGCAACAGCAGCGCTTCCTGCCCGGCATCATGAGCGGCGAGGTCTGGTGGAGCCAGGGCTACAGCGAACCGGGCTCGGGCTCCGATCTGGCTTCGGTGAAGACGCGTGCTGAACTTGTCACTTCAGGCCAAGGCAACAAGTACATCGTCAACGGCCAGAAGACCTGGACCACGCTCGCGCAATACGGCGACTGGATCTTCTGCCTCGTGCGCACCGACCCCACCGTCAAGCCGCAGGCCGGCATCTCCTTCCTGCTGATCGACATGAAGTCGCCCGGCGTGACGGTGCGGCCGATCAAGATGCTGGACGGCGAGTGCGAGGTCAACGAGGTCTTCTTCGACAACGTGGAAGTGCCCGCCGACCAGTTGATCGGTGAGGAGAACAAGGGCTGGACCTACGCCAAATACCTGCTGGCCCATGAGCGCACCAACATCGCCGACGTGCACCGGGCCAAGCGCGAGCTGGAGCGGCTCAAGCAGGTGGCGAAGGCCGAAGGCTTGTGGGAAGACGCGCGCTTCCGCGACCAGATCGCGCTGCTCGAAGTGGATGTCGTTGCGCTTGAAATGATGGTGCTGCGCGTGCTCTCCGCCGAGAAGAGCGGCAAGCAAAGCCTCGACGTGGCGGGCCTCCTGAAGATTCGCGGCAGTGAAATCCAGCAGCGCTACACCGAGCTGCTGATGCTGGCTGCCGGCCCCTTCGCCCTGCCCTTCATCGAGGAAGCGATGGAAGCCGGCTGGCAAGGCGAGTATGTGGGCGCGGCCCATTGCGCGCCGCTGGCCGCGAGCTATCTGAACACCCGCAAGACCACCATCTACGGCGGCTCGAACGAGGTGCAACGCAATATCGTCGCGCAGACGGTGCTCGGTTAAGGAACGGCTGATCATGGATTTCAACTTCACCGAAGACCAGGAATCGCTGCGCGATGCGGTGCGCCGCTGGGTCGACAAGGACTACGACTTCGCACGCCGCCACGCCAACGTGAAAGCCGGCGGCTTCTCGCGCCAGGCGTGGGACGGCCTCGTCGGCCTCGGGCTGATGGGCCTGGCCGTGCCCGAGGAGCAAGGCGGCCTGGGCTTCGGCCCCGTGGACGCGATGGTCGTGATGGAAGAACTGGGCCGCGGCATCGTCATGGAGCCTTATGCGCAGGCCGCGCTGATCGCGCCTTGCGTGCTGGCGCATGCGCCTTCAGGCGCACAGGCCGAATGGCTGCCGAAGATCGCCGGCGGCGAGGCGATGGTCGTGCTGGCCTACCAGGAGCCCGGTGCTCGTTACCGGCTCGACAGCGTGAAGGCCCAATTCGCTAACGGCCAAATTACTGGCACCAAGAGCCTGGTCCCGGCCGGCGACGTGGCCGATGCCTTCATCGTTTCCGCACAGGCCGAGGGCGGCATTGCGCTCTACCTGGTCGAACGCGCCGCAAACGGCGTCAGCACGCGCGCCTACAGCCTGCAAGACGGCTCACGCGCCGCCGAAGTGAGCTTTGCCGGCAGCCCGGCGATCGAACTGGTCGGCCCGCAACAAGGTCTCGCCGTGCTGGAACAGGCCGTGGACATCGGCATCGCCGCCCTCTGCGGCGAAGCCGTCGGCGCGATGGACCGCCTCGTCGCCTTGACCGCCGAATACCTGAACACGCGCAAGCAGTTCGGCGTCACGATCGCCAGCTTCCAGGCGCTGCGCCACCGCATGGCCGATGTGAAGATGCAGCTGGAGCTGGCCCGCTCGATGAGCTACTTCGCCACGCTCAAGCTGACCGCGCCGGAGCCCGAGCGCCGCCGCGCGCTCTCGCAGGCCAAGCTGCAACTGGGCCAGTCGATGCGCTATGTGGGCCAGCAATGCACGCAGCTGCACGGCGGCATCGGCGTGACGGACGAATACATCGGCAGCCACTACTTCAAGCGCCTGACGGCGATGGAGCTGCAGTTCGGCGACACGCTGCACCATCTGGGCGAGGTCAGCAGTCGGATGGAAGACACGGCCGGGGTGATTGCGTAGACTTGGGCACCGTCAAAGGAGCCCGTTATGCGCGTCATCTTGCGAAATCTCCCGGTCGCCCTGCTGTTTTGCCTTGCCCTGCCCGCTCTGGCCCAGAGCATCAAGCCGGGCCTGTGGGAAATGAGCCAGAAGCCGGAGCTCTCGCCCGAGCAGCAGGCCAAGATGGACGCCATGCAGAAGCAGATGGCCAATATGCCGCCCGAGCAGCGCAAGATGCTGGACCAGATGATGGCCAGCCACGGCGTGCAGATGAACATGGCCGGCGGCACGTTCACCATCAAGAGCTGCATCAGCAAGGAACAGGCCGAGCGCAACGCACCGCCGGTGACGGATGGCAAGCAGCGCTGCACCTATGACGTCAAGCGCGGAAGCGGCACCATCCACACGCACTTCGTCTGCGCGGAATCCGGCACCGAAGGCGACAGCGACATCACGCTGCTCGGCAACGGCAACGGCTACACCAACAAGACCCGCGTCACGCACATGAAGAACGGCAAGCCGGAAACGGTCACGCTCAACGGCGAGGCGCACTGGCTGGGCGCCGATTGCGGCGGTCTGAAGCCGATCGAGCCGCCCAAGCCCACTTCGATCAAATAACCCGTTAGCGCCCGACCATCTTCTGCAGCGCTTCCGGATAACGGCTGCCCTGCACCTTGATCTGCACGGCGGCCGTTTCGATATCGCGCAGGTCATCGGCGCTCAGCTCCACGCTGGCCGCGCCGACGTTCTCTTCCAGCCGGTGCAGCTTGGTCGTACCCGGGATCGGCACGATCCACGGCTTTTGCGCCAGCAGCCAGGCCAGCGCAATCTGTGCCGGCGTCGCCTGCTTCTTTTTCGCCAGCCGATCCAGCAGAGCAATCAATTGCTGATTCGCCTTCAACGCCTCCGGCGCGAACCGCGGCAGCCCGCTGCGAAAATCCGATTTTCCAAACCGCGTGTTCTCATCCATCTTGCCGGTCAGGAATCCGCGGCCCAGCGGGCTATACGGCACCAGGCCAATGCCCAGCTGCTCGAGCACCGGAATCAAATCCTCTTCCGGCTTACGCCACCACAGCGAGTATTCGTTCTGCACCGCCGTCACCGGCTGCACCGCATGCGCGCGCCGAATCGTCTCCGCGCCCGCTTCGGAGAGCCCAAAGTGACGCACCTTGCCCACTGCAATCAGATCCTTCACCGCGCCGGCCACGTCTTCAATCGGCACTGCCGGGTCGACGCGATGCTGATAAAACAAATCGATCACATCCGTCTGCAGCCGCTTCAGCGACGCATCGGCCACTTCCTTGATGTGTTCCGGCCGGCTGTTCAGCCGATCCCACGCCGTGCCGCCGGCCGGCGCGCCAATCTTGAACCCAAACTTCGTGGCAATCGTCACGCGCTTGCGCACCGGCTTCAGCCCCTCGCCCACAAGCTCTTCATTCGTGTACGGCCCATACACCTCCGCCGTATCGAAAAACGTCACGCCTCGATCCACGGCGGCGCGCAGCAGCGTCATCATCTCCTGCGTGTCTTTGGGCTCCCCATACGAAAAACTCATCCCCATGCAGCCCAGGCCGAGTGCTGAAACTTCGAGATCGCTTTTTCCCAATTTTCTTTTCTGCATTGTTTCTCCAGTTTTT